>NZ_CAJGZJ010000063.1 GCF_904846225.1 Psychrobacter immobilis | reverse complement strand
CAGCTAAATAAAATATATCTAATTATACTTATTTCTATCTATAATAGATAAATTGTATTGTAAGATAGAGTTGGGGATATGGGAAAACTTGTTAGTATTGGGGAGGCGGCCAAGCATTTCGGGGTTGCTCAATCCACATTACGGCGTTGGGATGAGGATGGCACGTTGGTTGCCAAGCGAACAGAAAATGGTCACAGGCGGTATGATTTAAGTGAAATTAGACCACACCCTTTAAATACACCACCCAAGTTGGATCGAAAAACCATTACTTACGCTCGCGTGTCAAGTCATGACCAAAAAGATGATTTACTTCGCCAAGCTCAGGTTTTGGAACTTTACTGCGCCAAACAAGGTTGGGTTTTTGAAACCATAACCGATCTTGGTAGTGGCATGAGTTATAAGAAAAAAGGCTTACAGACCTTACTGAATGATATTCTTGATAACAAGATTGAACGATTGGTCATCACCCACAAGGACAGATTATTACGCTTTGGTGCCGAGCTTGTCTTTATGATATGTGAAGCGCGTGATGTTGAGGT
>NZ_CAJGZJ010000062.1 GCF_904846225.1 Psychrobacter immobilis | reverse complement strand
CAAGGGTGGATGGAGAATAATCTACCTAAACTGTTTCATGATATGGGTTGTATCTCTTTTATTCTGGATTGACTATAAGTTCGGATATATTCAGCCCTTAGCACCCAACAGGAGATAATCTACCGTGATTTGGCTAAAAATGCTTATTGGTGCCTTGATGGTATTAGCGATTCAGTTGTTTGCGCAAACCCGATTTTTCTATTTGGCTGCCCTCGCTCCACTTTTTCCCACTTTTACTTTGATCAGTCATTTCATCGTTGGTACTGAGCGTAATGCTGCAGACCTGAGAGTGGCACTGATATTTAGTATGCTGGGTGTCATCCCACATCTTATTTATACGCTTGTGGTGTTTTTTAGCATCAGCTACGTCAGCTTATATAAAGCATTACTGCTAGGCGTTGTTGCTTGGATCGTGGCAGCGGCTATTTTAGTGCTGACTTGGCAATACATTCATGCTTAGCTAAAAAATAACTTAAAGTATGCAAAAGGGTTACGAAGCAGCTAAATAAAATATATCTAATTATACTTATTTCTATCTATAATAGATAAATTGTATTGTAAGATAGAGTTGGGGA
>NZ_CAJGZJ010000061.1 GCF_904846225.1 Psychrobacter immobilis | reverse complement strand
GTATATAAGTATATAAGTATATAAGTATATAAGTATATAAGTATATAAGTATAACTAAAAATGTACGTCACATTACTACTAATAGCAATACTTCATAGTAAAAATAGCATCGCCTTTTCTAACTAGCGTATATCCATCATGATAGACGTTCTGTATTAAAGACAGCATAACAAACTGCCTACTACTAGGTAAATTGCCGCCATTGAATATCAATTTGAGCTACTAAAAGGAATACGTTAGCCGCTCATATTCGTTATAATCCGCTCACCAATCAAAAACCACTAATCGTTAATGAGGAAACCACTATGGTGAAGTGTCACTTATCGACCATCATGGGCGAAAGACGCCTTAAAATTGCCGATGTCGCAAGGGATACTGGCATCAATCGTGGCACCATTACTCGCATGTATCATGAAGAAGCCACCCGAGTTGACCTAGATGTCATCGAGTCTTTATGCACGTATCTTAGAATCAATGTTGGTGATTTATATGAAATCATAAATGAGGACAGCAGCGAATCACCTGAGTGAACACCCTTACTCATAAGACATTATCACCTTTAGACGTATAAAAAGACCTTTAGAAGGTCATTTTCTCTTGCAATAGATTAAAATATAGGTATAACTTGACCTGTATTAGGT
>NZ_CAJGZJ010000060.1 GCF_904846225.1 Psychrobacter immobilis | reverse complement strand
TCAGGAGTGTAGGTTTGTTTTTTCATTGTCGTATTCTCTCAGAATGTTGAGTCTCCGACAATCCCGGGGCGGTTCAATTCTTAATTACGAGTCTTTCCTGGAGACTATATGGCCATTAAGGTTGTAGCTAATCTAAAAGAGCCTTAATACGTTAATATATTAAGCAGTTTAGTATTAATAATCACTGAAAATATCTTAAATGACTTTACTCCTAGGCATAAACGACTACTGCAAAGCTTCTTTCCTATCATTAATATCTCTATATTCTTTTACATCGATTATCGCTTAGATCTTTTCGTAATACTTTCAAGTAATTCATCGTGCGCTTTGTCCATGGCTTCTTCAGACTCATAGCCTCCATCTATTACCATTTGGGCTTTGTCTTTCTTGTACTTCTCAGCTGCTCTTGCTCTACTTAGAGTTGAAGCTTTAAGCATCTCATCCGCTGAGTTTTCAAGCGCTTTACTAGCGTCTGCTGCGAACTTAGCAGTTCCATTAAGCAAAATACCTATCCCTTTAAAAAAATTCACTATTAATCTAAACATCGGTTAAATCCTATTGTTAATTAGAGCAACAACTTAATTGCTATAAATAAAATATGACTCCTGCCGTCAAATCCGTATAGTTAAACTTGGGAGATTTTAGTTATGCAGCTTGACGATAATAATCAAACCACACCTG
>NZ_CAJGZJ010000059.1 GCF_904846225.1 Psychrobacter immobilis | reverse complement strand
TAGGGCATGTCTTCAATTGGATAAGCCATAAATAATAGTTACAATACCGCATCTATTGAGTCGATGCGAGAAATACAAGTTATGACAAGAAAAGCATTAACAGATACGCTTTGGGATCAATTGCAATCGACGATGATAAAGTACGGCTGCTATCAAACTCAAAACAGCCGGGAGATCATGGAAGCCATACTGTGGAAACTACGCACAGGCGCGCCTTGGCGTGATATACCTGAAGAATTATGTTCGTGGAAAACAGCCTATAGTCGTTTCAACCGCTGGTCGAAAACTGGCTTATGGGAGGATTTTTTTTTAGCTTACGAAAAGAAATTGATACAGAATGGGTATTCACAGACGGAAGCTATGTTCGCTGTCATCAGCATGCAAGTGGAGCTAGGCTTGATGAAGATCGAGCAATTGGACAAAGCCGTGGCGGCGCAACTACAAAGATACACCTATCCTGTGATGCCGATGGATATCCGCTCAATTTTAAAATCACTGGGGGTGAAGTCCACGACAGTCAAGTTGCAGGTGAATTGATTGAAATGATTGGACAAGCAGATTACTTTATCGCTGATAAAGGCTATGACTCAGAGGCTATCAGAGACAAAGCTCGAAGCCATAATATGATACCCGTCGTTCCTAAAAGGAAGAATGCCAAACAGCCTAATCCAGAGTTTGATAGCTATTTGTACAAACTGCGTCATCTTGTTGAAAATATGTTTGCAAGGCTTAAGCACTTTCGTAGTATCGCTACTAGATATGAGAAGTTAGCTCGTAATTTTAAGTCAATGCTCTATCTAGCGTGTACTATCGTTCATTGTAAAATGAATTGAAGACACGCCCTAG
>NZ_CAJGZJ010000058.1 GCF_904846225.1 Psychrobacter immobilis | reverse complement strand
TTAACAACACCGGCGAATAGCTTCATTCTAAGATCATAGCGCTGACGACGGTTACGATATCTATGAGCCACGATTTTAAACAATTTAATTAAGCCTATTTTGTGTTCAACCATAATACGAAACTTAGCCAGATAGTGATTGGCTTGTTTGCAGAGATCTAACAGCTGAGCCCCACGAGGTTTTTTAAATGGGGTGAAGGTTTGTTTATGTAACTTTCCAATGCCCTGATAGCCACTATCTGCTAGTAGTTTAGCGTCATTAGGAAGCCAATCAGGACAAGTATCTTTATAAAGCTTAAAATCGTGGATAGACCCTTTACAAGTTTGAACGTCAAGTATCATACCCGTCTGCCAATGCACAATGACTTGCGCTTTTAAAGTATGTTGTTTGCGTTTACCACTGTAGTAGTCTCTTTGGTTTTTTTTGGACGCTCAATTGGGGTTTCGGTGGCATCGACAATGACGACTGACCAATTAATATTATCATCAACGCTACTAGGAAGCTTTTTAGGTAATTCAAACTTGCCTGAATCAATAAGAACGTCTTCTACTTTACGAATAATACGACTAACAGAAGATTCATGAATACCAAAGTCCATACTGATGTGGTATAGCGTTCTGTATTCACGCCAATAGGTAAGGGACAGTAATATCTGTTCCTCAAGAATAAGCGCACTTGGTCTGTCTGATTTAGTCTTGGCGGCTTCATATTGTTGCATAGCTTCTAACATGCCATTAAAGGTGGCTTTATGAATACCGGTATAGCGTTTAAAGCCAGCATTATTTTGTTTGAGAAGCTTATCTATGTTTGGCATGGTTCCTAGCCAGTTGTGAGTCGATTAGTTATTGTAAAATACTCTGCTACTTTTGCAAGAGGTCTA
>NZ_CAJGZJ010000057.1 GCF_904846225.1 Psychrobacter immobilis | reverse complement strand
TATAGCCAAGCCCACTTAAAAGTGTTATAAACTAATAATCAAACCTAATTGTTGTCATAAAGACCATGACTTACTCACTAGATTTTCGTAGACAAGTTCTTAAAAGTATAGATGACGGTATGACCTTTGCCGGGGCAGCTGAGTTCTACAATCTCAGCCCAACCACCATACAAAACTGGAAGAGACGTGTTCATAGTAAAACAACAAGGCAAACTAAACCTTATAAAATACCAGATGACGTGCTACTTAATGATGTCAAAGAATATCCTGATGATTACCAGTATGAGCGAGCACGTCGTCTAAACTGTAGTAAAACAGGCATTTATCATGCCCTAAAGCGCCTTGGTATCAGTCAAAAAAAAGACCTTAGAGCATCCAAAAGCGTGTCCGATCAAAAGAGCGATATACCACAGTAAGCTTGATATCTTTAAACAACAAGGCTATCCCGTTGTTTACATGGATGAAAGCGGCTTTGAGTACGAGACTATTCGCTCTCATGGGTACACATTAATTGGTACACCTTGTATTGATAGCTACAATTGGCAAGGTAAAAAGCGAACCAACGTTATCGGTGCTCTGTATGAAAAGATGCTGTTTGCAATTGATTACTTTACGCACAACATTAACAGCAGCATATTCTACGACTGGTGCAAGTTCACACTTATTCCAAGTCTTAAAACTAAATGCGTGATTGTGATGGATAATGCTAGATTTCATAAGAGTAAGCGTATTCAAAAGCTACTTAATAGGCATGGTCATCGTATTCTATGGCTGCCACCCTACAGCCCTGATCTGAACCCTATCGAAAAGAAATGGGCTCAGGTGAAGTTTCTACGCCAAGGCTGGATGGAAAATGACTTATCCAAATTGTTTTATGATATTTGTCCTGACCATAACAGTTTTATTTTGAACTGACTATA
>NZ_CAJGZJ010000056.1 GCF_904846225.1 Psychrobacter immobilis | reverse complement strand
TTTATGATTATGTTTGATGACCGTATCAGCAGGCATTTAATCTAAATGGCAGTTACACAGAATCTGGGATGGGCTCATGTATCTTTATACTTTTCCAAAATAAAGTTCTTTTGGCTTTCTAATTGCTTTCCTTCCCCATCATCTAGGATATAATTTGGGTCTTTTGAAAGCCTTAAAATAACCTTTTTAGGCGTAATATTCTTATGCTGTTTTAACCATTCTTTTATAGTTCGTTTACTTGGTATTTTATCATTATGCTGTGAATATAGGCTTATAAGAATTTCAGCCATCGTGGTTGGTGATATTAAGTAGCTTACGTCATGACGCTCCCATATTATTCTAGCCAATGGAATTAATACGCTTTTTTGACGGTTTGCACTTACTTGCTTAGGATTCTTGGGAACTTGCGAGACAATTTCAGCGTATGACCAACCATGAGTTGTTTTTATAAATGAATCAAGCATAAGCCATTCACAATACATATCCACTCCTAGCTTATAACGTCCATATCTTTGACATAAGTTAGCCAGAATTGATTGTGTATAAGCCATTACTATGTAATCTATATTTATTAAGTCTTGTTCGTAATTGAAAAGGTCTAAATATTTTACTTTTATTAAAACATCATCTATGCAGCTTGCACACATAGCTGCGGCATCATCATAATTATCATCTTTAAGCGATGCTTTGACAGATTCAAGCCATTCTGAGATTTGAAAGTACATTACTGATAAAATGTTATCAAAGTCTTTAATGCTCCTACTGTAATCTGTGTGGCTAAGTAAATAAGCATAACGACCAGCACACTTTGAATCACCCAAGTATAAATCTAAAACCTCTTTAGGGTATTTATCTATTGAATCATTATAAGTTTTTTTCACAATTCACACCCCTACACCCTTAAAGCAAAGTAAATACAAAGCAGCGAAAGTATAAGAGTGTGAATAGCTGCACATTTTCTAAACAATCCTAGCCTTACCCAAATTCTTATTATTCCTTAAATACATCATACAATTACCAGCCAAATTTAGCACAAAAAAAAGCCAACCAT
>NZ_CAJGZJ010000055.1 GCF_904846225.1 Psychrobacter immobilis | reverse complement strand
GGTACCCTAGTGAGGACTTGAATCCTTGGCTGTAGGCTAGAATTATCAACGGTTTCAAATTTATGAAATGGTCGCAGTGTACTTCATGGTGTACATGCAGTGAGCTTTTGGTCATTATTTTTATTTACTACAAGTGCTATTGCTTGTAATGGAGTTACTGGAAATTAAGATGGAAAAGCATAAATTGTCACGTTTCCTACCGCATAATGAAATATTAAATTATATTATGACATTAGATGAAAATTATGATGGTATAGCAACGTTTTTTATTCACAATGCTGATAATACTTCTGGATGAGATTGCAAGGCGGAAAAATACTTCTTTTTGGTATAGTCAATTAGGTGATTTATGCCTAGTTGATTTAGCTTACGTAAATGGCGCTAGATTTTCAGCTTTATTTTATTTTATTAAAGCTCTTGAGCTAAATTCGAAAAATACTCTACTTTTGAATGCTATTTTAGAGTGTGGTGAACCACCTGAAGTTGTTTTGACTATAGAGCGGAGGAAGTATTATGCTAATAAGCTTCTAGCATTAGAACCTGAAAACGAAAGAGCTTTAGCTATTATCAATTTGTGATCGGTGCGCTATACAGGCATCGAACTGACAGCCGTGACCACTATCATTCAAGTTATAGAGCAGCTAAAAATGGAACTCAACACTCCTGAGAAAACATTATTACTAAGTAATTTCGATATTGACTATGAATATGGTGATGTTATATGTCTTGATAATTTCAATTATTCTTTAGTTTTCAGTAAAGAAAGATTATCTACTAAGACAGTTTTTTTGGCAAAAGCATACGACAAAAAGGGTAAATTTATGTTTGTCATACCGTTTCCTTATGTAGAAGTCGATCATAAAATAATAAATATTATATATGGTTGGACTTCGGAAATTGATGATGAGTTGAGAATAGTGTTTTATGCGGATAATAGAATTATGCACGACTTTTGGTATGCATTTGATTTGGTGCAACGCAAGTATACAAGTCATGGTAGAGCTTATTAAAGATAAGAAAATATGAGTTTCTTATGAAAGTGTTTATCATTCAAAAATCAGGTTGTTGTAAAATATCAAAACATTAATTTGGCCGATCTATGGTGAAGTACCACCATCTTAAATTATTGGAGATAGATTCTGACGCTTAAACAAAAATAGGTATACC
>NZ_CAJGZJ010000054.1 GCF_904846225.1 Psychrobacter immobilis | reverse complement strand
TGAACCGCCCCGGGATTGTCGGAGACCTAAAATTCTGAGAGAATACGACAATGAAAAGACAAACCTACACCCCTGAGATTAAAGAACGCGCTACTCGTATGCTGATTGAAGCGTCGGGCGATTACCCCTCCACATGGTCAGCTATTCAAGCCATTGCACCTAAGATTGGCTGCACGCCTGAAACCTTACGATCATGGCATAAAAAGCACATCGATCAAACCATTCCTGCCTCAGTGCAAGCTCAAAGCCAAGATCAACGTATTAAAGAGCTTGAACGCGAGAACAGAGAGCTCAAGCAAGCCAATGAGATTATACGTAAGGCTGCCGCTTTTTTCGCCCAGGCGGAGCTCGACCGCTGACTAAAATCATGATTCACTTCATCGACGACAATAAACACCTTTATGGGGTCGAGCTGATCTGTAGAGTCCTACCGATTGCCCCGTCAACTTATTATCGTGCTCAAGACTTAAGCGACAACCCACACAAGCGTTCACTGCGCAGTCAGCATGACGACTATTACATCGGTGAGATTAAACGTATTTGGCAGGATAGCAAATGCCGTTACGGTGCGCGTAAAGTCTGGCAGCAGATGAAAGCTGACGGGTTAAAGGTTGCTCGGTGTACCGTAGAGCGATTAATGAAGCAGTATGGCCTACAAGGCGTCTGGCGTGGCAAAGGCAAGATTACCACCAACAGCCGTGACGACCAAAAGCGCGCTGATGACTTAGTCAATCGTAACTTTAGCGCTTATCGTCCTAACCAGCTGTGGGTCGCTGACTTTACTTATATCAAGACGACGAGCGGCTGGGTTTACACTGCTTTTATTATTGATGTGTTTGCTCGCGCTATTGTGGGATGGAAAGTCTCTAATCGCATGAACACCGATATGGTGATGGCAGCGTTAAACCAAGCAATAGCAGATAGGAACCATCCCAAAGATGTGATTCATCACAGCGATCGAGGGGTTCAGTACTTGTCCATCCGCTACACAGACAAGATGGCTGACTCTGGCGTTATTGCCTCTGTTGGCACGACTGGCGATTCATACGATAATGCACTGGCTGAAACGGTCAATGGGCTATATAAGTCTGAAGTGATTCATTATTTAAAGCAAAACTGGACTGGTGTGAACGATGTTGAACTGGCAACCCTTGAGTGGGTGGACTGGTT
>NZ_CAJGZJ010000053.1 GCF_904846225.1 Psychrobacter immobilis | reverse complement strand
CCAAAAAAAGAGGAAATACCCATGGCAAAGGCCAAGTTTGAACGCAAAAAGCCACACGTCAACGTTGGTACCATTGGACACGTTGACCACGGTAAAACAACCCTAACAGCCGCTATCGCAACCGTAGCAGCAATCACTTCAGGTGGCGAAGCCAAAGACTACGCGTCTATTGACTCAGCCCCAGAAGAAAAAGCACGTGGCATCACCATCAACACCTCACACGTAGAATATGACACCGAAGTACGTCACTACGCGCACGTTGATTGCCCAGGTCACGCCGATTATGTTAAAAACATGATCACTGGTGCCGCTCAAATGGATGGCGCCATCCTAGTTGTATCAGCAACTGACGGTCCAATGCCACAAACTCGTGAGCACATCTTGCTTTCACGTCAGGTTGGCGTACCGTACATCGTCGTATTCATGAACAAATGTGACGTAGTTGACGACGAAGAATTGCTTGAGCTTGTAGAAATGGAAGTTCGTGAATTATTGAGCGACTATGACTTCCCAGGTGATGACACCCCAATCGTTCATGGTTCAGCGACCGAAGCCCTAAAAGGCTCACAAGAAAAATACGGCCAACCAGCGGTCGTAGAACTACTACACATTCTTGACACCTACATCCCAGAGCCAGAGCGTGACATCGACAAAGCATTCCTAATGCCAATCGAAGACGTATTCTCAATCTCAGGCCGTGGTACTGTAGTAACAGGTCGTGTTGAATCTGGTATCGTTAAAGTTGGTGACGAAATCGAAATCGTCGGTATCCGTGACACTCAAAAAACCACCTGTACTGGTGTAGAGATGTTCCGTAAACTGCTTGACGAAGGTCGTGCAGGCGAAAACTGTGGCGTACTACTACGTGGTACCAAGCGTGAAGACGTACAACGTGGCCAAGTACTAGCTAAGCCAGGTTCAATCACGCCGCATACCAAATTTGACGCAGAAGTTTATGTATTGTCAAAAGAAGAGGGTGGTCGTCACACACCATTCCTAAACGGCTATCGTCCACAGTTCTACTTCCGTACGACTGACGTAACTGGCGCAATCCAATTACAAGACGGTACTGAAATGGTTATGCCTGGTGATAACGTTGAGATGGGCGTAGAGCTTATCCACCCAATCGCTATGGACAAAGGTCTTCGCTTCGCTATTCGTGAAGGCGGCCGTACTGTAGGCGCTGGTGTTGTTGCTAA
>NZ_CAJGZJ010000052.1 GCF_904846225.1 Psychrobacter immobilis | reverse complement strand
TGAGCTATGCTGAAGAAACCGTAGAGATAAACTTGGTAAACTAAGCATATTCACAGGAGTTTACCATGACCAAGAAAATTAGAACCTACAGTACGGAATTCAAAGCAGAAGCCGTCAAGAAGATAGTGGACAACGATGGAAATATTTCAGCGACTGCGAAGCAGCTTGGTATCGCCATGCAGACCTTATCTAATTGGCACAATAAAGCCAATCAAGGCAAACTTGCAGGAACAGCTCAATATGATCCTGAACTCATAACGGTGATCGAAGAAAACAAGCGTCTTAAACGACAGCTCAAAGTTGCTGAAGAGGAACGAGAGATCCTAAAAAAGGCCACGGCGTACTTTGCAAAGCACAGTTAGTCAGGTACGCCTTTATCAAAGATAACCAGCACTTCTTTAGCATCACCACTATGTGCCGCGTGCTAAGTGTTAAGCTATCAAGTTATTACGACTGGATAAATCGCGATATCAGCGACCAACAGATACATCGTAATCAGTCTGAGCTACTAGTCAGAGCGGCACATAGTGAAACTAAAGCACGTTATGGTGCTGATCGACTGCACGCAAAGCTGATAGAGCAAGGGCACGATATTAGCTTGTATATGGTCAGAAGCATTAAAGAAGAACATGGCATCAAATGCCTTCGCCACAAACGCTTTAAAGTCACTACGGACTCAAACCATCATAAAATGGTTTATCCAAACGTGTTGGATCAGCAGTTTGATGCTAAGCGTCCTAATGAGTCTTGGGTCAGTGACATCACCTATATCTGGACAAATGAGGGTTGGCTGTACTTGGCAGGCGTTAAAGACTTATACACTAAAGAGCTGGTCGGCTATGCCATCAACAAACGTATGACCGCTGATCTAGTATGCAAAGCATTGAACATGGCAATCAAGAATAAACGTCCAAGCCAAGGGCTGATTGTACATTCAGATAGAGGCAGTCAGTACTGTAGCCATGCCTACCACAAGATTATCAAACAGCATCAGTTTACAGGCTCGATGAGTGGTAAGGGCAACTGCTTTGATAACGCTCCGATAGAAAGCTTCTGGGGCATATTGAAGAATGAGCTGGTATATCACCAAGACTATAAAACAAGGTTTGTAGCGATCAGCGATATCATTGGCTATATTGAGCTGTACTACAACCAAACGAGGATTCAAAAGAGTTTAGGCTATAAATCGCCAAGACAGGTGTGGTTTGATTATTATCGTCAAGCTGCATAACTAAAATCTCCCAAGTTTAACTATACGGATTTGACGGCAGG
>NZ_CAJGZJ010000051.1 GCF_904846225.1 Psychrobacter immobilis | reverse complement strand
TGAGCCAATACTGAGCCCATCCCAGATTCTGTGTAACTGCCATTTAGATTAAATGCCTGCTGATACGGTCATCAAACATAATCATAAAGCGATTCAAAGCAGACGTCCAGTTACGAATCGGCATAGACCACTTTTTGGACGCCTGCTGGGTTGCTAAGTACACCACTTTGAATGCTGCCTGATCAGACGGGAAGACCTTACGCTTATTCACCGCCGTACGAATCACGCTGTTTAGTGACTCAATAGCATTGGTGGTATATATGACTTTTCTGATGTCTTTAGGATAGTCAAAGAATACCGTTAGGCCATCCCAGTTATTGCGCCAAGACTTAACCACGTGCGGGTAATCCTTACCCCAAGTCTCATCAAAGTGCTCAAGATTGGCCTCTGCTATCTCAAGCGTATCCGCACCGTAGATGGCTTTTAGATCAGCCGCTACGGCCTTTTTATCTATCCAGGGTACAAACTTCATCGAATACCGCACCATATGCACAATACACAGCTGAACCTGAGCGTTGGGATAAACGGTGTTGATGGCATCAGGAAAGCCCTTTAGACCATCAACACAGGCAATGAGGATATCTTGCACTCCGCGGTTTTGCAATTCAGTGAGCACGCCTAGCCAGAACTTAGCCCCTTCATTCTCTGATAGCCACATGCCTAATAGCTCCTTTTTACCGTTAAGAGCAACACCTAGCGCCAGATAAATAGCCTTATTGATGATCTGTTTATCTTGACGTACCTTAACGACAATGCAGTCCAAATAGACGATAGGATAGATACTGCTCAGTGGCCTGTTCTGCCATGCAGTGATGTCCTCTAAGATGTTGTCAGTGACTCTTGAGACAAGAGAGCTTGAGATGTCGACATCGTAGAGCTCTTTGATGGTTTCGACGATCTCAGTCGTGGTTTGACCTTTGGCGTAAAAGAATATGATCTTGTCATCAAGACCTGAGATACGGGTTTGATGCTTACGCACTAATGCAGGTTTAAAGTCACCATCACGGTCTCTTGGGGTGGATATTTCAAGATCGCCTGTGTCACTGCGGACAGTCTTTTTAGTATGACCGTTGCGCTTGTTAGGCTTATCCGCCTTTTCATGCTTGGGATAGCCAAGATGGTCTTCCATCTCAGCTTCAAGGGCAGTGTCGATAAAGGATTGCATGAGCTGCTTCTGGAAGTCTTTGATGTCATCGAAGCTGTTCATGCTACCAGCCATTTGCTCAGCCAGTTTCTTAATGTCAGATTGAGTAGTCATTGCTTATTCTCCGGTTAGTGGATTATAAGCAGTTACACACTTTTTGGGAATGTCTC
>NZ_CAJGZJ010000050.1 GCF_904846225.1 Psychrobacter immobilis | reverse complement strand
TTTCTTGGTCATGGTAAACTCCTGTGAATATGCTTAGTTTACCAAGTTTATCTCTACGGTTTCTTCAGCATAGCTCATTAGATACTGAGCCTACTATCCCGGAAATGGAAAGTTATACGTATAGATATACTGTGGAAAACAACCAATCTAGAGTTCTTAAAGTTCACAGGAACAACCTACTAAATAAAAGCTTATATATAAGTATTGATTTTTTTATAAACTTGCAGATCCTGAAGAAGATAAGTATTACAGTCTAAAAGGTACGACTTTTTCTAGTGAACCTCAATACTCAAGACAATCAGCTTACTGCAGCTTTCAAATAGAGGTATACCCTAATAGTAAGACTACTGTGACACCGACTCGGAAATGGGGATGTATTAATCCTATGTATTATCACAAGTCCTCACTAGCAGATGAAGAGTAGATTATATTTCTTTTTCAAATGCCACGACTTACGAACAAGATATAGCCCGAATCAGCCCATTCAATAAAGTTTCCTACTGAGAATTTGATGTATTTAAAAAGAACGCATGTCCTAACCCAATCTTTACTATTAGCTACTCTATTATCAAATGTATTAATCGTTTCTGCTTGTTCAGCGGAGTCATCAAACACACCTATATTATCTAATCAAAGCACCCCTACTGAAATATACGAACTTGGACTAGCCTACTACGAGGGTAACTCAGTCCCTCAGGATTATGAAAAAGCCTTTAGCTTATTCAAAAAATCTGCTGATCGAGAGTACGTTGAAGCTCAATTCAATCTCGGTGTGATGTACGAAAATGGAATAGGTGTTAATCGAGACTACAAAAAAGCAATGCAGTCGTATTTATCAGCAGCTGATAATGGAGATTTTGAAGCTCAAAATAATATTGGCTCACTCTATTATTTTGGTAGAGGCGTGACTCAAAACTATGATAAAGCTTTTAAGTGGTATAAAGAAGCGGCTGACAAAGATGTAGGTATAGCACAGTTTAACATTGGCGGTTTCTACGAGAACGGTTATAGTGTCCCACAAAACTACGCTAAAGCCTTAGAGTGGTATATCAAAGCTGCTGATCAAGGGTTAGATGTGGCACAGCTTAATATTGGTGGTCTCTACGAGAATGGTTACGGTGTGCCGCAAGATGATAACAAAGCTTTTGAATGGTACAAAAAAGCGGCCGACCAAGATAATCAAGAAGCCAGTAATCGAATCGGTAGACTGGTCATGAATCATAAAATCGACGATACTGAACCGCCCCGGGATTGTCGGAGACCTAAAATTCTGAGAGAATACGACAATGAAAAGACAAACCTACACCCCTGAG
>NZ_CAJGZJ010000049.1 GCF_904846225.1 Psychrobacter immobilis | reverse complement strand
TTCTTGGTCATGGTAAACTCCTGTGAATATGCTTAGTTTACCAAGTTTATCTCTACGGTTTCTTCAGCATAGCTCATACTGATTGGCTGTGGCAATGATGAAACGGGCTAGTACATACTGGATTCTACCGTCAGGTTGTATAACTAAAACTTCCAAGTTTACTTCTACGGTTCCTCTAGCATAGCTCAGTCCTGATGTAGTTGACTAAACCATGAGTCGTTATTTAAATAATTATTGATATTCATAAGTGTCATGTTTTTGACAGATTTGACTTTATAAAATGGTGTAAAGTAAACATTCGTGATATCTAAACAATAAAGGACTATACGATGCAAACGACTATAAAAACTAATCCAACATCGAGTGTACAGCACAATGTGAGCGACCAAAAGTGGCAGATGCGCGTAAATCTGGCAGCTTGTTACCGCATGGTTGCTTCTTACGGTTGGGATGATCTGGTATTCACACATATCTCCGCGCGTGTCCCAGATACAGACGATGAATTTTTGATTAATCCTTACGGTATGTTGTTTGAAGAGATCACTGCCTCCAGTTTGGTAAAAGTTAATAAAGCGGGCGAAAAAGTAATGCTATCCGAGTTCGATGTTAATCCAGCAGGATTTATCATTCATAGTGCCGTACATGAAGCTCGAGATGACGCCCATTGCGTGATCCATCTGCATACTAGCGATGGCGTGGCGGTCTCAGCGCAAGAGCAAGGATTATTGCCCATCTCACAGCAGTCATTATTCCCATTATCTAATTTGGCGTACCATGATTACGAAGGCGTTGCTTTAAACCCGGAAGAAAAAGTTCGTCTGGTCGCTGACTTGGGCGGTGCTAATTCCATGATTTTGCGTAATCACGGGCTACTAACTTGTGCGCATACGGTCGCTGATGCTTTTTTAAATATGTATATTCTACAAAAATCCTGCGAGATCCAAATCAAAGCGCAGAGTGGGGGCGCTGCATTGACGCCGATACCGGCACAAATATTGGCCGGTATCCAAGCTGCATCAGAGCAAGTGACCAAAGGCGCGAATGGCGATATCGCTTGGCCTGCTTTATTAAGAAAATTACGCCGTACTGACCCATCATTTGAGGAGTAAGTCTCTAATGATAACTCTGGATGAGGGGCAACGGTAGAAGCAATACGAATCAATTCATGGCTATCCTAGTGCGAGTTGGGATTGATTTCAATACCGTTGATCAGCTATGTGATTTTTTAGACGTGCAGGTAAAACAAAACGATTGGGAACTACTTGAAGATGCTAAGCAAGCAACAATGCATGGCATTGTAATCAAATTACATGAATCACAAACTTACGATAGAGCTACTTTGTTAAATTTAAAGCAAAAGGACGTGAAGGTCATATGTGGTTTAGTACTAAATCATTTCAGCGGGGGACTTAACCCATTTACTGTAGATGCTGTTATTCAATAGACCTCTTGCAAAAGTAGCAGAGTATTTTACAATAACTAATCGACTCACAACTGGCTAGGAACCATGCCAAACAT
>NZ_CAJGZJ010000048.1 GCF_904846225.1 Psychrobacter immobilis | reverse complement strand
TCCTATTACTTAAAACAAAAATATATTTCTTATTTTTTAATGATTTTTAAAAGCTTTTGTCCTGAAGGTGAAAATCGGCACAGACACTTATTTTACTTGGTCTACAGCGGAAAAATATTTTTTAAACACGAAAGTTTAGGCGGTATTATACGAAAGTTTAGGCGGTATTATACGAAAGTTTAGGCGGTATTATACGAAAGTTTAGGCGGTATTAACGAAATAGTAAATTGTATTTTTCGTTAATACCGCCTATTATTACCTAAATGGTCAGTTAAAGCGAAATATTGTGATATGAATAGCGATGAGATGACACAGTTCCAAAATAATCTACGAGAGCTTGTTGGCGAGTCTTATACGGTCAAAGTAGATAAGCATTTAAGCGAAAAAGAGCGCGATGAACTTACTGCTCATGTAAGAAGGACAGTGGGTGATAATAATGCCACTATCCTTATTATCGAGCCCGTCATAGAGACAAAATTTGATTTTAATTTTGATTTGATTACCCCAAACGATAAGGAAGTCAAACCATTACAAAATATCAGTGAAGCTGAGAGTAAGCCCAAACCAATTTACAGTGATAAATGGCTGGTGATGCAAAACCGTTTATTAAATGCCATTTCAGATTTGGACCTGAATGAGCGGCGTCTGATTATGTTTTTATCGCCATTAGTACGTAAGCATGTAGAAAATGACCCTGATGCCAGGAAACGAATGTTTGTGGTTAATGCGCTAGAGTTTGCCCGTGAATATAATTTAGGCAAAAAAAGTATTTACCGTACCTTGGCAGAAGTTGCTGATAGCATGCTGCACAAAGCATTCTTTTTTTGGAATTTTAGGAATAATGAACGAACGCATAGAACTGGAGTGTCTTGGCTTGTTCAGTGCGAATATAAGGAAAACGAGGGACAGTTAGAAGTTATACTGGCCGATACGGTGATTGAGATGCTATCAGTATTCGATCGTGAAAATCCATTTACCAAATGGGAGCGACATTGGATTATTAATCTTGGCAGTTATGGCATGATTTTATTTGAGCTGATTGCCAGTTGTATGTTCCAAGATCACAAACAGAAGACATATACCATTGACTATTTGCGTGAAAAATTTAATTGCGTTGAAAGTTATTCCGATTTTTATAATTTTAAACGCTATGTTATCGATAAAGCCATCAGTGATATTCATGCGCACACGCCTTATCAGATAACCTATACTCAAAAGAAAAAAGGGCGGGTGGTGAGTGAGATTGTGTTTAGTTTTAAAGATAGCAGTCAAACCAAGGTAGGGGCTAAGCAGTCAAAAGCGTTGAAGAGTGATCTGAATCCTTTTTCAATTAACGGTCTAAGTGACGCACAATTAAAGCGCATTGTTCTGAACAAAGAATTTATAGCCAATTATAACCATCTGGTCAGCTCCACCAGTCTAGCAGGCCAAAATGAGGCAGAGTGGGCAATTGAGATGGTCAAAAGACTAAAGGCGGATTCTTCAGTTTTCAATAAATGTCCTATTCGTGATTATTTAGAATATACGTAGACTAACAAAAACATTCTATTGCTGAGTGGTTAGGTACTAGCTTTGGCAGTATTAAGCCACTAGGATTCTCTAAAAAACCAGCGCTATTAGCCCAAGTATTACTGCCAAATTTAGGTATAGAGACAAACAGGCGCTAATCATTAATAAATGATAGTAATGCGCTAGAGGAGTACTTAACTGATTGTTAGCCATAATCTAACGATTATGACCTCAAGATTGCTTGAGGTTTTTTTATATCTTATATTGTATTATGTTGTATATTAT
>NZ_CAJGZJ010000047.1 GCF_904846225.1 Psychrobacter immobilis | reverse complement strand
TTTCTTGGTCATGGTAAACTCCTGTGAATATGCTTAGTTTACCAAGTTTATCTCTACGGTTTCTTCAGCATAGCTCACTATATCATAAACTGTTGTTAGGTATTGGCGAAGTTGCTATAGTTAGGTAAGTAAATAATTTGATGATTTAAGGAAGGGTTATGAATTTACTTGGTGGTAATGATTTAAAGGAACAACAGAAGATTAATGAGCTTGAACTTAAAATAAATAGAGAGAAGCAGAAGGTAGATAAGAAGCTGACACGGCAAAAATATTACTAGGGGCTTTTATGATTGAGTTGCTAGAAATAAATAAAATAGAAGGGCTAGCACTGTATACCGCTAATAATTCATAAGAGTCTTTTACTGAACTTGTTAATAATTTGAAACTATCATTACAGTAGATTAAATAAAATTTATTAGTTTTTTTCAGCAGAATTAGCTATTTTTATACTCGTTTGTAAAAACTCTGAATAAGTAAAACCTTCTGAGCTAATAGAAAAGAGTCTTTTGTTGACAGCAAAATCTATATTATAAATCTCCTTATTATCAGCGCCTTTTAAGCTTTGTAGAGTAGCTGGATGACCTGCTAAATAAAAATTTATTGACTCTGTATAAACATTAAGAGAGTAATTATTTTCAGGCGTTAAATACATTTCATTTATCTCAAATCTTTTCCCACTATTACTTTCATAGGATCTAAAAATGGAATTGAACTTACCTTCATTGAAAGCGCCTGAATAGTCAGCTCCTACAAGGTTAAATCCATTGCCAAGTAAAACGCCTATATCAGTAGGAGTAAAGTTTAGTTTTTTTAATATGTTTTCTAGGCCACCATTTTTTTTCAGAGCATCTTTAAAGTCATTCGTCCTAGCAAATTCATTGGTAATTTTTCCACCACTATAACTACCATATCTATTTAAATTATCGTAATCTTGCATTAAATTATCAATTTCAAATGGCGGTAGACCACTTTCTGCTACTCCTAAATATTTAATATCATTACCCATGCTATTAAGAGATTGAACTAACTTTTCAGCATCAATGCTATCAATAGGCATAGCTTTTGACGAATCCTTAGTTGCTAAACTAGCATTGGGCTTTAGAGTTTCATTTTGTAGTGCTGAACCAGGTTTTTCAGAATCATTTAACTTACTGGCTTTAATATTTCTATTTTCGACGTTATGTACTGTCTCAGTAGATTTGATAGCATTGCTAGGTTTAAAATACAGAAGGATTGTGCCTACTAAGACCAGAATTAAAACTACACTCCCAAATAGTAATATTTTTTTCATAAGTAAAACTTATATATATGCGACATCAAAGCATTCACGAGAAAAAGTACTATACGTAGCATCAATTCCAGAGTTTAATCTTTCTCTATGTGAGCCTGTAACAGAATAGTAAGGTCCTGTTTGTGGATATGGAAGAAGTGCTGGTTGAGCTCTCCCCGCATAAACTCTCCAAGAATTTGTATAACCGCTTCCAGAAGCCAATCTAGTTACTTTAGATGACCGTGCGTCCTTCTGATCTGAAACAACATAAGCTAAATGATAGTAAGGTCTTAAATCAAAATTTGTTGCATCTGTAGAATTCGTTAAATATTTTGCAAAACCTGTTCTATCATAAGTAAATGACTCATTGTACCAACCTGAGCCTGTGGGGGTAAGTTGCGATTTTGGAAAAGGAGCCCAACAATTGGCACGACTAATTGTTGCGCCAGGATAATTTGCTGCAACTGAGATACTTGCTAAACTATAGTCAATCCAGAATAAAAGAGATACAACCCATATCATGAAACAGTTTAGGTAGATTATTCTCCATCCACCCT
>NZ_CAJGZJ010000046.1 GCF_904846225.1 Psychrobacter immobilis | reverse complement strand
ATCATAGCGCCAATGGTAGTGTGGCTCCGGCCATGTGAGAGTAGGTCATCGTCAGCTCTCTATTCCTCATTACCCCCAACGTTAATTCGTTGGGGGTTTTGTTTTGGCTGTGACTCAGAAATATAACGCCATACATGTAAGATGTTCTCTATGTTTTCATGATTACTCTGAGTTTTTAAAAAAATAGCACCTTTATACTCTAATTGATTGTCAGCTTTTTTAGGGAAACAACAGAACGATATCTTACTTCAAGTGTTCGAAATGAGAAAGTATCTTCCTTGCTGTGGCTATATCACGTTTACCAGAAGTATCTGCCGCAATTTAACTGATTTTCCGATCATAAGTATAAGTGAGACGGACTTTATGCTTCTTGCAATATACGTAAGTTTAAAACTTATCAATCTTTAAGCGCTCATAATAAAGCTTCTCAGGCGTAATTTTATACACAGATGTACTTTAGGTGTACAGCACTTTACCCATACTAGCAAATCTGATTTTACAGTCTTGCGCTGTTATCCATTCTAGAATGATAGCCTCGGTAGGTTAATATATATATGTCAATGAATTGACGCCAATAGCCTTTACACTGTTAATTGTGCTTGCCGTCAATGACCTTGTTGCCATTTTTCAAATTAGTACTGTGTCAGTCGGAGTCACTGGTGTCTGCTTGTGTCTTTATAATCTTAAATATATCTTCCTCTAATTCTTTGACATACTTTCTCATAAATTAATATACATTTTAATTTTAAAAGCCTTATTGTTATAGATAAACCTCATATATTATTATTTAGTCAAACGATATATCGTATAAAGAAGTGGTTACACAATAAATAGCGCGTGTCGATTATTCAAAATTTCAGCCAGATATAGGCGCAAGCGAGAGCTACCGTATTTTCATAACTCTGTTTGAGCTTATCAAATCTGGTTGCACCGTTCTATAGTTTTTAGCTTAGCCAAAGTATTTTTTACTAGATGGCATATTTTGTTCAATGCTCCTTAGAGAACTTAGTGCTTCGTTTCTGAGGGAAGTTATCACATTTCCTTACTTGTTTAATATATGCTTGTAGTGCGTTAGAATCATAGCCTTTGTATAGATATAAAAACTCTGTATCGCTTAAGGTAAAAACAATAGGATTGCTATGGGTATTCACTGCTAAGTAAATCTTGGTCGAGAGTCTTGCCACGATTTCACTAACAAATTGTAGCTTCCCATTGTCATCATTACTGTGCTAATGCGCCTTGATATGAGTGCCATGTAGAAAGATTCACTGAAGGTTTAAATCTTTAATTAATAAAGTAAACAGTGCGATCAGCTTATTGCTGCACAACTAGCGGCAGTAAGCTTTATAAATGTTGCTGGGCTTATCAAAATACGCTGGTAGGTCACATTAAGGAGAACCAACCCGCATCGGATACAACATACCTTCAACCATATTTCTAAGATTTCCTTTGTCATAGATATTTGGTTCTATTCATACGAGTTTGACGCAAGTCCAGTATTGATCTTTTGCCATGGTGCTAGGTATAACGAAAAAGATCTTTTGGTATGAGAACTTAAGGACTAATCATTCGCTATTTTTTTTCAGAAATTGGTTCCCGATGCTGAACAAGTTTTATAGTCGATCCACGATAAAAAAGTAGATACATTTCTACTGAGGTAAATTTTATGTAGCCTATATCTATATAGGCAAAGCAAGCAAGGAAGATTTATCTCAGTAGAATGTGCTCATTGTTGTATCTCTTTTATCTAGGAATGATTATAGGTTTTCAATGGCTTCTTTATAACTCATTGAAAAATATAGAACTATTTAACCTCTTGTGATAAACCTCAAAATAACTATCAAAACACTGAAATAACCCCTTGACCCCTTATTAAAACCACGTATAATGCGTCCCAGTCGGAAGGGAAGGCAGTTTAGGGAATGA
>NZ_CAJGZJ010000045.1 GCF_904846225.1 Psychrobacter immobilis | reverse complement strand
TGAATAGGTCATGGATTCTTCTGCTACTTCGCTTATTTTAAAAGCATTGTATCTTATTTATAAAAGACTGACTATAGGCTCAAATTATTTAATGTGGATAATTAGATGCCGAATCTTTTAAAAAAAATATTGATCATTTTTAGTATAGTTGCCGTTATTGGTGGTACGCTCACTTTCGTAATGACATGGAAAAGCATAGGTTTCAGCCCTGACTTTTTAACTTATTGGATGAAGTCTTTTGCACTTTGCGTAGTCTGCATTGCCCCTATTGGCGGTGTGATCGCCATGCTTATCAATAAATTTTTAACTGTAATATTACCAAATATATCTACCGTGAAAATGAATATCATTTTTGGCTTATGTATGGCGGTCGTAATGGAATCAATCATGGCGGGTATTACGACCGCCAATGTCAATGGTTTTTCTGATTGGAACCATTTTATCTATGTGTGGATTGCCAGTTTACTAACCGCTCTTCCTATTGGAATTATGTTTTCAATTATTCTGTCATTACTTATTAAACCCAAACTCGAAATTTTTTGGGCTAAATGACCTCTTTGGCAATCCCCCTCCTTTGAGCATTAGTTATTCATCACACTGTCTAAAATCGTATACGCAGCCTTAACCCGTTCTGTATTGGGATAGTTTTTATTGGTTAAAATAACAATACCTGTTTTTTTGGCAGGCATATAAGCGATGTAAGCGCCAAAACCATTGGTCGCCCCTGTTTTGTTAACCCAAACATCATTTAACACAGGGGTTGGCGGCTCATTCAATTGTATGGGCTGAGGTTGTAAGATGGTTTCTGTTGAATTGCCTTCTACAAGCTGTTGTAGGGTCGTCGGTAATGGATACATCTCCCAAGCCAGCCCTTGCGTAAAGTTTTTGGTTCGATAGTAGCCTTTTCTATTATTATCAAGTGCTTGCTGCATCTGGCTATCTACCGTTACCAGCCCCATATTTGCCGCCATAAAGCGCGTCATATCGGCACTGGTTGATTTGATGCCGTATGCTTCTGCATCAAGCATTCCGGGATTGACTCTGATTGGCTCACCTGCCGCGTTATAACCAAAGGCATAATCTTCCATTTTATTCGCAGGGACATCCACGAAAGTATTGGTCATCTTGAGCGATGGCAACACGGTGTTTTCTATGAGCTTGGTGTAGTCACTGTGCATACTCAGGGCAGAGATATAGCCGAACAGTCCGATACTGGCGTTGGAATATAAGCGTTTCGAATTGACAGGAAAGTCAGGATGCCAAGATTTATAATATTGCAGCAGCTCTTTATTATTCTCAATGTCTTCAGGCACCTGTAATGGTAACCCGCCTGCGCTATAAGTACCCAAGCTGATCAGCTTAGTATTGCCAATGGCGCTATTTTTTAGGTATGGAATATATTTGTCCGCCGTATCATCGAGTGATAAGGTGCCATTTAACTCAGAATAACTGGCCAACGTGGCAGCAAAGGTCTTACTCACAGAACCCAGCTCAAATATCGTGTCCTTTGATACTGGCTGATTGCGTTGCTTATCAGCCAAACCATAATTATAAAAATGTGATTTGCCGTCAACGATGATTCCAAACGCCATACCAGGAATCTGATATTGCGCCATTAACTGTTTGGCCTGCTTATCGACTTCTTGCTCTAAGCGATCATTAGCGTTTGCCGCTTGCGCCGTTTCAGATATCAGTAGGGTCGAAATCAGTACGCTAAGCGCTAGGCTGATGAGGGGTTTGTGAGTAGATGATTTTTTAGCAGTCAGTGTTGATGTAAATAGTTTCATAAGTTATTTATTGATGCCGTCTATTTGATTGAAAAAATGATTGCTAAATGTAGCAGTTTTAACCACTATTTATCACCCCATTTTTTGCAATTACCCTATTTTTTTTGTGTTTACTGATTGGATTGAGCAGAAAGGATCAGTGTGGTTAATTTGGCAGTGGGCGTTATATCAATGACGTGCATTAGTAGATATAGAGTCAATGACTCTCAAAAGTGAACGACATAAAATGCAATGTGCAGTATAAAAATAACGATTCATCCCCATCAACTATTCAAGCGATAATCATATAAGTTAAGTCATATAAGTTAAGTCATATAAGCCATACAAATCATTTATATCGCTTTTGCATTTTATTTCCCGTGCCTTTAGGCGCGTTTTTTAAGGATTAATCATGAGCCAACTTTTTTCGCCTTTGAAACTTGGGCAAATAACACTAGACAACCGTATTATCATCGCACCCATGTGCCAGTACTCTGCAAATGATGGCGCGGCAAGCGATTGGCATACGATCCATTTAGGCCAAATGAGTTTGAGTGGCGCAGGACTACTTATTTTAGAAGCCACTGCGGTCAACCCACAAGGACGTATCAGCTATGCTGATTTGGGATTATGGGATGAAAGGACGCAAACAGCACTAGCTAAAACGTTAACAGCAATCAGACAGTACAGCCCTATGCCGATTGGCATACAGCTTTCCCATGCTGGACGTAAAGCGTCAACCGAAAAACCATGGGACGGAGGCAGTGCGATTGCCCCTGATCAGTTAAATGGCTGGCAAACAGTTGCACCGTCGTCGCTTGCGTATGACGAAAATGCTAATGCACCCAAAGCAATGGATCAAAATGACATCGATGCGCTCATAAGCGACTTTGTCAATGCGGCAAAACGCGCAGATGCGCTGGGACTTGATTTGGTTGAAATCCATGGTGCTCATGGTTATCTATTGCATCAGTTTTTATCGCCGCTTTCTAATACACGTGATGATCAATACGGCGGCAGCCTTGAGAACAGAATGCGCTTGTTACTTGACGTATTTCAAGCGGTTCGGGCTGAATTCTCAAGTGAAAAACCAGTAGGTGTGCGTGTTTCTGCAACCGATTGGGTTGAGGGTGGCTGGGATCTCACACAAACAATCGAACTGGCTAAAGCATTAGAGGCATTAGGCTGTGATTATATCCATGTGAGCACCGCAGGACTTAGCCCAAAACAACAAATTCCTGTGGCAGCGAACTTCCAAGTGCCTTTTGCCACCGCGATAAAAGAAGCCGTCAATATACCAGTAATCGCAGTGGGCTTAATCACCGAAGCTGAGCAAGCGCAAAGCATTATTACTGAGGAAGAAGCGGATGCGGTTGCATTGGCACGCGGCATACTTTATGACCCGCATTGGCCTTGGCACGCAGCGGCAGAGCTTGGCGCAAAAGTAAAAGCGCCTAAACAATATCTACGCTCAAGCCCACATGGTAAGCCGTCTCCGATAGAATAAGTGTATAGTCGATACTGGCTCAATTGGTTAAATCCAATTGAGCCTTGCTGTTATAGATAGAGCCACTAACTATAGTCAGTTCAAAATAAAACTGTTATGGTCAGGACAAATATCATAAAACAATTTGGATAAGTCATTTTCCATCCA
>NZ_CAJGZJ010000044.1 GCF_904846225.1 Psychrobacter immobilis | reverse complement strand
ATTGTCGAAGAACCAATTGTCGAAGAACCAATTGTCGAAGAACCAATTGTCGAAGAACCAATTGTCGAAGAACCAATTGTTGAGGAGTCTGTCGTGAAAAAAACAGATATCGAAACGTTGCTACCTGTTAAAGATAGTGCCGCGCCTGCACCAACAGCATCTGCTGCCAACGAGTCGTTAGTAGAGCAGCCTATTGTACATGAAGAGCCAGCTCCAGTTGTTCAACCAGAGCACGATAAAACGACGAAAACTGAGCTACAAGAGGAAGCTGATCCTGATGTCTTGCGCGCCAAGCAGGCGGCTACTGCTCAGTTTTCGGGTACAGCCAATCTAGGTCAGTCTCGTGATCTTGGTACCGAAGGCAATAACGCCATGGATCAGGCCATTGACAACCCAGCCAATGCTGGACAGGTAGAGAAAAAACCTAGCGGCGGTTGGTTCATCTGGCTGTTTGTTGCCATTATTATTATTGGCTTGGCATTGTGGTTATTTAACATGGGTGGCGCGTAATTAAGTTTTGCTAATATTCTGTGCATACTTAGCATAATGAAAAAATGACAGCTGTGACATCGGTATCTGATGCAATCGGCTGTCATTTTCTTGTGCCTGTCTTACTGGTATCGGTTGACAGGCTCTGATGAGCTTTGAAGTGATATCGCTATTGCTAGTGAGTGCACATAAGCCTTACAAGAGACGCCTAAATGGGTAACTGAGCGGTCGTTTTTAGCAACGAAGCGGTCAATGGGCTTTGTTATACTCGCTTGCTAGTTATCGCTTACTTTTTGGCGGCTACTTCGGCTTTTTATAATATACCGTTCGTCACAGCGTCAATACTCGGTGGAGTATTGACGCTATATTTTATTTGTATTTTTACTATTGTTTATACTGTTTTTATCTTTTGCCAATATTTTGCTAAGAGAGCGTTGTTATGATCACTTTTGAAGAATACCAAGCTTTTAAAGACCGTGGATTTAGTCATGCACCACTGATAAAAAAACGTTTAATTGATGAGCAAACGCCAGTATCCGCATTTTCCAAAGTACGTGATTTAAACGGTTCTGCGTACTTATTTGAGTCTGTCGTAGGTGGCGAGCGTTGGGCAAGGTATTCGATGATTGGTTTGGGCAGTGAGCTGATTTTGCAGTATGCAGATGGCAATATGACCACCAAAAGAAAGGATCATATCGATGTAGAGGCGGTGGATGACCCTTTTGATTATATTCGCCAGCTAATGGCGCAGTATAAGATGCCAACGGTAGAGGATATCGCTTCGTTACCGAGTTTTAGCGGTGGTCTGGTTGGCTACTTTGGCTATGACATGGTACGGGTCATTGAGCCAGCGGTAGGTTTGTCTGATGCACCCAATCCAATGTCGATGCCAGACATGTGGTTGATGCTTTCAACGAGCGTGATCGTTTTTGACAATTTAGAAAACACCTTATCGATTATTGTCTATGCTGATTGCAATACCGAAGATGGCTACAGCAATGCCATTCGTGAGCTAGAAAAAATTGAAGAAAAGCTAACAGAAATGCCAAACTTGAGCGCGCCAGTGATGCCAACGCCCACATTTGTATCACAAACAGGTGCCGATAAATACTGTCACGATGTCAATAAAATAAAAGACCATATTTTAGCTGGCGATGTCATGCAAGTCGTTCCAGCGCAGCGTTTGACGGCAGACTATACAGGCGATTCATTGGCGGTCTATCGTGCTCTGCGATTTTTAAACCCGTCACCTTATTTGTTTTTGATACATGGCTATACTCTTGATGATCATAAACGCTTTGACATTATTGGTGCATCACCTGAGATATTATCACGTATCGAAAACGGCAAAGTTACCGTGCGTCCACTAGCGGGTACGCGTAAACGTGGTCAAAATGAAGCAGAAGATCTAGCACTTGAGCAAGAGCTACTCAACGATAAAAAAGAGATAGCCGAGCATTTGATGTTGGTTGATGTGGGCTGTAATGATATTGACCGTGTTTGTGAACATGGTAGCGTCAAGGTCACCGAAAAAATGTTTATCGAGCGCTACTCACAAGTGATGCACATTGCTTCTAACGTCGAAGGTACCATATCGCCCAATAAAGATGCGCTAGATGTTTTTTGTGCGACTTTTCCAGCTGGAACACTCATAGGCGCGCCAAAAATGCGTGCCATGCAAATTATTGATGAGATAGAGCCAGTACGTCGGACAGTATTTGGCGGATCAGTGGGTTATTTAGGCTGGCATGGCAATATGGATACTGCTATTACTATTCGCACCGCAGTGATGCGTCGTGGCGAAATTCACATCCAAGCAGGTGCCAGAGTGGTTGCTGACTCGGTGCCAGAAGCAGAGTGGGATGAAACCAATGAAAAAGCGTTGGCACTAGTAAGAGCGGTAGAAATGGCTTGTAACGGCTTGCGCATTCGCTAAATTTTAATAAAGAGGCATGCGATAGGCTAGAAGCAAAATAAAAACGAATGTTTTGATATTAAAAAATCATAATACAATCAAGTGTTTAAATAAATTTATAAAAATAATTAGAAAAAAGGTGAAAAAGTGCTTGCGTCTCTCAAAATATTTGATAGAATAGCCACCACTTTGAGAGAACAAGCCGACTTAGCTCAGTTGGTAGAGCAACTGACTTGTAATCAGTAGGTCGCCAGTTCGATCCCGGCAGTCGGCACCATCTCTCTCAAAGTAGCTTTTTATGAATTTGCTTTGATTTAAAGTTATTTTTATTCAAAGCAACATAAGGTGGGATTGGGGAGCGGTCAAACCCAACAGACTGTAAATCTGTCGCGAAAGCTTCGAAGGTTCGAATCCTTCTCCCACCACCATATTTTCTAAAGTTTGTCATAGCGGCAAGCAATCTCTTCATACTTAATGACTCTCGATTAGAGTCTCTTTGAATGAGAGATATTGCGGGTGTGGTATAATGGTAACACCTTAGCCTTCCAAGCTAATGACGCGGGTTCGATTCCCGCCACCCGCTCCATATATACATCATCGCGAAAACTATAAACAATTCATCACGACAGTCAGTTTATTAATGCTGTATCGTGATATTTTTTTTAGTACAACCCATCGGTTGGCTAGAATTTGCTCATATAGCTCAGCGGTAGAGCACTCCCTTGGTAAGGGAGAGGTCTTGAGTTCAATTCTCAATATGAGCTCCATTTATTGCTTAAGTTTTTGTGTTTGCTTTGCTATTTTTACTCAGTTTTGCGTTGATATTGAAATATATAATATTGAAAATTATAAATACAGTGTGGCAATTGATAATTTAAGGGTGACACTGAGGTGTTGCCCTTTAGTGCTGTCAATTTATTAACAAGTATTGAATTTGTTTGTAAGCCAAATTTATCAATGGTGTAGCGTAAGATAAAGTAATACAACCGATACAGCATATAATGCCTTACAATGTTTAATAGAACGAAAAGCACGTATAATACTTATATCTATGTACATAGAACCTAAAATATAGATAGATATTAGCAAAGTAATAAATTTTTTAGTAGATAAGCCATAGCGTCAACGGTTTGATGGTTTTGTATGCATCATGAGCCGTCAAACAGCTATTAACTGATCTTTGATTGATAAAGATTCACCAAAAAAAGAGGAAATACCCATGGCAAAGGCCAAGTTTGAACGCAAAAAGCCACACGTCAACGTTGGTACCATTGG
>NZ_CAJGZJ010000043.1 GCF_904846225.1 Psychrobacter immobilis | reverse complement strand
CTAGCATCTAGCATCTAGCATCTAGCATCTAGCATCTAGCATCTAGCATCTAGCATCTAGCATCTAGCATCTAGCATTGGCTAAACCACACTTTCAATCATTACCTATTAACGCTATCAAGGAATATCTATGACCAAGCCCGCTGCGAAATTTACCCCACTGAATATCGCTGTATTGACCGTATCTGATAGCCGCACGCTCGCAGAGGACACCTCGGGACAATATTTAGCAGATAGCTTGATGGAAGCAGGGCATCATTTGGCCGACCGTAAGCTGATTACTGATGATATTTATCAGATAAGAGCAGTAATTAGCAGCTGGATTGCAGATCCAAAAGTTCATGCAGTGATAACGACTGGCGGTACGGGGTTCTTTATTAGAGATAGCATGCCAGAAGCGGTAAAAGTCTTGTTCGATAAATCCATTGATGGCTTTGGTGAGATGTTCCGCTTAATCTCGAAAGACGAGATTGGTATGTCAACCGTGCAATCACGAGCGGTCGCTGGCATGGCGAATGGCACTGGTATATTTTGCTTACCTGGGTCTTCTGGTGCGTGCCGTACTGGTTGGGAAAATATCTTAAAAGAGCAGTTTGATAGCCGTACTCGTCCGTGTAATTTTGTACCACATTTCATGGCACAAAATCCTAGTCATGACCATGACTGAACGCTCAAGCCATCTAGCAAGCCGTATGGATAGTTTGGCAGGAATTGTCATATTGGCGGGTGGCGCATCTAAGCGCATGGGAACACCCAAAGCCAAGCTGACTCTGCCGACAGGTGAGTTTTTGCTGGACTATCATCTGCGACATTCGTTGGGTTTGAATGTGCCCATTATGATTGCAGATAATGAGCGTGGTTTTGGCGTCCATCAAGATCTTATTTCTGGTAAATCACAGTCACCAGTTTCTTACATCTCTGACTATGGTGCTACTAATAGCGATGGACAAGTGGATACTGGTGGTGCATTGGTTGCCATTGAATCTGCCTTGCAAGCCTTGATCAATTTGAACGACTCAGGTATACCAGAAAACAAGCAGTCATCGTGGCTATTGGTTATTAGCTGTGATAGCTTGATACCAGCTAGCGATCTGTGGCAAAAGCTGAAGTCATCAATAGCGCAATCGGCGGATAAACAAGTCATTTTCTTAACGGATGACAGTCATTTATATCCATTGTTAGGGATTTACCGAGTCAGTATTGAACCTCATCTAAAAGCATATATTGATAGTGGTCAGCGTAGAGTTATCCCGTTTATTCAGCCTATAATGCAATCTTTATGTTTTTCAGATAATTGGCAGGACTTGACCAATTTTAATACGCCCGAAGACTTTACACGTGCTTGTGCGGCTCTAAGCGATTTATAAAAAGGTTTATCGAGAGAAATATTACATGAGTATTGATAGTCAAAAAAACAGTCATCAGAAAAACACGCCATCCGCCTTATCGCACTTAGACAGTAATGGCGATATCACTATGGTCGATGTCAGTGGCAAAACGGCAACGACACGAGAGGCGACTGCTGTCGGGCAAGTCCGCTTTCCTAGTGAGATTTATCAGCAAATTAAAGCCGCTGATGGTATGACCAAAAAGGGCAGCATCACTCAAACAGCACACATTGCAGGTATCATGGCCGCCAAGCGTACGCATGATTTGATTCCCCTTTGCCATCCACTGCCGCTAGATAAAATCGGTTTAACCTTTGATTATAATGATGCCCTTAACAGCATTAGTGTCAGTGCCGTGGTCAAAGTTACACATAAGACGGGTGTTGAGATGGAAGCATTGACCGCTGTCAGCGTTGCCTGCTTGACCATTTATGATATGACTAAAGCCTTATCACATGACATCGTTATCGATGATATTCACCTCATAAAAAAGACGGGTGGTAAGTCAGATTATAAGAATACGCCCTAGATAGATTACAAAGAGAGGAGAGGTTTATGAGTACGCTTGCGGTGGATGCTAATATCGAATCAATGATGAACATTAACGTCTTATATTTCGCCAGCCTAGCGGATGAAGCCAATTGCCAACAAGAGACCGTCATCGTTCAGCAATCGACATCACTGACTGAGCTTTATGAGCAGCTGTGCCAAACGCATCGTTTTAGTCGTCCGCAGTCAGAGCTACGGGTGGCGGTTAATGATTACTTTGCTAAGTGGACAGATTCCATTCATGACGGTGATAGCGTCGTATTTATCACGCCCGTCGCGGGTGGTTGATTTTTAAGATAATCAGTAATAATTAATAAATAGTTTTACACTACTGAGATAAATTTTTCTTGCTTGCTTGCTTGCTTGCTTGCTTGCTTGCTTGCTGTGCCGTTGCCGATAGAGGCTGCGAAAAATTGACTTTAGTAATATGATATTTTCTGAAGTCAATCAACGATAAAAAACGCCATATTAAAAAATGATAAATAGAGAGAAGAGAATAAATGACAGATAATGTCCATAGCCATGCCATGACTATCAAGCGTAGCGTTGATGAGGTATATGAACTTGCTGCACGTGATGGCTTTGCGCTATTAGACATCGCCATCGACGAAAATCGACTAAAAAATATGCTGGATGATGACAGCTGTGGGGCATTTGTATGTTTTGAAGGTCGCGTACGCAATCACAATAATGCCACGAGCGTTGATCGTTTGACTTATTATGGTTATGAAGACTTAGCACTGAATCAGGGTCGTGCCATTATAGAAGAGGCGAAAAAGCGGTTCGAGATTACGCATGCCATTGCAATACATCGTATCGGAGCCTTAGAAATTGGCGATGTTGCGGTGTGGGTTGGCGTGGTTTCTGCCCATCGTTATCCGGCATTTGATGCTTGCCGCTGGATATTGGACACTATTAAAGCGGACATTCCGGTGTGGAAACAAGAATATTACGAAGATGATTCTTCTAAGTGGCTTAGTAATAATGGATAAGCGCACGATTGCAGCATCTATGTCTGCCTGCCTATTATTGGCATTAAACGCTTGTACGCAAGAAAGTAGCACTGAGACTGCCTCTACTGCTAAGCCAGCTGAGCAAGCCCAAACGCTCCGTATCGCGGCGGCTGCCAATCTATCTGACGTACTGCCGACTATTATTGACGACTATAAAGCAGATAAAAGTGCCCCTGCGCAAAATATTGAAGTGACTTATGCTTCTTCAGGTAAGTTGTACGCTCAAATTAAAGCGGGTGCCCCTTATGATTTATTTTTATCTGCCAATCAAGACTTTCCTGCCAAGCTTGCGGCAGAAACGGCAACTAAGAATACGGATAAAAACAAAGTCACTCATAGCCCAACCTACAGCCCATTTACTTATGCCCAAGGTCAGTTGGCGCTATATAGTGTCACTAAACCTTTGAATGAGCTTAACCCAGCTGCACTGACTGATTCATTATTGAACGACAGCAATAGCAAAGTGACCATTGCCAATCCTGAACTTGCCCCTTACGGCGCATCTGCAAAAGCGTATCTTCAATCGCAAAATATTTATAATGATTTAATTCAACAAAAACGTTTAATACAGGCAGAAAATATTGGTCAAGCCTTTCAATACGCGCATACGGGCAATGTTGATTATGGTTTGGTCGCACAGTCACAAATCGTGGCTATTAACGCCAAGCCCGAGCAGTTTATTACTTTAGAACCCGCATCTTATCCGGCAATCTTACAAGATGGAATCGTTATCAGTGACCAAACCAGTGCGACAGAATTTGCCGATTATCTGCGCTCAAAAGTAGGAAAGCAGCATTTCATAAAAGCAGGCTATTTGACCGTTCAATAGTCAACTTCGATATAAATTCTACCAGTGGAGTGAGCAGTGACATTATGATAGATCCATCTCTTATGTCAGATATGCTGAGTCCATTTTGGGTAAGCATCAAGCTTGCCAGTGTCACTACTTTGTGTTTGTTAGTGTTTGCAACCCCTTTAGCATATTGGCTCGCCAAACCTAGCCGTACTCAAGTTATGTCACGTTTCAAAGTTTTGCTCATGGGCATCATTGCCATGCCACTCGTTTTGCCTCCTACCGTCATCGGTTTTTATCTTTTGCTACTGCTAAGCCCTAGCATGGGTATTGGTAAGTGGCTAAATGAGCACAACATTAGCTCGTTGATTTTTACTTTCGAAGGCCTTGTTATCGGTTCCATTATTTATTCATTACCTTTTTATATTCAGCCTGTTTATGCGCAGTTTTTGCGCATTCCGCGAAACGTCATGGATGTTGCTCATTTACTAGAGCCCAGTTATTTTAGGCGTTTTATTAGAGTGGTATTACCGCAAGCGCGCGTGGGTATTGTACTGGGCAGCTTGATCAGCTTTGCCCATACTATTGGCGAGTTTGGTGTTGTGCTCATGATAGGCGGTAGTATTTCAGGTGAGACGAAGGTGGTGTCGATTGCGATATATGAGCAAGTTGAGGCGCTAAATTACGAAGCGGCGCATATCATGTCAGGTATTCTGATTATTATCGGCGTTGTCATGGTTGTTTTGATTGCGAGCGTGAGTCGAATGGGTCAGCGCTCAAGCTAAAGAGGTCAGAGATCAACCAAGCGTTTACGATGTCTGATTGTCTTTAACAATAATATTAAAGTAAGGCTAAAAAATATTTACAAATAGGGCGGTTACAGTTGAGACTGCTTTATCAAACTGATTATTTTGATAAATAAATATGAATTTAAGGTATAGGTTACCGCAAGCAATTTTTAATAACCTTGGTCACCAAAAATCTTAGTCACAAGATGGTCACCGCTTAGTCACCGAGCAATTGGTCGCCTATTTTCGAAAAGTAGAGCGTATGTACGAGATCCCATAATTTATGCATTGTTAAAGGGCAGACTATTTCTTAAAGGTAGATACATGACAAACATCTGGCCCATATAGATAAAGGATTTTAAGAGAAGTTCAGACACAAAAAAACCTCAAACAAAGTTATGTTTGAGGCGAAACTTGCTTAAACTCGAAAGTCTAAATTCGTTTTAAATATGGCGCAGCGGACGGGACTCGAACCCGCGACCCCCGGCGTGACAGGCCGGTATTCTAACCAACTGAA
>NZ_CAJGZJ010000042.1 GCF_904846225.1 Psychrobacter immobilis | reverse complement strand
ATATATAATAATCTATAGGAGAACTCCAATGAACAACCATCTATCTCGGCTCAACAGCTGCGCATGGTTTAGTGAACATACTAAAGCTTTAGCTTCTCAGCTGTTATTTAGCTTACAAATACAGCAAGGCGTACAACTGGCATCATTATTTGGTGTTGACGCTATTCTTTATAATGATGAAGCGATTTATGTCTGGGTGCAACGACAGCTAGATGAAGGTCTTATCGTTGACGACTACACTTTAAGCATCCTTGAAACTGCCTTTATAGAGTTGGTCACAGCTCATACTGACCAAGCAGCATAACCGTTTTAGCTGATAGTCACAGGTTTCTTGTTCGACAAGAAGCAATAATCCTTAAAGCCAGATAAAGTGTCATTATCTGGCTTTTTGATATAGACGAAGATGACGACAGTCAAAACAAACCTTTTTGAGTCTTATATTTTCTAGAAGACTCATTCTTTACTAGGTCTATCAGCTGCCAATATCTAGTATAAGAATGCCCTTATTATCTATGCCGCCCTAAATCTATAAAGGCCTCTTTGGGCAGTATGGTTCACTATTACCATAGATCTTTACTCAGTCGGTTTCGCGCGCGTCAACTCAGCTATTTTATAATAAACAAAGCCTTTCTCGTCTCTCAAAACGCTTTTGCTGTCTGCTCTGACGCACCAGCTGATCACATCGGGCTGCTCTTCATTGGTATCACAAGCCAAAATAAGCTGCTGACTTCGAGCGTTATTAAAGGCCTGCTTCCATCCCGTTTCAAGCTCATCAATGCCGCGCTGTAGCTCTGCTTTCTGGTGTCTCATCTCTGCAATCTCATCAAAGCTTGGCACATACCAAAAAACTAGAGCCACCAGGCTTATTATCACAGCCGCCGTACACGCGGCGGCTACGGCCGAAATCTTTTTGATGCTTATGGCCTCAATGGACTTATAGGTTTTGTCCAAGTCTTTACTCGCTCTACCCTCAACCTGCTCAATCCGCTCTTTGGTGGCTGTCTCGAACCTGTCAAGATCCTCGATAATCTGTTTATGACCGGCTTCATACTTGCTAGTGAATAGCACAAGACTATCCGCACTAGCGCCAAGCTTATCAGCCACCGCTTGCATAGCATTCACTTGCGCCTCTATACTGTCGTTTTTAGCAGTGACGATCGACTCTACAGCTGTATCAATCTGCTGTTTCATGTCGGTGATGATGCCCGCTATTTTGTCATCATAACGACGCGGTATTTCAGTGTCAGTAAAGACCGTCACTGCTGCTTGAAGCTGCTTCAATACAAGATTTTGGTACTGACTCAATGCTTCTGAGGCACTGCTTGCGCTACCATCCAGCTTCTGAGTAACAGCAGTCATCTCCTCTATCTTGGCATCAATATGGCCAAGCGATCGATCAAGGCGCGTTGCCACCGCATCATCGGCTTGTCCAATCAGTGCTCGCAGAGCTTCGATTACAGGTTTGAGTCTGGTCACGAGATTGATAAGCTCGTCGTGAATGTCGTGCTCATTGCTATTGTCTTTATTCATGGGGTCTCATTATCATAATGCCGCCTAAAATGGGCGTGGTGATGAGTAGCGGCGTGTTTGTGCTTGTTCTTGCGCTTGGATGGTGCTTTTCATTTTTTGCAGGTGATCTGTCACGGTTTGCGTGAGCGTTGCCGCATCTATGGTGATAGCAGGAACGTGTTCAAAGCGCTCATTGATTTGGGTTAACACCTCGACCTTATCTTGATTGTCAGGTAAGCGCTCAAGCTGTTGCCATAGCGATGTTGCTTCCTTCCGCATACGTGCTGCAGATTTTTTAGCATCGGTGTCTCGTAAACTCTTTTGCAATGCCGTAAAGCTGTCAGTGCGTTTTAGAGTGGTGAATATAAATGCTTGTGCGGCAACCGCCTCAGCCGCGTTGATCACTTCGATTGGCGCATCAATAGATTTAAAATCAAGAGTATCAACGCGGTCACACACCCGTACCACTAAATTATCAAATCGATCTCGATATGCTTTGGTCTCATTGATTTGCTGACGCTTAAGAGATGCCTGCTTCCGCCTCTGTTGTAAGGTTGCTCGCCGCCTGATCAAAGCCTCCTCTCGTGCGCGCTCAGCCTCTTTCTTAAGATTTGCTTGCTCATGCGCTTTGTTGAGCTGATATTGCAGCGCCATAGTACGGCTGCGCCAGTCCTCAAGCCGATCTGCATTCAATTTAGTAGTCTTTGTACTTATGATTTCATCGTATAAATCATCATCTTGCACGATCACCGCCTCACTTTGATCAAGGAGAGCGATACGCTGCTCATAAAACGGTGATAAGCGCTGATAAGTCTTTTTACTGGTATTAATTTGCTGCTTTAACTGTTTGATGTCGTTATTATTAGCAGTCTTAAACGCTTTAACATCAGCGGCCAATGCCCTCAAACGAGTATCAGCATCCGCGTTTATCTCTACCGCTTTTAACGTACTGAGCGCCTCACGCTCTTGTTGAAGATGTTTAAAGCGCTCAACATCCAGATCTGCAAATGCAGCAAACTTATGATAAGTATCCATGTTATTGGTGACATCTATCTCTTGTAGATCCGCAAACGCTTGATCCCACTGTAAGGATAAGTCGGATTTTTCAATATCAATCTCATCAAGTGCTTTAAAGCCAGTCGCCAGTTTATTCAGCTTTGCGGCAAAGGGTTTTAGCGTGGCCTTCAACCCTTTGTAGTCAGCAATGACTTCATTATTAAGCGGGATCAGCTTTTCTAGCATCGCTTTATTATTCAGCACTATTTTATCAATCTGTGACAGTTGCTTCTCAAGACTGGTAACGGCGCGGCGCGTTTGTAGGGTATCATCTTGTCTAAACTCCTCAACCAACGCTAAAGCCGCCTTTAGTGCCTCACTTTGCTCTTTTGTGCTTATCTGCCTGGCAAGCTCAATCATTTTTTGGCGGGACGTGCTGTAATCCTGTCCCACCTCCTCGGTGAACCGCGGCGTATTTTTGATATTCTTGTCAATAGTGATGATCTGTTTAGACTGGTGCGCTAACTCTTCATGCAGCGCATCAATTGTTGAAAATAAGGCGCTGCGAGCCATCTTTTTTTGCGTCTCAAAGTCGTCTGAGATCGCTAAAAGCTCATCAAGTACGCGATCATCAACCACATCACTATGCGTCTGACTGTTATTTTTAGGAATAGCGGGTTCAAGTTCAGCGGCAGGATCTACAAAGCGGATATTACTGAGCTCAATTCGCGCAAAGGGTTTACGCTTTTTATAATGTACTGTAACGCCATTAACCTCTTGTGCGTTGCTCTCAAGATCAATACGACCCTTGTCGTCATACTCAATTACCAGACCATTTTTTTCGATGTAGGCATTGATCTCATCAATTGTCTCGTTGTACTCATGAATCACTGAGCGCTTACCTTTTAAAACATCCTTATACAATGACTTGCCCAGTTTCATTTTTGGTAAAAGATTAATGCCCTGCTCACGGTACGATTTCTCATTGATCGCTTTATTCTCAGGCAATAGCTCGTTAGCCATATCCGCCCAAAGGGTGCGTTGATATTTAAGCTCATCACCGCGCCCATTTAGTCCTTTGGATAGCCGCTCACCGGTTGACCACTGCAACCAATTCTTACGCTTTGATAAGACATACCCTTTATCAGCATCCGCTAATATCTCACGGCTTGAGAGTAAAATATGGGCATGAAAGTTACTGCTGGTCAGCTCAACCACTTCACCCTTCCCCACATGTTTCTCATGACTATGGGGTCGATGGATGGCCACATCGACAAGCACGTTATAGCGATCAGATAAGGTTTGAGCGTATCGCTCGGCCAGAACTATCCGCTGATCAGGTGTGATCCCATCAGGAAACATCACATCAATCTCAGTACCCAATTGCGCGTTTTTACGAGTCTCAATGCGTTCGATATCATTCCAAAACTCCTCACGCGTCACTGCCAAACCCCCAGCAAGAGTTGGCGTTATCAACGCCGTATGCACCACATTTCTCTCAATAACTTGCGTGTATTTAGTGCCGTCACTGTCCACTAAGTTTAAGATTTTGTCTTTAGCTTTACTGGTATAATCGTGGACGACTCCTGACTGCTCATCAACCAGTTTTGAGCCAGAATTATAAGCCGACTTTGCCACCACGCTATGATTTTTCGCCTTACTAACGGCACTAACTGACAGATGAAACCCTTTATTATTCATAGCAAAAAACCCAACATTGAGAGATGATTTTTTGGGGGTTGTAGGGGGTTCGCCCCCTGCCGAACGACGGAGTTTATGTAAAAAAATAGCGCCCCTTGTGGGCCTTTTTTACATAAACTCCTAAGTTCGCTCTTACAGAGGGTTAAAATACTACTGCGCCCACGAAACGATGTGGTCTTGTGTATTTTACTACCTTGCATACCTGTGTGTGTACTGCTAGGATCAACTCTATCATAGTTGGCTAAAAAAAGGATGAGGTAATGTCAATAATATCAGATGATTTATTCGCAAATAAGATTAAGCAATTACAGGCTCTTAAAAAAGAGATTGATCAGGACAGGCTTGAAGCACATAAAATATTGGGGGAGTGGTTGGCCAACGCATTAGACGATGATGACAATCATGAACTGCAAGCCATTTTTTTAGACGCACACGATAATGAAAAGTATGTCCGTTTGAAAAAGCACCGTGAGTTTTTAAAGTCAATTGCTCATAAGATGCAAGGTGAGGCTAAGATGGTATCAAGCAGTTTTACTTCGCATAAAGACAATCAAGAAAGTGAGTACGGTTCATTGTTTGATGACGAATCAGCAGCGCAATAACTGTTACTGTTAGCAATAGCCTACTCATCAGTACAACTGAATCGTCTTCTAATTAGCGAAATGCTAGAAGACGATTTTTAGCTGTTTTAAGCGCTTTAAAATATCTTTAGCTACCAGTGTATAAAATAGAGCGTAGAATGCGTATAAGGGTGCTTTTTAGGCTTTCTAGCAACGATTTGAGATGTATTTACAGAGGTATCGATAATGGCTACTGAAAATGAAGACAAATTATCTACAAAAAATGAGACTGAAAACATGAAACCAGCTTTGTCCAAAATGACAGATGCAGACATTCAAAAGATCTTTGATCGTGCTTTTGAAGATTTCCAGAGGTCGACTCTTGATCCGAACTATGAAAGTGAGGATTAATATCAAGTAAACGGACAACAGCTTGTTGAGCTACTAAATAATTTTACAAGCAGTTGGTAGCTCATATTATTATTTCAAATTCGTCGGTTTTTTTGCTTATTTTCCTATTACTT
>NZ_CAJGZJ010000041.1 GCF_904846225.1 Psychrobacter immobilis | reverse complement strand
GGGGGTAATGAGGAATAGAGAGCTGACGATGACCTACTCTCACATGGCCGGAGCCACACTACCATTGGCGCTATGATGTTTCACTTCTGAGTTCGGGAAGGGATCAGGTGGGGCCATCATGCTATTGTCGTCAGCAAAGGGGGTTAGATATGAGTCTATTATTTTTATTGTTTGACAATAAGGGTTTAGCTTATGGTCGACCAACTTGTAACCTAACTGAATCAAGGTTAAAGGTGATATCGAAATATATATATTCTATAAGCTTTCGCTTATACAAGATAGATTAATTAGAGCTTTCATACAAACCACTTGGGTGTTGTATGGTCAAGCCAAACGAGCAATTAGTACAGGTTAGCTACATGCATCGCTGCACTTCCACACCCTGCCTATCAACGTCGTAGTCTTCAACGGCTCTTTAGGGAAATCTAATCTTGAGGTGGGCTTCCCGCTTAGATGCTTTCAGCGGTTATCCCATCCGAACGTAGCTACCGGGCAATGCCACTGGCGTGACAACCCGAACACCAGAGGTTCGTCCACTCTGGTCCTCTCGTACTAGGAGCAGATCCTCTCAAATTTCCAACGCCCACGGTAGATAGGGACCGAACTGTCTCACGACGTTCTAAACCCAGCTCGCGTACCTCTTTAAATGGCGAACAGCCATACCCTTAGGACCTGCTTCAGCCCTAGGATGAGATGAGCCGACATCGAGGTGCCAAACACCGCCGTCGATATGAACTCTTGGGCGGTATCAGCCTGTTATCCCCAGAGTACCTTTTATCCGTTGAGCGATGGCCCTTCCATACAGAACCACCGGATCACTAAGACCTACTTTCGTACCTGCTCGACTTGTGGGTCTCGCAGTTAAGCGCGCTTTTGCCTTTATACTCTACGACCGATTTCCGACCGGTCTGAGCGCACCTTCGTACTCCTCCGTTACTCTTTAGGAGGAGACCGCCCCAGTCAAACTACCCACCATACATTGTCCTCGGTATTGTTATACCTGAGTTAGAACCCCAACATGACCAGGGTGGTATTTCAAGATTGGCTCCACCGAGACTAGCGTCTCGGCTTCAAAGCCTCCCACCTATCCTGCACAAGTCAGGTCAAAGTTCAATGTAAAGCTGTAGTAAAGGTTCACGGGGTCTTTCCGTCTAGCCGCGGGTACACAGCATCTTCACTGCGATTTCGATTTCACTGAGTCTCTGCTGGAGACAGCGCTGCCATCATTATGTCATTCGTGCAGGTCGGAACTTACCCGACAAGGAATTTCGCTACCTTAGGACCGTTATAGTTACGGCCGCCGTTTACTGGGGCTTCGATCAAGAGCTTCGCTTACGCTAACCCCATCAATTAACCTTCCAGCACCGGGCAGACATCACACCCTATACGTCCACTTTCGTGTTTGCAGAGTGCTGTGTTTTTAATAAACAGTTGCAGCAGCCTGGTATCTGCGACTGCCAACAGCTCAAGGAGCAAGTCCTATCACCATCAACAGCGTACCTTCTCCCGAAGTTACGGTACCATTTTGCCTAGTTCCTTCAGCAGAGTTCTCTCAAGCGCCTTGGTATTCTCTACCTGATCACCTGTGTCGGTTTAGGGTACGATTCGTTTATAACTATTGCTTAGAAGCTTTTCCTGGAAGCATGGTATTTGCCACTTCACTGTACAAGTACAGCTTGCTATCAGATCTCAGCCATATAACAACCCGGATTTACCTAAGTTGTAAGCCTACATCCTTTCACCTGGACAACCAACGCCAGGCTGACATAACCTTCTCCGTCCCTCCATCGCATTATAAACAAGTATCGGAATATTAACCGATTTCCCATCGACTACGCCTTTCGGCCTCGCCTTAGGGGTCGACTCACCCAGCCCCGATTAACGTTGGACTGGAACCCTTGATCTTCCGGCGTGCGAGCTTTTCACTCGCATTATCGTTACTCACGTCAGCATTCGCTCTTGTGATACCTCCAGCACACTTTACAATGCACCTTCACAGGCTTACACAACGCTCCCCTACCACTTGAAAACAAATTCAAATCCGCAGCTTCGGCTCCTAGTTTGAGCCCCGTTACATCTTCCGCGCAGGCCGACTCGACTAGTGAGCTATTACGCTTTCTTTAAAGGATGGCTGCTTCTAAGCCAACCTCCTAGCTGTCTATGCCTTCCCACCTCGTTTCCCACTTAACTAGGAATTTGGGGCCTTAGCTGGCGGTCTGGGTTGTTTCCCTCTCCACAATGGACGTTAGCACCCACTGTGTGTCTCCCGGATATCACTCATCGGTATTCGGAGTTTGCATCGGTTTGGTAAGTCGGTATGACCCCCTAGCCGAAACAGTGCTCTACCCCCAATGGTGTTCGTCCGAGGCGCTACCTAAATAGCTTTCGGGGAGAACCAGCTATCACCGAGTTTGATTAGCCTTTCACCCCTATCCACAAGTCATCCCCTGGCTTTTCAACGACAGTGGGTTCGGTCCTCCGGTGCCTGTTACGGCACTTTCAACCTGCTCATGGATAGATCACTCGGTTTCGGGTCTATGCCCTGCAACTAAACGCCCTATTAAGACTCGGTTTCCCTACGGCTCCCCTAAACGGTTAACCTTGCTACAGAACATAAGTCGCTGACCCATTATACAAAAGGTACGCAGTCACTCCAATAAATTGAAGCTCCTACTGCTTGTACGCACACGGTTTCAGGTTCTATTTCACTCCCCTCACAGGGGTTCTTTTCGCCTTTCCCTCACGGTACTGGTTCACTATCGGTCAGTCAGGAGTATTTAGCCTTGGAGGATGGTCCCCCCATCTTCAAACAGGATTTCTCGTGCCCCGCTCTACTTAATATGTTAACTCTAATGTTTCGAATACAGGACTATCACCTACTACGGTCAGCTTTCCCACGCTGTTCTTCTACATTAGAATTAATCGGCTTCTCCCCGTTCGCTCGCCGCTACTAGGGGAATCTCATTTGATGTCTATTCCTAAGGGTACTGAGATGTTTCACTTCCCCTCGTTCGCTTCCTAATAAATTAGGATACCTACCTTATGGTAAGTGGGTTTCCCCATTCAGAAATCTCCGGATCACAGGATATTGCCGCCTCCCCGAAGCTTATCGCAGGCTGTCACGTCTTTCATCGCCTCTGACTGCCAAGGCATCCACCATGTGCGCTTCATTACTTGACCATACAACCCCAAGTAGTCTTAACTTATAAATAAGCTTTGACTTCAAAGTGTCATAAGATCTAATTATGATAACGATATCACCTATGTTTATACGCTTGATTCAGTTCTCTTTACTTTTTTTAGTAATCAACCCCTGGGATAACAACTGATGTCGTTAAGAGGTCGATTACTAAGGTTAAGAGGTGCGCGTGAACACGCTCCTCCTAACCCAGACTCATATCTATGTTTTTAAATAGTTTCTATGCTCTCATCGAGTCACAGATTCTGTATAAAACAGAAAGAAGTAATCAATCACAATCACTTGTTTCTATTTAATACTATTAGCACCTAAAGCTTACTCTCGTCTATAGTAGTGGTGGAGCCAAACGGAGTCGAACCGTTGACCTCCTGCGTGCAAGGCAGGCGCTCTACCAGCTGAGCTATGGCCCCATATAAATGGTGGGTCTAAGTGGACTTGAACCACTGACCCCCGCGTTATCAACACGGTGCTCTAACCAGCTGAGCTACAGACCCAATTACGCTTGCAATAAACGTAAGCTTAAACTAAAGAACAACTTGTTGTGAATTCTTGCTGACCGAATGTCATCTATAAGGAGGTGATCCAGCCGCAGGTTCCCCTACGGCTACCTTGTTACGACTTCACCCCAGTCATCAACCACACCGTGGTGAACGCCTCCCCGAAGGTTAAGCTATCCACTTCTGGTGCAATCAACTCCCATGGTGTGACGGGCGGTGTGTACAAGGCCCGGGAACGTATTCACCGCGGCATTCTGATCCGCGATTACTAGCGATTCCTACTTCATGGAGTCGAGTTGCAGACTCCAATCTGGACTACGATAGGCTTTTTGAGATTCGCATCACATCGCTGTGTAGCTGCCCTCTGTACCTACCATTGTAGCACGTGTGTAGCCCTGGTCGTAAGGGCCATGATGACTTGACGTCGTCCCCGCCTTCCTCCAGTTTGTCACTGGCAGTATCCTTAGAGTTCCCGGCTTAACCCGCTGGTAACTAAGGACAAGGGTTGCGCTCGTTGCGGGACTTAACCCAACATCTCACGACACGAGCTGACGACAGCCATGCAGCACCTGTATTCTAATTCCCGAAGGCACTCCCGCATCTCTGCAGGATTCTAGATATGTCAAGACCAGGTAAGGTTCTTCGCGTTGCATCGAATTAAACCACATGCTCCACCGCTTGTGCGGGCCCCCGTCAATTCATTTGAGTTTTAACCTTGCGGCCGTACTCCCCAGGCGGTCTACTTATTGCGTTAGCTGCGTCACTAAGTCCTCAAGGGACCCAACGACTAGTAGACATCGTTTACGGCGTGGACTACCAGGGTATCTAATCCTGTTTGCTACCCACGCTTTCGAGCCTCAGTGTCAGTATGATGCCAGAAGGCTGCCTTCGCCATCGGTATTCCTCCAGATCTCTACGCATTTCACCGCTACACCTGGAATTCTACCTTCCTCTCACCTACTCTAGCCTAACAGTTTCAGATGCAGTTCCCAGGTTAAGCCCGGGGATTTCACATCTGACTTATCAAGCCACCTACGCTCGCTTTACGCCCAGTAATTCCGATTAACGCTTGCACCCTCTGTATTACCGCGGCTGCTGGCACAGAGTTAGCCGGTGCTTATTCTGCAGCTAATGTCATCGTCTGTGGGTATTAACCACAGAGTCTTCTTCACTGCTTAAAGTGCTTTACAACCAAAAGGCCTTCTTCACACACGCGGCATGGCTGGATCAGGGTTTCCCCCATTGTCCAATATTCCCCACTGCTGCCTCCCGTAGGAGTCCGGGCCGTGTCTCAGTCCCGGTGTGGCTGATCATCCTCTCAGACCAGCTACAGATCGTCGCCATGGTAGGCCTTTACCCCACCATCTAGCTAATCCGACTTAGGCTCATCTAATAGCGAGAGCAGTAAACTGCCCCCTTTCTCCCGTAGGTCGTATGCGGTATTAATTCGAGTTTCCCCGAGCTATCCCCCACTACTAGGTAGATTCCTAAGTATTACTCACCCGTCCGCCGCTCGACGCCTGATAGCAAGCTATCATCGTTTCCGCTCGACTTGCATGTGTTAAGCCTGCCGCCAGCGTTCAATCTGAGCCATGATCAAACTCTTCAGTTTAATCTTGCTATGAAGTCCTTTAAAGAGACTTCTAAACTTGGCTCATTTAATCTGGCAAATCGCTAAAAATTATGTTCGTAATGAATTAACTTTGAGTTTTTCTGCTGTCTTAAATGATAATTTTTATAGTTAATAATCTTCCCGAAAAGAAAAGATAGTCAACTTTATTTTTTAACATTCTGAATCAACAAAAATCCACACAAGTTGTTCTTTAGTTATGCTTTTAAATAATGTCTGACACTGTCGTCCAGTGTGAGTTTCTTAAACGCTAATTAAGTAAACCAATGTGGCTTATCCTGTTTAGCGAGCTGACCATCATATCATGTTTTAATAGACTGTCAAGCTTATTTTTTTAATTCGTTTCAGTAAGTTAGCTCGATAATTTATAGTGAATAATCACTAATTTGTTAACTGCTTTGCCTTAATGAGGTGCGTATTATAGACGCTTTAATTAGATTGTCAAGAAATAAATTATTTTAATTTAGAAGTAACTTAAAAT
>NZ_CAJGZJ010000040.1 GCF_904846225.1 Psychrobacter immobilis | reverse complement strand
ATGTTTGGCATGGTTCCTAGCCAGTTGTGAGTCGATTAGTTATTGTAAAATACTCTGCTACTTTTGCAAGAGGTCTACTAAATTAAGTAATTTTAGAAAAAATTATTTAATTTAATTGATGTAGGATTAAACAAATGTACTTACCGTACTATAATTTCCGTTTTCTGTACTGATCCCTATTAAAAAAGGAATTCTTATGAAGAAGCTTGCAGCTTGTCTTTGTTTTGCCTTGGCTTGTATCTCTACCTCTCATGCTGAAACCATCGCTGGTTATAGCTTTGAAAAATACCCTGTTAAAATTTATAACGGTAAACAAGCACCCTTAAAATTAGGTGACTGGGGCTCTTTTCGTACTCGCCTGAAAGAAGCTCATAAAGATGGTGAAATTAACTTCGCGGGTAACTATATCGTAACAACCTGGGGTTGTGGTTCAAGCTGTGTATCAGGGGCTATGATTGATAAAAGTACTGGCAAAGTATACGATATTCCACTGGGTGAAACTGGAAGCCCTTATGAAATGGGCGCAGAATGCTTCGCAGACGGAGCGGAACTCGATGACAACGAGCGTTTAGTTTTCTATCCCAATAGCCGCTTATTCATCACCCGCAATTGTGAAGGCAAGAAAGTCAACGAAACCACCGGTAAACAACTTATCACCTATCATGTCAACATTTGGGATGAAAAGACCAAGACATTCAAACTAAAAAAGGTTCAGCAATCTAAACTCGTTAAAGTGGACTACAGTTGATTTTAAACTAATTTTTTTCTGTATTTACCTTTTAAAGCCAAGTTCTTAGCCTAAACTTGGCTCAAGCTTGGGCTATCTTGACGAAACAAATCAACCACCTCAACGTTGTAGTGGTACACTAAATTTGGACTGTGTTTAAAAGAAGAAATGCTGCGCACAAGAAAAGCCAGACAACCTAAACTGCCTGGCTTTAACGTTTTTAATGACTTATCTATGATTATTTTCCCGCCATAAGGCATGCTCGCATACCTCACAGCACCAACTCTCTTTTGAACGCATAAAGAGAATGTCTGCTGGTATCTGTAAGGGACAAACATAGCCGCAGTATTCACAAAGCACATCGTCTAAATAAGCAAAACACTGACCTATCACATCAAACATGATATGAGGACTGATGCTATATTTACGGCACACTGCTTCCACATGTTCGACATAACTACCTTCATTATCATATGCCCAGTAATCCTCACAGATTTTTAGATCGCGCGCATTCTGTGTCATATTCGGCTGAAGTTTTACACTCATCATATTCTCCTTAGTAGCTGCCATAACCAGACTGCGGTAATAGCTCATAAAGCTCGCTCTGAAGCTGACAACGCATATCTTCCACAAAGTACTTACCCTGAGCATCCAAGCGCTTCTGCACCCATACACGCATCGCCATATCATTATCAAAGCAGCACTTCACTCCTAAGAAGCGTGCGAGTTGATGACCCGATGAGATATACAGCTCACGCATCAATGCATTAGCAATCTCATTAGCATCATCACTGATCACACCATCCCGTTTAAACTCGCTAAACAGCTCTTCATAATTGATGATTTTCATGGCGACGTCTCCTTGTCAGTTTGTGCATTTGTGATTAATCCTTTAGTGTCAGAGCTATTCGATACGCTAGTTAACTTCTCCTTGCTTGCTAAGAGCAAGTTATCCATTGCTGAGCCATCTTGACGGGTAATATCAGGTACATAACGGCTGTACACCCGAAATAGCATCTCCGTACTACTGTGACCCATCTGCCGCGCTATCCACTCAGGGTTCTCACCAGCAGCGAGCCAAAGCGTCGCTGCCGTGTGCCGAGTCTGATAAGCACGCCTATGTTTCAGACCGAGCAGGGCAAGGGTTGGTTTCCATACCCGCCGATTCACATTACGGTACTCCATCGGATTGCCTTGTGAGTTGCAGAAGATAAACTCTGATCTGCCATACGTTCGTGTCTTCTGCTCTAGCAAAGCGTCGTACACTAGCTGCGACATCGCAATATCACGCTGTGAGCCTAACGTCTTGGTTGGACCCATCTCACCATTGACTAGCGCACCGCGAATACTGATCTCACGCCGATCAAAGTTAATACAGTCCCACTTAAGCCCATCGATCTCACTGGTACGCATTCCTGTAAAGAAGCGAATAGTGTAGTAGGGCCTATAATCAGCACGGACATGCTTTAAAATCAGCCATACCTCACTCAATGTAAAAGGATTCACATCAGGACGAGCTTGCTTGAGATTCTTAATATTTTTATAAGGCATCTCAAAGTCATGGCGATCTGATGCTTCTTCTAGTATCATACGAAGAAGTATCATGATCTGGTTGATCCGTGCTACTGACAGACTTGACTGACCATCTTTACCGTAACGAACTTTGGCGAGGGAGCTACGGAAGGTCAGCAAGTTTGGTTTTTTTATCGCATGTACTGCTTTACCACCAAACTCAGGTAACAAGTACTTATTCAAAATAATCTGCGTCTTTTGCCGATAGCTCGGCCGCCATTCAATCTTTCTCTCCTCATAAAAAATCTCTGAAAACTGTCTAAAGGTTGGGTTACGACTGATACAAGCTTCCGCTCTATCAGCCAGTGCTGTCATCTCTTTTAAACGCGTACTCTTCGGAAAGTAGGCACCATAGTCAAAGATGCCTAGGGTGATTTCTGCTTCCATTTTTTTTGCGACTAAAGTCAGTTTTTTAACGTTTGCTGGAGTGTCAGGGAAGTTTGTCGTCTCGCGGCAACGAATATTCATAAATGTGAAATCTATAAATAATTTGCCACGCCTTGCTCTTACTGATGCCATTGTTAATCTCCTTGTTTAAATAAAACTTACTGTAAAGCCATACCGTTGATGGCACTCATAACCGGCTTGCACATATCTTCTTCGATACGCTCCCATACATATAAAATCTTACGGCCGCCAAAAGGGCGTATGTAATGAATATTCTCAATCAAAACAGTGTCTTTCATTTGATTGCGGATAGTACGTGGATCGTATTTAATACGATCGGCTAATTCTTGAGTAGTGAGATAAGTCTGTGACATAATGGTTCTCCATGTGAAATAAATTTACTATTAGTGGGTTATTAGTTATCACTAATGAGTACATAGTAGCTATAAATATTATCACTTGCAAGCATTTTTTTATCACTTTAGGGATTTTATGTATGATTAAGCTCAATTTACCTGTTTTATTTGCACAAAGAGGCATCCGTGTAGCTGATGCTGACAGGATGTCTAAACTAGGAAGATCTACTTTGTATCGAATGTACAATAATGAAGTCACTAGAATAGACTTTGATTCATTAAATGAGCTTTGTAAGCTTTTAGATTGCACACCCGGAGATATTATCCTCTATGAAGAAGATGTAGTTTGTGAGGAAGGGGGTTCAGAAGGAAGTTAGAATGTTTAATAGAATGGTTCTTTGAGTGTCTTGAAAATCATCAAGCTTAGCGCCGATACATATTTTACTCGGCCTAATTATTTTTAAATATTAGGTTGTGGTCATCACTGTTTAAACGACAATTAATTTTGGATGTTATAAAACTAAAGTGCATTTCAGAAAAATTAGACCTCTAAGAAACACGTTTTTTGCTGAATTGAGGTTGGGTTCAAAAATTAGCATAGTGCCAAATTCACTAGGTTAGGTGTCATGATGGTTTTTGAACCAAAAATGGCTAGGTTGTGGTCAGATACTTGTATGCAGTTTTAGGGCAGGGCACGGTTTGGGCACCAAATGGGCACCGCACCGAAAATGAGATTTTTGACTGAGTAGATAAGCTTAACTATATTCAAAAAAATATCTCGAGATTTTCTCTACAACCCCCGAAAATTGGACAAAAAAAAGCCTCACTGTTAAGTGAGGCTTTTTAAGTATTTGGAGCGGGAAAAGAGATTCGAACTCTCGACCCCAACCTTGGCAAGGTTATGCTCTACCACTGAGCTATTCCCGCTAAATCATTTGATTAATTATCATCAGATGATGAAGGCGTATTATACGCAGTTTTTTTGAGGTGTCAACACTCATGAAGAAAATAAGTAAACTTAATAAAATAGGCATGTCTTCTAGCCATGGATGTATGTTATAACGGTTTATTATGATATGTATTCCAAAAGCTTTGTATTACATAAATAAGCAGGGATGCACTTTATAATTTAACCTTAATCACATTCACAATTATTAATACTTATAAGATAAGTCACAAGGATAAAACATGAGTCAACAATATACCATCGCCGATTACTTGTTTGATCGTGTCGCAGAAGCAGGTGCCTCTGAGATATTTGGCGTGCCTGGTGATTTTAATTTATCTTTTTTAGATAATATTATTGCCTCTGATAAATTACGCTGGGTGGGTAATACCAATGAGTTAAATGCAGGATACGCAGCAGATGGTTATGCTCGCGAGCGCGGTTTTGCCGCGATGGTGACGACTTTTGGGGTCGGCGAGCTATCAGCAATCAATGCGACGGCCGGCTCTTTTGCTGAGTATGCCCCAGTATTGCATATCGTAGGCGCGCCCAGTACCGCATTACAAGATGCCAAACGCCGCATCCATCATTCGCTGGGTGATGGCGTATTCAATCATTTTATAAAAATGGTCGAACCTGTGACTGTTGCCCGTGCACAAATCACACCAGAAAATGCTGCATCAGAAATCGATAGAGTCATTCGCTTGATTCTCAAAAAACATCGCCCTGGTTATTTAATGCTATCGCCTGATGTGGCTCGCCAGCCCATTTATCCGCCATCTACCAAGCTGATTGATAGTGAAGAAAATATCACCAGCCAAGCCGCTTTAGCAGATTTCAAACAGGCGCTCATAGAGTTTTTGCCAAACAAAACCACGACGCTCATGGCAGATCTAATGGTGCATCGTTTGGGACTACAAAATCAGCTAAAATCCCTCATTGCTGATACAGAGATTCCTTATACCACGCTATCATGGGGCAAAACGCTACTCGATGAAAACAGCGAGCGCTGGGCAGGGACTTATGCTGGTGTGGCGTCACGTCCAATCGTCAAAGACGCGGTAGAAAACTGCGAATGCTTGATAAAAATCGGGGTGCAATATACCGATACCACGACCGCAGGTTTTAGCCAAGATATCGATGATGATGTCGTGGTTGATCTGCATTATGAGCGTGCGTCTATCAGCGGGCAAAACTTTGCACCCATCGCTCTAAAAGATGCCTTGCAAACCCTGCATGAAGTGCTGACCTCGGGTATTGAGATCGTGCCTAAACAATTCTGCAAAGAAGTGAAGCCACACGAGCAAAACGGTAAAGATGATGAAGCGATCAGGCAGGATGACCTTTGGCATATTATTGCAGATCGTTTAGACCATAATAATTTGGTGTTTGCTGAGCAAGGAACGGCCTATTTTGGTATCAGCGATGTTCGTCTGCCAGAAGGTGTGACCTGTTATGGGCAGCCAATGTGGGGCTCAATCGGCTATACTTTACCAGCAAGCTTGGGTGCGGCTATTGCGTCGCCACACAAGCGTAGTGTGCTATTGATTGGTGATGGCTCAGCCTTGTTGACCATCCAAGAATTGGCCGTGATGTTCCAAGAGCGCATCAACCCGGTTATTATTCTTATTAATAATGATGGTTACACCGTTGAGCGAGCGATTCATGGCGAAAACCAACGCTACAATGATATTCCTAAATGTGATTGGCAGTCGATGCCAAAAGCGTTTGGTGGCAACGATGACAATACTTTGCTGCTCAAGGTTGAAACTGCTGGCGAGTTAAAAACCGCCTTGCTAAAAGCCGCTGCGACAAAAGATAAAATGGTGCTGATAGAAGTGATAGCAGACAAACAAGATATTCCGCCATTACTGGCCGATATCGCTGCCGCACTAAAGCCAAAAGCAGATTAAAATATATAATTGGCTTTTATCACAAAAATAAAAAACCCCATTTGGTTTCACGACTGAATGGGGTTTTTTTTAACATTTTTGCCGCGTTGTTCAACTAAATGGAGATATCCCTTATGTCTTTTTGCATACTTTAGTATCATGGTATAGTCAGTCTTTTATAAATAAGATACAATGCTTTTAAAATAAGCGAAGTAGCAGAAGAATCCATGACCTATTCA
>NZ_CAJGZJ010000039.1 GCF_904846225.1 Psychrobacter immobilis | reverse complement strand
ACTACATCATAGACCATACGAAAAATTTTGACTGTGAACTATAGTTCTTTTTAAGGTATACCCTAGCGGAACCGACGTAAAAGCCACAAAAACCTATTAACAGACTACCTAAAACAGACCACTATAAGAGAACCGCTTATAACAGACTGTTCTAGGTGGTCAGTTTTTCTCGCTATCTTGAGAAGTCATAGTCTGCTTCATTTCCATCTAAATATTCGCGTATAGGGCGTTTCTTGCTGAATTTGGAGGGATCTTTTTTGATCTCACCAACTATAAAATCACTATACGCTGTCCAGTTCTTACCAGCGTCGCCTTTAGCAAGACCGCTATATGTACTTATAAACTCTTTATGCCGACTGATACGCCACAACTGCTTGTCAGATAGTCCATCAATCGTGAACAGATCACCGTTATTAACATCACGAGACTCAGCTACCTGTCCAGTCTTGGGTTTTGATTTCTCACGAACTACAAATTTGAAGCCTACTATCGTCGTACCTTTTTTTTCTTGGGTATAACTAACTTTTATATCTGTCTTTTCGTTAATTTCTTTTATAGACGACTCTAAAACACGACGTTTGAAATCACTCATGCGTTTGTAGTCATTAACTCCTAGACCAAGCTGCTCTCTGAAAGTCTCTAATTCAAATAACTGAGTTTTTCGAGCTTCGCGCCATTGTATTAGAAGCTCATAAAGTCTTACAGCATATAGGCTCTTTAGTTGTGCCGTTTGTTCTAGAGTATATTTTGTAAAGAACTGCTCAATTCCGTGAATACGCGTGATTTCGTTAACAACAGCAGGGGTAAATATTACCTCTATCGCTCCCTCACCATCAATATATGTAGCTTGACTGATCCAACGTGATTTCACTTTAAGATCACGTTCGTCCATAAAGGTGAAGCGACGCTCAAACAAGTTAGCTTCTGCATCTATAAGTGCCTCATAAGCAGTTTGCTTAGAAACCTCAAAAACTTCAGCATATCTCATGGCGTTTATTCTTAATGGGGTATCAGAGCTAATACCCTTGTTTTGCTCTCTACTATCAATAATAGCTAACTGTATCAGTCTAATTTCAGCAAGTGATAAATTCTGAATCGCTGTATTAAGTCGATTTGATTTTACTACCAATTCGGTTTTATTATTTTTCATAGTTAATACCATTAAAAATATATAACGACATGGTACTATCAAGACGCTTTATAGTCAAATTATTATCTGTCGTCATATGGGTAGGAATTTGTCGTCATATGGGTAGGAATTTGTCGTCATATAGGTAGGAATTTGTCGTCATATAGGTAGGAATTTGTCGTCATAGCCTCTCTGTAGACCTTTATCTGTAAGGTCTGTAGCTAACTTAAAAGCATTTAAAAGCATTTAAAAGCATTAAAAGCATTTTTGGTTGTGGATAAGCATAAAAAACAAAGGGCTATTTTTAATAGTGAATTCAGGAAGTAAATTACTTAAATTTGCATAGCTTTGATTGGCTATAGAACGAACTCTTCTCATCTTCAAAACAGTCTTTGGGATCAATCCTCGCATAGTGACCATCTTGTCCACTTATTTTGACAATGTTATGAGCCACACCAGCCTTTTCCAGATATTGATAATCATCTTGACGTTTTGCTATCTCGCTTTTGCTAGGAATAAACAGCCAAGCTGCTCCAGAGGCTAATGCTAATACCACAACAACCATAACGACCAAAGTTAGTATTAATTGACGGCCAAACTCTCGCTTAACGTTATCCAGCATCTGCTTGGAGGCATCTACATTTAGCTCAGCTATCTTGTCTTTAGTATCGTCAAGGTTACTAGCAACACTGGTAACAGAGGTCTGTATTTTCCCTAAATCTCTATTAAGCAGCTTTGTTGTTTTTAAGAACGTATCACTCGCATCAGTGATGTGCTTAGTGAAGCCTTCATCAATACGCTTGTGATAGTTGTCTTCATTGGTTTTAAAGACGGTTGCAATCTCTTTGTTAATGGCTTCAACAAATTCAGTTTGCAGTAAGGCTTCTTTGTTTTGATAGGTTTTTAACAGTGAAGTCAGTGCCTTTGCCCAATTAGCAATATCTTGCGCTTGTTTGTAGTGCGCATGATGTAAGTTTGAGCTGTCAATCAGCTGCTTATCTATTTTTTTGGTGTAGGTCTCAAGTGCAAGCAATAGGTCTTCTAGTTGGATAGAGAGGTCATTTTGTGGCATGGATCGTTCCTAGTCGCTAGTTATGATGCTATTTGGCCTCTAAATGGCGCTGTAGGCGTTTTTAGGGTGGTTTATACGTTATTGGTACCCTAGCATCAAAATGGCGCTGTGGGATGCCTGAGAAGCATCTGAGGTGATTCTATGCGACCGTCAGTGTCGTTTAGTATTGCTTGTGAGCTTAAAAGCCAGGACTCATGCCTCGGCTGCGGTTGATATCACGGCTATAACCGGTGATTTCAGTAGATACCGTTCGCATTTGGCGCTGGTGTTCGGGGCTAAGGGCGCTTTGTTGTCGATCTTTGATGTCATCAAAGACGCCCTCTAAGGCTTTGGTGTGTGCTTTTCTTGTCGATAGGTCGCTTATGGACTTGATGTGCTCAAGCAGCTGCTTGCTGTGGCTGGTGATGAGGCTGCCAATTTCATGTTGTTCAAGGTCTATAAGCTGTTTTTGGTGGTCAGTGGTACTCGGCTCACTGCGGTAGCGTTGCCATGCGCTCATTTGCTGATCAAGATGCAGGAGGGTGTTCAGGTGTTGGCCAAAGTCGCTTTTTTGGTCGATGATTTTTAGAAGCCTGTGCTGACTTGATAGACCTTGATGCGAGATATGGTCGTGTTGCGCCTTAAAGTCGGCTTCTTGCGCTGCTATTTGGACGCGGTGCTGCTCAAGCTTTTCCTGACGCGCTTCTTTTTGCGCTAATAGGCGCTCACGCTCCTTTTGGTCGGCCATGTCACGCTGTTGCTGAGCAATACGCTCTTTTTCAAGCGCCTCAGCGGCATCGATTGCAACCTGGCGCTGAATACGCACCTGTTTGACGCGCTCAACCACTGATTCAGCTTGCTCTAGCTCGTCATTGCTCACGTTACTGGGTTTATATTCAGGCGTAGGCGCTGCTGGGACGATAAATAACTTACTTTCACGCAGATCGGCAAGTTCGCGTGTCCGTACTAGACGGTTGCGCTCATTGGTCATCAGGTTAATCTTACCTCTGATTGTGGCCGGTGTTTCGTCTATCTCGTAAACCTCACCTTTCTTGTTTGCTTGTTCTGCTTTTTCTCGCTCACTCTCGTATTTGTCACGCTCTAGCTTGGTTGCAACGCTACCCATCTTGATTTGCGGCTCAATATCTTTGCCTTGATCGGCATAGCTGCGCGAATCAATCAGCTCATGGTCATACTCGGCCAGTTTCTCATTAGCGATCTGCTCCCACAGTTGCCGTACTTCTTTGATTTCAACATTGACGCGCTCCATGCCAAGCTCACGCCGCTTATTATCGGACAGCTCAATGGTCGCCTTATCGGTCAGTACAATCTCATTATTATCGTCAAGCTTAGCGGTACGCGTGGTAAACATGATATGGGCGTGGAAGTTTCTAGGATCAGCCCCTCGCTCAATCTCTCTTTGTGTAGGCTTGTGAATGGCGCAATCGGCAATCGTACCGTAACGATCCGCAAGCGTTTGGGCGAACTGGTGCGCGATGGATTTTCGGTCTTGCTCGCTTAACTCATGCGGCAGATTAACCAGCCATTCGCGAGCCACACGCGCATCTTTACGCTTCTCGGCAGCCTCTGCCTTATTCCATAAATCGCTGCGTGAAATATCAGTATAAGCAGAAGCCAATGCTGTCGGTAAAATGATATCGGCACTCATAACGCCTGATCGTTTAGAGTAATCATGCGTCTTACCGTATCGCTTATCGTCAAGCTCAACACCAGCGCGATAGCTCGCAGAAGCAACGGCACTTTGTCCATTACTGCGAGATATTGATTTGGTCGATGCGATAAAAATAGCCATTTCTATAAGCTCGGGGTTTTGGTTTTAATAAATATTATTATTTGTCTTTTACTCGATTTGCTAACTGCGCCATGTGTCTTTTTTGCTCTTCTTTAATTGCCTGAATATGACAACGACAGATTTGACAACGTACAGCCTTTGATTTTGTATTTTTACCTAGTTCTTCATACCAATATTTCTGTTCTTCCGCAGACCATATAACTTCCTTTCGGCAATCCAAACATGAATACACTACATCATAGTAATATTTAGGTGCTGCTCCATAAGTATTCTCACTAACGCCCCATCTTTTTGGATTTACAAGTAGTCGATTTTTATTCTTTGTGCGTGTGTATTCCAATTTTGATACTCCTTAATTAGTAAAAAGAGCTCTTTCTGTTTTTGGGGGTGTGGGGGCTTGCCCCTGCCGATGTTTTGATTTTATAAATGGTTGACCGATAGGGATAAACATTTGTAAAGTCGAAAACTCGCACTTAGTCAGTGGGACTAAACCATCCGTCAAATAACTATATCATAAACTGTTGTTAGGTATTGGCGAAATTGCTATAGTTAGATAGATGAAAAAATCGATAATTTAAGGAAGGTTTATGAGCTTACTTGGTGGTAATGATTTAAAAGAACAGCAGAAGATTAATGAGCTTGAGCTTAAGATAAATAGGGAGAAACAGAAGTTAAATAAGAAACTGACACGGCAAAAAATACTACTGGGTGCTTTTCTTGTAGATGCGTTAGAGAATGATTCAGTAGAGGGTTTAAAAGAATATACGGCTGATAATTTGCTGGATTTTTTGAGCAGACAGACGGATAAGGAGTTGATGGTAGACTTAGTGAAGGAGCTTAGGAGTAAAGCATCGGCTATATAATTAGCATTCTCTCGTCTATCATTCTAAATTGTACGAAATTAATTGACCACAGACTTTGATTATAAGGTATGAACCAGTGAAAAATGACTTCCAACGTCGTTTGTCATAACGTCTGTTATTGGAATAATGGCTGCTATCTAGTGAGGATTTGAATATTCAGCTGTGTGCTAATGTCATCGGCGCTTTGACTCACTGAAATATTTACAGTGTGAAGGTTTTTAATAAAGCATTACAGTTAAATATATTTAAAGCCCTTTAAACAAGGGGTTTTCTTTCAGTAAATAGTCATTATCACGTAAAGGGATTTTTCCCCAGAAAATTCTCATAATATGAGTAAACCTATCGTAATATTCTGTTAACTCTTCTATATCTATATTTTCTACACTCCAACCATCATATGGGTTTAGAGTTGAAGAAAATGCTGTTTCAATTGATCTTCCTAAATAATAAACATCTGCCATCACCGTCTTGTCTACAGTTTCCTTATTTTCAATGTCTTTAATAATATCTAGTAAAAAGATTTCCAGATCCCAATATTTATCAACGTCCCAAACAAAATCATTCTTTAATGTATTAGTAAAGGATTCGTGACCCCAAAGATACGTTCGTATGTTAGCCTTCATTTCAATGTCCATTTTTTTACAGAACCTGCCATAATTATTGAGAATATAGCTTACAGTTCGCTGTCTGTATAGCGCACTCAACTAACTTAATGATTTCATAACTGCCGAACTGATTGAATCAGTTCGGTCCCCTAGTGAGGACTTGAATATGCGGCTGTAGACTAATGGTATCAAGAGTTTGATTTTTTAGATAATTATAGTGTACTTCACGGTGTACTTTCTGAGCAGCTGATGTTGTCAAAATCAAGGCAAGGCGGAGTATCTAAATAGTGACAAGTGTAAAGACTTTAAAAGTGCTGTCTATAATAATTATCCTAATATTCTTAGCAACCTTGCTGCCTAAATGTGAAACCAGTAGTAACTATTTTTTGAAAATTCATAAAGAGAAAGTTGAACGAATCAGTGGCAATGAGGAGGATTGGGCTATAAACATAGAGGGAGATAAATACTATCTTATTACTCATGATATCTATCAAGAGTATTACTCCATAATCGAAAGTGCTCCTCAAGATTTACTGAGTTCTGAATATTATATGTTGAATGCTAGTACCAACGAGAAGATGTATCCTCATAAAAATATGTATGTGCTGACTAAAGAAGGGTTAAAAAAGACAGATAAAATTCCAGAATTTAATTTAGGAAGTAACGCTGTTAGGTATAATAATACTATTTATTATCTGCTTGAAATGCCTGTAGAAGAGTCATTAACGAATTGTATGGTTTATAACATAGATAATGATGTTGCCGAAAAAGGATCATCAGGTATTAATACTACTTATACTTATTTAGCACGTTTTGACAAACCCAACAACCGATTCATTATTGATTCATCAGCGGCCTATTTATTAAGTGACTTTAATAGAAATCAACGAGCTATATGGGCAGAGCAGACAAACAATCCTAACTCTAAACGTAGAGATTATAGGCACTACATCATAGACCATACGAAAAATTTTGACTGTGAACTATAGTTCTTTTTAAGGTATACCCTAGCGGAACCGACG
>NZ_CAJGZJ010000038.1 GCF_904846225.1 Psychrobacter immobilis | reverse complement strand
ATTTATATTAACATTATTCAATTAACAAATACCATTATGCAAAATACAGTGATACGTATCAGTTATTATTCAGATTGATAAAGTAAAGCCATTCCTTCAAAGATAATTTTTACATTTACTTACATTAATAAAGCGCTATTTTCAATGGTCAATATTATTTTTTGACGACAAAAAAGCCCTTGTAGCATGGCTAGAAGGGCTTCAATGATGTAGGTATGATTGTATCTTATAAATTATTAAGCACTATTTAACCAAATAAACCCGCCAAATTGGCTAAGAACAATAGCGCAAAACCACCTAAAAATACTAAGCCAGCAATCGATAGGGCGTTCATACCAGCAGATAGTTTTTGGTGCTTGCTAACTAACGAGTAGTTTAACCAACCAAAAATAGGCGCAGAAATAAACGCTGATATCATCGCAAATTTGAGCATAGCGCCTAATTGTCCGGTAAAGAAGGTGATAATGACCAAGCCGCCACCGATGGCATAAGTCGTCCAAAAGGCGACTTGCTTTTTATTGATTTCAGTTTCGCCTTTGATTAGCCGCCAGCATTCCGCATTGGCACGGCCATAACCGTCGGCGCAAGTGATCGTAGTGCCAAACATACACATAAAGGCGACGAAGGCGACCAGTAACCGCGACCAATCACCAATGGTGTTGGTGTACATACTGATCAGCTGATTGACATAAGCACCACCAGCAATTTCAATGGCTTCGCCTGAGCCGTACTGAACAAACACGCCCATTGCCAAGAAAAACAACGCTAGCACCGCAGAAACGCCATAACCCACGTTAAAATCTAGCAAGCCTTGACGATGTGTGGTGTGATCGGCTTTAACCTTGGCAGATGTCCACATAGAGGTGATTGCCGCGAACTCGAGTGGCGCTGGCATCCAGCCCATTAATGCAACGATAAATCCTAAAGTCGCTAGATTCCAAGGCGACGCGGCGACAAAGTCCACCGCCATCACGGTTGGCTTGCCAGCAGCAATAACGACGGCGGCAACCGTGGCTGCCGTCAGGGCAATCATAATCCATTTGGTCACGCCATCGAGCAATTTATAGTGACCAGCAATGAGAAAAAACCACGAGACCGCAACGATGATTATCGATAGAGTAATGGTAGAAAACTCAAGAGAAGCGGGCAGCATAAAGCCCAAAATCACAGCGGCAAGTAAGGACACCGCACCCGTACTAATCACAGCCGATAAAATAGAGAGGATAAAGTAAATCCACAAATACGCTTTTGAGCGTTTGGCATAGCCTGCAATCAAACTTTCGCCTGTATCGTAGACATAGTCGGTTGCAAATCGAAAAAATGGATACTTAAAAACGTTGGCTAAAATAATCATAATGGCCAACTGCCAGCCATATAGCGCGCCCGCCTGTGTTGATGAAACCAAGTGAGAACCACCAATAGCAGCAGTCGCCATCAAAATACCTGGGCCAAAGATACGCCAACTAAAGCCTTCCTGGCTGGCAGCGCTATCAATGGTATTTGTTCGTTGTGTAGTCATAAATACCTCAAATTATATCAAGCGACACCCTATCACTGACCTGTGACAGGGCGTCTGCAACGAGAACACTGAGTTAAGAAACGGGATGATAAAAAAACAAAAAATATACGTTTAGCAGCGACTTTAGCACAGCTATAATGATACGAGATAATATTTATTTTCATCATTTATATCCACCAATGGGCATAAATTCATTTTAATGTTTAACTTTTATTAAATATATATACAATTAAACAATATACGCTTAATAATAATCGTAGGTTTAGTTAAAACCATTGAAAGTTAGACAAAGTGTTACGTAAATTGCTGACGTCGATAGGTAATGCCGCGCTGCTCATAAACCTGATAAATAGCGGTCAGTAGATCAGGAATATTGGGATGAACGAAGTCTTTGAGAGTATGCAAATAAACAGGGGATGTCACGTTTTCATGCACCAAGCGTTGATAGCTGATTTGTTCGGTACGCACCGTTTGTAGGCTGGCAGGCACAAGCGTAATGCCTTCGCCAGCCGCCACCAAGCCTAGAGCCACTTGTAAGTCGCTTACCGTTGTGGTCATAAAAGGTGAAATGCCGTATTGTGCAAATAAATGCAGTAACGGCTCAGTGATAGGCTCGCTAAACGATGTGGGCTCATTAGTCGAACGGCTGTTTTGTTTATTAGTACCGAGCTTGGCGTTTGCGGATCTTGTGATCGTCGCTGATACCGGCAGATGGGTTTGGTGATATAGAATCAAGCGGTTATTTGCCAAGTCTATCAAGCGCTGATCACTGACATGAGCCAAAGGATGCGATTTGGGTAGCGCCACGACATAACGCTCATGGCGCAGTAGTATTTGCTGAATCCATGGATCTTGGTGAGCAAAACGCCCAAAACCGATGTCAATTTCACCGGATTTGAGGGCATCTATTTGCTGATATGAGCTAATATCCTTGAGATTGACTTCAATATCGGGGCTGGCTTGTTTTAGCATGGCAATTATTTCAGGCAAAAACCCATAAAGTACTGAGGGTACAAAGCCGATATTTAATATACTACTGGGTGCTGATAGCCGCTGAGTCATGCTGGTTACGGTATCAATCTCTGTCAGTATGGTACTGATTTTATCGTAAAAGAATGTACCCGCCTCGGTCAGATGTAACGGCCTGTGGTAACGATCGACCAATTCCACACCCATATCTGTCTCAAGCTGTTTGAGCAGACGGCTCAGAGTGGGCTGCGACAATCCTGTTTGGGCTGCCGCGGCGCTAAAACTGCGCAAATCTGCAATGGCAATAAATGCATTAAGCTGTTTTAAATCCATCTCTCCACCCTATTATTTATACATTGTTTCTGTATTTATAAGCATAATTATCATATTATTTTAGATATATTAAAAATATTGGTGCGATTGAACAGATTATGCTTGAAGATAATGATATGAACAATTATATTTTTTGCAACATTATAGTTACATTTCAGCAAGAAATATCATAAAATCATTCTAGCAGTCATTTAATATCATTTGAATAGACAGGTTTGGTATCATCCTATGAGCGACAAAAAGAACGATGTTGATACGAATTTTGAAGAAAGTTTGGCTGAAATGGCCAATAAAAAACCGCGCAATCATGCCAAAGATAAAATCTACAAACGTCTTATCAATGATGTTCAAAGTAATGATGATGACAATAACGAGACTGAATACGTAAAACCGTTAGAAAGTGCTGAAAAGCTATTCGCTTATGAGCCTTTAAGTGTAAATGAGCTTGAGCTGTTTACCAATCAAGACAGTGATCAAGCAGGCCAGATTGAGGCAGTAGAGACAACCACTACAACAAATGCTGTCTTTGACTTTTCAGATCAAGAAACAGTCATGTCAGAAGCATCGTTAAAAAAAGAGCCGCAAGCTACAGATAAATTATTGGAAGTGGATCATTTAGCTAATGATATATCAAATAGTAGATCTGATGATTATTCTCATGAGAAAAAGGCGATACAGCCGCTCATTAAAGAAAAAGCGGCATCACGGGTTGAATTAGCTAATAGCAAAAAACCATTGATCATTGGCATGATATTTGGCTCATTATTGATTGCTCTTATTGTCATGATACTTATTTTCACTGGGGTTTTATCCACTTCAACACAGTCCACCACACCTGATAATGCTGATGCAAATGTGAGTAGCGATGTCAGTACCACAATAACGCCAGATAGTACGCCAGTTGCGACTCCGGCACAAGCAACAGCTATAGATGCCGATATTGTAGAGAAGCCAATAGTGGTAGCGCCGCAACAAGATAGCCAAGATAGTCTAGCCAATGAGAGTCAAGGTGAAGGGGCAACTACTACTACTAATGAAGCAGCAACACCCAAGGCCTTACCAACTGAACCTGCGCTGACTTATGAGGACTTTAGAGAAGAGTCCCAAAGTACGCTTTATCGCGAAACCGATAATTAGACTGGCAATTTTTAGTCTGATTAAACCTCACCTTTTGCCATATATTCCTCAAAGGAGAGTCTGATATGCGCGCCAACGCTGCGCAGTGGATCAGGCGGTATCCGGCTTGGTGCGGCGTGTTTGAGGATAAACTCCAGCTCGGGGCTTTCTTTACCGCAGATAAATTCTGCCATATAGCTGCCCAAGTAAGTGCCTTTCGCCACGCCAACGCCGTTCATGGCAGCAACCACGTACACGCCAGCAGCATGCTCTTTAAAGACAGGTTCATGATTCATCGTCACGCAAATCATACCGCCCCACGTGTATTCAAACGGCGCATTTGGCAGTTGTGGAAAGCGCGCCAGATAAGATTTACGGTGTTTGGCTTTTGCTTTATCGAGCACCGCCTTGCTGCTGGATAGATTCGGTTGGTAGTTCAGCGTATTACGAATAAAAATTCGCTTATCAGATGTCAGTCGTACGGTGGTGCCGGCAGGGTGGGCAGAGGTCAATCCCCAAGGTGCGATTTCTTCTTTACCTGAAAACGCTTTCAACTCACTCATTTCAACCTCGGTTAAAGGGCGAGTCAAACTGGCATAGGTAAATATCGGCGTGATTCTGTTGGAGGATACGCCGAATTTTTCGGTAAAAGCATTGGTGGCTAATACGATAATGTCAGCACTGAGCCGCGCTTTTGGGGTTTGAATCACCTTATTGGCTAAGTCTATTTCATGTATTGGGGTGTTTTCTAGCAAGGTGACATTGCTTGGTAGCGCACTTGCTACAGAGATCGCCAACGCTGCTGGATTGACCAAAATATTACCGGACGTATAAACGGCGCGCTTGTAGTAATGAGTGCCCAATCGCTTTGCTAACGCATCATCACCCAATACCTCGTACGATTCTCCGATGGCCTCCAACGTATTCACAAAATCGCTCAAGCTAGAAAAATGCTTTTCTTCATGAGCCGCCAAATACTTGCCAGCCTCATGCCAACATACATCAAATCCTTGTTGCTCTTGAATACGTTTTAGATGCTGAATGGCAAAATTATTTAAATCTCGAACCTTATTATTTACCGCCACGTCGGGTTCTGTCGGATCTAAGTTGTGAGGCAAATCAATGATAAATCCTGCATTGCGACCAGAGGAGCCTTGACCCACTTCCATCGCATCAATAAGGGCAATGCGCGCTTCTGGTCGCAGTTCAGCCAATCGGCCAGCAGTCGCTAAACCTGAAAACCCTGCACCAATGATAATGACATCAAAATGCTCGTCTTTTTCCGCTTGCTGTACGGGCATGGGTCTCGTAAAAGTAACGGAATCAAACCAGCCAAGCTGACCATCTATGGCGGGTAGTTTTTTAATTTGTTGCATGTAAAGTTCTCTATCATCTACAAGGTTGTTTTTTTGTTTGGTATATAGTAAAGGGGTAATTTATCATAAAACGTTCTGAAATTTGTATTGGGAGATGGTTTTGAAATTTAAAGAATTAATAAGCTTTCCTACTGATCAAGTAGGAAAACTAGATATTGATGAACTCATTCTAAATCCACCTAATACACCAATAGATGTGTTAGAGCAATTTTATAGAGATCATGGATGTAACGAGCAGTTTCAACAACAAAAATTTTAAAAGGAATAGAATATGAACGATGTCGATCAATATATCTTAAATGCCATTAAAGTTCAGGTTTGGAGCGGGTTTGATTCTTATGAAGACATTCAAGAATTAATTTCTGATTTACTGGAGGATGGCGCTGATGAGAGAATGCTTCGAGATTCTGTCGATATTGAATTTAATGAAAAGTACAAAGCTGAACAGTCTTGGCCTGATATTACTGACGTCGATAAGTTAGACCAAGTCTTTCAAATCCTCAATAGTAATGGTATTTTATGCTTGCATAATGCAGGCTACACTATGTCTGACGGTCATGAGGATGCACATACCGCATTAAGTAAGCACGCGAATGGTCAGTTTTTTGGTTATTGCTTCTATCATGGACAAGATGTCGAGCGTGCTTTTATTGGCGAGGGATTGACACTTGCCTATGATCATATCGCTGGAGACGTACCTGATAAAATCAAAGTCGCCACAAAGATTCAACAAGCGCTAGAGCAAGCAGGATTTTCCTTAGAATGGAATGGGACGGTTGAAGAAAGAATTCGTCTACCAAATTTTGATTGGAAACATCGTTCTACGATAGTATCAAAATGATTGCCATTTTTATGCCCATTATGTCTACCTATTCCGGTAAATAACTTGGTATTGAACTATCGGGTGTAATTGGTACACAAAAAAGCAGACATCATAGATATCTGCTTTTTTTATTTCTAAATTATTCTTCAAACAACTATTAGCCCTGAGGCGTAATTAAGTACTTCTCACCAGTCGCTTGTTTGCCATAAGCAGCGATTGACTTTAACTGCAACGCTTCTTGCAGCGTGACCTCATGCGTATAGCTGCTGGCAAATGTGGTGGTGATTTCTTCTGCCACGCGCTTGCGCATGGACTTGACTGTTTCAGCGCCTAATTTGCCAAGTGCATTGAATAGTAAGAATCCATTAACACCCCAAGCAAAACCAAAGTTGCGATTTAGGGTGATAGGACCACGGTTTAATGCCCCATAAATATACGCTTGCTTGAAAGTAGTAGAGCCATAAACGCTGTATTCTTCTACATCAGCGGTGATAGCTGCTTCCATACAGTTCAGAATATCACTGGTCAATTGACCGCCGCCAATAGGGTCAAATGAAATAGTGGCACCTGTTTCGGTAATCGCTGCCGTTAAATCTGCAATGAATGTATCGCTGCTTGAGTTAACCACATATTTTGCGCCCATATCACGTAACAGCTTTTCTTGTTCTTCTTTACGCACGATATTGACCAAATCGATACCATCAGCCAGACAAATGCGGTTGAGCATTTGACCAAGGCTAGACGCTGCTGCCGCGTGAATGATGGCTTTGTGACCTTCAGCACGCATGGTTTCAACCATTGACAGTGCAGTCAGTGGATTCACAAAAGATGACGCGCCTTCTTTGGCAGTCGTGCCTTCTTTTAATTCTAAGCAGCTTTTTACAGTGACACAGTGATATTGACGATAAGTACCGCCGCCAATCACCGCAACCATTTTGCCCATGAGTGCTTGTGCGGCTGGCGATGAACCTGCTGCGACAACCGTGCCAGCGCCTTCGTTACCCACAGGCGTGTCTTTATTCACACGTGTTTTGAGGGCTGGCATGAACTTGGCAGAAACATCAGCGGTAACGATAGGGTTTTGCTCAGTTCCTGATTGTACGGCAGTTGACATATCAGCGGCGCTAAACATCACCCCAAAGTCAGAGGGATTTAATGGTGCTGCTTCAATGCGAACGACGACTTCATCAGCACTAGGCTGCGGCATTTCGATATCTTGTAAAGACAGTGTTAGTTTATTGTCATCACTAATGGTTGAAACCAGTTGTATATTTTTATCGGTCATAATCTTGCTCCTGCACATGATGCGTGGCATCACTGCTTTTATTGATAGTGGTTGTATTTTATTCTTCGTTACATTATTTAGATTGGGCAGTTTGTATTTGAGCTTTCACATGGGCCATAAATTCGGGCATATTGGCTGAGCGATCAGCCTCTATTTTTTGGGCAATGTCAGACTGTCTCATCACCTTGCTCCATTCTTTCATACCAGCTATCTCTGCCAGCACATCCCAATCAAGCTGGGTTGATGCAAAAGCATTGACGATTGTGCTGACGTAATGAACGTAGATATCAGCCATCGTGAACACTTCGCCTGCGATCCAAGGTGAAAACTGGCATAAGCGATTTAAGGCAATGATGCCTCGAGTTAACACTTGGCGTACTTCTTCTTTGACAGTGTCAGGTGCGCTGGTACCTGAAAACACATAAGGAATCAGGCGACGGCTTGGCAATTCAAAATACAACTCCGATATCTTCATGATTTGACGGACAAGCGCACGCTCTGTTGCAGATTCAGGGTATAGCGGTATGGCAGGATAGGTTTCTTCAAGAAAATCACAAATAACGCTCGACTCTGAAAGATTGAAGCCTTTAACGCTCGACTCTGAAAGATTGAAGCCTTCAGTCGTTGTGATAGCAGGCACTTTCCCCACTGGACTGACGCGTAGTAATTCATCGCTTCCAGCGAATATAAGGTTTTCTTGGAATGGCAGCTCTTTATACAAAAGAGTGTGTTTGACTATATTGTAATAGTTGCTCGCAGCAAAACCGTGCAAAGTAATCATAAATTATTATTCCGTCATTAACGTGATGGTTATTTTTAGTTGTAATGTTTAAGCCAAACCTATTATTACTGTTTTTAATAGGATGATATATAGCATAAACGATGAATCACCATTGCTTTTAAGACAATAATAAAGGCAAAATACTTAACGATTAATACGGTTATGTTAGTAATTGAATACTTTTTGACTGGAGATGGGATTTGGATCAGCTACGGGCAATACGATATTTTAGTAAAGTAGTCGAAACAGGTAGCTTCACTAAAGCGGCGAAGCTGTTCGATGTGCCAGCATCCTCATTGTGCCAGCATCCTCATTATCAAGACGAGTGTCTGATTTGGAAAAGAGCTTGGGCGCGACACTACTAAAGCGTTCGACGCGACTCGTTAAGCTGACGGAAGTAGGGCGGGTCTACTATAACGATATGCAGCAGGTATTGAATCAACTAGAGCAAAGCAAGGAGACGGTTCGTAGCTACCAGACAACGCCAATGGGGCGTTTACGGATTAGCTCAATGGTGGGTTTTGGCGAAAAGATATTGCTACCTTTATTAGACGAGTTTAGTGCGTTATATCCGCAAATTGTGCTTGATGTTAGCTTAAGTGATGAATTATCCACACTTGGACGCGATGATTTCGATATTGCGATTCGCGGTGGTTACGCGCCAAATGAGCGGGTCATTGCAAAACGGCTGATGGATAATAGTTTTATCCCTGTCGCGTCACCTCGCTATTTGGAAAAACATGGCGTGCCGAGTCATGCATTAGCATTGAGAGAACATAATGGTCTTTATTTTAAGACGCCACTAGGAATGACCCCGTGGTTATGTGTGATCGATGATCAGTGGCATGATGTTTCAGGGCCAGCGGTAGCGATTTCGAACAATGGACCATGGCTGGCAAAAAAAGCCTGCGCTGGTGACGGTATTTTAATGTCCACTCGATGGGCATTGTCCTCATATCTTGCGTCGGGGGCAGTGCAAGAGCTCAAGTTTGAGCATCGATTAACCATCACTCAGCACTCTGACATGGCTGTTTATTTGTTATATCAAAAACAGCGTTACTCAGTGCCAAAAGTAAAAGCAGCAGTGGACTTTTTGGTAGAAAGGATAAAGTCATAAGATAGACCTTATAAAGCGTAACTGGGCTTACGTTTTCGGTTGGTTGAGGTTTGCTGGCAGGTGGTGCTCTAATATTATCGTTTCAGCTAGAATAAGCGCTGGCATGATTGTGTGGAGAAATGGCGTAATATCAAAAATGCACGCTTAACAGCCCGTCGAATGGTGTTTGATATAAACTAACTATGCTATTTCAGTGCTATTTCAGTATCTATAGGTTTATCTGTTATAAGTGGTTCCATTATACCAGTCTGTTTTAAGTAGTCTGTTAATAGGTTTGAAGGGTGAAATAACTGGTTCTGTTAGGGTATACCTATTTTTGTTTAAGCGTCAGAATCTATCTCCAATAATTTAAGATGGTGGTACTTCACCATAGATCGGCC
>NZ_CAJGZJ010000037.1 GCF_904846225.1 Psychrobacter immobilis | reverse complement strand
CTGAATAGGTCATGGATTCTTCTGCTACTTCGCTTATTTTAAAAGCATTGTATCTTATTTATAAAAGACTGACTATAGCGTATTTTTTCGGTGAAAATATATTTAGATTAAGATTTACAGGTATGACAACTTGTTTTAGCACTGATAAACATAAGGCTAATCCTATTAAAACAGATGATATATCTTTGGTCACAAGAGAATCTATTAGCCAATAAAAACCAATAATTAGAATAAAAATAAACGTTTTTCGATAACTGCCCTTTCGATAGCTCAATACCGTTTTACGCATTCAAATTCCTATTAATTAATATAATTGGACTCTCTTGTAAAGATATCCATTCACTGCATTTTATGAATAAATGTTCAGCATCTAAAATTAGAGAACATATGTTTAAAAAATTAAATATTAATACTAATGCGAATTATTGTCAATAATTATATAGCCGCTCAAATACAAAAAATCACCCTGACCGTTTAAGCGAGAGTGATTTTTAATTTTAATATGATTCATTCTAAAGCTAGAAAACTTATGTAAGCCAGCCTTCTAATACAATCTTGCCATGGGCTTGCTGGTTTTCTAGCATTTGGTGCGCGCTGCGTAAATGCTCAGCCGTGATAGCACCAAGATGATAGGCAACCGTGGTTTTAATCTCGCCCGCGTCAATCATTTTTGCGACATTCGTCAATAAATGGTGCTGTTTAATCATATCTGGCGTATGGAACATAGAGCGTGCAAACATAAACTCCCAATGCAAGCTTAGACTTTTGGTTTTAAGAAGATTGGCATCTAATGATTTTGGATCATCAATGAGTCCAAGTTTACCTTGTGGCTTCAAGCATTTAATGATTTCTTCATAATGCTCTTCAGTATTATTGAGACTGATCACATAATCTACTTCCGTGATACCTGTCTTTTGCAGCTCATCAAATAGAGGATTGTGGTGGTTAATCACATGATCTGCGCCCAAATCCTTTAACCACTGTACGCTCTCATCTCTCGAAGCGGTGCCGATAATCGTGGCAGACGTTCGTGTTTTTAGTAACTGCGTTAAGATGGAACCAACACCGCCTGCCGCACCAATCACCAGTATCGATACATCAGTCGCATCAGCGCTATTCTGACTCGCTATGTCTTCAGCGCCCACAACGTTTTTAGAAACTGGCACTTGTAAACGATCAAATAACATCTCCCATGCGGTGATCGTCGTCAACGGCAGCGCCGCCGCTTCAGCAAAAGACAACGATGCTGGCATATACCCAACGATACGCTCATCAACCAGTTGATACTCAGCGTTGCTACCCGAGCGGGTTAAATCGCCCGCGTAATATACCTTGTCCCCTACTGAGAACAGACTGACCTTTTCGCCGACAGCCGTCACAGTACCAGCAGCATCCCAACCAATCACCGCATACTCACCCTTTGGTGCAGGACGCGATTGACGGATTTTATAATCCACTGGGTTGACTGATATTGCTTTGACTTCCACCAGAATATCGTGACCTGAGGCAGTCGGTTTATCAAGGGTAATATCTTCTAGCGACTGTTCATTATCGATCGCTAGATTGTCTTGATAACCAATGGCTTTTATCGTTTGAGTTTGCATTGTTTTTATTCCTAATAATAAATAGATTGAGTAGTGTTATCACGTGGACAACAATCTACTCAATAGCGATTAATATGAGGCCAATATATTTTTAATACAACGATTGCAATACCTGCTGTGTTTGGCGCTCAAGCTCTGCAATGGCTTCTTTGTCTAACGCGTCGGCATGCGGTTGCCCAAACGCGCCTTTTGCATCACCATGTGCCCCATCTTTGATATCATTATCAAAGTATTTACCTGTGTCGCCAGCGAACTCATCCGAGATAGCAAGCTCCGTTAGGATATTTGCTCCTTTGTCCGCTGATGACCAATACTCACCATAAGCTTCGTTGACCATTTTTGTGTTCAAGAGCGAGCCTGGGTTGACAGCGATTACGTTTATATCATGGCTCGCGACTGTGTCAGCTAAATTCATACTCCACATCGTTAGTGCCAGCTTACTTTGAGCATAGGCGGCCTTGTCATCGAGATTCTGTTGCCCTAAAAGTGCCTGATAGGATATGGGCGCTTGAGCCGCTGAGCTCAGATTTATGATGCGTGGACTCACCATACGAGCTTCACCAGATTTTTTGAGTAAAGGTAATAAAGCGTTGGTCAATTCGTAAGGCGCTAGGTAATTCACCACAAAGCGTACATCCAAACCATCTTTGGTCATTGCTGATGCCGTGGTATAAATTCCTGCATTGTTTATGAGTACGTCAAGTTTTGGCAGCTTTTCAGTCACTTCTGCTGCCATCTTGAGTACATCCGTTAGATCGGAGAAATCAGCCACAAATCCATCAATACTATTGACCGCTTCGCCTGTCGCTACCACTTGGACTTCTGCAATGACGCTGGCAAGCTTGTCAGCATCTCTGCCATGCAAGTATACTTGATGCCCAGCTTCTGCGAGTTTTAAAGCTGCCAATTTGCCAATACCATCCGTGCTACCAGTAATTAAAATAGTCTTAATTTTACTCATAGTCATAAACCGCCCTTATTGTTTGAATTATTATTTCAGTTTTGGATACGTGTTCTATTTTATCTGTCGTAATAACGCGCATTGTAATGAAAGTGTTGTGATTCAAACAGTAGCCACAACCAAAAATACTGTCAATGTTCTTTTGAAAGCAGCGGATTTTTAAGCGATTATTTGTTTTGTAGTCGGTGAAAAGTTAAATCGATACATTAATAGTCAGATACTACTGGAATAAATTTTTCTCACTTGCTGTGCCATTGCAGACAGAGGCTTCGAAAAATTCATTCCAGCAATACTGTCGCACTTTTATTTTTTTAACTATATTTAAGCAGAATAAAGATATGATTAATAATAAAAAACCCTAGCAAGTAAGTGCTTACTAGAGTTCAAATAATTGATAATGGCTTAAATTACATGGCAAAATTGATCACTGATTGATGACTAACGTTAAAACAGCTTGACCGTATTCGATATTCTGTCCATGTTCAACTAAGACAGTATCGACGATGCCTTCTTTATCACTGACAACAGGCAACAGGCGCGTCAACTCTTCAATGAAGCAGATCGTCTGACCTTTTTCGATATAGTCGCCTTTCTTAACCAGTTTATCAGTTGTATCGTCTTCACTTAAGTAAACGTGTCCTACATAAGTCGCGCATACCTCTAATAGTTCAGAAGTATTATCAAGCTTGTGAGTCGGCACAGCTTCTATAGGATTGGCGCTATTCTGTGAGTCTACATTATTAACCACCGTGATAGACTGTCCGTTGTCTGCAATCGTTACTTGATGCAATTGACTGCTCTCGACCATTTTGACCACACGTGCTATTTGCTCTATATCCATCATAAACCCCTTAACTGAATGATTAACTCATACCAAGATATTTGGCGATAGTCATCACGCTTAAAATACTCATAACGATAGCGATTAACCAACCAAATACCGCAATCCAAATAGGATGCTTGTAATTACCGACGATATTTTTTCTATAGGCAGCAATGAGGATAATGACCATAGCGATAGGTAACACCAAACCATTTAACGTACCGACGAGTACCAGTATCTGGGCGGGCTTACCAATAGTGGCAAACACCAATGTTGAGATAACGATAAAACCGATAATAAAATAACGTTTATAGGTTTCAATAAACGGATGAAAATTGGTCATGAAAGAGACAGAAGTATAAGCAGCACCAATGACAGACGTCACAGAGGCGGCCCAAATTACCATACCAAAAACAACCTTGCCTGCGTTGCCCAAGATATATTCAAAGGGCGACATTGCTGGGTTTGCAGGGTCTAAGGAAAAGCCTTGAGAAACGACTCCTAACACGGCAAGGAATAAAAATACGCGAATAATAGAGGCAATTAAAATACCAGAGACGGAGCTTCGAGTAACTGCGTCTAGATTTTCTTCTCCGCTCACGCCAGCCTCTAACAAGCGATGCGCCCCTGAGAAGGTGATATAACCCCCAACTGTACCGCCCACCAAAGTGACGATAGCGACTGCATCAATCTTGTCCGGCATAATGGTTTTAGTAACGGCCTCTGCCAATGGCGGATCGGATTTGAATACCACGTAAATGATCAATACAATGAGAATAAAGCCCATGAGCTGAGCGAATTTATCCATCAAAGGCCCCGTTTCTCGGCCTAAGAATATCGCAACAGCGATAACCCCACTAATCAATGCACCCGTAATAGGCGATATATTGAACATGGACTGCATGCCAAGCCCTGCACCGCCGATATTACCAATATTAAAAGCAAGACCGCCTGCGATAATTAAAAAAGCCAGCAAATAACCGACGCCCGGAAATACTAAATTCGCAATTTCTTGTGCACGTTTTTTAGAGACAGCGACGATGCGCCAAACATTAAGCTGTACGCCAATATCCATGATGATAGATATTAAAATAACGAAGCCAAAGCTTGCCATTAAACTTTCGGTAAAAGTGGCCGTTTGCGTTAAAAAACCCGGTCCTACCGCTGATGTGGCCATCAAAAAGGCCGCGCCCAAAATGGCGGTATTGTGCTTTTTTAAGGTACTCATAAACATCCTTGTGTTAGATGAAATAGATCGATCAAATTATTATTGGGCGGATATCTTAATACCTTTGAGCTCTAGCTGTTTTTTGATCTCCTGAGCAAATAAAATGGCATGTTTACCATCACCATGTAAGCAAATGCTTTGCGCCTCTACTGGCACTGTTTGGCCACAAACGCTCGTAACGGTGCCCTCAGTTACCATTTGCAATACATGCTTAACGGCTTCATCAGTATCCGTTATTAGCGCATTCTCTTTGCTACGAGAAACCAATGAGCCGTCTTTTTCATAGTTTCTGTCAGCAAATACTTCTGATATCGACACTAAACCGTGTTTTTTTGCAGACTTTACAAGGTGTCCACCTGACAAACCCATTACTTTTAAGTTGGGATCAAACCTTTTGATTTCGCTCACCAAAATATCTGACAACGCTTCATCAATGGCGGCTTGGTTATACAAGGCCCCATGTGGTTTCACATAATCTAAAGGTACGCCAACCAAATCACAGAGCGCTTTGGTTGCGCCCAGCTGATACGTTAACAAGGCGCGATAATCGGTTTCAGTTAACGGCTGATGGATACGGCCAAAGTTCTCTCTATCATTTAAACCCGGATGTGCACCCACGCTCACGTTGTTTGCTTTGGCCAATTGCAAAGTGGCTAACATCTCGGTATAAGAACCCGCATGAAGACCGCAGCAAACATTGGCAGAACTGACTATCGTCATTAACTTATCATCTTGCCCGCAGCCTTCAGCGACATCGGCGTTCAAATCAATTTTCATGAGCATATTCCTTAATTTGATTAATGTAATGTTGTCTTTTTTGTTGCTCACGCAAAGCCTGTTCTAAATCTACTACAGCAAACTGACACGCTTTGCCGAACCGAATTTGTGCCATCTGTCCGATATCTGCGTTAATGACAGTCGCAATTTTGGGATAGCCACCCGTCGTTTGCCCGTCTGCCATCAAAACAATGGGTTGTCCTTGCGGTGGTACTTGAATCATCCCGATATCCACGCCGTGTGAGCTCATTTGTATAGGCGTAATAAACTCAAGCGCTGATGTCCCAGCCAAGCGGTAGCCCATACGATTACTGTTACTTTGTAGTTTCCACTGCTGGGTTTCAAACGCTTTTTGGGAGTCGGAGGTAAAACACTCATATTCGCTACTTTTTATCACTCTAATAACCTGAGTTGGCGCAATGCGAGTCACTCCAATCACAGGCAAGCTTGAGGCCGTCTTTACGCTTAGAGTATCATTGGCTTCAAGAAATCTACCTTTAAAGCCACCAAAGCCCGCTTTAGTATTGGTGCTAGTCGATTGCAGCACTGGTTCAATATCAAAACCACCATGCACACACAAATAGGTATACATGCCTTGTAGCGGGCGTACCAGTTTGAGCGTTTGATTGGCTTTTGCATTGACACGCCAATAACAAGGAATACGCCTGTCATCTAAATAAGCCTCGTATAAGGCACCCGTTAAACAAAAGCTGACGTCTTCTTCAAATTGAACGGTCAAATTGCCCAAAGCAATTTCAATCGCTGGTTCGTTGAGCTTATTTTTTATCAACGCGTTGCCGGCTTGTAGCGCCCAGCTATCCATCGCGCCGTTTTTACCCACACCCATGCTACGATAGCCCAGACGTCCCGAATCTTGGATGCTAGCAAGGGCGCTTGCGGCTAAAATTTTCATTGATATCACCTATTAATTTATATTTTTTATTCGTGCATCACTTATTTTAAGGCGCCTATTTTGCCTTACTCTTATTGATGAATATCAATCGCTGTAAATGTCAAAGTATCACCTGCATTAAGTAACGTCGGGGAATCTTTGGTTAAATCAAACAGTGCTGTGTCGGTTTGGCCCAGCAATTGCCAACCACCGGGGGATTCAAAAGGATAAACCCCTGTTTGCTCGCCACCGATACCAACTGAGCCTGCGGGAACTTGGGTTCTGGGTATCGCATGTCTTGGAAAATATAGCGATTCAGATAAGCCGCCAAGATAAGGAAATCCCGGCTGAAAACCAATGAAATACACGGTATAAGTTGCCTCAGTATGCAAATCGACAACAGCTTCCACCGAGAGATTTAAGTCATTTGCCATAGCAGCAAGATCAGGGCCATACTTGCCACCATAATGTACAGGAATTTCGACATGCTTACCGTTGATGGTTTTTGATGGGATGTCATTGAGTAGTTCTAATAGCCTGTCTTTAAAAGCTTTGAGCTCAATCAACGTCAATGAACATGTGAATACACTGAGTGTATTCATCCCTATCACGACCTCTATGACTTCTGGCATTTTTTGTATAATATCAGCCAAAGCCCAACATTTTCGCTGTTTGTCTAAAGTGATAGGCTTAGGAAAGAACAACGCTAGATTGGTTTCACTGCATATTTGCCAATGTAGTTCCATCAGGACACGCTCCATTATTTTTATGTCAAGTTTGGCTTTAGTTTCAGCTTTGGCGATCGTTTTTATGGTTCATATTTGCTCGATACATTGTCTTGTATCCATTCAGCCAAATAATGAATACTCATTTGACCCTCACAAAAAACTTTGTCTTCAAACAGCCGTTGATGCAGATCAATATTGGTATCAATGCCTGTGATTTGCGCTTCTGCTAATGCCGCACGCATTTTTGCTATCGCCTGAACTCTTGAATGGTCATGGACGCATATTTTGGCGATCAAACTGTCATAAGATGGCGGCACGACATAGTTAGACTCGACATGGCTGTCCACTCTAATCCCAAATCCTGCTGGCATATGACAATAATCTATACGTCCCGCGTTTGGCAAAAACGTCTCCGCATTTTCCGCATTGATACGACACTCAAAAGCATGTCCAGTAATCGTGATATCACTTTGCTTATGCGTGAGTGCCAATCCTGCCGCTATCTTTATTTGCTCTTGAACAATATCAACGCCCGTTATCATCTCGGTAATGGTGTGCTCTACCTGAACTCGAGTGTTCATCTCGATAAAAAAGAACTCGCCATTTTCGTATAAAAACTCAAACGTGCCCGCCCCTCTATATTGCATTTTTTGGCACGCTGTCACGCAAGCTTTCCCTATCTGCTCGCGCTGCGCTTCAGTAATACCAGGTGCTGGCGCTTCTTCAATGACTTTTTGGTGGCGGCGCTGCATGGAGCAGTCACGCTCACCCAAGTAGATAGCATTACCATGACTATCAGACAGCACTTGTACTTCAATATGCCGAGGCGCTTGTAAGTACTTTTCGAGATAAACGATGGCACTACCAAAATTGGCCTTGGCTTCTGTCTGCGTCATAGAAATGGCAACTAGTAGATCGGCTTCTTTTTCGACCACTCGCATGCCGCGACCGCCACCACCGCTTGCCGCCTTGATAATCACCGGATAGCCGACGTCTTTGGCAATCTTGATAACTTGATCCGCATCGGCAGGTAAAGCGCCTTCAGAACCTGGAACACATGGCACGCCAGCAATTGTCATTTGCTCTTTTGCAGCGACTTTATCGCCCATTTTGCTAATATTGTCTGCCGTTGGCCCAATAAATATCAGACCTGAGTCTTCGATCAAAGCTGCAAAATCTGCGTTTTCGGACAAAAAACCGTAACCTGGATGGATGGCTTGAGCGTTGGTGATTTTTGCCGCGGAAACAAGCGCTCTTTGATTAAGGTAGCTGTGTGTTGCATTGGCAGGACCGATACATATTTTTTCATCAGCCAAGCGGACAGGTAGTGAGTCTTTATCTGCTTCAGAATGAGCAATGACAGTCTGAATACCCAACTGTTTACAAGCTCGGATAATACGTAGGGCAATCTCGCCACGATTAGCAATCAAGATTTTTGAGAACATGTCTGTTTTCCTAAAAATATAGTGTCAAATACAGTATCTATGTGGTGTTACTGGTATAGGGTTGATTGACTTTAACTGTTTGGCGCTAACCGTTTGGCGATATAGTAAATAAGGGCTGCGCATATTCTACAACGTCACCTTCTTCAACTAAGATCTCTTTAAGAATGCAGCTAGTGTCTGCCTTGACCTCGTACATCATCTTCATTGCCTCAATGATACATAACGTCTGTCCTGCTTCTATCTGATCGCCAACGGCAAAAAAGGTATCGGCAGTAGGCTCTGGTCGCAGATAAAAAGTCCCTAGCATAGGGGCTGATACTTGGTTTTTTGCAATCTCATTCGTTGTTGGTTCATCAGCATCATTGACACTTGTGCTTATATCGTCGGCATTGCTTTTATTGATTTTTTGGTCAGCGGTACTTGCTGCTGGTCGCTGTTCTACATTGGAGCCTTGTGCATTAGGATTGCGTTTGCTGTTTTCATTGCCATCAGATTGGCAAACAATAGAGATACGCGCATCGCCATCGGTCAATTCTAAAGACTTGATGTCAGATTTTTCCGCCAGTTTTATCAGTTTTTCTAAATCTGCAAAGTTAATATTCATATTATTGGCTATTCCATTAGAGTAAAAGTGAGCAATTATTATTGTGAGATGACTGTTCTTATTTAAAACCATTCATATTTTATTTGAAACCATTCATAGTTAAGACGTGGTGCACAGAGCGTCCTTATAAGCGTATCGATGTATTAAAGGAATAATCCTGATCTGTTTGGTATGACTTACAGAACCGCCAAGTCTTCATCCTTAGGGTCACAGATAAACATATAACCTGGCGCATGTGTGATCATAAGCTCTGGTTTGCTGGTCATTGCGATACTTTGCGGCGTGACGCCACAAGCCCAAAATACCGGAACCTCGCCTTCTTTTATGATCGAGGCATCTCCAAAATCAGGCGTATGAATATCTGTTATGCCGATGAGACTGGGATCTCCCACATGAATGGGAGCACCATGTACTTGAGGGAATCTAGAAGTCGCCTGCACTGCTCTCGTGATTAACTGATAAGGTATCGGGCGCATACTGACCACCATTTTTCCATAAAACTGCCCCGCAGGTTCGGTTTCTATGTTGGTGATATACATCGGCACATTATGATTGTCTTCAATGTGTCTGATAGGAATGGAGGCGTTCAACATGGCAGACTCAAAGGAAAAGCTACACCCTAAAAGAAAGCAAACCAGATCGTCTCTCCAATAGTCTGTTAGGTCTGACACCTCATCTACTAACTCGCCAAACTTATAGATCCGATACTTTGGGACGTCGAACTTTAAGTCGGCACCTTTTGCCATTAGCTTTGGCTCTGAGGTACCAATATCGGTGACATCTAAAACAGGACAAGACTTTGGATTTCTTTGTGCAAACAACAAAAAATCATAGGCCAAATTTTTGGGCACTATGACTAAGTTGGCTTGTATGTGACCTGTGCACATACCAGAAGTTGGCTTGTTAATTTCATTTTTACTGATTAATGCTCTGACCTCTGCTGGCGTCATGTTTGCTAAATCTAACATTTTTATACCCTTTTACGCTTTATTATTTTTCGCAGATAAGGCCTCTCGACAAATGCCAAATTAAGACACCTTGTCATAGAACTGTTTCATATATCAGCAAATACATTACTATTAGAAGTTAACAGAATGTTTTTAGGATTACAATATCTCATCAATTCCTATTATCTTTCTCATCAGAAACCATATTTAATTAAGGCATGTTTGATAATTCGTCAATAAGCACTGCTGTTTGCTAAAATGGTTCTTGATAAAGCGCAAGTTGACGATAATGCAGATATCTTAGCTATAGTTGAACATAGTATGGGACAATTTTAGCATTGGCTCTGAGGAAGGATTAAACAAAGCGCTGCTTTGACTGTTCACACAACAAGAGCTATGATCGAGCAGGAACCGCCAACTATATGAGTCAAACTATGAGCCAAGCTATGCGTATCTAATAGCCGTTTGAAACGATTAGAATAACAGCACTATTGAACACTTTAGACGCCAGCCAATTCCCATAAGAACGAATACACCATTGCTCCATTCTTTATGATTTATTGATATTAACAAAAGGAAAATACAGTGTCGCAGGCTCAGTCAACTATGGAACCAGTACCTCATCTGAATAAAGTACAAAACACCACGTTAAAAAGCCTCATGATTATGGGCTATCTAGAAGGAACTTCTTTTTTATTATTGCTGTGTATCGCAATGCCACTAAAATATATGATGGGCATTCCAGAAGCGGTGAAATACGTCGGCATGGCGCACGGTATGTTATTCATTGCTTATATCGTGTTACTTATGATTACTGCCTTTAGAATAAAAATGCCCATTTGGGCGGTACCTGCAGGCGTGCTGGGATCGTTTTTGCCGTTTGGTCCGTTTATATTTGACCATGTATTAAAAAAGAATTTAAAGAAGACGAATACTTAGGGAAAGTGAGTACGACTGTAGATAATACAACTACAACGATAAAAAATTTTATCGTAAAAATAACCAACATATTCAAAGGTTTGTACAGAAAAAAGCAGAAAGAACAAGACTGCTTTTTTCAAAAATATATCGTTATACTATAGTCAATCCAGAATAAAAGAGATACAACCCATATCATGAAACAGTTTAGGTAGATTATTCTCCATCCACCC
>NZ_CAJGZJ010000036.1 GCF_904846225.1 Psychrobacter immobilis | reverse complement strand
GTGGTTTGATTATTATCGTCAAGCTGCATAACTAAAATCTCCCAAGTTTAACTATACGGATTTGACGGCAGGGGTCAATGAGTACTCCATCGCTTAATCAGTACACTATGAAGTACACTACAGTTATCACAACAACTCAAAACCGCGATATCATTAGCCTGAACCTGAAGGTTCAAGTCCTCACTAGGGAACCATACTTACTACCATAACCATATGTTTAAGCAAATTAAATATCTTGGTTGCCCTATAGTGATAAACTTAGCTTTGATGAATATCAACCTAAATTTATAAGGAATAGATATGGTAACGAGTGCAAGTTTATTTGCTGTATCGCTGATAGCATTGGGGATTGTTTTGTCTCCCGGACCAAATATGATGTATTTGGTTTCAAGGTCTATATCACAAGGACGTATTGCAGGAATGATATCTCTAGCAGGCGTTGGTGCAGGGTTTTTATTCTATATGATTGCTTCAGCAATTGGCCTAGCTACCTTATTCAAAGCAGTTCCAATAATGTATGACATTATAAGAATTGCAGGTGCTATATATCTAGGTTACTTAGCTTGGAACATGGTTAAACCGAAGGGTAAGTCAGTATTTGTCGCTGAAGAGCTTAAACCTCATTCACCTCTAAACCTGTTCTCAATGGGATTCGTCACTAATTTATTAAACCCTAAAATTGCATTGATGTATGCAGCTCTCATTCCACAGTTCATTGATCCGTCCAATGGCTCTACTTTTAGTCAATTTATACAATTAGGTATGGTTCAAATAGTGATAGCAATTACCGTTAATGGACTTATTGTACTGAGTGCGTCTTCAATCAAAAATACGATAGCTAAAAAACCCTCTATAATGCTCATTCAAAGATGGTTATCAGGTACGGTACTTGGTCTATTCGCCATCAGTATGTTAAGACAAAAAACACCGACTGTGTAAAAGTATAAACTAACCCCAAAAAACCGCGCATATTTCCATAAAAAAACGCTATAGCAAATAACTTTAGACCCAAAAAAGCTACTGAGTCATTTGCGATAAGATAGTCATATCCTTAAAAAAATACTTTTAACAAGTAACTAGGGCGTATTAAATACGCCCTAGTTCAAACTTAAACGATGACCACTTATACAAGCGATCTATTAACTTAACCAATGGAAACGGTAGGCAATCCAAGCGACAATGGCACTGACCGATCCCGTCAAAATTCCACCCCAAGCAAAGTCGACTAACGCGGTATCTAGCGTAAAGCCCTTATACAGTGCCAAATTGGTAAAGTCGTACGTTCCGTAAGCCATCAGACCAATCAAACCACCAAGCAAGAAAATATGACCGACCGAAGTACCTGCTTTGATTTGTGGGTATAGCACCAATATGCAAAGTGCCAATACATAGAACATATAAAACACGCCAGCAGCGACCATATTTGGCTCATCAGCCAATAAGTGACCAATACGAGGCTCATAAAAAGCCCCTTTCATGGTCGTGAGCCAAACCGCATCAACGCCCAAAAATATGACCACAGCGGCAAGATAGATAAATACATAGGCCATAAACGACTTCCTTTTATTGAGATGATTGTAGTCGCTGCTTATGAAGACACAGCGTTTTGTTTGGACACACTTTTGTCTTTATCGTTCATGAGGTCATGAATGAGGCGACTGCTTTGCTCTTCGCTGAAACTGTCATGCGATGACAAATCAGAGAAATGCATCGTGTCGATATTATCAGGCTTCACTGCGGTCAATTGCACCACGCCAATTGTCCGTTCTAAAAACCCACCTTCACAGTAGCAAAAGTAAAAATTCCATAACCGAATAAAGGCATCATCATAACCGAGCGCTTCGATTTCTGCACGCTGCGCCATAAAAGCCGCACGCCAATCACGTAGCGTGTAAGCATAATCAAAGCCATAGTCATGCAACTGTTTGATGACCATATCGGTCTGCTCAGTGAACTGAGTGCTTAGCTCTTGGTTTGACAGCAGGCAACCACCTGGGAAAATATGCGTTTGAATAAAATCGACTGAATCTATGTAATCTTGGTAGTCTTGGTCATTAAAGGTAATGGCTTGCAATACCATAAGGCCAGTGGGTTTGAGCAAACTGTCACACTTGGCAAAAAAGGTCGGCAAGTACTCATGTCCCACGGCTTCAATCATCTCGATACTGACCAACTTATCATACTGTCCTGTCAACTCACGGTAGTCTTGCTTAAGCAGTGTGATTTTATCAGACAGACCTGCCGCATCCACTCGTCGCTTCGCTTCATCATATTGCGCATCAGAGATGGTCGTTGTCGTTATGTGACAGCCATAATGAGTAGCCGCATAAATCGCAAAACCGCCCCAGCCTGTCCCAATTTCAATCACGTGATCGTCAGCGGTCAGCTGTAGCCGCTGGCATATGAGTGACAGCTTATGCTGCTGTGCCTCGCTCAGGGTTACCTCAGGCGTACGATAAACCGCTGATGAATACATCATCGTGTCATCCAAAAACCGCTGATACATGTCATTGCCCAAATCATAATGCGCTAGGATATTGGATTTGGAACCAGACTTATCATTACTACGTAGCTGATGCTTCGCCTTTTCAAACGCCTTGCTCACGCCAGCAAAACGGTTCTCTAGTTTATTGAGAACCGCCAAGTTACGTGCTGCCAATCGAATCAAACCCGTCAAATCATCCGTGTCCCACTCACCATTGATGTAACTGTCTGCCAGCGCAATAGAGCCACCCAGTAACAGTTGACGATAAACAGCACTATCATGAATCATCAAAGTGACGTGTAATGGATGCCGACCAACAGCCGAGCTGCTCGCTATGTTAGTACACACGCTACCAAAGCTGCTTGTCGTTGGTGTTTGTTCGCCAAATGATTCGATCAAAGTCAAACTACCGAACTGAATATGCTTTAATGCTCGAAATATGAGCTTTCTGGCCAGTTGATTTACGCCATCACTGATAGGTTGCAAGATGGTGCTTTCATTGACTATTTTATTTATACGATCAGTCAATTTCTCTAATGTTGAGCTGGGTGCGCGGTCGGTCGGTCGTGCTGGCATCGTATCTTTGTCCTTATCTAAATATTCAATATTTTGATGTTGTATTTTTAAGACTTTCTGAATTTTTTGGACTCTTCAATTATTAAGTGTCCGTGTTCTGAGTGTTTGCTTGATGCTGTTGGCTATCGGCCAGCTTTTCATCATAGTTAATATAAGGCACTTTTTTGATGGCATAAAGCTTGAAAGCATGCCAATAAATGCGCGTTAAAGACGTCATATTCATCAGCGGATTTTGTCGCAAACTTTTACGGATAGAAACATCAGTCATTGGCACCCCCGACATTTTTATGCCAGTTTTTAACACTTCACCGCGCTCATCACTGATATTAATCGCAATACGAACTTGCAAGCCAGTAGCTGGTTGCTCCTTTGCCTCATTTTTTACTGTATGTTTTATCGTAACCTGCCAGCGATATAGCTGGTCAATAGGGTTAAAAGGCGACACATGAAAGTCTTTATCATGGCAAAACTCAGTGTCCTCACCCTCTAATAAAAATCCATAATAATGACGTTTGTCCCATGGTGTATTAGAGACCTCAGCCAACAAGTGTGTCGGCATCTGCTGCTCGTCAAATCCCAAGTAAAAATTGACTGGGCTAAAATACATACCCGCATTACGACATACCAGCAATCCCAACATATCACCTGTGGGCGCGCTACCTGCATGTTTGGCAAATGCTTGGCTTAAACGCTGATTTAACGCTTGATTAGAATATAAATTACTATCAACACTTTCGTTATCGCTTAGGCTATTTAACCCTTGTAGGTAATCGTCGGGACAGAATCGTTGCAGCGCTTTTTTGTTAGCTGAAAATAAAGGCAACCCTTTCGCAAGCAATTTCTTTGGCAATACCGCATTTAGCGGCCATTTTCTCAGAATTTTGCTTTTGCCAATGCCCTCTGTACTTATTTCAGGAAGTGCCTGCCCTGCTGCCAATGCACTGATATTGACGCCCCAATAACGATAAGGGTAAACAAATTTATTCACGCTAGGTAGCAACCGGCTGTGCCATGTCGTGCCTTCAAACACCTGATGTGGCAAGGCAGTATCATCACGAGGAAACTCATGAATAGGCTTAGCATTAAAAGGTTGAGCGGACGTGGTCATAGACAATCTCTTTTATAACGGCGTACTTTTACAAAACGCGTTGCCATATTAAGCGCAATGCTATTTGGCTTTACGGAGACCAAATAATCTTCGTTTTTTATTTTGGTTGGTATCATTATCTGCACTCTGTAAGCGCTCAGCATACTCAACCAGCTCCTGATTGGTCGTCGCCATAGTGACCTGTCGCTTATTAAGTTTGCGCGACTTCATATCAGCCTTTATCGGCAAGTCTTTATAACGAAACGGCGTATGTGCGCTGTCCGCATCAGGCAAATGCGTCGGATCAACCTCATCTTTTATATCAATGCCATGACCGAGCGCCTGACAGACACGTAGACCACTGCGTACACCATCTTCATGGAAGCCATTGAACCAATATGCCCCGCAAAAATGCGTGTGCAAGCCATTGCCAGAGATACTTGACCATTTGGTTTGAGCATCAATCATGGCTAAATCGAACACTGGATGACTGTAATCAATACGCTTAATAACTTGGCTATCATCGATATTGTGGTTAAGCGTGACTAGATAGTTATGCTTTTTGGTCAGGCGTTGCAAGATGTTCATATGATATGTCAGCACTGGCTTTGTCGGTGTTTGTGCATTTCTGGCTGCTTGCTCATCCGTCACGTTGACCGAAGCTTTTTTATCGATGAGGTAATTCCAACTTGCCCATGCCAGTGGCTTGTTAGGCAAAACACTGGTATCGGTGTGCAATACAGCGGTGTTTTTAGTAAAGCGAAAATGACTTAGCACTTCAGACTCATCGGTACTGGCATCTTTTAAAATATTAAGCGCGGTATCTGCGTGACAAGCAAAAACAACCTCATCAAATGCAAGATTCTCGATAGTATTGTCCGTCACCCCTTTATTCTGAACCGTCAATACCACTTGCTCACCATCACGCACCACAGACTGGACGGGGCTATTTACTCGCACTTTACCGCCCGCTTTGATAAAGCGTGGAATCAATTTATTAACGTACTGTTTTGAGCCACCTTTGATCGTAAACCATTGTGGACGGTTGACCACGTCGAGCAACCCATGATTGTCAAAGAACTGTGCAAAAAACACCAATGGGAAATCTTGTACTTCATCCAAACTGGTTGACCAAATGGCAGAAACCATCGGTAGTAGATAGTTATCAGTAAACAGCTGACCGTAGTTTTTTTGTGCCAAATAACCACCGAGTGTTTGCTCAGTAAAGCCGCTAATATCTTTTCCTTGGGCACGCGCGCTATCATAATCTTGACGCAGTTGCTTAATGTGTTTATTAAACTGCACGACATCTTTGATAAACTGCCAAAATTTCGGATTGAGTATATTTTTACGCTGAGACAATAGCGTGTTTAGCGTGTGACCATTATATTCAAAATGACGTGCCGTATTCTTTACCGAAAAGCTCATGTCCGTCGCTTGAAACGGTACTTTTAGCTCATTAAGCAAGCGGAAAAAATTGGGATAAGTACGCTCGTTAAACACGATAAAACCGGTATCTATTGCGCTACTCTCTACGTGACTGCTCTTTGCCTTTTTACCATCCTGTAGTGCCACATCAATCGTATTTACATGCCCACCAATATAGTCATCGGCTTCAAAAATCATTACCTCATGCTGCGCTCCTAGATAATGAGCACAGGTCAAGCCCGACACGCCCGACCCGATAATGGCGATACGTTTTTGAGTAGAATGCTGATCAGAATCCTGTGCAGTATTACTATTAGCAGTTTTTTGATTGTTTGTAACAGTCTTTTGATTGTTTGCACGCTTGAAACGAATAAACGGCATAAAAGCATTCCCTTCTGTATTTTTGCTGTACTTATGATTGATGATACTTCTATAAATCGTGACAAATTATTTTTTATTCAGCTTTCCACTAACTTGCTGCCAAACCAAGTCAGGTAGCGTACCTAATGCTTTTAAAGGCAAGGTAAGTTTTTTGGGAAATTCAATCACATCATGACCGCTGTCGATGCCATCGCGAATGGCTTGGCTTGCTTGCTTAGTTGTTTGAATAAATGGCATGGGAAAATCATTCTGCTTGGTCATTGGGGTTTCTACAAATCCCGGTACGACCAAGCTAACTGATACATCATGCGGTGCAAGACTGATCTGTAAAGTCTTCATTAGATAATGGATAGCAGCCTTTGAGCTACCGTACGCCTCTGCTCTGGCAAAAGGCACATAAGCAGATGCTGAACCAATACCGACCAAACGACCTTTTGAAGCAATCAGCTTGGGCAAAACTCCCTCGATAGCGTGCGACAGCGTGCCCATATTCACTGACATTACTTTCATAAATGAAGCGCTATCAAAGTTTGGCATGTCCAAATATTCACACATGCCAGCACCGCAAATCGCCAAATCTATTTCACTGATTTTAGTAAAGGCGTCGATCACTTTTTCTCGATACATAAGATCTACATTAATGGTTTCTGCGCCCAGTGACTTTAGTTCAGCCAATGCATCATCATCACGACCAACGGCATATACATGATGATTTTCTAGTAGATAGTCTTTGGCTAATTGATTGCCGATACCAGAAGTCGCTCCAGTAATGAGAATATGCATTTTTTCAGAAGATTCTGTCATATTAAATGTCCTTTTAGTCGCACTTATTTATTAGTTGTAATTATTTATAAAAAATTCGCTACTTACCTAATTTTTAAATACTCAATGGTTATTGTTATTAAGCTGAGTACATTAAGTTAAGGTGAGTGTATTAGGCGTATTTTTTTAACTTACTGTCCATTCTATTTATTAAATATAAACAATCATAGGGTCAGCCTATAGGTTTATTGTTGTGGTTTCGCAATCACTCTACCTCTGCATTTACCTGTCACAATGCGGGCTCAATGGCTTATAAATTCGTCAGTTTCTGTTACCCGCGCTATAAGACAGAGCAATAGCAGCATGCTACAATACTAAAATCAAAAACACATATATTTACTGATAGTTATATATTATTGAATATGAATCATCTTTAAAATACCTTACAAACTATCATTTTTTAATGGCCTAATCGCTTATCTGATAATGTTTAAAAAGATATACCATTAGTCATACATTTTTACCACTCCCACTCCAACATAAAAAGGATCTCTCATGAGCGAGTTACAACTGTCTGACCGCGTCAATAACATTAAGCCGTCACCTACTCTAGCGATTACTAATAAAGCCAAAGAGCTAAAAGCAGCGGGTAAGGATATAATCGGTCTGGGCGCTGGCGAACCTGATTTTGATACACCAGAACATGTTAAAAAAGCAGCGATTGATGCAATTAATGATGGTTTCACTAAGTACACTGCTGTTGACGGTACGCCAGAGCTCAAAAAAGCCATTATTGAGAAGTTCAAACGCGACAATGACATCAGCTATGAGCCTAACGAAATTTTGGTATCCGTCGGTGGGAAGCAATCGTTTTTTAACCTTGCCCAAGCTTTTATCAACTCAGGCGATGAGGTTATTATTCCAGCGCCGTACTGGGTCAGCTACCCTGATATGGTTATCATTGCAGAAGGCGTGCCAGTCATTGTTAAATGCCCTGCTGAGCAAGATTTTAAGATCACTCCAGAGCAACTAGAAGCCGCTATCACTGATAAAACCAAAATGTTGGTATTAAATAGCCCCTCTAACCCAACTGGCATGATTTATACATTAGACGAGCTAAAAGCAATCGCTGAAGTACTAAAGAGGCACCCACAAGTCTATGTGGCCTCAGACGACATGTACGAGCACATTCGCTGGACGGGTGATAAGTTTTACAATATTTTGAATGCGGCACCTGAGCTAAAAGACCGTGCTATCATCTTAAATGGCGTTTCCAAAGCCTATGCGATGACAGGCTGGCGTATCGGTTACGCTGGTGGTCCTGCAAAACTGATCGGTGCGATGAAAAAAGTACAATCACAATCAACCTCTTGCCCAACGTCCATCAGTCAAGTCGCTGCCGAAGCGGCTATTAGCGGCGATCAAAGTGTGCTAAAACCAATGGTAGACGCATTTGAGAAGCGTTGCGATCTCGTTGTTAACGGTTTGAATGCCATTAAAGGTATCACTTGTTTGCGCCCTGATGGCGCGTTCTATGTTTATCCTAACATCGAACCTTTGATCAAAGCTGCTGGCTTATCAACTTGTACTGAGTTTTCAGAATGGTTATTAGAAAAAGTTGGTGTTGCGGTCGTACCGGGTGATGCTTTCGGTCTTGGTGGCTTCATGCGTATCTCTTACGCCACTGACGAAGCCACGTTGAAAGATGCCTTATCACGTATCGAAAAAGCAGTGGCTGATTTGGACGTGGCTGAATAAATCTCAAAAAGCAATTAGCCTAAAAAGTATGTTGATAAACAGACACGTCCCATCGTTGCTATGCGGCATGGCGGCGTGTTTTTTGTTGAGATTGTTGCTGTTTTCTGGCAAAAGTCTCCTATCACGTCATTAAAACGATAATTTTCACTAATTATGTAAAAAAAGCTTGACGTATTTTTTATCTTTGCTAGAATACGCCCCACTTAGCAAGAACTCGTTAGAGACTGCTAAGCTCGTTGTAAGCCATTAAACACTTACAGCTTATTCTCCAATAGCTCAGTTGGTAGAGCAACGGACTGTTAATCCGTGTGTCCCTGGTTCGAGCCCAGGTTGGAGAGCCATATTTTAGTAGTAAATTTTTTGAGTCATCTTTGATTCGATTATGGCATTTGCCAAGACCCTCATCACTTTGATGAGGGTTTTTTTATGGGCGCTATTTCTACCGATTAGAAAACGCCATTTATATAGTAGAGCTCTTGCAAAAGTAGCAGAGAATTTTACAATAATTAATATATTCACAGCTGGCTAGGAACCATATCAAATATAGATATTGTAGCGATGAAACAACTTATAATATAAACGATTGTCAATCTCAAGGTTATATTTTAGATATAGCCCCCTCCTGCGCTATTCCCGCTGACCAAGCTGATAGCTATCTTAAAAATAAAATTAAACCAACTATGTAATTAATATGACAGCTATTAACTATTGATACGATGACCAAACGCTCATGCAGTCTATCGGTGATGGCGAGCACTTAATCAACACAGGTAGCTTATTATCACAAAGTCGCCCTAGCCTATTTGCCACTGACTATTTGCCACTGACTATTTGCCACAGCCTAAGAGCAAGCAATAGAGAGCAGCTATCGAAACACGGGCAACGGCTTATCAGAATGGGTCACTGATCATCGCACAGAACAAGCTTACTCACAATTAAAAGTGGACAGTGCTGCTGTATCTGCCAGTCTAAAAATAGGCATAATCAATCCAGCAAAAGACAGTGCTAAACATCAAGGCATTAATGCCACCACCAATGCCCAAATCAATATTAAATCAGGTGAAGCACTTGTTCTATCAACCCAGCCTCAGACTCACGCACAATCTGGACAGCATAATTATCAACAGCATACCCCGACTCTTACTCAAAATGGTCTTGGTGGTCAGCACTTGGCTGAACACTTAATGCAATTGGGCTTGATAGACAAGTCAATGATCATAAAGCAATTAATTTAACTATTAAAGTTCGATTATTAAAGCATGATGTTATTGAGCCTTGACCATATAATAAAAATAGCTGCTACTAAACATATCTCAGATAAAACGGACATCATTTACGGTTGCCGACGGCGTTTGATAAGCCAACCGATGATAATCACGATAACCAGTATGCCAAATCCTTTGGAGTAAGGGGCTAACGCGCCTTCGATGATTTCATAGTTCTGTCCGAGATAATATCCTGCCAACGTTAATACTGCTGTCCAAATACTGGAGCCTAAAGCCGTCAATGCTAAAAAAGGCAACAGTGGCATATTGTTCATGCCAGCAGGGATAGAAATGAGCGAACGGACGCCAGGCACCATACGACCAAAGAACACGGCTGTTTTACCATGTTTATCGAACCAATCATTCGCGGACGTGATGTCATTAGGTTTAATGAGCATGTATTTGCCATACTTTTCGGCAAACGCGACCAAACGTTCTTCATCGAATACGCGACCTAAATAGTATAAGGGCAAAGCGCCAAGTGACGCACCTAGCGTGCCAGCAAGGATAACCAATATTAAATTAAAATCGCCTCTCGACGCTGCAAAACCAGCAGCTGGCATAATGACTTCAGAAGGTATGGGAGGAAAGACGTTTTCGGCAAACATGGCAAACACAATACCAAAGTAGCCAAACTTTGCCATAATACTGAGTACCCATTCGCTGATTTGATTCATACTTATTACTTCCCTTCATTACCGTTAGGTATCATTTTTTGAGCATATCTAACGATACAAGTGTCCAAATATTATTAGTCTTGACCTGATTTATGTCAAAATCTGCTGTTTTATGCTATTTATAGTATTCGCACTATAGCAACGATTAGATAAATGCCATGACCAGTCATTCGCCTCTTTCGATGAAATCCAGATACGTCTCCCTAGTGTGTGCTTTTGGAATCTTTACTATTCTGTATTCTTTGACTAATAGCTACGCACAAACGCTATTTTATGATATCCAGTTTTCTGAGCTAAATAGTATTAACTCTGTCTGGCCTAAAAAAATTTATAACCTAACCACACCGATTGACGCAGCGATTCCTTTTATTCCGCTAACGATTGTGCCTTATAGCTGGTCGATCATGCTGTTCTGTGCCAGCTTTTTTATGGTGAAAACGCCAGCACAACTTTCTTTATTAACACGCAAGTTAATCTTAGCCACGCTTTTCGCCTGCTTTATCTTTTATATATTCCCAGCCAAATTTACTGTTGAGCGCCCTACTGTATTAGGCTGGGCACGCTATGGTTATCAGTTTTTGCATATAACCGACAAACCCTTCAACCAGTTTCCTTCTTTACATGTGACATATGCCGTATTACTAGGAACGTCTTTATGGCAACTGTCGAAATCTGCTCTATATCGCTTAGCGCTTTGCTGTATCTGTAGCCTCATTATCGTATCCACCGTCCTAACTTATCAACATCATCTGTTGGATATTACTGGTGGCTTATTGCTGGCAGCGTTGGTAGTGATTATGGCCAAGAAGCTGCGGAACAACTTTGTTTTAAAATATCTGGCAGTAGCGATATCAGGATTTTTAATCCTCTCGATAACAGGGTTTATGCTTAATAGAAGCGTTGCCAGCCTCACTTTTAACTGGTTGTATTCCTTCATCGCCACGTACTGGATGTTAAGTTTTTTTGGTTTGGCGTGGACGTATCAAAACCCCAATCAGTCTCGCGATAAACGTTGGTTTGCAAAGGATAAACAAGGGCGTTTACGGCTTTCTACTTGGTTGCGATTTATGCCATTATTATTAGGCTATTGGCTGATGTGGTATCTTGGTCAAGGCTATCAATCTACTCAACATAAACGATCAAAAGCTAGCTCATTGAGCCATATTGACATAGACTCAAAATACAAAGTAGCGGACTCGATATATGTAGTCGCTACTCCGAAATTATTTAGCTTATCGCAAATGAGCGATAGACAGTATTTATATTTTTCCAATTTTACGAGGATTGTTGTGATTGACTCGGCTGTAGAGACCAACAGTCATAGTTTTAGCCTAAAAAAAGCCTTATCTACTCATGTGCAAGCACAGAGATTAGACGTTAATAATATAGGCATATTATCCTGCGATTCTCATCCATTATTGATCACTGTTCCTATTAAATATCTCTATTTTCCACTGCTTGATTTACAGTCATTAAAAGAGGTTGATGCTCAGGATTTCATCCAGTTGTTCAAAGAGATAGATACTTTAGCGGCACTTGATAGAATATCTGATATCACGATCAAACCGCTGCCTAGCAATAGGGTACTGATTAATTTCCAATGCGTGATGGGCTTATCCCGTAGCGTCGCTTTGCACGCTTTGTACCTGATCTATCTAGGAAAATTGACTGCCGATAATTATGTGTTTTGGATCAATGAGCAGTACCCAAACGCGCACATCAATGACTATTATCTGCCCAAGCTACTCGTTAATAAAATAGAAATTTTAGCTAAAAATGCTTGAGCAATCATTTTAAAATAATGACCAATACGTCCTCGCGATTGACGGCTATATCATCCTGCGTCATTAATACATCATTGATTGCTGATATAGCACTATCAACTTTTAATAATCTAAGTCAAAAAATGGTCACCTTTTAGCCACAAAATGGTTACCGAATACTTGATCACCGATTTTATTAAGATAGATTGTCGGTTGAGAAGTTGATATTGGATATAACAATAAAGAGCTAGCTGCTACTATCGAGAAAGTAGTGATAGAACATAAAACCTATAGCAATCAAATACTTAGCTAATATTACAGACACAAAAAAACCTCAAATATGAATACTTGAGGTTGAAACTTTTGTATTAAAACTAAGTTTTAAATATGGCGCAGCGGACGGGACTCGAACCCGCGACCCCCGGCGTGACAGGCCGGTATTCTAACCAACTGAA
>NZ_CAJGZJ010000035.1 GCF_904846225.1 Psychrobacter immobilis | reverse complement strand
GTTGTATATTATATTATACTACATACAACATAATACAAACGCTACATATTTACTCATACAAAATTAAGGACAATAATTATGGCCATTACTACTCAGCAAATTCATGCTACCGCTGATCAACTGCACGAACAAGGTATCAAACCTACTTTAGCCGAAGTGCGTAAGGCGCTGGGTGGTGGATCATTCACGACCATCAGTGAAGCCATGAAGTCTTGGCGTCAGGATAACCAACAAGAAGAGCAGCTAAGACAGGTTGAGCTACCAAGTGGCATTGCTGAACGCTTACAAACGCTTGGTGCGGATATGTGGCAGACGGCCATTGATATTGCCAATGATCGTCTGGTTAAAGAACGGGAAGCTCTAGAGAGTATTAAGGCCAAATCTCAAGCTGAGACAGACGAGGCACAAGAGGCGGTTAAGACACTAGAGAGTGAGCAGACTGATTTGTTAGAACAGCTCGATGAGGTCACAGCAACTGCAGAGGCAACGGCTATCACCGCAGCTCAAGTGACTGCTGAACGGGATATGCTGACACAGACACTCAGTGATACTCAGCACCAGCTAGAACTTGAACGAGCTAAAACAGCGGCAGCTCAGGCCCAACTTGGTGACCTGCGTAGCAGTTTTGATCAGCAATCAAAAGAGCTGAGTGCCAACATATCGAAGGTGGCCACGCTTGAAGCCAATGCTAATAGCGATAAAGCAGAGATCACACGTGTGAAGACAGAGCTTGAAGCAGTCAAGATTGAGCTAAAAACAGTGACTACTGAGCACAACCAAATAATGAACATTACAGCAGAGGTAAAAGGAGAATTAAAAGCGATAACCGCTGAACGTAATAAGTTATTAGGGATCAATGAGCAGCTGACTCAAAAGCAAGCTAAGCTTGAAGCAGATCATCAGCTGCTTGTTAAGCAACACAACACATTAAATCATGAGAAAACTTTGCTTAGTACTGAGCACACTGCTTTAATTGAGCAATATAATGAGCTTTCAGTTAACTATCAATCAGAACAGGAAAAGAGTAGCTCATTGACTGCAGAGATTGAAAAGATGCGAGAGACAATTAACACTAAAAGCATCAGTTAAACTTAGTAATAGAGGCCTATTAACAATAAATAAGTCAATCCCGTTCTATTTACACTAAGCTTATGAATCAACCATGACAATATCGACTCACTGAATAAATGATGGTTGTATAATAAATATTCTAAATTTTTCTCTGGACTCTTATAGTATATAGCCTAGTGGGCTATATACTACTTAAATTAGCCTAAGTAAATTTATGCTGATTTTGGAGCCTTGAGCAGATTTCAAGGAACACTCACCCTAAAGCAGTTATGAGTATAATAAAAATACTCACAAATGCTTTAGGGTATTCCTTGGATTTGATGTGATTAGTCATGCCGACTTCATCGCCCATCGCATCATCAAGACCGTATCACTGTATCAAGCTACGGCTGTTATGATTACGGCTGATAGCACCGCCTAGACACGCTCATAACCGCTACTGTGCTGTCATACGCTAGCAAGGGCGTTCGCCCAATATACCGCTACGATATGCACAAGTAACCACTCATTGCGTTGCTCTGATCCTTTGTCTAGTAACCCCTGTAGGGAGCTCACCCTTATGTCAAACGCAGTCGTCACCGAGGCCTGCCACCCATTTGACGGGTAACGGGTACAGAGAGAGCAGCACGAGGATGTAACGAGCGAACAAGCAGTTTTTAAAATGTATAGCAAATAGAGTTGATATGAAAGCAGATTTTGGATAAAATGACCCTAAACGGGCATTTAATGCTGTTCAAATAACGCACTGCGTATGCTTATTTGTTCGTTACAGCGTGTTGACGCACACTGTAACCGTTATCTACATTTAAAACTAAATGCCTCTGGGAGTCAACTCCCAGAGGCATTTTTTTGTCTAGTCCTTTGATAAGATTTTCGTAAAATTTTTAGGCACTGATACAATCAATTGGTTTAAGTAATTCAGATCGCTTTGGCAGTGTCATACTCTATCAAAAAAACTATCTGAACCGCCTCAGGTTTTTCGGAGAAACGGCGTTCTGAGAGAGTATGAAAAAATAGGGACGGTTCAGACCTCACTTATATCAAGACTTTCCGGGGCTGGGTATATACCGCCTTCATCATTGACGTATTTGCCCGCTGTATTGTTGGCTGGAAGGTGTCTAATCGTATGAATACTGATATGGTGATGGCAGCGTTAAACCAAGCCATTGCAGACAGAAATAACCCAAAAGATGTGATTCATCATAGTGATCGCGGCGTTCAGTACTTATCCATTCGCTATACTGAGAAAATGGCTAATTCTAGCGTCATTGCATCTGTTGGTACGACGGGTGATTCATACGATAATGCGTTAGCTGAAACGGTTAACGGGCTTTATAAAACAGAGGTGATTGAATATTTAAAACAGCAGTGGCAAGGTGTGAGTGAGGTTGAATTAGCAACCCTTGAATGGGTCGATTGGTCTAACAAAACTCGCATTCATAGTACGATTGGTTATGTATCGCCTTTTGAGTTTGAGAGACGATACTATGATAGTCTTACTGAGTCAGACAAAGTTGCCTGACTCAAGCAATCAACTCTCCGATATAGTCGGGGCGGTTCAGTCATTTATTTTTATTTGATCTTAAATAAGATAAGTTAATAGGTTGAAATTTAAAAGGAATAAAGCTCATTACATTTAGTTAAAGTCGAATTAACTTTAGAAAGAAAACGGAAATTCATACGTTTTTTTATTGTTTATCTGTTAGTGATAATGGCTGTTATTATATCTATTCTTAATATGGATTAGGGTCTCTATATATATTTGTTTAAACTTGCCCAAATAACATTACGCCATGTATTAATGAAGGACCTAAGAATATCATAAATAATCCCGCTAAAATCATTGTTAAACTGGCTATAACGCCCTCGTCCTCATTGCGCTGACTTGCCCGGGCTGTACCAAAACCGTGTGATGCATTACCAAATGCGATTCCATTTGCAAGATGGGAGCGAATACGAAAAAAAGTCAAAATCATATCCCCTAAAATCATTCCCACCATCCCTGTAATCAAAGTAAACAATGAAACTAAAGAGGAAGATCCGTGAATTTTTTCAGATAAGTCTAACGCAAATGGTGTCGATATTGAACGGGCCATCAAACTATAGGTCAAGGTCTTATCAAAATGGAATAACACAGCAAATATATATATGCTCAAGACCCCCACTATCATCCCAACAGTTATAGAAGCGGTCAAAGACAAAGCATGTTGACGTATTAAACGACGATATTCATAAATAGGTATAGCAAACGCAACCGTTGCGGGGGCAAGTAACTGCACAATCCAAGCTGTATCCTTCCAATAAGTATCATAAGAGATATTAAAGATAATCATTAATGAAAGCGTTATTACTGGAACCGTGATAGCTGGGTTTAGCCAAGATTTTCGATAGCGCACATAGATTACTTTAGCCATATAATAAGCAGCTAATGTCCAAATGAGACAAAGGATTGACCAGACATTCATTGTAAATCCTCACGCATTATCATTATTTCTTAGGTTTAATTGGGCTTTATGAATCTGATGTCGATACAATCTACGTTGCAAACGGTGCACCATAATAAAAGTTAATGCTGAGCTTAACATCACCATCGCGGTACTTAAGATAATTGTCAGCATTAATTGCCAGCCCTTACTGATAAATAGCGCCTTGTATTGAAGTATTGACATCATAAGTGGGATAAACATTAATACTAACTCACCCAAAACAAATTTTGCCCCCAGTCTGACCCAGTTAACCTTGATAGCACCACTCATTAATAAGATCAGCATTAAAAATACTCCTAAGACGCCTGAGGATACGGGCAGATGCAATAACTCAACCAATATCGCAGCACAATACCAGACAGCTGCGATAATAGCGCATTGCATAAGGACATGAAGCCATGATTGGCGACAGAACTGTTGAAGTTTAAGTTTTTTTTCAGCTACAAAGGGTAGGGATAAGCGAATATTAGGATTACGCATAATAATTGTTGTTTGTTGATTAGAGACTACTTATTATAAAAATACCCTAGTCATAAATTATGAATTATATTTTTATTTTTATTCCCAATTCCTATAATAAATTTCATTATCCCTCCTAACCATGGTTTATTATTTATGATAACTTTGAAACAATTACGCTGCTTTGTGACAGTCGTAAAAACAGGTGGGTTTCTTCAAGCCAGTATTCAACTCAATTTAACCCAACCCACCGTTACCAAATCTATCAGTAATCTTGAAGAATATTTAGGCGTAGCTCTGTTTGATAAGCCTTTGACTCATAGAAAAAAGCGGCTAGTTAATTTAACGGAAATTGGCGAACACCTCTATATTCAAGCAGTTGATATCTTACAAAAGGCAGATAATCTTGAACAAACAGTAGTAGATTATCAGCAATTAATAGGTGGTAAATTGCGTTTGGGGATTTCACCGTTAGGCAGTGAAATACTAAGCAAAGCTATTTTTAACTTTTATCAAATGCATCCTAGTATAGAAACTTCACTTATCGAAGATGGTGCTGAGTCACTTAAGCAGGCCCTTCTAGAGGGGCAACTTGATGTGGCAACATTGATGAAGCCGATTGACGATGATTTTGACTACTTGTCGATATGTTGCTATCCAGTGGTGGTCGTAGCAAATAAAAACCGTATGGGTAAGCAAAAAACCAAGGTAACACTTAAGTCACTATCAAATGCACCCCTAATTTTATTTACCTCCAATTCATCATTTACTCCGATGATTATAGAAAACTGTCAATCACTAGGTTTTGAACCTAATATTATTTGCCAAACCAATCAGTGGCACTTGCTTCTTGACATGGTAAAACAGGATATGGGCGTGACTCTTTTGCCTCAATATTATACTCAAAAGTTGGATTTAACAGGATTAGTCTGCTTGCCACTCACCCAACCTCAGTTAAAATGGGAGCTTGTCATGGCTTGGCGCCGTCATCGCTTGCTTACACCAAGTATGCAAGCTTGGCTTGATAACATAAGAAAAAATATATAACCAGGCCTTGATAATGCTTTGGCTGAAACAGGGCATAGGTTATACAAAACAGAGGTGATTGAATATTTAAAAGCAGGTTGGCAAGGTTTAGCTAATGTACAACTTACGACATTGAATTGAGTAGATTGGTTCAATAAAAAGCGTATACACAGTGCATTGGGCTATGTATCGCCTTTTGAGTTTGAGAGCCTTTCCTAAAAAGTGTGTATAGTCTAATCCAAATAAAACCGATACAACCCTATTAACAATTGCATTTAATGAAATAAACGATGACTTATTCAATAGACTATCGCAAACAGGTACTTTCTAGCATCACTGATGGTATGACCATACGAGAAGCTGCGCTATTTTATGGACTTAGCATCAGCACCATTCACAGCTGGCAGAAGAAATTAGCGCCTAAAACAACCAGAAATAAAGCACCGACTAAAATACCTGATGACGCATTGATTGAAGACGTAAAAAGATACCCAGATGATTATAACTATGAAAGAGCTCGTCGCTTGAACTGTAGTAAAACGGGCATCTTTAATGCTTTAAAGCGTCTTGGTATCAGTCAAAAAAAAGACCTTGGAACATCCAAAAGCGTGTCCGATAAGAAGAGCGATATTCCAGAGTAGGCTTGATCGCTTTACGCAGCAAGGCTATCCCATTGTCTATATGGATGAAAGCGGCTTTGAGGCTGAAACCATTCGTTCTCATGGCTATGCACCGATTGGTAAACCCTGTATCGATAGCTACAACTGGCAAGCTTCGAGACGTACTAATGTCATCGGAGCTCTCTATGAAAAAATGCTATTTGCGCTTGATTACTTTGAACACAATATTAACAGCAGCATATTCTACCACTGGTGCAAATACACGCTAATCCCAAGTCTTAAAACTAAATGCGTGATTGTCATGGATAATGCTCGATTTCATAAGAGTAAGCGTATTCAAAAGCTACTTAATAGACATGGTCATCGTATTTTATGGCTGCCGCCGTACAGCCCTGATCTAAACCCTATCGAGAAAAAATGGGCACAGGCTAAGTTTCTACGCCAAGGATGGATGGAGAATAATCTACCTAAACTGTTTCATGATATGGGCTGTATCGATTTTATAAAGACTTAACTATATGCAGAATTGTCACTGTGTTTTTTATGCTTTGGCTACTAAAATAACATATATTGATAATAATTCTAAGCATAAGACACTGATTAAATAGAATTATGCTACGTAGTTTAGCTTCTGTATTAGCCTTACTTAGAAAAATGCGAATTCCTCTCACAAATAAAATTTTGCTATTTTGGGTATACCCTAGCGAGACCAGTAAAACAGACCATAATTTGAGCTAATAAGTTACCTAAAATGGACAATGTTCGCAGGACTATTAATTGTCTTAAATGGTTGCCTTTCAGCTAATAGTCCATATTATGTCTAATAATAATAGATACTATGCCACTGCTGGCTTTTCTAGTTGTTTTAGTCCAATCGTTCTCAGTCTTCCTTGGCCGTCAACTTCTTTAATGACTAATAACCACTCCTTATTAATCACAACCGTATCGCCTGCTACGGGTGCCATCTTTAAGCTATCCTTAATATATTCAGCAACCGTTTGTTCCCACATATTTTTCGTGTTCAGGGTATCTTCTAGAGATTCGAATTTCATCCTATCGGTAAAGAAAGGCACATCTTTAAGTTTGACACTCGGCGATAGCATCCAATCGCCATAAAAATCATCGATGGCTCTACGGTCTAACGTAGTGTCATTAAAGACAGTCGCAATCTGATCGGCATAATCGCCACTCATGGCATACCATACGCTATCGCCAAATTTGAGCTTAGTCTTTTCATTAATTGCCAAGATTTGCTGACCACGCACCAAGGCAAAAACATGGATTCCTTCAGAGCTGATACGTGTAGATATATCCCTCGGATGACGACCAATTGCAAACGCGCCTAACTTTACTTCAAATTCATACAACGTAATACTTGCTCTATCTGACACCCACACTTCATGCTCTTCTTTTGGGCCCTTATTGTTAGGAATACGCACCTTAAACAGATTGGCCATAAAAGGAATGGTCGTCCCTTGTAACACCAACGATAAGACCACCACCCCAAAAGCGATATCAAACAGCATAAAGGCATTGTCCACCCCTGCAATCACTGGCAACATGGCAAGGGTAATGGGCACCGCACCACGTAAGCCGACCCAAGAGATAAAGCCGATCTCTCTATTTTTAAATTTAAACGGTAAAACACTGGTATAGACTGCAATAGGACGAGCCACTAAAATCATAAAGGCAGCAATGGCCACTGAATAAGGCCAAACTTCAAGAACGTTCGATGGCGTGACCAATAGGCCCAATACCACAAATAACACCGCTTGCGACAACCACGCAAAGCTGTCCATCACGCGCATGACATGCTCAGTTGAGCGTACCTTATGGTTGCCAATCATAATACCAGCGATAAAGACCGCGAGAAACCCACTACCGCCCAGTAAGTTAGTGGCAGAAAACACTGCTAAACCCGCCGACATTATTAAAATGGCATACATACCTTCTGCCAAATGTATCTTGGGTAATAATCGAGATAGGAAATAGCCAAAGAACAAGCCCATTCCTAAACCAAAACTAAGCTGTTGTAATAGTAGGCCTAAGAAGCCTAGCGCTGTCTGTCCGGCAGGATCAACATTTAAAGCAATCAATCCAGTGACTAACAGAATCGCTAAAGGGTCGTTGGCGCCCGACTCTAATTCAAGCGTGGCTTGGACACGATCATTTAATTTAACACCGCCATTACGCAACAGTGAAAATACCGCTGCCGCATCGGTTGAACCCACGATTGCTGCCAGTAATAAGCCAAAGCGCCAATCGACATCCAGCAGCCATGTGACGAATACACCCAGTATCATGACTGTCGCAAGTACGCCCCAAGTAGCCAGTGTGATGGCTGGTTTTAAGCCAACTCGGAATGATTTAACAGAGGTGCGCAACCCGCCATCTAACAAAATACAGGCTAAGGCTGCTTGTCCGACAAAATTGGCTATCGCATATTGAGAAAATTCAATACCCAAGATACCTTCTTCACCAGCAAGCATCCCGACGACTAAAAACAATAGCAAAAGTGGAACACCCAAACGCGCCGATAACGTACTTGCCATGATACTGGCGAAAATTAATACTGCTCCTACGAGATACACGATATTTAAGGTATCCATGTTTCATTAAGCCCTATTTTATAATACTAAGCTGAACTAACCAGAACGGGAGTAACATTTACCCATTGCTTTCAACAGTTAATTATTGTTTTAACATGCTCCTTAAGAATAACTGAGCTATGCTTGTATGTTAGTAAATATCTTATTCTATTATTGCTAAACGAGTCATATTATGAAAAAAGAGACACTGACAGGACTATCTATTATTACATTTGCAGCATTTTATATTTGGATTCAAAATGGCAGTAACCCATTTGATAAAAAAAGAAATACTGAACTCGAACAAGCTCAAAAAACATCAAAGATTGCATTGCTAACGAAGTGCCAGAAAGCAGTACAGCCCATGCTTAAAGGCTTTAAGTCTATGGACATTAAACGAAAAAACACAGACTACAGACGATTAAATAATGGTAACTTTGAAGTCATAACACATTACTACGCTGAAGATAGTTTGGATGCGGCTCCGCTCATTATCGTCGACTGCTTATTCGATAAAGATGGCAGTTTATTAGAAACAGCGCAGGTTAAATAACTTCCAGTATAGCTATGGAGCTGTAGTAGATAAGACTTTAAATAACACACCTTTTTCTCAAACTTTTAAGCTGCTCATGCTGCTGGCCATTTGCTCAGCCAGTTTTTTAATGTCAGATTGAGTAGTCATTGCTTATTCTCCTGCTATTGGATTATAAGCAGTTACACAGTTTTTAGGAAAAGCTTCTCAATCTGGCATTAAGTTACTGATTCATTTCGGGTATACCCGAGTGGAAACAGCTATATCACCCTTTAAGCCCATTGATAGACCGTTTAAAATAGACTAATGCAGTAAAACCACTTCAAGCGTACTATTATTACGCCTATAATCTATTGTAAGTATGCCTATGATAAACCGATTTCACTGGTTCGGTACCCTAGTGAGGACTTGAATGGAGTCGTGGATTAGAGAGGTTTAACACGGGGTGTTGAGTTTGGTAAATGCGTAGTACTCGTAGATGACGCTCTTGATAATCGGCGTATCAAGAGGCATTAAACGTAAAGTTGAAACCGACTGTCAGTATCTGGTAGTAAGGTCTAAGTAGTACCTTGTGAGCTGTGACGTGTTCGGGGCATAAGTAGTAAAAAAAGCGTCTACCCGCAACGCATGACAAACACTACAGTATGTTTTCAACCCCCTGTTGTGTAGGTAAGGGGTCTGACACTCGCCCAATCGGTTCCAATAGGTGGTTCTATTCATTTATGACTATAAGAATAGAAAATTATAAATTTAGTAGTCTACAAATCTTATTCAACAAGGTTAATTTGCCAGTTATTGGCTTGAATGACAATATTAATTTTGCGTAGTTTCATCGCCAGGTCATCGGCTTGCTTTTGTAACCCAGCTACTGAGACCATAATATTCCATTTAATTTCACGATGACTATAACGATCTGCCTCAGTGTCAGTCGCTTCAATTGCTTCAATTAATAGTTTGTGGCGCATCTCCAACGCCTCGCGTTCAACCAATAGCGTCAGCATTGATTGATCTTTATCCGTCTTAGCAACTGCATTGGTACGGTGAATACGTTCAATCAAAGTAGATAGCTCAGTAATGACTTGACTAGCCTCAATCATTAGATGACTTGGATCTTCATTTGGCGTATCGCCTTCTTGAACTTTAGCATTACTACGAATACGTCCTTTAATTTGAGCAAGTTTTTTTTGCATATCGCTACGAATAAGTAGGGCTTCTGCGAGTTTCATTTTTAGCTCCTTTTAACACCTTATTAGTATACTGCGTTTATTATAGATGTGTTTGTCCGTAGTATTGTTGGCTGGAAGGTGTCTAATCGTATGAACATCGATATGATGATGGCAGCGTTAAATCAAGCCATTGCAGACAGAAACAACCCAAAAGACGTTATTCATCGTAGTGATAGAGGCGTTCAGTATTTATCTATTCGTTATACTGATCAGATGGCTGATTCTGGCGTTATTACCTTTGTTGGAACGCGGGTAATTCATATGATAATGCATAGTACGATTGGTTATGTATCACCTTTTGAGTTTGAAAAGCAATATTATGATAGTCTTAATGAGTCAGGCAAAGTTGCCTGACTCAAATAAAACGCTCTCCGATATAGTCGGGGCGGTTCAGATAGCCAACTGGTTTAATATTATTCCGGTATATATGGGGTTAAAAAACGCACTAAGGCAGTGATTATTAAGAGTATTAGAAGAAGGAGTTGATATTTTATAAATCGTTCTGGGATAAATAAACACAGCACAGATACTATAAAAATTCCTATAATTTCAATCAAATTAGATAGACTTTGAGAGCCAAATCCTAGCCCAGTTAATACGACCCACAAAAATGATGGTAAGAATACTAGGCTAAATTTTTTCAATGGTTTATTCATAGGTTAGGCTTATCTTCTATGTGGGCGCAATTTCTATTGCACCGGCAACGGCACAACCCTGATATACTTCGCCTGCGTAAGTTAATATTGCAGTAAGTTCATTTTGATAGCCATTGTCATCGATACAAAGGTTATTTTTTATATTCACAACAATAGGCTGTCCATTGATAATACTCGCGTATTCGACACCTTCAGTATTGACAGAACCAGAACCCACCACGATAACTGTTGCTGTCGTTGGCTTTAAGAAATTCGCCTCTATACTTAGCTCATTTCCTTCAATCACTATTCGCCAAATTTTTTCTTTAGCGGTGTTTCCAAAAGCAGTAAATGCCGCTGACGCTACCGGCACTTCTATTGTAGGCTGCTTACTCAGATCCGTGGTGTCGGCACGATGGTTATTACAAGCCACTAGAGCTAAGCTGCCCGTTAAGCACATTGTCGTTAGAAGCAAAGAACGCATAATTTTTCCTTTAAATATAATAAGAGAACACCACTATTTAGCAGTGTTCTCTTTGTTTACGTGATGAAATTCAGGTTTTTACTACCATAAGTAGGTTTACGGTAGAACTAGAAGTTAGGGTCGTTACAGGTGGCCTTATTCAGTAACTTACCAACGTACTCTCTATATTAGTAATACTAATATAACATATCTATAAAGGTTGACAGTGTGGAGTAAGATAAAATCGTTTTTTTACTGTTTGAGTGTTTAAAATATGAAAAACTTAACTGCTGCTATTCTAATTGCGCTTCCTGTTCTAATGGTAAGTCCTACAGTAATGGCCGCATCTTCAGATGCAGTGGCTAAAACTGTTGATGTTCAATTTAAAAAAGGCGCTAGTTCAGCTAACTATTATGGGAAATTAAAGGGTAGTAAGTATGATTCCTATACATTTTATGCCAAAAAGAACCAAAAGCTTTCTGTTAAAACAACGGGAGGGAATGTAGATTCTTATTTATTTAATAAGAATTTATCAGATTCTGTCAATGTAGGAGAATATTCCTCTGAACTAGATAACCAAGGTTATTACAAGCTTCCATATTCAGGTAAATATGAATTGCGTATTCTTCAGCCACGTTCTCAAGCTTCTAAAGGAAAAACACCTCCATATTGGCTAGAACTATCTATTCTATAGGTATATAAGCTTAATAATGGAGACCTTCCTAAATTTTGTGTAAGTATTTAATCTAAACGTCAGTTACACAGAATCTGGGATGGTCTCAATTATGGATGATAAAAAATTTCTCTTACAATCATTATGGATAATCGGTCTAATTCTGTTATTAGCAATCCTTCTTTCGATTAGGTTTGCCAAAATGTTGTAATGCTTATAATTGCTGTATTTTTTTGATAAGTATTGATGTGGGGGATTACCGCATTATTTACAGAAATGGGTACTCTATTACTACGTAGCTATGTTAAGAACGGTGTATTTACCTCATTCAATTTGAACTCATTATATCCACTCAATACGCCTTTTGATCTTTATTTACAGGTATCACAACGTCATATAAAAATCGATTTAATGCAGTAAGGCTTGATAATAACCATTATCTTGCATTCATAATCGCTTTTCTGCAAAATGGCTTATCTATAATCGCTTGAGCCACTCATGATAAACACCCCTACCTCAGACCCTATTGGCGCAGCATGGCTTATCCGTCATGCAAGCATCGAGCTGGTTGTCCCTTTATATGTCAGCAGTAGTATCGGTGGGCGCAGGCAAACCTATAAAGAGGGTGATGTTATCCATAACGCTTATCAGGAAACTGCGCGGCCACTGGACACAATTATTGCGCACTTACAGTTTCACATGCGTCATGAAGTACTGAGTTTAGAGTTACTGACTCGTTTGTTTGAGCAGATAGGGGCTAATGACGTACAAGCATGGGTAAACGCTGAGCCCACAGGCAGCTATGCCCGTAGAATGGCTTTCTTGTATGAATGGCTCATGGGTCAGCAGTTAGCAGTACCGAGTAATTTAGGCGGTAACTATGTGGACGCTTTAGATGCTAAGAAGCAGGTTACTTCAAGCCCTGCGCATGTCATAAAGAATGCTCGTTGGCGTATCAATGACAATCTTGCAGGAACCCGTCATTTCTGTCCTCAACTGGTGAAAACAGAGGCATTTACGAAAGCCGCTGCACTCGATATTGCCACAATGGTTGACAAGCTGAACGATGAATTTGGGCAAGACTTACTGATGCGTGCCTCCGTATGGATGACATTACGAGAGAGTAAAGCCAGTTTTACTATAGAAGGTGAAGGGAAAGAGTTAAAACGTATTGAACGTTTCGCCGATGTAATGGCAAGGCGTACCGGCAAGGGCGATATCCCGCTTGATCCTGAATCACTAGCAGAGCTGCAACAAGAGATACTCGGCAGCAAAACGGTTATCCAGCAGTATGGTGTCCGTCAATCACCAGTTTTTGTGTCGCATACTCAGGTCAATGGCTTTAAAGAGATTGTGCACTATATCGCGCCACCTGCTGATGACATTGCTGAAAAGCTCAAAGGGTTACTGGCATTTATGGAAAAGACCGAGGGACAATCGGCACTGATACGTAGTGCGGTTGCTTCCTTTGCTTTTGTGTATATTCATCCGCTGGCTGATGGCAATGGCCGAGTACATCGCTTCTTAATTAACGATGTACTCAGACGCGACCAGGTCATTCATGAGCCGATTATCCTACCTATATCGCAAGCCATCGCTGAGCATCCCTCAGACCGTCATGCGTATGATAAAATTTTAGACCGTGTATCCGTGCCACTTATGGAGCAAATCCGTGATCATTACAGCTTTGATAAACAGGCGGTTACTTACCCTGATGGTATTCGCTCAAACTTAAATTTTGAAAACACTCACCTCATTCAACCTGCATGGCGCTTTATGGATCTAACGCCTCACGTTCAGTACTTATCAGGACTCATTGCTCACGTTATTGAAAAAGAGATGCATAACGAGTCACAGTACCTAAGAAAGCATGACTATGCACGATTGGCGATAAAAGAGATTGTTGAGATGCCCAACAGCTATGCCGATAGAATCATTCGCAGTATGCTACAAAATAAAGGCACTAAGAGTAATAAGCTACTTAAGGACTATCCTTTTTTAGCAAATGAGGCAGTTTGGGATGACATTTTCTCTGTCGTTGTAGAGACCTTTAAAGATGAAGCAAATGGTTTGAATAGTTAGAACAAATCCTGCTATACGCAGGAAAATCTGCCTTGATAATCAAGCTCAAGCTAGTATTAGTATCATCGTTGCGATAATGATTCGTTTATAAAAGATTCGGCTAAAATACTGCAACCTGAAACGTAATCAATATTTTTCTTACTTAAACAGAATATATTAGAGGAACTCTAATAACAGACCATTTTTATTTGACAAGGTTATTACAGATCCTCAAAATAATTTTGAGTATTTGAGTATTTGAGTATTTGAGTATTTGAGTATTTGAGTATTTGAGTATTTGAGTATTTGAGTATTTGA
>NZ_CAJGZJ010000034.1 GCF_904846225.1 Psychrobacter immobilis | reverse complement strand
ATAGGTCATGGATTCTTCTGCTACTTCGCTTATTTTAAAAGCATTGTATCTTATTTATAAAAGACTGACTATATAGTTACATGAAGATTCTTTTAGGAGACAATTATGAATCGTATATTACCGTCTAAAATTATTGGGTTAGTGATCTTGGCAAGCAGTGCCTTTTACGCAGGTTGTGCCGCTACCGAAACCAACGCCACTGTAAAAGATGCAAATGCTGCCAATCCTTATGCACCGACAACGCCGGGATTGGCAGTGGCGACGGTCGCTGGCGGGTGTTTTTGGTGCGTTGAAGCAGGCTATGAGAAAATCCCTGGGGTCGTCGAGGTGGTGTCTGGTTATACGGGCGGCAGTATTGAAAACCCAACCTATGAGCAGGTATCAGCAGGTGGTACGGGTCATACGGAATCGGCTCAAGTATATTATGATCCCACAAAAATCACTTATAACGGTATAGTGCAGGCGTTATGGAGAATTGCTGATCCAACAGATGATAAAGGTCAGTATGTGGACCGTGGTACGCAGTATCGCCCGGCTATTTTCTATAATAATGCGCAAGAAAAGCAGATAGCAGAAGCCGCCAAGCAATCACTGCAAGAGTCTGGTGTATATGACAAGCCAGTAGTGATAGAAATTGTTCCTGCGAGCACTTTTTATCCAGCAGAAGAGTATCATCAGGACTATTACAAAAAGAATCCGCTACGCTATAAGGCTTATACCTTCAACTCTGGTCGCTATCAGTTTATCGAAAGTGTCTATGGCAAAGATTATGAACTCGACTTTAGCCAATTTAAACCGACTGCAGCCAGTACTAAGCAGTCAGAATCAAACCCAGCATCAAACAAGGCAACAGCTAAAGCGAGTACGGGCTTTGACCCAAAGACTTTTGTGAAGCCAACACAGGAAACGCTGAAAAACTCGCTTAGTGATATCGAGTATAAAGTTACTCAAAAAGAGGGCACTGAGCGCGCTTTTGACAATGCTTATTGGGACAATAAAGCACCCGGTCTGTACGTCGATGTCGTATCGGGCGAGCCACTGTATTCGTCTCGTGACCAATTCAAGTCTGGTACAGGTTGGCCCAGTTTTACTCGTCCGCTAGGCGCTGATGTCGTCGTCGAAAAAGAAGACAGTGGTATTTTTTCAACCCGTACCGAAATTCGTAGCCGCTACGCCGACTCGCACGTGGGTCATGTGTTTGATGATGGTCCAGCACCGACAGGTAAACGCTATTGCATGAATTCAGCGGCAATGCGCTTCATTCCGCTAGCGGAGATGAAAGAAGCGGGTTATGGCAACTGGATCGATGAAGTAACGCCAGTGAGCTAAATCTCATTGAGCAGATTCTGAGAGTCTTTCTCTCGTAAAAATATCTCATTTGTATAAAAAAAGGACACTTATTAAGTGTCCTTTTTTGTGAAGATCAATTTACCCATTTAAAACGCTGGTTGACGTCTAGGTATTGCGCTCAAAAACTCCGTACGCGCTTGATTATCATGAACAAACTCGCCCATCATTGATGTCGTACGTGTGGTGGAATGCTGCTTGTTCACACCGCGCATCATCATGCACATATGCGCTGCGTCCATCACTATCGCCACACCTCGGCAGCCCGTCACATCCATAATGGTTTGTGCTACTTGATCACTTAGGTTTTCTTGAACTTGCAAACGACGGGCGAACATATCGACAATACGAGCAAATTTAGATAAGCCCAGTACTTGACCGTTAGGTAGATAACCTATATGCGCGACGCCATGAAAAGGTAGCATATGATGTTCACATAATGAATAAAATTCAATGTTTTGTACCAATACTAATTCGCGATTGTTCGATGGAAACAGGGCATCATTGACGACCTCATCCAAGTTTTGATGATAGCCTTGGGTTAAATGAGAAAAAGCTTTCGCAGCGCGCAACGGCGTTTCTTCAAGACCAGGACGTTCCAAATCTTCGCCAGTTGAGAGAATCAGTTGACGATAAGACTCAACGCTTTCTTGGTAATCTGATGTTATTGTTGGGGTAATACTCATAAGTTTGGCAGCCATCCAAAATGTGGGTGTAGCTTAACGCTAAATCCTTGTTTATAAACAACGGTTATAAAGGATTTTTATAAAAATTGTGCAAGCTGGGAAGGGCTGTGATTATACTTGAAATCTACTTAACTTCATACTGCTGTCGTGGCAGTTCAGTGTTTAATCCATTTTAAACGGCATTGCAAGCGAATACAGTTTACGACTGTTTACTTAAATTAATTCGTGTATAATGACATTTTTTAAGTTGTATTTGGTTATTATTCGATATCGATCATATCTGACGCTTCTAAATCATTTTATAATCTAAATAATTTCGTTCGATTCAAAAGGAAACACTATGCTACTGCAAGGACAACGTTTTGTCGTAACAGGCATCGCAAGCAAACTTTCTATCGCTTGGGCAATCGCTGAAGCGCTACACCGCGAAGGTGCCTCATTGATCCTGACTTATCCAAATGATAAAATAAAAAAACGTGTGGATATGGCAGCAGAAAAGTTTGAAGCAGATTTAGTATTAGAGTGCGACGTTGCATCTGATGAATCGATTGCGGCGTGTTTTGAGCAAGTGAGCGCCCATTGGGGCGACGGTATTGATGGTGTGGTACATGCGATTGGTTTTGCACCTATGGATCAGCTAGATGGCGATTTTGTCAATGCAACTACCCGTGAGGGCAGCCATATTGCGCATGACATCTCAAGCTATAGCTTTGTCGCATTAGCCAAAGCAGCACGTGAATTGCTTGCTATGCGCCATGGCTCGATGCTGACCTTGACTTACGAAGGCAGTATTTCAGTATTGCCAAACTACAATGTCATGGGTATGGCAAAAGCCAGTCTTGAAGCGAGTGTTCGCTATCTTGCTACATCTATGGGCGGCGAAGGTATCCGTGTCAATGCTATTTCGGCAGGCCCTATTCGTACGCTTGCTGCCAGCGGTATCAAATCATTCCGTAAAATGCTTGATATTAGTGAAAAAATTGCGCCCTTGCAGCGTAATATCACACAAGCAGAAGTAGGTAATGCCGCACTATTTCTACTATCGCCGTGGGCATCTGGCATCACTGGTGAGATTATGTTTGTTGATGCAGGTTTCAATACCGTCGCCATCAGTGAGCAATTAATGATGCTCGATGAGCCATCGAAATAATCGTTTAAATACTTCTTATGAGCAAATTTTTTAGCGGCCTATTTAGTATGACAACGTAAGTTGCATGGTGGTCGGGACGAATGATTCGCTCAACTATAGAAAAGGCAGCCAATTGGCTGCCTTTTCTCGTTATACTATGGGTCTTTTTGGCAATGTGCGCCTAGGTGACGAATATGATAACCAAGTTACCAAAGTGGATATTGTGGGGCGGGGCAGTATTGGCATTTAGTGCAGGCTGCGTTAACACCACTGCGTTGATGGGTTTTGCCAATTTATCAGTCTCGCATGTCACTGGCAATGTCAGCTTATTTGCAGCGGCTATCGCTTATTCAGACGCTCGAAGTATCTTATATATCGGTGCGCTGCTGTTGTCTTTTTTGGCAGGAGCAATATTAAGTGGTTTCGTCATCGGGCAGACCTCATTAAAGCTAGGCCGTCGTTACGGGCGTGCGCTATATCTTGAGGCAGCTTTATTGCTGGCTGGCTACTGGTTATATCAACAGCATGACTATCTAGGACAATTGGCGTCAGCGATGGCATGCGGATTACAAAACGCGATGGTAGCAACTTACAGTGGGGCGGTCATTCGTACTACCCATTTGACAGGATTGACATCAGATATGGGTGCCGCAATCGGTAACTGGCTTGCTGGGCGCTCAATTAGCAAGCCGACATTGGGTTTCCAAGCCATTATCTGGTATTGCTTTTGTGGTGGCAGCGCAGTAGGTGCATTCTTGTTTGCTAAAGTTGGCTATGACGCTTTGTTTGTACCCATCACGATCGTACTGACAGCAGCATTTTTATACAATTATGTTTCAGGTCGTCTGCCAGAAAAAAGAGAGCCAAAACCAAAAAAGCGCCCTTCTTTTTGATGGGCGCTTTTGAATGCGGACTTAAGAGATATGTCTTTGAAATTTAAGTCTTAAAGTAATATTAAACATGCTCTAATATTTTCATGGCTTATCTGAGTTTTACTATTTACCTAAGACATTTAAAATCACGAAGCGCTGGGATAAATGTTTCTTAATAGATACAGCAAGTTATTTATCTTCTTGCTGCCCATGATCTTCGTGTTCATGCAATCCTTGCATCATATCTAGTGCTGAATCATCGGTACGCTGTTGATCTTTTTTGGCAAGTCCATCTTGGTTAATGTCTTTTGGCGCCATTTTAGTGGTCGCATCAATTTTGTTTGCGTCTGTCATAATGTACTCCAATTTATTTTTATTGATGATGTTGTATCTAACCCTATAAGTATGTGTTATCAGTTTTTGCTTGTATAGCCCCAAATGATAAATGTTTGGAAGCTTTATGTAATTTTTATAATTTTATATCGAGATAGCAAATAGTCAAAAATACGCTCTAACTTTGATGATGGTGACAAACCGAAAACACCATTATAAAGTCGCATAATCCTAGCAATCGTACAAAGTATAATCAGAACATATTCGGCTACAAATAATTCTGATACTATGGCATCTATCAAATATTTAACGCGCTAATACAATAGGATTTTATGACTGGTGCGTATTGTTGTAATTCCCAATTTCACGATCACTCTGAACAGAATAAGGATACTTTATGTCAGAGCAAAAACTAGATAGCCATATTCCCAATGATGGCAATGAATATTTATTTACCGACACCTTTCCAAAGGGTACGGGTAAAGGATTGATAGTTGTCGCGATTGCAGCGATTGTCAGTATGATTATTTATAATATATTACCATTCGAGATCACTGCCAATAAAGGTCTCGCCATGCTGTTTTTCATTGGCGCGCTGTGGTTGACCGAAGCGATTCATGTGACTATTACTGCGATACTGGTTGTAGTCATCGGGGCGCTCATAAATATACCAGACTTCGATGTTGCAACTGGTTTACAGAGTTTTGCCAATCCAATTATTTATTTATTTTTTGGTGGTTTTGCTTTGGCTGCCGCCTTGCATGTACAACAACTGGATAGAAAAATTGCACTAAAAATTCTATCGATGTCAGGTGGCAATCTTAGAAATGCAGTATTCTTAATATTTGGGGTCACGGCGTTTTTATCGATGTGGATATCAAATACTGCTACGGCAGCGATGATGTTGCCGTTGGCACTTGGTATTTTGACGCAAGTTGACCGTGTAAAAGATCGTGGTACCTTTGTGTTTGTACTACTGGGTATCGCTTATTCTGCCAGCCTTGGTGGATTGGGCACTATCGTTGGTTCACCGCCCAATGCCATCGCTGCAAAGGCGCTTGATATTGCTTTTATCGATTGGATGAAGTTTGGTATTCCAATCATGTTGGTGCTGTTGCCCGTATTACTTGGGGCGATGTATCTGTACCTGAAACCTAACCTTAATCGTCAGGTAACACTTAACGAAGAAGAAATTATTCCATGGAATAAGCCACGAATTCTGACGATTATCGTATTTGTAATCACAGCGGCGTGCTGGATACTATCTAAGCAAATTAGTGAAGCGCTTGATGTGACTGACATGGATTCTATTGTCGCATTGCTGGCAGCAGCAGCGGTGGTCAGCTTAGGTCTGGTGTCATGGAAGCAAGTCTCTGACAATACTGACTGGGGCGTGCTCATGCTGTTCGGTGGTGGTATCGCACTATCAACAGTACTAAAAGTAACGGGCGCATCTTTGGTACTAGGGCAAACCGTTGCCAATGGACTAGCAACAGCCCCCATTATCGTAGTTATGCTGGCAGTATCAGCATTTATTATCTTCTTGACTGAGTTTGCGTCTAATACAGCGTCAGCCGCGTTATTGGTACCTGTATTTGCGGCTATTGCTGAGCAAATGGGTCTGCCACCCGAAGTATTGGTAATGATTATCGGTATCGGTGCATCATGTGCCTTTATGTTACCTGTCGCGACACCACCAAATGCGATTGTGTTTGGTACAGGATTAATTAAACAATCTGAGATGATACGTACTGGTGTGATACTAAATATCATATCTACGCTAGTGGTCGGACTATGGGCATATTTTTTCTTACTGTAGAGCTGTCATCATTAAGATAAAAACCCGATGTCTGGATATCGTTTAGACATCGGGTTTTTTATGCACTTTTATTCACAGTTGATGTATAAAATGCACATATAAAGTTCAAAAATATGATTAACACTGTCAAATATTTCGGTGTTAATTAAATCGCCTATTTCTAATAAGGACTGCATAAAATGCTAACTCTATATATGGTTCAGCTGGGTGGTCGTCCAAAGGGTCGTCTCATTGAACAGCATGATATTTTTTTTGGTGTGGCCAATCAAGTAAATGAGCTGATAGCAGACATTGACAGTCATTGGCCTGAAGTAAAAAGTAAGTGGCACATTGATTCGTACCGAGCGATTACTAAAGTGGATAATTATACGATTCGTTTGGTTGAATTCAATGAGCAAGTAGAGAGTAGCCATGATCTAAAGTTATTCTTTATCAATTTAGGCGGCTATCAGCAGGGCAGTTTTGAGGAGTTTCATTATAAATTGCTTGTCGTGGCTGCCAGTCAAGCAGAGGCCATTAAACAGGCAAAACAGAGTGAGTTTTATAAACAGTTTACTTTTAAGGACAAAACGTCACCTTTTAATGCCGCCTCTCATATTGACGATAAGTTTGAGGTAGATATCGATGATATATATAACGTCGGTGATCTTCTATCAAACGTTCAGCTTTTGATTGAGCCTATCAGTGATACAGACGATTTAGATGTCATGGAGGACAAAGAGTATGTTGGTTATCTCAGTATTAAAAATTTAAGGAAGCTATTTTAAATCCATTTCATTTTTAGTTTTATATTCTAATTAAGGACAGCCCTAATATGGCTTTAAGTATGTACTATAAAAACGGTATGATTCGCAAAACGCGCTGCCAAATTTCTAATGAGCTATTACCCATTCTTTATCAGATTCATAATAATGCCAATTTTCCACAACTCACTTGGTTAATTGATAATATCTATGGTGATTCGCAGATTCAACCTGATGTCGCACAAGCATTAGCTGATGAGTTGGTAGCGTTTGAAAAGTTAATACTCTCGCTACACCTGCCTTTTCCTAGGGTACCACTACAAAATTTGCATACCTTTTTTACGGGGGCTGCCATTCGTCAACAGGTTATTCATACGAGTAATGTTTAACAGACCCTAAATTTACAAATAATTTATTCACAAAAATAAAATACGGCTGGTAGATTTGAAAAATTTCATAAGAGGATTTGTTAAGTGGGTTATCGCAGGTATTGGCCTTGGGATAGGACTTTTTATTGTCCTAGTGGCTATAACACTTTGGGATAAAAAGAATGAACAATACACATCGGACGACACTACAGCGGTACTGAGTAACGACACTGACAATGCTAAAAAAGAAAATAATAAGTCGTTAAGCCTCCAGGTTACGGTCGAAGATCAAGACGTACCAGCAGGGTATAAGCTGACTGAGGAAGGAAGCCTCATGTTGGATGCGCCTATTATGGGGATGGAGTGGGAGAGTATAGTGGACGAGAATACGACTAACAATCCGCGTGTATATGAGCCATTCACCTTAATAGAATGTCTAACTGAAAATGACGAGCGTTTACAACTTGACGTGATCAATAGCGATATTGGCTATCAGTTACAGTTCTATTTTGCCAACGCTAATAATGACCTGCAACTGGAAGTCAAGCAATTCACAGAAGAGGCACATTTTGCTTTTACTCTGAACAGCACAACTGTAATGATGAGAGAACCAATGCATTATTATTACTTTTCTTATGACGATGATGGTGATACTTCTTTATTAATTTTGGATACTTTAAAAGGTCGTCAAATTAATTACTATGAGTGCGTTGATAATTCTGATTCTGCTAGAGGACCAACGTTATTCCAACAGATGATCCCAGAACATTTTAAATTCAAGCCTATGACTGATGAGCTTGAAGAGATTTTAAATGAGCGTTTTGAAAATAGGTAAAAGAGGTCTCAGCTGCCAAGCAAGCAATATAACCAACTTGAATCACACCCAAATTACCCCCATAATCTAACCACTTATAAACAATAAATAGCCTAAGTAAATATGCCTAATACTTCTGAGAAAAATCCAAAAATGCCAACTGAAAATACGATTGAAGACACAAATAGAACGGCAAACTCAAGTAAGGAAAATTCGAATATCAAATCAAGCAATGATGAAGCGTCTGTTCACGCTAAAATCGCCGATGATTTACCAGTACTCGCCAAGGACAGCTATTATCTAAACCGTCTAGAGCGAGAGTTGGCGCGTGCGGCTGTCACTAGTAAAAAATCCAATGGCGATAATAGTGAACACAAGAATAATAAAGCCGATGATGCGCTTGCCAAAAAACGTGCACAATATGACAAAATAAAAATCCGCTCTCAAGAAGCAGTGCAGGCACGTATCGATAGTATTCCAAGTAACTTGCCCGCCAAGTTAAACTTGGATTTGCCAGTGAGTCAACGTGCCGATGACTTGATACAAGCCATCATTGATAACCAAGTCATTATTGTTGCGGGTGAAACGGGCTCTGGTAAGACAACACAGTTGCCGAAGCTGGCGATGCTGGCAGGACGCGGTATTACTGGGCAGATAGGGCACACGCAGCCACGAAGATTGGCCGCGCGTAGTGTGGCAAACCGTATCGCAGAAGAATTGGGCGAGCAGTTAGGTAACACCGTTAGTTTCAAAATTCGCTTCAATGAGCAGGGAACGGCGCAATCAGTTGTAAAGCTGATGACCGATGGTATTTTGTTGGCTGAATTGGGTCATGATCGTTTTTTAAGTAAATACGACACTATTATCATTGATGAAGCCCATGAGCGTAGCTTAAATATTGACTTTATCATGGGTTATCTCAAAAAATTACTGCCTAAGCGTCCAGATCTAAAAGTCATTATCACGTCAGCGACCCTCGATACCAAACGCTTTAGTGAATACTTTAGTCGCTATGATACCAAACTAAAACGTCAAATACCTGCGCCTATTTTTAATGTCGAAGGACGTAGCTTTCCAGTAGAAGTTCGTTATCGTCCACTTACTGATGAACCGGTGACTAGCTCCGATGATGATAGCTATGATGACTTTGAAGAGAATCTGCCACGTGCCGTCGTTGCCGCCGTCGAAGAATGCTTTAGTGATGCGCAAAATAAAGGTCATGCTGACCAAGCGGATATATTGATATTTGCCGCGACTGAAGCTGAAATTCGTGAGCTACAAGAAGTACTTGAACGTCATGGGCCAAAGCACACTGAAGTGCTGCCATTATTTGCGCGGCAGACTTATGAAGAGCAGCAGCGCATTTTTCAGCCGTCAGGTCGTGGACGGCGTATCGTTATCGCTACCAACGTTGCCGAAACTGCATTGACTGTACCCGGTATTCGTTATGTGATTGATTTGGGCTTTGCTCGGATTTCGCGTTACTCATATCGCTCACGTGTGCAACGTTTACCGATTGAAGCGATCTCGCAAGCAGCTGCCAATCAACGTAAAGGTCGCTGTGGTCGTGTGGCGCCTGGCGTTTGTGTTCGTCTGTATAGTGAAGAAGACTTTAGTGGTCGCCCTGAATTTACAGAGCCGGAGATTTTACGTACCAACTTGGCTTCTGTTATTTTGCAGATGGCAAATTTACGTCTAGGCAGTGTTGATGATTTTGAATTTATCGAGCCACCTGATAGCCGCCTAGTCACTGATGGGCATAAGTTGCTCGACGAATTGGGTGCAATCGCTACCAAAACCGACTCTGTTCCTGCCAATCAGCCAAAGCGCCAAAAAGGGCTGGATCACCTAAACCTCACGCGTATTGGTCAACAGATGGCACGTATGCCAATCGATCCAAGGCTGGCACGTATGCTGGTTGCCGGTTCTGATTTTGATTGTATTCGTGAAATGCTTATCGTTGTGGCCGCGCTTGCCGTACAAGATCCGCGTGAGCGTCCTGCCAATAAGCGTACGCAAGCGGATCAAAAGCATGCTATTTTTCGTCAAGATGATTCTGATTTTTTATTCTATTTAAGTCTGTGGAAAGCATTGTTTGAAAAAGATGAAGACGGTAATAAACTGTCTGGTAATCAGCGCAAGCAATTTACTAAGAAAAACTATCTTAGCTTTCCGCGGGTGCGTGAATGGCATCAGACTCATCGTCAATTGGTACAAATGGTCACCGAGCTTAAGCTTACGGATGTGAGTGATGTCAAAAATGACGCTATAGAAGCGGTTATTAGTGATCCTACCGTGATTGAAGATGAAGAACTCAGAGCGGTTAAGTATGCCAATTTGCACCGAGCATTGTTAACGGGTTTATTGTCCATTATTGCGCATAAAACTGAAAATCGTGGTGAGTATTTGGCTGCCCGTCAGCAAAAGGCCAAAATATTTCCAGCCAGTACAGTCTTCAAACAAATACCACCTTGGGTTATGGCGTTTGAGATGGTCGAAACATCGCAAGTCTTTATGCGTACGGTTGCTAAGATTGAGCCTGAGTGGATTATTTCAGCAGCGGGTAACTTATTAAAGTATCACTACTTTGAGCCGCATTGGTCGAAGAAGACGGGGCGTGTCAAAGCCTATGCTCAGATTAGCTTATTTGGTCTAATCATTATCAGTAAGCAGCTGACCAACTATGAGCAAGTCAATCTAAGCGAGTCGCGAGAAATCTTTATCCGTGATGGTTTGGTGACTGGTAATTTGGGTCGTCAAGCGCCGTTTTTGCAGCATAATATGGATAAGATTGCTGATATCGAGCGCATTGAGGATAAATTACGCCGCCGTGATTTATTGGTCGATGAAGAATCACTGTATCAGTTTTATGATAAAAAAATTCCTGCGCATATTGCCAGTCGTAAAGCGTTTGAAGACTGGCGTGCCGAGATAGAAAAAACGGACAGTAAGCATCTGTTTTTTACGGATGATGATGTATTAAATAGCCAAGCGCCGACCACAGGCGACTTTCCAGAAGTGTGGAAATTGGGCGATTTAAAATTACCGTTACGCTATATTTTTGATCCTGCTAGTGACGATGATGGCGTGACCATTCGTGTGCCACTTGCCGCGCTACCGCAGCTTGATGCTATCGAGCTATTGTGGGGCGTACCCGGTTGGCGTTTTGAGCTGGTATTGCAGCTGCTTAAATCACTACCAAAAGATATTCGCCGTCAAATCGTTCCAATCCCTGATACGGCTGATAGCTTATTTGAAGAGCTACAGCCTGCTGGTGGTCAAGGACTGTTGAAGCAATTGTGCCAAGCATTGAACCGTCGCGGCATCATGTCAGTGACGACAGAAAACTTTAACCCAGCTACGATTGACCGTTATTTGCAGCCTCAAATTTGTGTCGTCGATGATAAAAATCGCATCATCGAGAAAGGTCGAGATTTGCAAACACTACAGATTCGTCATGCCTCTGAGACCAGCCAAGCCGTGACGGAACAAAAAGGTGTGCATACGCAATTTCCTGAGCATTTTGCCTTTAGCAAAAACCATCACAGTGCAGGTGTCGTAATGAAGCAGTTTGCGGCGCTCGTGGCTGATGAGGCAGGCGAGGCCGTATCGATTCATCAATATACGGATGTCAATGCGGCATTACAGGCGCACCGTATTGGGGTATTAACCTTAATCAAAGGCACGCTTGGCGCAAAGAAAAAGCAACTGACCAGCCAAATTGATAGCATATTCAAACTGGCGTTTGCACCCCTTGGCGATATGGACAAGCTCAAGACTATTATCATTGATGCAGCATTAGATGCGGCTCTTGAAGAGCACTATATATTGTTCGATCATAGTACGGATTTACCTGAGAGTGCCGATAGTATTGCGGTAGGTTTGGCTGAGGAGCTGCCTTTTACTGCTGATGAGTATGCGCAAACTGTAGAAGTGGTGGCGGGTAACTTTTTATTGACGGGTCAAAATGTCATAAAAACGCTCAAAAATGTTTATACCCGCTGGCAGCGTATTCGCCAAGGATTATTGATGCTCGATCGGGAGATATTCGGTGAGTCTATCGAAGATATCGAGGATCAGTTAGAAGATTTACATTTGGCTGATTTCGTTTACCGAATGGATTATAGCCATTGGCAGCAGTATCCACGCTATCTTGAAGCACTGGAGATTCGTCTTGAACGCCTTGAGCATAATCTAGATGCTGACCTAGATGGCGTCTATGCATTGGACTTACATATGGAGCGTTTGGCAGGACGTGCGGATAAAGAAGCGATCAGCGAATATCGCTGGATGGTAGAGGAGTATCGTATTCAGCTATTTGCCCAACCAATGAAAACCCGTATGGCGGTTTCGCCCAAGCGTCTTAGTAAAATATGGGACAAGGTGAGTTAGAGTAGAGCGTTTTCTTGAATATTAAGGCCGGATCAGCAATCGCTAATCTGGCCTTTGTGTTTAGGTGGTTTTAATGACTGAGTTTTTCTGTCAGTACACCCATGTTATAAAGTATGAAAGCAATCACTGTAAAAGCCATAATAAATGGTGTGAGCATCCAAATCACGATATTAATCAATACTAAAGGCAGTAAACCATTAAATAATTCGGTATCCGGTGCAAAAAAATCTGTCATCACATCCACTGCATGTTTAGCAACGGGGAAGAGTAGAGTGCTCAGGGCCAGCATATCAATATACTTGCTAAAGCTAGGGTCGCTCATGACTACCATGAAGTAAAACACTAAGAAAAAACCGATACCTAGCACCCAACATTTGAGAGTGTAGCTTAAACGGGTCATAGTAGTTCCTCCCTAGGCTTTTCAATAAATATACGCAGAGAAAAGCTGCGCCTATATATCTAAAATATTGAATATAATTTATATGTTATAATACGGATATATAGGAGAGTCAACGATTTTTTTAATCAAGTAAGACATTTATAGGCATAGGAAAATACTTAGCCAATCTATAAAAATCTTATTTTTAAAAATTAAGGAAATTTTCTTTACGACAGAACGCTTATACTGTCTCCATCACAAAATATCTTTATAACTCACTACTAGGACTGACACCGAATAGTCGCTTATATTCTCTGCTAAATTGACTGGGACTTTCGTAGCCAACCTGCATGGCTATTTGCGATATTTGTGCGCCATGCATCTTAATCAATCGCCTCGCTTCCATCAAACGTAAGCTTTTTTGATACTGTAACGGGCTCAACTGGGTGATTTCTTTGAAATGCTGGTGAAACCCTGAGATACTCATACCGCACCGACTGGCCAGATTATCTACCATGATAGGCTGATTTAAATGTGACTTTATCCAGTCAGTAGCTTGGGCGATACGATGAGTATGGCTACCGCTGACTACCAATTGTCTGAGCTTATTACCTTGCTCCACTGAGAGCAAGCGATAGTATATTTCTTGCTGAATCAACGAAGCCAAAAAATCAATGTCATTTGGATAATCAAGCAAGCTTATCAATCGCTCAAATGCTGATATTATCGTATCATCTAATGGCCACTTTATTCCTAGATGACTACCTCCTATGGATGGTTTAGGCGGTATCTGTGCCAAAATATCTCTAATCATGGCTAGGTTTAATTTCATGGATAAGACGATGACAGGGTTTTTGATTGAGGCATGATTGATATGCATACTGAGGGGAATATTGACAGGACAAAACATCAAATTACTATTGTCAAACCTTTGACAGTCTGCTCCTAAATGAATCTCTCGTTCACCTTGCAAGACAATGCAAATACTTGGTTCTTGAATGTAGCTGACGGCTTTACTTGGCTTATCTGCACAATAAAAAAACAGGCCTGAAATAGCCGATTCGATAGTTTTATTCCTAGGCAATAAAGTAAGGAGTTGGTCAATGGTTGCTTGATTCATGATGATTGCTTGTTTTATAACATTGCCTAATAGTATGAAAATTTATAGAATTAGGCAAGAGTTATAGAGATCTGTTCTAACGCATAAATGGAGATGATTCTATAATAGTCTCATCGCAACAGCGTAAGCACGACCTCTAATAATGTTAAACAAGGAATAATTCTTCATGAAAATATTTTATAAAACTCGCGCAACAGCCACTGGTGGACGTTCTGGTCATACTGGATTAGATGATGGTTCACTAGGGTTTGACTTGGTGTCGTTTCAAGAACAAGATAAAGAAGGCGTCAATCCAGAACAGCTTTTTGCCATGGGTTATGCCGCTTGTTTCGATAGCGCTTTGAGCATGACTGCGCAGCAAATGAAACTACCTATTACCTCTTCTAAGACTTCTGCACAAGTAGGCATTGGTATGAAGGCAGATGGCAGCTACAACTTGGATATAGAGTTATATGTTGAAGTGTCAGGTATTGATGAAGCTCAGGCGCAAGAGCTGATTGAAGCCACGCATCAGGTATGCCCATATTCAAATGCCACTCGCGGTAATGTTGAGACGCGTTTAGAAGTTACCGTTGTTTGAGCCATTGTTTGACTGAGAAGATATTCTCCTTCTTCAATTTATATGCCTAAAAACAAGACAATAAAAAATCCAGTATTAGACGCTTGAGATAAACATCTAATACTGAGCCCATCCCAGATTCTGTGTAACTGCCATTTAGATTAAATGCCTGCTGATACGGTCATCAAACATAATCATAAA
>NZ_CAJGZJ010000033.1 GCF_904846225.1 Psychrobacter immobilis | reverse complement strand
ATATAGCTCAAAAACTCTTAAGTTTTTTTACATAAATTTGAAAGCTCAGGTCAGTCGAATTTTTGCATGATAGTATCAGCACACAACTGTGGCGCTTCCATTGGCAGCAGATGACCATTTTCTAATAGCTCAATGATTCTCTCGCTTGGCACAAGACGTTCCCATACTTTGCGCACGTCATTGCTAATAAACATGGAGGGTTTGCCAACGATAATGGTGTAGGGCACATCAAGATCGTTCAGCTCTTTTAAAGAATCATTGACAAAAGGGGTGTCAAAGTAGCTTGCCAGTTCTTGCTCGGGTGCGAAAAGCAGACTATATTTTCCCTGCTCATTTTCGATCAGACTGTTTTTTGCAAAAGTATAAAGATGATCGTCATTGATACGCTTGAATGCGCGATGCGCCCGTAGATAGTCATAGTATGATTCAATACTGTCCCAATCCGCCTGCTTGGCTAACGTGCTTTTAAACGGTTCTTGACCTATCTTTAGGTCATCAGGCGCAGCGTTCATCATGAGGGTTTGCGATTTGGTAAAAGTCACAGGCTCTATCAAATAAAGCTCTGAGAACAGTTCTGGACGTTTGGCTGCGGCGATGGCAGTAGCGGTAGCGCCTTGAGAATGCCCAATACCGACGATAGGGCTGTCTTGTGTCTTCTGTAAAAAATCTATCAATATATCGGCATCTTGCTCGCGGGTAAGCTTCTTGACGGAGGGTAAATCGTGCCAGTAGCCGCGCATGGCAAGACTGGTGGTAGCAAATTGCGTACTGAGTTCGGTCAACAGCGGTAGATACACGCCAGTCGTAAAGCCATTGCCACCATAGAAGTGAGCCGCCGTCCTCGATGTATTTTTATCCCTATTACCTAAGGCAGACAGGTCATAATAGCGCGCTTGTTTATCATCTAATGTGATGGTACGTTCGAATGTTTGCATAAAATTGGCCTTAGTGTTTGTCAATAATCAAAACCAGTGAAGTAAAATGTCGATATTATTTTTACTGTGGCATGTCAAATATTAAACAAGTCGTGGTGGTGTGCGCATATAGTTTGCCATCAGGCCCTACAATGCGACCTTCAGCCGTGGCTGTCTGCCGTCCCACATGAATGATGTTGGCCTCAGCACGCACCAACGGAACGGCTGTTGTCAAGGCGCGAATCATATTCACTTTAATCTCAAGCGTGGTATACCCTTTGCCAGCAGGTAAGGTTGAATGAATAGCGCAGCCAACCGCAGAGTCAAGAATGGTACAAAACCAACCACCATGTACGCTACCTAATGGGTTGTAATGTTTTTCATTTGGCCGACCTTGAAAAATGGCACGACCGTCTTCTATATGGATAGGGATGAAATCAAGTGTTTCGCCAATTGGTGGCGAGGGTGACTCTCCAGAAAAAATCGCATCTAAAAGCTCTTTACCGCTCATACTGACCATTTTAGCAGGCGATGTGACTCCTGCAGGGCCTAATTTAGCACGCACTCGCAAATCGTCAGCTTCCCAAGTAGCCAACACGTCATCAATATTTGTTTTTGCATCATTCATTTTACAATCCTTTGTGTGACAGTTATTTTTGTGCTTCGTTTTTTTAAAAGCGTTTTGTCGCGGCCTTAACTGATATTGACCACTACTTTGCCCTTGGTATGACCACCATCTACATGCTGGATGGCCTGTGAGAATTCAGTAAAATCATAAACACGATCTAGTACCGGAACCATCTTTTGTGTTTCTACAAGTTCAGCAATACGCGATAATTGCTCGCCATTTGGTTGCATGAATAAAAAGTGATAATGAATGCCGCGTTTTTTGGCTTTTGCTCTGATAGATAGACTCAGTAAGGGAATGATTTTGCTCATGATCCAATTGGCTCCGATGGCTTGCGCCATATTTTTGTCTGGTGGTCCTGCGATACTAACGACTGTGCCGTTAGGTTTCAAAACCTGCAAAGAATGCTCTAACGTTTTGCCGCCTTGCGTATCAAATACCACATCATAACCAGACAATACTTCCGCAAAATTGGTCGTTTTATAATCGAGGACGATATCTGCCCCCAACTCTTTTACCCAATCTGCATTCTTAGCACTAGTGGTCGTGGCAACATTGGCACCTAGATGTTTGGCAAGCTGAATGGCAATCGATCCCACACCGCCAGAACCAGCATGAATCAGTATTTTTTGTCCACGTTTTAGCTGTGCTATTTCTACTAAGGCTTGCCACGCTGTTAAAGCAACTAAGGGTAAGGCCGCGGCTTGCGTCATAGACAGGTTGCTCGGCTTTAGAGCCACTGAGGTTTCTTTAAGAGAGGTGTATTCAGCAAAGCATCCTTGCGCATCAGTTTTAGCAAAAACCTCATCTCCCACTTTAAAATTATGTACTCCTGAGCCAACCTCGACGATGACGCCTGCCAAATCATTGCCTAAAATAAAAGGAAACTGCACGGGTAAAACCGCTTTAAATTCCCCTTCTACCATGCGCAAATCGAGTGGGTTGATACTGACCGCATGTACTTTTACCAAAATTTCATCGTCTTGAATAGTCGGTTTGGGCTGCTTGCCAAACTGAATCTGTTCAAGCTTACCATAATGATTGATATAAGCGGCTTTCATAATATTCTACCTGAATGTAATGATCGTAAGTGTGTTTAGAATAGGACACATCTGTACAAATAAGTCTTGCTCAGTCATACCTTATCCAATAATAATATAAAAATAGACTAGTTACTACTAAAATAATAGTGACTATAGCAATTTCTTGTATTATAGTAACTATTATTTTAGTAGTAACTCATGCTTTTTAGTCTTAACTGATATGACAAGATTTGACCCACATGCCATAGGAGACACCTTAATGCCAGTACAAACATCGCTCTATCAATGGACAATAGTACCTACTGATTTTATCAGTGCAGATGGCATTAGCTTTGCCTATCGTGAGTACGGTCAGCAAAATGGTGGCACACCCATCATATTTTTAAACCATTTGGTAGCGGTATTAGACAATTGGGACCCTCGCATTATGGATGGTATCGCCAAAACACATCATGTCGTGGCGTTTGATAATTGCGGCGTGGGTGCTTCGACAGGGAAAGTAGCTGAATCGATAGAGCAAATGGCTGATGACGCTATTACTTTTATTGAAGCAAAAGGTTTTGATAAGGTTGATTTATTTGGCTTTTCTATGGGCGGTATGATTTCACAAGAAATAGCACTAAAAAAACCCAGTTTGGTGAGAAAAATGGTGATATCGGGTACAGGCCCTGCTGGTGGAGAGGGTATCGCTAAAGTTAATAAAGTTGCTGATAGAGACCTCATCAGGGGATTACTGACACGTCAAGATCCCAAGGTTTTTCTGTTTTTTACTCGTACTGACAATGGAAAACGTGCGGCAACAGCGTTTATTAAACGTATTAATGAACGGACTGAAAATCTTGACAAAGCAATCGTGATTTCAGCGTACCGTGCTCAACTTAAAGCCCTGAAAAAATGGGGCAACAAAAAACCAGTCGATCTCTCTGTCATCAAACATCCGACCTTGGTGGCTAATGGCGAGCATGATCGTATGGTTCCTACGCTAAATACTCATGACTTAGCAAAACGATTGCCCAACAGTCAGTTAATCATATACCCAGATGCCGGACATGGTGGTATTTTTCAATATCATGAGGATTTCGTGAAACAGACGCTTAATTTTTTAGCAAAACAGTAATTTTACCAACAGGTATATTTTTTAAGGCATCATTTTTATGACGACGACTCATTTAACAGCACCAACGCAATTCATAGAAGTCGATAGGGCTAGTTTTGCTTATCGCAGATGGGGTAATACAGAGAGCCCAAATCCACCGCTCTTATTTTTGCAGCACTTTCGTGGTGGTATGGACAACTGGGACCCTCTTATGACAGATGGTCTTGCGGCCAATCAAGAGGTTATTTTGTTTAATGGCAGGGGTGTCGCTTCCTCAACGGGGACACCGCGTACTCGCATAGAGGCAATGGCCGATGATGCAGCCGCTATTATTCGTGCGCTTGGTCTCAAGCAGGTCGATGTATTGGGTTTCTCTTTAGGGGGCTTTCAGGCGCAAGATTTGACGCTTCGCCATCCTGAGCTAGTGCGTAAGCTGATGCTACTGGGTACAGGACCACGTGGCGGCAAACCGGGTCATGAAGATAAGGATATTCCTGCTTTGATCTATAAGCATGCCACGCAGTCTACGCCGACAAAAGACAATTTTTTATTCCTATTCTTCGGCCGCTCAAAAGCAGCCATTGAAGCAGGTAATCACTTTTGGGAGCGCCGTCACCAACGCGTGGAGCAAGATCCGCCGAGCTCACCTGCCGTTATGCAAGCGCAAATTGAAGCCAATCTACACTTCTTGCCAAAACTTGACGACATTCAGCCCTTCGCACATTTAGAAAAGATTCTGCAACCAACATTTATTTTAAATGGAAGAGATGATGTGATGATTCCGACCATTAATTCCTACTATATGGCGCAGCATATTCCCAATGCGCAGTTATTTATTTATCCAGATGCTGGTCATGGGGCACAATTTCAGTATCCTGAGCGTTTTTTAGGGCATGCTTTACAATTTTTAAATGAATAACTTGAGCATGACAGCTTACTGCAAGCTTTTAGAATCATCGTCTATTTGGATAAAATCTCATGTTAAAATTTAAAATCTTGCTCCTGATATTAACAGGATTGATGCAGCGTGCTATCAAAAAGAATCCCAAGGCTGCGGCGCATGCTAAAGGCCAAAACCTTGTGTTTCAGATTCAAACCACGAGTGGACAAGGACGCTATTATGTGGTCAAAAATCAACGTGTTCGCTCTTATGCTGGACACAGCGACAAGGCTGATTTTACATTAACCTTTAGTTCTGCCAAAAAAGGTTTTGCCGTATTGAGTGCTAAAGACAGTATGGGTGCTTTCTTAAAAGCGGTCGGTAGTAAAGATTTGACGATTAGCGGCGATTACGCAGCGGTAATGTGGTTTCAAGGCTTGGTCGCGTACGTTTGATATCTATTCTTTAGCCATTATATTTTATAGCGGCCTAAGAACTATACAGACAAAATCTTAAGAAATTTATTTAGTATGAAGGATAAAGCAGAGAAATGCCGTGGTTGAATAAGCTATGAGTTTCTCTGCTTGATAGCGCGTTTACTAAGCTCAATCCCAGTATTTTTATCAACCACGATAGGTTCAATCTCCACACCTGTCTCCGAATCTATAAAGACGCGTATTTGTTCTTCTTCATAAAGCTTATGAGTCCGTCCCCAAGCGCCAAGCACAAACAATACGGGTAATATGTCTTGCCCAGATTGAGTCAATAGATACTCCTCACGCGGCGGTAGCTCTGAGTAGCGCTTTTTTTCAAACAAGCCTTCATCCACTAATGTTGCCAAGCGCTTGGTCAACATCGACGGGGAGATGCCCAAACTACTGCGAAACTCATCAAAGCGAGTAAGCCCCATGTGAGCATCACGCAAAATGAGCATACACCAAGAGTCGCCGAATACGGAGAGGCTACGGGCAATAGGGCAAGCAGCAAGGCTGGGTTTATCTAAGGGCACTTTAGCCATAGGAGTCATTATCAATGTCTGATTTGTGAAGGGTTATTATACCTCAAATCGTCCTAGTTTTAGAGCATACCTCTGACAGCGTCCACTACGAACCCTTTGGCCCTAAAATGAGTTTGAAAATAGCCTAATTTTTAGCGATATATTTAAGGTATACCATCAAACACTTATAGTAGTGATATACCTTAACCCAATAGTTTTTTTATTTTTCTGATAAAAATTTTAGCAGAGTATATGATTCTATCACCGGATAGGTAAGTTTAATTATATTCAATCGTTCAGTTGCTTAATTTTAAATATAACTAAGTCATGTCCTCAATTCAATCGATGCTCGACTAAATGGACTAAAATTGGCTTATTATTGTCAAACCGTGTCAAATAGCTGGTTAATATTTTGATATTATTTGCGCTATTTTCCTTGTTTGACGGCAATTTATCTCATTTTTGTTACTATTTTTGAAATCAGGACATGCTCTAAGTATCTACTTTATTTTAAATAAAATTTGGTCGGTGCTTATTTTATCGCTATTTCGTCCGACTAATACACTCTAGATTATAAAAATATTGGTTTTAGTGCTAAAATTATCAACTATTATTCTCTTTATAAAAGACACTTATCTAAAGAGTGTCTGAGTCATTGAAATCATTCAATTGCCAAGCATATGGCACATTTGCTAGCCCCTGTCTAAAATTTATCGGTAAAAGACTGTTATGATCGTTCGACAAAAACCAAATGCATTCAAGATACTTTTCACCTTACGTGGCTCTGTGATCCCGCAAATTTATCCTCAAGTTTTATTCATTACCTTACTCAGTGCAATCATATCAGCGGTTCAACACTCCATTCCAAGCTCTTTCTCTACTTATGGTGCTGTGCCTTTTACTGTGCTTGGCATCGCTTTATCTCTATTTTTAGGCTTTCGCAATAATGCGACTTATCAGCGATGGTGGGAAGCTCGAGGATTATGGGGACAGTTGGTTTTTTACTCTCGCGGTTTAACACGCCAAATAATTTCATTTATCGATGATGAGACGGAAGTTGGGCGTCATACACAGCGGTCTATTATCCGCCTTAATATTGCTTTTGTTCACGCACTACGACATAGACTGCGTAGCACGTCACCATGGGAAGATGTTGAGAGTTTTGTTGAGCCTGATCATCATAACGATATACACCAAGCACGAAACCTACCTGAGTATCTGCTACGACTGATGGGTAAAAAGTTGGGCTATAGTCGACGTCAAAATTTGTCATCAGATCTTATGATACAGAACATGGACACTACCTTATCTTCGTTGACAGTTGTTTTAGCAGCTTGTGAGCGTATTTATACGACGCCGTTGCCTTTTGCTTATACTTTATTGGTGCATCGAACTACTTATCTATTTTGTTTCATGTTGCCTTTTGGCTTGGCAAATTCTTTAGGTTGGGCGACTCCTCTAGTGTGGTGTCATTGCCTATACATTTTTTGGACTTGATGCTTTGAGTGAAGAGATAACAGACCCTTTTGGCATAGCTCCTAACAATTTACCACTTACCGCTATATCACGAATTATCGAAATTAATCTATTAGAAGCGTTAGAAGAAACAGATATTCCGTCTGAGATAGTACCAATAGATGGTTATTTGTTACGGTAAGTTATGTTAGAGACGCTTTCTTACCTCAATAAAAGCATTTCTTACGGTGGCTGAATTATTCATTTTATGATTGTCTATCTTTTGATGGCTCTATAGAAGGGTAGAGTGTTTTTTACTTTGCAGTTTATTCAATGGTTTATATTTTGAAGGCTACTTATCAATATAATAAGTACCACAATAATAAAATGTCTCTTGTCCAATAAAAATGATGGCCACCACTAGGCTGACCATCATTTTTTTAAATGTTACTTGATTTTAAAATAAGACAATTATGCTTTACTGACCAAACACTTTCATACGCTTATCTAAAGGTTGAAACGCTTTATCACCTGCGGGTTGCTCGATGGCACCAAATACCATTTGAGCATTCAATTCCCAATGTTCATCGATGTTCCATTCGTTAGCGACTTTTTCATCAATGATTGGATTATAGTGCTGTAAATTGGCACCGACATTAATGCTGGCCAATGTTGTCCAGATGGCATACTGATGCATCGCATTGGTTTGATGTGCCCAGATTGGAAACTTATCAGCATACAAAGGCGCGGCAGCTTGCATTCCTCTTACGACGCTATGATCTTCAAAGAACATGATCGTACCAGCGCCAGCTTTGAAGCCGTCAATCTTTTGTTTGGTTGAAGCAAATTGCTCTTCATTACCAACAATATCACGTAAAGTATCTTCGGTCATTTGCCAAAGCTTGTTATGATCATCACCAAACAAAACAACGACTCGCGTTGACTGTGAGTTAAAAGCGGATGGCGTATGCAAGACGGCATGTTCAACCAGTTTAACGACTTCATCGTTAGAAACAGGTAGCCGATCGCTTAGTGCATAGATAGAGCGGCGCTGTTCGGCTAGTTGTTGTAAATCATTTATATTTGACATAGTTTTCTCCATTGGGTTTATAATAAAAATATAGTGAATGATAAAAGCTTTTAATATTCAGCCTTCTTTTAGCCTTTAAAACCTTGAGGTAATTCAGGTGCTGGCAAGCGTTTCATATCAGAGTCGACGTTACCAAAACGCTCATGACCGTTGTTCCAGTCAATAATGGATTGCTCGATCTCTTTTTTATTATCAGCGACGAAGTTCCACCAAAGCAGAACTTGGTTGTTGAGTGGTTCACCGCCAATAAACATGACACGCGTGCCTTTTTTAGCAGCCAGTTTGATGCTTTCATTATTAGCAACATCGCTATCATGGAAGCGAAATAACTGATCTTGCTTACAAATATTACCTTCAGACTCTATCTCACCTTCTGAAACCAATATACCGTAACCGACCAGTTTTGAATATTGAATAGTAGGCGCTTCATAGCGCTGACCTGACGCATTGGTATAGCTACCGGTAGTCAGAATCATCTGAGCACTGTCTTCCTGCCAAGTTGGCAGCTCAGGATAATGATGAAAACCGCGCTCAATCTCTTGATCAGTCGGTAGGGCAATCCAGAGCTGTACCATACTGATAGCACGCGCCGCATCCGACGAGCCACCAGTGTCTGGAAACACGCTTTGTTCGGTATGACTGATACCTTGATTCAGACCTGTACCTGCGGTCATGACATTAACTTGGTTCTTAGTAATGACTTGCTCATTACCTAAGCTGTCTTTGTGCAAGACTTCACCATTTAACATCCAGCTGAACGTTTGCAAGTTAATATGCGGATGACGACCAACTTGCATGCCCAAATCATTTTCACCAAACTCAGCAGGACCAGCGTGATCTAAAAAGCACCATGCGCCGATAGGCTTTTTACCTTTATTGGGTAATAACCGGGCTATCGGAATACCGCCGACATCAGCCAACCTTGGCTCTAGGGTTTGAATACTCATCATTCACCTCTTATTATAGATAGTTATAGATTATTGAATGCTTACTTATAAATTACTACTACCTTTTGTATTGATTAATACAATCAATTAGTAAATATAGTCAGTGAAAATTAATACCGCTAAATCATGCACTGCTAAATCAATTTTCTTGTTTGCTGTGCCGTTGCTGCCAGAGGCTACAAAAATTTATATTAGCAGTACCGTAGCGCTTTTGAGATACTTTGACTATAAGTACTTCTAGTACATAGATATTTCTAATACATAGGTACTTCCATTAGCAATACTCTAGCGTCCTCGTTCACATCCATCGTGAAGCTTTTGGTGTCTGAGATACCAAGGCCGTCACGAGTATCAAGAACGTTGCCGTTAATAGTCACTTTGCCTTCGAGTACCAATACATAAACGCCGTTATTAGTATTTTTTAAATCATAAGTCTGAGTAACGCCTTTATCGAAAGAACCCATATTGAACCAAGCGTCCTGATGAATCCACACGCCAGCATCATTAGCATTGGGGGATAGTACTTGGTTGAACTCATTAGCTTTCATGTGCTCATCCATACGTACTTGCTGATAACGCGGCTGCACACCCGTTTTGTTGGGAATTACCCAAATCTGTAAGAACTTAACAGGCTCATTCGCATCACCATTCATCTCGCTATGAGTAATACCTGTGCCCGCTGACATGACCTGAATCTCGCCAGTCTCGATGGTGCCTTGGTTGCCGATATTATCGCCATGACCAAGCTTGCCCGATAATGGAATACTAATAATTTCCATGTCGCGGTGTGAATGTTTGCCAAAGCCTTGACCACCAATAACGAAGTCGTCGTTGATGACTCGTAGCGCGCCAAAACCCATACGCTCTGGATTATGATAATTGCCAAAGCTAAAAGTATGCTTGCTTTTGAGCCAGCCATGGTCAGCATCGCCACGAGAATTTGCTGCATGATAGATCGTTTTCATAAGTTTTCCTTTATTTTTAATTGGTTTGTTTACGCTATGGGTCTATTATAATTGTTGACCATACATAGATAAACAGTGCTTATTGCAAATGACTATTCTCATTTATAGAACAATAGGCACTTAGAATTAACGTAATATAGTAGTCACGCCATCATTCGCGTCACCCGTTAGTACCAATAAATAGGTGTAAAAAATATTAACGATAAAGAGAGGGAAACCATGTCAAATCTACATACATTGAATAACGAAGTTATCGACAATAAGGCTCAAAAACGTTTCGAAATTCATATCGATGATCAGGTTGCGTTTGAAGAGTATGAGTTTTTTACCACATCCACAGGCGAGGAAGGTATTGAATATAAGCACACATTCGTACCTGAGTCGCTTAGTGGTCAAGGTATTGCTGGTTATTTAGTCAAAATAATATTAGACAACGCCGCTGCTAGAAATTTGCGCGTTAAACCAACGTGTCCTTATGTAAAGTCCTACATTGATAAGCACCCAGAATACCAAGCCAATTCGGTATTTCATGGTGCGAAAGCATAAGAAAATAAAAATCAAAAAAAAGCCATGATAAATTATCATGGCTTTTGCTATTAATGACACTACTTAAAATAGGTATAATATGTATTAGCTAATATGCTGTAAAAACTCTGAATCACGGGCTAATAGCGATAAGTAGAGCACGAGAATGACAAATAAACCGACCGCCCAATAACCTAGATGGACGTACAGTACCGCGCCGAGTAGCGCACCAATCACAAAGCTGATAACCAATGCCGCGCTATGTCCCAGTTTTTTGGCATTATCAGTGGTGCGATTGGCAAGATAATCTGATAGCTCAATACCAAGTTGGGTCGTATTGCCCGTCATTAGCACCGTTGGGCTCATGTGTTTGATCAATGTTTTGCTGGCCGTATTGCGAATGGCGAGCGCGGTCAAACCCAAACCACCAGTGATGGCGACTGATATGTCTCCAGCCTCAGTAAAAGGTTGAAAAGACAATCCTGCGATCATAAAGGCGGTCAAGAACAGCGCTTCTGCCAGCAATAGATGACTCAGAACTCGCTCCTGCTTTCGGCTTTTATCAATATATATTTTGGTGATAACCACCGTGATTATAAAAAGCGGCACTGAGGCTAGCTTAATCCATAAGCCATCATCACCTTTGACCAAACCGCTGCCCGCCAGTACTAAGTTACCGGTGACATGAGCGGTAAAAAACCCAAAAAGCGTGATAAAACCAATCGTATCGATCGCACCGCCCACGACAGTTAATAATATAGGCGCTTGGTAGCGTTGCCAAAAGTTTGGTGGCTTGTCAATCTTAGTATAAGTTTTATTATCAGATACCGCTTTATTCACTGGGATGTCCAGCAAACAGCACAAACGCATCGACAAAATTTTGCAGATATTTTTGCGTGCGCTCGCTAACGTTGCCCTCATCATCTAGGCTGTCCGTCGCATCACCTAAGTACACCTCAGGGCTGATCATCACTTGCGCCGAGAGCATTTGCATGCTTTTACGCAGATCTAAACCACTATCTCTAGCACCATAAGTACTAGGCGACGCTGTTACTACTGCTACCTTTTTGGCTGTCCAAATATTTTCTTTATAAGGACGTGAGGCAATATCTACCACGTTTTTTAAGGCGGCAGGCATAGTACGGTTATGCTCTGGCGTGACAATTAATACCGCATCAGCCGCTTTGAGCTGTTTACGAACACGCTCATAGCTGTCAATCGTTGTATCATCGAAATCTTGATTATAAAGCGGTGAATCTGCGATATTCACTTCTTCTATACTGACGTTATCAGGCATTTGCGAGACCATAAGTTCTGCAAATTTACGATTGATAGATTCTTTTCGCAAACTACCGATGATTAGGGCGATGTTGATTGATGCGCTCATAGTGACTCCTTAATAATAAAATGGTATGGAATGAAGATTTCACTATACTAAATGCTTCACGTGCGATTGTTATCAATTGAATAAGCGCCTGCACCATGAGCAAAAATCATCAAAAAACCACCCGCCATCGCGATATTTTTCATAAATGGGTTCATCTGTGATTCATCAATCCAGAATTGATGGAAAAGCAGTGCTGATACAATACTAAAGCCTGCCATCAATATCGCCACCAAGCGCGCTTTAAAACCAAAGAGAATAGCAAGACCGCCGAAAAGTTCAACCGCGATAACCAAAGGTAATAGCATACCAGGCACGCCCATTGATTCCATATAACCTTGAGTGGCAGCGAAACCGGTAATTTTAGTAAAGCCCGAAAAAATAAAAATCATTGATAAAAATAGGCGTCCGATAGGGGCGCTAAGTGCTTGTAATTTGTCCATAAGTGTTCTCCAGTAGTAGTTTGTTTTTTTAGATTTCATTTGATTATGCGATGGTTTTATTATATTCGTTGCTTATGTATAGGTAAACCATGATAATTGCAAATGTAAGTTCTTATTTATAGAACAATGAAGGAGTGGTTTTCATGGGACAGTTAGAAGACATGGCCATGTTCGTACGTATCGTTGAAGCAGGTAGTATTACCAAAGCTGCCGATCAATTAAATATTGCAAAGTCTGCGGTTAGTCGTCGTTTAAAAGAGCTTGAGTCACGCTTAGGCTCGCAACTTGTCAGTCGAACGACAAGGCAATCTAACTTGACAGAAGCTGGTGAGCATTATTATCAACGGGCGTGCAGTATCCTAAATGATGTCGATGCGCTTAATGAACAAACCAGCGGAGCGCCGACGCAAATTGAGGGCACGCTAAAAATGACCGCACCGTTATCTTTTAGTCTGTTACATTTAGGCGACGTCATTGATGACTTTGCTGCTATGCATCCTGACTTGAGCTTTGAGCTAGATTTAGCGGATCGACATGTTGATTTGGTCGAAGAAGGCTATGAGCTTGCTATTCGTATTAGAGAATTGCAAGACTCTAGCTATCAAGCCAAGCGCTTAGCTTTGATTCGCTTTATCATGTGCGCCAGTCCCGAATATTTGGCGAAAAACGGTACGCCTGATACGCTAGAATCACTAGCACAGCATGAGTTTGTACAATATGGCTTAGGTAAGCACACTACTTTAGAATTGCTAGACGATAATGGCAAAAAACACACTCTTACCGTTACGTCGAAAATTAAAGCCACCAATGGAGAGTTCTTAGTAGATATGGCAATCAAAGGTCATGGCATTACCTATATTCCAACCTTTATTGCTTATAAGGCGCTAGCCGATGGCAGGCTAGTGGCAGTCATGCCAGAGTATCAATTGCCAACCTTAAATGCTTATGCGGTCTATCCTAAAAATCGATTTTTATCGCAGCGCTGTCGTTACTTGATTGACTTTATTGCTGCGCGTTTTGGTGATAATCCATACTGGGATAGGTATTAGTTTTTTGATTATTCATATTATATTTATTGGAGCACAGTGAATGATCCGTGTACCCACGATCCAAACTATCCATGCTAGAGACCCTAACGAGCAACATCGAGCCTCCACCACACTCGAGTTATTGTTTGATTTAGTCTATGTCATTGCGGTTGCTGCAGCAGCAAGCGGCTTGCATCATCGTTTGCTTGAGCACGATTTTTTGGGATTTTTAACGTTTATCGTGGCCTTTTTTATATTATGGAACGCTTGGACGAGCTTTACTTGGTTTGCCTCAGAGTATGATCCCGATGATTGGTATTATCGCCTGTCAGTCATGCTGCAAATGTTTGGCTCATTAATGATCGCCGCCAACATCAATCAGTTTTTTGAACAGGGACTGATGTGGATAGGCGTCGCTGGTTATGCCATCATGCGATTAGCGAGCTGTAGCCAGTGGTGGCGGGTTTATCGACAAGTAAAAGGCCACAAGCAAGTGGCTGGTCGCAATATCATTGGATTATTAACACTACAAAGTTTCTGGATACTTTGGTTGTTTTTACCTGCCTCGATACAACCGACTGCGCTCTTTATATTTATCATAGCTGAATTGTTAATGCCAGTATGGGCACGCATGGCACAAAGTAACAACTGGCACCCTAAGCATATTGCCGAGCGTTATGGGCTTTTGACTATCATCGTTTTGGGCGAAGGGGTATTAGGCGTGAGTAACAGCATCCAATATTTTTTGGTGAACGCCGCTTTTCCTACTAGCACTATCATATTGCTAGGCTCAAGCTTAGTCGCATTGGTGTTTTCTTTGTGGTGGCTTTATTTTACTATCCCTTTCGATAGTATTTTAGATAAAGAACGTCGGCGCTATGATTTGTTTTTATTCGGTTATGGTCACTTTTTCGTGTTTGCCTCGTTAGCTGCATTGGGTAGTGCGCTGAACTTAGTTACAGATGCTAGTGCGAATGCTATTGAGCATAGCATTTCAGAAGTTTATGCTATGAATGTACTGATGCTATTGTTAACTGCGTTCTTACTCACGCTAACGATACTACGTGCACTCATGTGCCGCAAATCGAGTCACAATATTTTAGCCATGTTCATTGCAGCAGTCATTATCGGACTAAGTTGTCTGACAGTGTATCAAGGTGTGCCTATTACTTATGGTATTTGGCTAAGTCTTTTAGCACCTATAGTTATGATATGGTACTTCGTTCAAGACAATAAAAAGTGGGAAGTGCAAAATAAAATTTAAAAGCAATAATGACTTAGAAATAGTTATAACTTAAAGGTAATAAATCGCAGTAAAATTTAACAATAATGGTCTTAGTTTGCATTATCATAACTTTTTTTCATTAATCACTGTTTTCCCCTTTTACTCGATACTTTACCAATGAGGACTATCATGAAAAAACTAATCGCTACTGCTCCTTTTGTACTATTTTTGGCAGCTTGTGCCACCAACGCGCCTATAACGGGTAATAGCCAAACGACTACTATGAATATGACCTGTCAAGATAATGGTCAAGTGATGGCCGATTATTCAGCTAATGGTCAAGTTGCCAACCTAAAAGTGACCTTGCCTAAAATTGGTATAAACGGTAAGAAAATCACGTTAAATCAAGCAGTATCTGGCTCTGGTGCTCGCTATGTTAATACTACTGACCCGAAGATGAGCTATGATTGGCATACTAAAGCGGACTATGGTGTTATGAGTGTGCGCATGGCAAACGGTCAAGAGTATAGCGTCAACTGTCAGCTATAATATGAAAGACCGCTTTTTTTGCCTCGGCTTATAGGTAAGTTATAATGTTATTGGCGAAAATATAGCTAAAAAATTGACAGTTAAAAAGTAACCATTAAGAGAGGTTGTTAGCGTACTTTGATAGGGCGTTAACAACCTTTTTTTTAAGAAAAATAAGAGATTTGCATACAGTTATCGGAAAGTTCATCCCAGCAGTACTGTCGCTAATATATGGTTCTTTAACGATAGAGAGTATAGACGTTCTGATATATTTTTAACTGTTCTCAAAAGCAGAATAGTGTTTTGCTATTATTGATGTTTATGGGGCTGTTTAAGACCTCATATATAC
>NZ_CAJGZJ010000032.1 GCF_904846225.1 Psychrobacter immobilis | reverse complement strand
CTGAATAGGTCATGGATTCTTCTGCTACTTCGCTTATTTTAAAAGCATTGTATCTTATTTATAAAAGACTGACTATACATCCAATAACTGTAACTAAAAGCTTTTTCATAGTTTCTTCCTAAGCATTAGAAGCATGTTGAGTTCTCAATACTACACATAGTAGCCATTACCCAATTTTTCTACAAGCTTATTTTAACCAACTTTTTCAAACAAATATGGCACTATCATTGGTAGCTTACCAAAGGCTTTGTTTTTTGTATTATGCACAATTATACTACAAAACCTTAAGATTACTTTTTATAGGTATACCCCAAGGGAACCAGTTGTTTAGCCCCTCAAACCTATTAACAGACTACTTAAAACAGACTGTTTGAATAAAAAAGATGGTTAGTAACCTCTTTTTAGCAAAATTCTATATAACTGTGGTCGCTCCCTCTCCCTTTGCTATCATAATCGCTCTCTAGCGCTCGTTTAAGCATCTTGTAGGCTCTAATTATCATAAGTACCTAATAACTTTCTTAGCATGCCTAACAAGCCTATAAGACAGTTTAAGTAGCTGCTTAGCAAAACACTTCAACAAACTGAACCATTCCTAGCATGTGATGATTTCTGATCCTAAATTTATCAAAAAAATAAGCTTAGCAAATCTCTTAAATTGTCTTAAATTTTGCGTTTGGTAGCGGATTATTTAGATGCATATTCTTAGGTTTTGGTGTTTTTGGTGTTTTTAATGTTTTTAAAAGCTTTTAAGAGCTTTTACGTCCGCTGTAACCCTTGCCAGTCATAGCTATTAACCTCCATACCCTTACGTTTAGCGACCCATACCCTTACGTTTAGCGACCTTATAATTACAATGTATTTGAAGTTGTAATTTAATGATATTATAGTATTTATATCGACCGTCAACGAGCAAGTAAATAATGAGCAAGTTAGTGACCAAACATAATAAATTAATCAGCGCCAGTTACTCGCTTGGCGTACCTGAGCAGCGCATTATCTTCTTGGCCATTGTTGTAGCAAGGGAACAAGAGAAGTTGATTGATGCTAGAGGATTGCTACAAATCCATGCAAGCAGCTACCAAGAACAATTTAAGGTAGAAAAGCATTCAGCTTATAAAGCATTGAAAAGCGCGGCCAAAGGCTTATTTGACGCTCATTTTGAATATGATGATATTCACGAACCGACAGGTAAAGATGCCAATAATTTTATCAGATGGGTACAAAAGATAAGGTATATTAATGCGGCTGGAATGATTGAGTTACAGTTTACAGATGACGTTATACCATTGATAACGAGACTAACCGAGCAGTACACAGAATACGATCTAAAGCAGGTTAGTGAGTTGCAAAGCGAATATGCAATCAGGTTGTATGAGTTGATGATGCAATGGCAGTCTGTTGGTAAAACCAACCAGATAACGATTGATAACTTGTGAACCGCCCCGACTATATCGGAGAGTGTTTTACTTGAGTCAGGCAGCAATACCTGACAGGATTAAATTATCATAATACCGCTTTTCAAACTCAAAAGGTGACACATAACCAATCGTGCTATGCAGTCGTGTTTTATTATGCCACTACATACAAAGTCATTTGTCATAAAATTTTTTATAAAAACAAAGATTAGTCCCTTATACAGATGTTCAACTACTAGCATAGCTCAGATATCTAAATTAGTTGCCCTCTATCCCTCCTCAACCTTCTTAAGTTAATTAAAGGAAGTCAATGTATTTAGGTTATAAGTTAGATATCTGAACGTAATTCTCTAGTAATTAACCCGTATTGCGCAGACCCGCTGCCAAAGCATTGATACTACGTATTAATGGATCTTCAACAGCAAGATCATCGTCATTATCTGTAGCGTCTTTTTGTCTGGCACGTTTCAACAACTCGATTTGGATATAATTAATCGGATCTAAATAAGCATTTCGCCATTGTAGTGACGCGGCAAGGCTTTGCTGATGCGCCAATAACGATGTCTGGTTAAGCAAAGAGTTCAAACCTGAGAAGGTTAGATGATGCTCATCGATTACCGCTTGCATAATCTTTTCACGTAATCCCTCATCTTCACATAACTGACTATAAGCCTGAGCAATGCTCATCTCAGACTTAGTAAAAGCCATTTCAATATTGCTAATAAATACGTTAAAAAATGGCCAGCAACTGTTCATCTCCCTCATTAAAGCTTCGTCTTCTTTAACGCTATGAAGAGCACTACCTACGCCATACCAAGCTGGTAGGGTAAAGCGTGCTAAAGACCAACCAAATACCCAAGGAATCGCCCGCAAGGTTGTCTTACTTGGCAGCCCTTTATTACGGTGCGCTGGGCGCGAGCCAATATTTAATAAAGAGATTTCCTGCACTGGCGTCACTTGTGAATAGAACTGATAAAACCCTTCGGTATGGTCCGTCAGCGTACGATAACTTTGTTCACCCGCATCGGCTAGACGCGCAAAGAGTGCTTCATAATTTGGTAGTTCAGGCGGTTGCACCACAAATCTTGTTGAGCACGCTTTAAGCGTACCAGTGATGCCCATGGTGAGCTCAAATACAGCGGTATCGGTGTTGGCATATTTGGCATAAAGCACTTCGCCCTGCTCAGTGACTTTAATTTCTCCATGCAGTGTCCCTGCTGGCTGAGCGGCAATTGCATTATGCGTTGAGCCACCGCCACGACTGACAGAGCCACCGCGCCCATGAAACAGGCGTGTTTTGATACCATATTCAGCAGCGATAAGGTTAATGGTTTGCTGCGCGCTATAAAGCTGCCACGCAGACGTAATGATGCCGCCATCTTTTGATGAGTCTGAATAACCTAGCATGATTTCTTGAGTATTATCTGAGTGCGCAAGCAACCCTCTATACAGCGGGTTATCTAAAACTGCAGGTAAGATCTTATCGATATTTTTAAGATCTTCGATGGTTTCAAACAAGGGTGCGACGGGTAAGTCAGCAGACAACTGCCCCTTATCATCAATCTTACATAAGCCTGCAAAGCGCATGAGTAGTAAGACTTCTAATAATTGACTGGCATTGTTGGTCATCGAAATCACATAACTGCCGAAAGTATCTTGCCCGACCAGTTTACGTAATGTCGCCACAGAGTTCATCAAGGCTAATTGTTCACGGGTTTTATCCGTTAAATTATCGGTATAGATGAGCGGTGTACCAGGCTTTGCAAGTAAACGCGTCAACCACTCTTGGCGTTCTATTTCAGTGAGGGCATGATAGTCTGGTAAATTTGAGGCACTGGCAAAAATATCAGCAATCACTTCACTATGATAAGACGACTCTTGACGGATATCGAGCGCTGCTAGATGAAAGCCGCAGGTTTTGACCAGACGAATCGTATCGAGTAATAAGCCTTCGCCATGAGCCTTGTCATGAGTATTGACACTTTTTCGAATGATGCGTAAATCTTCTAACAACTCTTGCGGGTTGGCGTAAGCATCGTGTGCGGCGTCGAGGTCTGTACCTTTGCTTTGAATGTGGCGATTGGTCGCTTTTATTTTGGCAAGAATAATCGACAACAATCTGCGGTACGGCTCATTGTTGTAATCGTCAGGATTATAATAAAATACTTTTTGATCGAGAGTGGCGTACGCTTTTATACGAGCATAAACGTCTGGCGCAATCTTGATAATCGTATCGCTGTGAATGAGTTCACGACGCAGTTTTTTTAGCAGTACTTGATAATGACGTAGCACGGTATCGGCATGCATCAATACCGCCATTTCTGTGGTGTCATGAGTGACAAAGGGATTACCATCTCTATCGCCACCGATCCAAGAGCCAAAGCTCATGAAAGCAGGTAATGGGTAGTCTGTTAGCTCTGGATAGATGTCGACAATGGCGTCTTTAATATTGCGATAAACCTTGGGAATGGCATTGAATAAACTGGCATTAAAATAATGCAGGCCATTATTTATCTCGTCATAGACTAATGGCTTACGCGTACGCACTTCATCCGATGACCATAATAGATCAATCGTTTGCGCCGTTTTTTCTTTTGCTTGTTCGTAGGCAAAGCTGTCTTCTGCAAGATTGTTTAAGGCGTCGCTATGAGTAAATAGACTCTGCAATAGATTCATGGTCGTACGGCGGCGCGCTTCAGTAGGATGGGCGGTAAAGACAGGTATGAATTTTAGCTGTTCAATGAGCTCTTGCATTTGGGCAGGTTCAATATTGCGTTCGCGACATTCAAGCAAGGTGCGGCGAAACGAGCCTTCCCAGCTTTGATCGGATTGCATACGCAAGGCATGACGCTGCTCGCGTAAGTAGTTTTCTTCACTTAAATTTGCTAGGAAAAAGTAGATAGAAAAGCCACGTATGACGTTTTTTAATGTTTGATTATCTAACGAGGCGATGAAGTCGATGAGTTGTTGTTTGTTCGCTTCGTTAGGCTCACGGCGTTGTTGAATAAAACCTTTACGCAGGGTTTCAATCGTATTAAGTGTTTCTTCGCCCGTCTGGCGAGAAATCGCATCTCCTAGAAATGAGCCTAATAAGCTGATGCGTTCACGTAATACGTCATTATTTATAGTCATCCTTAACCTTCTCGTTAAATTAGTGGGTGAAATAGTCGTGTGGTCTTAAGCATAATTCTTTTATGGTAAGCCACTTAACCTGTTTATGGGGCTCTTGAAGCTCTCGGTGATCATCATTCAAGACAATGAGCTCATTTCATGTATTTACAAACTCTGCAGACTCGGTTTAATTACTCAGTTTTACCAAACAGTCAGAATTAATATCAGCAATCGTTTTGGCACCAATTAAAGTCATCGCGACGCGCATTTCTTTATCTAGCAGTTCTAGTAAATTGCTTACCCCTGCACCTCCATCTGCTGCTAAAGCATAGATAAAGGCGCGCCCTAGCATGCAAATATCAGCCCCCAAAGCCAACATGCGCACAATATCTAAGCCATTACGTATACCAGAGTCGGCTAAGATTTTAATCTCTCCCTTAACCGCATCAGCAATAGGAGGCAGCGCCCGTGCACTGGATAAAACACCGTCCAATTGTCGTCCACCATGATTGGATACGACTATTCCATCTGCCCCAAAACGCACCGCATCTTTAGCATCTTCTGGATCCAAAATACCTTTGATGACCATAGGCCCATCCCAGTATTCTCGAATCCAATCTAAATCTTTCCAAGAAATAGAGGGGTCAAAGTTATTACCTAGCCAGCCTATATAGTCTTCCAATCCTGTTGTCTTGCCTAAATAAGTAGAGATATTACCCAGATCGTGCGGACGGCCATTCAGTCCTACATCCCATGCCCATTGCGGATGCATCACAGACTGGAAGTAACGGCGCATAGCGGCATTTTTACCGCTCATACCAGAGTGCATATCTCGGTAGCGTGCCCCTGGTACCGGCATATCCACCGTGAAAACCAAGGTCGAACACCCCGCCGCTTTGGCACGCTCCAAGGCATTTTTCATAAAACCTCGGTCCTTTAATACGTAAAGCTGAAACCACATTGGACGGTTAATTTTAGGCACTACTTCCTCAATCGGACAAACCGAAACTGTCGACATGGTAAACGGAATGCCTTTTTGATCGGCTGCCATAGCGGCCTGCACTTCTCCGCGGCGGGCATACATACCTGTCAGACCTACGGGTGACAACGCGACAGGCATAGACAGAGTTTCATTAAATAACTGCGTCTCGAGACTAAGCTGTGACATATCATTCAGTACACGTTGTCTAAGGGCAATTTTTGATAAATCTTCAACATTATGTTTTAAGGTATATTCCTCATAAGCACCGCCATCTATATAATGAAATAGAAATGGTGGCAGTCGGCGCTTGGCAGCAGCCCTGTAGTCGTTTGGAGATGAAATAATCATACGCTTGCCCTTATTCTGTTAGATATCTATGTAATATTTTTGAATCTCTAATTATTTATTGATTAGTGCTAAACGATGGATGCAATTGGCTTGTTTTTGAAGCAGCAAGCTTAGCCCAAACTGCCTATTACAAACAGCACGAGCAGTTACGTTTGGTTTTTGACATTTTACCGATGCCGGGATTAAAGCTATTGGTTGGGTCTAGACTTTTATAGAAATTCTGCAAATCAGGCTCTGCTTCGTATAGATGACCGACATTATGCTCAGCAGGATATTTGGCTCCGCGTGCGCTCAATAGCTCTAACATCATCTTTTTAACAAGCTTGGCATCACTGCCCTTCTTTAATATATAGTCTTGATGAAACACATAACAAAAGAAATGTCCGTAATACAGCTTCTTTTCTAAGTGTTTTTCAATGTCTTCAGGCAAGCTTTCAAGCCACTCTAGCTCGTTACGTGGTATGGCAATATCCAGCGCTAATATCTCACCGACCTCTTTTTCATGTATAACTTCATAGCGTAATGCGGCACCGGCTGCGGCAAAACGATTTAAAAGCGCGCTTTCTGATTCTTCCTGACTACATTCAAAATAGTTACCCGTGTCCGACGCATCAAAAAACGTCTTCAGAAAATCTTGAGCCTCTGCTATACCTTCATCACTCATTTTTATGATGAGGTGATGCTCGTATTGATTACGGTACTCCATCATGCGCTTGGGCAAATGCTTTGGAAATAGAGTAGCGATAAACTGCATGACTTTGTCAGTGAAATGCTTTGGCATCCATGACCACTTATGAAATTTTGCATCCATAGCGCCTTTGATAGAGAACAGTCTAGGTAAAGCATTTGTACCGAGATGCTTGATACTCAAGAACGTGTCTTTACCGTATTTAGCGGAGACATCAAATATATCACGATGCATATACTCGCCCACTTCAGGGATATTGTCGAAGCGGGATAGTATCTGTCTTCTGAGCTGTGCAAGCTCACTCACACTGTTGGTGCCTATGTAGAAAGTTTGCTCTTTTGCCGCTATTGGATAAGTGTCAAGACGTACTGCAAATACGGCAAGCTTGCCAGCACAGCCGCTTGCTTCATACAGTCTGCGCTTGTCCGCATTAAAGCGACTGGGCGTGCTTGCATCAACATCTTTTACTCGGGCGATGTACTCTCTGTCAGATGCGAGCTTACCAGTGTCAGGTAATTCTCTTCTATCAAAATGACCGTTTTGCAAATTCGTTAATATTTCTTCAGGAGTATCACCCAACTTGACGTCTAGATGATTGACTAGCACCAGTTGACCGTGTTCATTTATTTGGGCAAACAATGCAAGCTCGGTGTAAGCAGGCCCTCTTTTAACCAGAGCTCCACCAGAGTTATTAGATATACCACCAATAATAGACGCACCTAACGTCGAGGAACCGATGACAGAGTGAGGCGCTCTATTGACAGCATTAAGCTGACTTTGCAACTGATGCAATGTCGCCCCAGACAAGCTAATCACTTGCTCGCCATCATTCACCAAATACAACTGGTTTATGGCAAGCGTATTAATCACCACAACGGGTCTATCGTAGTCATTACCGCTTGGTGTTGAGCCTTCAGTCAGGCCTGTTTTTGCCGCTTGCATAATGATAATACAGTCGCCTTCAACGCACACTTCTAGGCTACGCCAAATGTCCAGCAATGTTTGCGGAAACAAAACCGCTAAGGCACTGCCGCCACCAGAGCGCCACCCCATTCTATAGTGCTCATTTTTCTCTGGATCAGCTTGTACATTACTCGCGCCTAGCAAGTTGGTTAGTTTATCTAACACCTGATCAGGACTAAGCATGCCTTGAGAAGCTTGATTTGACGAAGATATATGACGCTCCTTATCTTGTAATGGTGTGTCACTCATGATGCCAAGGGACCTTGAAAACCAAAAATATAAATGGCGGCCATGACGATGATGCCACAGAACAACACATAGTATATGGTGGGTAAAATAGTACGCCTAAGTGTGGCGCCCTCCATACCAAGTAAACCCACCGTTGCTGATGCAGCCACCACGTTATGTATGGCAACCATATTACCGGCTGCGGCACCAACCGCTTGCGCTGCGATGATTAGAGAAGGTGAAATATGTAAGCTCATGGCGGCTTCATATTGGAATTGACTGAACATCATATTAGATACGGTATTAGAGCCTGCGATAAATGCACCTAAAGCACCAATGGTTGCACTAATCAATGGAAAAACATTGCCAAAAGTACCTGAAAACAACTCTGCACTGGCGACTGGCATACTCGCCACATCTGATAAGTTTATGCCTGAATTAATAAAAATTCTAACCATTGGAATCGTAAAGATAAGTACAAAACCTGCCCCTAACACAGTCTTACCTGATTCTTTAAAGGCACTGTTTAGTGCGCTGACGGGCTTTCTAGTTTGAAAAGCGGCGGCAACCAAAGCACTAATTAGTAACAAGCCGCCCGGTAAGTATAAAGGACTAAAACTGGCACTGATATCTGTCTCACCTAAAATCGAGGTTAGGTCTACTGCTACACTGTTAAGTAAAGACTGAAAGCCTGTAAATACTCTTGAAAACACCAGTAAAAGGGCAACCAATAAATAAGGGAACCACGCCATAAGGGTGGACATCTTCTTATCACTCAAGGTTAGCGTAATATCTTCTTTACTGACCACTAACTTACCAAGCCATTCACTCGGCCAGTTTTTTTGCGGTTCAAAATCCCATGTGGTTTTTGGTACCAAAAACCCTCTTTTAGCAGCATTAACAACGACAGTAATACTGACCAAGCCACCGACCAGTGACGGAAACTCTGGCCCTAAAAAAACACCGGTTATCATATAAGGGATTGTAAATGCCAAGCCTGCAAAAATTGCAAACGGCCAAATCGCAAAGCCTTCCCGCCAGCTTTTGTTTTTACCAAAGAAGCGAGTGAGCATCATCACCATAAAAAGTGGCATAAACGTACCAATGACACCGTGAATAATGGCGACTTGACTGGTAATCAGTTGTAAAAATTCGCCCCACTGTACTCCTTGTTGTGCCAGTTGAGCACTAATGGCAGCTTTATCTAACCCATCATTTACCCCTATCACAATAGGCGTACCGACCGCACCAAATGATACAGGTGTACTTTGTATCATCATTCCCATCAACACCGCACCCAGCGCCGGAAATCCTACTGCCACCAGCAAAGGCGCTGCAATAGCGGCAGCTGTACCAAAACCAGAGGCGCCCTCAAGAAAGCAACCAAAGCACCATGCAATAATAATGGCTTGCACACGCCTATCTGGCGATACATTAGTAAACCCAGCACGGATAACGGCGATTGCACCAGTATGTTTTAATGTATTCAACAAAAAAATAGCACCAAAGACTATCCACAATACCGAAACCGTAATGACCAAACCCTGAATAATAGATGATGACACTCGGTTAAGCGTCATATCCCATATAAAAATGGCAAGCGCAGCGGTAACCACTAAAATGATAGGCATTGTTTTTTTAGCTGACCATTGCAAACCTATCAGAAAAATACCACAGAGAACGATTGGCAGTAATGCCAAAAGCCCATATATTGTTTGATTCAAAATTACATCCTTTTGATTGTGTGATCTTCCTTGAACTAAGTCATCGAAGCCTTTATTTTGACGAATCTATGATGACTAAGTTGTATTAAATATTCACAAATAGGGACTGCTTATTTACTAAAGCTGTCTTGTAGACAAAGCCGAGCACGACTTGCGACAGTTTATGTCCCAATGTTAAAAATGCCCTGAAATAGTCTACGCCTTGTTAATTCATTGATATATTGCATCAATGGACAATGTTATTTTCCTTTTTTGCTATAATTAGAAACACATTACTAAAATTGGAGAACAAGTGTGACCAAAGCTGACGACATGATTTTATTCGTTCAAGTTGTCGAAGAAGGGTCATTCTCTAGAGTCGCTGAAAAATTATCATTGACGAACTCGGTAGTGAGCAAGCGCATTGCGAGATTAGAAGAGAACTTAAATATACAACTGCTTTATAGAACCACTAGAAAGTTGAGCTTAACCGATGCAGGCAGGGCGCTTTATAACAAAGCTAAAATTGCTAAATCCGCCTTTCAAGAAGCTGAAAATGCTGTCACGGGTTACGGCGAAGATATGAAAGGTCATATACGTATAACCATGCCTGTGGTCTCTGCGAATTTCATATTTAGCGAATCTATTGCCGAATTCTGTAAACAACACCCTGAAGTATCAGTAGAGTTACAAATTACCAATCGATTGGTTGACTTGATAGAGGAAGGATTTGATTTGGCACTAAGGACCGCTGTGCTTGAAGATTCTTCACTCATTGCAAGGCGCCTTATAGATAGCCAGTGGATTATATGCGCGACTCCAGCCTATTTAGAGCAACATGGTGCGCCTCAAACTCCTGAACAGTTACAAAATCATGAGTGCTTGGTTTATAAGTTTGATAATACGGCTAACAGTACATGGCCGCTATATATAGACGGCAAAGAGCAATTAATATCTGTCCCTGGTCGGTTTCATAGCAATCATCTGAGTGCAATTAAACAAGCCGCGCTTAGCGATTTAGGTATCGCTTTTTTACCACAAGTGTTGATCTATGAGGAGATACAGAAAAATACACTCACGCAGATTTTACAATGTTTTACCAGCAAGAAGCTGGGGCTATATGCGGTTTATCCTAAGGCCAGACAACCGGATCAAAAGTTAAAACTGCTCGTTGCACATTTACGAGACTCATTACATCAAAAACAGGCTTACTACTACTAAGTAATAAGCCTGTTTTTGATGTATGTAAAAAGAGTAATGGAATCTTAGATTAACATACCAAGTGCAACGCTAATTAATATTATAGAACGCCTGCATAGGCGTTTTAAACCCTAAGCGTTTTCTTGGTCTGTTATTTAGTTTGTTCTCAATGTCCTGCATCTCATTATCAGAGACTTGTCTAAAGTCACAACCCTTAGGCAAGTACTCTCTGATCAAGCCATTTGTATTCTCGTTGGTTCCTCGCTGCCATGACGCATAAGCATCGGCAAAGAAGAAAAGGCTAAAGAGCTTTTTTTCACCTTCTTATGCTGAGCAAACTCTTTACCATTGTCAGAGGTAATGGTCTTAACCTGTAACCTCACTGGCTTTAAGAGTTCTATCATTGCCTCTGATACTTGCTGTGCCGTTTTATGACCCACACGCTTCATCTTCAGTAGCCCTGTTTTACGTTCAACGAGCGTTACAATCGCTTGCTTATGATGCTGACCGATAACGGTATCCGCTTCCCAGTCACCAATACGTGAGCGTTCTTCAACAATACAAGGGCGTTCATGAATCGAGACTCTGTCATTGATACGACCACGAGTCTCAGCGGTTAGACGTTTACGGTATGGTTTGGCTTTACGTCTGAGACACTGCCACAATGTGCCGCCCTGTCTCTTGTCCTTCCATATATAGCGATAGATGCTCATGTGGCTAATACCACCATGAAACCCGGCTATTTGTTCAGGACGCAAGTTCTCTTTAAGCTTGTCTGTCACCCATGCCCAGATGTCAGCCACAATAGTTGTGGCGTTGTTAGCCCGTCTGTCACAAGCTTCGTTATGAGCATAATTCACTCGGTAACCGCGTAGGCTCTTATTACGCCTAAGCTCTCTTGATATAGTGCTGGGACTTCTGTTTAACTCTCGAGCTATGAAATTAATACTATGTTTTGCCCCTATAAGGGCATAAATCTGGTATCGTTCCCATAGGCTTAGATGTGTATAGTTCATGGTTGCAATCTCACTTTGGTCGGTGGATAAAAACTTTGATGCTAGCGCATCTAGGTCTTTTTTTCACCTGCTCTTTGAAATTGCACTTCATGTGTTAATCTAAGTGCCACCTTTTGAATTTGAAAAGCGGTATTATGATAATTTGATTCGGTCAGGCATTGCTGCCTGACTCAAGTAAAACGCTCTCCGATATAGTCGAGCGGTTCAATTTAGACACAGTTAAAAGAATGACTTATCAAAGGTTTCTTTTAAGCTCTTAGGCTCGCGGCGTTTAACGTCATTCAGTTTATGACGAGTCTGCGACGCTATTTGATATGCTTTTAGACGCGACTGTTGCAAATTACCAATCGGACGGTTTTCCTCTAAGCAGCGAAATGGCGTAAAAGACAGGTTTTCCATAATGTCAAAATGACCGTCATCAGGCACATCTTGGCAAGGAATCGTCAACGTTGCTACCGTCACAAATGGCGCATCAGACTCTTTCCATTCGGTGGTTATCTCTTCAATCGGCTGCTTTTTTAGATGACGACAAAGCTGAATTTGGACATCAAACTGATAATCATGCTCGCGTATCTCATCGATAATCAGCGGGCGAATCGCTTCCTCGCGTGCATTCACATCAAGCTCACGACGGGTAATTTTCTTAGCCGCTGCTTTGGTTGGCGTGACTCTTATCTTCGCCATATAGTCGCCATGACGCACCACGCCTTGTGAATGAAAATCATAAAGTAAGGTGTTTTTTGGCTCAATCGTTGTAAATCCACCAACTGCTTTAAAGGTTTTAAAAGACTCTCTAGTCGGTAACCTTGAGCCATAGTTGGTTAACCAATTAAAAGCGAATTGCGCTTTACCTCTTGCACCTTTTTCAGCGTATTTTGGCAACTCTAAAAACAGCTTAGAGATATAAGCATAATCTTCGATTCGATTACAGAAAAAGACCGGATGATTAATCAAATTAAAATCAAAGTTAGTACTATCTTCTTCCTCTGGCGCTAATTTTTCACCTGCTACATCAAAGACCTTAATCGCTAAACCTTGCGCTAAGCCAAGCTTACGATCAGGCGATACACGTGAGGCACCATTAGAAAAACGGATAACGGCATCATGAATGCCTGATTTGGCATAAAAACCTTGCGCGTATTCAGCAGGCAGATTGTCTAATATCTCAAACTTGGCTTTAAGGGCGCAGTAGCCTTTGGCATGGGCATCGCGCGTGTGATAATCAATGTCACTGGCCTTATCACTTCGAGAGATATAGCTTTTAATATCGTCGGTAATGGTGCGGATATTACGTTCGTCTTCTGCGCTCAGTTGAATATATTTTGCATCATAAGGCACATATTTAGGTTTAAATAATCTTTTTAACATTTTTTTTAATCCTTTTTTATAAGTAGCTGTTCTTGTAAAGAAAACGTAATTTTTAAACTTCTAAGACAATTCACTAATCCATTCTAATGCCGATAAGCTTGGGATAAATAAATACTCACCGCCGTACAAGGTATTGAAGGTTTCGATACCGTGATAGCGCTGACGAATAGGGTCAGCAGGTACGGTAAAGGTATCGGCAGCTGCGTCTTTATCGCCATGATGGACACCAAGCATCGGATCTTTTTCTTCTCCTAAGCTCATAAAATTACCATCATTGATCCACTGAGATTGTAAAAACTCAACGGTCTCCATAGCATGGGCGTTGATACCAATAAAGAATAACCCGCGCTCTTTGCCATCATCCTCAGTTACATCGGGCGACAATGCCTCACCAAAACCAACGCTGCGTCTAACAATACGATGCAAACGCACATCAGATAAAATAAAGTCTTTGCTGTCTCTTGGATTCATACGCCTAGCATGCGCACCAAATGGACATTTTTTACCATAAGGGTCATCTTTATAACCGAAATCATTATTACGGCTTGGATCATCACCAAGCGTTTGGTCATCATGCTCAGGAGACAAGACTAAAGGCGCACCTGAACGCCAACGTCCCCACATTTTTGCGCCCAGTAACTCCGCTTCTTCGTCACTCTGCGTATTTTCTTTTAGAAATTTATTAAAGGCGGCCACATGACTGTTATAAGCCCTCAGTACCATAAACGAGCCGTTTTTGCCCAAGATTTCTGGCTGCGGCATTGGTGCTATCGTGCCCGCCTCTCCTTCATAACCTAATACAAACTCCCCTGCTGCAACGGCATCATCAGTATTACTGGACGGTGTCTGAATACCGCTGCCTTTAATCTCTGGGTTGCTGATGCCATCACGATAACCGAAGACGTTTTTAACGTTATTGTCTGAACCGAAAGCATGCTCCATGAGAATTTCAATATCGCCTTTTGCTGGATTATTCTCATCGATATATGACTTGATATTGTCTTGCAGCTCCTTCAGCTTTATTTGCCACTTTTCTTTGCTATCAGCAATAATCGCCGCGCAAACATGGATATCGCCCTGTTCACCAAAAGGAGCAACCCAATTTCCTGGTGCATTGACGCCAGCATCACGTAATTTATCAGCGCGTCCTGCCATACCTGCTTTAAAGGATTCTGGAAAACTATCTAATGACGACTGTGGCACGCCTAGCGCCTCCAAGCCCTGGTAAGTCATGACAGTAGATAGCGTCGCCTGCATGTCTTTATGCCACGCCTTACTGCAAGTCACGTCTGGCAAAACGGTTTTGAGTAGTTGCCGCCCGACTTGCGCATTGTTAATCTTTAGGGCGACGACCGTGCCGAAATAAGGCGTCGGTCGATCGCGTAAAATAATAGATTGAATATCCTCTAATTGCATAGTGACTTTGTTTGGATTAAAGACGCCGCGTGCTTTATGGGCTAGTGTCTCGATACCATCGCCGACTTCTTTTTTAATATCTGCTAACCAAGATTCAAAATTGCTGTCTTCGATACGATTGCCGAACTCGTCTTTCAATTCGTGTAATTTGGTGGTTAAAGGATGATTGTCTTTTGAGGTACTATCATTCTTATTATTATTTCCAGTATTTTTACTCATTATTAAACCTATTTTTATCATTGTATGAGTTTACTTTGCCATTCTTTTATATCGTCCAGCCCATTTAAAAATGGTGATATAAAAGAATGGCATAAATTAGTAATATCTTACCGCTTCACTACCCGCATTAAGACTGTGCTTCATCCAGCGCTTTATTAATGCCTTTGACGATGCGGTCTTGGCGGCGAATATCTTGTATTGTAAGATGCGGGATACCCACATACCAACCGGCGGCAGTGATTTGATGATCTAGAATGAACTGTTTGACACTGGGGTCTTTAATGCCAGGCCAACCTTCAACGCTGCCAAATAAGATATCCATTAGCTCAGGGATTTTGGTCGCAAAGTCGTCGATATAAGGGTCCCAATCGCCATCATAAGCGGTACAAAATAGCACTCTAGTATCGTCATCTAAAAATACAAAGCGCAAATCGTGCAACGTCCCAACCCGCGTGGCACCTTTTAGATTGCCGCCAGCGATTTTTAAAATCTCCTTTAAACGCTCTGCACCGCCTTCTTTTAGAGGTGCGATAACCGTTAACTCTGAAACCTTACCTGATTTAAGTCCTTTCTCACCGGCAGTGGTCGTTGAATGATCGTAGCCATCATCCCCGCCTTCTTTTATATTGGCCATCAGAAGATTGGCACGCAGCTTAAAAGCATCGATAGACTCAGTGAGTCTGTCTTTTAGATCTTCAGAGTTATCGATAACAGGTTTTTTATTTTTTTTAGCATTATTGTTTTTAGAATCAGTACTCATAATGTTCGACCTTATAATTATGTTGTTATTATTTGGAAATGCTTTATAGAAAGATATCTTCTAAAAAGATACCTTGTACAAAATATATTTATAAAAATAAGTTGTCGATTCGCTATCAACTTATTGGTTCTTACCATAACAGACATGATAAAAATCTCGAAGCGGAGCAAGTTATTCACACAAAATTAAACAGATAGCAAACGTCACTCTCATTTAAATTTTGAACAAAATTTTAAATTTATAGTGACCCCTGCCGTCAAATCCGTATAGTTAAACTTGGGAGATTTTAGTTATGCAGCTTGACGATAATAATCAAACCAC
>NZ_CAJGZJ010000031.1 GCF_904846225.1 Psychrobacter immobilis | reverse complement strand
TTTGAGTATTTGAGTATTTGAGTATTTGAGTATTTGAGTATTTGAGTATTTGAGTATTTGAGTATTTGAGTATTTGAGTATTTGAGTATCGACCCATTTTTATAGCTACAACAGCTATCAGTTGACGAAAACACTTAGCCGTAGCTTGCATTTCAGTATAGCTATGTCCAGATTTTAGGAGGTTAGCGATAATCTTACGTTTCTCGGAATCTTTCATACGTCCTGAATACTTATCTTCTGTATTAGCACGAGCAATACCTTGCATCTGACGGTTACGCCGATCTTCATAGTCCTTTCTAATAGCAGCGAGCATATCAAGTAACATTGAATTGATGGCTTGCAACACGCTACTCATAAATTCAGTACTATTCTCAGATTGAAGCGCCATATGTGAGGTCGGCAGCTCTTTTGATACGACTGCCAACTTTTTCTCTGATAGCATTCTTTTGAGAGTAACCTAATCAGCTTGTTTCAAACGTGCTAAGCGGTCAAACTGCTCAACCAAAATCACATCGCCTTCGTGGGTTTGAAAAATGAGATAGTGTATCGCCAAGATAGGTGTAGTTTGATTTTTACTGTCAGGCTGCGTCACTAAAATCCGCGAAGTTTGTTACTACGGATTTGATAGTAGAGATCAGATGGATTGACCATCAGTTCGTCATACACAAAGAGTTGTGCCACAAGTCTACAACCCTCCATTATTATTTTCAGAGTGAAGACTTACCTGAGAGCTACCTTCTTGATGCTCATCTTTATTCTCTTTAAGGTTGGTCCGGCTCTCGTTATTTTGTTTTGTTCTAATACCATTCAATTCAAGGGCCGCTGCAAAAGCATGCTTATCAGGCATACTAATATGGTTTTCATTTTCTAATGGCCTATCTCTTTCAGATAAATGAGCAACTGATAACAGTTGATCGTTTTTTTGCTGGTCTTTAGTATTGAAAGTATCTACTAGAAGATATAAAGAGACTGGAATTAAAAAAATTGCTATTATTATTCTTTTGGTGAGCGCCTTGTTAGGACGAGACTTCCATTTATACAGTGGTGCCAATAACATGAGTACGCAAATAATGGCTAGTAAAAAATTAAAGAAGGAGTCTGCGATGGAATTAAATACATTAGCAATCATAATCTAATCCTTATGCATTACTTAACTTTTTTATTTGTATTGTTTCTAGGTTTAGTCTAAAAGTCAGTTCTAAAGTGGGCTGATAGATAACATATAGTTAAGTCTTTATAACGTTATTCCAAAGCTTGGTCGCAAATGTGTCATCGTCATGGACAATGCCAGATTTCATAAGAACAAACGTATCAAAAAGCTATTAAACCGACACGGTCACCGTATACTCTGGCTACCGCCTTACAGTCCTGATCTAAATCCTATTGAACACAAATGGGCTGAGGTAAAAAAGCTCAGGCAGGGCTGGGGTGAGAATGATCTAAATCATTTATTCAGCAATGTCTGCTGTTACAACTTTAAGTTGGATTGACTATATCTTATTTAAGATCAGATAAAATAAATGACTATTTATTGAGGATATGAGTCTTTATGAATTATTGACTATATCTTATTTAAGATCAGATAAAATAAATGACTATTTATTGAGGATATGAGTCTTTATGAATTGTTGATCGGGATTTTCTAAATCATCATTTTAAACCCCTATAACAAATCATAATTTGATCTTTTGATAACAAATAAGGTAAAGATTTTTTTAATTACATTGGGATTTCAGCCATTCGCTTAATTTAATAATATCATCCTGATTATTCTTTAATTCCTTGCAAACGAAGTAAAATTGGTCCCCTGTTAGAAACTCGTGCATTGGAATTCTAACGATATTTTGTTTATAAGCGTCATCCTGCATCATATAATTATTGGTAAGAGTAATGCCCAGATTGTACCTTGCGGCTTCTATCGCTAGTAGTACATGACTAAAATGATTTATCTTTATATCGCTTGGCAATTCAAATCCGCCTGCCTTACACCACCGCAGCCAATCCTCTGCTGTATTCACGCTTGTATCTGCATATCTCACAGACAATATTGGATGCCGCCACAATGCGTCAGGAAGGGGTTTATCTCTTATTTTCTCCCAAAGCTTTTGACCACACACAGGATATAAAGTTTCAGTAAATAAAAACTTACTGATGAAAGCATGTGGAGGAGGATCGACGGTGATATAACAATCGGCCCTTTGCTCATTATAATCAGAGGGATGATTAACCATATCTAAAGTGAGTTCTATTTCTGGATACTGTCTATAGAAGTCTTCTAGTCGAGGAATCAACCAATTCACTGCGACTGAACTGTACAGAGCTAAGCGTATATGCCCAGGTTTTCCATGTTTAATAATCTGACTACTATCTGAAAGTAGACCCAATGCGCCACTCACATCTGTGAAATAACGCTCACCAACCTCTGTCAACGAAAAGGTCCGGCCTTGCCTGTAAAACATTGCTTCCCCAAGATACTCTTCAAGGATGCGTATTTGGTGACTCACGGCACTTTGTGTCACATTGAGGCTTTCTGCTGCTTTTGAAAAGCTGTTAAGCCGTGCAACGGACTCGAAGCACTGTATTGCACGCAGCGGTGGTAAATCCATTATTACCTCAGGTAATACTAAATATGTTTTATATCATTATACATCATACCGTTACTTGAATATACTGCCTAACAGATCGTTAAATCAGCATGAACCCATTGGGGTTTTAACAGTTTCTGAATTCTGAATAGGGCGGGGAGGCTAAGAATGCCAAAGATGAGTGTTGCATTTGCCATGACGCTATTGGTACTAGGAAATATCATTGCGGTCTTCTCAGACGCCTTGATAAAGGCCTTGCCCTCTGAGACGGCGGTATATCAATTTATCCTGTTTCGTCAATGCACAGCGGTTTTAATGCTGTTGCCATTTTGCTTAATTAATAAAAAGAACAAGTTATTCAGTAATATAAAATGGCACTTTGTTCGTAGTCACGTGTGGTTATTGGGTGTGATATTCATGGTACTGTCTCTTCAAGCACTGCCTCTTGCGACTGCGAATGCTATTTTTTATGCCGCACCTTTATTTGTATTACCACTGGGTTTTTTATTTTATAAAGACAGATTAAATTTTCCGACTATCGCAGCCTCTATATTAGGTTTTGCTGGTATCCTCGTTATTGTACAACCGAAACAGATCAATTTAGGGGCGGTGTTTGCCCTTATAGTGGCGGTAACCATGGCGCTAAACAATCTGTTAGTTCGTAAACTTCCACAACATCATACTGTCTATCAAACGCTACTTTTGACCAATTTATTAGGAATCCCATTCGCGCTTGGTTTGGCTATTTGGGAAGGACAGCCATTTGATTGGCGCTCATTGATTACGGCCGCCAGTTCAAATATATTCATTTTGATTTATGCAGGTATATGCGTACAGGTGTATCGACACATTGAAGCGTACAAAGTCTCTAGTGCGGAATACTCAGGTTTAATAGGGGCGGTGGTGGTTGGAATCATATGGTTTAATGAAGTGCCAAATATGACTTTGTTAGTAGGGTCTGCGCTGATTATTCTACCTTTGATATGGCTGGCTACTCTTGAATCTATGAGGTTTAGACAAAAAATTGGGTAGGATAATAGCTTTTAAAACCTAATCAAGCTGACGTGCCATAAATAATAAGAAATAATAAAAGTTATGAATAAGACTAAAATGTTATTTAACGTTTACATCGGTTCATGCTTGACGAAACTGTAGATTACTTGTTAAACACTATAATAAGTCGGTTGCATGATTAAAAACTTCCAAGTTGGTTCTTATATATCTAATAGTATCGTGTCTATAAAAAAGACAAACTGTTATTTAAAATACCTCAACTATTCAGCTGTTAGCCCTGCTTTAACACCCGATAAACCGTAGCCACCCCAACACCAACCGCCTTAGCAATCTCCTCTTTCGTCATATTGTTTTGACTGGCCAACTCTCTAATACGATTATGTTTCACTGTATTGGCTTTCTTACCTGTGGGCTTATAACCACTATTCGCTAACCCCTGCTTAATACGCTCTCTACGCTTATCGTTATCAAGCTTTGCCATCGTTGCTAACAAGTCGATCAGCATATGGTTAATCACTGCTAGGATCTCACCTGTCATGCCCTTACTTACCGTATGTGTGGTTGGTAGATCGGCCACCACCAATCGCAAGCCCTTGTCTTTGATGCGCTGCTTTAGAATTGCAAAATCATCTTGAGATAGCCTGCTTAATCTGTCCACGCTTTCAACCAGCAGAATATCGCCTTGATCAGCGTCCTTTAATAGCTTAGCTAATACTGGCCTATCGAGCTTTGTACCACTGAAATGCTCAACGTACTCAACATGGTTATCGTTATAGCTTTGGCTAAAGCTAATCAAGTCAGACAAGGCTCTCTTAGCGTCTTGATCCTTAGTGCTGGCTCTCACATAAATACGAACGGTCATAACGCCACCTATATTATTTAGACTTAATAACCAATGTTCATTGATAATAATAAGATATTACTATCATTTAACATTAATAACAAGCCTAATGATAGATATATTATCGTTTAGAGGTTTTATTTTTTAGGTATAGGCTAATGATAGGAAAAAAGCACAGCAGCCAGTCTTATAATTCAAAAGTCTGTTATAGATGGTTCCATGCTAACAGTCTGCTTTAAGTAGTCTGTTAATAGGTTTGAAGGGTGAAATAGGTGGTTCCCTTAGGGTATACCCAGAAAACTATTTTATCGCCGAGCGTTTTGGTGGTGATCCTTATTGGAATAAGTTTTAATATGTCCGATTTAATAAACTGAGCAGTTTTTGAAGTCGCTGTAAAGCTTAAAACAATACTGTTAGTATTAATTTAAGACACCCATCAGTTATAAGGACATGCACTATGGATCTAACATCGCTCGGTATGAAAGCTATTCAGGACTTTGATGGCATTCGCCAAAGCCCGTTGCCTCAAGAGCGCCTAAAAGCAGCTCGCAAACATGCAAATGCCTTTAGAGAACGCTTTATGGATGAAGCGCCGGTACAGTTTTATCAAAGCGCCGACATGGTGCGTGTTCCCTATCCTACATGGTACGCCTATAGTGGCGTCTATGCCCAGAGCACTTATAAATTTCCTTATCTTCATATTCTAAATCGTTTGTTTATCGTGCAGTATCGCGACTTTTTGGGTGAAATGAAAACGCTGTTATTTTCTCCTTCCGATATTGAAGCAGACCGCGAAACACCATTTTTTAAGCGCTTAACGGGGAAAATGCCAAGCTGGACATCGCTTGAAAACGTCGTTGCTCCTGTCATCCGTGACGTGGTTGGCGCCTTAGCCGAAATTGGCTTATCTCCTGAAGACGTTGATTACATCAGCTACGACCATCTACATACCCAAGATATACGCCGTTGGTTAGGCACTAAAGATAAAGCTGCTTACTTTCCCAACGCCAAGTTATTAGTCCATGAGCAAGAATGGCAAAGTACCACAGCACTATTGCCAGTGCAGGCAGATTGGTATTGTCCGAATGGTATCGAAGGCGTCGATCCTGACAAAGTCATCAAGTTTACGGGTAGTATCCAATTAGGGGAAGGCTTAGCACTGGTACATACCCCAGGACACACCGAAGGTAATCACTCGCTGGTGGCGCGTGTACCTGACGGCATAAGAGTCACATCAGAGAATGGCGTCGGTGCCGATGCTTATGCACCAATGAACTCAAAAGTAAATACTATTCGCCGTTATGCTAAAGAGACGGGTATGGAAGTTATCCTAAACGGCAATACGCTAGAAGGCAGTAACGAGCAATATATCTCGATGGTTATTGAAAAAACCATCGCTGGTCCCTCTAACAACCCTGACTTCCCTAATTGCGCTTCAAGCAGTGAAGCGACCCCTTATTGGTTGTTTCCTGGGCACAAAGTCAGTCACCTGATTGGCGAGGCAAAGTTTGGAAGCTTACAGAGAAAATCGGTAAAACAGCCAAGCTCAATAGAACAAACAAGCGCGGTAAAAGACAGCTCATTGCAAAAGGAAAGCGCTTGATGAATTACTTTAGCAATAAGACCGTTTATATCACTGGTGCCGCCTCCGGTATCGGACTTGAAACGGCTAAGCAGCTGATCCAAAAAAATGCCAACCTGGTACTGTTTGATAGGCAATCGCTTGATGAAGCCGTTGTCATGCTGCAAGGCTTGAACAAAAATAAAGCTTCGATCGTGAGCTATGAATTAGATGTCGCCGACGCTGATATGACAACCAAGAAAATCGCCGATGCGGCAAGTAAGCAGTCACCTGACATCTTGATGCACTTTGTCGGCATTACCGGACCTTGGACATTTGATGAAATGAGCCAAGAACAGTTCGAGCGCGTGCTGACTATCAATCTATTCGGAACTCGTAACGTTTTGGCTGCTGTGCGACCGTTTTTATCACGCGGCGATCAAGTCATGGTCACAGCCTCCATGGCGTCTTTCACGGGCAGTTATGGCTACAGCTCTTATAGCGCTTCAAAATTTGCTATTTGGGGTATGATGCAATCCCTCAGCTTTGAATGGAAACCACTTGGTATTGACGTCACAGTCTTTGCCCCACCACCGATAGATACACCGCTGACCCAAGCAGAAGTTGGTGTGATGTCACAAGCGGGCGTTGGAATGAAAAAACTGGCTGGAGAATTAAAAATTGACGATGCCGTGAAATCTATGCTTGAAGGCGTAGAAAAGCGGCAGTTTTTGGTCGTGCCAGGCGTCATGGCAAATTTAATTAGATTGCAGTTGCGCCTCTTCCCCGTCAGTTGGGTTAATTGGATAGGCAATAAAACGGTCGCTTTTTCGCTTAAAAAATAACGGCTGCTAAAAAATGCAACTTAATTAAACTTAAATGTGTACGCAATATAAGGCAGGATAGAATCATTAGGATTAGCTATTTTTCGATAACATCCAGCCCTAATTTCATCCAACGAACAGCCTGTTCTCGATGTTCTGTTAGTGCATTCCATAAAGCGTCCTCACTTGTGATGGAATGCACACCAGCTGCACAATCAACCATAAGATTGCTATCATGATCATCGAACCATTGCTCACTTTGATAATAAGTGAGTAGTTCAGATAATAATGTATCAGCCTCTAACCATTTTTCCTGAGCTTGTTGTATTTGCTCATGTAAGCTATGCCAACGTTCAAATTTTTTTTGAAGCTCTTGTACATCAAATTTGCTCATTATATCGATCCAATCAATAAGTGTTTTTAACATTTATAGTAATTTAAAATTAAAAAAAATGACAATAGGAATGATGTCTTAAGCTAACATGACGTATTCTGGCTTATGGCTATCACTACTATAGTTATATAAATAAACATGCAACCTATTGAGCAATAATATGACAAAACTACTAGCAGTAACGCCGATTATTTTATTACTAACAGCTTGTGAGACAATATCTCCTACGGAGAATATTAGTAATTCAAAAAGTACTTTTACTTGTGAAGATGGCGGAAAAGTAATGACAGCTTATTCAAACGATGGGCAAGTCGCTAACTTAAATATTCGCTTGCCAAAGATTGGTTTAAATAATAAAAACGTTACTCTTAACCAAGCAGTTTCAGGTTCTGGCGCTCGCTATACTAACGACTCAGATCCTAACATGAGCTACGAGTGGCATACTAAATCTGATTATGGGATTATAAGTATAAGTAAGAAAGATGGGCAAGATTATAGCGTTAACTGTGAATTATAAATTCTAATATCGGTACCCTTAATTAGAGATCTTGCTACTGTGTTATGCGCAATAGCAAGATTTTTTAGCTCAAAAATGATCTGTATTTAAAGCCTTCTCGATATCTTCTTTAGACTCAGCACCGATCTCTCTAAAAATATCAATCATATCATTGAGTGAAAATTGACCACCTGACACAAGCTACCATAACTCGTCAACTACTAACAGATCTTGGCGGTCATAAAAGTTGCGCCAACGCTTATAATTATTATCCGTTCTCGACTCAGGGTTATAAGGAATGGCGATGTAGGTTTGAATTTTATCAGGTGTCCTAAATTAGTTGACCACTACAATTTTTTACTTACAACACGCAACCTTTTTAACACACGTTAATTATAAATCTCGATTTTCAGGGTGCTAATATAATTGAGTAATACTTAACTTAGATAACGTAAACCACTGATTCTAATAATTTTCATTTTGTATTATCACAGCTTATTGTTTATCTAGATTTTGCAATCTTTACTTAATGGGAGATATTATGCGTGCTTTAACCTATCACGGTGCTAAAGATGTGCGAGTGGACAATGTCCCAGAGCCTAAACTGCAAGAAAAAGATGATGTTATTTTACGTGTGACTGCGACTGCAATTTGTGGCTCAGATTTACACCTGTATCGTGGCAAAATGCCTGCAACCGAGGAAGGCGATATCTTCGGTCATGAGTTTATGGGTGTGGTTGAAGAAGTAGGCTCTGAAGTCACTGCGGTTAAAAAAGGCGATAGAGTTGTTATTCCTTTTGTTATTGCATGTGGTAACTGCTTTTTCTGTCAGCATGACCTAATGTCCGCTTGTGAGACTACAAATACAGGCCCAGGCGCTGCTATTAATAAAAAAATAATTCCGCCACCAGCTGCTTTATTTGGTTTTAGCCATTTATATGGTGGGATTCCTGGTGGACAAGCAGAATTTGTACGGGTTCCTAAAGGTAATTTTGGTCCGTTCAAAGTACCTGGCTCACTGTCAGATGAGAAGGTTTTATTTTTATCAGATATTTTACCAACTGCTTGGCAGGCCGTAACTAATGCCAATATTACTAAAGGTTCAACCGTAGCTATTTATGGTGCGGGTCCTGTGGGGTTGTTATCAGCAGCTTGTGCCAAAATGTTAGGCGCTGAGCAGATCTTCGTGGTAGATCATAATGACTACCGTTTGCAGTATGCCAAAGATACGTACGGGGCTATTCCGGTTAATTTCGATAAGGTAGATGCTGCTGAATTCATCATTGAACAGACCAAAGGACATCGCGGCGTTGACGGCGTTATTGATGCGATTGGCTTTGAAGCCAAAGGCAGTATGCTAGAAACAATAATGACCAATTTGAAAATTGAAGGGTCAAGTGGTGCAGCTTTACGTCAATGTATTGCAGCTGTGCGTCGTGGCGGGGTCGTTAGTGTTCCTGGTGTGTATGCAGGACCCATTCATGGTTTCTTATTTGGTGACGCTTTTGATAAAGGGCTTACTTTCAAAATGGGCCAAACCCATGTACACAAGTATTTACCACAATTATTAGAGTATATTGAAAATGGTGATTTATCACCTGAAGCTATTATTACTCACCGTATGAATTTGTCTGACGCTGCTAAAGGTTATGAAATTTTCGAAAAGCGTGAAGAAGAATGTCGTAAAGTCATTTTAACTCCTTAATTTTTCAAATTTACCCTTAACTTTTAACATTTAAAGGTTAGGTCATAGCTGCTTTAACGAGATTATCTTAAATAATGGTTATCGCTAAAACAGCTAGTAAAAAAATCTTTAACTTATTTTTCTCTGCACATGACAAAAAAATCATTCCCAACCGATTTTCATGGGTTTAGGGGTTAAAAAACTAGCTAACTATCGAAATACAGTCTTATCATTGTTAAAAAATACCAAGCGAAGGCCCTCAATCAAAAAATCTAGGCCAAGCGCAAACAAACTGGCTTAAGGGCGAGAGTTTGACTTCAACTTGCATTTTAACGGCTCATCTTTCTCTTTATAAATACCGACATGATAAGCCCAACAAAATGCTAATGCATTCACTGCGAGTAATTTACTGACCCGATCAAGATGGGTTAAGTGGGTATCTTCAAGGTTAAAGCCACGCGCCTTTAAACAAGCAAATAAATTCTCAATTTCCCAACGCTTAGCATAGCTCGTCATCGCATCCACTGTTTCTAGTTGATTGGTTGCGACAATCACTAAACCGTGGTCTTCATCACGCTTGGCACGATATATATATCAAACAAAAACAAACTTAGTCATTAAAAAAACCATTCTTATGTCGCATGAATCAGTTTTCACTAGGGCATACCCCAAGATAACCAATCAGGCGCTTTCACTGGTTCGGCACCCTACATGGGACTTAAATCTTTGGCTGTGGGCTAGTGGTAGCAATGGTTCAAGTGACAGTAGTGTACTTCATGGTGTACTTACCATACACATTTTATTTGTGATCGATGCGCTATACAGCATAGAAATATATGCTTACAGCCTAGGTTGAGTCATTGTTCTACGTAGTTCTTCTAACTTCTTTCGTTAAGCTCTGAATTAAGCACACTAATAATTAATTGCCTCAGCCAGTTATGCGCCGCATCACCCTCACGGCGTTGATGCCAGAGCAATTTAAAGTCGAATGATTCAATTGGGAAAGGCGGTTCGAATATTTGAACCTGTGAGTTGCTATCAGTCATATCAAAGCTACGCCGCGCCGCTGTCAAAATCAGGTCGGTACCAGCCACTAATTGATTAGCAATTCCCCAATGTGGCAAAGTCATTACAACATGACGACTTAATCCTGCGCCACTAAGTGCACGTTCAATCTCATTATTAGCACCTGATTGCATGGCAACGAGGATATGCGGTCGAGCCAACCAACTATCTTTATCGAGAATACCACTCTCTGGCAAAGTGCTTTTGTCTGCCAAACAAGCAAAAGACTCAACAAACAAGGTGTGCATACGAAGCGCTTCTGGCACTTTATCTGAGAAGACACCGAAAGCCATGTCAGTTTCACCATCGAACACATTCGCCATCATCGCTTCGCGGCTTCCTTGACTCACCTCAAGCTCAATATTAGGCGCAAGCACTCTCAATGAGCGCACCAAACTCGGCATAAATACACGCGCGCCATAGTCAGACATAGCCAGACGAAATACTCGCTTCGCACTGAGAGGGTTGAATTCTGGTGTTTCAATCAACGCACCAAGCTGCTCTAGAACATCAGTCAAGGGCAGGATTAACTCGCTCGCTCGCGAAGTCAATTCCAATTTTCCTGAACGTCGAACCAATAGAGGGTCATCAAATAGGGTACGTAAATGGACCAGCGCGTGGCTAACTGCCGGCTGACTTTTATGTAACCGGAGAGCGGCTCGTGATACGTGCTTTTCTACTAATAATGCGTGCAACGTCACGAGCAAATTAAGGTCAATACGTCTTAAGTTATTCATATGACGAATAGTGAAGTAAAAAAACAATAATTTCAATTCAAATTTTTAATATGAAATAATTCTTCCAGAGAATTAAATAAATCTGGAGCAAACGTATGAATCTATCACTTACTGGTATCTCTTTTGCCATTATCGCCTTAGTTGCTGGCGCTTTAGTCCCTCTCCAAGCTGCAAGTAATGCTGAATTAGGCCGCGCTCTTGGACATCCTCTTTGGGCTACAGTAGTGTCGTTATTGGTGAGTGTGCTTATAGCAATACCTGTCATTCTCGCTATGCGTGTCCCTGCGCCAATATTAGGTGAAATTGGACAATTACCAATGTGGGTCTGGTTTGGTGGCATAGCTGGCGTCATCTATATTACATCCGCATTAATTCTAGTCCCTCGCCTGGGCGCAACTCGCTTTATTGTTTGCGTGATAGCGGGTCAAATGCTTATTTCATTAATATTAGACCAGTACGGTCTTATGAATTTACCGGTGAAAGAAATAAATGCTGGGCGTTTAGTAGGTGTTACTTTCGTTCTACTAGGCATGATTATGGTGCTGTGGCTCACGCCTTCATCTCCCAATTTAGGTGATGTTAAAGCTAACATAACGGACGATTTAAATACGATAGAAAGTGCGCCGACAAGCAGCGCTAAGTCTATTTATCATTTTGAAAGCTAGTGATTCATAGCTCAATGCGTAAGCAATGGGGATTAAGTGCTTAAATGCCATTTGGTGATTTAGTAATATTGTTGAGCTTATAAAAACTAATAGAAAGTCTAATTTAAGCATACTACGTGCATTTTTTGGATATTGCCGAAGTATTCATAAGTATTTGAGATGGTATAACCATGAAAAGAATCAACGTGTTAGGTACATCGGGTTCAGGGAAATCTACGTTTGCCAAAGCTCTAGCAGATAAGCTTAACTGTGCATATGTTGAAATGGACGGATTATTTTGGCTGGATGATTGGCAGCATGTTGATGATGAAACTTTTATCAAACATATTGAAAAGGCGCTAGATAAGCCAGCGTTTGTATTAGATGGTAATTATAGTCGGACGATACCTATAAAATGGAAAGATATCGACACCGTCATTTGGCTGAACTATTCGTTCCCATTAGTGTTGTCTCGTGCTTTCAGGCGTGCCATATTTAGGACTATGAGTAGAAAGAAGCTGTGGGATACCAATAATGTAGAGAGCTTAAAAAGACTATTTTCCAAAAAATCTATCATATGGTGGACGATTACAACGCATAAGAAAAATCGTAAAAAGGTTCGTCAGTTAATAAACAAACCTGAATACCAGCATATTAAATTTATTCAGTTTACTAAGCCCATTGAGGCTAAAACGTTTTTGAAAAGTTTATAACATTTACCCACAGAAAGCTGGCTGTTCGATGCCTGTATAGCGCATCGATCAATATGACCCAGAGGTAATAAAGTAATGATCAAACAAAAAAGTTTTAAACCTTATTCATCAGAAATATTACCAGTAGGATTCGTTTATCCTGCTGCTTACATCCAATTGACAAAAAATACAGAAACAGTCAAGTCTGATGAGTATTTTCAATGGTGGTTCCTAGACTCTACAACTGAAGGAGCGAAACTATCATATAGTCTTAGAAACAATAAAATTAAGGATTTTAACTTAGTTCCATTCGCTCAAAACAGCGAATGGATGGCTTACTTTGATGGCGATGATTGTTCAGGTGATCCAAGAGTAATAGTAGTTGATCTTACTTATTTGCCTTCATTCATGATATTCGAGAATTTTAATGAATGGCTTACTAAAGCTGAGCAGGATTACTGGTGACAGCTAATCTTAAGCTTGATAAGCTAACGTTTTGTACACCATGAAGTACACTGTGACTATCTCAGCAAGTTAAAACTTTGATACCATCATCCTACAGCCTAGTGTTCAAGCCCTCACTAGGGAACTAGACCAGTAAAGACGCCTGATCTATTTCACTAGGATTTGAGCAAAGGGCTTTAAGTTGATATCTTTTACATATTTTCAGACTTGTTCTTGGTTGGTGGTACCGAGTAGGTTCCCACAACATGGGCAACTAATTCGTCAGATCCATCTGAGTATAAAGAAACCTCACCTACGACTAGACTTCTTCCAACTTTTAGCAGTTTGCACTCAGCAATAATGAGTGATTTTGCAGTTGGTTTACGTAAAAAGTTGATAGTTAGACTCGTGGTTACTGCTAATGGTACTATGCCAATTCTACCTAAGATAGCCACATAAAGAGCCACATCAGCAATTCCCATCATTACAGGTCCCGATACAGTACCTCCAGGTCTCAACTCATCTATACCAATATCATGGGATAAAATTGACCCACTGCTATTTACTGCCTCAATCTTGTACTTTGCTTGAGGAAACTCAGACTTCATGAACTCAGCTATCTCTTCCTTGGTTGCTGACATATGGCTTCCTTTAATCTAACTGTTATTGGCACCTCTATTCTATCCTAACTTTCCACCTTACTTCGATAAAAAGTTATAGAGCCGTTTTAGGTCAGAGCACTAGTTTTAAAGTGCTTGACGGTTTGATGAGAGGTATACCTAAAAAATATCGTTGGTCTAATTGAAGACAACCTTTTTTCGATAATATCGGGGCGGTTTAATCACACTTTCCCACCCACACCCTTAAACTTCTCAACAAAAGCCGATATTTTCTGAAAAACGCTTTGCTTTTTGGTTAGGTACTGCGGATTAAGAGGACTTAGCTTAGGTAGGACCTCATTTAACTCCGTACCATTCTCACTGGCGTACTCACGCTTTAAAGATGCGGTTATATAACGCTTAGCTGCCTCTTCATTCAAATTTTCAGCGGCAATCATATCTTTGACTTCACGTTGCTGTTCTACCTGAGCATAGCTAAAGAAGGCATCAATAATGCTGGATTTATCAGGGATACTATCTAAGTTGGTTTGATTGATGAAATCCACCACTAGGCTCTCTTTGGCACGGTTACCAAGACTTGCCCGAATCAAACGACGCACTTCTTCCACCAAGGCTGATTTATCTTTGGTGTTTTTATTATGCTCGAAAATCAATTCAAGAATATAATCAAGATTGATCTCTTGTGATTTGAGCAAATCTATCTCAAACACCACGTCATCCCAATCAATCGAGGACTCATCTTGCTGGTCACCCGCCTTTTCACGACGTAGCCAATCACGTATGTCGTTATAGGTTGAGCGATAATCTTGTACTTCCCGTTCAGCAGGTACTTTAATGGCTTGCATCGCAGCTAAGTCATCGTCGTTTAGGTAGTGCTCATCCTTAAACGTCTCAACAGCGTCAGCATCGGTCATATCCAAGTCTTGCACTGCTTTTAGGCTTGCAAACTCATCATAGTTTTGTAAGATATTTTCGACACGCAAATACTCACCGAATAACTTAGCAAAGTCCTTCTTGTCAGACTCTTTGACAATCTCATCAGGATTAGGGAAGCGTTGTTGCAGCTCTTTGACCACTTCCAAATAACCGCGTCGCGCTTTGCCAGTGGCGATATCGGTAAAGCCTTCTAAATATTCCTTATAGCTCTTCTCCAACACCACGTTTTTAGTGTTTCTATCGCCAAACAAGGTGATGGCATCAATGGTCGCTTTTTCTAAGTCTCGAAAGGTCACGATGTTGCCAAAGGTCTTAGTGGCATCATAGATACGGTTGGTACGTGAGAACGCTTGCATTAGACCGTGATAGCGCAGGTTCTTATCCACGAATAGAGTGTTCAAGGTAGGCGCATCAAAACCTGTTAAGAACATACCAACGACAACCAGTAAGTCTACTTCCTGCTTAATGACACGCTCAGCAAGGTCGCGGTAGTAGTTCTGGAAGGACTTGCTGTCTACGCCATAGTTGGTTTTAAACATCGCGTTATAGTCGCCAATAGCACTGCTTAAAAACTCTTTGGCACTGCTGTTCATGGCAGTAGGCTCAAAACCTTCATCGGGGATATCACCCAATGCATCCTGTTCTTCATTGGCGGCAAAAGAGAAGATAGTGGCAATCTTTAACGGTTTGTCGCTGTCCTTTTGCAAGTGGTTCAAAGTTTCATAGTAAGCCTTAGCAGCGTCTACACTACTGACAGCAAACATGGCGTTAAAGCCTTTGCCACCAGACTTTAGACGGTGGGTTTTCTGTCGATAGTGCGTTAACACGTACTGCGATATCTCTTGAATACGATCAGGGTGCAATAACAGCTGCTTATTCTCTGCTGCAGTCAGTTTCGTCTCGTCCTGCTCGCTTTCAATGCCGCTAAACTGTGGGCGTACGTCGTTGTAATCGACTTTAAACTTCAATACCTTCTCATCACGAATGGCATCTGTGATGACGTAGGAATGTAGCTCATGACCAAACACTCCAGCGGTCGTCTCAGCCCCTAACGCGTTCTCTGGAAAGATAGGCGTCCCTGTAAAGCCAAACTGATAGAACTTTTTAAACTTCTTCTTCAGGTTCTTTTGTGCTTCACCAAACTGGCTACGATGTGCTTCATCAAAAATGAACACTACTTGTTTATCATAGATGGGCAAGTGCCCCTCACCTTTGATGAGGTTATTGAGCTTTTGAATGGTGGTAACGACAATTTTATTATCGTCTTTATCAAGGTTAAGCTTTAGACCTGCGGTACTGTCTGAACCGTTGACGCTCTCAGGGGAGAAGCGCTGATACTCTTTCATGGTTTGGTAATCAAGGTCTTTACGATCTACCACAAAGAATACTTTATCAATAAAGGGCAGCTCAGTCGCCAAACGTGCAGCCTTAAAGCTGGTTAAGGTCTTTCCTGAGCCTGTGGTATGCCAAATAAAGCCGCCACTCTCAAGAGTGCTCCAGTTTTTGGCTTGATAGGCACTGTTTATCTTCCACAAAATGCGTTCAGTCGCCGCTATCTGATAGGGACGCATGACCAATGAGGTATCGCTCACATCAAAGACGGTGTAATGCATGAGCACATTCAACAGGGTATGCTTTTGGAAGAAGGTAGCAGTGAAATCTTTTAAATCTTTGATTAAGGTGTTGTCTGATCGCGCCCAATTCATGGTGAAATCAAAGCTGTTTCTATTGCGCTTGGTGGTATTGGCAAAGTAGCGCGTGTCTGTACCGTTTGAGATCACAAACAGCTGTATGTATTTATATAGGGAGTTATCAGAGTTAAAGCTCTCTTTGCTATAACGATGTACTTGATTAAAGGCTTCGCGGATAGCAACGCCACGCTTTTTAAGCTCAATTTGTACCAATGGCAGCCCATTGACCAACACCGTGACATCATAACGGTTCGCCTGTGTGCCTGTTTGGGCAAACTGTTTGATCACCTGAACTTTATTGCGTGGGATATTCTTCTTATCGAGTAGCGCGATATTCTGCAAGCGTCCATCGTCAAACGTAAAGTCATGGATATGATCATCATGGATCTTACGGGCTTTATCAGTGCTGTTATCGCTTGGATTATCGAGATATTCCATCACAAAGCGTTGCCACTCATCATCGGTAAACTGCACGTTATTTAACGCCTGCAGCTGAACCCGAACGTTGGCCAACATGGTTTTGGGGGAGTTTAAACCAGCGACAAACTCATAACCTTGGTTTTGTAAGTCCTTGAGTAATTCGCGCTCTAAATCGTCTTCGGTTTGATAGCCTCCATCAGGCTGATCACACTTAGTATATTTATTGAGGACGATAAAATTGTTTGATTCAGCAATCGTTTTGGTGTGTTCAGTCATGGTCTGTTACCTCAGCCTTTGGGAAGCTCAATAGCAGCTCACGATAATACTCATACTGCTGCTGACGCAACTCAATCTCACGCGGCAAGCCTTCAGTGAGTGAGGTGGTTAAGGTGTCGAATTTGTCTAAGATAGCTACAATGCGCTCTTGGTCTTTAAGTGAAGGGCTAGGTATTTTTATGCTGTTTAAGTTCTTTTGATTCAATTTTGGCTGTGCAGAGCCTGAAATATAAGGTGTTAGTTCAATACTATTCAAATAATATTCAACGTATCTTCTTTCTGCATATGTTTCAAACTTGAGTACGTGCGCATGGTTATTTACCCAGTTTTTCCCACTAATACTAAATGCTATCGGGGTGTTTCTTGCTGTTAGATTTGCACCATCTTCAGAAATCAATAAGTAATCACCATCAAAAATATAGTCTTTGACATAATCAACAATGCCCGATGCCCCGTAATATGGAATGCTACCTGACTCTCTCAATCCACTGGTGATAGGCTTGCGTTTACAATCAAGATTTTCTGCCAGACTTCCTAAGGCTTTCCAGTCAACCTCGCCTTCTTCAAAAGTTAATAACTGATCACGATAGTAGGCATATTGCTGCTTACGTGCTACAAGCTCTGCGGTAAGCTCTGCGGTAAGCTCGGTAAACGTGTCTAAAATTCTTACGATTTCGGCTTGGACGTTGAAAGGTGGGATAGGGATTTTCATATCTAGAACATCAGCCATACTCGGATGTTGGATACCCGAGCCACGATAAAAACTATCTAGCACCTTTGTTTGACTCATCAACCAGTAATACAAAAACTTGTTTAACAGCCTATTAGTATCATTGGATGTTGCTATACGATTATCTGCTGTGACGAAAGAACCCTTATAATATTTAATCACATCTTTAATAGGACGTGATTTACCCCAAGGAATTGTTACTATTTCACCTTCATGAAGATATTTGCCTGCTAATTCTTTTGTTGTCCAACCAGTTCGTTCACCAGTTGAGAGAAGGAAAATATCACCATTATCTTGTTCTAAATCAAAAAGTTCTGCCGCAAGTAAATATTGATAGTTAATAACTTTAGGTTGTTTTTCTTTAGCAACCGCATTAAATCTTTTATCCCAAGTAGTAACTTGCCATAACGCCATCCACTCGACTTCACTATCTTTAAGAAATATCTTCATAAAACTTGTATTGCTCATACCTCGATCTCCGTAACGATAGTATCAATCTCAGTACGTAGCTGGGTAATCTTAGCAACCGTATTTTTTAGCTCAGCATTGAGAGTCGTGATATCAATCACTTCACGCGTGTCTTCAGCTTCTACGTAAGCGTTTACCGATAGGTTGTAATCATTAGCAACGATAACACTATTGTCTATACTGACTGCTAAGTAATCGGTATCTGCTTTACTATCAAACGCATGCATAATCTGATCAATATATTCATCGGTAAGCACATTATTATTGGTTTCTTTTTTATACAGACCACTAGCATCTAAAAACTGAGTTTTATTATCCATTTTATGTTTTGATAACACTAAAATATTGACCGCAATAGAAGTACCAAAAAATAAATTTGGTGCAAGCGCAATTACTGTTTCTACATAGTTATTATCGACCAAATATTGCCTAATTTTTTTCTCAGCACCACCACGATAAAAAATACCGGGGTAACAAACAATCGCTGCACGGCCTTTGCTAGATAAATAGTTCAGCGCGTGGAGTACAAAAGCAAAGTCCGCTTTTGATTTGGGTGCTAATACGCCAGCAGGAGCAAAACGCTCATCGTTAATTAGGGTAGGGTCGTCGCTACCAATCCATCTCACGGAATAAGGTGGGTTAGAAACAATGGCGTCAAAAGGTTTATCATCACCAAAATGCGGTTCTAACAGTGTATTGCCAAGCACAATATTAAACTTGTCGTAGTTGATGTTATGCAAAAACATATTCATACGTGCAAGGTTATATGTGGTGTGGTTGATCTCCTGACCAAAAAACCCTTCTTCAATGATATGGTTATCAAAATGCTTCTTAGCTTGTAGTAACAATGAGCCAGAACCTGCCGCTGGATCATAAATCTTATTAACCGTTTCCTGCTTATGCATGGCAATTTGCGCAATCAACTTAGAAACGCTTTGCGGGGTAAAGAACTCACCCCCTGACTTACCAGCATTGGCTGCATAATTAGATATGAGATACTCATAAGCATCACCAAACAAATCAATTTGATTATCAGAGAATTGGTCTAACTTGAGACCTGCTACGCCTTTAAGCACCGCTGATAAGCGTGTGTTCTTATCGGCAACCGTATTACCTAAGCGGTTACTAGTGGTATCAAAATCAGCAAACAAGCCTTTAATATCAGGCTCTGAGGGATAGCCATTAGCTGAGCCTTCAATCGCTTTGAATATGGCCGCTAAATCGGTATTGAGATTTTCGTTTCTATGAGCGCCTGTTGCGATAGTGGCAAACAGTTGGCTTGGATAAATAAAGTAGCCTTTAGTTTTAATGGCATCGTCTTTAATATCATCAGTAATCACACTATCAGGAAGCGCGGCATAATTGACGCTATCATCGCCTGCTTCGATATAACTAGAAAAGTTCTCACTTATAAATCGATAGAATAGCGTACCCAATACATATTGCTTAAAGTCCCAGCCATCTACTGAACCACGAACCTCGTTTGCAATCTGCCAAATTTGGCGATGTAGTTCGGCACGTTGCTGAGTACTTGTCATAATAAAATCCTATAGGAATAATGATGGGGCTAGAAGCCCCTTATATTTTGTGTAACTTAAATCGTTATTGAGTGCGCTTTGATTAAGGGCAATATACCTTAGCACTGCTAACCGTTTTTGGTTCTATTATATGATACTGATATAGGAAACAGTGCTTGTTTTGCCATGGGCATTTTCTTTGCAGCTTGCTTCTACGTCTGGCTTAAGAAAACAAGCATCTGATGATACTAGAAAGGAGCACAGCGTTCGACGATATGTATAATTTTTTGAGTTTTTTATACATATTCTTTTTATAGGTATAAAAAAACGAATTTTTTATACCTATCGCTCAACCAACTTTTCCTCAATCATTTCAGTCAACAGCTCAGTAACCGTTTTTCGGCTCTCAAGCGCATACCGTTTAAGTGCAATATGTTTATCTTCATCTAGGTTAAAATTCACGCGTACCGTCTTTTTGGGACTGTCCGTCATATCCGATAAAGTCAATTGATCCTTAACGTTCTTACTAGGACGACCTGCTGATAAACTCATGACTTACTCCTCACCAAAAAATGTTTGAATCTCACTGACCAATGCAGTTATTTCTTGTATCGCATTGCTATTAAGCGATTCGGTATCAAATACTGTCTTACCAAGAGCCGCACTATTAGGATAAGCGACTCGCTGCATTACCCGCGTCTCTAATACCGGGAGATTATAATCAAGCAGCGCGGTTGCCACCTCTTTACCAATATTGGTATTTTGAATGGCGCGTGAGACGACAAACGCCGCCTTTAGTTGGCCATCCATCATCTCTATACGCTGCTGCACCAGATCAACCAAATCGCTGGTCGCCCAGATATCATAGGGGCTCGGCTGCACCGGAATCAATATAAAATCAGCCGCTTTTATAGCAGAAATAGCCAAACTAGTAGCTTGCGGCGACCCATCGATCACCACATAATCTTTATCAGATACACTTTTTAAATCTTTATCAAGTGTTGGTCTGTCGAGCCCAATTACCGGTACCGGATTGTCTTCATCAACCGCTCTCCAGTCACGCGCACTGCCCTGCTGGTCGCTATCTACTAGCAGAACACTATGGCCTTTCAGCTGTAAGCCACGAGCCAGATGCGTTGCGATGGTAGTCTTACCGCTACCACCCTTTTGATTTAATACCGCGATTACCTTCATAAATACAGATCCCTGTAGTATGTATTGAGTATATAAGTATATAAGTA
>NZ_CAJGZJ010000030.1 GCF_904846225.1 Psychrobacter immobilis | reverse complement strand
TTGACGATGTTTGGCAAAATTTAGCCATTTTAAGACCACTAAATGATTAAGTGTGCTAATTGATGACATGCCCTAGTAATGTAATAGAGCCATAGCCATGAGTGATACGATGGAAAATAAAGGTATAGTAGATACCACAGATAGTATTTATTTTGCGCCATTATTACCATGGCAGCAAGAGCTGTGGTCACAACTGACGAAGCGGGTATCGCTGCCACAACAAACATTACCTCATGCACTGCTTGCAGCAGGTATGGAAGGCATGGGTAAACGCGCGTTTGTATGGCGGTTGGTCGCGTGGTTATTATGCCGTGAGCGAGACAGTCATCCAGCAGGTGCTTGCGGCAAGTGTGAGAGCTGTCAGTGGCTAAGATCAGGTACGCACCCAAGTTTGCAAGTATTGCCTCTTGTTTGTATGCCGATTAGTACAGACAGTGCTGAGAATACAGAAAAATTAAGTAGCAAAACAAAAGATAAGAAAACGACCAAAGCAAATGTCAGTAGTGCGCTTAAAATTAAAGTTGATGATATTCGTGCTTTGCAGCCCTTTATTTATCAAGGCGGGCAAGGGATGCGTATCTGTGTGTTAGATCACGCTGAGAAAATGACCGTTGCCGCGGCCAATGCATTACTAAAAACGTTAGAGGAGCCGCAGTCACAGGTTCATTTATTTTTAATTAGTGACGCGCCCGCCCAGCTCCTACCAACTATCAAAAGCCGCGTTCAGCAGCTGGCATTACAAACGATTAAGACGACGGTAGCCGTCGATTATGTTACCCACGCACTAGGTCACACCATCAATCGTGAAGCGGTCAGTACGGCAGCGATTGAGCAGCTCATTCAATTGGGAAATGGCGCGCCTTTGGCCGCGATAGCCATGGCTAAAGCACCGTGGTACAGTAAGCGTAAGCTATGGCTGACGACGTGGCAGGCATTACGTAGCGGTAAGCGCAGTAGCGTGGCAGCGAGTGATTATTGGCAAAACCAATTGAGCATAGTAGAATTTATCCAACTGTCTGAGATGATGCTACTTGATATGCGCCGTGTCTGTTTAGGGCTAAATGAGCTACAAAAAGACGTCAATTTGACAGCTGTCTTGCAAGCAAATCAACCTATTGACAGTGGACTTGAGGCATTTACCGATAGTTTGCAGCAGACCAAAGTTGCCCTGCAACAAAATGTGCAAGAAAAATTCGCCTATGATAAGCTGATGCAGGAATTGGCGTATTTATAAGTCGTACTACAGCACTTGGCTACTATTCTATGTAGCGATTCGTCAATGCTCAAATTTATATGCCCTAGAAATTCATTAAATATACCAAATACAATCAATAAAGGAAGCTGACTATGGCAATGCCAGGACGCGGCGGGATTCTCACCTGCCATATTGAAAACATTGAAACGTTATACGCCAGCTATTTATCCTTTGTAAGTAACGGTGCTTTATTTGTGCCCTCTGACCAAGCTCAGCAGTTAGGTAATGAGGTATTTATCGCCGTTACTTTACCCAACTCTAGCGAGCGTTTACCTATGAATGGTAAGGTTGTTTGGATAAATGCGAAAACACAAAGTGGTCGTCCCGCAGGTTTTGCGGTGCAGATTGGTACGGATGTCGCAGGGCAAAGGATTAAAAACGAAGTTGAGCGTTTATTGGCTGGTAAAATAGAGAGTTTGCAGTCTACTTATACCATGTAGCATTTCTAGATATGAATAATGGTGTCCGCCATACCAGTGTTTGTTCTAAATGAATAGCACCAAAAAACAACCCTATAATTTTATAGGGTTGTTTTTTTATAAAGGTATAAGACAAAAATAAGTAAAATGTCACTGCATTTTAATAACGCGGTGGCACATACATATCATCAGGAATAGGTTCACGGTAATATTCATCATCGCGTTTGCGGTTGGGCAACTCAACTTCGTCGCGAGGTATTTCTTTATAAGGAATTTGCTCAAGCAGATGCGCAATACAGTTTAGCCGTGCGCGTTTTTTGTTATTACCTTCAACCACCCACCATGGTGCTTCAGGAATATGAGTGCGCTCAAACATGGTTTCTTTTGCTTTGGTGTAGTCTTCCCAGCGCCTACGTGATTGTAAATCCATCGGTGAGAGCTTCCACTGTTTAAGTGGGTCATATATCCGACTCATAAAGCGCGCATGTTGCTCATCATCTGTAATAGAAAACCAGTATTTTACTAGACGAATACCTGAGCGTACCAGCATACGTTCAAACTCTGGCACCGACTGAAAGAACTCTTCATACTGTACATCGGTACAAAACCCCATAACCCGCTCAACACCGCCACGGTTATACCAACTACGGTCAAACAATACGATCTCACCTGCGGCTGGTAAATGCGCGACGTAGCGCTGAAAATACCATTGCGTTTGCTCGCGTTCCGTTGGGGCAGGTAAGGCTGCAACACGGCACACTCGTGGATTTAAGCGCTGAGTAATGCGTTTAATGGCGCCACCTTTACCCGCAGAATCCCGCCCTTCAAAGATAACCACGATACGCTCACCGCGATCAACCACCCAATCCTGTAATTTAATAAGCTCGCGCTGTAGTCGTACCAATTCATGAAAGTAGGTACGTCGATCCAGTTTTTCTTGCTCGCTCATCTCACGTCCATTAAAACGAAAGTCACGTGCACAGTCATCTATTTCATTTTCTAGTTCTTCATCATAGGTGTCGATTAAGTCTTGGTGCATTTTTCGACGTAACTCATCGTCAAGAATTTCTTTTTCGATACGCTCAGACAAGATGGCTTGTTCCTGATTGTACTGCTCTAAGTCCTCCTTCGTCGTTAAAGATTGAAAATCAGTCGTTATAAGCGGCTCTGTCATTACCAGTTTTTCAGAGCCAAAAATGACTTGCCTCATTTTTCTTAATAAGAATTTTGTCTTACCCATAAATATTACCTTTGTTTGGCATATCGGATTTTTTAAGAGGCTGTTATCTAGGGCGTGCCTTCAATTCAAACGATAATATCTAAATGGGCTAAAAATGGCTAAATTTTGCCAAACATCGTCAAATAGTGGATTAATATCCCGATATTATTTGCGCTATTTTCCTCGTTTGACGGCAATTTATCTCATTTTTATGACCATTCTTAAAATGAAGACACGCCCTAGGTCATTTCTATCATAGCAAAGTATAGACAATAAAAAATGCCCTTTAAATAAATTAAAGGGCATTTTTTATTACGAGATATATGCTGATTACAATGATAAGCCAGCGTGTCTTTTTAACTTAAAAGCGATCAAGATTACTTTTCTAAGATACACGTCACGCCTTGGCCACCAGCGGCGCAGATGGAGATAAGCGCACGACCTGAGCCTTTTTGATCCAGTAGTTTCGCAGCAGTGGCTAGGATACGGCCACCAGTGGCAGCAAACGGATGACCTGCGGCCAATGATGAACCATTAACATTGAGTTTGCTACGATCAATAGATCCTAGTGGCGCATCGAGTCCTAAGCGCTCTTCACAAAATTTATCATCTTCCCAAGCCGCCAATGTCGACAACACTTGTGAGGCAAAAGCTTCATGGATTTCATAAAAATCAAAATCTTGTAGCGTCAAACCAGCACGCTCAAGCATGCGCGGTACAGCATAAGCGGGTGCCATTAATAAGCCTTCTGTCGTGCCAGACTTACCGATGAAATCAACGGCTGCTGTTTCTTGATGCACAATATAAGCCAGTGGCTTAAGACCGTGTGCTTCGGCCCACTCATCCGTACCCAATAGGACACAAGAAGCACCATCAGTCAAAGGAGTAGAGTTGGCAGCCGTCATGGTTGGGTTGGCGTTCTTTTTGCCAAACACAGGCTTTAACTTGCCCAATTTTTCTAAAGTAGTGTCTGGGCGCAAGTTGTTATCACGAGTCAGACCTTTGTATGGAGTGATTAAGTCATCAAAGAAACCTTCATCATAAGCGCGCGCAAGATTTTTATGGCTATTAAAAGCCAGCTCATCTTGTGCTTCACGGCTGATATTCCACTCAAGCGCAGTGATTGCTTGATGATCACCCATTGATAGACCAGTACGTGGCTCACCATTTTGCGGCGAATCAATCAAGTCTCTTGGATTCAGACCCATCAGTGCTTTTAAACGTTGCTTGTTGTCTTTTGCAGCGCCCAATTTGATAAGGACTTTACGTAAGCCATCGCCAATCGCGATAGGAGCGTCAGAGGTAGTATCGACACCGCCCGTAATGGCTGAATCGATCAGACCCAGTGCAATTTTATTGGCAGATGCAAAGGTTGCTTGTAAACCTGTACCACATGCTTGTGAGATGTCATAAGTTGGCGTATGCGGACTGAGCGCCGTGTTCAGTGTTGCTTCCCGCGTTAGATTGATATCGCGGCTGAGTTTCATGACCGCACCAGACACAACTTCACCCAGTACTTCGTCTTGTAGATTATAACGCTCAATCAAACCGTCTAAAGCCGCCGTTAGCATGTCGGTGTTACTGACATCAGCGTATGAACCGTTCGAGCGAGCAAATGGGATACGGTTGCCGCCCAAGATAGCCACACGGTTTTGACCTGAGGTAGCATTAGTGTTGCTGGTCTGCTTTGTTTTATTGGCGGGCTTTTTAGTCATTGTCGTCTCTGCTTTATCGTCAGTTGATTTTTCGCTAGTATCACTGTCTTTAGCCGTTTCATTTTTAGGTTTTTTCTCGGCAGTTTCTTTTTTGATGTTGTCTGTTTTACTATCAGTCGATTTGACCTCAGTTGATTTGACATCAGCAGCTTTTGAGCTTGCAGCAGTATCAGAAACGTTAGATTCATTAGCTTTAGTTGTTGCGGCGTCTTTATTTTTTTTATCACTTACTTTTACGACGGTGCTTTCAACAACAGGACTGTTAGGGTGATTGTTTTTATTACTCATAGTATTAACCTTAAAAATATGGGTAGAAGAAGAGAGAAAATTAATAATAAAAAATACGATTTAAGCCGTGAAAAAGTAATTACTGACTATTATCACTTATTAGCGCTGTCTACGATAAGGCGTTTTTATGATGTTAATGTATGTCTTTGGCAAACTAAGTGACGTTTATCTAAACGTAATAAAAGCGTCAAACTTGGTATATATAACTTTTGTAGACTGGTTAGTGTCTAATATTAACATTGCATAGCTGCATGTTTGATAATATATTGTTATCGATAATTCAATTTCACATAACTTATCGATCTGATATTAGCACAATGTCGTGTTCTTTTAATCTAGAAAAAGTTACTGTCTTGAACACTAGCTTGTTTACAGATTGTTGTAGACATGAGCGATTTTTGGACTTGTTTATGATGAAAGTGTATAGTTAGGACAGTTTTAGAGCCATTTACTAAATATCGATAATTATGATGCCAATGAGCCTATAGAACTTATAAAAATAGGTACGTTGCATTTTTTGTTTACTTTTATTTAACCATTAGCTATAGGATTATATTATGTCAGACCGTTATGGTGATTTTGTTCAGTCTTCTATTGGTAAAAAGGTTGCCAAAAATTTGGGCTTGCCTTTACCTGTGACACTTGATCGTTTTGAGAGTGGCGGGCAATTGGTACGAGGTAGTGTCTTGGTCGGCCGTGCTGATGGTGACAATAAAAGCGTCAGTGAATCAGTAGCGCGTATTTTGTCAGACGTTCATGCTGAAGTATTTGTAAATAGTAGCGACGATATCAAAGATGCGCTTGCTGATGCTGGCGTGGAAGCAAAATCCAACACGGGTGGCGATGACAAATTTAAAGTTCTATTGTTTGATGCCAGTAATATCAGCAATGCCGAACAGCTCAAAGAAATTTATGAGTTTTTTCACAGCGTTGCTCGCCGCGTAGACACATCAGGCCGAGTGATTATTATTGGTCGCCCGCCTGAAGAAATTACGGACATCGAAGCTGCATTGGCTCAGCGTGCGCTTGAGGGTTTTGTAAAATCCGTTGGTAAAGAGTTTAAACGCGGCGTTACTGCACAGCTTATCTATGTCGAGGAAGGTGCTGAACAAAACCTAGATTCAACATTACGCTTCTTTACGTCAGCACGTTCAGCCTATGTCTCAGGACAAGTAGTACGTGTGAGTAACGGAGATTCAGTTGATGTTGATTGGAACCAACCGCTAGGCGGCAAAACCATGCTAGTAACTGGCGCTAGTCGCGGTATTGGCGAAGCGATTGCCCGTGTATTGGCACGCGAAGGCGCTCATGTTATCTGCTTGGATGTGCCGCAGCAACAAGCTGACCTTCAAAAAGTCGCTAGCGAAATCAGTGGTTCTATCTTAACCGTTGATATCACCAGTGATGATGCTGGCGCACAAATCGCAGATGCGGCGCAAAAGCGTGGCGGTCTGGACTCAGTTATCCACAATGCTGGCGTCACTCGTGATAAAACATTGGCAAACATGGACGAGAGCAAGTGGGACATGGTTATTAATATCAACTTAGGTAGTATTGCTAAGTTGAACCGTTACTTATTAGACAACGATGTGCTAAAAGAAAATGCGCGTATCGTCTGTGTCTCATCAATCTCAGGTATTGCTGGCAACTTGGGTCAAACCAATTATGCCACGTCCAAAGCGGGTGTCATTGGCTTGGTTGATGCCACTGCAAAGCAACTAGAAAGCAATACAAAAGGAATGACTATCAACGCCGTTGCACCAGGATTTATCGAAACACAAATGACGGAAGCGATTCCATTTGCCATTCGTGAAGCGGGTCGCCGAATGAACTCAATGAGCCAAGGCGGCTTGCCAGTGGATGTGGCTGAGACCATCGCATGGTTAGCTTCTCCTGCTTCTGGTGGTTTGAATGGCAACACAGTACGCGTTTGTGGTCAAAGCTTACTTGGCGCTTAGCATTAATTTGTTAGTGGCTATAGATGGCATTAAACCATGGGTAAATGCATGATATAAAATAATATTTTAATTTACCTCACATATGCTTACGAAAAAACTGCTGATAAAGTATAATAAAGCTGCCCAAGGGTGGCTTTTTTATGATAAAAACAAAGCAACCATATGCCAGATCATTTTTTGCTGCTATCGCTGCTCGTACCATTGATTAAAAATAAAGCTTATGACATTGCTCATTGAGAGACTTTAATCAACGTGTTCATAGTATTTTAAATGCACCCAAAAAATTTGTTCAAGCCCCACTTAGGATTTATTTATGTCAGACAAACATTATGATGCGTTGCCAAAAGCGCATACTACCTATGCCAATATCGTAAAAAGCTTATTGCCTATAGGCAATAGTGGCAAAATTAGTAGAGATCAATTGCCGCAAGCGACTTATTATGTGGATAAGCTGCATATCGATCAGGAAAATTTAAGCGACTATCGTAAGATTTGCGGCTTTACTGATAACGGCAAATTACCGATTACTTATTTTTCTGTACTGTCTCAAACGCTACAAATGAACATGATGGTCAAAGAGCCATTTCCATTTGCTATGCTGGGCCTAGTGCATGTTAATAATAGTGTTACTCAGCACCGTCATATTGGTGAACGCGAAACTTTGGCCATATCAGTCGCTTTTGATAACTTACGTGACCATGCCCAAGGTCAGCAGTTTGATTTTGTCACTACCGTCAAATCAGAGGATAGTGTGGTTTGGGAAGGTACGTCTACTTATCTATCACGTAGCAAAAAACCAAATGGTAGCACAGACAAAAAAAGTACCCCGCGTCCAGTAATGGTTAAGCCGTTAGTCGATGAACAAGGTGTGCATAGTATTTTTGAAGTACCAGAAGATATTGGCCGTCGTTATGCTTTTATATCAGGTGACTTTAATCTTATTCATCTACATCCAATATCAGCTCGTGCATTTGGATTTCCTAAGGCGATTGCTCATGGCATGTGGTCAAAGGCGAAATGCCTTGCTATGATGGGTGAATTACCTGATGCTTGTACGGTTGAGGTATCATTTAAGCTGCCTATCTTTTTGCCAGCTGAGGTAGAGCTCATCGCTGATCCAGTTGCCAAGCTTGAGAACCCAGAAGACACCTGTGTATTTGGGTTATACAGCTCAAAAAATGATAAGCCGCATCTGGCAGGCGTTGTTACATTAAACACTGACCGCAAGTAGTAGCAAATAGAATAAAAAATCTTCTCAATAGCCATATTTAACGAACCTATTTATCATTATGACTTCACAAAAAAATGCGACAAGCACAGAACAATCTGATAGCTCGATAATAACGGATGCAACCGCTGCCAACGACAGTTCTGCTAACGAAACCTCTGCTAACGACAGTGCTCCTGATAATGGTATCGATCTCACTACTATTTTTGATCCTTATTTTCGTCCTGACGCAAACACCATCGTATGCGGTGCGCTTGATGAAGAAAAGGTTATAGCCTTAGCAAAAGCGGGGGTCGAGCTGGTGGTTAACTTGCAACCTGATGACGAGCTGAGCTTTGACGAATCAGCAGCGGTTGAGCGAGCAGGCATGCACTATGAGCATTTGGCCATCAGTGGCGCTGCTGATTTAAAGCAACTCAAAATCTTGGCGTTCGATAATATATTGCGTCAACATCATGGTAAAAAAATAGTCGTACACTGTGGATCAGGCAATCGAGTAGGAGCAGCGATTGCTCTTAGAGCAGGCTGGTTACGGGGGCGCAAGATGGACACCGCTATGGAGCGTGGGCGCAGTCATGGTTTGACTAAGCTTGAAGACGAGGTTTTTAAGCGTTTGCTAGTACCTCGTTAAAAAGTACCACGTGAAAGCGTAATCATTATTAAATAATACAAAGGCGACCAATAGGTGGCCTTTTTTATGAGAAAATTTTTTATTTAGCTATTTTATAAAAAGGGAGCAGGATAGCCATGATTGACAATCACAAAAAAACCAATCAGAACGTTGATAAACAAATTGATATAAAACTCCAGCAGCGCTTGCAGCAATTACTGATAGATCTACAGCTAGATGATGCGCCAGCCGGTGGTACAGTGGTGGTTTATCAGGCAGGCAAGTGTATTGCTGAGGTGAGTGTGGGCATGGCGCGCGCTGATATGACTTGGCAGCCCGATACGTTAGCGATCAATTTCTCTACTGGTAAAGGGGTCTTGGCAACGCTGGTTCATGTTCTAGTCTCAAAACAGCTGCTTAATTATGATGCGCCTATTGCCAGTTATTGGCCTGCATTTGCTGCAAATGGTAAAGATGAGATTACCTTGCGTAGGGTTATGTCTCATCAGGCCAATTTATTTTCTATTCAAGGCATCGATGTCGATAATGAAACGATGTGCGATTGGGATACTATGCTGAGTAAAGTGGCGGCAATGCCAATTACACTTCCCACAAATGCGGCATTATACGACAGTGCTTATAGCGCATTGATATATGGCTGGGTCTTAGGTGGCGTGATAGAAGCGGTTACTGATATGTCGCTTGCGGAAGCGTTAAGATATTACCTAACAGAACCTTTGGGTATTGCAGACAGCTGCTATTTTGGCGTGCCTGATAGCAGGGTATCGCAAGTGGCCATGCTGGTCAAAAACTTTGACGGGTCAAATGGGGACAGCGCACAGCCAAGTAATAGACGTCATAAACCTACTATAAAAGCAGATTCAGCAGAGACTCTACACACTCATAAAAATCTGCCCAATTATGCTTGTTGGCAGCAGCAAGCATTAGAAAATAAAAAAACGGCAAATATTAATCACGATATCGAGCAAAATAATTTATCTACATTAGATACTGCTGGTATCAATCGTTTGTACTTCGATACCAGCCAGCTCAATCTAAAAAACTATAAAGCGGCACTGATACCTGCCAGTAAAGAACCTATCGATTATTATGATCGTAAGACATTACAGGCAGCCATCCCAGCAGCTAATGGCGTTGCGTCAGCTCAGGCACTGGCAACCATTTATGCCATGCTAGCCAATGGCGGTGAGTGGGAAGGGAAGATATTCATTGATGAGGCGACATTCAAGCAACTCTCTGCACCGCAAGTTACAGGTTTGGATGCAGTCATGCCAGCGCACATGTATTGGCGTTTGGGCTATCATCGATTGTTTCACTTATGTGCGCATAATGATAGCGCTGACGAGATAGTTGACCCTACATTATTAGGGTTTGGACATATGGGTTATAACGGCTCGGTGGCTTGGTGTGACCCTGCACGACGATTATCATTTGCTTTTATTCATAATTTTGATACTACGATGCTCAATGATATTCGTCAGTTTGCTTTGACAGAGGCAGTATTAAGTTTGGTCGACGATAAACCCTTAAAAAGTTAAAAGCCAGCAAGCCCGCTGAAAAAATCCGCTCTTATTATGGCGCTTTTGGCGTCATTTTAAGAAGCCTTTTAGCACTAAGCCCATGGATAAAGATTGAGATCAAAATGACAATTGAACAGACGACCCACAATTTGAGCGCATCCTCATCATCAAAGAAACCCTGATTAAGCGCGTAAGATAAATAATACAGCGTACCAATACCGCGAATACCCAAGGCCGAAATCGCATATTTTTCGGTACTAGGGAGCTTCAGCCCTGACAAAGCAATGAAACCACCGATCGGACGAATTAATAATACAAAAGCAAAACTGACAATATAAACTCGCCACGTAAGCTCAACCCCAGATTGTAGACCTTGCCCCAGAAATATACCAAAAGTGACCAGTACTAATGACATCAGCAAGCCTTCTGATTGTTCTGCGAAGTCATGTAATTTTTGATGATAAGAATGCTCATGCTCTGAACGGCGAAATGCAAATGCTGCTATAAACACCGCGATAAAGCCATAACTATGTACAAATTCGGCTAGCCCATAAGCAACAAGCGTTAGAGCAATGACCACATAACCTTGGGAAATGGCGGTATTTTCGCTATATTTTGAAAACACCAACTTTGCCATGACTTTGCCGACGATAATACCAACTGCCAAACCTGCGCCAATTTTCCACAATACGTCGTGAGTAAACCATGACCACAGCATCTCACTGGTAAATTCATTGCCTTCGCTAAACGCTTCCGCTATTTTTATCGCTAAATATACGAATGGAAAAGCCAATCCATCGTTCAATCCTGCCTCTGACGTTAATGTGAAGCGTGGCGTATCTTCACCGCCTGTATTGGGCGGGCCGACCTGAATGCTAGACGCCAATACTGGGTCGGTTGGTGCCAACGCTGCACCCAACAAAATAGCTGCCCCCATACTCAAACCAAACGCGTAATAACCCAATACCGCCATCGAAAAGATACCGATCGGCATGGTAATCAGTAACAGGCGCGCGGTAGGACGCCATAAGCGCCAAGATAAGGGCGTATCAATTTTGATACCAGCGCCAACTAACGACACTATCACCACAAACTCGGTGAGCTTTTCGATAATCACACCATTTTCTACAGGATCTAAAAAGGTAAGGGTGATCCAAAAGTAACCGACTACCGCTCCCAAAGCAACTTGCAGCATCGGCAAGGAGATAGGAGTGCGCTTAAATAAAATAGGAAATAGAGCGCCCAATAAAAACGCCATACCGCAAATCAATAAGAATAAATTATAGTTTTCTATCATAAGGGTTTTATACACCAATATTTTTATTTCAAAAGCTTGTGAACATTTAAAATGAACAGTTAATGACGGTTATTCATTAAGTTAAAAGAGGGGCGTATTTCAATTTCCAATAACAAAATAGGCAAGCATAGCAAGTTTCAATACCTGCTTATCATGACGAGAAAACACAATTAATACCGCAAAAAATCGTTATCAAAACGACTGCTGTGTTGTTTTTTGGTGAAAAAAAGCCTGCATAGCGCAGGCTTAATAAGATTTTATAAGTATATTCTAAAAATTTTTCGGTTTAGCGTTCAACTTGACTGACGTCACGAACCGCGCCAGTATCGGCGCTGGTGGTCATCGCAGCATAGGCACGTAGAGCAGGAGTGACATGACGCTCACGACTGACTGGTTTCCATGCATCGCGACCACGAGCCTCCATCGCTTCACGGCGAGCGGCTAAATCTGCGTCACTTACCTGCATATTGATGGTACGATTTGGGATATCGATGTGAATGGTATCACCTTCTTCAACCAGACCAATCGCACCGCCTTCAGCAGCCTCAGGGCTGGCATGACCGATTGAGAGGCCTGATGTTCCGCCTGAGAAACGACCGTCGGTTAGGAGCGCACATTCTTTCCCTAAACCTTTTGACTTTAGGTAAGTTGTTGGGTAAAGCATCTCTTGCATACCGGGACCGCCTTTTGGCCCTTCATAGCGGATGATGACCACATCGCCCGCAACAATATTATCAGCCAATACCGCGGCGACAGCGTCATCTTGTGACTCAAATAGGCGCGCGCGACCCGTAAAGGTTAAGATGCTTTCATCGACTCCGGCCGTTTTTACCACACAGCCGCGCTCAGCGATATTGCCATACAGTACTGCAAGGCCACCATCCTCTGAATAGGCATGTTTGGCACTGCGGATACAGCCTGACTCACGGTTGACATCGAGGTTTGACCATTCTTTTGATTGTGAGAATGCCTCAGTCGTGCGTACGCCACCAGGCGCTGCAAGATAGCGCGCACGTGCCTCAGCATTGTCAGGATTCATAATGTCCCATTTATCGATTGCTTCTTTCATCGTCGGGCTATGAATGGTTGGCAGGTCAGTATTAAGCAATCCGGCACGGTCAAGCTCAGCTAGCAGCGCAAAGACACCGCCAGCACGGTGCACGTCTTCCATATGATATTTTTGCGAGGCGGGGGCAACTTTAGCGAGGCAAGGCACGCCACGGCTTAAACGATCAATGTCATGCATTTTAAAGTCAACTTCGGCTTCGTTAGCAGCCGCCAGTAGATGCAAAATAGTATTGGTTGAGCCGCCCATGGCAATATCTAAAGTCATGGCATTTTCAAAAGCCGCTTTACTGGCGATTGAGCGTGGTAATACTGAATCGTCATCTTGCTCATAGCGACGTTTGGCCAATGAAACAATGGTGCGACCCGCCTCTAAAAATAATTCACGGCGTAGCGAATGAGTCGCCAACAGCGAACCATTACCCGGTAAGGCCAATCCTAATGCTTCGGTGAGACAGTTCATCGAGTTGGCCGTAAACATACCAGAGCATGAGCCACAAGTCGGACAGGCTGAGGCTTCAATAGCAGCCACGTCTTCATCGCTAATGCTGTCATCAGCCGCATCCATCATCGCATCGACGAGGTCAAGCTTGCGAACGGCACTGCTGTCACTACCATCGGTATTGTGGCTCTTACCAACCGTGCTGGCTAAGATCTTGCCCGCTTCCATTGGGCCGCCTGAAATAAACACCACTGGAATATTAAGACGCATCGCAGCCATCAGCATACCAGGGGTGATTTTATCGCAGTTAGAAATACAAACTAAGGCATCCGCACAGTGAGCATTGACCATGTATTCTACAGAATCTGCAATCAAGTCGCGACTTGGTAATGAATACAACATGCCACTATGGCCCATGGCAATGCCATCATCGACCGCAATGGTATTAAACTCTTTTGCTACGCCGCCAACTTTTTCAATCTCACGCGCGACCAATTGCCCCAAGTCTTTGAGATGCACATGACCGGGCACAAACTGGGTGAATGAGTTAGCAATCGCAATGATCGGTTTGCCAAAATCGCCATCAGTCATGCCCGTTGCACGCCATAGTGCCCGCGCGCCTGCCATATTACGACCGCCAGTAGAGGTTTTTGAGCGATAATCCATGTGATATTCCTTACAAATAGGCGAGGTTTATTAAAATTGATTCCTCAGGTGTGATGCTGATAGTGTGCTTTTTATACCGTTTGAGGACTAGTGAATAATACTAAGTCGTTACCATACCATTAGATATGAATAGCTGAAAACAAGCGGGTGATAGTTCATGGTTTGTGCGTCATAAAAGTATGCCAGTAACCTGCTATTCAAGACGCTCCAATATGGCCTTATCAAACCAAGGTAGCTCAGTTTTATCAGCTTCTAACTTGGCAATAACTGTTAATGTATGAGTTGCTAGTAACTGTTGATAGTCTGGACTGGCATCAAATGTGAATAGCTGCTCGTCATCATCCATACTGATCAATGTCTGCTTGTCATTTTTATAAAGAACATCTACACGGCCAAAAAACTGCCAGTCTTTAAAAGCCGTAATGATAGCGTCCGCTTCATTTTGCGTATAAATTTGCTGGGTTTCCTTACCCGTATTAGTCCAGTGCAGCCGTACGGCTAATTGCAACGCCTCGCTAAACACCACCAATGAGCCAATTATTTTTACATGCCAAGGACTGGATAATAGCGTGTCACTAATACCAATTAGCCGAGCGGCCTCATTAGCGATCATGGGCGTATTAAACTGTGCAAGCAGGATGGGTGTTAGCGGGTAGGTCGCTTTGACACTGTCATCTAAGCTGTCATAGTGATACAAAAAAGGTAGAGGCAGGTCTTGTGTGACCGTCTTTTTGATAATTTTACAATTGTGTATTTGCCAACTGATCGTTTTGTCAGTCAGTGCTTCTGCTAAAATAATCGCATTGGGATCAATGGCTTGAGTTTCGTTTTCAGTTTCAGTGATAAGTTGTTCTCTATCATTATCAGGCACAGCGTTATCTGATACAGATGTCGTAACCGTATTATAAGGGTTGGTAGAATTGTCATTTGTATGTGTTTGAGTCAGCGAAGTAGACGAATTCATAAATATCGCGTTATTAAAATAGAGTGTTAATATAACATTTAAAGTACCCAGCTCGCCAATAAATTAGTGAGCCAGAGCAAAGGGTATGTGCTTTATCATTTTTTACCAAGGCGCTCGCATCTTGTGCTTAAACCGTATTTCGTCCACTATGATGAATACGGTTTAATCTATTTTAAACACCATTTAATAACGTGCTATCAAACAATCAAAGGAATAAAAATGAGCCAAAACAATCAAAAATCTACTTATGACGATAATAATATTTTTGCCAAAATGCTAAATGGTGATATTCCCTGCCACAAGGTTTATGAAGATGATAGAACGCTTGCCTTTATGGATATCATGCCACAAGCAGAAGGTCATGTACTGGTGATACCCAAGCAAAAAGCGGTTGATTTATCTGACCTTGAGCCAGAGTATGCTTCAGCGGTATTGATGACCTCGAAAAAGGTGATGCAAGCACAGCGTGAAGTATTTGAACGTGAAGGTATTATTCAGATGCAATTGAATGGCTCGCAAGCTGGGCAGACGGTGTTTCATTACCATGTACATCTGATTCCATCGAGTATTCATGAGCTCGGTCGTCATGCAGCCACGCAGGCAGATCATGAGAAATTGGCTGAAATAGCCAAGCAACTTGCTGCGGTGATTCCCGCTTCATAAGACAGAAATACCATTTTTTGATTTGGTAAAGAAAATTTGAGCGTTATATATTGAGCGTTTATTAATAAGTACAACTAGACAGCTGACAAGCTGTCTTTTTTATTCCTTGGTAATAGTCATGTAACAATCGTTAAAGTCATGTTACAAGTTAGGCGTTAATCTGGGATTTAGCCGGAGAGTATGTTAAAAGTTATATTCTGCTAGACATATTCTTTACGTTTTGTCTCTGCAAACTTATTCTTAAGATCGATACGTTTTTATAACTAATATGCTTTTATAACTGATGCGTTTATTCAATAAAACTGCCTTACTTTTAGGAAATTACTTTTTATGAGGAAATCACCTCGCTCTACTATTCTGCTGCCAGTCTTTCTTCCAGCAGCTGCTATTATGCTGCTGCTAGTGATTGGCACAGCCATTAATCCAGTCGCAGCTGGCGAGCTATTTAGTACCGTACTGGCGTTTACCACCGATACTTTCGGTTGGTTTTATATGTTGGCCGTTGCCATATTTTTGATGTTTATTATTGCTATAGCTTTTTCGCCTTATGGCAGTATTAAATTGGGTCCTGACCATGCCGAGGCTGAGTATAAGTTTCTTGAATGGTTTGCCATGTTGTTTTCCGCAGGGTACGGCATTGCGTTACTGTTTTATGGAGTGGCAGAGCCTGTATTGCATTTTGCCAGTCCGCCCATGTCCACACCGCAGACGATTGAAGCCGCAAAAGAAGCCATGCAAATTGCCTATTTTCATTGGGGTTTTCATATTTGGGCGATTTATGGCGTAGTCGGTTTGTCACTAGCCTATTTCTCTTTTCGTCACGGATTGCCATTGTCGGTACGCTCAACGCTATATCCGCTAATCGGTGACAAAATCTACGGCCCCATTGGTCATACTGTTGATGTGTTTGCGATTGTGGGTACGATGTTTGGTATCGCCACCAGTCTAGGGCTGTCAGTGGCACAAATCAATGCTGGTCTAAATTATTTGCTACCAGATATGGTGCCAGTTAATACGACGGTGCAGGTTATTATCATTGCGCTAGTGACAGCAGCAGCGTTGGTATCAGTGTTGGCGGGCATGGATAAGGGCGTAAAGCGCTTGTCTATCTTAAACATGCTGCTAGCAACGGCACTGATGTTATTTGTATTTATCGTTGGTCCATCGATATTTATTTTAAATGCCTTTATGGAAAATACTGGTAGCTATTTGGGTAATATTGTTGAGCGAACCTTTAGCTTACAAGCCTATCAATCCAGTGATTGGATCGGTAGTTGGACATTATTTATCTTTGCATGGACGATTGCATGGGCGCCTTTTGTGGGTCTATTTATTGCCAAAATTAGTCGTGGTCGCACCATTCGTGAGTTTGTATTAGGTGTAATGTTGGTACCAACGCTATTTACTTTCTTTTGGTTTTCGGTGTTTGGCGATACTGCGCTACATATGATTATGGTTGATGGTTACGATGCCTTGATTAGTGAAGTACAAAACAACCAAGCGATTGCGTTATTTAAACTGCTAGAACAGTTACCGTTCACTCAGTTTGTTTCGTCATTGACCGTAGTATTGATTATTACCTTTTTTGTGACTTCATCGGATTCAGGTTCATTGGTGATTGACTCACTGGCTGCAGGTGGACGTACTGACACACCATGGTGGCAACGTTCGTTTTGGGTAATTACTGAAGGCGCAGTCGCTGCGGTTTTATTGATAGCGGGCGGTTTGAGCGCGCTACAAACAGCGGCTATCGTCAGTGCCTTACCGTTTGCGATTATTATATTGATTTCGACATTTGGTATGTGGCGCGCGCTACGTATTGAGGGACATCGCAATCAAAGTTTGGCCAATGACAATCATCTGCCACCGCATCTACTCAAACTCGACGCATGGCGTGATCGTATTGACTATATGACCAATCAGCCAACGCGTGATAAAGTGCTTGGTTATATTAAAGGTACCGTTTTAACATCGATGAATGAAGTGGCAGAGAAATTTGCTGAAACAGGCTGGTTGCCTGATGTTAATTATGATGAAGTTAATAATCGTGCTGTCTTGGAATTAAGACGCGGCGAGAATGTTGAATTCTGGTATGAAGTTCGTTTGTCTGAGCATGACGTTCCTGACTATTATACCGATAATAACGCCAGTGAATTACCACAAGAGCATCATCATCGTGCTGAGGTATACCTGCGCCGCGGTGGTCAAACCTATGATTTATATGGTTATCAATCAGAATCAATCATCAATGACATCATCGATCAGTTTGAAAAGTATCTACACTTCTTGCATGTTTCGCCTGACAGCTTACCGTGGCGCATGCAGGAACACGATGAAGACATTACATTGGAGCAGGGCAGTGTGTTTGATAAGTAATCGCTTACTGTTCAAAAACTCGTATTTATTAATGCGAGTTATTCACGCTAATAACTTGCAATATACGTAAGAATGCTTAGAATAACGGCTTGTTTTTATTAACTTATCTTAATCAAGCGCAAGCCGTTTTTTATGTCTATTGATACTGCTATTTCTACTATGTCGCCAGCACAGATTGCTAATGACCATCCTTTATTGCAACCATTAATAATTGGTGGCTTGACGATCGAAAATCGTCTCATGGTCGCCCCGATGGCAGGCGTCACAGACAATCCCTTCCGCCGCTTGTGCAAATCTTTTGGTGCCGGTCATGCGGTCAGCGAGATGATTATTGCTGATACTGCTCTTTATGCACGCAAAAAATCTCTGTATCGTGCCAATTTCGATAATGAGATTGCGCCTATTTCTGCGCAGATAGCGGGTGCTGAGCCCGCCAAACTTGCTGAGGCCGCCCGTTATCAAATTGATAATGGCGCACAAATCATCGATATCAATATGGGCTGTCCTGCCAAAAAAGTCTGTCGTAAGCTGGCGGGTTCTGCACTGTTACAAGACGAAGATTTGGTCGCGCGTTTGTTAGATGCGGCTGTTAATGCCGTCGATGCCCCTGTGACACTTAAGACACGATTGGGTTTTGAGAATGGTCGTGAGAATATCTTACGGGTGGCAAAGCGAGCAGAGCAAGCAGGCATTGCCGCCATTGCCATTCATGGGCGTACGCGAGAGGATATGTATACTGGCGAGGCACGTTACGAGCTGATACGGGAAGTCAAAGAAAGCATTAGTATTCCTGTGATCGCCAATGGCGATATTGATAGTGCGCAAAAAGCGCAGCAAGTCTATGATTTGACTGGCTGTGATGCCGTGATGATTGGACGTGCTGCACAAGGACAGCCATGGTTATTTCGTGATATTGGACATTTTTTACGTACAGGTGAGAGCCTTGATGCCCCTAGTGTTAGCGAAATAAAAGAAATTGTACTCGCACATTTACAAGAGCTATATGACTTTTATGGTGAGTATTCTGGCTGCCGAATAGCGCGTAAACACATTGCGTGGTATACAACGGGCATCCCGAACTCTAATGCTTTTAGGCAAGCGATGTATGGAGAGGAAAGCACTGCTTCACAATTTCAGGCAGTTGAAACTTTTTTAAATGAGCATGAGTAATCATTATTTAGTTTTCGATGGCTAAGTCTACTTGCCAACGGTCTGTATGATTTCGCTACAGGCTTTATGGTTAAATCGGTTATAGCGAGTGCTAAATAAAAGGGATACAAATATTATCACGAGCCACTTGGATAAACGTTACTTGCTTGCTGTGCCTGCGCAGACAGAGGCTACGCAAAATCTATCCTAGAAGCTCTGTGCCATTTATAGTGGATCGACTACAGTTGAATGAATGTCTCGTCAAAGAGTAACAAACCGTCCAAAAAATATAATAAGTATGCCAATAACTTAGACAATTTCGGCAATCATATTATTGTGGTGAATAAGGTTTTTGAGCAAGATATTCACTTCTCATCGATGATAATCAAAAAGCGAAAATTTACAAAAAACGCTGTTATGATTCTATAAATGCTTAAAATCGCTAAATTAACTGGCTGCCACCGCTGTTTTATTCACTTCATCACATACTTTTTTGCTATGCTATAACTGAACATTTATAGGCATAGGACAAACAAAAAGGACTTTTTATGGCTAATCCCTCGAAAAAAGCAATAACCAAAACAGTTAAAGATAAAAATATTATCATTACAGGTGCTTCAAGCGGTATCGGTGAGCGTACAGCCTTTTTGCTTAGTGAGTGCGGTGCTCATGTCATCTTGTTGGCTCGTACTGAAGATAAATTAAAAGCCGTTAAAGAAAGTATCGAGGCGCTTGGTGGCAAGGCCAGCTATTACCCTTGCGATTTGACCAATATGGATGAAATCGAAAAAGTTAGCGCGCAAATTTTGGCAGATTTTGAATATGTAGATGTATTAGTCAATAACGCTGGCCGCTCAATTCGCCGCTCAGTGCACGAATCTATTGATCGGTTTCATGATTTTGAGCGCACCATGGATATCAACTATTTTGGTGCTGTTAAAATAGTTCTTGGGTTTTTGCCAACGATGATTGAACGTCAGACGGGTCAAATTGTTAATATCTCGTCGATCGGCGTGCTGGCAAACAGTCCACGTTTTGCCGCCTATGTCGCATCAAAATCAGCACTTGATGCCTTTAGCCGCTGTTTGGCTGCTGAAGTGAAAGGGGATAATGTGACCATCACCAACATCTTTATGCCATTGGTACGTACGCCTATGATTGAGCCGACCAAGCTTTATCGTTACATGCCTGCGCTTATGCCTGATGAAGCGGCGATGATGGTCGCAAAAGCGATTGTTCATAAGCCAAACAGTATTGCCAGCAATATGGGAAAATTCGCCTCAGCGACTTATTCATTGGCACCAGCGATCAACGTTGGTATTCAATCGATGGGTTATCGTATTTTTCCAAGCACCCGCGCTGGACTGACTACCGATAAAAAACCAAACCTTGCGCAGCGTGCTTTTGCCAGAATTCTGCCCGGTGAGCATCACTAAGATAGGGGTTTTGCTAACTCTGAGTAAAATAAAAAGGATACTACGGTATCCTTTTTTAGTGCCTTGAAAAATGTTAATGCTCGTATAATATAAATAGATAGAGTAGTAGCTATTTGTTGTTAGCTCCTTATCGCAGTCAAAATCTATTTATAATTATTTACCATAACGCCCGTTATGGGAATAAAGCTCAATTTTTTTGATAAGCGAAGTTTAAGGGAGCAACTAGAGTAGCCCTACAGGGAGTAGCAACCCTATTACGCTAGTAATCGAGCTAGGAATGCCGCTAAAAGTCTTCAGTATATTTTAAAAAGTTGAATTCTCCAGCCTGTCTTGACAGTAAATGAGCAGCATAATGATCAATTGCTTCTGCTGGATTGATAAGTTTTTTGATACTATATACTTCTTGATCTTGTATCAAATACATATCCTTACTGACATGATTAGTAATAGAAAGTAGTTGAAAATTCTTCTCTTGCTCTAAACCGTTAAACCTAGTGTCAATTAAAGCACGAAGCTGAAAATGAGTGTCATAACTGTCATCATCTTCATAATCCACTAAAAAGGTTGTTTAAACTTATCTTCTAAAAAAGCTACTTTTTCACGAGCTTTTTTACTCTTTCCTTCAATATCTGGACAGAGTGATACTAACGGTGGGTTATTACTTGATGGTAAAGCACTTGCGGCTAATGGCCCATAGTTTACTCCGTCGGAAATATACCAACCTGCGCTATGCCACAGCCACGAATGAATAATCTCTATGGGGAAATTGAACTCATTTCTTTGAGCGTGCTTAGTAATATAAGGGGTATACCGCAGATAAATAATAATGCCATTTATATTGATACCAAACGCCGTAATATCAGATAATATTTCTGGTATATCTGATCTTTTAATAGCATAGAAAAATTCTTCTGTAACCTCAGATAAGACCTTGTAAGTCTCAGGCTGAGTGTTTTTAAAAGGTTCAAAAAAATACTCATGAAAGCTCATATCTCTAGGTTTAGCATTCTTAAAGTTGATCGAATTAAACTCAATCCTTGTTTGATCTCTATTTTTAATATATACATCTTTAATGGTTACTTGATTTAAGTCGTAATAAATCTCATCAAACCTATCTAAAACATGGATATTCATTGCATTTGCCTTATTAAGTTTTTATAGCTGGGCTAATTTTTTATTGTAGAATCTAAGCTTATTGCATCAGTTAAGTGATACTACCGCATTAAATGTGTTCGGTACCCTAGTGAGGACTTGAATCCTTGGCTGTAGGCTAGAATTATCAACGGTTTCAAATTTATGAAATGGTCGCAG
>NZ_CAJGZJ010000029.1 GCF_904846225.1 Psychrobacter immobilis | reverse complement strand
CAGCAGATGAAAGCTGACGGGTTAAAGGTTGCTCGGTGTACCGTAGAGCGATTAATGAAGCAGTATGGCCTACAAGGTGTCTGGCGCGGTAAGGGTAAAATAACAACTCACAGCCGTGATGATCAAAAGCGTGCTGATGACCTAGTCAATCGTAACTTTAGCGCTCATCGCCCTAACCAGCTGTGGGTTGCAGATTTTACCTATATCAAGACGATAAGCGGCTGGGTGTATACCGCTTTTATTATTGATGTGTTTGCTCGCGCTATTGTGGGCTGGAAAGTATCTAATCGTATGAACACAGATATGGTGATGGCGGCGTTAAATCAAGCAATAGCAGATAGAAACTATCCCAAAGATGTGATTCATCACAGTGATCGAGGGGTTCAGTACTTATCCATTCGCTATACTGATAAAATGACGGATTCTGGCGTGATTGCCTCTGTTGGTACAACAGGCGACTCTTATGACAACGCATTGGCTGAAACGGTCAATGGGCTTTATAAGTCTGAGGTGATTCATTATTTAAAGCAAAACTGGACTGGTGTGAACGATGTTGAACTGGCAACCCTTGAGTGGGTGGACTGGTTTAATAAAACACGACTGCATAGTACGATTGGTTATGTGTCACCTTTTGATTTTGAAAAGCGGTATTATGATAATTTAACCCTGTCAGGCATCGCTGCCTGACTCAAGTAAATCACTCTCCGATAAAGTCGGGGCGGTTCAGAACAATTAGTCCCTTGTTTGGTCTCTTATTCTTAATTGCTATGTTCAATGCTTTGCAAACTAAGTCAGCGGTCATACGTTTGTTGATGGCATAGCCAACCAGCTCTTTGGTATACAAGTCTTTAACGCCTGCTAAGTACAGCCAGCCCTCGGTTGTCCAAATATAGGTGATATCACTGACCCATGCTTCGTTAGGACGGTTGACGTCAAACTGCTGATCGAGCACGTTGTCATAGATGAGCTTATTATGATTAGAGTCAGTGGTGACCTTAAAGCGCTTGTGGCGACGGCATTTGATACCATGCTCCTCTTTAATACTTCTGACCATGTATGGGCTGATATCATATCCTTGCTCATTTAGATGCGCATGCAGACGCTCAAAGCCGTAGCGCTCCTTTGTTTCACTGTGTGCCGCTTTGATTAGCAGCTCAGACTGGTTACGATGTATCTGCTGAGCGCTGATGTCACGACCCAGCCAGTCGTAGTAACTTGAGGGCCTAATCTGTAGTACACGGCACATGCTACTGATGCGAAAGAGTTGCTGGTTGTCTTTAACAAAGGCGTACTTTACTAGCTGTGTTTGGCGAAGTACGCCGTCGCCTTTTTTAAGATCTCGCGCTCCTCTTCAGCCACTTTAAGCTGTCTTTTGAGGCGCTTATTCTCTTCTAGCACGGCCATTAGCTGTGGGTCATATTGCTCAGTCCCTGCAAGCTTGCCTTGAGTGGCTTTGTTCTGCCAGTTAGATAGCGTTTGCATCGCTATGCCAAGCTGCTTTGCAGTCGCTGAAATATTGCCGTTATTGTCTGCTATCTTCTTGACAGCTTCTGCTTTAAATTCGTCGCTGTAGGTTCTTACTTTCTTGACCATGGTAAACTCCTCTTTGAGTCGTTAGTTTACCAAGTTTAGTTGTACGGTTTCTTCAGCATAGCTCAGTAGCGTTTAGCCGCTTCCTTTAGTATCATACCTAAAGGTACCATTATCGAATTGATGCGTGCCGCTGACAGATGTTTGTTAGCTTTTCCGTACGTTACTTTGGCGAGCGATGAACGGAAGGCTAATACATCTGTCTTTTTTATGAGATGAATGGGTCTAGTCCCAAAACTAGGCAATAAATACATATCAATGATCTCCTGTATTTTGCGTTTATAGGTATCACGCCACTCGATCTCCTTTTCAGAAAACCATAATGTGGCAAATTGTTTAAATGAAGGGGTGTCACTTTGAATACATTCCTTACGATCATTCAAAGCCATCATCTCGTCGCATTTTTCACTTTTGGGAAAATACTTAGCATAGCTAAATATGCCCAGAGTAATTTCTGCCTCCATTTTCTCAATTACCTTCTCCAGCTTCTTGCGATTCGCTGGCGTGTCTATGAGGTTTGTCGTCTCCCGACACCGTTTATTCATATAGCGAAAATCGACGACAAGTTTATCGTATCTACTTCTGATACCAGCCATTACTGTTCTCCTTATTGTAGTGCCATGGCGTTAATGCTACCGGCAATGCCAGTGCGCATATCTTTTTCAATCTCTTCCCAGATGTATAAAATCTTACGCCCTCCAAAAGGACGTATATAATGAATCCCTTCAATCAGGACGCTATCCTTAAGCTCGTTACGGATAGTACGAGGATTGTATTTGATAAGCTCAGAAAGCTCTTGGGTTGTCAGGTAGGTATGTGACATAATATGTTCCTTATATAAAGTTTAATCATAATGGTACTTTTAGGTACCATAGTTGTAATTTACCACATATTTATAACTATGCAAGTACTTTTTATAACTATAATTGGAGTTTATGGGATGATAGTTAATCACCTTCCTACTTTGTTAGCTGAAAGAAGGCTAAAAGTAGCGGATGCCGTACGAGCAACAGGAGTGAGTAAAACGACATTACATAAGATTTATAATGACCAATCGTCAAGAATTGATTTCGATACTATAGACAAGCTTTGCGAGTATTTAGAAGTAGGAGTAGGAGATCTTTTTGAATATGTAACAGAGGTTGAGCCAGAGGATATAAAAAAATAGATGTTAATCTAAAATTCAGAGTAGAGGTCAAAAAGAGGATTTTTAGTTTAGGTATTTTTGAAGGCTGGTCACGTTTTGGTCACCATTTGGTCACCGTCGCTTTTTTGAGCAATTTTATAGAGCTGAAATACTTGTGATTATAGAGCGATACCAATAAGAATTTCCCCCTACAGCCCATATTTTACAGGCAAAAAAAAGCCCCAATCTGAAGATTGGGGCTTTCTAAATTTGGTAGGCATAAGCAGACTCGAACTGCTGACCTCTACCATGTCAAGGTAGGTAGACGAAATATCATAATGTGATGTTATCTTACATGCATTGATATTATTGGCCTATAGCAATTATATAGTTAAAAAATCATAAAGTAAATTAGAATAATATAAAATTTAACACGTATCTCGGCACTATAATTTTATAGTCTTTTTACCTTCACTCTAGCGTTTTTTATTCCAAAATCATTGCGTTCTCTGTCCAAAACACCTTTCCTCAATTCTATTTTTCAAACTAGTTTGTTCTTACTTTAATTAATAGACCTCTTGCAAAAGTCATAGGTTAAGCTCGAAATTAACAACACCGGCGAATAGCTTCATTCTAAGATCATAGCGCTGACGACGGTTACGATATCTATGAGCCACGATTTTAAACAATTTAATTAAGCCTATTTTGTGTTCAACCATAATGCGAAACTTAGCTAGATAGTGATTGGCTTGTTTGCAAAGGTCTAATAGCTGACCCCCACAAGGTTTTTTAAAGGGGATAAAGGTTTGTTTATGCAGCTTTGCGATGCCCTGATAGCCACTATCTGCTAGTAGTTTAGCGTTGTCAGGAAGCCAATCAGGACAAGTCTCTTTATACAGCTTAAAATCGTGCACGGAACCTTTAGACGTTTGAATATCTAATATTAAACCAGTTTTCCAGTGAACGATCACTTGCGCTTTTAGGGTGTGTTGTTTCTTCTTACCGCTGTAGTAGTCTCTTTGGTTTTTTTTGGACGTTCAATTGGGGTTTCGGTGGCATCAACGATGACGACTGACCAATTAATATCGTCATCAACTCTACTAGGAAGCTTTTTAGGCAACTCAAACCTACCTGAATCAATAAGAACATCTTCTACTTTACGAATGATACGGCTGGCAGAAGACTCATGAATACCAAAGTCCATACTGATGTGGTACAGCGTTCGATACTCACGCCAATAAGTCAGAGCTAGTAATATCTGTTCTTCAAGACTAAGCACGCTTGGTCGTCCTGATTTGGTCTTTTGTGCTTCATGCTGCTGCATGGCATTAAGCATTTCATAAAAGGTAGCCTTACGAATGCCTGTGTAACGTTTAAAACCAGCATCACTTTGTTTAAGTAGCTTGTCTATGTTTGGCATGGTCCTAACCAATTGTGATTGTATGAGTTATTATAAAATTCTCTGCTACTTTTGCAAGAGGTCTAGTATGCATTGTTTTTATCATTTATTATCTGCATAATATAAGGAGATTAATGATTTAATCTCTGCACATATCTGAGGAAAATATGAGGCATATTACCTATATTCATGAACATCCAGACTGGACTGAGTGGCAATGGTCGGACAAAAAACTATTACCATTGGTTAGTCGCGTGCGGATATTACAAGGCCGTTTGCTTGGTAAACTGCTAACACTAGGGTTCGAACTTAATGTTGAGGCACAATTAGATGCGGTGACTTTAGAGATTGTTAAAACTTCAGAGATTGAGGGTGAGTCACTAAATAATGAACAAGTGCGCTCCTCAGTTGCGCGGCATTTAGGGTTAGATAACGCAAGTATGCCAACGACTACTCGTGAGATCGACGCAGTGGTAGAAATGATGCTAAGTGCCACCTATCATTATCAACAGCCCCTATTGCTGGACGATTTACTTGGATGGCATCGAGCATTATTTCCAGATGGGTATAGTGGGCTTTATCGCATTCAAGCAGGCAGTATTCGTGATGATAGTAAAGGGCCAATGCAAGTAGTATCTGGCGGGTATGGTCGTGAACAGGTTCATTTTGTTGCGCCTAGTGCCGATAGGCTATCAGATGAGTTAGAAAAATTTCTATCGTGGTTTAACATTTCACCAAATGAGCAAGATAATATAGATTTGGTCATAAAAGCAGGTATTGCCCATTTATGGTTTGTGACTTTGCATCCGTTTGATGATGGCAATGGACGATTGACTCGTGCCATTACGGAGAGGATGTTGGCGAAAAGCGATGATAGCGCTCAACGTTTTTATAGTATGTCAGCACAGATTCTTAAACAGCGTAATGACTACTACAAAATACTGGAGCGCACGCAAAAAGGTGATAGAGATATCACGGATTGGCTAGTTTGGTTTTTACAAACACTGGAACAAGCTCTGATTGCTGCTCAAACGACCACGGATAAAATCATCAATAAAGCGAGTTTTTGGCAGACCCATCGACAGCATGCTTTGAACACTAGGCAGGTAACGATGTTGAATACTTTACTGACTGATTTTTATGGCAAGCTGACTACTAAAAAATGGGCAGTTATGACTAAGTGTTCTATAGACACGGCACTACGAGATATTAATGATTTGATAGAGAAGAGGATGATACAAAAATCTGAAGCTTCAGGGCGTAGTACAAATTATGAGTTGGCCTTGTGATAAAGATCATGCAATTTGACTTTTATCGTCAGGCTACATAACTAGAGCCTCCCAGATTTTTTTGTACGGATTTCACAGCATAGGTCATACAGGTTAGTAGTTCGATCCCTTGATAGGGTAGAGGATCCTTGTGGTAAAAGTATTGCCAATTAGAATAGAAGTCGATGAAATAGTACTTTTGCAAGAGATTTAATGGGTATACATGAAAGGAATCTATCTTAAAGTAAAGTTTATTTCTAACATTAAATAAGGTGAAATATTTAGTATGTATAACTCAACACTTAGGCACGAGGTTTTATCATCAGAGAACAGTGAGTGTGAGTCTGCCGAAATAAATAAAGCAGCTGCTGCCTTTGCAAGTTTGCCGCTTAACATTCAAAATGCCTTAGAGCAAAAAAATAGAATAGTATTTATCGCCAATAATCAATCCATTAGTACCACACAACTTGAGCAGTTGTTACAACCTGATGATGTTTTAGTGTTGTTTAATCACTTCATACACGCTGATTTTTTTGCTAATCATCCATTAATTAGTAAACTGCCTAAATTATTATTTTTTCGGCAGATTGGCGACAGTAAACTGCATTTTGGCTTGCCACCGAGAAGTAATAATGTAGCAGTAATGAAGCGAATGGCAAAGGCTGCACCATTAGGGATATTGCTGAGTAATCAGCCGTATCAGTTTCCGTTGCCAAGTGATGACCCAAGCCCTGATGATGATCCTGTTAATTCTGACCGAATATTAATTATTCCACCAGTGGTGCAAGAGTTATTGCATAATGAGATGCACTACAGAGTATTATCCGAACATCATCCGGTCGTTGCTGACTACCCTCACTTTAGCGATATTCATTCATCAGCGCCGTCGTCTGGGTTTTTATTATATCGATTACTATTGGGCGCTCGAGAACATATACAATTAGTGCAAAAATCAGAGCTGCCGCTACGACTATTAATGATAGGTTTTAATGATAATGACAAAACTGCGCATTTTTGGCATGGGCATAACTGGGAGTTTGAGCGCAGTGAAATGAGTTCGCCGCAGCAAGAGGTAGAAGTTATTCGTCAGTATTAAATACTGGTCAAAAGTTTAAACATACGGTGCATTAGGACAGTGTGCTTGCTCTATCTCATGAATATTAGGCTTTCTTAACACCACTATCGGCGTCAATTGTTCCACTGTCCAACGAATAAGTGCCATCTTAGAAAATTGCTCAAGCCACCCTTCCATCGGCCAGTGCTGCCATTTCTCATAAAAGCGATTGGCATTGATGGTAATGCTATCTAGATGATTAAGAGGTGGCCGATAGACGCTATGCTGCTGATGGTAAACAATGTCAGCAGTGAGATAGAAGTTAATATCTAATTGGCGGGCAGTAAAAGCAAAGTCAGTATCTTCGGCTCCATAACCGATGTATTGAGTATCAAATCCACCTATCTGCTCGAACTGTCGACGCTTAATCGCAAAGCATAAACTCCAAAACGCACCGTAATCATCGGTTTGTTCAATAGCTGTCTGCTTTATTTGTGTGGGAATACAGTCAACCTCATTAAAGTTATAACGATAAGGGTTATAGACAGACAGTTCATTTAAAAAGCAGGTGGTTAGTGCGCCATTTTGTAATTCCAAACCTTCTTTATCTAACAAAGGTCGCGTGAGATAGCGTGGTTGTCCCATGAGTAAGGAGTCAGGATATTTTTGCAATTTAGCGCTTAATTGCTCAATAAAAGTCGGTGCTACTATACAATCCACATCTAAAAATATGAGAGTGTCATGAGTGGCTTGCGCTGCACCGATATTACGATTGTGCCCAATATCAAATTTAGTTGTATCTGATTTATTGGACGATGCTTCAATGGTGGTGGGAATTTTTACGATGTTTAAAGAAAATTCAGCCAGGCGTTTGAGGTCGGCATCGTCATTGACAATGATGACTTCATCGGGCTGGACACTACCTTTCATAAGGCTACTGAGTAGATTGTAAAGATGGCGATTGCGTCCGTAACAGGTTGTGATAACCGTTACTGGTATATGGTCAGAAACAGCCTTAACATTAATCATGGTTCTTATGTTCATCAGTCGTTACCAGCTCTTTGATTATTTTTCTTTTTTTATGGTGGGTTTGATATTGTTGTTTAAAAGTACTGATTATTAGTATTTAGATTATTAATAGTCAGGATTTAATTTAAGCTTGGGGAGTAACCATTGTTCAAACCAAGCTTTAGTCGTTGGATATTCTGTCGTACTATCCATAAATGCTTTGGCAGCAGTTAAATAGTCTTCGTTGCGATTTGCGTGACTAGACTTTGAAATTGACTTGATCGGTGCTTTATTTACCGATTGTTCATTCGGGTTAGGATGAGTTTGTTTATGAGAGAGCAGGATTTTAAATTGCTGCCAGCTCAATGCACGTCCTTGGTTTATCAATGCTTGTGCCATTACTTCTTGCTCTTGGTGCGGACGGTCGTCAGGTAGAACCACGAGTGGCGTAGTATAATCATAGGCTTGCGCAACTGCATTCAGACCACAGGCCATCAGTAGATAGTCGCTATGTTGCATAAATGGCGTAACATCATTCACTTGAGTAGCAATATCAACATGATAGCGCATTTCATCGTTGATAGGGCCAAGTGATATGATAAAGGCGCTGGGTAATAGCTGGCGCAACTCCGGTAATTTCATATCAATGGCCTCATGTCCACCATAGCCTTTAATAACGGTAATGATAGTATGCGGAGCTTCTTTCCAGTCTTTTACATTTGAAGTATTTAACTTCGCTAGTATTTTTATAAATTCATGATAAAAGAGCTCTTTTTGTTGCGCCGTATTAATGAAATCAAGGTATAGGGTTTTTTTACCCACCCATTCAGGCGTCATAGTAGCCTCTAGTAGACGAGGATAAGGCGCTAGTAAAGCAAGAGCGCCAGCAAAAGCATTGAGATGTGGGGTATCATCACGAATACCAGGAAGTCTGATATAAAGATAAGGAATACTAGCAGCGCGGCACAGCATGGCCACTTCAACACTCACATCGATAATCATCAAATCAATCTTACGCTGATAAATTGTATCTAGTATTTGATGGCTGCGCTTTTGAATATTGCTATTACCGACAGGTGAGTAATGAAGGCTAGCTGGTTGCCAATGTTTTCCTGCGCGTCCCTTTAGCACATCATCATCACACTCATCTTCTGCTTGCAGACTTACAATTTGTGTTTCATCAATAGAAGTGAAGGTATAAGCATCTGAGCTTAAGCTCGTAAATACTATTAATTGTCTTCTTGCATCCACCGGTAGTAGCGCCGCAAGTTTATCAATTTGACGGCAGTGTCCTGAGCCGTGATGATGCGCGTAATAGCCAAGCCGCATACTCATTATTCCTCAAGACTCATAGTGACAGATCTAGTGTTAGAAATATAACGTAATTCGCTATTTGAACCAATTAACGAGTTTGACTTATGATTAATTTTAAATAAACTCTGTGCCAGTAGCTGCGCATCTCGTGGATTGGCGAAACCCTTCTTTGGCTGATTTTCTGCGATTGCCGCTTTATACAATGCAAGATATCCATCTACCATTGCTGATACTGAGCAAAACTGTAAAGCACGTTCGCGGCAAGCCTGACGCGATATGTGTTTAATCTCAGAAAACCCTTTTATAAAGGCTTCTTTATCTTCCTTAGCAACGATAATGCCTGTACTGGGCGTGACGATTTCAGCACTTGCACCCACATCAAAACCAATTACTGGTGTCCCACACGCCAAGCTTTCGGCCAGTGTTAATCCATAAGGCTCGTCCCAAACACTGGTAAATAGCATGGCAGTTGCTTGAGCGAGGTAATGATTCACCTCTTCCTTAGTCACATGACCAACATAATCAAACAGTTTTTGCGCGCCATTTTTACGGTCTTGAGATAATAGAGGCGCTACTTGTTGATTAAAGTAATCTTCATTACTTTTAGGTCCGGCAATGATGAGTTTTTTCCCAGCCTCAATACAGTACTGCATAGCCAAATGTGTGCCTTTTTCAGGACAGATACGCCCGTACCAAAAATATACCTCGCTATGCTTACTAATTAGACTATCCGTAGGCTCAGTATTAGCAATAAAGGATTCAACGTCGATGCCGTTATACACGACATGTAAAGGAACAAACTCAGAAAAAAGCCGCTGCTGGTGTTTGCTGATGGCAGTAAACTGGGTGCTTGTCCCATGGCGTAACGTCAGCAGCGCCAGACGCAATTGCGGAAAGATCGGCGTATGAAAAGTAGTAAAAAACCGAGCGCCAAACGCTTGACCGGTCATCATTGGTATGTGATGCAGACTGTGATTGTGCACGATATCAATTTCACCGCGTGCGTCACGTTCAATAATATCACGCAGTATATGTTGATAGACCAAGTACTGGTACATCTCCTCGCGGCTCATTCCTAGCGTGTCATGTTCGTTCTCATAGACAGTGGTATCAAAATCAGCTCGGGTTAGCATTGGGACTAAGGTTGCTTGCGTTCGACTGTCTGTATGAGCATAAAGCAGCACCTCATGACCTTGACCAACAAGTTCATCACAGATGAGTTGTGTAATCATTTCAAGTCCACCTGCATACGGCTGGGCAATAGGATATAAACAGTGGGCAATAACTGCTATGCGTAATGGTTTATTGGTTATTGCGATAGGGCGTCTATTATCATCAGTAGAGCTTACAAAACTAACAGAATGTGCGAAAGACATACAAACCTCAAAATAATATAGAAATTGTTTTAGATAGGTAATAAAAACAGGTCTTAATACAGACAAATCATCAAAAAAATCTCTATAACACTGATTCTTTAAACCACGGTCTTTTAGAAATGAATTGTTTTTAAGCGTTAAGCGTTCTTAGGAATTAATAGTTTTTTTGTCTTCAAATACCGTTTCAATTTTAGGCGGTGTTAGCGGTTTGGTTTGTTTTCGAGCTTGCGCGACCGCAGGTTTATATTTAATACTAATATGGGTGACTTTTTGCTGTGTAGCAGCAAAGTTATCAAACGCCACTTTTGCCGCACCGATTTTTAATAGGCAAACTGTTAAAGAACAGATAAGTAATAACGGAGAATAAAAAGGGGAGAACGGCGCTACTACAAGCGCAGTAATGATATTTAGTGCCAATAGCAGCTTGGGTAATGCTACTATATTTGCCAGCCATAATGAGTGACGAGTGCGAATATACTCTCGCTTTGGAGTGCATATAAACGGCATTTCACGACCCCACATAACGGGCAGCCATGATAGCGCACCAAGCTCCCAAAAATTTAAATGCATCAACCACGCTCTTAAGCGTATTTTCATAGTTAGTAGATGATTGTCGTTGATTTGTTTATTAAGTGGCGATTTATCCTGTAAGTATGCCCATAAACGCCTCACTAAGAAAATAGCATATCCTGCATATACTATATATAAAGGCGTGAGTAGAGATGAATCGGCGTTAGTATCAAGAATTTTAGGGACAAAGAGTGCACTGGTAATTATCAGGAGCGTACAGATTTGAAGAAAAATAAAGAAACCAGTGAAGTTTAGCCAAGCACTGAGCTGAGAAAGATGCGCACGTGCATAAGCTAGACGTTCGCCGATACCTTTTACTTCTGCGTTATTAATAATGTGTTGATGAAGAGTAGTCACAGGAGTGGATGCTTGATTATTTTCTGAAAATTGTTGATGCATCGATGACATAGCTATTGAGAAGTAATTACTTAATACTTGCATATTGCCATAGATCCAGCGACGACGTTGGCTCATTAAATCATTCAACGTATTGGGTAATAAACCGGTGGCAATAACTTTTGGTATGAATTGACTACGCAAACCTTGTTGATGCATAAGAACACCCATCTGCGCATCTTCAGTAATCGAGGCACCTGACCAGCCACCTAAGCTTAAAAGATCTGAGCGGCGTATTACCGCATAAGTTCCTGTTGATAGTGCCCGCTTGCGATTAAAGGGACGGTATAAATGATGATTGAAATAGTGGTTTAATTCGCTATGGATATCTATTTGCCCAGCGTTACGGTAAAACTGCGGGAACTGAAGTAGAGTGTGAGCAGGATACTGTTGGATAGCGTCCGCAATCGATACTCTAGCGTGTGATAACGCCTGATAATCACTATCAACGACGACAATATGCGTACAATCTGGGCTCATGAGTCCTAATGCTAAATTCAATGCACCCGCTTTAAACCCTTCTACCGCGTCAATATGGTAAAAATATACTTTCAGCTCAGGATCTAAGCTGGCACAAAACGCTGCCAATGGTTTATACATGGATGTATCAGTATTATTATTATCGATAATAATAATTTCGTCTTGGTTCTTTTTTATAGCTAGTATGGATTGAATAGTGTCAATGACCAGTTCTGGAGGTTCGGCACGTGTCATTAATTGAAAGCTCAACGAAGCAGCTGTGCTGGCTCGTAAATTGCTTTTTTTTGTATAATTGTCTACAGGAGAGCTATTTATAGTCTCACAACCTTCTATATAATCCAAACTTTCTTTAATAAATACTCCATCATTGAACGTCATTACTTATCCCTATGTGCGGTTCAAACTATGCTATTCCATGAAAAATAATAGTAAGCACTAAAGGTTCAAGTATTTAATGATTACTATTGATGTTTACTACTGGCTTATTTCTTGGTTGAAATATCATAACTGAGAATATGATAATAAATTGGTGGTTAATTGTTTAAATAAAGTTAATAATGTAAGGGTTGGTAAGTTGTGTAAAAATTAAATCAATTCATACACTTATCTTAAATTTAAGAGGTGATCTATATTAAAGTAATCTTAGAGATAAATTGGGTAAACTTGTTAGCACAGAAAAAATCATAATGAGCTTATGATAGTTCTTTAAGAAGAATATGACATTAGATTCCAGCCAACAAAAAAATCGCCTTGGACTTCAAAGTTGCTAAATATAAACTCATAAATAGAAGCACGTTGATAATGCACACAAAAAGCATGACAGTATCTTAGCTCGAAACTTTAACATAACTGCAACTTGTGTGAACAATTGGCGGTTTTGGGGTCTATTAGTTCAATTTATATAGCATTATTAATAACTTCAGTCTGTCGCTATTAATGTTACAAAATTCCGACTATTTAAAAAAACATTTTTAAGCATTATCAAATTCATTTTATACACATAAAGCCTCATTTTTAGAGAGTAGATTAGCCATGTTTGAATTTGATTTAAGCTTAAAATTACTGGGATATCATTTTCTTCAATTAGGAATTGCTTTTATACTTTCGCTACCGATCGCCCTTAATCGTGAGATGAAAGATAAGGGTGCAGGTCTCAGAACCTTTCCCTTGGTAAGTATTGCATCGTGCGCTTTCATGCTAGTCGCTGTAGATATCTATCACGGATCAGAGCCTGAAGCGAGAATCATGTACGCGATTATTACGGGTATGGGTTTTATCGGTGGTGGTGCTATTTTTAAAGGCGACAATACGGTAAAAGGTACAGCAACGGCAGCGAGTCTATGGAATACCGCTGCTATCGGCATCTCCGTTGCTTATGGGCGGTATGAGATTGCAATAATACTGTCCGTTGTCAACTCTCTAATCCTGCAATTTTCAGAACCATTCAAAGCAAAAGATAAGCTGGAGTAGTTACTCTATTTGGTTCCAGCTAACATTCTCAAGATAAGGACGTTTAGAATTACCAAAACCCAAAAAGTAGTTTTAATTAAGTAAACTAGTATTCATTAAATTGTCTGGACTTACACGACGATGTACTTACTGCGATTCACTCGAAGGGTTTTTAACGAATAAACCATCAGATTAAGTTATGCTGATTAGTGGCAGACGATAGACAAAAATACTAAGATACGGAAAGTGGTTATATTTGTTGAATAACTTAAGGGGTAATCTATGGAGAGTAATAAATTTATATTGCGAGCAATAGCAGCCTTTATTTTGATTTTTGGACTAACATGTGCAGTTATAATTAAATTTAAATTAATGTCACCCAGCATATTTTATAGTCTTTTTTAATGGAAATAATTTCAAGGTTAAAGTCCGTCTAGGGTTTTTTATGCCTGTTATTCTATTTTAGCGGTCAAGAAACGTCTAACCAAAGACACAACTTACATCGCGATAACATATTAGCAGTCTTAACAATGACTCAGAAACACTTTAAACATTCGTGGTACAGACGTCCTAATTACGTCCGTTTATATTAGATATGTCAGCTTGAAAATTAAGACTGATGATAACCTATTCATCAATAAAAATAAGAAAACATAGATGAACTTAATATAGATAAGTTGACTCACAAACTAATAAATAGAAAAGGAAAACCATAATGGACAATCAAAATGTGAACGAACAAAGTATGGATGAACAGTACAAAAATAATCAAAAAATGGATGATGATATGAATAACCAGACATTAAAAGGCGAATGGAACCAACTTAAAGGTTCAGTAAAACAAAAGTGGGCAGATTTAACAGATGACGATCTCACCCATATCGAAGGTGATCGTGACAAACTAGTTGGACGTGTCCAAGAGCGTTATGGTCATTCAAAAGAAGATGCTGAACGTGATGTAGATGAGTGGCGTAACCAAAATAAATATTGATTATTATGTTTTTAATAGTCATACCCTAAAAACGCAAAAAGCCCGTGGCTATGGTCACGGGCTTTTTTAGTCAATGCTGCTAGTTATGTGAGTAAAGATAAAAGGCTTGATGGCGGGATAGGCTGCCGCCGTCAAAAATGGGATATTTTGAGATAGCGATTAGTCAGAGCGATTAAAACTGATAATAACCTTACAGAAACCCTTTAATATTTAATGGATTGTGCGACTTCCAATACTTACTGCACGCCATCTGCCGGTGTCTTATTTAGGTTTGAATTATTTTCGTTGATATAGACCGTATCATCAGCCTTTTGGTCATTTCCGTTACTAGAATAATATGCTGTACCTCCTGCACCTTCTGCGTCCTCTGTAGAAGCAGGGATTTGATCTTCAGCCTCGCTCGCTGTTTGCGCAGGTATCATTTCACTAGACTCTGTATTAGTAGCCGGCTCTTCTGTCTCACTACTGCAAGCGCTGAGACCAAATAAACTCATCAGGAATACTATCCATAATTTATTTTGAAGCGACTTAGTTAAGACTGATGTTTTCATTTCAATATCCTTATTGTAGTTAAGACATAAAAAATCGACTTTGAAACCATTCAAAGTCGACTGTAAAGTACGGTCATACAATAATTGAATTGAGCTAACTTCAGTATCAGCGTAATCCTTTATCGTTTTTTTTATTATTTGTTATTTTCATTATGCTTTTTGAAAAAATAATGCTCGACTAACAGGTTAAATATAGCAAGCAGATTTAGCATCTTCAGGTAGGAAAAGGTAAAAGTTTGTTATCTTGTGTATCACATGTCTTTAAAAGAATGTGTGAGGTTTATAGTTAAGGGTGATAGTGTGTTAAAAAGCATTCTAAGAAAATAGAGGAAGGATGAAAACTGTGCTCGAATAAGACCACGGCGTACTTTGCCAAGCACAGTTCGTAAAGCATATGTTCAAGTTATACAAACCATTAAGACTGCTAACTGAGCCAACAGACTATCTATAGTATTCATTATTCAGTCTTACCCAAACAATCTTAATTCATAAATAAGGATGTATCATGAGTAAGTCTGATCAAAATACTAATTCTGCTGTCAATAAGCATAGTACCCCTTCGATTCGTGATCCACTTGAAGAAAAAATCATCCCCGGCAACGACCAACTGCGCCTGAGTGATTGGACACCACCGCAAAATGGAATCATTCCGCTAATTCGCTTTAACAAGAAATGGTACAGTGTTCTTTGGGCACTACCAATCATATTCGTACTATTAGTTGCTGGCATAGCAACTGCTCAGTGGCTACGTGAACTGCCAAGCGTTCAGATCTTTATCCAAAATTATCCAGGCGTGCCTGTCTCTACGGTAGCCTTAGAGACAGAATTTCCACTTTGGATGCGCATAGGTCATTTTCTAAACCTACTGTTTATGGTGTTTATTATTCGGTCTGGCATACAAATTCTGGCTGATCATCCAAGACTCTACTGGCACCGCGATAGCACTCCCGGCACCGAATGGTTTCGCTTTCAAAAGACGGTGCCGAAAGGACGTGTCTGGACATCCAAAGATGACTCAGTGACAATTCCCGGATGGCTTGGTCTCCCTGGTGTTCGACATTCAGTCGGACTGGCGCGTTGGTGGCACTTTTCGGTCAATACACTATGGTTGCTAAACGGTATTGTGGTTTACAGTCTACTATTTTACACCGGTCAGTGGCAGAGGATTGTGCCAACGACGTGGGAGGTCTTTCCAAACGCCGTATCGATCGCAGTGCAGTATCTGTCGCTGGACTTCCCGACGGATAAGAGCTGGACTAAGTACAACAGCTTGCAGCAGCTTGCCTACTTCATCACAGTCTTCGTTGCAGCGCCAACATCGGTGTTTACTGGACTCATGCAAAGCCCTGCATTGTCGAACCATCTTGGCTGGTTCGGGCGCGTCTTTAATCGCCAACGAGCACGCTCCATTCACTTTTTAGCGCTTTGGTGGTTTCTATTTTTCATTCTTGTACACGTGACACTGGTGTTCATCACTGGGGCACGGGACAATCTGAATATGATGTGGGCGGGCGTAAATGATGATTCGTGGAGCGGCTTTATAGTATTTGTTCCGCTTATCATCCTAACTGGCATATTGTGGGCCGCAGCGACGCCTTTTACCATTCGTCACGCGCGACTGGTACAGAAAATCGGCGCCTTCATGGTTGGCCCAATCAAAGGCTGGGCTGAGCGGTTCGACCCCAAAAGTGAATTGACTGAAAAAGATATCTCACCCTTCTTGTGGCCTAATGGCACAATGCCCGATTCAAAAGAGTTTGATGATCTTTTAGTAAATGACTTCGCCGGATATCGGTTGCGCATTTATGGATTGGTCGAACGACCAGGCGAATACTCACTGGATGAGTTACGGTCGATGCCGCAGCAGGATCAAATTACAACCCATTTCTGCATTCAAGGTTGGAGCGGTGTCGCTAAGTGGACTGGTGTGCCAATGCGACATATACTCGACTTGATTCGTCCTATGCCGGAGGCGCGCTACGCCGTCTTCTACTCTCTCGCTGAGGGCGCTCATGGCGGCGTCTACTACGACTGCCACAAAATGGAGAATATGAAGCACGAACTGACTATTCTGGCCCTCGATATGAATGAAGATCCACTCAGCGTTCTACATGGCGCGCCACTACGACTGCGATGTGAAAACGAGCTTGGTTTCAAGATGGTTAAGTGGATTACTGCAATTGAATTTGTTCACGATTTTGCTGATCTCGGCTCAGGTCAAGGTGGTTACAATGAGGACCACGAATTTTATGGCTACAAGATGCCGATCTGATGACGGAAGCGCCCAATGAGGCAGTTATTCCAGTCTTTTATTAATCAACTATATTTCAATAGATGTCTTTTACGAGTTGTCTAATTTATAGTTGATGGACGGAAGCCTTAGGTGGTTTAGTGTGAATTGGAATCGGTTTAAATATGGTAGTTTAAATGCTGTCTTAAATAATAGAACATAAATAGCAATCATGTTTAGTGAGTTACAGAACTCACATCAAACAGCACACTCCAGTCACTAGATTTTTACTGTGGCTATGGCACACTTCTTATTAAATTCAATATCTTAACAGTAGACTTCTTTAGGTCCACATTAAAAATATATTAAAAACCGCAACGGCTTTTGATACGCAAATTATTTCGAATGTATGGCATATTTGTCTGAAACATGACGCTATATTAAAAAGGAAGAAACGTGACTTCAGGAAGAAGCCCCAGCATAAATAGGGAACCTATCTATATCTCGCCAGAAAAATTTGCTGATCATTTATTCCATCAGCAAGAGTACTGTTTGTTTCTAGATATAGATGGCACGTTAGCCGATTTCACACTTAATCCTAAAAACAGCTTCATCCCAAATCCAACCTTAACACTTTTACAAAAGATACAAAACCATGGTGTAAAAATTGCTGCCGTGACAGGACGCAGTTTGGCTGAAGCAAAGCAAATGCTGTTTCCTTTAACATTACCGATTGCAGCGACTCATGGATTAGAAATAGCGTTTGATGATAGCAGTGACCATAATGAGACAAACGTTGTATCTGTTAATATCATGGAACTTGCTGTAATAAGAAAGTCTATTATCCAATCTTGCATTCCCTTTGATGACTTCATCGTAGAAAACAAACCCTATTCTGTCGCCCTCCATTTTCGAAAAAACCCTGCTTTAGCTGATGCGGCTTATACCATCATTGTAGAAAACTTAAAAAGTCATGCTAATTGGACATTGAAGTCCGGTAAATATGTTTGGGAGGTGGTGCCAAAAGGAGTAAATAAAGGTAGCGCCATTCTAGCTTTACTAAAAAAAATGCAGAGCCCTACAAGTTTTTGTCCTATTTTTATTGGTGATGATATTACGGATGAAGCCGGATTTATGGCGGTACAAGGTGACAGTAAATTGCTAGAAGACGACTCACAGTTAATAAAAGGGATGGGGATTAAGGTCGGTTGTGAGCCTACGCATGCCAATTACTTCGTCCATGACACTCATGAGGTGACTGTTTTACTGAATAGCTTTTTAAGCTTTTGCCAACAACATAATGCGCTAGTAAAAAAAACAGTGAGGCACGTGATATGAGCCGCTTAATCGTCTTGTCTAATCGGGTTAAAATGCCTGATAACAACCCAATGGCAGGGGGACTTGCAATAGCACTGCAAGACGTATTAAACGGAAAATCAGTCGTTTGGATGGGCTGGAATGGTGAAATTGTCGAGCGCTATAATGATGATTATACTAATGAATTTAGCAGTATCAAACAAACTGCTTTAGCAGACGCTGACTCGCCGTGTACGAATACATTCATCACTTATATGACCACTGCACTTACCACTGCGCAGTATCAGCAGTTTTACTGCGGCTTTGCCAACAATGTACTGTGGCCACTACTACACGAGCGAGTTGATTTAATTAGTCAAGCGCCAGAGGATTACGCAGGCTATCAAGCGGTAAATTACCTCTTTGCTAAGCAATTAAAGAAGATTATTGAGCCTGATGATGTGATTTGGGTGCATGATTATCATTTTTTAAGTGTGGCGTATCATTGTAGGCAGCTGGGTATTCACAATCGTATCGGCTTTTTTTTCCACATCCCCTTTGTCTCATTGCCTTTCTGGCAATCACTTAATAAAAGCGGTGAGCTCATTACGCATCTTGCTCATTACGACGTGCTTGGCACACAAACTCAGCAAGGGAGAGCCAACTGCTTTGCTGTATGCCATTATTATTTAAAAGATTCGCTAATAAAAGTCTTACATGCCCCGCAAGGTTTTAGCACCTCTACTCAGTCAAAAAATACGCAGGTTATGCTTAACTTAGGTCTAAGTCATACTCACTATTTGCGGATTGATGCCTATCCAATCGGCATAAATGTGACAAGAATACAGCAGCAAATTAGCCACTTATCCTTGCAATATGCTAAAGCCAATCAGAATAAAAAGACTATAAAATCTGCTGCCCAAAAAATTATTGCGGTGGACAGAATCGATTACTCAAAAGGGTTGTTAAAGCGTTTTTCAGCATACCGTGATTTTTTACAGCAAAATCCTTTATATCAGAATCAGCTGACCTTATTACAAATCGCCTGTCCTAGTCGCTTAGATTTGCCTGCTTATCAGCGTCTCTATGATGACGTTAAATATACTATCAACGACGTCAATCAGCAGTTTTCACTCAACAACTGTAGAAATGATATTTCTGAAAATGAGAGTACTATGGGTAGTTGGCAAGCGATCAACTACTGCGAAAGCGTCATAAGCCACGAGACACTAATGACCCTATTTTGGCAAAGTGATATCGGCTGGGTCAATTCGCTTAAAGATGGTATGAATCTGGTTGCCAAAGAATATATTGCCGCCCAAAATCCTGACAATCCTGGCGTGTTATTGCTTTCACGTTATGCAGGAGCGGCCGAGCAAATGCAAGCCGCGGTCATTATCGATCCACATAAGCCAAAAAGTATGACAGAGGGTTTAGGCATTGCTTTGACGATGCCATTAGATGAGCGGCAGTCGCGCTATCAGTCCTTAATGCAAGGACTACAACAAGATAACTTGCAAGCTTGGCAACAGAGTTTTTTAAATGATTTGTATGATGTCAAAAAGCATCAAACGGATCGCTTGAAACCTACCGCAGTCCAAATATCTGATTCATAAGAATAATTAGGAGGCCTCATGTTACTGCTAAATGCAAAAAATCCTTTATTATCAGAGATGAAAGCCAGTATAGAAAATAACTTACTGGCTGATAATCAAGCCATTAGTACCCTTAGCTTAACTGATACTTTACGTCATGATATTTTAAAAACCTTAATCACCTATAGCGATAAAATCCCACATCCGGCAAGTAGTGCTAGCCCTGTAAATGGTGAAGTCTCAAGTACGTTGAGCCGTTGGCAGGTTTTGGCGTATGTAGCAGGGATTGATTTAACGATTGCAAAATGGTTTGAGTCGCATTTGGATGCGCTAAGCATTTTATCTGAGCTGGGTTATGGTAAAGCGGATCAAGGGTTGTGGGCCGTTTGGGCAGCAGAAGGTCATCCTATACGTTATGAGCAAGGAAAAGTCAGTGGTATCAAAGCGTGGTGCTCAGGGGCCAATATGGTAGATCATGGACTCATAACGTATCGTAATGCTAATGGCCACGCGCAATTGCTTGTCGTAGATATGAACCAATCTGGTATTGAGATTGATAACGAGGAGTGGCAGGCAGTAGGGATGCAAGCCACTGATACAGCGACATTACAGTTTTATGAGGTGACTGCTAGTCAAGTTGGGACAGCCAATGTTTATCTAGAACGGGTGGGGTTTTGGCATGGAGCGGCAGGCGTTGCTGCTTGCTGGTATGGGGCAACGTCTTATCTAGCAGACTATTTGATCAGCGCCTATCAGCAGAAACCAAACGATTATAAAGCCATGTATTTGGGTCAAATTAGTACGGCATTGGCAGTCACTCAGCAGTATTTTTATTATGTCGCTGATTTAGTCGATAGTCAGCCACAGCTCAGCCATGAACTTGCCATACGCCAGTTAAGATCACAAGTTGAGAAAGTCGCTCGCCAAGTAATGGATATGGTTGGGCAGGCATTGGGCGCAGCACCATTTTGTCGCCATGCCCATTTTGCAAGATTGTCAGCCGATCTGCCCGTGTTTATCCGCCAAAGTCATGGCGCTTTCGACTTACAGAAAATCGGTGAGCTATCTAGCGTTTTATCCAATGACTTAACCAATGAGCAGGACAGTATATGGCAACTATAATATCTAAAGAGGCTATAAAACGTATAAAAAAAGACGTCGCCGTCACGCATGCTGCTACCTTTGAAGGTAATGAAGGACACCATCCAATTGTGGGTGACCGTGTTATTGAAGGCGATGGCACCAGTCAAGAAGCTTGGAGGAATTGGGCAGGGCTGCAAGATTTACCTCAATTGGAGATTACAAAAAGCTTTCCTCCAAATCAAAGAGTCTGCATCTTCGCCCCGCATCCTGATGATGAAGTACTAGGCTGTGGCGGTCTGTTGCAACAACTGGCGGCGAATGGTAATCCTATTGTTCTTATTCACGTGACCAATGGCACGCAAAGTCATCCGAACTCGCAAATTTATTCTCAAGAAAGCCTTGATATTATCCGACCACAAGAAAGTGTTAAAGCGTTGGAGGTATTGGGCATTGCTCACCAGGTTACAACCATTGCTTTAGACTTAACAGATGGCGAAGTCTTTAGCCAACAAGATCAGTTTCACCAAAAATTATCCGCCATCATCCAGCCTGATGATGTTTTAGTAACTCCTTTTATGCAGGACGGTCATCCCGACCATGAAGCAACCGGGCTAGTGGTTGCCTCATTTGCCAAGCAGCATCATTTGGCCTGTTATCAAGTATTAATTTGGGCATGGCATTGGGCAAAACCTGCCGATAGCCGTATCCCTTGGCACCATGCCATAAGACTTGATTTAACCACTGAGCAACTACATCGTAAAATAGAAGCCATTGCCTGTTTTGAAAGTCAAATTACTGCGGATGAAAGTACGGGCAAGCCTCCCATTTTATCTGCGCAAACGATTGCTAGGATTAGCCAACCTTGGGAGGTCTATTTGTATGAATCATACCTCTAAACCTAAGCCATCAATGGATAACAGTAACTTAGTCGATAGTTTAGAGTATTCTAAAACTGTCTCAGCTGACGATACTGCTACTAGCAACCAATCAGCTGCTTATTCAGAATCCTACTTTGACGCGTTATATAATGACAATACCGATCCATGGCAGTATCAAACTCGTTGGTACGAAAAACGAAAACGTGATATGTGTCTAGCGATACTGCCGCAATCTCAATATGACAATGCCGTTGAACTAGGCTGTGGTAACGGCGTGCTTAGTGAATTATTGGCGCATCGTTGTTGGGCTTTGGTCAGTATTGATGGCAATCATCAGGCAGTGAAACTTGCCAAAGAACGCTTAGCAGAGTTACCTCATGTTAAGGTGATACAAGGGGTGATTCCCAATATATTATTGACTCTAAAAGATGCCGTTATAGAGGCTTATCCTTTATTAAATGAGACGCCTACTATGCAAGCACCCTTTGATTTAATTGTCATTAGTGAGATTTTATATTATTTATCACCCAATGATATTGATATGGTTATCGCTTGGACGCAGCAGAATCTTGCTATGGGCGGTACATTATTGTGCTGTCACTGGCGCTATGCTATTGAGGATTTTGCTATGACAGGTGAGACCGTGCATCAGCGCTTACGCCTTGCTTTTAGCCTCACAAATAATGAGAAGCATCAGGTCGAATTCAATCATCAAAGCCAGATAGTAGACAGCGATTTCTTATTAGACGTTTGGCAACGATCCCCAAGTTCGGTAGCTATGCAAGAAAACTTGGTATGACAAAGTGTAGCAATCAGAAAAATAGTGAGCAAAATAGGAAAGGGTAGGAGATATGAGAATCTGTATTGTAATTCCTGCTCATAACGAGGCGATGACTATCGCTAAGTGTTTGGCATCAGTGCAGACCGCTATCGATCAATTACCTTCAACGATTAAGGCGTACCCGCTGGTGGTGCTCGATGGTTGTACTGATGATACCCAGACATTGGTTAAGGCCACAGGCGTCGATTATCTATGCTGCGATTATGAATGTGTGGGACAAGTTAGAGACATGGGCATTCGGCATGCAATCGCCAATGGGGCAACATGGCTTGCTTGTACAGACGCCGATTCAGTTGTGGCTGTGGATTGGCTGGTACAGCAAATTGAACATATCATGCACCAGCCGACTGATATGATTTGCGGCGTGGTGGATATTGATAGTTGGGCACATTTGACACCACAAACGCGAGAGGATTATATGGCTCATTATCAAGACAGGATGGGACATCCTCATATTCATGGGGCAAATTTAAGTTTTAGCAGTGAGGCTTATCTGGCTGTTGGCGGCTTTGCTCATCTACCTTGTCATGAAGATGTAGATTTGGTCAAAAGATTTGAAGCCCAAAGCTATGCCATCACTTGGAGCAATCGTGTTCGTATAACGACAAGCAGTCGTTTGCAAGCACGGGCAAGCGAAGGATTTGCAGCATTTTTAAACAATTTAGAACAAAACAATCTACATTAAGATACGCAATATAAGATTGCGCTGACTTATCATTGAGTGTAGATATACTTCAATAATAAGGATTATAAATCATGTCGAATAAGTCTACTGATAACGATAACATCAAGAATGCTTTAGAGTCTCTTGAGAATACAACAGAAGCGCCTTCAAATGATGGCGTAACGGGTCTTGAGGTCTTAAAAGGCGATACGGTAATGTATGAAGACGGCGACTTTGAAGATTACAATGCCGAGAAACAGACTGATTCTGATAAAGATGATGATTCTGACAAAGATGATGATTCTGACAAAGATGATGAGTCTGGCAAAGATAATGAATCTGGAAAAGATAATGAATCTGGCAAAGATGATGAATCTGGCAAAGATGATGAATCTGGAAAAGATGATAAGCATGGTACGACGATAGCCAATATCTACCAATGGGCTTCTAAACTTAAGGACGAGTTCACATCTGATAAGGAAGACAAGTCTGATTCTAAAGAAGAGGATAGTTTTAGTAAGTCTGATAAAGATGATAAGCACGGTACGACGATAGCTAATATCTATCAATGGGCATCTAAGCTCAAAGATGATTTTGCTTCCGAAGCATTTAGCATGACAAATGAAGTGTCTGAAAAAGCAGTCGCTATGATGCTCAACAGGCTTCTAGATGCTACAGAGGCTGATCTAAAAACCTTTGATAAGAACGCAGAAGACGCTAAAGAGCCAGTACCCAATGCCACAGAGGAACGTAGTAAGATTACTGATAAAAAAGAGAAATATCAGAATATGATTGACCAACTACAAAGCTAATTGGCCCTCTGACTTAAATTTCACTAAGGTTGCTAAAATAAAAAATACAATAATTATTAGGGCATGTCTTCAATTGGATAAGCCATAAATAATAGTTACAATACCGCATCTATTGAGTCGATGCGAGAAATACA
>NZ_CAJGZJ010000028.1 GCF_904846225.1 Psychrobacter immobilis | reverse complement strand
GTGGCGTCCCCAGGGGGATTCGAACCCCCGTTACCGCCGTGAAAGGGCAGTGTCCTAGGCCTCTAGACGATGGGGACTAGTTACAACACTTCAACTGCTTTCACCATTTATGCTGAAGTGGTGCGTATTCTAATAGCGTCCGCGTTTTCTGTCAAGCCTTTTTCTTCGTCTTTTTAAAATTAAGTATCTTTTTTTGATAGCACGGCGAGGATGTAAGTCATTATTTTTTAAATGATGCCGAATCCATAAAGAGGTACAAGCGCTAATAGTCAAAGCTAGCAGCATATAGCCGACAATGACTCCCCATAACTTAAGCTGTGGATCCATGATAATGTCCCTCCTATCAAGCCTCCATAAGGTTTTCTATCAAGGCAATATGGGCAACTTAGACTATCTATAGAATATAACGACACCTTTTCATAGTGATTCTCTATAAGCGAGCAGGATAGCGTCTTATATCCATTTTATTTAGTATCGAATATATATCATAAATAGCATTATTATGGGTGGTTAGCAACATATGATATGTGAGAAATGGCTTATGTATCCTCATTATCAGTTACATCTTCTTTGGTTTGTTCCGCATGCATTGCATTAGAGAGCATAGGGTAGTGGTTGAGGATATGGCAAAATAGCTCGGCGGTCTTTTGAGTGTCGTATAGCGCAGAGTGTGCATCTTTACCATCAAAATCAAGCCCTGCTGCTTTGCAAGCACGTGCCAAGACTGTCTGACCAAAGGCTAGTGCTGAGAGAGTCACTGTGTCAAACACTGAGAAGTTATGAAAAGGGTTGTGGCTTTTACTATTGGTACGAAGCACCGCCGCATTTAAAAACGACAAATCAAAATGCGCATTGTGACCGATTAAGACGCATTGACGGCAGTCTTCAGTACGTCGCACTTCTTTTAGGCCCTTAAAGATACGACGCAGTGCCGTTTTTTCATCTTCAGCAATCGCTTTACGCATTGGGTTATTAGGATCTATACCTGTAAAGGCAAGCGCGCTTGGTTCTAAATTTGCGCCTTCGAAGGGTTCGATATGCGCATTGAAGGCATCGCCTGGATAAAACACGCCTTGATCATTGAGTAACACAGGAATACACGCAATTTCTAATAAAGCGTCCGTTTGCGCATTAAAACCTGCTGTCTCAACGTCGACGACGACAGGGAGAAACTTACGAAAACGGTCTTTTAAGCTCATTGGCGCTTGTTCTTCTGTCGCAGTCTCTACATTATGAATAGCTGATGAATGGTTGTCAGGTAAGGCGGCATCGTTTTGAGTGGTCATATCAGGTTAAGTCGCTTTTATCAGTCGTATTGTTATATTGAATTAAATTAAAAAATAAGCATCCTATGATAAAAATCACACCGCTTGCTACAAAGTTATCATAGGATAAAGTAAAAGGAGTCTTATTTAGTCCGTTTTATACTCAGTCAGTTTTATACTTTAAGAGACCAAGGTAACATTTCACCAGCCATGAGCGGCGTTAGAGAGCCACCGTCAAAATAAGGATAGTTTGCGGGCACTTGCATAGGCGTGTTAACAAGCGTAATCGTACTCTCATTTAATGGTAAGCCATAAAACTGGGCACCAAAACGACTGGCAAAACCCTCTAACTTGTCGATCTTGCCAACACTATCAAAGGCGGTAGCATATAGCGGCAGGGCAGTTTCAGCGCTGTAGCAGCCAGCACAGCCGCACGCGGCTTCTTTTTTATCCGTAGCATGTGGGGCCGAGTCAGTGCCTAAGAAAAACTTTGGATTGCCGCTGGTAGCCACATCTAACAGTACTCTTTGATGGCTTTCACGCTTCAAGATAGGTAAGCAATAAAAATGTGGTTTGATCCCGCCAACCAATAGATGATTGCGGTTAAACATCAAATGTTGCGGCGTAATAGTCGCGGCAATATGGTTGCCTTGAGCCAATACAAAGTCTGCTGCATCACTGGTAGTAATATGTTCCACCACGATTTTTAGTGTAGGGAACTTTACGATAATTTGTGCCAATACTTCGTCTAAAAAGCGCTTTTCACGATCAAAAATATCGACATGATCTTGAGTGACTTCGCCGTGGACCAATAATGGCAGATTGTATTTTTCTAGCGCTTCAAAAACATCGACACAGGCATTGATGTCGGTCACGCCATCCGTAGAGTTGGTGGTTGCACCAGCAGGATAGAGCTTGACGGCTTGTACGATACCGGACTTTGCGGCCATTTCGATATCTTGCGCGGTGGTGTGATCTGTTAAATATAAGGTCATGCGTGGATCAAATGCGGTTTTTCGTTCATCCTGCAAGTCACTGGCTTGCAGATGCTCTAAAATACGGGCGCGATAAGCAAGCGCATCATCGACGTTCTTGACGGGCGGTACTAGATTTGGCATACAAATGACACGGTTAAAGCTATTTGCTGCATGCGGTACAGTCGTGCTTAATGCTTTATCATCACGCAAATGGATATGCCAATCGTCTGGCTGAAGGATGGTCAACTCTCTAATCGAATCAGTCATAATGTCGTAGCGCTCTATGTCGTCATATAGGGGAATAAAAGGGAGGGTGCTGTTCTGCTATCATAACAGATTTGCCTACTTGACTAAATATCCGGCCAAATATCTGTACATAATTTATGGATTACTTTTTAGCCCATTTAGTTATAGTCAATGAAAAGTAATATTGATAGCAGCCGTGCTGTAGTGTTTTTAGGATGTTTTAACTATATTATGGCCTAAATTGAGAACACGCCCTAGTTTATCGCGATTAGAGCGCACTTTGATAGGAACCGTCAAAACATACTAACCCAAAATTTAAATTAAAAGCTCGGGCCTTATGGCAGTTGTACTTTTGCCTATAGTAAATATGATGTACACTGAGTAAGTAATTTATTTTTCAATTTACTCTTAGCGTGTTCACTAAAACTAAATTCTTATAATAGGAGTTATTCATGGCTCAACTTGATCCAAAAAATATTAACAAAATCGTATTGGCATATTCAGGTGGTCTTGATACCTCAATCATCGCTAAATGGCTGCAAGAAACCTATGATGCAGAAGTGATTACCTTTACTGCTGACATCGGTCAAGGCGAAGAAGTCGAGCCAGCACGAGCTAAAGCTGAGGCCATGGGTATCAAACATATCCACATCGAAGACTTGCGTGAAGAGTTTGCTCGTGATTATGTGTTTCCCATGTTCCGTGCCAACGCCATCTATGAAGGCGAGTATCTACTAGGTACTTCTATCGCACGTCCGCTTATCGCCAAGCGTTTGGTCGAGATTGCTAAAGAGCACAATGCGGATGCGATTAGTCATGGTGCGACGGGCAAAGGAAACGATCAAGTACGTTTTGAGCTGGGCGCGGTTGCCTTGTCACCAGATGTTGTGACCATTGCGCCTTGGCGTGAGTGGGATTTATCGAGCCGCGAAAGTTTGATGGAATATGCCAAAGAGCATGATATTGCCATTGATTATGCAGGCAAGACGAAAAAATCTCCTTATTCAATGGATGCTAACTTATTACATATCTCTTATGAAGGCGGTGTGTTAGAAGATCCGTACGCTGAAGCAGAAGACGACATGTGGCGCTGGTCAGTTAGCCCAGAACAAGCCCCTGACGAAGCGCAATATCTAGAATTAGAGTATAAAAAAGGTGATATCGTTGCGATTGATGGTGAGACGCTCAAGCCTTATGAGATTATGATTAAATTAAATGAGATTGGCGGTAAACATGGTATTGGGCGTTTAGATATCGTCGAAAACCGTTACGTCGGTATGAAATCACGTGGCTGCTACGAGACGCCAGCTGGTAACATTATGCTAAAAGCGCATCGTGGTATCGAGTCATTGACGCTGGATCGTGAAGCCGCGCATTTAAAAGATGAGCTCATGCCACGCTATGCAAAAATCATCTACAACGGTTACTGGTTCAGCCCTGAGCGTATGATGCTACAGGCATTGATTGATAAATCACAAGAATATGTCAATGGCACAGTCCGTTTGAAGCTGTACAAAGGTAGCGTGAGCGTGGTCGGACGTAAGTCAGATGATTCATTGTTTGATGAAAAAATCGCGACTTTTGAAGATGATGCAGGCGCTTATGACCAAAAAGATGCAGAAGGTTTTATCCGCTTAAATGGTCTACGTCTCGCTATCGAAGCCAGTCGTGGTCGTGACTTATCAAAGTAAGCTTTTAGACAGCTTTATCCTTTGATAAAAAGTTGAATTGCGTATCAAAAAGCAGCGGCATAATGAAAAGCAGCGGTACTATTTATATCATAGTGCTGCTGCTTTTCATTGTGGATTGACGATATCTTTGATTTCACTATTTTCTACTTATCTTTTGCTTTTTCATTACTAGGCTTGTCGTCATCCACCATCACAATGGCCACATCTTGCTGCTGACGCTTCTCGGTCAGATCCTGTTCTAAGACATTTTCTGTCGCAAGAAGATGACCATTCGATTTTTGTGTTTGATATTTGAGGGCAGCAAGCGCACCAAGTACGCTAATGACAAGAATAATGATGAGAATAACAGGGTTTTTCCAGATAGGCATTGATGCCTCGTATTCAATTGGTTTTTCACTAATCGTAGCAGGCGTGTTGTCGCTATTACCACCGATCAATCCCAAGCTAACTAACGGTGGTTTTGGTGGGCTATCAGGTTCAGAATTTATACGCAGTCGATGTCGGCTGAGATAAATATCAGATATTTTTGCTAGCTGTAATAACCAGCGTTGGTGTGGTAAAGCAATGGCTTCCATTTCTACAAACACAAGCATGTCATTATGACGTCCTTGCTGTAAGTTATCAGGGGAGCGACCGATGGCTTTTAAATAATTGCCTGTTGCCAACTGCATGTCTTGTTCGGGCTTATGATTTTCAGGTTTAAATGAGGTAAGCTCATACCAGTAAGGGTCAAAAGGTGGTGGGTTACTTGATAGCTGCTCATCATTTAATAAATGAGGCTCCGCATTATTATTCAACTCTGTTTCTAACGTATTTTCTGCCGATGTATGAGTTTCTGTACTAGGGTCAGTCTCTATCAATTCAGCAGATGCTAAATTGGGTTTACTCATCTCAAAACGCGCTGCCGATAAAAACTGTGGTTGCAGAGCAAACCATTGATTAATCTCATCATAATCAAGTTGACTATATTCTGCTAAGATAGCCAACTCACGCAGTACAATGACGCATAAAGACGTCAATAAAATTTGAACCTGTTGCGTCGTTGCATTAATATTTTTGGCAATATAATCGCTCGCTTTAATCACACGCGCATTGTCATGAAATATGGCTTCCGCAGCATCATGACGATGATATAACGTCGCATTGATGGTCGCAAAGTTCATAGAATTATATTGACGTAGCTCTTTGACGGCACTACGTCCAAACAGTTTTTTGCTGACAACTTGTCCTTGATGGCGCTGCTGATAGACAAGAAGAGCGCTAATAATTGCCTGCAAACTGGCATTCATTGCTAGACGCGCTTGTGGTAATGAAAGCTGGCCGGCATCTGCCAATAGTGACAGCATAGGCTTGGTATCTTGATAGAGAAAATCATACATCGACACACGTGTCGGTGAAATAGTCGTCATAATCTGCTAGCATCAAAAAGTGTGCCCCTATCTTACGGTGCCAAATGTCTTGGCACAATCCCTTAATAATAGAAAAGCTCAATCATTTTACTCATTGAGTAGTCAGTAATGACTGACATGACAGATGGAAGACCTCTATGATAAATAACGACAATCCGTTGACGCAGTTAGTTATTAATATTGCTAAGCAAACTTTGACGGTATGGCAACAACAAAAAATGGTTATTCAATACCCAGTCTCTACCGCTAAAAACGGTATTGGTAGTCAGCAAGATAGTGGCTGTACGCCGCTTGGTCGGCATATGATTGCAGAAAAAATAGGCGGTAGCCTTCCTATCCATTCAGTGTTTATTGGACGTGTTCCTACAGGTGAGAGATACAGTGCTGATCTTGGGACGCTATATCCTGAGCGTGATTGGATATTGAGCCGCATTTTATGGTTAAGTGGTCTCGAAAATGGTAGTAATAAAGGTAGCAATAACGACGGTTGCTGTGATACTTACCAGCGTTATATTTATATTCATGGTACGCCCGCCACTGAGCCGATGGGCGTACCACTTTCGCATGGTTGTATACGTATGCGTAATGAGGACATTATGGATCTGTTCGAGCAAGTTGAAGAGGGGATGTCCGTCACTATCGTGGCTGAGTAAATGACAGCTATCGTCGGTGAAAGATTAAATTGATGCGTCAGTAGCTCCGTGCTACTGGATAAATTTTCTGGCGTGCTGTTCGCAAGCTTGACAGAGGCAACACAAAACTTATCCCAGTCGCACTGTATCGATTCTAAAACGAATTCACTATATTGCGCTATCTATCACTTTACCCAAGCGTTTTTCAGCGCGTTTACGGTCTTTTTCTAGCGTTGCAGCAAACCAACCCACACCATACAGCGCATTGGCATCTGACAGCGATTTTAGCTGATAGCGTTGTTGATAGTGTGTGTGAGCATGATATTGTTCCCAAGCTGTTTGCGCTTTTATCAGGTGCTTCAGCCAATGCTTGGTTTTCTTCTTGGATTTTTTATGGCTTAGTAAGGGAGCGGAGAACTCACTGATGTAGCGTAACGCTGTAAGATGGTCGCATAACTCACTCTCGAATTGATCTTCATCAACGATATCTGTGTTTACGTTTACGTCTATATCTGCGTCATCGCTATCAAAACCAGCATCACTTACCTCATGCGTTTTTTTATCGGCTTTGAGGCATTTTTTATAGTGCTTGGATAAAATTTTTGTGAGCTTATCGATGGCAAGCTTATCAGCGTCATGCTCAAGGTTTGGATCACTCATGGTAAAAGCAATCAACTCTAGCAAGGTTAGCTGAAAATCATTGGCCCTTACCGCATCTATTGGCTTAGTTTTTAGCGCATCAATGTCTATAGACCAATCAATTGCGGGAGAGCCATGTCCTTGCAGCTCAGGATCAATGTGATTTGCTAAATGAGTCAATTCACGATAATTGCCAAGTAGGGTAGCCGTTTGCTTTAGTATTGGCTGCCAATCGGGATTGATTTCATCAGAAAAGCTAGCAAAGGCCTCTATTGCCGCGCGCAAGCGATTAATACCGATATGCAATTGCAAAATGTGTTCATCGTCAGTGCTACCTGCTACGAGAGCACTGCTGTTTGGTAGTATTTGCAGCAGACAGTTGTGCACGGCTGCACGCACAAAGGCGGGCATGCTGATTTTTTTATTGATTTTGAGTTGGCTGAGGTCAGCGTTTACTGCTGGACTGTGGCTTTGGTTTTTGATGAGAAGTCCACCGCGCTCTGCCTTGGTCACGGTAGATAAGCAAAGCTTATGCAGCTTACACCATGTTTTGGCGGTCATAAATAAAAAGTCTAAATCGCCTGATATCAATTCAAACTCAATCTCTTGAATCACATCTCGCTGGCTGTCATCATTGCCGTGAATAATTTCGCCATGATCGTATGCTATCTCCAGGCTGTCATCAGTGCCTTCCGCTCCTTTTTCTGTTAACAATCGTGTGGTGCGCTGCATATCAGTGATATACAACCGTGTCAGCGTTTTTGCCAGTTTTTTGAGCTTAAATTCTTTTAGAGCAGGCGCGATGTCGGTATCTTTGTAAATAGTTAAATCAGGCATCAGCGTATTATTATCCACCATCGCCTGTACTTGTTCACTGTCCAATATGGCATTGTGCTCTAAACGTGCTGCGATACCATCGCCGCCCGCCTTGATGGTCTGCACCCATGTATCGCCTTCTTTACGAATACGCAACCCAATACCTGCCTGTGCCAGTTGTTGATCAGGTGTGTCGTAGTAGTGGGCAGCCAGATTTTTCACCTGTGAGGATTTAACTTTTACTTGACGAATTAAACCCTTTAATCGTGACTCTGGCACCAAAAACTTCAGTTCAATCTCTTGCATAACCGCTCCTAAAAATGCTAATAAACGTAAGTAATACTATCGTATGAAAGCTATCTATCAATGACAAGTAAAAGTTTTAACATTAGAGATTTACTTTTGGCTATTAGCTCCTATAATTGAAAGAAATTATTAAACAAAAGTATGTTTTAAATTATGAATTATATAATAAATTCTAAAACTAATGGCAGTAATGCGGTCTTGCGTCTGAAAGTCTTAACACTACCAGCAATCTTGGCTTCGCTTTTGTTGATAGGCGGTTGTAGCAACTCTTCTGAGTATGAAGAGAGTAGCGCTGATATGGAGGAAGCTCAGTCGGTAACCGAAGAGGCTGTTGATAGTGAGATTAATGGTATCATGTCAAAGCCTACGTCTGATCTGTCATCAAACACTAAGTCTGCCTCTAGCAATTTAAGTGTTGAGAATTTATCAGGTGACAGTGAGCAAACATTGGCTAGCCAAGCCGCAGAGATTAAAATCGCTGGTAAATTGCTACTGATTACTGCCAGTGCTGATTTTAAAGTCGAAGATGTGGTCAAAAGCAGTAATGCCATTGAGAGTTTAACACGACAACAAGGCGGCTATGTCGCGCTCAGCAAGATCAATAATACGCCGCGTGATAGCCAAACTTTTGTGCAAGGCGATAAAAATATCACACTCACCACTTATACTCGTTATGCTGAGATGACTGTTCGTGTCCCTCGTGTCCATGTCAATAAATTCTTGGCGCAATTACAGCGGCAAGTCAAGTTTCTCAATGAGCACCAATTTAGCGCCCAAGATGTCACATTGGATATTTATCGTGAGCAGCTAGCAGACCAGCTCAGCAACGACATGGCAAGTGAGCTTAGTGAAGAGCGTCTCAAAAGCAAAAATGACAAAGATCAAGGCAGTAATGTCGATGCCATCACTGCCACTTATGCGGCTCGTCGTCAGCAACAACTCGCTCAGCTTGAGCAGATGAATATCGCTGATAAGGTTCAGTACAGTACCATCAGCCTAACATTTATGCAGCCAGATATCAGCTATAAAGAAACCACGCAAAACCTAGATGTACTGCTCGATGCCGAAAGCCCAAGCTTTGGCGCGCAGGTCAATCAATCATTCAAATATGGCTGGGAGATGCTCAAGTCATTTGCACTTGGTCTGATACAAATATGGTGGTTGGTCGTACTTGGTGGTATTTTTTATCTGATATATAGAATCATAAAAGCCGTCTATTATAGGTTTTTTAGAAATGATCTGCGTCTAAAAAACTTAAAACGTGAGCTGATGGGCGAAGAGCAGAAAAACAATGATCCAAAAGATAAGAAGAGTATTCGGTTAAATGACAAAACTGAGAGCACTGAAAAAACCGATAACAAGCGCTCTGATTAATATTGTATAAGTTCTTAGAGAGTGACAAAAAAGCCGCTCTACTTGAAGCAGAGCGGCTCTTTTTATAACGTATATTTGTAAATGTCAGCTATTAGAACTGGTTCATCGTATTTTTGCCGCCACCCGCTTTCAAAGCGTTATCACCTGAGAAGATCTCTTTGTGATCATCGCCAAGATCAGAACCTGCCATTGCTTGATGCTTAACACAAGCGATGCCTTCACGGATTTCTTTACGTTGTACGCCAGCAGAATAAGCAAGCATACCTTCTTCACCGAAGTAACCTTTCGCAAGTTCATGGACACTAAGTGCCGTCGTGTGGTAAGTCGGTAGGGTAATTAGGTGATGGAATACACCCGCTTCACGTGATGCATCGCGCTGGAAGTTCTTAGCGGCGATATCAGCAGCTGCATCAAGATCCGTACCATCGTAATCAACACTCATCAAGTCATCTTTGTTGTATGCAGAGAGGTCCTTGCCTTCTTCTTCCCACTGAGCGATCACTTGTTTACGGAAGTTAAGCGTCCAGTTGAATGATGGGCTGTTGTTATATACCAGCTTCGCTTTAGGCTGTTGCTCTTTGATACGGTCAACCATCATTTTGATGTGTTCTACGTCTGGAGTAGGTGTCTCGATCCATAACAGATCAGCACCGTTTTCTAACGCTGTTACACAGTCAAGTACCACGCGGTCGATGTTTGTATCTTCACGGAACTGATATAAACCATTTTGCAAACGAACTGGGCGTACTAGTTTGCCGTTATGCTTAAGTAAGCTGTCGTTTTCTTTGGCATTTTCTAACGTGACTTCTTCCATTTCGATAAAGTCGATATACTGAGAAGCAAGATCGCCTGGCTCATTTGATACTGGGATTTTTTGCGTGAGTGACGCGCCTTCAGAGTCAGTACGAGCAACGATAATACCATCCTCAACACCAAGCTCTAAGAATGCATAACGGATAGCGTTTAGCTTAGAGATGAAGTCTTCGTGCGGTACGGTTACTTTACCCGCTTGGTGACCACATTGCTTAGCATCAGATACTTGGTTTTCAACCTGAATGGCACAAGCACCTGCTTCGATCATCTGCTTAGTCAATAGGTAAGTGGCTTCTTCGTTACCGAAACCTGCATCGATATCAGCAATAATTGGTACGACATGCGAATCAAAGTTTTCGATTTTTTCTACAATGGCTGAAGTGTCTTGACCCGCTTCTTCAGCAGCATTTAGCTCGCGGAAGTAGTCATTTAATACTTTGGCATCGGCTTGACGCAAGAACGTGTAAATCTCTTCGATTAGCTTAGGTACTGACGTTTTTTCGTGCATAGATTGGTCAGGTAGTGGACCAAACTCAGAACGTAGCGCTGCTACCATCCAACCTGAAAGATAGATGTATGTTTTAGAAGTCGTACCAAAATATTTTTTCTTAGCATACATCGTTTGTTGAGCCACAAAACCATGCCATGCACCTAAAGACTGCGTATACTGAGAGGTATCATTGTCATAATCTTCCATATCTTGACGCATGATTTTTGCCGTATACTTCGCGATGTCCAAACCCGTTTTGAAACGATTTTGTGACATCATACGTGCTGCATCAGTTTCGCTAATGTTCTGCCAGTTACCGTGCTTTTGCTTTAATTCACGTACTAAGTCGATCGCTGATTTATATGCAGTTGACATCTATAGTCTCCTTGGTGTGGTATAAAAATAAATAAATGAAGTACTAAAAAAGCTTACGTTAAGACGGTATATTAATTAATAGTATCGATATTTTATAAGGTTAGAAACAGTGGTAATCCATTAACTGAAGCCTTTATTACCCTAAACAAAGCTATCTACTAACACAAGGTTATTATTGAACTCGGTAGTTATAAACCAATCAGTCACATATAAAAGACGACTGGCTTATTGATAGGTTTCTAAGGCGCTTACGCTATTTCTTGTGTCGCCATGTCATAATTGCCGATAAGAGGTGTTACAATAATTAGTAGTTTGTGCGATAAAATTATCCATCTCATCAGTGGCTAGTGTCATGTTTGAAAAATATCTTATTTAAAAGTAGTTAACGAACAATATTCTGTGATTGGCTAATAGCATTAACTTAACTTATTAGGGTGTTAGTCAAACGAATATAATCAACGTATCAACCTAACTTTTAGTATCTGTGTTACAAGATATCCATAAAACTTACTATAACTGCCTAACCAAGATTTATCTAATTTATGATAATTATCTTTGGTATTTTTATAGGTTATAATGTAGATATAACAGTAACTTATGTGTGCCAGATTGGGTTATAATAAGCAAATAAGGCGTTAATTTAGATAATAAATAGCAGAATTGTGCTGTGATAGGCTGTAAGTTATCCCAACCGCACTAAAGAAATTATCAAAACAGCAGCAAAAATGCCAAATCGGTCATGGTATTTATTCAAAGGTCAAGAGAGCTATATATGAATTTGCAGCGGGTAGATTTGAACTTATTGGTACATTTAGATGTATTGCTACGAGAAAAAAACGTCACTCGCGCAGCCGAGCAGCTAGGTATTACCCAACCTGCGATGAGTAATATTTTGCGGCGCTTGCGTAAGCTATTTAATGATCCGCTGTTGGTACGATCATCTGAGGGCATGACACCGACTGAGCGCGCTTTGGAGCTACAGCCTCGTATCCGTGAAATACTTGCTGATTTGACACAAGTGCTAGAGCCACGTACCGAATTTCGACCTTATAGTACCTCGCGCATTTTTCGGATTATGACCTCAGACTATGCAGAAGCCACCTTGGTGCCAAAATTGGTTAAGGCTCTACGCTCTGAAGCACCCAATGTTGTTTTGGATTTTTTGACACCGTCGGATGTCTCTTATCGAGATATGGAGCAGGGGCGGGTAGATTTAGCGATTAACCGTTTTAACGAGATACCACAGAGCTTTCATCAGGTTTTGGTATGGCGTGATACTTTTAGCTGTTTGTTATCTTCTGAAAGCCCTTATGCCAATCGTTTCAATTTAAAAAACTATTTGAAAGCGCAGCATGTTTGGGTGTCTAAAACGGGGATGGGTGTGGGGTTTGGGGTTAATCCAGAAAAATCTGGTGGCCTTGGTTCTATCGATCAAGCGTTGCAACGTTTGGGACAAAAACGCCAAATTAGCGTCTTTACCCGTCATTATCAGATGCCAGCCATGCTGGCGGCAAACAAAGATTTGATTGCAACATTACCCACTCGTGTGGCAAAGATGCAGGCCAATAACGACAGTATCAAAATGGAAGAGCCGCCATTTTTTATCCCTGAATTTGAGCTAACCATGGCATGGTCACCTTTATTACAGCATCATCCAGCCCATCGTTGGTTGCGCCAACTTATCATGCATGTGGCACGTCAAATCGTTGATGAAGAAGAGAATCCACCACAAGACATTCCTGTGATGAATCACTTATTTTAATGAATGATTGGCGTCTTGAAATATCTAACCTTTTGTTCTAACTTATGTATTTGCCAATAGTAGAAGCAATTTTTATCTAACCAGCCCTGCAGCTGGTTTTTTATTTGTTCTATTTTTCTGACAGAATTTGTCTCAAATTCAAACAGAATTAATAAGACAGTCACATTCTTAACATCTTACGCACATTTCTTCATAACTTGTAAAACTACTATTCAAACATTTTGCTATGATAAGTGCTCATTAAGAAAAAAGACAATTAAAAGACTGATTGTTAAGCTGTACGATACTATCAGTATTTATATATGCTGCTAGTTTCTGAGCTATAACATACAGATCTCACATCTTATATGATCTTCAAACCATAAATTTTTAATCGAATAATAACATTAAACCAATAAGGACAAGCCTCATGGCAGATATTACTACTGTAAACCCAGCAACGGGCGAAAACATCAAAGAATATAACTATATGACTAATGATGAAGTCAACAAGATTGTTGATGCTTCTCATAATGCATTTTTAGAATGGCGCACGGTAAGTCATGAAGAGCGTGGTCGTATTATCAGCTCTATCGGCGATAAGCTGATGGAGTACAAAGAAGAGCTGTCCAAGCTCATGACCGAAGAGCGCGGCAAGCTTTATGATCAAAGCTTACAAGAAGTAGATCTATGTAAAGCGATTTGTGATTACACGGCTGCAAACGGCATTGCCTCTCTTGCAGATGATGAACGCGATATCGAAGGTATGAAAAAAGGTATCGTTACTTATCAGCCTATTGGTATCATTTACGGTATGCAACCTTGGAATTTCCCAGCTTACCAAGTATTCCGTTATACCATTGCTAACTTGATGGCGGGTAACAGTATCCTGCTTAAGCATGCAGCAAATGTGACGGGTTCTGGTTTATTGATTGAAAAAATATTCCATGAATCTGATTTGCCAAACGATTTATTCCGCACAATCTTGATCGATCATGACCAGTCAGAAACGTTAATTGGTCACGAAAAAGTACGCGGTGTCACACTTACGGGTAGCGATGACGCTGGTCGTATCGTTGGTCAACAAGCGGCAAAAGCAATCAAAAAAGTAGTGTTAGAATTAGGCTCAAATGATGCTTTCATCGTTCTAGAAGACGCTGATTTAGATATAGCAGTAGAAACCTGCGCTCAAGCGCGTCTCATCAATAATGGCGAGACTTGTGTGGCAGCGAAACGCTTTATCGTCGTTGATAGCGTATATGATGATTTCCGTAAGCGTATTGTCGAAAAGTTTGAAAGCCAAAAATCAGGCGATCCAATGAACGACAGCTCAACTCTTGGTCCATTAGCTCGCAAAGACTTGCAAGAAAAATTGCATGAGCAAGTAGAAGAAAGTATTAACAAAGGCGCAACTATAGCCGTTGGTGGTAAAATGCCAGAAGGTAAAAGCAGCTACTATCCAGCAACTATTTTAGAGAATGTCGAAAAAGGTCAGCCAGCTTATGATGACGAGCTATTTGGTCCAGTAGCCTCACTGATCCGTGCTAAAGATCAAGACGATGCCATGCGTATTGCCAACGACAGCCGTTATGGTTTAGGCGGCGCTATCTTCTCTAAAGATGAAGAAAAAGCAGTTCGCCTCGCTCGTGAAGAGTTTGATACAGGTATGGTCTATATCAATGGTTACGGTCTTGCCAATCCAGCGTTACCATTTGGCGGCGTCAAAGACTCAGGTCATGGCCGTGAGCATGGTGGATTCGGTATCAAAGAATTTGTAAACATCAAAGCGGTACATGTGTTTGCTGGTAAATAATTTTTAGACGTTTAAGCGTTAAAACCTTTAAACGTCTTGTTAATTAGAAATACCAAAAAGCCCAGTCATTCAGAAATTGAGTGACTGGGCTTTTCTTATGGCTGTCTATAGCTAAATACTGAGTGGCTTTCTGACTGTCATAGTCATCGAAAAATTAAATCGATAGGTCGGATACTGCTGGTATAAACTTTTCTCGCTTGCTGTGCCGTTGCAGACAGAGGCTTCGAAACAATTATCGTAAAAACAAGCATCCCAGCAGTACCGTAAATAATCTATGGTTCTTTGACTATATATCAATCTTCTAGATATAGCTTTAAAGGCAGCGTCGGTAGAAAGATGCTTTGCTGACTGATGGCTTCATCATCTTTCAATGACAAAACCCCTTTGGCTAAAAGCAAAACGGTCCAAGGCAGTAGCTGATGTTCGAGCTTTTGCACCCGTTTCTGTAAGCCATCAGCCGTGTCTTTTTGATTGATGTCTAACACAGCCTGAGTCAGAACAGCGCCAGCATCAAGATCAGCGGTGACGACATGGATACTACAACCATGATGACGCTCACCCGATTGTATGACACGTTGATGTGTATCAAGGCCTTTATAGGCAGGTAGCAAGGAGGGATGCAAGTTAATCATCGGTGCTGGCGCATTATCAATAAATGAGCCACTCAGTACCCGCATAAAACCCGCTAAAACAATCAAATCAGGCTGCCATTCTGTTAGCTGCTCACTGGCATGGCGCTCAAACGTTTTGATGCCCATGCGTTTACCGCTAGCAACGTGTGACAGTATCGCGACAGGAATGGAGGCTGCACTCGCACGTGTGGTGGCATAAGCGTCATCACGGTTGCTAATAACGCCTACAATCTCAATCGGTAGCGTGCCTGCCTGCATCGCATCGATTAACACTTGCAGATTGCTACCACTACCAGATACCAAAACGGCAACTCGTAATGGTTTGGTCGTTTGGGCTTGGTTCGTATTAACGGACATTAACGGTATACCACCGCGTCCACGTCACGTTTGATCATTTCACCCAGTTGCCACGCATTTTCGCCCGCATTGTTTAAAATCTCAATCGCGCTCTCGGCTTTATCTTTAGGAACAACGATGACAAAACCAACGCCACAGTTAAAGGTGCGATACATCTCGTTCTGTGCGATATTGCCTTGAGTTTGTAACCAAGTAAATAGCTCTGAGAACTGCCAGCTATTGGTATCGATACTAGCGGCTAGATTTTCTGGCAATACACGAGGTAGGTTGTCGGTTAAGCCACCACCTGTGATATGTGACATCGCATGTAAGGACGAGCTACCAAGAGTATCTTGTAAGGCTTTAATGGCTTTTACATAGATGCGAGTAGGCGCCATTAGCGCGTCTTGAATAGGCTGACCGTCTAGCTGCTCATCGCTGCTAGTGACATCAATACCGCTGACTTCGATGACTTTTCGAACCAATGAATAGCCATTAGAATGCGCGCCACTTGAGGCAAGCGCAATTAATACGTCACCTTCAGCGACATTTTCGCCCGTGATTACCTCGCTTTCTTCAACCACACCCACACAGAATCCAGCCAAATCGTAATCATCATCTTGATACATACCTGGCATTTCAGCCGTTTCGCCACCAATCAGCGCACAATTTGACAGCTTACAGCCTTCACCAATACCAGTGACGACAGTCGCCGCCACATCAATATCGAGTTTTCCTGTTGCGTAATAGTCTAAAAAGAATAATGGCTCTGCACCGCAAACGAGCAAATCATTAACGCACATAGCGACCAAATCAATGCCGATAGTGTCATGACGATTCAACTGCAATGCCAGTTTGAGTTTAGTACCGACACCGTCAGTACCCGAAACCAATAACGGTGATGTGTAACCCGTCGGAATACGACAAAGCGCTCCAAAGCCGCCAAGTCCACCCACAACTTCAGGGCGAGAGGTGGCTTTTGCCACTGATTTAATACGTTGAACCAACGCATCGCCAGCATCAATATCAACGCCAGCATCTTTGTAGCTTAAAGAAGGCTTGTTGCTCATGGTCATCTCACAAATTTTATAGGGAATGAAGGTCAGTCAGTAGAAACGTTAGTCGGTCGTGTTAATTCTGTAGATAGTGCGCGCATTATACCCAAAAATGACCGCTACTCGCAAAGCAACTTGCCGATATTTGGCTGATATTTCGCTAGGATTTGCTTTAAGCGGTAAATAATGAGGTAAGAAACAAAAAATGACTGATTTTTTGTCGTACTCTGCGATAATAGCATGCTAAATTTACGGTCAATAACCACTCGTTATTGGTATGATATTGCTCGATAAAATATACGGCTCACATCTTTACGCCACTCTCTTAAATTAGCCTAATGATAGGATTGCTTAATATGATAAACCAACCAATAGATCCCTTTTTTCGGCGCTTGTTTATTGTCGTTGGTTTGGTAGTGAGTATTTTTTTATTGTATTTGATGTTGCCCGTCATTGTACCGTTTGTCGTTGCATTTGTACTCGCTTATCTATTTAACCCATTGGTTAAACGATTATCGAAATATATTAAGCGCTGGATAGCGATTATTATTGTTTACTCTACCATCACTTTGGGCATGGCATTGCTACTTTGGTGGTTGATACCGACACTGTGGCATCAGCTGCAAGCTGCCTGGGATTATTTGCCTAAAGTTTTGAATTGGTATAATGACGTGGTGCGTGAATGGTTCACTAATAACAGTCGCATCCGTTTGCCAGAATTAGAGCCCAAGGGATTCTCCGAAACATTGGTCGAATATATGCAAACCAATTATAAATTCGAAGATGCCAGTTCTGTGATGAGCCAAATCATTGCCTCAGGTATGAATTTTATCAATAGTGCCGGGCTCATTGTATTGGTACCGATTCTAACCTTCTATTTCTTATTCAATTGGGATCAGCGTTTGAATACGTGGAAGATGGCGGTTCCTGAGCCGTATTATGCAAAAGTCGTCAATATTGCTCAAGACTGTGATCGTGCATTAATGGCTTTTATTAAAGGTCAATTATTGGTGATGGTGTTACTGGGGGCCATTTATGCCATACAGTTGCAGCTTATTGGTCTTGAGCTTGGACTTATCATTGGTATGGTGGCAGGTATCGCAAGCTTTGTTCCTTATTTGGGTTTTGGTGTTGGTTTTATCGCTGCCATCACGGCTTGTTTATTCCAGTTTGGGATGGACTGGACCTATCTGTCGTTGATTGTCGGTGCGTTTTTGATTGGGCAAGCAGCGGAAGGTTATATCCTACAGCCATTGCTATTGGGTGATAAGATTGGTTTATCACCGCTGTGGGTTATCTTTGCGGTATTAGCGGGAGCAAGCCTACTGGGTTTCGTTGGTATGCTGATTGCGCTGCCTGTCTCTGCCGTTCTTAACGTATTATTCCGTCATTTATATGCCCACTACCGCACAACGGATTTTTATAAAGGCCGTAAGCAGTTGGCTTTATTTACAAAGAATTAAGCGATTTATGGTTAAATCACTATCGTAATAAGAGATTGGTCGGCAATCAGATAAATGATAAATGATAAATGATAAATGATGAGTGGCAAACAGTGAGTGATGACGCTTAATCCGTAAAAGACTTGTCAGTCATTTTGCAAATATGTTATATATAGGCGCAGGATTGCTCGCATCAACTATGATTAAGTTCAGTATAGTAATGCAGCAAATTTTTATCAGGTAGTATGAAAGTATCCCAAAGAAAGCTATTAACCATTATTTATTCTTTTTTATATTGCATTACGCAAACGAGTTGACGATTCATGGCAGAAGCACAGCTAAGTCTCAATCTGGACATTAAGCATGATGCAAGTTTAAGCGACTTTGCCGGTCCTGGTTGGATGTCGATTATTGATGCAGTACGGCAGCTACATGTCGGGCTGATTGGTCAGCTGTATCTGTTCGGCAGCCCTGCTACTGGCAAATCGCATTTGCTTTCTGCTATTTGCGAGTCATTCATTGAGATGGACAAGTCAGCGATTTGTTTGTCACTCAATGAGCTGATTCATACAGATGTCCATGTACTGTCCTCTTTAGAGAACTTTGATCTGATTGCGATTGACGATTTAGAAGTGCTTGAGCAAAGCAGTCAATGGCAAGAAGCCTTGTTTCACTTGATCAATCGTAGTCGTGAAGGTCAGCGTCAGTTATTGTTTGCTGCAAACAAATCTGCGGATGATTTGCCTTTTCAGCTAAGAGACTTGCTAACCCGTCTGGCGCAAGCACCGACGTTTAAAGTACCAAATGGTCATGATTTAGCTGACCGTCAGGCGTTGTTGCAGTCTATTTTACGGAGGCGAGGTTGGCAGTTTGATGATCGAATTATTGATTATTTGCTCACCGAAGGGCCGCATCGTATTGGCGCAATGATGGATGTGCTTAATTATATTCAGCCGATGTTTTCTAACCTTGGGCGTAGTAACATATCCAAAGCGGTCATCAGTGATGCACTACGTACCATTGATGAGCAGACATTGGCGGCAGAGTTGGCTGATATTGCTCAAGAGACACAAGTAGATAATAATGCAGCTGACCAAGATCAACATACGATGCCACTCGATTTTTAGCATTAAGAACATAAAACTTTCTATCTAAAACGCTTTTACTACTAATGGAACCAATCATGAAACCAAACGCTTCTTTGCTAAAAAAAATGACCATCAGTACGTTGCTTATAGGGGCGGCTTTCGTCCCTATGCTGTCACAGGCAGCCGTAACGCTAGTGATTGGTGACCATATGAAAGTAACTGCTATTAATGGGCAGGAATTGGGGCAGAGCCTTTTTCAACAATCAGCAAAAGAATTTACGCTTGAGCCTGGTCGACATGCCATTACCGCTAAATATGATCGCTTATATGATTTGAGCCGTGATGAACATGACTATCTGCGCTCAGGTAACGTCAGCGTGGTAGCAGATTTGACGGACAATCAGACTTATCGTCTCACTATGCTGAATCAGCCAGAAGACTACAGAGCGGCTAAAGAATATGCCAAACGTCCAACATTGGCGATACAACAAAACAATACTGTGATCGCAAGTGCACAAGGTATAGCGAATAATCAAGGCAGCTTGTTTTCAGGTTTGGGTAAAGCATTAGGTGGTGTATTTGATGGTGCAGGTGATGCTGAAACACAAAATCAGCGTGCCATCGCCGCGATAAACCAGCCATCTACCACCACTCAAATCAATGCGAATACGAACACCATAGCCTCAATCAGTCCAAGCACCAACATGAGCTCATCTACTGACAATTTGGATCAGTTCATGCAAATTTGGCTACAAGCAACGCCTGCTGAGCGTGAAAAAATGCGTCAATGGATTCAGAAGTAAGTTACTCCTTTTATAATAAGTGACTTCTTTGATAATAAGTTGCTTCTTTCAAAAAAAGCAGAGCAATAAAAAAGCACCCATTTAGGTGCTTTTTTATTGCTCTGAATATATTCGTTGTTGGTCTAAGAAGGATTAGCCTAAGAAAGCGTTATACATCCAAACAAGCTTTTCTTGTTGCTGTGTATAATCATCTACCAAATCAGCACTACCTTGATCGTCTGCTGTTTGAGCCAACGCTGATACTTCACGTTGTTCTTCGATCAGTGCCTGCAAACCTGTAACGATACCTTTCACACAAGTATTGCCGTCTTTGACGTTCTTATCTTCTTCAATGCCAGTATGCTGAGCAAAGTCGCTATAGGCATGAAGCGGTGTGCCGCCTAAAGTTAAAATACGCTCTGCGATTTCGTCAATCTGAAGTTGTAATTCAGTATACAGCTCTTCAAATTTAGGATGTAGTGAAAAGAAGTGCTCGCCTTTTACGTTCCAATGGTAACCACGTACATTGATATAGAACATATGATAGCTTGAAATCAAACCGTTTAGCTTAGCGATAACTTCGCTCATATCTGCTTTTTCTAAGCCAATTTGGTTAGTAGCATTATTGGTATTACTCATAATATTATCCTTATAGTGTGAGTGTTGATACAAAATAAACTGTTTATGACTTGTCTTTTGATGCTTACTATAATAACAAAAATCCGTTTATAAGTTAAATTTATTAAATACAACGATGTGATTGGTTTTTTAAAAATGAGAATGGTTTTTTAAAGGGTAAAGTAGCCCTCTTTATCGTCAATGTGAACGATAAAGAGGCGCTGTGTTCTCTAAGCGGGTGGTTGCAGACTTTCAGGGTTCAAGCCTTTAACCGGAATAATCTCTTGCAAATGTTGACGTACCGTATCAATCGGAAATTTTTCTGTTTGCAAGCGTTTAGGTACGATTTGGCTGCCTTGCTGACCTTTCATCTCAAACATCATAAAAATATAATCATCAGTTTCATCCCAGCTTTTAACGGCACTCCAAGGAATAATCGCTTGCTGAGTAGAGCCAGCACGCATCTGCATGCCACGCATTTGTGAGCTTTTCATCAAGTCAGGCTGATTGGTTGGCATCGCCATGACCAAACCATGCTTTTGTACACCCAGTTTCATTTGACGCATCTCATCAGGCATTTCTTGATCAGAAACCTGTTTTACAAATTCTTTTTTGACATACCATTTAAAACCAAGCGTACGAATCAGTACATAAATCACGACTGCAGCCAGCATCACCCAAAAAATAATGGTTGAATAGCCTGTGACGAAAACCAGTCCTGCAAGTGCTAATACTATGACGACTGCCATGATGATCCATTCTTTCTTTTTGATGCTTTTTAGACCAAAAGAGGGGCTGGCACTGGCAAACAGTTCGTACTGCGCTTGTTGAAATTCAGCCTCAGTTAGATTTAAGGCGACAGGTTGCAGAGTGTAGGGGTACAAGGCCATAAAGGTTTCTCAAATACTTGTATTAAAAGCGTTGGGTTTAAACAGCCAAATTAAAGCAGTGACGCCTTATTTGTCTGAAAATAGAATAAAGTTATGCGCTTATCTTACCGAAAAGTACTCCTAAATGAAACAGATAAGCCACTCTGTTCACTGATAGACGTCATATTACTGCTATTAATTGAGTCAGATGATGTTTATGAGGACTCTTGAATGCCCAAAGCGTATCATCAAGTTGAAAATAGCCTGCCATTAATTATCAAAGTGATGGATGAAAGTATCGCCAAAACATGGTCAAATGTGATGGGTCTTGGTATTATAGCGGCACAGCCAATTGTTACTAATCTAGTGATAACAATATGCTGGGCAATGACTATATTAATGATATTTTCAAACCTCTTACTCACTTTTAGCGTTACAGGCAACTATTATGATTGATCCGAAACTCTTACGCGGCGATTTAAGCGATTTACAACAGCAATTGGCCACTCGTGGCTATGCGCTTGATATGGATTTTTGGCAAACCGTTGAGTCCGAACGTAAATCTCTACAGGTCAAAACCGAAGAGTTGCAATCGCGCCGTAATGCAGGTGCTAAGCAAGTGGGCGCGCTGAAAAAGTCAGGCGAAGATGCTAGCGAATTGCTGGCTGAGATGCAAAGTGTCAGTGGCGAAATTAAAGAAGCTGAAGATAATCTGCGTAGCTTGCAAGAGCGCATTAATAAAGCAGCGATGCAAATTCCGAATATCCCAGCAGCAGATGTGCCCGTGGGTACGTCAGAAGACGATAACGTCGAGATGCGCAAGTGGGGCACGCCGCGCACGTTTGATTTTGAGATTCAAGATCATACTCATATCGGTGAGACGCTGGGTATGCTCGATTTTGAAGCTGCCATCAAGTTGACGGGCAGCCGCTTCAATGTGCTCAAAGGGCAGCTTGCGCAAATGCATCGTGCATTGATTCAGTTTATGCTCAATACCCATACGATCAAGTATGGATATACTGAAATGTATGTGCCTTATATCGTTAATAGCGATAGCCTAAAAGGTACGGGCCAATTGCCAAAGTTCGAAGATGATTTGTTTAAGCTAAGCAATCATACTAATAATGATGACATGGATTTTTATCTGATTCCAACGGCTGAAGTACCAATGACTAACTTGGTGCGCGGCGAGCGTTTAGACATCAGCGAGTTACCACTGAAATTCACCGCCCATACGCCGTGTTTCCGTAGTGAAGCGGGTTCGCACGGTCGTGATACTCGCGGTCTGATTCGTCAGCATCAGTTTGAAAAGGTTGAGATGGTCAATGTTTGTACTAACGATCAGTCCGATGACTTGCTAGAAGCCATGACAGGGCAAGCCGAATATATCTTGCAGCAGTTAAACCTGCCGTACCGCACGGTGCAACTATGTACTGGCGATATGGGTTTTGCGGCACAAAAAACCTATGACATCGAAGTATGGTTACCAAGCCAAGACACGTATCGCGAAATCTCTAGCTGTTCTAACTGCGGTGATTTTCAAGCGCGCCGTATGAGCACACGTGTCAAAGATGGCAAGCAAACCAGCTTGGCACACACGCTAAATGGCTCAGGTTTGGCAGTCGGCCGTACGCTATTGGCTGTCATGGAAAACCATCAGAATGCGGATGGCAGTATCACGATTCCAGAAGTCTTGCGTCCATTTATGGGCGGTGCTGAAACCATATCAGCTTAATAAAAGTCTGTTTATATAAGCGGTGCATCTTTAGATAGATTCGCCGCTCATGGTTAATAATCTATTATAGTTGATTATTTAACAAAACTGATAGGAGTGATTGCTAAATGCAAACGCTTCTATCAGTGCATTTTTAGTTTAGCTTATGGCAAATATGTTAATATTACGCCTTAATTAAAAGCCTTATTCTTAAGAGCGTTTATCGCGTTCTTATTCTATTGTTCAATCACTTTTCCTCTTATGCTCCACACTTCTCATTCGAATATTAGGACACTCTATGCCAGCTCCAATTAGCGAACGTAAACTAGCCAATGCCATCCGTGTACTGTCGTTTGATGCAGTTCAAAAAGCCAATTCTGGACATCCGGGCGCGCCAATGGGTATGGCCGATATTGCCGAAGTTTTGTGGCGCAAATTTTTGAAGCATAATCCTGCTGACCCGCAGTGGCATAACCGTGACCGCTTTGTATTGTCAAACGGTCATGGCTCGATGCTGATTTACTCGTTGCTGCATTTATCAGGTTATGATGTCAGCGTTGATGATCTGAAAGATTTCCGTCAGTTGCATTCAAAAACCCCTGGTCATCCTGAACTTGGTTATACCCCAGGTATTGAAACGACCACTGGTCCGCTAGGACAGGGTATTGCTAATGCGGTCGGTTTTGCGATTGCAGAAAAGACACTAGCGGCACAGTTCAACCGTGAAGGGCATAATGTCGTCGATCATCATACCTATGCGTTCTTAGGTGATGGTTGCTTGATGGAAGGCATCAGTCATGAAGTGTGCTCGCTCGCTGGCACGTTAGCACTTGGCAAGCTGGTATTCTTTTATGATGACAACGGTATCTCAATCGATGGCAATGTCGAAGGTTGGTTCACTGATGATACTGGGGCGCGTTTTGAAGCGTATGGCTGGCAAGTTATCAAAGTTGATGGTCATGATGCCGACGCGATTACCAAAGCGACTGAGCAAGCGATTAAAGAAACGACTAAGCCAAGTCTCATCATTTGCAAGACCACTATTGGCGCTGGTAGCCCGAACAAGCAAGGTTTAGCGGCTAGCCATGGTGCGCCGTTGGGTGATGACGAAATCGCCTTGACTCGTGATGCCTTGTCTTGGAAACATGCGCCATTTGAATTAGATGACGAAATCTATGAAGCGTGGGATGGCAAAGCCAAAGGCGACGTGCAACAAAAGAACTGGGAAGCTGACTTTGACTCTTATAAAAAAGCCTATCCAGAATTAGCCGCTGAATTACTACGTCGTCTAAATGGTGATTTGCCTGCTGATTTTAATAGCCAAGCGCAAGCCTACATTCAGCAAACTCAAGAAGCGGGTGGTGATGTCGCCAGTCGTAAAGCCAGTCAAAATGCCATCAATACCTTGCAGCCATTATTGCCAGAATTGTTGGGCGGCTCAGCGGATCTCGCTGGCTCGAACCTGACGCTATTTAAAGGCGCTAAAGGCATCGAGAAAGACGCTGACGGCAACTATATCTATTATGGCGTGCGCGAGTTCGGTATGACCGCGATTGCCAATGGTATTGCATTGCACGGCGGCTTTATCCCTTACGTGGCGACGTTCCTCATGTTTATGGAGTACGCGCGTAACGCGGTTCGTATGGGCGCATTGATGAAGCAACGTATCATCCATGTCTATACTCATGATTCTATTGGTCTAGGTGAAGATGGTCCAACGCATCAGCCAGTTGAGCAGTTGACTAGCCTACGTACCACGCCAAATCTACGCACATGGCGTCCGTGTGATGCGACTGAATCTGCCAGCGCTTGGGTAGAAGCAATCAAATCAGAAAACAATCCATCAGCATTGATCTTTAGTCGTCAAAGCTTGCCACATCAAGCGCGTGATAGCGAGCAAGTAGTCAACATCACCAAAGGTGGTTATGTACTAGCGAAAGAGCAAGGCGAGCTACAAGCCATCATCATTGCCACAGGTTCAGAAGTTGGCCTTGCGATGGAAGCGTATGAAACACTAAGCGCAAATGGCGTTGGTGTCCGGGTGGTGTCTATGCCGTGTGCAGAGATTTTCGTGGAGCAAGATGCTGACTACCGCGCGTCCGTATTGCCTGCCAATATTCGCGCCCGCGTCGCAGTAGAAGCGGCTCATGTGGATTACTGGTATAAGTTCGTCGGTCTAGATGGCAAAGTCATTGGTATGACGACTTATGGTGAATCTGCGCCAGCTGAGGACTTGTATAAAGAGTTTGGAATTACTGCGGATGCGGTGGTTGAGGCTGTACAGAGTTTAGTTTAAAAAACTCTTTTAAAATATATTTTAAGATTGTTAAACATAGGATAGACTGAATTCGTTCAGTCTATTTTTTTGGATAAAATAATGAGTGTGGTTCTATATCTTGAACTAGTGAATTATGAAGGTAAAAACGTTTATCAAGATGTCTTGCTTGAACACATTGATGATGTTCAGAGTCTTCTAAAGCGCTGTGAGTCTTTAAAAAATTATGATATTAATTTGACTAAATCAATGATTCAAATGATTGAAGAGCTCATTAGTGATACGAAAAATGATTCTCCCCAATCATTCATAACCAAAATAGCTACAAAAATTTCCAAGCTTAACTTTGATCAAATCAAACAATATATAGACCAATGTAATGGTTTTGAGACTTATGAAAAACTGCCTTTTAATCCATATGAAGAGCTGAATTTAAAATTGTGGGATCTTTTTTCTTTAAGTGTTTGTAGTGACCATCTACTATGGCTATGTCAGCAAAGTGAGTTTACGATAGCTGAATATAGTCGCTTTTTTACAGATGTAGGTATGCAAGTTTCAAATATAGATAACTTTCACTATCATCCTTTTTATCATGAAATCTACTATGTCGATGATGAAATCAAGCTTGGCGAACAAGCGCAAATAGTTATAAAAGAACAGCTATATCCAATGATTATGTTTGGTGATTTACAATTTTCTAGAGCGGGAGTAATTGTTTACGATCATTCCTCAATAGATAAAAATCTAGCTGAAAATAGTGAGATGTATTTTGTCAATCGCCGAGATAATAGAAAATGTCATGATCTTTCACATGGCTGGGGACATAACTCGCGTTGGCGAACTGATTTTGTTAGAAATTATGAGACAGCTAATGAATGGAAGTTTAATGTCGATGGCAAGATAGATTTGCGTAGTGAGCAGGATTATTTACAAGACTGTGTAGAGTATGGGGGAGAGATGCTCATTACAGTAAAAGCTGCAAGAGAATTATTGGTAAATAGATGTTTTATTCATCAAAACAATATTCGACAAATAATACAATCAGAATTATTTCCTTATGACTGGCGTTTGAATATCAGTAGGGTAAATTTCGATTACATCAAATGGATAGAAAGTATTAAGAGAAATGACAAATGATAATTGGCTAAAAAATACTCTATTGATTTTTACCTCATAATAAAAGCGACATCAAAATCATGCTTGGGCACAAAATTCGTTTCTTTAATCTCAAATGTTGTGGCGTCTACTTTTTTAACTTTACCCTTACCTTTCCAGCAGAACGATACTAGCTCATCAGGATCGCGCTCTACAGTAAGTTTGAAATTGGTTATAGGTTTTGCCCAGTTAGCACCTGTGGTCAAGATGTAGCTTAAGGCATGATAGGGGCGAGCGCCAGTCTTACTCAATGCTTGCTCCGTAGCTCCGTCCACGCAAAAAGTGGCAAATTCATGTTCTCCTAAATGTACCGAGCCACCGACTAGTGGTTTATAAGCGTGTCTGACTTTAGTAATTGTATGGGCCTTAAAAGTTTGCTTCCAGCTATAGACAACTTGTGAATCCCAAGGGATATAATGGTCTTCTCTGTTTTCTATAAAACGATTTAGTGCTTTATTATTACAAGATAAAAGCTTCTGATTGACATATTCGGTATCTACTTGAGAAGTCCAAGGCCCCATCATAATCGCCTCGTTAAGACCGCAGGACTTGAATAGTGCAGTGGTATCAACAGCGTTGTCCGCGTAAGTTGTATCGGTATTCTTGATGATAATCGGATACATAAAAGTGCGCACATGTTCAGCAGGCATAATTGACTTATCGTTTACCCAAACTTGAAAGTTGTTATAAGTAGCACTGGTATCGGCATAGTCTGAATCGGTAAAGCTAGGAATAGCTGGCATCGGAAACAAAATAGTTTCAGTAATGTCTTTATTAGTTAGATTCTTAAACTCGTAATCAACGCGAATTTTATCTTTTGAGATATATAAATTCTCACTATGCATACTGATATTTTTATTCTTAATATAGTCAACACCGCCTGTACCAACGTAACCTGTAGAGTCGTTCGCTTGGGCTGTCGTTATGGCTAGTAGAGCTGTGCAGGCGAGCTTGAAGCTTATATTAAGGCATGACTTAATCAACTTAGTATTATCATTTAGCATAGTAGGCATCCTTGCGCTTCTAGTTACATTACTGAATAGTTTATACCGAATATCGTTCGCTGTACGGTCTAATAGTGGCTAATCTAAAACAAAAAAAGAGTGACTAGGGCGTGTCTTCAATTCATTTTACAATGAACGATAGTACACGCTAGATAGAGCATTGACTTAAAATTACGAGCT
>NZ_CAJGZJ010000027.1 GCF_904846225.1 Psychrobacter immobilis | reverse complement strand
ATTTGCGTTCATTTGCGTTCATTTGCGTTCATTTGCGTTCATTTGCGTTCATTTGCGTTCATTTGCGTTCATTTGCGTTCACAATATGAGTTTTAGAAATAGTTTTGTCTATAACTAATTTATTTAAAATAAGTCGTATAACGCCTTAGAACCCAACCTTGTTCTAACTCACCACCAACTTCCACTTCAACTAACAACCACGTTTTATTAGACTTATCTATGACTCTCATTATAGTGCCAATAGGTATAGTATCCATTATTGTTGAATCCATGCCGAAATTATCACGAAATTTTAAAGTATTTACTGTTGTGACTCGATAGCCTTTTAAAGCTTGTCGATCAACTACGAGATGAGATGATCTAGTAAAAGACTTCACTTCTCTCGAAGTCTCTAAAGTTTTTGATACTTCTTGGAACTGTTGAATATAATTGACGCTTAAACTACTAGCTATACCAATAAGATACGGTAATAGAATGAAGGTGCAGAAGAAATATAAAATCTTTTTAGCTTTCTCTGAATACGAACTAAAATCTTTTTCTAACTTTATTTCATCACTTAGCTCAGCGTCAATTTCAGCTATTGAGCTTTCAGAAAACTCCTCTATATCAGCTGGAGTTAGATTAGTCTTTAAAATCTCTCTAAAAAAATCTTTATTGAGATTTGACAGTATCTCAAATGACGAATATTGCGTAAATTCCTTATGCTGTTTAAAAATCTCTGTCGCTTCAGATATTATGCTACTCAAGTCACCTATTTGATTTTTAGAAGTAAAGCCTTTTGGCAATATGAACTGCGTTGCAGGTTTTAAACCTAAGTGAGTTGCTTCAAACGCATCTATAAGAGCCGTATCAAGTTTTATTGATTCAAATAACGATTTATTTATAGAATTTGATTCAGCTAAACTTTTTATTATTCTTGCTATAGACTTATCTACACCTAAATTACTTTGGGGAAAATCTTGAGAAAATTGAGACAACAAATCTTGAGTCGCTATACGTCCAGCCCACCTTTTTGCAGGGTCTAAATCTTGCGCTATTTTTGAAAGCTTATCTGTAGATTCACTGGCTAAAGAAAGCGAATCTAATCGCGCCTGATTTTCATTAGCTAGTTTCATCATTGGCGATTGGAGTATTCTCTCAATATTTTTATCCATTCTTATTCACTTCCTTTATCAGCCGATTCATGAGCATTTCATATATAGTCTATATTTAAGGGCTATAGAAAGCTTAATCAACTAAAATTTAGTTTTAAATATTTAAACAAAAAAACACCCAACCAAGTTGAGTGTTTTTTTTATTTACGATAAGTTGTATATCAATTCGAAAAATTTGAGTAGCGAGGAAAACGAGTGATAGCACTACATTAAGTAGGCTGAACGAGTTTGACAACGCTAATCAGATTTTTAGTTTGATACTACTCCCATTCAATCGTCGCTGGTGGCTTACTCGACACATCATAAGTCACGCGCGATACTTCCGCGATTTCATTCATGATGCGATTTGATACCGTCTCAATCAAATCATACGGTAGATGCGCAAAGCGCGCGGTCATGAAGTCCACGGTTTCAACGGCACGTAGCGCAATTACCCACGCATAGCGGCGACCATCACCGACCACGCCGACCGATTTGATTGGTTGGAATACCGCAAACGCTTGTGCGGTCTTGTCATACCAGCCTGATTTTTCCAGCTCTTCCATAAAGATCGCATCAGCAGAACGCAGGATATCGGCAAACTCTTTGGTCACTTCGCCAAGGATACGCACGCCCAAACCCGGTCCTGGGAACGGATGACGGTTGATCATCTTGGCAGGCAAGCCAAGGGTAATACCGAGTTTACGCACTTCATCTTTAAACAAATCACGTAGCGGCTCAACCAATTCAAACGCCAAATCATCTGGCAAACCGCCAACGTTATGATGGCTCTTAATCACATGCGCTTTGCCTTGATGCGACTTCGCTGATTCGATGACGTCTGGATAGATGGTGCCTTGCGCTAAGAATTCTATGACTTTACCATCGCTTTGCTCGCTGACTTCACGCGCACTATTGGCGAAGACATCGATAAAGGTTTTACCGATGATTTTGCGTTTGGCTTCAGGATCAGACTCGCCAGCCAGTGCGGTCAAAAACAACTCTTCGGCATCGACGCGAATGACTTTGACGCCCATGTTTTCTGCAAATATCTGCATCACTTGATCGCCTTCATGCAAACGCAAAAGACCAGTATCAACGAACACGCAAGTCAGCTGATCGCCAATGGCTTTATGCAAGAGAGCCGCGACGACTGAGCTGTCCACACCGCCAGATAAACCGAGCAAGACTTGCTTGTCACCGATTTGCTTTTGCAATTGTTCAATACGCATGTCGATAATATTGTCAGGCGTCCAGCTGCCAGCGCAGTCACAAATATCATGGACAAAACGTCCAAGCAACGCCTGACCTTGTGCGGTATGAGTCACTTCTGGATGGAACTGGAGACCGTAATAATGGCGCGTATCATCTGCCATAATTGCAATCGGACAGCTTGACGTACTAGCAACGATATCAAAACCTTGCGGCGCATCAATCACTTTATCACCATGACTCATCCACACATTCAGCTTACCAGCAGCGTCTTCGATGCCAGTGGTCAGTGTAGACTTGCCATCGATATTAATGGTCGCGGCGCCAAATTCATGGATGTCGCTGGCGTGAACTTTACCACCGAAGCGCTCTGCCATTGCTTGCATACCGTAGCAAATACCTAATACCGGTACGCCAAGCTCAAACACCGCCTCGTTAATGCGCGGGCTGTTTTCTGCATGTACGCTTTCAGGGCCGCCCGACAAGATGACGCCTTTTGCGCCAAAATCGATGATGCGCTGGGTGTCGATATCATAAGGGAACATCTCACAAAACACCCCAGAATCGCGCACACGGCGGGCGATTAGCTGGCTGTACTGCGAGCCAAAATCGAGAATTAAGATGCGGTCTTCTTTGATTGCGGGAGTGGCAGAAGCAATAGTCATAAATCGATATCCATCAATAGATAAATTGGTGCCCTATTTTAACAAGTTTAGGCGAGGTGATGGCGGTTAGCGTGATGATTATTCGTGAATATTTACTTATACCGTAAATTAAGGACTTAATTATCTTCTATTGGTTCACATTTAGGTATAGACGGTTAAATATTGTTGACAAACGGTATTCCTCATCTATCGGTTTTAAGGTAATCTTTAAGCGGATTAGCAATTATTAGTCCACTACTTTTATGAAATAGCGTCACAGCGGAATATGGTAGCTGCTTATTAAGTTTGGTATTCGATATTTATTTGGTAGAGCCAATTTAAGCTCACAGTAAAGGCTATATACCAGCCCTTCGTTTACTGTTATCACACCCTTCACTAGAGTAAAAATCAAGAAATCTACGCTTCAATCGCGTGACCTTTCTTGATGATATTTCTTGTCTAAAAATCTCATATTGAAACCTTTGCTTACAAATTAATTCTCTCGATCGTTGATTTAACTGTGTTTTTTTTAAATCAGTAGGTGATTAATAGTCGAACTTTGTTACAGAAACATGTACAGTATTAGAGTGAATACCAACTATATCAGCTGCGAATATGCCGTTACTTCACACGCAAAATATTCGAGTGATGATAGTTGCTACCTCTTGATGTTTCACATTAGATTGGCTTTATAACTGCAGGACAGCATTTAGGCCAATCTAGCACCGCTCCTCTGATTGAGTGACTAAGCACTATTATCATACGTCAATCAAGAGCGCTCAAAGAGGCGGTCAACTGTTAGGTTGTTCATATCAGAATGCCTCGATACTGAAAGCGCTATGGTCTCTGTCAACATCCAACCAAATCAATTATGAAGCCCTAACGGCTTTTTAAAAAAGGATAGAAATGATGAAAATGGAATTATCATCGCGCTCAGCGCTTAAGCTCAGTACCCTTACCGTAGCAGTAGCCGCCGCCTCTTTAAGTACTTCCACCCTAATGGCAGCTGAATGTCAACTCAATGATTTAAATGGTAATGCAACTACCTTAGGTGCAAGCAGCATTGGCACAGACGCCTTGGCTTGTGGTCCGAACACTAGCGCCTTTGCTGACAATGCCACCGCAGTTGGTCAAAATTCATTTGCATCAGCGGTTAATGCTGTAGCGGTAGGCAACACCGCCTTTGCCTCTGATGAAAATACTGTCTCAATTGGTGCTAACTCACAAGCTGACGGAATCGACGCTGTAGCGCTTGGCGGCGGGGTAGCTGAAAATGGCTCGCGTGCTGGCGCTCAGGCTTTGGGTAACTCGACAACGGCGATCGGCGGCGAATCTATTGCCAGTGGCGCAGGCGCAACAGCTATCGGTTGGCAGTCAAGTGCCACTGGTGCACAGGCGCAAGCTTTTGGGCATCAAGCCACCGCAAATGGCGCTTTGTCTTTAGCAATTGGTGAAGATTCTCGAGCACTCAGTGCCAACTCAACAGCCATTGGTAATCTATCTACTGCCACAGGTGTTGATGCACTAGCACTTGGTGATCAAGCCAATGCGACTGGTAATTCAACCACAGCGGTCGGTGGCGAGTCAGATGCAAGTGGCGCGGGCGCAACGGCTATCGGTTGGCAAGCTGTCACTCAAGGAAATCGCTCAACAGCATTGGGTCACCAGACTTCTGCCATTGGCATTCAATCAGTTGCTGTCGGTGAAGATGCAACTGCTACAGGCAATGGTGCAATCGCAATTGGCGGTAACAACGACCGAAACGCGGATGGTGTACTGCTTGAAGACGGCGTAGGCTCAAATGCGAATGGCGATGACGCTGTTGCTATCGGTGCAGGTGCGAGCGCTCAAGGAAATTCAACCACAGCACTTGGTGGCGAATCAGTTGCAACTGGCGCAGGTACTACAGCCATTGGTTGGCAATCGGCGGCAACGGCGGAACGTGCTCAAGCATTTGGTCATTTGGCCTCAGCCACTGGTGTACGCTCTACTGCAGTCGGTGAAGCAGCAGTCGCACAAGGCGAAAAGTCAGTAGCTCTAGGTAACGAATCAGTTGCTGGCGGCACCAATGATACGGTTGCCATTGGTAATCAAGCCAACGCTGGCATGAACTCAGCCACCGCTGTTGGTGGTCAAGCAAATGCAGCGGGTTTAGGCTCAACATCTATCGGTTGGCAATCGGCGGCAACGGCGGAACGTGCTCAGGCGTTCGGTCATTTAGCCAAAGCCACTGGCGTACGCTCTACTGCAGTCGGCGAAGCAGCAGTCGCACAAGGTGCAGGTTCTATGGCTTTGGGTAACCAATCAGCTGCTGGCGGTTCAAACAGCATCGCTATTGGTAATGGCGCAAATGCGTCAAATGATAACCAAGTCGTCTTGGGTAATACTGGTCAACTCCAAGCCAGTACCGCTTCACAATCAGGCGGTACTAATATCGTCACGACCGACGCCAATGGCACGCTAGGTACGAGTGTCAGTGTCGATTCGCTAGCGACATCAAGACAGTTTAACGACTTACGTAGCCGGTACGATCGTCAAGAAGACCGCTTAGATGAAGCGGAAGACGGTATCGCAATGGCTTTATCTATGGAAACCCCAGTCATTCCTTCAGGCAAAAGATACGCGATGGGATTTGGCACGGGTTATTACAATAACAGCACTGCTGTGAGCGCTTCTTTTGCTGGACGAGCAAGTGACAGCGTGACGATTTCAGCTGGTGCGGGCTATGGTACTGATAGTGGCAAAGTAGGTGCGCGCGGCGGTGTTACCTTCGCTTGGTAAGTAATTCGCTTAGTAAGTAACTCGCTTGTTAGTTAGCTCATAGATATCTACTTCATCCATAAGTCTATATAGGCAAGATGCGGTAGATATGACTGACTTTACTCAAAACACCGTTAATAAAAAACGGCTTCATTGAACGGAGCGTTGTAAGTTGCACACAATTTATAAGGCTCCGTTTATGGCAGGCAGTTTTTAACCATTAATCTAAATCAACTAAGAAGTCTTTAAGACTTTAAAAAAGGATAAAGCATTATGAAAATGGAATTATCATCGGGCGCAGCACTGAAAATCACCACTCTAACGTTAGCTATTGCCGCCGCTTCTCTAAGCACCACCGCTGTGATGGCAGCTGAATGTCAACTTAATGATGCCAATACCACTACTATCTCAGGTGCGACCAGCAATGTCAAAATGGCTCTCGCCTGCGGCAATGCCGCAAAATCTAGCGGCACCAACGACACCGTTGCTATCGGTAATATGGCGAACGCTGGTATGAATTCAGCCACTGCTGTCGGTGGTCAAGCAAACGCCGCTGGTCTAGGTTCAACCTCCATCGGCTGGCAATCAAAAGCGACCGCTGAACGTGCGCAAGCATTTGGTCATTTGGCCGATGCCAGTGGCGTACGCGCGACCGCCGTGGGTGAAGCGGCAATGGCTGGCGGCACCAATGATACCGTCGCTGTCGGCAATAAAGCCAATGCTGGTATGAACTCTGCTACCGCCGTTGGTGGTGAAGCAAACGCCGCTGGTCTAGGTTCAACTTCTATCGGTTGGCAATCAAAAGCGACCGCTGAACGTGCCCAAGCTTTTGGTCATTTAGCCAACGCCAGTGGCATGCGCGCGACCGCAGTGGGTGAAGCGGCAATGGCACAGGGTGAATCTTCTATTGCGGTTGGTAATATTGCCGTTGCAGGCGGTTTGAACAGCATCGCTATCGGTAATGGTGCAAAGGCTGCTAGTAAAAATCAGGTCGTCTTGGGTAATGCGGGTCAAGTTCAATCTAGTACCGCATCTCAATCAGGCACCGTCAGAATCGTAACGATTGATGACAATGGCACGTTAGGTACGATGCTCGTTGACTATTATAAGTCAGCTAAGTAAGCCATTTATAGATATCGACTTCATCCATCTGTCTATAAAGACAAGGCGTAGTAGATATCATTAATTTTATTAAGCCAAATAAAAACCCTGCCATCGCAGGGTTTTTTGATATCTAACTATGACAAAAACTATGAGTAAAGAATTAATCAAGTCTCTAAGCGAGCACAGAAGCAGTTAACCAAAAAATTCCATTCTCCTTATAAAGGCTTTTATATAGTGCTAAAAGCTGTGTTAATACGATTCAACCCTTCTATTAGTACCGACTTAGGGCAAGCCACGTTCAGGCGCATTTTAAGATGCCCTTCTTCACCGTATTTAATCCCCGCATTCAGCTCAACTTTAGCCGCTCTCAAGATATCATAAAGCACTTGATCGTCTTGTCCATACGCTGAACAATCAAGCCAAATTAAATAGGACGCTTCTGGACGCATGACTTTAATTTTGGGTAGCTGCTCCGCTAAAAAATGGACGGTTAAATCAATATTGGCTTCGATATAAGCAAGCGCCTGCGTCAACCACGCATCGCCTTGCTCATACGCACTTTGCATCACAGTGTAAGCAAATAGATTCAGCTCGTACTCATCATTTAGCCCTTGCTGCTGGCTGATTTCTTTGATTAATACCTCATCTTTTGCAAATATCATCGAGCCTTTGATACCAGCGATGTTAAAGGTTTTAGTCATCGAGGTCAGGCTCACCACGTTGTGCTCATATCCTGTTGCTAGCGTTAATAAAGGCGTGAACGTGTGACCACTCAAGGTCAAATCTTGATGAATCTCATCACTGACAATCGCCACATTGTATTTTTTACACAAAGTAAGAACCGCCTCAAGCTCATCGCTCGTCCACACGCGCCCGCCCGGATTGTGCGGATTACACAATAAGTAAAGCGTCACGTCATGCTGGGCGATCTTGGCTTCGATATCAGCCAAATCCAAACGATATTTGCCCTCGACTTCTGTTAATGCCGAGGTCACAAGCTTGCGACCATTTTGCTCAACCTTAGTCATAAATGGTGCATAAATAGGATCATTGACCAGTACTGCCTCGCCTACTTTGGTAAACACATTCATCATCAGCGCCAAACTTGGCACAACACCCGGCGAAAACAAGATATTTTCTTTATCCAACAGCAAATCATAACGACTGCCATGCCAGCCAATAATCGCTTTATACAAATCTTCAGTGGGTTTGGTATAACCCAATATGCCATGCTGCGTGACTTGTTCAATCGCGTTTAAGATCGGCTGGGCGGCCTTAAAGTCCATATCTGCCACCCATAACGGAATCGTCTCATCGCTATAGTGCCACTTGACCGATCCTGTACCACGCCTATCGATGACCTCATCAAAGTTGTATTGCACCAGCATTCTCCTTCATTTAAAAAACAATGCCTTAGAGTACAACATGAATGGCATCATCACCAATCGCTTTATGGCGGTTATCTGTTGTTGTACAGATTCGCTACGGTATTAGCGAAATGACGTCTTCTTTGTCCTTCATAAAACCTGATAATATTGTTATAAAATTAAAATACAAATCATGGAGATAGAGGATGACCACAGCAGAGCAAAAGCCGCCTACCGATACGCACGCTTACGTCCTAACGAAGTCTGATATCGCCAATACCACCGAGGTCAAACACGTCCATCAATTTAATAAAAATGCCATTCGCCATACGGTCTCGTTAAGTGACATCGTCGGTCTGACGAAGGTTGGCTTGCACCTTGTGCGGATAGAATCAGGCGATGAGACGACGACGCATCACTATCATGAGGAGTCAGACGAGTTCATTTATATGCTGTCAGGTGAGTTGTCGCTTCGTTATGGCGATGAGCAGTATCAATTAACTGCTGGCGACTTTGTGGGTTTCGCTGCGCATGGCGCGCCGCATTCGATGCGTAATGATAGCGATGCTGATGCTACCTATCTGATGGGCGGTAGCCGACCACCGATTGATATTACACTTTATCCAGATATTGATCGAAAGATGTATAACATTCATGGCAAAAAAGAGTATGTGGATTTAGAAGATTTGGGTGAGGTGTAGATTTTTTGGTTAATAGCCTCTACTGCTAAAGCTGAAATGCACCTCAAAGCGACCATTAGAAGATTGCAGACTTTAGATAGTCACAAGTGGTTCATTATTATTTTGCTCAAAAGACAAGTTTTTAATAGCCGTAATCAGATTCGCTTCATTCTCAGCAATAGCATTTTTGAATTCTTGGTAACTTGCTGCCTGTTGCGGAATTGCTAGTTTGAATTTGTGAATACTACCACCGAAACCATTAAGCAAACCCATATTTAACGCTAAATTACTGTCTTCTGTAGGGGCAATATAGCCACCAATATCCGCTTGATATAAAAACAAATAAGAAAGAACTTGGTTTAGGTCGTCACGGTTAATGTGATTGCCTTTCATACGCTTATATTTGGCGTCCAAAATAATACGATTGTCTTTCACAAAGTCAGGATAACGCCGCACATTATTACCCAAAAACTTCTGCGCATAGACAGTGATGCCACCTTTTCGATTATTATTAGTGGGGTGTTTATAGCCGATGGGACACAATAACGTATTGAGATATTCCTCCCATAGCCACGCTCCATCGAACAAAATACCGTGAGCTTTGTCGTCGTTTTTGGCGTATTTAAGACCTTTATGACGCAGAATTTGTAGGCAGATTTTTTGCAGGCCACTGTATTCTGTAAAGTAGGGATGAACAAATGGCTTACGGTTGGTATGGATAATAGTATGCCTGTCTCGTGCATGATAAGACGGAGTGTGCTGGACAATCAAATTGACGAAAGCAAGGGTTTCGCTGTCGCTATGTAAGACGTCTCTTAGATTAGGTTTTTGTTTGATAAGCTCAATGGTATGGCGGATGAGCTGGGTTATCGGATTATCAAAGCTGTGCTCTCGCACACGATAGGCGACGCTACCTCGAAATGGTAAGTTTCGTTGCAGATGCTTTTTGATATCTATAGCACCTTTAAGATTGCTATCGTTATAAGCTTTCTTTTGATACTCCTTATACAAGCCTTGAGATAATGATTTTTTTAAAAAGTAAGGGAACAAGTACACCAAAAAATCAAACCCATTGGTTTGGTTGCGACTGTGTTTTAAATCAAACAGGTTAATGCATAAAACCTTTTGCAGCATATAGTGTAAGAAGTAATCTTCTTCACTGCCCTCACCTTGATCGATTTGGTCACCCTTATCAACAAAAGAAGCCTGAGCAAAACGGGATTGGATTTTCAACTGTGTACTTTGCACGCCAATGAAACCCATGATATTCCCTGTCTCTAAAACTGTCTTAGAGTTTTGAATACTTAACTCAAAAATAGGGTTGCTGGCGATATCATCTTTGTTATCTTTGAAACACTCAGGGAATATCAATAAATCAGGATGTGTTTGTATTAACTTGCCAATGCTTTGATTGGCGAGTAATGATAAATCAGCTACAGCTTTGTTAACGTTTGGCGCATTAGAGTCTAAAGCCAGCGAAGTGTTATCCGTCGTTACGAACATCATCAGACCTTGATTCTAGATTATAAGCGTCTTTTAAATCTTTGAGCTGTTGCTCAGCATCAGGATAACCACGCAGATATTCAAAAAGCAGCGACTGTAAATGATACATCCACAGTTTGTTAAAATCACCGTCATAGTTAGCGAGATTTAAGAAATAAGCTGGACCAACATGATAAGCGGTACTCAAACCTTGTATAGATCCAATAGCTTCGTTTAAGGCAATTAAGCGTTGTTTGGCTTCATCTGCCCAATCATCAATCTGACCTTCCCACATGGATAGTCGGTCTTCTGATTTGATTTCTTTCCATGCAAAACGGCGGCGCATAGCAAAATCAAAGGATTCCACACTGCGGTCAATGTCATTCATCGTACCGATGATATAGACGTTATCTGGGATGTAAAAACCCTCTTTAAACACATCTTCTTCGGTTTGTAAATTAGCATATTGGGTAGTGACTCTACCACTTTCCCCTCGATAACCAGGATCAATAGAAAAGAAAATCTCACCTAATACTTTGGAGATTTCAGCACGGTTAATCTCATCTAAGATAAGAATAAACTTCTTGTTTTTATCGCCTGTATTGGCCATTCTTATATCGTAATTTTCTTTGATATAATTGCAAACTGAGATTAAATAAGGCTTCCAACTGAGCGTGTTACCTGTTTCAAAATAAGTTTGTATTTTTTCCTTACTTAGCGTCATAGGTGTCTGCGCTTCGGTATCGGCTTTGGCGACTATATTACCATTTGGATTGACGTTAATTTTAAAAGGCTTACTATGTACTGGTGTTTGTAGTTCCAAAACCTCCTCAGCAACGTCATCAGTAAACTTCTGGTATACTTCATTAAAATTGCTAAGTTTTTGATTATTTTGATATTTAAGCGCTTCTTTACAGAATTTTTTGAAACTACCATCACGTAGCTCAAAACCTACTTCTCCGTCTTTGCTTTGAATAGGTCTTAATCCTTCAACAAAATCAGTATAGTCATACGACGGGTGAAACTGAATAAGTTTATATTCGGCACCCCACGCTTCAGCCAAAACTTTAGCTAAATAGGTTTTGCCAGTACCCGGTGCGCCTGTTAATATAATATTTTTATTAGCGAGTAACAACTCACTTATCTCTTGCATTAAGGGATCAGTAATCGGTTGCTGGACATGTTGTTCAGAAGGTTTTTCATTCATAGTTAAGTCATTGGCAAGCTTAAAAACTTTCTTGTAGGCGTCAAATAAGTCGCCTTTTAGGTCATTAATGATGCTGTAGTAATCTATTAAGGACAGCTTTTTCTCATTATCTAATTCTATGATTCGACCAAATAAGTAATGCTCATCCTCAATAGGGTTTTGAAAATCGGTATCATCCGTACTCCAAGCAAAATCTCTATCTGCAAGCTTTCCAATCTCGTCACTGTCTTGCAAAGCAATAAAAGCATTCATATAAGGCTTAATATATTCTATTGGTGTCTTATCGTCCTTGAATCTGACGTAAAGAGTATTAAAACCCAAACCATAACCAACTTTATTGTCTGATAAATAAATATGATATTGAACTTCTGTGCCTGCCCCTTCATTAATTGCCCACTCTCGATCTTCACTATCGTATTTAAACAATAATTTTGAGTTAGTAATTTTTTGATTACCTACCAACTCTTTTCTCGCTATGAGAAAGTTTGTTTTGAAATCACCAACATCTCTATTTATAAGACTGACTAAGTGGCCGATACCATCGATTATTATTGCGCTAGCATCGATATACTCTAGTTCTTGTATCGCTTCAACCAACTCATCGCGTAGTTTCCACTCAAATAAGTTACCAGCCACCTTATTGCCAAGCATTGTAACTAGCCAATAAGTTTTATCGCCCTTTTCGGTAATTATTTCAAACCTATTCAACCGCTCTTGAACAGCTCTACTAAACCCAGTGATAAACCCGCTGAGTGAAGAAGGAGATGTATGGTACTTATTAGACAAAAATTTACAGGTTGCTTTATGCTCTGGCTCTAAGAAGAAAATACTCAGCGCATATTTATAATTATTAGTCATGAAATTATCATCAGATAATATCTTTAACCATTCATCCTTAGTTACTTGCCCCTCAGAATTATAATCATCATTTTTAATAACTATCCGCTGCATATTTCATTCCTATAAACAAATTGTTTTTCTAACATACTTTGTAAAACTAACGCCCCTTAAAATCAGGCGCATGTTTCTCAACTATCGCCATCACATCTTGTTTCGCATCTTATGAACAAAGCCTCTCGCCCAATCGACTATCAACGACAATACTACTTAATACTCTTTGCATTCATCTGATCGACAATTTCTTCTAAGTTATAATAATTGGATAAGACTTTTACCTTATTTACTTTCCTTAATTTGATTGCTAACTCAATGCTATCAAAGCGATTGTCATCAAACACCGCGTTATATATCTGCTGCAATATCCTCTTTTGGACAGCGAGGAACTCATCCTTATAAGGCATAGCTCTTAACTTATGAATCGAAAAGAACAGCAATGCTAATGGCACTAGCATGACATACTTATCCACACCGTCCTGTAGTGGCAGCAACGGGATGCAAACCATCAGCACGACAGGCATCACCCAAAGGCCAAAGTTCCATTTTCTTTCATAAAAACCGATTTTTTTTCTGACGGCAATATAATCGTTCAGCCTTGCAAAGTGCTTCTTTTTGGCGATATTGATATAAAAATAATCTTCTCGTATGCCATATTTAAAGACTTGCCGTAAGCCAACATATTTCAGTCTATCAATATTAAAGCGCTCTTCCATAAAATCAAAAGGCAGCCAGCGCAGTAGTTTTTCACTCAATACATCGGACATGCCCCCTTCTTTATTGATAGACTTTAAAGACATAACCACTGATAACACAAGCATCACAGCCATAAATAGCAAAAATAATAGTAAATAAACATGATCAGTCATAAGTGGTTATTAGCTCTTTTGGCTTTTTTAATATAGTAATAAAGTCGTTCCATCTTAGAATCTTAGCTTTGTATATCAAAAGCGATGATCGCGCTACTTCCCCTTAAACTCAGCTGCGCGTCTCTCTACCATCGCCATCGCACCCTCGCGGGCATCTTCTGAATAAAACAAATCTGGTAGATAGCTATGAATATTGGCCAATGCCGCGCCAGTGCCACTACGGCTCACATCTTGTGCGGACGATAACAGACCTTGCACACCAAGCGGTGCTGCTTGGCAAATCTCTTTGGCAATCGTAAGCGCGCGCTCGTATTCGGTGCCATTTTCGACGACTTCACTGACCAGATTAAGCCGATCTGCCGTTTGCGCGTCAAATGCTTTGCCTGTGAGTAGATACGGCATGGCTTTTTGCCAGCCAGCCGCCGCGACAAACCGTACCGTCGCCCCGCCAAACGGCATGATACCGCGCAACACCTCCATTTGTGCAAAGTTGCAGTTATCACTGGCGATGACCACGTCACTATTGAGCATCAGCTCAATCCCCGCGGTAAAGCATGTGCCTTGTACGGCGACGACGATGGGTTTGCTACGTAATTTACCACTAATGCCCCACGGATCGATTTGATCATAATCGAACTCAAACGCGCCTTTATCCCATTTGTCTTGTAGCTCCATTAGATCAAGACCCGCGGTGAAATGCTCACCATGAGCGAATATCAGGGCGCAGCGCAGATGGTCATCATTGTCATAATGAGTGAGCGCATCGGACAATTGGTCAATCATATGGCTGTCAAACGCATTGCGCTTGTCCGCACGATTTAAGCCGATGAGGCAGATATGCCCTTGAGTCTCATAAGTGATGCGATTGTCTGTACGTTGATTGCTTTCTTTAGTCATGACTTGATCCTTGTCGAAACCAGTGTTGTTATAGAAGGGTGATAGAGTCAGCTGTTACAAACATAGTTTTAATAACGTACTTTAATATAGACACCCTCGCTATAGAACACAAGCAGTAACGCATCGATGTGCTAGGCTTATCATTAATAAACGCGCCTTTCATTATCAGTTGACCTTATCGAGTATAAGTGTAACTATTATTGAGTTTTATGGCGTCGCTTCATTCATTACTCATCTCTTGGCACAACCATTACTCATCTCTTGGCACAACGGAATCACGGTCTTATGGAATTTTGGCATGGATTTTTGCTTATCACAGGCGTTCACTTGCTGGCAGCCGCTTCACCTGGCCCTGATTTTGTCTTGGTATCGCAGCAAACCTTGTCAAAAGGTCGTCGCACTGGTTTGATTTGTAGTCTTGGTATTACCTTTGGTTTGGGCATACACATTATCTATTCAGTGCTGGGACTGGCGACCGTCATCGCTCATTCACAGCCGCTATTGACCGCTATTAAATGGCTGGGTGGTGGTTATCTGATGTATCTAGGGTGGCAAGGTATTCAAGCCAAACCCAAAAAGCCATCAGATTTAGCCAATACAAAAAATATAGCCGTTGACGTGACACCAGCAGAGAAAGTAGAAACCCTTCCTACCAAAAAACCATCTAGCCATACAAAAAGTACTGACTCAACGATTGGCATTCTGCGCCGTGGCTTTTTTTGTAATGTCTTTAACCCAAAAGCGCCCGTGTATTTCGTGGCGATATTTACGCTGGTGCTGTCACCCGATATACCGCTTTGGCAGTTGGCGATTTATGGCGTGTGGATGATGGTATTGCAAATGGCGTGGTTCAGCACAGTGGTAATGTTGCTCTCTATTCCTGCGATTCATAAAAGATTTCAGCGTTTTGAGCATTGGATAGACCGCGTATTGGGGGCAGCGATGATCGTGCTGGGGTTAAATCTTATTTTACGTAGTCGATAAGCCATTAGTGGCTCGTGAAATCTGCTAAACTGATTGATTATATTCAAACATCAAAGCCCGATACTATGACCAGTAAGCCTATGAACCGTCGCCCGACCACCAATAATCACAGAAATAGATCGCCCGAGACTGCTAAGAAACTCGGTCAGCTGCATCCGCGCAATCCGCACCAAGGTCGCTATGACTTTGCCGTATTGACTCGCGCTTTGCCTGAGCTTGCCGATCATACCATTACCAATCCCAATGGCGAGCCGACGATTAATTTCTCTGATCATCAAGCGGTACGTGTACTCAATAAAGCCCTATTGGCTAACTATTATGGCGTCAAGTTTTGGGACATTCCTGAAGGTTACTTGTGTCCGCCTATTCCGGGTCGTGCAGATTATATTCACTATGTTGCCGATCTGCTTGCACAAACCACCCACGTCAATGACGACAATACGCCGCCCATGGGCAAAGAAATCCATGCGCTCGATATTGGAACGGGTGCCAGTGCCATTTATCCCATTATTGGCAGCCAAAGCTACGGCTGGCGCTTTACGGCGAGTGATATCGATCCCGTTTCTGTCAATACCGCCGCCCTTATTTGCGACGCCAATCCAAAGCTAAAAAGCGCGGTGAAAGTAAAACTACAACCTGAGCCAAAAGTCATCTTCAAAAACATCATTGGTCGTCAAGATTATTTTGATGTGGTGGTTTGCAACCCGCCTTTTCATGCCTCACTCGAAGAAGCGATGGAAGCAAATAGTCGTAAGCAGCATAACTTGCAACGACATCGCGGCAAAAATGAGAGCGAACAAATAAGTCGCAGCTCAACGAAGTCAGGCAACGCCGCACAAAACCTAAACTTTGGCGGTCAGCACAAAGAGTTATGGAGTGAAGGTGGCGAGATTACCTTTTTAACCAAGATGGCAAAAGAGAGTCAAAGCTTTGCCGAGCACGTTGGCTGGTTCACGACCTTAGTATCAAAATCTGAAAACGTAAAACCTTTGCAGCTTTTATTAAAGCAGCTAGATGTGGCGCAAATGCGCATCATTGAGATGAGTCAAGGTCAAAAGAATACGCGTATTCTAGCGTGGCGCTTTCATACTGATGATGAAGCATAAACGGCAATAGCAATAGCATTGAATAAAGTTTCACGTGAAACAAAACTATGTTGCTAATCGAGTTGTTAAAACCTATTTATTCAACTCCCTTAAAAACCATTTGATCGTCAATAGCTGAATGCGTAGCTAGGGCGTGTCGTCAATCTGAAAATGGTGATAAAAATGAGATAAATGGCAGCCAAACAAGGAAAATAGTGCAGATAATATCGAGATATTGACTAGCTATTTGATGCAGTTTGGCAAGATTTAGCTATTTTTAGCCCATTTAGTCGCTTTTGTTCAGATTGAGGACACGCCCTAGTAAAATCAATTGAATGATAATATTATAGGACTATTATAATGCGTTTAATCATCGCCATATTATTTCCATTTTTCCTATTTTTTACTATCGGCCGCCCTATTGCTGGTATTATTTGCTTGATATTACAAATCACTATCATCGGTTGGTTGCCAGCAGCGATTTGGGCCGTTTATGCCTTGAGTCAATATAAGACAGATCAAAAAATCAGAGCGTCACAGATCAACTAAGCTTGCTCTGAAATGATAGAACTTTCATCGTTCTAATGGTCATAAATATAATTATGCTAAGTTCCACGTGAAACAAAAACACCGCTTTGATAGTCAAAGCGGTGTTTTTTATTGAATTATAAAGGCGTATTTTCATCAGTTTTAGTCAATTAGAATTAGGGCGTGTCATCATTTAGATTGTGAGGCTTAAAATGAGATAAATGGTAGTCAAACAAGGAAAATAACGCAGATAATATCGAGATATTAACCCGTTATTTGACGACGTTTGACAAAATTTATCTTAGGAGCACTGCATTTATTTTACTGTATTGATTTTATAGTGGCTCGACTATACATATTACTTTAATCATTTACTCGTTCCCAAAAACTGTATTTTTTGCCGTGTTTGTCATTGAGCGCGCTTATATAATCCTTATTTGAGGCAAGGCTACTATAACTATTAGCAATAAACTCAAGCCTGCTATCCAGTTGGATTAGTTTTTTATAATAACGCGCAGCATGACCATAAGCTTTGCTGCGAGCATTATCTAAGATATCATCAATCAAGCTACGGTAAATAATGACTTGGATAAGTGACGTATCCTCTGGCAGCTCTTTTAACAGTTGAGTCAATCTTTCATAGTAGACATCTGCAAACTCACGATGACGCGTAACCGCTATTTGGCTGGCAAGCGCGGTGTCCCCTATCTCCAATAACAAGGCTACTGCCATCATAATATCTGTTTGCTGATTCGCTAAATCGTAGGCTTTTTTACGCCATTGTGATTGCTGAGCTGGGCTCGCGATAGTCATGATCGCTTTTAGACGCTTAGGGGTTGAAGACAACTCAAATGCTTCGCCAAGGGTTTGCAATTGCAACTCAGTATTACCTTGCAATTGGTAAATCTCGTTTAGCCAGTCTAAGCGCTTGACTTGCTCTTGCAGGTTATGGCTCTGCCATTCATTATTTAGATAATACTGTGCTCGCGAGTAGGCTTTATTATCGATGAGGAACTGCAATAGTCGGGTGAATTGCTGTTTGGGATAGACAGTCAGATAGAGCGTTTCAAATAAATCCACATCGCCTAGTGCGCTAGCAAGTCCTATCAAAGTGGTTTCTGTTTTCAGCTTTTCTTGATGATTCGCTCTCTCATTATCGTATGACGTCTTCGCTTTATCGATGGCATTTTTCGAAAACAAACGCTGATAATAATCTTGATAATCCCCTATCAGTCCGCGAATCTCTGATTCTGATAACAACAGTTTAATTCCTAATGTCAGCACCTCTTTAACCTCATAGTCGTTCTCATCGATTATGATTTTGACTCTTGATTGCCAAGCCTGACTCAAGATGTCTTGTTCATCGACTGGCACACTATCCCTATCTTGTTCATAACAATGCTTAGCCACTATCAACCAAAATTGTGCCAGATGCTTATATATTTTTTCTACTTCGCTACTATCCTCACAACGCTCGATACTGCTGTTGCTTGTACTCAAGAATAATTCTAGCAAATTGAGGCAAGTTTCTGGCTGTTCAGGATAAAGACTCATAATGTCATCAACTAAGTACTGTAGCTCTGTGACGAATTCATTAAGTTTCCAGTATTCGATGAACTTATGGCGACGTCTAAGCCCTTTTAGATTTGAGGTTAATTTTTTTATGAGCTTAGGTTTGTCCGATTGTAATAACAGACGCTCAATCTTTTTATCCAGCAGCTTATCAACGCCTTGAACTTCAGCAACGAAGTTAATCAGCGTCGCTTTGGGTAATTTTGATAAGTATTGTTTTTGTTCTGCAGTTAGCATGATAGAACTCCTACTAGGGCGTGTCATCATTTAGATTGTGAGGCTTAAAATGAGATAAATTGCCGTCAAACAAGGAAAATAACGCAGATAATATCGAGATATTGACTAGCTATTTGACGATGTTTGGCAAAATTTAGCCATTTGAAGACCACTAAATGATTAAGTGTGCTAATTGATGACATGCCCTAGTCACTCGTTTTGATAACGTTTTATTATATAGTTAGTGAAAAGTAATATCGATACATCACGCACTGCTACTATCAATTTTTTTGCTTGCTGTGCCTGCGTATACAGAGGCGACAAAATCCTCATTACAAAAACATGCATAGCGATAGCAGCAGTACCGTAGCGTTTTTAGAGCGTTTTGAATATAGTGTTTCATGTGAAACAAAAAAGCCACCTTGCGAACAAGGTGACTTTTTATTAAAACCAGATTTCTTTAATCTAAATGCCTAAATTGGCTGTCAAACTTAGATATCTAAATTAGAGACCGTCAGCGCATTTTCTTCGATAAAGATACGGCGCGGCTCGACATGATCGCCCATCAAACAGGTAAACATGTGATCGGCAGCGATGGCATCTTCGATCGTGACACGCAGCATGCGACGGTTTTCAGGATCCATCGTTGTATCCCAAAGCTGATCAGCGTTCATCTCTCCCAGCCCTTTATAACGCTGAATGGCCAGACCGCGACGGGCATCCAGCATCATTTGCTGCCATAGATAATCAAAGTCGCGTATTGGAATATCTTTGGTCGTGCCCGCACTTGCCTCACGGCGGATAAAGGCATCATCTGCCAATAACGTATTCCACTCGCTTGATAAACGAAGCAACTTGCTATACTCGCCTGAATTAATAAAACTAGAATCCAGTAGATAATGATGGGCCAACTGATGCACATAGATAGTAACGCGTGGCAACCACTGTGCTTTAGTAGATAGCGCTTCACTATCAGCAGACTCTTGCGCTGTTACTTGTGGTTTCATACCCAATAAATCGGCAGCAGCAGCGTCCATATTTTTTGGTTGAGGCGCATGAATATTAATCAATTCAATCTCAGGGCTAAGATCACGACCAAAGTGATCAAGCTGGGTTTGCATAGCCTCTTTCCATGCTTGCATGGCAGACTCATCATAAGTCATGTCCGTACTAAGCTTTGGCGTATGGGTTAGCGCATCCAAAATCACAGCTGGGAAACGAATCTGCAAACGTGCTTTAATCAGCTGCGTTTGATTATAATCATTCAATAGGGTCTCTAATGCTTGGCCCGTGATAGCAGGCGCATCAGCACTGATATGTAGCTTGGTACTATCAATGGTTGACGACAATAAATACGCTTTAAGCGCTTCATCATCTTTCAGATACAGCTCTTGACGTCCTTTTTTGACTTTATACAGCGGTGGCTGAGCGATATAAACATAACCACGCTCGATCAGCTCAGGCGTTTGACGGAAAAAGAAGGTCAATAGCAAGGTGCGAATGTGTGATCCATCAACGTCGGCATCGGTCATAATAATGATTTTATGATAGCGTATTTTATCAGGATTATATTCATCAGGACCAATACCGCAACCAAGTGCAGTAATCAAATTACCAACTTCAGCAGACGACAGCATCTTGTCAAAACGGGCGCGCTCGACGTTCAGAATCTTACCTTTTAGAGGCAAAATAGCCTGCGTTTTACGGCTACGACCTTGTTTCGCTGATCCACCTGCCGAGTCACCCTCCACGATGTATAGCTCTGATAATGCGGGGTCTTTTTCTTGGCAATCCGCCAATTTACCCGGCAAACCTGCGATATCCAACGTCGTTTTACGGCGAGTCATTTCACGTGCTTTACGAGCGGCATCACGGGCGCGTGCTGCATCGATGATCTTATTCGCAATCGCTTTACCCGCACTTGGGTTCTCTAACAGATAGTCGTTAAACTTATCGTGCATGGCTGACTCAACTGCCGATTTTACTTCGCTTGAGACCAGCTTATCTTTGGTCTGGCTTGAGAATTTTGGATCAGGCACTTTGACTGAAACGATGGCCGTCAATCCTTCACGAGCATCATCACCCGTCGCGACAACCTTCTCTTTTTTAAATAAGTTCTCGCGATCCATATAACTGTTCAAGCAACGCGTCAGTGCTGAGCGAAAACCTGATAAATGCGTACCACCATCGCGCTGTGGAATATTGTTAGTAAAGCATAATACCTTTTCGTTATAGGTATCTGTCCACTGTAGCGCCACTTCAACACTGATACCATCGTCTTGATTGCTGATAAAATGAAATACTTCATTGACGCCATCTTTACCCGCATTGATGTAGCTGACAAACTCTGACAAGCCGCCTTTGTGCTCAAACTCGTGACGCTTATCGATACGCTCATCCGTTAAAACAATACGCACACCAGAGTTAAGAAACGACAGCTCACGCAGACGTTTGGCTAAAATGTCGTACTCAAAGATAGTGCCAGTAAAGACATCAGCACTGGGATAAAAACGGATTTGTGTGCCTGTTCTATCCGTCGGCTCCATCTGCTGAATATCAGCATCAGGTACACCATCAGTATAGGTTTGATGATAGTGATAACCTTCACGCCAAATATTCATTTCAAGCTTTTTGGACAAAGCATTGACAACCGATATACCTACACCATGTAAGCCGCCTGACACTTTATAGCTATTGTCATCGAACTTACCGCCGGCATGCAAAACGGTCATAATAACCTGCGCTGCAGACACCCCTTCTTCTGGATGGATATCGACAGGCACGCCGCGACCATTGTCCATGACGCTAACCGATTCGTTTTCATGGATGATGATATCAATTTGATCACAATGACCAGCAAGCGCCTCATCAATAGAATTATCCACCACCTCAAAGACCATATGATGTAGACCAGTACCATCGTCCGTATCACCAATGTACATACCAGGGCGCACGCGTACGGCTTCTAATCCGCGCAGTACACGAATATCTTTGGAGCTATAATCAGAAGGTGAACTTGCAGTCACCACAGCGGGTACAGTCGTTTCAACCACACTGTCTGCTGTCAATTGTTCATGGTCTGTCGGTAATGAATCACTCATGTGCATTCCTTAATCTAGCCATAATCAGCCGTTTGTTATTGGCGCACCGATACGATAGCGCCTCATAACGTTATTTTAGACGTAACGTTTATAGTCAAAAATTTTGATACGAATTATTGGTTAAAACACGATTGACCAATAATTCGTGTGAGATTATATAGAATCAAAAGACCTACAGTCAGCCTCTTACCTATCCTCTATTGGCTTCTTTTTCTTAAAAATTATTGAAGCCTAAAAAGAGTAAATAAAAACCATATTTATCAATCACTTAAAATTTGTGAATAATAAAAAATATCTACATAACGCCATCAAACAACTTGCTGAGAACAGGACAAAAATAAAGCCTTATTTTAGCATTTTTTTGTCTCTAAGTCACTGTTTACTGGCAGTTTTATGGCTACTAAACGCACCGCTTAAGACAGTAAATAATATAAAGAAATAATGCATTAAATAGAGATGACGGAGTATATATATGAAGGGCAAAAGAGGTAAAAAATAGACGGGCTCAAAGATATAAAAGAGGACTGCTTTAAAGTGAGAGTACTTGACCTTGTTTCACATGAAACATCTTAGGATCTAACCATAAACCTTGAACCAAAGGAACAATATCTTCGGTCAAGCTGGTCATAAACACCTGACACGGCAGCTGTGATAACGTTGATAATAAAATCTTTATCGCTCGATCATCTAACTCGGCAGTAATATCATCTAGCAATACCACGGGCGTCACTCGATATTTAAAGTCGTTATTGGCAACCTCACTACCTTTTTCGTTATGAAGCAACAACGGCAATTGTGATAAACGTAATGCGGTAATTAATAGCTTCTTTTCACCGCGAGACAGTACGTTGGCTGCCTGCTCTTTCAGAATGGCCAATGTGACATTCACATTGGTTTCTAGAGCGTTATTTGCATACTCGCTATTGGTTTGTGCTGAATTGCTAGATCGCCAATGGACATGAATATCAGCACGGTGATTACCAATGCGGGTATAACCCAGTTGTAGATCCTGCTCCAACCGCTCGTTTAGCTGCACATCAAGCGCAATACTGGTGTCATAGCCAGCGTTATAACTCAAGCTCAACTGTTCAGCATAAGCTGGCAGCAGTTGAGCAATACTGTCCGCAAAATAAGGCTGCCATTCTGCAAATATATGCTCACGATAATGATGGATAAGTGCGGCATGATTGCTAAGCCCTTTGTCCCATGACTTTAACTCAGCCAGCTGCACTTGAGTCAAATGTCGCGTCTTTTTTAGCAAACTATTGCGCTGTTTTAGCAGACGTTGATAGGCCACCCATTGGGGATGAAACCCTTGTTTCATGTGAAACACTAACCAATCTAATAGTTGTCGACGACTGGCACTACCTTGCTCCAACATATCCATGGTCGATGGATCTATCAGTAATGTTGGTAACTGCTCAGTTAAGATACTTTGATTGTAGACAGTCGTTTGATTGAGACGTAGAACCGTCGTCGCATCAGCTTGCTTTTGAATAGCCAAGGTACTGCTATCATTGATCTTGGCATAAACCGTGGCAGCATTTTGATGGTGTTGAATATAGCGTTTTGGCTGATGATGACGGAAGCTTTTGCCTCTTGATAACAAAAATATGGCTTCAAGTAATGAGGTTTTTCCACTGCCATTTGCGCCAATAATGACGTTGCAAGCAGCGGAATGTAGATTGACTTGGGTCAGATTGCGAAGATGAGAGATTTGTAGACGTTCAATCATAATATCGACAGCCGCCTATTAAAATAGCCACTAAAATAGTAGGCAAAAGTTTGATTTATAGCATGGATCGGATAACCTTGGGTGCTGGACTTTAATCGTAAAAATGGCTCTACAGCCCTGCTCCCAATCCTTCAAAAAAACGCAATATATTATCCAAAAAACACTATATACGCATTGGCATGATGACATACTGATGGAACTCATCATTTAGCTGATTGACCAATACCGAGGCATTTGATTGACTCATATGCATCTGTAAATCGCCTTGAATGACACCCAATACATCTTGTAAATAAGCGGCATTAAAAGACAACTCCATCGGCTCGCCCTGATACTTGGCTTGTATCATCTCAACTGCTTCATCTTGCTCAGCATTATTGGCACGCACTTCTACCATGCCATCGCTGGCAAAGTTGAACACCACACCACGAGATTTTTCATTGCTCAAAATGGCGACGCGGCGCAGCACATCTGTCATTTTTTCTTGGTTGAATAAAGCGAGCTTGTCGGTATTGCTGGGCATTACACGGCGATAGTCAGGAAACTTGCCATCGATCAAACGGGCGGTGAAAGTAACCATCAAGTTTTGATTCATTTGCCCCGCACTATCCACTTCACCAAAGGGCAAGCTCACTTGCAAAAACTCACGACCAAAGCTTAATATGACTTGATTGTCTTGGTCGCCCAGCATTTTTCCTAACTCAGTAGCCAAGCGCTCAAGCTCAATCACTGCCTTACGTGGCAGAATAGACTGCATATTCAGATCAGCGCTCACATCAATGACACTGCGCGCCAAGGCCAATCGATGCCCATCGGTAGCCACTGTCGTCAATTGCTGCTGTGAGACGTCAAATAACATACCCGTTAGATAATAACGGACGTCTTGAATGGCCATCGCAAACTGAGTTTTATGAATCAAATCGATAAGACGACTACGACTGATGGTCAACGGCGTGATGTTTTCAGGATTGCCCAAGCTTGGATAATCTTCGCTAGGCAAAGTTCCTAAGGTAAAACGACTCTTGCCGCTGGTCAACAAGCAGCGTTCGTTTTCTTGAGTAGCAAGATTGACTTGCGCTTGTGCAGGCAGTGATTTACAAATATCTCTCAACTTTGTTGCAGGTAACGTGGTCGTACCTGCTTCAACACAAGCACCGGCAGGCAGTTTCAATGTCGACGTTAGCTCTACCTCTAAATCAGAAGCGGTCAAAATAAGCGCTGAATCAGACAGCTGTAGCTTGATATTGCCCAAAATAACCATGTTGTGGCGCTTATCAGCTGCCTTGGCAATCAAATTAATGGCTTTTAGTAACGACTCTCGATTAATCGATAATTGCATGCTTAGTTACTCTTATTTGAATGATTTTTTTTGTATGAATGTGGCATATGGGCTCAATAATACCCTGTCTGCTGCCTATAATCTATGAAGTATAGTCGATCCACTGTAAAACAAACATTGTGCTACTGGGATAAGTTTTTTGCCGCCTCTCTCTGAGTAAGCACAGCAAGCAAAGAAAATTTATACCAGTAGCGCGTGATAATATTTGACCTTATTTTATTTAGAACTGCTGCTATCTGTGTGCTCATATTTTCAGTATTATAAACCATATTACTCTACTAAAACATAGAGATACCACGACCCGCTAACCAGCTTGCAGCATAAGTCCTAGTGTTTTGTAATCCTTATCAAACGCTGGATCTGCGGCTCGCAATTCATTGACCTTATCACAAGCATGCATCACCGTCGTGTGATCGCGTCCACCAAACGATTGACCAATCTCAGGAAAGCTATCGCCTGTCAGTTCTCGTGACAATGCCATGGCTATTTGACGTGGCCTAGCGATACTGCGCGTGCGTTTGCGTCCCATAATATCTTTGACGGTCACGTCATAGTATTCTGCGACGACCTTACGAATATTATCCATATTAACGGCTTGGACGCGCATCGCAACGATATCTTTTAGCGCATATTGCACCATCTCAAGGGTGATCTGAGCCCCTGTCAAGTTGGCATTAGCAAATACTTGATTGAGTGCGCCTTCTAAACGTCTGACATTAGACACCACATTTTGTGCAATGAATAGAGCGCACTCTTTAGGTAGAGTCATGCCATATGAAGCCGCCTTTTTTTGTAAAATTTGTACTCGAGTATCAATCTCAGGAGGATCGACGGCGACGGTTAATCCCCAAGAAAAACGTGATCTGAATCGTTCATCAAACTCAGTCATTTGTGACGGATGACGATCAGAGGCCAGTATCAACTGTTTATCACCGCTCGTAAAATCTGCAAACAAGGTTAAAAACTCATTACTACTTTTGGTCTTTCCTGCCAATACATGAATATCATCTACAATTAATAAATCTACTTTTTTAATTTTCTTTTTAAAATCTTCTATTTTATTATTTCTTAATGAATAAACTAATTGATTAATAAATTTTTCAGAAGTGAAATAATAAAAACTTTGATTATTTTTTAAATAGCGATGTGCTACAGAATGCATTAAATGCGTTTTTCCCAAACCAGAAGGGCCGTATATAAATAGAGGATTGTGACGATTTTTCGATTGGCGCTTACCAAGCTCATAACAAGCTTTGTAGGCCAGATTATTGGACTTACCAGTGACAAATGTCTCAAAGGTAAAATCAGGATTTAGATAACTTAGCGATTTCACATCGGCAGAATCAATTGATTCTGTGTGACGCATATTAGCATCGATATCTGCTTTTGCATTGTTATGATGAATGCTTTCAAATCTATGATCTGCAGGGGTAGGGGAGGGCTTATCCTCCACAAACAAAGACCCTGATTGCAACTGATTGGTATCATTCGTATTACGATCAGCATTATCAACACGTACCACAACCTCCTCGATACTGCCTTGGCTATGCTTAGCAACCAGCTGCTGGATATCCTGCAGATGGTTTTTTTTGATATAAGTTACAAAGTAGTCATTAGGGGCAAGTATGATAAGCGTTTGCGCTTCTTGATGCGCTGACAAGGGCCTCAACCACATGGTAAATACGTTGTCTTTAACGTTATATCGTAAATCGTTTAGACATTTATCCCAAATATTTGCTGTGTCTATCATGAAAAATATTAACCCTATAATCTGAAATAATAGATGTGTCTTAACGCTATAAGCGGTTGATTAATACTTATCGCCATCCATAATTATTAAACCAAAAACCATCTTGGCGAACTATACAAAATCATCTGCCGAGCAGGGTGATAATCTAACACAATAGCCCTGTGGATAACACCTTGTTTTTTGTGGATAAGGCTGTGGATAGTTTTGGGGATAAGTCCAGAACTTGAGTTATCCATATTTCACCCACAGGTTATCCACAGGCTTACCCATAGTCTAGTATTTTGATAATTAAAGGAAAAATCGACTTAACCACAGAAAATACAGCTCCCAATAACAACAATATCTATATATATTAATCAATTAATTATTATAGAGTTCGAGACAAACTGTGGATAACTTCCAAAAATGAGTGTAAATTAACTATGATTTCTAATAACTAAATATTAGATTTACAGACACTACTTAATTCAAAAAGAGTCTTTCTCTACAGCAGAATACTCAGTAATAAAGACAAACTAAATTAGTTTATTGACCAAAACCATATAGAATGATATAATCCTCCGTTATTACGAATTTAGTCCATTATTTTGATAGGTGAGTTATGAAACGTACATTCCAACCAAGCGTGATCAAGCGTAAACGTACTCACGGTTTCCGTGCTCGTATGGCAACTAAAAAAGGCCGTCAGGTCTTGGCTCGTCGCCGCGCTAAAGGACGTCATCGTCTTACTGTATAATCAGTAAACAGCGGTAAGCATTGCTAGTAATGTTTATTGCTTTTCTGTTATTTATAGATTGCGATAGTCAATCATTACAACTGACACGTAGCCATATATTAAAAGCGCCCACATAGGCGCTTTTTTTGTCTCTATATTTTACTATTATTTCTAATCTCGTCATTTGCTCTTATACTAGGTTGTAATATGCCCAATACTGTCTCAGCTACACCTACTGCTCGCTTTACTAAAGAACAGCGCTTACTGACACCAGCAGCGTTCCGTGAGGTGTTTGATGCACCTGAGCGCAAGCTTCATCAAGGTCACCTGATGGCTTTTGTACGTGCTAATACTCAGGACGAACCGCGAGTCGGTATGGCTATTACAAAACGTAAAGTACCCACTGCTGTCGCTCGAAATCTCATCAAACGTCAAATACGTGAGCAGTTTCGTACACAAGCTTTTAAATTAGAAAACAAAGATATTGTTTTTATTGTCAAAAAATCTATAAAAGATATAAATAATAAAGAATTAATAAATCAGATAAATAATATTTTTAAAAAAATAGAAAAAAAATAATATGAATTTTATAT
>NZ_CAJGZJ010000026.1 GCF_904846225.1 Psychrobacter immobilis | reverse complement strand
GAATGATGAATCATTCCCTAAACTGCCTTCCCTTCCGACTGGGACGCATTATACGTGGTTTTAATAAGGGGTCAAGGACTATCTGAAAATAATTTTTAAGACGTTTATTCTATTATTCTTTAGCTCTATTATTCAAAAGGCTAAAGTACTTATACACATCGCAAAATACACCTCATAGAATGTATATTGGTTTATTCACTCACTTTAAGGAAAGATAAGATGAACATTCGCGAAATGAAGATTGATGATTATGCTGCTGTATATCAATTATGGCTTAACACAGCAGGGATGGGACTAAATGATGTGGATGACTCTCAGCAAGGTATCGCTCGTATGCTACAGCGCAATCCAACGCTAAGTTTTGTAGCGGAAGAAAACAAACAAATTGTTGGAGTAATCCTTGCAGGTCAAGATGGACGCCGTGGCTATATTTACCATACCGCCGTACATCAAGATTATCGTAATCAGAGTATTGCTCAGAGATTGGTGGAGATGGTATTGGATCAAATGAAAGCCTTAACCATAAGCAAAGTAGGTTTGTTTATATTTCAAACCAATGGTATTGGTAATAGTTTTTGGCAGAAGATGGGCTTTAATATACGCACTGATACCTATTATCGTAACCATGCCCTGACTGAATTAGAGCGTATTGATACCTAGTCTAGAAGTTTGATGAGATGTTTTTAATGAGAGTACTGAAAGCAGACATCGGCTACTCTCTTTATAGTTATAGTTATAGTTATAGTTACTAAGCTTTGGAGATTATTTTTCAAAATCTAGTAATTGACATAGTTTCTGAGCTATTGACATCCCACACTGGAGTACCTATATAAGTCTGTCTAAAATAAAATAAGCCTGTCTAAATTGCTCGATAAATAAATCAGTAAGCGGTGATAGCTGTCGTCTTACCTGATCCCTTGCTATCTAGTGTTTATAGACAGTTTTTGCTATAATGGCGGGTTACGTGACATATTTTCTTTCACATGCTACTGAATCGCTTTCGAAATACGGAACACTGTCCATTGTAACGACTCTGTTATACGTATTAGATAATCAATAGTGGTGTAAGAGGATAAATGCAGTGCATAGCAGTCACGCCTATCGTTTTACAACATATCACAATGATTGAATAAATTGATGTGGTCTCACGGTTATATGATTGATGGTTGCAATCATCACTGCCAACGGACCCAAAAACAGGTGAATAGATTATGGTAGCGATTACTTTACCGGATGGTAGCGTAAAAGAGTTCGAAGGCAACACCACGGTTATGGAAGTGGCACAAAGTATTGGTCCGGGCTTGGCAAAAGCCACTGTTGCTGGACGTGTCGATGGTCATTTGGTGGATGCCTCCGACCCTATCGCTCATGATGCCAAAGTTGAGATCGTCACGGCAAAAGATGCTGACGGTGTCGATATCATTCGTCACTCGGCGGCGCATTTGCTTGGACATGCGGTCAAGCAGCTCTATCCTGAAGTAAAGATGGTCATTGGACCTGTAATCGAAGATGGCTTTTATTATGACATCTTTAGTGAGACGCCATTTACGCCTGAACACATGGAAGCCATCGAAAAGCGCATGATGGCGTTGATAAAGCAAGACTATGACGTCATAAAGAAGATAACGCCACGCGATGAAGTCATCAAGATATTTGAAGCGCGCGGTGAAGATTATAAGCTTAAGCTCATTAACGATATGCCAGGTGAAGAATCTTTTGGTCTTTACCATCATCAAGAATATGTTGATATGTGCCGTGGCCCGCATGTGCCAAATACAAGATTCTTAAAAGTATTTAAACTGACTAAAATGTCTGGTGCTTATTGGCGCGGTGATGCCAAAAATGAGCAGCTACAACGTATCTATGGTACAGCGTGGGCAGATAAAAAAGATCTAAAAGCGTATATTCAGCGTATTGAAGAAGCAGAAAAACGTGACCATCGTAAGATTGGTAAAGCGTTAAATCTATTTCATATGCAAGAGCAAGCGCCAGGTATGGTTTTTTGGCATGCCAATGGTTGGACGATTTATCAAGTGCTTGAGCAATACATGCGTAAAGTGCAACATGATAATGGTTATGAAGAGATCAAAACGCCACAGATCGTTGATCGTAGCTTGTGGGAGCGTTCTGGACATTGGGGTAACTATGCCACCAATATGTTCACCACTTCCAGCGAAAATCGTGATTATGCGGTAAAACCGATGAACTGCCCATGTCACGTGCAAGTATTCAATCAAGGGCTAAAGTCTTATCGTGACTTACCACTACGTATGGCTGAGTTTGGCTCATGTCATCGTAACGAGCCGTCAGGCTCACTGCATGGTTTGATGCGCGTACGTGGTTTTACCCAAGATGATGCCCATATATTCTGTACTCAATCGCAAATTCAGCAGGAAGTGGCTGACTTTATCAAGCTAACGCTTGCGGTTTATGAAGATTTTGGTTTTGATAATACTATTATGAAACTCTCGACACGTCCTGAAAAACGTGTGGGTAGTGATGAATCTTGGGATTTTGCAGAAAAAGCTTTAGCAGATGCGCTTGATAGCTCAGGACTAGATTGGGATTACTTGCCAGGTGAAGGCGCGTTCTATGGCCCAAAAATTGAATTTAGTTTAAAGGATTCTTTAGGACGTGTTTGGCAGTGCGGTACCATTCAAGTGGACCCGAACATGCCTGAACGCCTTGACGCAGAATTCGTCAATGAGCAAAACGAGCGCGAAGTACCTATTATGTTACACCGTGCTATATTAGGTTCGTTTGAGCGCTTTATCGGTATATTGATTGAAAACTATGCCGGTTGGATGCCTGTATGGCTATCACCGCAACAAGTGGTGGTCATGAATATCACAGATAAACAAGCAGATGCTTGCGCAAATGTGGTTAATGAGCTAAAAAATGCAGGTTTGCGAGCCATTAGTGACTTGCGTAACGAAAAGATTGGATTTAAGATACGAGAGAAAACATTAGAACGCATTCCCTATATGCTAGTATTAGGGGATAAGGAAGTCGAATCGGGCAGTGTTAATGTCCGTACGCGTGAAGGCGAAAACCTTGGCGTGATGAGCGTTCCTGAATTTATTACATTAGTGCAGACCGCTGTCGCTGAAAAAGGCCGACAGACCCCAAAAACAGATGAGGAGTAATACCTATTAAACAGTCGAACCGTTTGAACATCAACGAAGATATCAATGTCAAAGAAGTCCGTCTCGTCAAAGAAGACGGCGAACAAATGGGCGTGGTCGATATCGAAACCGCGATGAAAGCGGCACGTGAGGACAATCTAGATTTGGTCGAATTGGTTCCAGATGCTAAGCCGCCTGTTTGCAAAATCATGGATTATAAGCATTTCCTCTATGATCAAAAGCAAAAGGCGAAAGAAGCTAAAAAGAACCAAAAGCAAACTCAGCTGAAAGAGATGAAGCTGCGTCCTAGTACTGAAGAAGCCGATTATCAGGTCAAACTGAAAAAAATCGTCAGCTTTTTGGAAGACCAAGACAAAGTTAAGATCAGTATTCGCTTTCGTGGCCGTGAAATGGCGCACCAAGAAATTGGTCGTAAGCAGCTAGATCGTATCATCGAAGATACTGCTGAGATTGCTAACGTTGAGCAGTACCCTAAGATGGAAGGTCGTCAAATGGGTATGCTACTTGGGCCAACTAAGAAAAAGTAATCTGTTTATTAGATGGCTGTTAGTCAATATAGATATTTATAACCTTAACCATCAATATACGGCGTGATATTGATGGTTTTTTAATATCCAAATCTAGAAATAGTGGTTTTTGGTTATGATAAGCTGACGCTAATTTACAAAACCCATCTTCTCAACCTTTTCATTCCAAGTTAGTCTAAAGGCATGATCTACTCATACTATTTCAATAAAAAATATTGAGTGTATAAAAAATCCACGTTGATGATTCACCTGTTTTGCGGTTTATCTTTCTATGTAATTATTAATGCAACACTGTTATTTAATACAACACAGTAATCTAATATAAGATAATCATTTAATACAACGCTAGTCATTTAATACAACGCTAGTCATCGACCTAAAATTCCTTCCATTGTAGATATTATAGGAAACTTCATGCAAGAATTGACCCCACCAGAAAACGCAACGACTCCAAGTATCTCTTTGACTGCGCCTGAACCTGTGAGAGAAATACAAAAAAGTGAAGCAGATCAAATGGTCAAGTTGGATGAAAATCAAATTCCAGAGCTCGATGCCAAAGTCGATGCTTTTGTCAATCATGTGATTAACAACTCGGTGCATAGTTCAGAGTTTCAGCAAAACGTACAGTCTATCCATAATTTGGGAACGAAAGAGATTCGTGAATCAGCGCAAGTCTCTAACCGAATGCTCGATTTGCCAGCGAAAAGTCTGAATGACAGCTTATTTGACAACTCCCCTATTGCCAAGTCATTGACGGAGCTGCGCGGTATCGTTGAAGACTTAGACCCAAGTAAAAAGGAGCTGACCAGCTCACGTAAGTTATTTGGTCTCATTCCTTTTGGTAATAAAGTACAAGATTACTTTCGTCAGTATGAGTCTGCCCAATCACATATCAATGCGGTCGTTACTAGTTTATATAACGGTAAGGACGAGCTGCTCAAAGACAATGCCATGATTGAGCAAGAAAAAGTCAATATGTGGGAGCTGATGCAGTCTATTCGTCAATATGTCTATGTCGGCAAAAGAATTGATGAACAATTAGAACAAAAAGTCTATGCGATAGAAGCGACTGATCCTGAAAAAGCGCGTATTATTAAAGAAGAGATGTTGTTTTATGTGCGTCAAAAAAACACTGACTTTTTGACACAATTGGCGGTCAACGTACAAGGCTATTTGGCACTAGATACGATACGCCGCAATAACTTAGAGCTGATTAAAGGGGTGGATCGTGCGACTACGACCACTGTGTCTGCGCTACGTACGGCGGTGGTCGTTGCTCAAGCTATGACCAATCAAAAGCTCGTGCTTGATCAAATTACCGCTTTGAATAAAACGACCAGTAGTTTGATAGAATCAACCTCAGCAATGCTCAAGCGCCAATCTGGTGAAATCCACGAGCAAGCGACCAATAGCAGTATTGAGCTTGATAAACTACAAAATGCCTTCAATAATGTATATGATACGATGGATATGATCAGTAATTATAAAATTGAAGCGTTAGAGAACATGAAACAAACGGTCAATACGTTGACTACCGAGGTCGACAAAGCACAGAAATATCTCGATAAGTCTAATCAGACGACTGTATTGGAAGTATCCAAAGAAATAGACAGTAAAAAGATAACCAATAAATCAAGTACGGTCGATGTCGATATTTGATTTTTCGAGACAGTTTTTACCTATTAAAGGTGACAGACTCCTGCTACTGAATACACATAAGACAATTGGCGCAAGATATTGCAACGTTGTTCGTGTTAAGATAGCCCTTATTAATAATTTTAAAAATAGATACGGTAATTTATGAGTTGGAACGATCCAAACGCCTCAAGTGAGGCAACCAGATATGACAATCCTATTCCTAGTCGTGAGCTGATATTGAGCACGATCAGTGAGCATGGTGAAGTCACTCATCAACAGTTGGCAAAAGCCTTCAATATTGATGACCCAGATCAGTTTGACGCTTTAGGCAATCGCTTAAAAGCGATGGCACGTGATGGACAAGTAAACCGCGAAGGTCGTCCTTATCGCTATCGCACAGTGACCAAGCAAGATGTCGTCACAGGTACGGTTTCTGCCCATCCTAAAGGCTTTGGCTTTGTACTACTAAGCGATATGCCAGATTTGTTTTTACATGAAAAACAGATGCGCTGGGTATTTAATGGTGATACGGTAGAGGCAGTAGGCACGTCAACGGACAACCGTGGACGTACCGAAGGTCGCATTGTCGATGTAGTTGAGCGTCGCCAAAATAACTTCATCGGTACGCTGGCTCGTGACGAAGACGGCTACTGTGTCGAGCTTGGCAGTCCAAACAATCATCAGCCGATTACGGTTACTGATGATAATGTGCAGGCGTTAAATGCCAAGCAAGGCTCTCCTGTTAAAGTCGATATCATTGATTGGCCCAATCAGCACGAGTTTGGCACTGGTAAAATCACTGAAGTATTGTCTGATGACAATGATCGCGAACTGATCATTGAAACCACCCTACTTAATTATGATATTCCGTCAGATTTTAGTGAAGCTGCACTTAAGCAAGCTGCTGATTATCAAGAGCCGACTGAAAAAGACACAAAAGGTCGCACAGATTTGCGCCATCTACCATTGGTCACTATCGACGGTGAAGATGCGCGTGATTTTGATGATGCGGTATTTGCTGAAAAACGCTCTGGCGGTAATTACCGTGTTGTCGTTGCGATTGCCGATGTCAGCTACTATGTGACACCGAATTCACCACTTGACCAAAATGCCTATGAGCGCGGCACGTCCGTATACTTCCCGCATCGCGTGATTCCAATGCTACCTGAAGTGCTGTCTAACGGTCTTTGTTCTTTGAACCCTGATCTCGATCGCCTTTGTATGGTTGCCGATATTAAGATATCACGAGCAGGAAAAGTAACAGGATATGAGTTCTATCCGTCAGTGATGCATTCACAAGCACGCTTAACTTATAATCAAGTAAACGATTATCTTGTGAATCCAAATGATAAAAGATTGCCAAAATCATTAACTGGCAATAAAGATGTGAAAAAATCTGTCGATACGCTGCATCAGCTTTATGAGCTACTGCTCAAAAAACGCGAAGAGCGTCATGCGATGGAATTTGAAACGGTTGAAACGTACATCAAGTTCAATGAAAAAGGTGGTATTGAAGCTATTTTACCGCGAACTCGTGGTGATTCTCAAAAGCTCATTGAAGAATGTATGCTACTGGCCAATACCTGTGCGGCAAATTTTGCACTAAAACATGAGCTACCAGTCTTGTATCGTAACCACGATAAACCTGATGGCGAGAAGTCGATGCGTATTCATGAATATGCAAAAAACTTTGGTTTACCTTTCCCAGAAGAGAATCCAACACAAGCAGATTATCAGCGGATTATCGAAGCAACGAAAGATAGACCAGATGCGATTAGTATCCATAGCATGCTACTGCGCTCAATGATGCAAGCAAACTATGCCCCTGACAATATCGGTCACTTTGGCTTGGCTTATGACGAATATAGCCACTTTACCTCGCCCATTCGCCGCTATCCTGACTTGATGTTGCATCGTGCTATTAAAGCAAAAGTGACGAATAGCCAGCAGCCCATAATGGACTTTTCGCTTGAAGGGGCCGGTACGCAAACGTCAGATACAGAACGCCGTGCAGAGAAAGCATCACGTTATGTAGAGTCTTGGCTCAAATGTCACTATATGACAGATCATGTTGGCGAAGAATTCGACGGTGTGGTGACGAGCGTCACTAACTTCGGTCTATTTGTTACGTTGTCCGATTTGTATATCGACGGTTTGGTACATATCTCAAATGTCGGTGATGACTTCTTTGTTTATGATGAGCAGCAGCAACAGCTGATCGGTAAAGACAAAGGCACCGTATTCGGACTTGGCGACTTGGTCAAAGTAAAAGTAGCTGGCGTGAATATGGATCTGCTGCAAATTGACTTCGATCTAAAAGCCAAGCTGCAATCTAGTGAAATGAACCAAACCAAAAAAAGCCAGCCTAAGAGAAGTCCTGCTAAAAAAACAGGTAGCCGTAGTAAAAGTGCTAATAAGAAAGGCTGATTTTAGTTAAAATCTTAAAACAATAAAAAAGGCTAACGTTCTCGTTAGCCTTTTTTGTTGGACGCAGTTTCACTGTGCTTCATTATTTACTTGTGCCAATTGTGCTTGATCTGTCTGCTGAGCTTGATTAATCTTGCTGGTCGCATCGTCTAGTATGGCTTTAGGCTGATTACCAAGTGGTTTGCTGGCGATACTTTCTGAGCCACTTGTTGCCTGATCTGTATCAGATACTGCTGTGCCAGTAGCAGACTCAGAGGTAACATTACTGGTAGCACCGGCTCTGTTTTTCTCGTGACTATTTCCATTGACGACATTGAAGCCAAGCAGTGCCACTATGCCAATCACTGCGAATATAATTAGATGTTTTATTTGCATAAAAAGTGTCTCGTATTTGAATAAGGGCCAGAGACACGTTTTACTGCATTTTTTATGCCCAGTTTTTAGCTTATCTTTATAAATTACTCTTGTGGACTGTTATTGTTCAATAAATCGGTATCATCTGAGCTTTGAGCAATCTCTTGTTCCACCTTTTCCATCAGCTTGTCGTTAGGGCGCGGGTTCAATACGTCATCCGCATTACGACCTTGCAGAATATGTTTGGCTCGTTCTTTTGCTTGCTGCTTGCCTTTACCATCCATATTGCTATCACTATGTTGACTGTTATCATAAGCCTCAGGAGTAGTCGGCGTGATTGTCACGTCTGACTGAGCGCTATTAGTATTAGCTTGCATATACTCAAAGGCTTTTTCCAATTTATCGTTAAAGCGTAAACGATAAATAGGCTCTGGCAAGCTGAAACCTGCGTTTTCTAGCGCGTGTTTGGTTTCGCGAATAGCGATACTGCGCGCCTTGGCAAAATCTGTCTGCGATTGATCCACCCAAACCTGAAACTCTAAAATAATATTAGAGTCACCAACATTGTTAATGACCGCAATGGCTTTAGGCTCATCCAAGACAAAATCTAACCGACATATCGCATCGACACCCACTTTAATGGCAGCAAGTGGGTCATCATTAGCATCAACGCCCAATTCAAAGGTAAAGCGCCGTTCAGGGTTTTTGGTGTAATTTAGAATGGTGCCTTTGAAGACCTCTGCATTAGGAATACGAAGCTGGTTACCGTCTAAAGTCATCAATATCGTCGCACGTGAAGTCAAACGTACCACAATACCTTCTTGCCCATTTATCACAATCTGATCACGAGCGCGAAATGGTTGGCGAATACTGAGCATTAATGAAGCAATATAATTTTCAATGGTGTCTTTGACCGCAAAACCAACGGCGATACCAATGACGCCCGCACCGCCAAGTAGGGTGCCTAAAATGGTTTCTGCCCCTATTAGGCTCAATGCCAAAATCAAACCAAAAATGATAAATATCACTTTGACGGTTTGTGATAACAGCTCAGCGACAAAAGGATTGGGCGTTATCCGTTGCCACATCTTTTTGCGATTAGACAACCAACTACCAAACCAGGTTACCAATGCAAAGATCACAATACCGACCAACAATAATGGCAGAGCTTTGACTAGGTTTTTGACTTGCGCTTTTAGACCTTGATAAACCGTTGTGACATTATCCTGCACATCAAGCGTTCTATTGATATTATCCTCAACGGTGACAACATCTGTTAAACGATTCGTTAAACTAATCGCTTGTTGCGCTTTTTTTTCATTTGGCGCTTCTCCGCTTAAGGTAACAACACCTTGGGCAACGCTGACATCAACCGCTTGCAAGCCTTCAATTTCAGAAAAAATGCCTTTGATACGTTGACGGATATCATTGTCTTTTTGCGGCGTGGGGGTGGTTTCGATTTGCGCATTATTAGTGCTCTCGCCACTAATCACGGGCGGATTAGCAGCAGGGGGTATGTTTTGTGGCTCAGTTTCTACTGGTATTTCACTTTCTGTGGTAGCCGAATCGTCACTGGGCACTTCTTCTGACGCATTTTCTATACCCAAAGCTGCCTTGACACTGGTTAACTCTTCACCAGCAGCATGCGCGGGCAACACGCAAACGAGGCTTAGTAGCAACAGCAGTTGACCACACGCTGATAAAATCTTGCGTATCATTGGGCAGTCAAGGTAAGCGGTCATAAAGATCCTTTGCTTTTTTTACAGACTTTGTATCTTCCAGCTTTTCTGCTGATGACTAGCTATCTGACTTTAGCTACCTGACTTTAGCTATCTAAGTAACGTTGTGCTTCACTCAAATTCAACGTACCCTCATAAATAGCGCGCCCTGTAATGATACCTTCGATGCAATCGCCATAAGGTTTCAATAGCTCAATGTCTTTCATATCCGTCACGCCGCCCGATGCAATCACTGGCAAGCCACCTTCACGAGCCAAGTTGACTGTTTGCTCGACGTTAACGCCTTGCATCATGCCATCACGAGCGATATCGGTATAGACGATAGAGGATACACCCACATCAGCAAAACGCTTGGCAAGCTCAGTTGCCTTGGTATCTGTCACATTTGCCCAACCGTGAGTTGCGACCATGCCATCTTTGGCATCGATACCCACAATGATATGCCCTGCAAATTCGCGGCAAGCTTCAGCGACAAAGCTAGGATCTTCAACTGCTTTTGTGCCGATAATAATGTATGTCAAACCAGCAGTAATATATTGCTCAATGGTGTTCATGTTGCGCACACCGCCGCCCAACTGGATAGGCAGGTGCGGAAAAGCTTTGGCGATGTCGTTAACGACTTGTCTGTGTACTGGCACCCCGTCAAATGCACCATTCAAATCGACCAGATGCAACCGGCGCGCGCCTTCGTCTACCCAGCGTGCTGCTACCGCTACAGGATCATCTGAAAATACCGTATCATCTTCCATACGGCCTTGTTTTAAACGCACACATTTACCATCTTTTAAATCAATAGCTGGGATAATGACAGGTACAGCACACATATCGCATTCCTTATAAAAAAACAGTAAATATTTCAATAAAATCAAACATTTGTAGAAAAATATAACGCAAAAAGTGACTAAAAATATAGACAGAGCAAATGCTATCAATGATAGACTGAGACTTACTAAAACAATATAGATAATAATAGCAAAAAAACAATTATAACCGTAAGTTTCATTACGCTGAACAACTGAAAACATTAGGTAAATTCAATTACTGACTGGCAATTTTAGGTCAATTTAGCGTATAATCCTAGGTAAATTTTATTTGTTTCTATGTGATAGTAACCATACGCTATGTTTTCTATTAAGTCATTTGAGACTTGAGTTTCCATAACCGTCAGGATGAATCAAGCAACTGTTAATCGCCTTAGTACGACGTCGGTTAACATATTGCTAAGAAAGGTTATATTAGAAATTTCAACTGGTAGCCTTTAAACCGTCTACTCTGCAGCATCAAACTCTAATTAAATATCTTTCATAAATTTTCTATCACTAGCTAACTATTTACAACGGATCAACCTAACGCTATAGCAGCTGATTATGATAAGTGACAGTTACTTATTAAAGGTTACTTATTAAGTGCTTCGTTAGTTTGTCTTTTGACCAGTGTGTCATCTATGTCAATAGATTGTTATTTGGCGACCTGCTTATTGAACGACATATTCTGTTTATAGGATATTGAAACAATAAGAGATGTCAATCATACTGGTATTACAAGTTTTAATTTTCAATGAAACGTGTGATGGGATTGTTTATTTTGAAAATGGTCACTTTTAGCTTACTGCTTTGGTGATTGATTTTGATTGAATGGTTTTGACATACACCTTGGTAGCCATTCGCCACTTTGGTCATTCGAATAAGACATTAACGTGTTGTTAAGGAGTCTAAGGTCAGCGTTAATACTCTTACTAGTAGTTATGATTAGGCGTTATTTTTAGAAAACCTTTGTCGCTATCCTACTATAGGAATAGAGATTTTTGGTCTTTATTAAATGACGCAAATGTTCATACTACCGATATGCCATACAGGACGTCTGGTATCGTTTTAGACTATGGACTAAGTTTTCGCTTATGATTACCATCAAAAAAGGTTTGGATTTGCCCATCGCTGGTGAACCCTCACGCGAGATATCTGAGCATCGACCCGCACATGTAGCAGTGATTGGCTATGATTATGTGGGTATGAAACCCACAATGAATGTCAAAGAAGGTGACATCGTAGCAAAAGGTCAGCCCGTTTTTGAAGACAAAAAACGTGTTGGCGTTATCTATACTGCTCCTGCTGCTGGTAAAGTTATCGCGATTAAACGCGGTGATCGTCGTGTGTTTGAAAGTCTTGTGATTGCGGTCGACCCAAACGGTGAAGAAGTAGAATTTGAGCGCTATGACTCTCAGCAACTTGCTGACCTAGATTCTGAAGTCGTTGAAACCCAACTACTTGCCTCTGGCGAATGGACCGCGTTTCGTACGCGTCCTTATAGCCGTGCGCCAGAAATCGGTTCCCGTCCACACGCTATCTTTGTCACGGCAATGGACACCAGTCCATTGGCTTTTGACCCGATGTTGCTGATTAATGAGCAACTACAGTCATTCAATGACGGACTTGCTATATTATCAACGCTCAGCCCAAAGACCTTTGTCTGCCATCATGGTGATGCCCAGTTGACGCCAGTCACAACAACTGCGACTAATAATGTCACTGAGTATCATAGCTTTGCTGGTAAACATCCCGCTGGTCTAGCAGGTACGCACATTCACTTTTTGCATCCAATCATGCGCGGCGTGACCGTATGGACGATTGGTTATCAAGATGTAATTGCGATTGGTAAATTATTTACCACGGGTCGTTTGTATACGCGCCGTATGCTCAGCTTGGCAGGTCCGGCTGTTAGTAATCCACATTTGGTGGTCACTGAGCGTGGTGCTGATATTACTGCATTGACTAAAGGTCAATTGGCAGAGGGCGACAACCGTATTATCTCAGGGTCAGTATTGTCTGGTCGCAAGGTATTTAGCAATGTCGCTTATCTTGGTCGATTTCATGATCAAATTAGTGTGCTTACTGAAGGTCATGAGCGCCCTGCATTTCATTTCTTTAGTCCAGGTAAAAATCGCTTCTCAAAACTGCCTATTTATATTTCGCATTTTTTTGGTGGCAAAAAATACAATTTCACGACTACCAGTAATGGATCACCACGTGCGATGGTTCCTATTGGAGTTTATGAAGAAGTCATGCCACAAGACTATCTGCCAACGCAGTTATTACGTGCGTTGATTGTCGAAGACATCATTAGCGCAGTAGACTTGGGTGTACTTGAATTGGACGAAGAAGATTTAGCATTATGCACCTTCGTATCTCCTGGCAAATATGAATTCGGTGATATTTTGCGTGATAACTTAACGCGCATTGAACTGGAGGGCTAACCACGATGAAATTTTTACACAATATGTTCGATCGTATGGAGCCGTCTTTTACCAAAGGTGGCAAACACGAAAAATACTATGCCATCTTTGAGATGTTTGATACGTTTTTGCGTCAACCAGACTCAACGACATACGCGTCATCACATGTGCGTGACGGTATTGATCTAAAACGCATTATGATTACCGTATGGTTATGTACGTTCCCAGCGATGTTTTGGGGTATGTACAATATTGGTCATCAAGCATTAACGGCTATTACTCAGCTTGGTCTGCAACCTGACGGCTGGCGTACCATGATCACTAGTATGGCAGGCTATAACCCAGAAAGTATTTGGGCATGTTTTGTCTACGGTGCCATGCAATTTTTACCGATCTATATCGTGACCTTTGCGGTTGGTATTTTCTGTGAAATTATCTTTGCTGTGGTTCGCGGGCACGAAGTTAACGAAGGTTTCTTTGTGACCTCGGTACTATTTGCGCTATGTTTACCACCAGATATCCCATTATGGCAAGTGGCCTTGGGTATCATCTTCGGTGTGGTTGTAGCCAAAGAAGTATTCGGTGGTACAGGTAAAAACTTCCTGAACCCTGCCCTATCAGGTCGTGCGTTCTTATACTTCGCTTATCCAGCATATATGTCTGGTGACTCAGTATGGACCGCAGTGGATGGTTTCTCAGGAGCAACGCCTCTTGGCCTTGCGGCACTTGGCGTGGTTCCTCAAGATTTCGTCGATGTCTATGGTAATGCCATCACTTGGAGTGATGCATTTTTAGGCAACATGCAGGGTAGTATTGGTGAAGTATCAACCCTAGCAATCTTACTGGGTGCAGCAGTCTTGTTGTGGACACGTATCGCCTCTTGGCGCATCATGGGAGGTTGTGTGCTTGGTCTTATTGCCACGTCTCTTGTGTTCAATATGGTCGGCTCTGATGACAACATGATGATGAAATTGCCATTCTATTGGCACTTAGTGATCGGTGGCTTTGCATTCGGTGCTGTATTTATGGCGACCGATCCAGTTTCAGCGGCACATACTAATAAAGGCCGCTGGGCGTATGGTATCTTGATTGGTTTTATGACCGTATTGATTCGTGTCGTTAACCCTGCTTTCCCAGAAGGTATTATGCTGGCCATTCTATTTGCCAACTTATTTGCTCCATTGTTTGATTATTTTGTGACCCAAGCAAACATCAAACGCCAAACCGCTCGGAGGGTTAGATATGTCCAAGCCCAAAAGTAATAATGCGAAAACCATTAGCGTGGCATTGACGCTATGCTTGGTGTGTTCCGTATTGGTCTCGGCAGCTGCTGTTGGTTTAAAGCCAGCACAAGTCGAAAATGCACGCTTAGACCGCAACAAAAACATCTTAGTCGCCGCTGGTATGTACGATGCTAAATCTGATACCGCTGATGACGTGACTGAGCGCTTCAAAGATTTTGAAGTGAAAATTATTGATTTAAATAAAGGCAATTATGTAGATGATGACGCGCTGAAAGCAGCGGGTATCCCTGACCGTAATGATTATGACGCTACCCAAGCGACTAAGAATAAAGCATTGAGCGATGACTTAGGTGAGAACGATCCAGCCAGTATTGGTCGTAAGCCTAAATACGCCAAAGTCTACGTCAAAAATGACGATGCGGGTAAACCTGAAATAATCGTACTACCCATTCAAGGCTATGGTCTATGGGGTACGATTTATGGTTTCTTGACGCTTGAAAGTGATATGAATACCATCAAAGGTATTAGTTTTTATGAGCATAAAGAAACACCTGGTCTTGGTGCTCGTATCGAAGAGCCAGAGTGGCGCGCGAAATGGAGTGGTATCCACTCTTATGATGATGAAGGTAACGTCGCAACTGGTGTAACCAAAGCGGGTAATCCAAAAGACAACTGGGTTGACGGTATCAGCGGTGCAACACTAACCAGCCGCGGCGTCAGCAATATGATTCAGTTTTGGTTGGGTGATCAAGGTTACAAGCCTTATCTAGATAGGTTACGTAAAGAGAGCGGTCAAACGATTGATGATGAGACGACGCAAGCTCGTCAATCAAAGCAAACAGCTCAACCTAAAACCGAATTGGCAGCCACGCTACCAGTAGCTAACGGCAAGGAGGCATAACATGGCTGACACTAAAAGTATTTTAACCTCGCCTATCTTTGACAATAACCCCATTGCCCTACAGATCTTAGGTATCTGTTCGGCACTGGCGGTGACGACTAGCATGGCCAATGCGTTGGTGATGTGTGTGGCGTTGACACTAGTAACCGCGTTTTCAAGCTTTTTTATCTCAATTATTCGTAAGAAAATTCCGTCAAGTATTCGTATTATTGTACAGATGACTATTATTGCCTCACTGGTTATTTTGGTTGATCAGGTACTAAAAGCGGTCGCATATGATGTCAGTAAAGGCCTATCAGTCTTTGTTGGTCTCATTATTACCAACTGTATCGTCATGGGCCGTGCCGAAGCGTTTGCGATGAGCAATCCACCAGTACCAAGCTTTTTAGATGGTATTGGTAACGGTCTTGGTTATTCTGCGGTACTGTTATTCGTTGCGACCATTCGCGAAATCTTGGGTGCTGGTACGTGGTTTGGTATCACCCTTTTGCAACCTGTTACTGATGGTGGCTGGTATGTGCCTAACGGTCTCTTACTGTTACCACCATCAGCGTTCTTTATTATTGGATTGTTCATTGCGATTGTCCGTACTTGGAAGCCTGAACAGGTTGAAGAAGCTGAATTTGTAATGAAGCCGCAGTCTAAAGGCATGGCACATGGAGGCGGTCACTAATGGGACATTATGTTAGTTTATTTATAACCTCAGTCTTTATTGAGAATATGGCACTGGCCTATTTCTTGGGCATGTGTACTTTCTTGGCAGTATCAAAGAAAGTCTCAACCGCCATTGGTCTTGGGGTTGCGGTCGTTGTAGTAATGGCCATCACTGTGCCACTAAACAATCTTTTGTTCCAGTTCATCCTAAAAAATGGTGCGCTGGCATGGGCAGGTTTCCCTAATATTGACTTAAGTTTCTTAGGATTACTAAGTTACATTGGTTTGATTGCCGCTACCGTTCAGATTCTAGAGATGTTCTTGGATAAATTCGTGCCAAGCCTATATAACGCACTTGGTGTGTTCTTACCACTTATCACCGTCAACTGTGCCATTTTAGGTGGCGTTCTGTTTATGGTTGAGCGTGATTATAACTTTGGTGAATCCATGGTTTATGGTGTGGGCGCAGGTTTTGGTTGGGCGCTGGCTATTACGGCATTGGCCGGTATCCGTGAGAAGCTCAAATACTCAGATATTCCAGCACCGATGCGTGGTCTTGGCATTACCTTTATTACAGTTGGTCTTATGTCGCTCGGCTTTATGTCGTTCGGTGGTATGTCCATTTAAAACCGCGGCGCTTAGCGTTGTCGACTGATCGATGTATGCGATCTTTTATAAATCGACGCGCGAAGGCCAAGGCTTTATTTAGCTATTTGACCTATTAATTCATTTATTCGGTAGGCGTTCAGGCACAGCATCACATTGATGCCCCTGCGCCCCTACCCCATAGATTAAGGATACATATCATGGATTATGCTACGGCGATTGGTGGCGTGGCTATGTTTACCGTGATCATCATGGGCCTTGTCGCTATTATTTTGGCGGCGCGCTCAAGACTGGTCAGTTCAGGTGATGTTACCATTCATATCAATGATAATCCCGATAATGACGTCGTGACACCAGCAGGCGGTAAGCTACTGCAAACACTTGCAAGCGAAGGTATCTTTTTATCTTCAGCATGTGGTGGCGGTGGTACCTGTGCGCAGTGTCGCTGCCGCGTTATTGAAGGTGGCGGTTCTATCTTGCCCACCGAAGAAGGCTATTTTACTCAGGGTGAAATCCGTGAACACATGCGCTTGGCTTGTCAGGTAGCTGTTAAGCAAGACATGAAAATCGAGATTGATCCTGAGTTCTTTGATGTACAAAAATGGGAATGTGAAGTTGTCTCTAACGATAATGTTGCAACCTTTATCAAAGAATTGGTCCTTAAAATTCCAGAAGGCGAAGAAGTAAACTTCCGTGCTGGTGGTTATGTGCAATTGGAAGCGCCACCACATGAAGTACATTACAAAGACTTTGATGTTGCCGAAGAATACAGAGAAGACTGGGAAACGTTTGGTATTTTCAAATATGTCTCAAAAGTTGATGAGCCAGTTATTCGTGCTTACTCAATGGCCAACTACCCAGATGAAAAAGGCCTTATCAAGTTCAATATTCGTATCGCAAGTCCACCGCCACGTGGTCCTGACGGTATCCCACCAGGTAAAATGTCTTCTTGGACATTTAGCTTAAAACCTGGCGATAAAGTGACAGTATCAGGTCCTTATGGTGAATTCTTTGCCAAAGAAACTGAAACTGAGATGATCTTCGTCGGTGGTGGTGCTGGTATGGCTCCGATGCGCTCGCACATCTTTGATCAGCTTAAACGCTTGGATACTGATCGTAAGATTAGTTTTTGGTACGGTGCGCGCTCTATTCGTGAGATGTTCTATGTTGAAGATTACGATCAACTAGAAGAAGAATTTGCTAACTTTGAATGGCATGTGGCTTTATCTGATCCGCTTCCTGAAGACAATTGGGATGGCTATACTGGCTTTATCCACAATGTCTTACTAGAAGAATATCTCAAAGACCATCCAAACCCTGAAGACTGTGAATACTACATGTGTGGGCCACCGATGATGAACGCGGCGGTAATCGACATGCTACATGGCCTTGGTGTGGAAGACGAAAACATCATGCTTGATGACTTCGGTGGTTAAGTGCGTAGTTGGGCATAGAAGATAATTAAAAAGTAAAAGTAGAGTCTCAATTGAGGCTCTTTTTTTTGCTTTTTATAAAAGATGCTCTTAATTTTTGAGGCTACCAATCTCAAAATAGTCAATCTTAAATAAAAAATATACAGTGATCGAAAAGTTAAATCGATACATCAGATACTGCTGGTATAAATCTTCCTCGCTTGCTGTATCTGCGCAGAAAAATATAGCTACAAATATTAATGGTAGGCTGCTTTAGCTATCCTATATTATGGATTATTTAAACACCAAGAAAGGATTCTTATGAAAACCAAAGTTAAAGAATTAACCATTTGGATAACTGGCGCGTCTAGCGGTATTGGTGAAGCTTTAGCCATTGCTTTCGCCAAACGTGGTGCAACTATTGTGTTGAGTGGTCGTGATAATGACAAGTTAGAAGCAGTGAAAAAACGATGCAAGCACAGCAAAAAACATATCGTCGTGCCTTTTGACATTAGTGACGCCAAGCAAGCTAGCGAAGCCTATGAATCTGTGAAAGCCCAAACTGGTAAAATCGATTGGCTGATTAATAACGCGGGTGTCAGTCAACGCTCTCTCATCATACAAACAGATGAAGACGTTGAACGGCAAATCATGGAGATAGATTATTTTGCGCAAACACGACTAACCCGATTGGTATTACCGAATATGATTGCACAAGGCGGCGGAAAAATAGTGATGGTCTCTAGCGTAGCAGGTCTACTCGGTACTCAATATCGCGGAGCTTATGGGGCTGCCAAAGCCGCTATTCATATGTGGGCAAACAGTTTACGTGCAGAATTGCATGATCAAAAAATAGAGGTCGCGACGATATTTCCTGGATTTATCCAAACCAATGTCTCTATTAATGCCTTGACTGGCGATGGTAGTGCGCAAGGCACGATGGATGAGGCAACCAATAAAGGGCTAACGGCGGCGGTATTTGCTAAACAGGTGGTAAAAGCCCTGACGAAAGGTGAAGAATACATTATCGTCGCAGGCACTAAAGAAAAACTCGCGGTCAGAGTGAATCGACTGTCACCACCTAAGCTTTATAAGCTCATTCGTGAGTCGCAAGTTAAATAAGCAAGCACTACGGATTATGCGGCTATAGTCAGTTCAACATGACTCAATTATCAGGCACGGTTGGCTTAATTTTATCGTGATTGGCGTTATTGGTGACAAGGGGTGTAAAATAGGCAGCGCTTCTTATCTAAAGCCTCATTCACCCTTCGCTATAGCAACGAGCTTATGAAAACTATAATATCTTTCTCATCCATGTATCACTCATTTCCCACTAAAACCATCCGCGCTGCCCTCTATGGCACCGTCGGTCTTGCCAGTGCTATGAGTATCAGTGCTTGCCAGCAAACCCCAGACTATGATTATCTCAGTGGTGAGACCATGGGTACCAGCTATCACATCAGTTATCAGCTGCCTGCTGATGCAGATGAAGCTACCATAAAAGCCTCGATAGATGAGCGTTTGCAGCAAATTAATGACAGTATGTCTACCTATCAGACAGACTCTACGATCTCTAAATTTAACCAGTCAGATAAAGACACGCCTATTCCTATCGATGCAGATTTTGATCGTGTGCTTGATGTCTCTCGAATCGTATATAAGCAATCTAATGGTGCCTTTGATCCTACCGTCATGCCATTGGTAGAGACTTGGGGCTTCGGTAGTACCATGACCGTTGAGCGTCTACAAAGTCCGCCAACTGCCACCGAGATTGCCCAAGCAAAAGCCTTAGTCGATTTTGAAAGCCTTGTACAAAAAGATCAAACGCTCTCTAAAACGAAAGAGGGTGTCGGCCTTGATTTTTCGGCAGTCGCCAAAGGTTATGGTGTCGACGTGATTGCTGATGTACTCAGAGACAAGTATAAAATTCGTAATTATATGGTAGAAATTGGCGGTGAAATTTCGACCTCTGGTGTTAACAATCAAAAGCAGCCCTGGCAGATTGCGATTGATGCCCCTATCGAAGGGAGCACCGTGAGTGAACGCCAGACGATGACCGTCATTCGTCAACCTCTGAATACGACCAATCAGATGCATCTTGCGACTTCGGGAAATTATCGTAACTCGGTCGTCTTTGATGGTCAGCATTATAGTCATACAATCGATCCCACGACTGGCAAGCCTATCGTCGGTGGCGCGCCTTCGGTCACCGTTGCTGCAGACTCAGTGGCGCTGGCAGATGCGTGGGCAACAGCACTGACCGCGATGCCTTATGAAAAGGCACTGAAGGTCGCTCGGGAACAAAACCTAGCGGTAATGTTTGTGGTGTTGGCTGATGGCATCAAAATAGACGACACTCATGACAGTATCGATGATTGGCAAGTGGTTCAAACACCTGCTATGCAAACGTTGCGTGCTGATAAAAAGTCCTAGACTCTGCTGATTGAGCATTAGCGTACAGGATAAGTACCGACGAATCGTACAAAATTTGCTATACTATTAAGTAGTTAACACGAAAGACAACTGCCACATCTTTGAAAATTGAGGTTACCTCTATGCTTAGTCAACTGCTTCCCATGCTTGCCATTACCTTTACGGTATTTCTCCTATTCTTTGTCTTTATGGGCATCGGTTATATGGTCAAGAAAAAGCCCCTTAGAGGATCTTGCGGTGGCGTTGCTAAACTGATGGGTGATGAAAATTGTTCGTTTTGTGGCAATGATCCCAATAAATGTGATTCAATCATCTCTGAACAGCAAGAAAGCGCCCTTAAAGCTGCTCAATTAGGCAGATCTGTATAAATCTCTTATTTGTTACCATACGCTGGTAGTATTCACCTTACATCTGTTCGTATAATAGCGTCTAGTCCTTTGAAAGAGGCTGGCGCTATTTTTAATTGTGCTTACAGATATTGATAAGCATCCTTTCAAAGCGATTACTCATAAAAGCTTTTATTCATAAAAACCGTTACATATAAAAACTACTATTCATAAAAGTTACTATTCAGAAAAGTCGCTACTCATATATTACGTTTACCCTAGCTGATAGGGTGGATAGCAAGCTTGTATTTCTTCTGCTCTGTCAGTAATTTCTCGTTCTAATTTAAGATATCGACCACCGTCTAGGTGCGTTTACTTTGGTGTTATTTGCAAGCGACGACTCTTCGACGCTGTTTAATGACGTGTCCTTTTTCTTATGCTAATAATAGTCGTGCTGCTATGTCTACTTTATCTGATTTGCCACCCAAATCTCACTCGGATACCTTGTCACCGTCTAAGCTGTCCTCACCTCGCTTCACTTTTTGGCTCGTATTATGCGCCATGGTGTTGCTCGCCACCAATATGCGCTCGCCTATTGTTGTGCTTGGGTCTATTGCACCCGTCGTACAAGAAGCACTCAATATCTCCGAGATCCAAATTGGCTGGCTGGGTGCGGTACCGATGCTCACTTTTGCGATTGGCGCGCTTATCTCCCCCGCAATCGGTAAGCGATTCGGGCTTGAAAACACGCTCATTGTGATGATTGCGTTATTGACGATGGGTATGATTATTCGTACCGTTATTGCTACTTGGTCTGGATTTTTGATTGGTACCTTGTTGCTAACGTTGGCTATCGGCTTTGCCAATACTTTGGCGGCTCCTGTTATTAAACAACGTACGCCCCAACATATTCCACTGATTACTGGCCTATTTAGTTTAACGATGACGGTGACGGCGGGCATAGTCGCAGGAGTAGCCTTACCATTATCAGAGCACATAGGCTGGCAATGGGCGCTTGGTGGTTGGTCGTTTTTAGGTATATTTGCCATTGTTATTTGGATATTTTTACGTGTGCGTCTCGGTTCCTCTAGTCATCAAGCGGTAGATCTACCGACGTTTGGATCTTCAGAAATCTCCATGTGGCGTACGCCTTTTGCTTGGCAAATCGCTATATTTATGGGTTTGCAATCCTTGTTGTTTTATACGGTAGCCAGTTTTTTACCGTCTATTTGGGTGAGTAAAGGACTGCCAGCTATTCAAGCAGGGCAAATGAATTCGGTGTTTCAGTTTATGGCGCCGGTATCTATTTTAAGCTTAACTTGGTTGATTAACCGTGGTCGCCCTATTCAGGCGTTGGCCGTGTTTGCGACCGTTTTAAACGTCATTGGTGTGTTGGGTATCAGTTATTTATCGACTGAGCTGGCATGGTTGTGGTCAGCCCTGATGGGTATCGGTTGCTCAGCGATTTTTACGTTGAGTATGATGCTGTTTTCTTTGCGCACTTATACCACCAACCAGTCTAGCGAGCTGTCTGGCATGGCGCAAGCAGTTGGTTATTTTATTGCATTTTTTGGTCCATTAGGCACGGGTTGGCTACATGAAACGACTGGCAACTGGGATTTACCACTGCTTATCATGCTCGTTTTGATGATTGCTAACGTTGTGATTGCTTGGATGGTCAGTCGCCCTATTATGGTTGATGGCAAAAAAATGTAACCTTTTAAAGGAAATAAAACACCTCTTCAAAGGATGTAAAGTAACGCTTTAAAAGGTGCAAAGTAACCTTAGGATAATATTGATACTCGTCTTATTTTGCTACACTGGTTTGATTGCCTATAGGACACAATAATGATTATGAATGTATCTTTTCGTTTCCCTCGACGATTACCCGCATTGGCTATTTTGACAATGGTATTGGCTATTGGCGGCTGTCAATCAGAACCTAAAACCACCATGGCTGATGACAGTCAAAGTATGAACAGTCAGGCCAATGGCACTCAAACTACCAAAACCGAAACCCAGCAAACAGCCCTTTCAGCCAAGCAGCAACAAGCATCATTAACGATATTGGCACTTGGCGACTCGTTGACGGAAGGACTGGGCGTCGCTACCGATGACAACTATCCTGCTCAGTTAGAGACTCGCTTACAAGAAATGGGCTATAAAAATGCCAAAGTGATTAATTCAGGCTTGAGTGGTGAAACCAGTACGGGCTTAGTCAATCGCTTAGATTGGGTATTGCAGACCAAACCAGATATCACGATTTTGACGGTTGGTGCCAATGATGCCATTCGCGGTATTGATGTGGCGACGGTTGAGGCTAATATTCGCACTGCGGTAAAACGTCTACAGGACAATGGCAGTGTGGTCATCTTAGGTGGTATGCAGATTTATGACAACCTTGGCTCTGATTACGTAAATTCATTTGCAGCCATTTATCCTCGCGTCGCCAAAGATATGAATGTGACACTTATTCCTTTCTTCCTAGAAGGTGTGGGCGGCGATCCTAAATTAAACCAAGCTGATGCCATTCATCCCACAAAGGATGGCTACAAGATTATTGTCAATGACAATATCTTGCCCATTTTAGCGCCTACGCTTGAAAGTTTTAAGTCAGCCAATTCACGTTCAATGCCCTCAACCACGCCTGATAAGCCTGAACCACAAAGCATGCCAATTGGGGCGCTATAATGACACCAAAAAACTCAGCTGAAACCATGCCTTCCTCTAACGCAAACGTATTGCTTAGCGCATCGAAACTCACCAAGACGGTGCAAGTTGGTGAGCAGACATTGTCTATTATTAAAGACGTGGACATCTATGTTAATGCGGGCGAATTCGTGGTCATCATGGGTAAGTCTGGCTCAGGCAAGTCCACTTTGCTGGGGTTGCTCGCGGCTCTGGATTATCCTGATAGTGGCTCAGTTGAATTGGCCGATCAAACGTTAAGTAGCCTTGATGAAGATGCGTTGGCCGTCATTCGTCAGCGAGATATGGGATTTGTGTTTCAATCATTTCACTTGTTGCCCACATTGACCGTCGCAGAAAACATTGCCTTTCCACTTGATATCGCGAGACGTCCGAATAAAGCACGAGTAGACGAGCTGATTGACGCGGTTGATTTGGGACATAGGCGTGATAGTTTGCCCAATCAGCTATCAGGTGGTGAGCAGCAGCGCACGGCAGTCGCCCGTGCACTGGTATCGCATCCAAAAATTGTCTTTGCTGATGAACCGACAGGCAACTTGGACGAGCAAAATGCCAATCAAGTGATGCAATTACTACTTGATCTTAGACAACAGGTTGGCTCAGCATTGGTCGTCGTGACTCATGATCCAGCACTTGCGGAGATGGCGGATCGCGTCATCACCATGCATGACGGACGGATTATCTCTTAATGACCAAACCCTCACTAGATAATAAGTCGGTAGACATTACCTCGATAAATAGCACTTCTATAAACACGCGCTCTGAGTCTATCGTTAGCCGATTGTTAGCGCGTAATTTGGGCAGCAAAGCCTTGAGCCGCAGCTGGTGGCAACGCTGGGTATATCCGGTATTGTTTTTATTGACGCTGACGTTATCACTCGCCACTTACCTCACACTCGACTCTATCCAGCAGTCTGTCGATCGCTATATCAATGACAATCAGCGCGCGCTCGTGGGTGGTGATCTTATTTTGAACAGTCAGCAAGACTGGCCAACCGAGGTATTGACGCAGGTAGACACGATTGCTGATAAACAAAAAGTGTTTGATTATCAGTTTAGTGCTATGGTCGTGACCGATGAGCAGACATTACTTGCCCGCGTCAAAGCCGTTTCCCCAAACTATCCTCTTTATGGACAAGTAGAGCTGGCTTCAGGCAAACCGCTTTGGCAACAGCTCAGCTCTGACAGCATCGTGGTCGCGCCAGAAGTACTCAATAGTTTAAACGCTCGCATCGGTGACCGAGTGACCATTGGCGATGCACAATTCACCATTAGTGATGTGCTAACAAAAGAGCCTGACCGTCCATTAACTGCGTTTGGCTTTGGTGGGCGTGTCTTGATGCAACAAGACGCCCTAGCAGCCACCAATCTATTGGGTCAGCGTAGCCGCGTCAATTATCGTATTGAGCTGGCAGGTGCGCCTGAACTCATGACCCAGCAGCGGGATAAACTGGCGCAGATATTAACTAATTATCCTGACATCGAACTGTCTGACGCAGAATCTGCGGATACCTCTGTGTCGCGCATCTCTGACAATGTGTTGATGTTTTTAAAACTACTCGTCATTGCCGTACTCCTATTGTCTGCGGTCGCGATGTACGGCGTCATCACAGCTTTTGTGACCAAGCAGCAATCTAGCAATGCGATTCGCTTGGCTTTAGGAGAGCCGCTCGGATCACTCAAACGCAGCTATTATCAGCTGCTACTGGCAACGGCGATCATCGCTTGTATCGCCGCAGTCGTCCTTAGTTTTGGTTTACTTAAAGTGGGTCAGCCGTATCTCATTGCTATCTTGCCACCAGACGTGGGCTTGGCCATCAATCCTATCAGTGCGATTAAAACCACCGTCATCGCCTTAGTGCTGACCTTATTGATCGCCCAACGCGGTTTGAGCACTCTGAACACCACAAAGCCTGCCACCTTACTCAATCAAGGGGCTAACTCGCCAGCGCAAAATCTGCCATGGTATCGACGCGTCCCATTACTATGGTATGGCGTTATGTTAGCAGGGCTGTATGCGTTTTTTGCTTATGAAGTTGGCTCATGGATACTGGGCGCACAGCTACTGATCGGATTAATCGGCTTTGTAGCGATATTTTGGGCATTGGCGCGTGGTTGGCTGTGGCTGCTGGCTAAGGTTGCCAAGCGTTCTAATATTAGCTGGATGCAGCGCATTGCGATTCATAATCTGGCGCGCAAAGGCAATCAATCGGCGCTATTTTTTGTGACTTTATCACTATCAGTCGCGGTCTTGACCCTCATTACGACGCTTAACCACAGTATCAATGCCCAGTTTATTAATGCCTATCCTGAAGATGCACCCAATTTGTTTTTGTTAGACATTCAAAGCGATCAACATGACGATATTGATAATATCATTGGTGCGCCTGTCAGCTACTATCCGGTGATTCGCGCGCGCGTCGTGACTGCCAATGATGTCCCTGTGCAGGATATCGAACCGACGGAAGGCTTTGATGATCCCACGCGGGTCTTTAATCTAAGCTACGCCGATACGGTGATGGACACTGAGTTCATTACGGATGCCGTCAATGACAATGCGCTATATGCGCCTATCGACAAACAAAGCCAGCCAGCGCAAACAGCAGATATTCAACAAGTGGCACCCATCTCTATTTTAGACACTGCCGCAGACTTACTCAATGTCGGCATGGGCGATCAGATTCGTTTTAACATTCAAGGAATCGAGATCGTCGGGCAGATTACCAGTGTCCGCACGCGTTATGAGCAAGGCCCCAGCCCTTATTTTTATTTCTTGTTTGAGCCGTCGGTACTATCTGCGGCACCGCAAATTCAGTTTGCCACCGCGCATGTAGCTGCCGATGAGATTCCAAAAATACAAGGCAAGCTGGTACGCGAGTTCCCCGCTATCACAACGATTGATGGTACCGCTATCGCCCAGCAAATCCAAGCGTTGGTGGTACAAATGAGCCGCTTGGTTTATGTCTTCACCCTACTCGCTCTGCTAACTGGCGTGATGGTATTAATTAGCTCGCTGCTGTCCACCTCACAAGATCGCATGGCGGAGAGCGCGTCATTCCGATTACTTGGTATGCAGAAGCGTGACCTATATATGCTCAATATCTTAGAACTGAGTGTGTTGGGTATCAGTGCCGCTGTCTTTGCAGTCATCATCGCGAATGTGGGCGCATGGGCTGCTATCACTCAATGGTTCGATCTGCGCTTTAGTGTGCCGTGGCTAAGCTTAGGTATTGGCGGTGCAGCATTGATTATCTTACTATTGGCGATAGCTGTTATTTATGTGAGATTGGTGATTGGACGAGGGATTATGGCGAGAGTGAGAGCGATGATTTGAGAAGCGTCAAAAAATTGCATTGCAATTTTAGCTTCGCAAGGAAAAATCCCTTAAAGGAGATTTTTCGATTGTTAATTTAGCAAAGGCTAATGATGGTTCATTTGTTGTAGCTAATCCTACTATTCGCTATCATTATGGCTGAACCGCTCTTTCATTTGATATCAAGTTCATAATTATAGTTTTAAACATTAGAATTATAATCAACTATTCATTACAGTGAACTGGAAAAATTTCTATGGACTCTTACGATTATCAGTTTCAAAATCTAACTGAAAACTCATTACATTGGCATAATAAGGCGAGCCAACTATTCGTATCAGCAAAGGTTTTATGGGAAGCGATGGATAATGGTTATGCTATCGAATGTTGGTCAACCTACAAAATGCTTATGGGCTTATCTTTCGAGTTGCTATTTAAATCAATTGCTATTCAAAGAAAACTTGTATTTCCTGCTACACATCAGTTAGTTGAAATTGCCAATTTAGCAAACCTAACACTAACCACTGATGAGAAAAAAATCTTAATAGTGTTGACTGAATATATACTTTGGGATGGTAAATATCCTGTTCCTCACAAAAAAAATCATTTAGAAAATCATTGGAAATATGAGAACAAAGTGGCTCATGACAGCAAAAAGCATGGAAACCTAACTATTCAAAGGCAAAATAATAAGCTTGATTTTGATGAACTTGCGATAACATGGAAAAAGTATTCTGATATCTATATGATTAAATATACAAAAAGGTAAATTAATATTAATATTAATAGGTACTTTCCATGAAAAAATGTTATTTATGTGGTTTAGACTTTAATAATTCATCTGTAAAGCGGCACAAAGAACATATAGTTCAGCAGGCTATAGGAGGTAATCTTATCTGCAAAGATATACTTTGTGAAAGTTGTGGTTCCAAGCTTAATAATAGTATAGATATAGAGTTTAATAAAATATTTGAAACAACATCTGTATTATTGGGAATAAAAAGAGATAGAAAAGACATAAGTAAAAAAAGGATTATAGGTAAACATCAAGCTTTTATTCCTGAGATTCAAAAAGTATTAGACGAAAGGGATATAAGTGTAACTTGGTCTGACGGGAAAGTATATCCTAATAAACCTTTTGAGATTTATAGTGATCTTAATAAAAAAATAACAATTTACTCAAATTCAAAAGTAGCTGAGCATTTCAAGAAAAAAGTAGAGAATGACTTTAGAGAGCAACATCCTAACTCACCTTTACCAGAAATAATTATTTGTGGAGATTTATATGGATTGACTTCTTTTGATTTCAAACTCGACAACAAAAAATTCAAACAAGGTTTAGCTAAAATAGCAGTAAATTATGCTTTATTTTGTGGATTATCTAGAGAACAATTAACTTCAATACTATGTATTCATGAAGATAATAAGCAGGCTAGTTTCACAAAAAAGCCATCTGTAATACCATTCTATCCTTTGGGCATAATAGACAAACTAATCGAAGATAAAAAGGCGGATTTTCAACCTTATCCTACACATACCCTGATACTGTTTAATTCTTTATTCAATCCAAACGTCTTAGTATGCTATATAGATTTATTCTCAACTTATCAGCATTATGTCATTTTAAGTAATAATTACTCAGGACCTAATATTTACAAATCTTATCCTCAAAAGATACTTTTTGAGAAAGAAAACATTTTTGAACCGTATAGACATTACTATAAGGATCGCTCACGTATTTTGTCCTCGCTAAACATAACTAAAGAAGATCTAGAAGCTACTTATAGAAATGGAAGCAAAGAAGATGCTGAATATAGGCTTATTACTCAAAGGCAGAATGAACAACGTTACAATATAAATTTGGAAGAATATTTAGATAGTATAGCCAAGCCCACTTAAAAGTGTTATAAACTAATAATCAAACCTAATTGTTGTCATAAAGACCATGACTTACTCA
>NZ_CAJGZJ010000025.1 GCF_904846225.1 Psychrobacter immobilis | reverse complement strand
AGTGAAGCAGAAAGAAAACGTTAAACCTAACCAATAGTTAATATTGATTAGGTTTGAGTAAGATTTTTGGAACGGCAAAACTAAGCAGGTTCTTTAAACAACAAGACATCAAAGTGAATACGATCATGGAAATCAACGATCTTGATGCTATCGTTAGAATGGTTGAGTCGGGTTTAGGCGTCTCTTTGATTCCTTATGCTGGGTTATGGATTAGAAGTACTGCGCCAGTCAAAGTCCATCATTTGGGTGACAACAGCTTAGTCCGAGAAGTCGTGCTGGCGTATCGTTATGTAGATCGCCAGCAGCCACAAATTAACGCCTTAAAGCAGGTGTTAGGACTTTGATTTATATTGATATTCTATAGCGTCTATTTTTTTTGTTTTTAATAGCGCAAGCTTATCTATAACAAATGTCTTTAAGCATCAATATTTTTGGGGCTGAGAGTCGAATATTTACGTTTTTCTTGCACCGTATTCTCGGTTACGATGACTCTGCTTTATTCAAAGACGCTAAGACAGTCCGTTTAAATGTGACGCGTTTGCCTCTTTAATTTACCTCATCCTCAAGAAGCCTAAAAAACATGAAACACACTGACAACCTAATCTGTGACAAAACCCTTACTCGCATCGAAAAAGATTCACTAGGCAGCCAAGCCGTTCCTGCCTCTGCCTTATATGGTATCCAAACGCAAAGAGCGTACCAAAACTTCAATATTACTGGCACGCCAATCAGTCATTTTCCTGAGCTGATTAAAGCATTGGCTATGGTCAAATCTGCCGCTGCCAAAGCCAATCATCAGCATGGATTGCTGACCGATGATAAAGCACATGCCATTATCGATGCCTGTGCAGACCTCATTCGTGGTGAGTATCATGAACAGTTCATTGTTGACCTAATCCAAGGTGGGGCAGGCACGTCGACCAACATGAACGCTAACGAAGTGATTGCTAATATTGGTTTGGCTAAAATGGGTTTTGAGTATGGTCAATATCATCATTTGCATCCCAATAATGATGTCAATCGCTCGCAGTCGACCAATGACGTCTATCCTAGTGCGGCACGCTTAGCGATTGTATTTGCTGCAAAACCCCTTAAAGACGCAATCACCAAGTTACAGCATAGCCTAGCCGCAAAAGGAAAAGAATTTAGCGGTATTCTAAAAATGGGTCGTACTCAACTACAAGACGCTGTGCCGATGACGTTGGGTCAAGAATTTAACGCCTTTGCCAATGATTTGGGCAATGAAACGGCTCGAATCGAACACGCCTGTCTACAATTATGTGAAGTGAATTTAGGCGGTACTGCCATCGGAACGGGTATCAATGCGCCAAAGGGTTATGCCAGCTTGGCGACTAGTGAGTTAGCCGATATCAGTGGCTTGCCAGTGACACTTGCCGAAGACCTCATAGCCGCTAGCGCTGATATGGGTGCGTTTATTACCTTTTCTGGTTCACTCAAACGCTTGTCTATTAAATTGTCTAAATTAAGCAACGATTTGCGCCTATTATCGAGCGGGCCGCGCACAGGTCTGGGCGAAATAAATCTGCCAGCCAGGCAACCAGGTTCGTCCATTATGCCGGGTAAGGTCAATCCAGTGATTCCTGAGGCGATGAATCAAGCCGCGTTTCAGGTTATGGGCACCGATATGACGATTACTATGGCAGCAGAAGCCGGGCAATTACAGCTCAACGCCATGGAGCCATTGATTGTCTATAATCTGCTGAATAATGCACGTATGTTAGAGAAGTCGATTCGCATGCTGGATGAGCTGTGCATTCAAGGTATTACGGCTAATGAAGCGCGATGCGCGCAACATGTCGAAAACAGCATCGGTATTGTGACCGCACTGGTGCCGCACATTGGCTACGAAAATGCCAGTCGTATCGCAGGATATGCTTTGCTTAGTGGTTCAGGTGTGGCTGAACTGGTGCGACAAGAAAAGTTGCTGAGTGATGAAGCGTTGGCGGCGATTTTATCGCCTGATAGCATGGTCAGCAGTATATAAAGATAATTTTCCATGATAAGTAATATCGATTGACCATGATAAGTAACATCGATTGATACTAGATGGGCTTTTATAAAAAAGGAACCTTTATGGTTCCTTTTTTGATTGCAATGAGAGTGTGGCCTCAATTCAAGCGATATAGTCAATGAAAAGTAACATCGATACATCACGCACTGCTGCTATCAATTTTTCTTGCTTGCTGTGCCTGCATAGACAGAGGCTGCAAAACTCTCATTACACAAACATGCATACCAGCAGTACTGTATCTAGCCTTTATGCGCTGCAATCCAGCTTTGCATTTGTTCAATCTCAGGTTGCTGAGCGTCAATAATCTCTTGAGCAAGCTTCCGCATTTTGGCATCTTTACCATAGTTAAGTTGGACTTTTGCCATATCGACTGCACCCATATGATGAGGCAACATACCGCGAGCAAACGCCATATCAGGTACAGGATCAGCGATACCTGTCATCATGTCATCGTGACTGTCATTCATACCATCAGCATAGGCTTGTTGCATGGCTTTGGTGTTGGCTGTCGGTTCAGCGTCATCAGGATGATCAGCTAGCCATGCTGTCATTTGTTTAATCTCAGATTGCTGAGCGTCGATGATTTCTTGCGCCAATTGACGCATTTCTTTATCCGTACCGTATTTGAGCTCAATTTTTGCCATGTCCACTGCGCCAATATGATGACTGAGCATACCTTGCGCAAATGCCACATCTGGATTGTTATGATTTATACCAGCCATCATCTCTTTATGCATTTTAGTCATGGATTCGGTATAGTCTTTAAGCATTGGGGTCATTGATGTGCCATCTGCTGGCATCGCATTTGCAGGCATAGCACTCATATCATGCCCTGCATGTATATCCGCTACTGGCGAATCTGCTTGAGTGGCCTCAACGGTTGCGCCTCCTTTGATTACAGGCGTCTCAACTTTCTCATTAGCCGATTGACAAGCGCTTAATAAAAAAGCAGCACTCATACTGGTCGCTAACACGGCTAAGCGTGATTTATTATTAATATTCATGATGTAACCTTAACGTAGATATACTGAGTAGCTTAATATAATGATTCTGACAGCAGCATGACGCGAAGATGACAATTCTGTCATGTGGCAGTCATGCTATAGGAATATCGCCGACATTACTCTATTATTGATAGCATCAACCTAACCAACCAGCGCGTGTCTGTTATGAAACTATTATTAGTCGAAGATGAATGTTCGCTTGGGGACTATATAAAAAAAGGTCTGACGGAAGCCGGATTTGTCGTTGAGCATCACACTACGGGACTTGATGGCTATCATGCCTTAATGAGCGAGGATTTTAATATCGTAATCATGGATGTGATGCTGCCTGATGTCAGTGGTTTTGAGCTTGTGCATAATTACCGCGCGGCTGGCAAGTACACGCCCGTTTTGTTTTTGACGGCTAAAGATGATTTATCTGATCGCATCAAAGGTATTGAGATTGGCGGTGATGATTACCTCACCAAGCCTTTTGCCTTTGCTGAGCTATTGGTAAGAATAAAAAACTTGCTCCGCCGTGCCAATCAGGCTGACTACAGCAGCAACCTGATGCAAATTGCTGATTTAAAGATGGATATCGCTAAACGCACCGTCCATAGAGATGATCTACCCATTAAATTAACGGCAAAAGAATTTTCCTTATTACAGTTTTTATTGGAGCGTCAAGGTGAGGTGTTACCACGCTCTGTCATTGCCTCTCAGGTTTGGGATATAAATTTTGATAGCGATACTAATGTCATTGATGTGGCGATTCGGCGCTTAAGAATTAAGATCGATGATGATCATGAGGTAAAGCTGATACATACGGTACGTGGTATGGGCTATCGACTAGAAATCATGGATAACAGTCATAAATCAACACAACCAGTAGCAAGCCCATAACATGACGCCTATTGTGACTGATGGACGCCTATCATTGTTATGGCGGACGATATTTCTGCTAACGCTCTGTGTTGTGATTACCCAAATCTGCTTGTACCTTTGGATTCAACGCTCAGTCAATAGTCATTTTGAGCAGATGGATTCAGAGGTTTTAACCCATGCGGCGTTTAATTTACGTCAGCATATGACCGATAGCGCATTTGATAATCAAGACAACACAACACGTTCCAATCAATCTAAAAGGCCGCAGCCACTACAAAACACCGGACTAGACTACGTTGTAAAAACGGTAATTACCGATAATCAGGGGCGCGTCCTTGATAGTATTCCTAAAGACTTTATGAGTCGGTCACAGAATAGACGCTCAGTAGCCGATCTTTGGCAGCAGCATCATGACCAACCGTTTGATTTGAAGATCGAGAATCGCCATTATAGAGCGATTGTCATTCAGCACTCTGAGCGTTTGGCACTCATCGCGCTACCTATCGATGTTCATCATCAATACCTCGCCCAATTTAACCGCCAATTAATTCTTATATTAACTGCCATTACCTTTATCTTGGTTTTTGTGGCCGCTTTTAGTGTGCACTTAGGATTTGCGCCATTATCGACCATTAGACAGAAAATGAGCCGTATCAACACAGAACAGCTTGATGATCGCATTATTGTCAATGACATGCCTAGTGAGTTGCGACCACTCGCTGACGCTTATAATGCCATGATGATTAAGCTTGAGCACAATTTTGTCGCATTATCACGTTTCTCCGACGATATTGCCCATGAGCTACGTACGCCGCTGGCGACCTTGGGTACTCAAACACAAGTGATGCTAAGCAAACCAAGAAACAGTCATGAATATGTTGAGCAACTACATGATCAGCATGAAACGATTGAACAGCTAACACGTTTGATTAACAACATGTTGTTATTGGCAAAAACACAAAAAGGGCTTTATGACTCCCAATTCGCTGCGGTTAATGTCGAATCTTTGATCATTAAAATGGTGTCTTATTACGAATTAATCGCAGAAGACCGAGGTATTCGTTTTGAGAGCAGCGGAGATTTTAGAGCCGTATTAGGAGATGACAGCTTGTTACAAAGGCTGTTTGCCAATCTAACATCAAATGCGGTTTATTACGCAGCAAGCGATAGCCTTATTACTATTGCCGCCTCGACGGTAGTTTATAACAGTATAAAGACAGCGCAGAAAAACAAGCCAGCTGCATCAGAGTCGCGATATCTAAAGATAGTACTCACCAACCAATTAGAGCATCCATTAACACAGATAGAAGTGGATAAATTGTCTGAACGCTTTTATCGGCATCATAAAGACCATACATTGCATTCAGGTACAGGGCTGGGGTTGTCGATTGTACAAGCGATTGTTAAGGCTCATAACGGTAAGATAAGCATCACCGTCAAAGATAGCTACTGTTTTCAAGTCAGTGTCGCGCTGCTAATCTACTAGTGATAGGGGTAATTTACGCGGTCAATTTCGTACAAAAAAACGTGGGAGAGTTGAATTAAATTATCTGATAATAGGGTGTATTTAATCATCACACATAGTCACTGTCACTACTATGGTCGGATATTCATCACGCTTTAAGATTAAAGCTAAAAAAGATCGAAAGCAAAAAACCGGATTATTAGCTAATAATCCGGTTTTCTTATTTTAAATTTAAGACATTAAGACATTAAGCTCATCAGGCTCAGGCTATAATTTCGCGGCCGCGTCAGCGATCACTTGTCTACGTTCTTGCTCTTTGATGCGCTCAAATTTGCGTTTTTCTTCTAGTATCAATTGCTCATTGTCAAAGACATCGTAAGCTTCAACGATTTGCTGTACCAACTGATGGCGTACAACGTCCTTTGAGTCAAACTTAGTGACATGAATCTCTTCGATATTTCTTAATATTTCGAGCGCTTGCGTCAGCCCTGACTTGGTACCACGTGGCAAATCGACCTGAGTAATATCACCCGTAATGACGGCACGTGAGCCAAAACCCAACCGCGTCAAAAACATTTTCATCTGTTCAGGCGTGGTGTTTTGCGCTTCATCTAAAATGACAAATGAGTTGTTTAAGGTACGACCGCGCATATAGGCAAGTGGGGCGACTTCGATGACTTGTTTTTCAATCAACTTACCAACTTTTTCTACGCCGATCATCTCATATAACGCATCATATAATGGGCGCAAGTAAGGATCGATTTTTTGGGTTAAATCACCCGGTAAGAATCCGAGTTTTTCACCCGCTTCTACCGCTGGACGTACCAGTAAGATACGCTCAATCTCATTACGCTCAAGCATATCGACAGCGCAAGCAACCGCTAGGTAAGTCTTACCTGTACCAGCAGGACCGATACCAAATGACACATCAGAGTTGAGTACGTTTTGTACATAGCGCTGCTGGTTACCACCGCGAGGGATGATACGACCTTTACGGGTGCGTAAGCTAATGGGCGTAAATTCACTAGCCTCCAAATCTTCTTCAGATTCTATGCTTTTAGCCTTTTGCTCGTCGGCTTCTATATCTTCATCACGAGAGATGCTTGATTGAATAATCAGATGCAGCTCTTCTGCGCTGATGTCTTTTGAATTTTGTGCTTCATCTACCATTTTATATATAATACGTTCACCGCGCTCAACCCCTGTCACATCGCCACTGAGGCAAAAGTCGCCTTGGCGTTGGCTAATTTTAATATCGAGGCGTTGTTGGATATATTTCATATGATTATTATATTCACCAAGCACGGTTTTGAGCTGTGCTGGCGTCAATGATTCAAACTTTATACGGCGGCTCATAGAATCAGTCAAGCGATTATCCTTATGTTGTGTGCCCGATGCTATATATTATATTCATAACACAATGACTTGGTTTTAATAGCGTCGCGGGCTTAAACGGTAAATAGTCAGTAGATCTATATTGATTTTGAAGCGTAGAAACTTTTGAAGCGTAAAGATAAAGCGTGAAAACAAAAGTAACGGCGATTTGAAAAAGTTATTATTCATTTTAGGCGTACAGATAAGTAAATCTCTTGTCTTTATTATGGTAGATAGTTTTTAAATTTCAAGCGATACATCCACTAGATGGCTGTGTTTTTGTATGGCGATTGCAACTGCTCGTCCTTGCTTAAGCTTTTTAGAAGGTTGCCCCTGTATTAATTTTATAATACGCTGATAATATGCGCGTTAGTCGTTTTTTAGAGACACGTTTTGTCTACTGTTAAGACCTCAGAATAAGAGTCGATTTGTGGTAATCTATGGGTTATATCATAGCGCTTGATCATTGAGCTCAACGTACAAGAAAAATGATAACGCCAAAAGATAAAAATAACTTTTAGCAACGACTAATCGCGTTCAGAACGCCTGCTCAACAAATTATAATAGGAATAATAATGATGCCAGATACTGATTTAAATCTACCGAATTCTGAGAGCCTATCTGAAAAGAGAGAAGCCATCACTGAGCAGCAAGTGCTTATCGTTGGCGGTGGTCATGTGGGCTTGTCCTTTGCATTGCTATTGGCTCATCATGGGATTGCGAGTACTTTGCTTGAAAAAAACGGTTATCCAACTATTAGTCCCAATGATGACAGTACGCGCAGCCACTATTTAGACAGTCGCAACACGGCGATATCTCGTCGCACGGTACAGATTTATCAAGAAATTGGCCTATGGGATGAGCTACAAAGTCATGCTTGTCGCATCGATGCGGTGCAGATTAGTGAACAAGGAAGCTTTGGCCGTGCTCAGCTTAATAAGGGCGAAGAAAAGGTCGAGTCATTTGGACAAGTGATGGAGAATGCTTGGCTAGGGCGTAAACTTTTATTAGCGGCTCAGCAAGAACCACTGATTACTTTGATTGATCGAGCCACTGTGACGGCAGTTAATCAGCAGATGGATAGCGTCACAATTAGCGTTAGCCACGATGATGAAGAGGGGCATGAGCAGCAATTAAAAGCCAGTGTCTTGGTCGCTTGCGATGGACAAAACTCTACCGTACGACAGTTATTAGATATTGGTACGACGACTTATGATTATGGACAAACCGCTATTGTTGGTGTGGTCGAGACTTCTATGCCACACGAGCATATCGCGATTGAACGCTTCAGCCCCGCAGGCCCGCTTGCTGTCCTGCCATTGACTGATCCAGAAGGCAGTGGCAATGATGAGTATCAAAAAGGCTATAGACGCTCGGTCGTTTGGATATGTGCCAAAGGCGCGGAAACGCAGTATTTAGAAGATGATGCACACTTTTTGGAGACGCTTCAGCAAGCATTTGGGCAACGCGCTGGCAAGTTTGTCGCTGCTGGTCGCCGCGGTGCTTATCCATTGACGCGAGTGTTGGCAGACAAACAAGTGGCTGGGCGCTGTGTCATTATGGGCAATGCCGCTCATACGCTGCATCCGGTAGCAGGACAAGGTTTTAACCTTTGTATGAGGGATGCGCATGTACTGGCGCAAATGATGAGTGCACAGGTGCTAAGAGGCGAAGACATCGGCGACACGCAATTATTGACACGCTATGAAAAAGCCAGAAAAGCAGATCAAAGAAGGGTGATTCGTTTCTGTGATGCCGTGGTACATGGTTTTACTCATACCAATCCAGCAGTGAAGCTCGCACGGAATGTGGCTTTGATTGCCTTTGATAAATTACCAAATATTAAACCGTTAGTGGCTACTTATGCGATGGGTTTAAAGTCTTAGACGTGAATACACATAGATTCTATCCTAAATAAAAGAAGTGCAACTGTTGTCTTGTGCTACTGGGATAAATTTTACTTGCTTGCTGCGTCATTGCAGACAGAGGCTACATAATATTTATCCCAATAGCACTCACTGTGTTCTATACACTGTATCCATAATAAGCAATTCATAAATACTCTGAGCAGACTGTCGCTCCATAAAGGATGTTGCATGAAAAACAACCATACGCTAATTATCGGCAGCGGTATCGTCGGTGCTACGCTTGCTTTAAAGCTCGCGCAAGCAAAAATGCCAGTCACCTTGATTGATGCTCGTCCTGCGCGTGATGAATCGGCTTGGCAAGATATGCTGAGTAAACGTGATGCCCGTGTTTATGCGCTGAGTGTCGCCAGCATTAATTTACTCGAGGACGTAGGCGCTTGGCAAAAAATTGCCGCCTCCCAGCGTAAAGCGGACTACTCGCAAATGCAGGTATGGCAATTGAACGGCATGGGTGAGTTATTATTTGGTGATAGCAGTGATAACAATAATAGCAACGATAGTAACCTCACGCCAAAAATACTAGGTAGTATGGTCGAGCCTGCGGTCATCGAATATGCCTTATGGCAGCATTTGTCTGAAAATATGGTCAGTGACTATTTGACGGTCATTGCTGGGCAAAAAGTCGTGGGAATGGACTGGCTGGGTGCTGAGCAAGGCTATCGTGTGACTTTAGACGATGGTGCGGTGATTGACGCGGCGCTAGTGGTTGGTGCAGATGGTCGTGGATCATTTGTGCGTCAACAAGCAGGGATTGGGCTAGATACTTTAGACTATAATCAAACCGCGATTTGCTGTGCGATTCAGACCGAAAAGCCGCATCAAGCGACCGCGCGCCAAGCCATGTTACCCACGGGCACACTAGCATTATTGCCGCTAGCAGATATTACAGATGCCGATAAAGCCAATCCACAATACTGGCAATCGATAGTCTGGACGTTGCCACGCAATCAGGCATTGGCCTTGATAGAAGAGGAAGATCGCTTTGTCGCGGACAAGCTGTCTGCTGCCACCAACTATGAACTGGGCGCGATCAAACAGATTGAATCAATCGCCAGTTTTCCACTAACGGCGCAACAAGCAAAAAGTTACGTCGCTGATAATTTGGTATTAATCGGTGACGCAGCGCATGGCGTCCATCCGCTGGCGGGTCAAGGATTGAATTTGGGCATGCTCGATGTGCAGACGCTAAGCGAACAATTGGCACATGACTTTGCGCGTAGTGGTGGGAAAATTTGGGGCAGCAATCAAACGTTGCGTACTTATGAGCGCCTGCGTCGTCCGCATAATAGCCTAATGATGCATAGCTTCTCTGCGCTCAACTGGCTGTTTGCAGGGTCACTTGCTCAAATGCGTCCTGTGCAGCAGCTACGTAGTGAAGGCATGTACCGAGTTGGCAAAATCAAGCCGTTGATGCGATTGTTTGCCAAGCAGGCGAGTGGGGTTTAGGTCAAGCAGTAAGTGCCAAACGTTCACATCAATACTCTGAGGTAAGGTTTTATGCTCATCCCCAAATACTGGGCGCAATATAAACAGCGCTTTGACTCAAGAACTGAGTTTAATAATGCCAAAAAGCAAGCAACCATCAAGCGTTATGGCTGGTCAGATATTAGTCAAATAGATGCTTTGAATCACGCTAAAGCACGAGTGGCTGATGCACACAATCGTTGGCTTGCGGGTGAGGATATCGTGCGTCGTGAACGCAGGGAAGAGTATAACGCAAGCAACGGCATTCCTATCCGTGAGCAAATCATTTCTGAGCGTACTTTCTTAGAAAGTGATGTATCTAATAAGAGCGCAGCCGCGCCCCAGCTCATTGTCACGCGTAACAGCTATGGAGCTCAGGTCGTCAACGTTGACAATATTGTGATAATTGATGTCGATAATGATGATTTATTACATCAAAAATATCCTGATGATTACGATAAACAAGGTTTTATGGGTCTATCTATGACTGATAAACGCCAGCCGTCATCGATAAAGATAAAAGTTTGGTCTTTTGTTTTCATCTTTATACTTATCGCCAGTGTCATTTCTTGGTTAGGATTGTCATGGCTGTGGCTACTAGTAGTTATGGTCGGTGTAACTGTTTATTTATGGCAACAAGCCAGTAAAAGAGACAAAATGCGTGCGCAAAAATATGCTGATGATACCGCCTCTCTACTACCCTTTATAACTGAATTAATCAAACAGCGCGTTGCCAGTTATCCACAAGAATCCTTCCGTTTATATCAAACACCTGCAGGATTTCGCATTATTGCGACTCATGATGTTGTAGAACCAAGTCATAAAGTGGTTGAAGAATGGTTTGACTATTTCCATGCGGACGCTAATTATGTGCGTCTCTGTCAGGCACAGCAGTGTTTTCGGGCGCGGCTCACTGCCAAGCCATGGCGTATGAATGAAGTTAATGACAATCACTTAGCGAAAGATATCCCCGCTAAAAATTTCTGGTTCGATGAAAGTAGTTGCATTGATGATCAGAAAGCACAAACCCAAAAAGAGCTTGTGGCACGTCAGCAATGGATTGCTGATTATGATAAATATGCTAAAAGCTACCGAGCATGCCGTTATATTGAGAGCTTTTCTGGTGGTGATGTTAATAAGCATTCAGCTCAGAATGTGATTAATGAGTTTGTTAAGTGGCATGATAAGGCTTGTCAGGCGGATACAGATTTGCCGATGGCGTAAATCATATTTTGATTTATAAATAAAATTGAGCTTTTAACTGTTTCAAGGAAGAAGGACTATGACTATTAAACTAAAATGCTATAGCGTTTTATTATCAACCGCATCTATAACTTTAGTAGGCTGTCAAACTACCGAAATTGCCTCGCCAAAAACTACGCCTCAAGATGAAAATATTAGGACGATGCAAGCAGAAGATACTGATTCAGACGGTGATGGAGTTTTAGATCAAATCGATTATTGCCCAAAAACGCCAACGAATGTGGCAGTAGATGAGTTAGGCTGTCCGATGCTTGATGACTCAGTAGATTATATTACCATGGAGCTGAGAGTATTTTTTGAGCGTAACAGCAATGAGCTGCAAACAAAATACTTATCAGAAGTAAAAAAAATAGCTGAAAAAATGCATAGCAATGCTGAGTTAGTAGTGGTTTTGTCTGGTCATATCTCTGAGCCTGAAGCTAACCAAATATCATTAGATATAAACAAAAAAATGAATCAAGCAAAAGTTTATAAACTTCAATTAGGACATGAGCGTGCACAGATAATAAAAAATGCTTTGATTAATAGAGGCGTAGCTGCTGATAAAATTTATAGCTTTGATTGCGCTGATAATATGCCAATTGCACCTAACGATAATGAAGAAGGCGCATCAATGAATCAGCGTATCTATGGTAAGACCGAAACGGTAAATGGTTTTTATGCCAGTAAAGATAATGGCAATATGCACTCATTTCAGAACTATCAAGCAATTTGTCATCAGTTTTAGATATATAAATGAGGCTAAAGTTATAATGCTAAGCTTATGATTTTTATTTCAACAGGCCTTCTTTTTTAGTGTCGATATCCTATCAGACTACGCCTCAAAAAATGTGTTATTGGTAATAAATTTAAAGCGCCGAAAACACTACCATCAGCACGGGCGAGACAATATTAATAATAAAGCCAAAACTAATCGCCAGCGGCACGACTTTCAATCCGCCTGATTGCTGAATAATTGGTAAGGTAAAATCCAAACTAGTCGCACCGCCAAGACCGACCGCTGCTGATGGATATTTACGCATAAAGACGGGAATAAATAATAACGCAAAAAACTCACGTACCAAGTCATTAAACAACGCCACACTACCCCAAACAGCGCCATACGCATCGGTCATCACAATCGCTGATAGTGAATACCAACCAAATCCTGATGATAACGCCAAGCCTTGAGTCCATGACACATCAGTGAATAGCAGCGCAAATACAAGCCCGCCCACTAATACTGATAGCGTGAAGATGACGCTCATCTCGACACCGCGTCTATTCAACATGACTTCCTTGAGTGTAATACCTGAACCCTTTAACCCAATACCGACCAGTAAAATTAATATCATGAGCAACACTGTCATGGTGTTTTCAGGAGGCATGTAATCCGTAGGTAAAAGATAGCCAATGACCATACCGATCGCCACACAAACCACTTGTGCCAAGCTGCCACGAATACTGACGCGATGCTCTTTTGATTTTACGCTCGGTTTTTTGGCGTGCCATGGACGTATATGGTCAAAGAACATGAGGGCGAATAAACCCGTCCCAACCGTCAAGACAGATAATACAGTGACGTATAGCGTGATTTCGCCAACTTGACTGCCTAAGCCTTCGACTTGTGATAGCTCAATACCAATGAGTGCTAGGATGATAAACACCAAGTAAGACAAGCCTTTATCTGCAAACTTGGTCATGGTTGGGTGAGAGGGGATGGCAAAGCCAATAAACATTGGCATTAATACCAGAACAAGGGTAATTAGGCTTTGCATGGTAATTAGCTCGCAGCATTTTTAACAAGGCATTTTCAAGAAGCTGAAGATTGTAACATATTGAGCAACAATGTAGACATGCGCGCCATAGAGTAATGCTCACGGCCCAGTTCATTGGTAAACTGATAATCAAGTTCATTGGCAAATCGATAATATAGTAGGAACAAGTATTTACCTTACCAACATTTGTTGCTACATTAAAGTATTGAAAGTACTTGGCTAATATCATGTCGCTATATCGCCTTAAATCTCAATTTCAAGATCAGCTGCGACCGTTGAGTAATACGCTGGTAAAACAAGGAATTACCGCCAATCAAGTCACGGTATCAGCGGTATTGTTGAGTGCTGGTACGGCTTATGTGGTTGCCAAGCCAGCCATTGAGCAGCAAACGCTATGGCTTGTATTGCCTTCATCGTTGTTCGTTCGTATGGCACTCAATGCCATTGACGGTATGATGGCACGTGAACATGGGCAAGCTTCAAGGCTTGGCGCGATACTTAATGAGATGGGCGATATCATCGCAGATACGGCATTATTAGCCAGTCTTACGCCGCATATTTCTGATAAAAAACCAGGCAAATTACCCGTCAGCCAGCACTATGTTAGCAGTCTAATTACGCTTAGTCTTTCTACGGAGCTGCTAGCCATAGTGAGTAATACAGCTTTAGGCGTTCGAGCCAACCAAGGACCTTTGGGCAAAAGCGATCGGGCTTTTCTATTGGGTGTATTGGGGACGTTTATGGGTGTCAAAATACCGTTATCGTTCTCTTATATGAGAATCGCCCAGCTGGTCGTATTGACAGAGATGCTGTTATTAAAAACATGTTTCAATCGACTGCGTTACATGGCCGATTTATACTTGATGCGTCAGCCGCCAGCGCTCAGATCAGAAAGTACTGCATCAATAGAAAGTTTACCTTTTAGACGTATTTGTGCTGACAGTTATCATGATAATTTTAATCAATCTACTACGTCATCTGTTGATACTTTTTTGCCAAATTCTTTTACTATTAAAGCGTGCCCATTGGAGTCCAAGACAATGCCAACCACCTCTATAAATCATCAAGCAGCAACAGAGCAGGTTGCAGATAAACTGAGTTCGCCTGCATCCAAAATTATAAATGGTGAAAATTGCTACAACGCCTATGACGGTACGGCAATCTATTATCGCTATTGGCTGACTATGCCGTTAGCCGATATTAAGACGCAGTTAGAAATAAAAGAAGCAACGCAAACAGCTACGAGAACGTTACGCCAAGTCATTTTATTACACCGTGGTCATGAGCATTCGGGACGACTGGCAGAGCTTGGCGTGCAGTTTGCTGCCGCTGGCTATCAAGTATTTGCTTGGGATGCACGCGGTAATGGACGCTCAGGCGGTATCAAGGATCATGCCGAAAGTGTCACCGAGCTTGAGCGTGATTTAAACGATTTTGTGCAACTGGTCATGGCACAAACGGGCATTACTATCGAAGATACCTTGATTGTCGCCAGCAGTATTGGTGCGGTATTAGCAGCAGCATGGGTGCATGACTATGCGCCCAATATTCGCGGTATGATATTGGGCACGCCCGCCTTAAGTATTCGCTTGTATATGCCATTTGCAATACCGTCGCTCAAGGTGGCGCGTGCGCTTGGTGTGATGTCACGTGTCAGTAGTTACGTCAAAGCGCAGGTATTGACCCATGATAAAGCCGCGCAGCAAGCCTACAATGCAGATCCGCTGATATCGAGCAGTATCTCGACCGATTTACTGATCGACACGCATGCCACAGGGCAGCGTTTGCTCGATGATGCTGGCGCAATCACCGTACCGACGTTTGTATTATGTGCAGGCAAAGATTACGTGGTGGATAAGCAGTCGGAGCGTGATTTTTATGAGGCGATTAATACCACGACTAAACGCTGGCAATTGTATCCAGATAGCTATCATGCCCTCTTTCACGAGACCAATAAGGCAGATATCTTTGCCGACTGTATTGACTTTGCTGAGCAAGTATTTAGTACGCCAGTAACCGCGCCTGATTTAAGTGCCGCTCATCTGAATAGTGCCAGTAAAGACAAAGTAGATCGTTTGGCGATTAAGCCATTCAATCCAAGCTTTGCGATGACTCGTTTTGCTATGCAAAAATTTGGTCATGTGAGCGATGCGATTGCAACGGGGCTTGAGCATGGGTTTGATTCTGGTCACTCGCTTGATCATGTTTATTACAATCAGCCGAGTGGTCAGAATAAGTTTGGTCGCGTGGTCGATAAATTTTATTTGAGTAATATCGGTTGGCAAGGTATTCGCATCCGACGTGAGCATATATTAGAGCTGGCACGTGAGGCGCTGGCAGATATTAACATTATCCATCAGACAGATGCTGATGTATACCAACCAAAATTGCTAGATATCGCTAGTGGGCATGGCTTTTATGCGTTTGATTTATTGACAGAGTTTACAGACTTACATGCTGAGCTACGGGATTATGAGTCGCATAATATCCAAGCACTGCAAGCTAAGGCGGCGCGGTTAGAGATGACCAATCGAGTCATCACGTGTCAAAAAGATGCGTTTGATATGGTGAGCTATCAGCGTGTCGACAAAAACAAGAACGTTAAAGAAACCTCATTGCAAAATACAGGTTTTGATATCGCTATTGCCTCTGGGGTGTTTGAATTATTCTCTGACAATGCGCTACCAGCGACTGCTTTGGCAGGTATTTATAAGAGTTTAAAATCTCATGGTTATTTAATTTATACCAATCAGCCGTGGCATCCTGAACAAGAATTTATCAGTAAAACCTTAAACAATCATCGTGGCAGCAGTTGGGTCATGCGCTGTCGCTCGCAAGCCGAGATGGATCAATTGGTCGAGCGCGCAGGGTTCAAAAAAGTGGCGATGCGTATCGATCGTTTTGGTATCTTTACCGTGTCATTAGCGATTAAAACAGCATCAACCAATGATGAGTGATAACCGTACAAAGCCTTATGAGCGTGTGCAGCTTTTTTCTGGAGGCGGCTCGCGTTTTGGTTATTATTTGGGGAGTTATGCCGCTTTAGTTGAGCATGGACTTAGACCAGATTTGATCATTGGAACTTGCGGCGGCAGTCTGTCTGCTTATTTGGTACAGCTTGCTCCTGACCCTAATGACTTGCAGCAACTGATGTGTAGCCATGAGTTGTATCGTGTTATCACTGCGATTCGGCACGTCACGCCAAATGAAGCAACGAGACGTTTAAAAATACGCTATATAACCCACGCCCTTAAACGTTGGCATTTATCAAAGCAAAAGTCTCATAGACGAAGGTATCAGCAGACAGACAACTATGAGCGACTATTAGATGAATTGCAGCAGTTGGCGATGTTTCGTATTGATAATGAAGCGCAATGGCTTGATGAATTATCCCAGTTTTCTGCTAGCAAAAATGACCCTGATAAATCCGGTGGTGATATCAATAACATAACCCCTGAAATCGCCATTATCGCTAGCCGCCTGTATCAAACGTCTGCCTCTGATAATCCCTCTGATGAAAAGCTAACGCTACAAGAGGTACTATTTGCGCCGCCGAGTTTGGCAACATCGGCAATAGACTTAGCTGATGAAATAATGATATCACCTGCTCATGCATTTGCTGATGGACGCATACATGAGTCTGTTAAAGTTTTGAGCCAGTGGGATTTTGCAGCAGCGGTTCGTGCTTCGCTGGCAGATATGTATTATCTACCGCCCACTTATATTAAGGAGCTTGGCTGGTGTTTGGGCGGGGTGATTAATCTCACGCCCATTGAGCTTGCGTGCCAGCTGGCAGAAACGGTATTTGCAGAGACTAAAGCAGGTTATGATTCATGGCTTGCTGCTCCTGCGATTCAGCGCGTTTTTGGTTTTAACCCGAATGAACGTTTGGCACAAGTGCATGGTTATGACTTAACACAACCGTTATCAATGACTGATTCTGCTAAAAATAATCATCAAATGAATCAAATACATTGGTTACCGTTTGCAGATAATGCCCAGCAATTAGTCGGTCAAAATGTACAAAAGCGTTTTAACCTAAAGCAAATGATGGTTGAATTGATACATAGCGATTATGATGGCTTTGTGCAGCAAATGCAGGCGCAATGGCAATATGGCTATCAGCGTACGGCTGACTATATTAAGCAGCAAGGTTTATGACTAAAAACCTAGGGCAGTTTGAATTCAATAATCATAGCCAAAACTCCAATTATCAAAATATAGCACCGCACATTATTGTTGTTGGCGGCACGAGTGGTCTTGGTTTAGCCTTGGCATTACATCATCGACAGCTTGGCTGGCAAGTCAGCGTCGTTGGAAGTAGCGCTGCTAAGATAGAGTATATCAATAGCCAATATGCTAGTATCCATACTTATGCCTGTGATTTAACGGATAGTGTTCAAACACAAAAGTTATTGGATAAGTTGTCAGAGACAAACTTTCAAAGAGTGATTTATAGCGCTGGTAGCTACTTAAATGAGCGTATTCATCATCTAAACCAAGTAGACAGTGATAAAATATTAGCAGTCAATTTGCAAGCGTTCGAGCAGGTTTTTAGATGGGCCAGTGAGTGCTTAAAAATTCAGAGTCAATCATCAGATTTTGCCAAGGATGATAGGCCAATCCTTATTTGCATTGCTTCTATCGCCGGCACCATTGATTATCCTTATGGCAGTCTCTACGCCAAAAGCAAACGCGCGATGATTACCACTGCCAGTGCCTATCGATTGGCACTTGCGCCTTATGATATACAAGTAAACTGTATTGCCTCAGGCTATATTGATACCCAAGCACTGCGTGATTTGAATAATGGCGATGCCAGCCATAAGCCATTTATCATGAGCACGCAAACGGCCATTGCCCATATCATGCAAGCGATTGAAGAAGATGTTGAGCTGGCGATATTTCCACGCTCTATGCGCTATATTACCCGAGTGCTAAACCATTTACCCAAGCCATTATTGAATTTGATTTTACGCAATAAGCTCGACAAAAAGAATTAATTTTACGCTTTCACCAGACCCTAACCGAGCAGCCAATATAATAGGGTAAATAACGGCACACCAATGAGTAAACTATCTACTCGGTCTAATACACCGCCATGTCCAGCGATTAAGGTACCGGTGTCTTTTACACCGTACTGACGTTTGAATGCGGACTCTAATAAATCTCCAGCGATACCACTCACCGCCAAACCGTAGGCTGCCAGCAAACACAGCCACCAGCTAAAAGGTGTGAGCCAAACACCTAAAAATGTGGCCAATATAGCCGCGGAAAAACTCCCGAAAACAGCGCCTTCAATGCTTTTGTTTGGACTAATAATTGGGGCGAGACCACGTTTAAACAGTTTGCGGCCAAGTAATCGCCCACATAAATATTGGGAAATGTCATTGAACTGGCTAGCAAATAGCACAAATAATAGAACACCATATTGCTCGCGCTGCCACGTCAATTGTTGTAATGCAATCAGGCTAATAGTGAGTAAAACAAAGGCACTACTAAAGAGTAGATCCAGCAAATTTAGACGGCTATACGAGTTGATAGACTCTACAGGTTTCTCATGGGATACCGTCTCTGGTTGTAGTCCACGCGCTTGGAGCTTGAGAATAAGACGTGATTTGCTGTTTATACACCACAAACGTCTGATCTCAAAAATACCACGCCATCCAATAAGCATAAAAAACGCAATAAGCAGCCACTGATAAGGGTGATGTTGAGCGTGCGGACTGTTATTGTCCAGCTTGGCAACGACGTAGCAAATAAACAGCGCCGCTAGCATAAACCACCAAGACCGTGCGATGAGATATATTTTTGGCATGCGAGTGCGTAGATGAGGTATGGCCAGCATTCCCCAAACCAAACTGACGACCATCATGAGTCCGATAACAAACCATATATCAGTAGCCATATTCTTAGTACTTTGAAGTAGATAAAAGACAAGCATTTTCTGCTTTATAAGTGGCTAGATTAGCAATGCTTAATCGCTATAGTCAGTCCTCGATAAAAGAGGCGCAAATGTTATTACGCACCACTGGGACAAATTTTTCTTGCTTGCTGGGCCGTTGCTGCCAGAGGCTACGTAAAATTTATTCCAGTAGCACTGTAGCCACTTTATAGTGGATCGACTATATTAGATATTGACCGCTGTTTTGACTATTCTAGCGCCTGAATAAGTGATTATAGGCTGAATTAAGCAACTAATGTTATCTTCTTGACTGTCTAATAATGGCTCAATCACGCTTATTTGAGGGTTTGACGCCAAATTTGGATAATCTTTTCTATGGTGGCCGCCGCGACTTTCAATACGTTGATAAGCCGACTGAATAATGAGTGTCGCTAATTGTAGTTGCCGCGCTAACTGAAAACTGGCTAATTGATTCGAGCTCATAGCACTGTTCTCATTATTTATATTGCAATGATTGGCTTTATAATTAGCTGTCTGTCGTTGCCATCGCTCAATTTTTATCAGTGCTTGTTTTAATTGCTCAGCATAACGCGTGATACCCATGTTATTGGTCATTAATACTTTGAGCTGGGCAGTTATTTCCATAAACTCATTATCAGTGTTTAGCTCATCTTGCAGGGCGTTATGCTCATAAGTGTCGAGTGCAGCCAAAGGGGTGGCAGATAATGTAACGGGCTGGGTTTCTTTCAGTATTGGCGGTATCCAAACATCAAAGGCTGATTGGGGAGGATTTTTATAATACGAAAGGGTATTGAGTTCAGTGAGTGCTTCTAAATAGCGTGGCAAATCAGTGGCAATATTGCGACCAATGACCACGCACTCTAATAAAGAATTACTTGCCAAGCGGTTGGCACCATGTAAGCCAGTGTAGGCGACTTCACCAGCCGCATAAAGCCCTGCCACATCGGTTAAACCATCGGCAGATGTAACCACGCCGCCACAGCTGTAATGAGCTGTCGGGGCCACTGGAATAGGCTCAATGGTCATATCAATACCAAGCGTTAACAAGGTTTGATAAATCTGCGGGAAATGCGTTTTTATAAATGTCGCTGGCAAGTGACTGACATCAAGATGGACATAGCTAAGACCATTATTATGGATTTGCTCTGCGATGGCACGAGCGACGATATCTCGCGGTGCAAGTTCAGCTCGCGCGTCGATATCTAGCATAAAGCGTGTGCCTGTCTGCGGACAGTACAATCGGCCACCTTCACCGCGCAGCGCTTCGGATATCAAAAAGCTGCTATCGCTAAGCGCCAAACCTGTCGGATGAAACTGTATAAACTCTAGATTTGCTAAGCGGCAACCTGCTTGCCATGCTATCATCACCCCGTCGCCGACACAGACATTGGGCGCGCTGGCTCGCTTAAATAATTGTCCTAAACCGCCACTGGCCAGTACGACGGCACGACTGCGAAAGGTAAGTTGACGCTGATTTTTATGATCGAAAACAAGCGCGCCATGGCAATACTTAGCATCATAACCAGCATGAACACCAGCGTCAGTAACGTTTAAAGAGCCACTATCATTGAATGGTGACGTTAGTAAATCCAGCGCCTCATGGTAGGGCAGGATAGTGATGTTATTTGCAGCGTGGGCTTTTACGCTCAACGCTTCCATGATGTGCCGACCCGTTGCATCATCAGCATGTGCCACTCGTCTACAACCATGACCGCCTTCTTTGGTCAAATGCAGGTCATCAGTGTTCAACTCAACTAGTGGTTTTTGCTGACTGTAATGCTGAGGCATTTGGGTAAAAGGCACACCTTGCGCACATAGCCATTCGATGGCTTGCTGACCAGCGCTTAGAATGCGGGCGGTGTTATCAGCATCACACAATCCTGCGCCAGCGACCAGCGTATCAGCAATATGGTTAGCGATAGAATCGTTTTTATCCAAGCTTGCGGCGATACCGCCTTGCGCATAGTGACTGGAGCAAACCTCAAGCGCCGCTTTGCTCAATACCGTGATGTTTAGCGATTTTGGCAAAGATAGTGCCGTGCTTAAGCCTGCAAGCCCAGCACCGATGATTAGGACGTCCGTTTCTGCCCTATCATCAGCGATATGTCCTTTTTTATTTGCCTTAAATGCCTCGTTCATATTAGGCGGCTCCGACATTGGCAAACAGCGCACGGTCTTTAACGATGTCACCACTAGCGGCCACTCGTTGTTTTTGTGATTCGGCAAAATCAAGCATACGTTGTAAGGGTTTTTTGGCTGCTACTGCCAGCTCAGGTGTCATCAGCACTTCACCGCTCTTATCGGTTAAGCACTGCTCAATACCTTGCAAACCATTCATTGCCATCCATGGACAAAATGCACAGCTTTTGCAACTGGCGCTTTCTCCAGCCGTTGGCGCTGCCAAAAAGCGTTTAGATGGTGAGCGTTTTTGCATTTCATGTAAGATACCTAAGTCGGTTGCGACGATGAAAGTATCGGCGTCCATCTCATAAGTTGATTGCAGCAGTTTACTAGTCGAGCCAACCACGTCTGCAAGCGCAACGACACTATCGGGAGATTCAGGATGTACCAACACTTTTGCGTTTGGATATTCCTGCTTTAATTGAGTCAGCTCTGTGGCTTTAAACTCATTATGTACGAGGCATGAGCCTTGCCAGAGCAACATATCTGCACCCGTCTCACGCGCGATGTATTTACCCAAATGACGGTCAGGCCCCCAAATAATAGGCTCGCCTTGTGCATGTAAATGATGAACGATGTCGATACCGACGGAGGATGTCACTACCCAATCAGCCCTCGCTTTCACGGCGGCACTGGTATTGGCGTAGACCACGACGGTGCGCTCTGGATGAGCATCACAAAATGCGGAAAACGCATCAGCAGGACAACCCAAATCAAGCGAGCATTCCGCTTCCAAATCTGGCATAAGCACTGTCTTTTCCATACTCAATATCTTTGCTGATTCGCCCATGAAACGCACGCCAGCAACGACCAATGTTTGCGCGCTATGCGCTTGACCAAAGCGCGCCATTTCAAGCGAATCACCGACGCAGCCACCCGTTGCTAACGCCAAATCCTGAATAAAAGGATCGACATAGTAATGGGCGACCAGTACAGCGTTGTTGTCCTTTAATAATTGTTTGATATTTTCTTCGACAGCGATGCGTTCTGTACGTGGCAAATCTGCTGGTATTTTGGCTTTGGCATAGTCGATATCCATTTGAGTCACAATGCGATTGTCATTGCTCATCTTGGGTGCGTCATACGGATAAATTTTCATAAGGGTAACCTTTGGTGCAGTAACGACAAATGACATGCCGTTAAAAGTCGGTCAATTAAATAGGACTCAGAATAAACTGTCTTAATTATGCTCATTTTGAGCATAAAAACAAGTATTTTTTAAGTTCTCTATCTCAAGCACTAAAGCTAAAGTAGAATTTCTCTTCTTTTCTTTTGAATATTACCTCTCACTTTTCATCTGTCATCTGTCATCTGTCATCTGTCATTTTCGGATGCCATCTCTCACTTGATGTGATTACAACGTCAGACTATGATAGTTTTGGATTCAAGTTATACTAAGCCACGCTATACTGAGTAATGCTATCAGTAGCAAGTTTCATTGTTTATTGTTCATCCATTGCATTTTTAAAAATAAAGGATAATTCCTAAACTCATGACGTTGTCTTATTCACATGCGCATCCGCAAGGTAGTGGCACGACAGAAGTGGTCGCGGTACTCATTGCCATTACAGAAAATACCGCTCGGGTATTAACTGTCGATCAAGGTAAGTTATTGCCCAATGGCCCACTCATGCCATTACATCGGTCATTACAAGCAGGTGTTCGTCAATGGGTTGAGGAGCAAACGCAGCAGCCGCTTGGTTATTTAGAGCAGCTTTATACCTTTGTCGATACCAATAGGCGTAACGTCGATGGTCATGCATTGGTTTATGTGAGCTATCTAGGATTGGTACAAGAAACGCAAACGCCGCAACTACAAAGTCAGGCGCTATGGCGCGATTGGTACGACTATTTTCCTTGGGAAAATCATTTGAATGGTCGGCCCACTATCATTATGGATTTTATTGTGCCTGCTTTGTTGGACTGGGCCAATACGGCAAAAGATACGACGGCTCAGCAGCGCCGGCGACAGCGTATCGGTTTATGCTGGGGTTTAAGTGAGTCATTTCTAGCAGAAGGCGACATTAAGATTGTAGGTATTGGTAATGAGTCAGCTAACGATCCAGTTTATGAAAGCAGAGAGTGGGTCGCGGAGCATGTGTTACTGCGCTATGAAATGCTTTACGAAGCGGGGCTGATACCTGAAGCGCCGACTTATCCGCCGACTTATCAGCCTAGTTATCAAGCCAATATTTCATCGGTAGATTGGTCACAGCTGATAGGAATACCGATGTATTATGATCATCGCCGTGTCATTGCGACTGCAATCTCAAGGCTGCGTGCCAAGATCGAATATCGACCGCTTATTTTTGGCTTGATGCCAGACGTATTTACTTTATCGCAATTACAGCAAAGCGTTGAAGCCCTGTCGGGGACACGTTTGCACAAACAGAATTTTCGCCGTCTGCTTGAGTCGCAACATTTAGTGACCGAGACAGGAGAGAGTAGTAGCGCTCAACGTGGTCGTCCCGCCAAGCTCTATAGCTTTCGTCATGATATTGAACTACAAAGCCTGTTGATGGACAGCAAGTTGCCTAAACGCAAATAATGAATAAGGAAAATTTATCCTAACCGCACATAATTATTTATGAATATTGAGTACTCTAACCTCTCGATTTTATATTGAACTGAATATAGCAGAAATATAAATAATTATCCTTTCTTGCGAGACCGTTAATTTTACGCTATATTTATGCTCATTTTGAGTTTAATTAAATAAACTTTATGTGAATAATGGGCTTATATAGAGGTTAAAAATGACAATCAAAAAACAACCAGCATTGGATGACGTATTGCTTAGACCATTGGTTGAAAATGCACTAACCGAAGATTTGGGCAGACGCGGCGATATCACGTCCCAAGCGACTATTCCAGCTGATAGGCAAGCCGCGCTACAGATCACAGCGCGGCAGGGAGGCGTGATATGCGGGATGGATTTAGCACGTTTGGCTTTTGCTTTGATTGATGAAAAAATTGAATTTATCGCGCAAGTCAGTGATGGTGAAAGGGTTGTTGCTGGTGCCGTTTTGGCGATGGTTCGTGGTAATGCACGTCACTTGCTGACAGCAGAACGTACGGCACTTAATTTTATGACGCATTTGAGTGGTATTGCCACCGCGACTCAGCAGATCGTCGATAGTGTCGCGGCATATCCTGTGCAAATCACCTGTACGCGCAAGACCATTCCAGGCTTGCGTATCGTACAAAAATACGCGGTACGCTGCGGTGGCGGACGCAATCATCGATTGGGACTAGATGATGCGATTTTAATCAAAGACAATCATATTGCCATCGCTGGTGATATAAAAACCGCCATTCAACAAGCTCAAGACTTTGCTGGCCATTTGATTGCAATTGAGGTCGAAGTCGATACGTTAGCGCAGCTAGAGCAGGCGCTCGATGCTGGTGTGAGTTTGGTGTTGTTGGATAATATGGCACCCGAAATATTGTCACAAGCAGTGGCAATGTGCAAAGGTCGCGCCAAGACTGAAGCGTCGGGTGGTATTACACCTGCAACAGTACAAGCCGTCGCAAAGACAGGTATTGATTTCATTGCGATGGGATATTTGACGCATAGCACCACTGCGTTAGATATTGGCTTGGATTTTAGCGCATAAACTTTAGCGCATCAGTCGCGTCGATATTTTTACGACAAAACTCATAGTGAATCCTAAATGAAATAAGGTCAAATATTATCACGCGCTACTATTATCCCAGTAACACTGTGTTTGTTTCATAGCGGATTGACTATATCACTTGGGGCGCGATCTGCTAAATGCGCGACTGGGCAACTTATCAAAAGCGACAATTGATATTGAGGCGTTAGAAGGACATGGGAGAAGGAGCATTAGATAGGAAGCATTAAGCAAAGTTAATGATTTTATTGATTTATCAGCCTATGTTACAATGCCTTTTTTAACCGCCTATTGGGACATCTATGCATCCGCTTGATGGCCTTAATTTTTGTACCTGTTGTATTAATAGACAAGCGAGCGTTCAGTGAATACTGAAATTATTAAGATAATCTTAGCTTTTATGGTGTTGATTAATCCATTTAGCGCCCTGACGTTATTTTTGGATTTGACCCGTGGTTATTCCATGAATAATCGACGTAAAGTTGCGCGCGTTGCTTGCCTGACGATCTTTATTACCATTAGCTTTTTCACCGTAGCAGGTGAGACACTACTCAAAGTACTGGGTATCTCAATTGGTTCGTTTCAGTTGGCAGGCGGTATATTGGTATTCTTGATTGCCCTGAATATGATGAATGGCGAAGGCAACCCCGTTAAGCCTGACCAAGAAAATTTTGATACTGATCATGTGCAAGATGCGCCGCCATCAATGGCAGCAGCTGTGGTTCCACTTGCTATTCCGATGATGATTGGTCCTGGCGGCATCTCAACCGTTATCATTTACTCTTCGCAAGTGTCTGGTATTTTGCAGGTAACGGCCATTTTGATTGCGGGTTTATTTATCAGTTTCTTTTGTTATGTGGCATTGATGGCAGCAGGTCGTATCAGTCGCTTATTGGGTGATACTGGGCTGAACATTATGAGCCGAATTATGGGTATGCTATTGGCAGCCGTTTCTATCGAAATTATCGTTAATGGGCTACGGACTTTATTTCCTAGTCTAATGTAAAAACCTTTTTGAACTTGATCTTTGTTAAACTCAAAAAACGTAAAAAATATTATAAATAGTAAAAGTATCAGATTTTAAAAAGCCAAACACATTTATCTCATGTGTTTGGCTTTTTTTATTCGTTAGAGCTGTATTTATTATTTATCGTCAAAACACTCTGAGAATACTACGGTACTGCTGCTATCAATTTTTCTTGCTAGCTGCTATCACAGAGGCTGCACAAAATTCATTCCGGTAGCGCTGTGTTCTTTTTATAAGGCATCAACTATAGATGCTGCAAAAAATTGATAGCAACGGTGCGTGATATATCGATATTACTTTTCACTGACTATAGCTTATTATTGTTTCTGCCTTCATAGCCGCTTTCTAACTTTGATACAAATGCCAAGCCAAGTACAGCATCAATAATCCGACTAAGGCATCGAGTATATTCCACGCTTTTGGTTTTGCAAATAATGGCCTAAGTAATCGCGCGCCATAACCCAATGCAAAAAAGAAAAAGAAAGACGCGCTGACTGCCCCAAACGCAAATGTGAGCTTACTGCTAGCGCCTGTTGAAACCATGCCGACGAGCACCAATGTATCTAAATAGACGTGGGGGTTGAGCCAAGTAAAGCCAAAGCATAATAATAAGGCTTTTTTTAAGCTGGTCACGACCTGTCCATCGATGTTAAGCGAATGTGATAGGCGCACACTGGCATATAAGCTCTGTAATCCATAGCCCAGCAAGAATATCACACCAGCGAACTTGGCAATGTCTACCACTTGTGGATAGCGCGCTGTTACCGCGCCAAAACCGCCGACGCCCGCAGAGATCAGAAGCGCATCACTCACGGCGCAAAAAAGACACACCAAAAATATGTGCTCGCGTTTGAGACCTTGTTTGAGCACAAAAGCGTTTTGTGAGCCGATCGCGATAATGAGCGATAGCCCCAGTAAAAATCCAGAAATGTAGTCTTGCGCATTCATAACGGTGTGCTTAGTATGTTGAAGAATAGGATTGTTGACATTTTGCTTACTGGCAGCGCCAAAAAAAACTGTTAAGATACGCTATTGAATGACTATATGCAATATGAGCACGAGGTGAGTGCATTGAACGAGAGGCAAGGTAGGTCATGGTGGTAAGTTTGGCAAGAATGCTACAGTCATTTGGGCAAGCTCAAGATGACTTGCCAACGCTAGCAGCTAAAAATGCTCAAGAGATGAGTACGAGTCAAAAAGCTGATGGCGATGATGGCAGCAATCGAGCAGGTAGTGAACCCTCCACGCTTACTCCGCCTGAGCGTGCGGATCGTATTTGTGATGCACTAGCGCAAGTGAACGATGTTCGCTCGTCAACGCCATTGACCGATCGCTATTTGTCCAATCGTGCCCAAATGCTCCCGACCAATAGACCGCCTTTTGACCCAGATACCTTATGGTATCTCAAACATGGACGCTGCCCGATTATGACTGAGCTCATTGATGTGGTTGATGAGGCCACCCTAAATGCTATGCCGATAGAAGCCGTCGCGATACTAGACAGAATTAACGGCAAGCTAAAGCGCTACCGTGAGTGGAGTAGTGAGCTTAATGAACAGCAACAACAGCATAATGAGCGCCAATTTGTCATCGATAAGCTCGTGACTGAAAGTATCCCTGAAGCACTGCATCATTATGAGCAGCTGCAACGCTTTAGTCCACATCGTACGAAGAATAATGTAGTGCAAGGCAAAATGACGGCAGGCGATATGCTGACCGATTTGTTCTTAGAGATTGACTATGAGCTTGATGAGTTATTAGATGAGCTGCATCAAACAGTGATGAATCGTCTGGCCTCAACGCACCGTTATGTCAAAAGCCGTACACAAATCTAGGGCGTGTCCTTATTTTAAAAATGCTCATAAAAACGATCTATCAAAAATGCTCGCTTTAATATTAGGGCTGTGAGCAATAAGTGGTTAGTAATCATAAAAGGACAATCTGATGACCCAAGTTACCGCGATGTTAGTGATGCTTGTTTTATATGGGGTACTACCAGCCGCTGGGTTATATCTGGGTTATCGCGGCATAAAAAAAGTGACTGCGCCCAAAATGCTTGAATATAAAGCGATGCCGCAATTGGGTTACATTCCCGAAAAAAGCTTGCCAGAAGAAGTCAAAACCGCACTTGCCCAAATCAATCAAAAAGGTGAGAAGCTACGGGTCATCTATGGTGACACCAATAATGATGGAAAAATTGATGATAAGGATACGGTTAACGAAACTTATATCATGATTCAAAATCTAATGGACACACACGTACCCCAAGCAGTGGCTGATTATCGCCGCTTGAATGACTTAGATGGCGCTCGTGCGGATACGACGAAAATTAAGCATTCTAATGTGACTGGTAGAGAGGCGTTATTAGAGGTGCTCAAAACGATTAATACTCAGTTTGATGACTTACTTAGCGCCTCCTATCATCAGGATGGCCAAAAACTGCTGGTGACCAATAGATATCTACAAACGCGTTTTGATAATCCAGAAACGAGCGCAAGTGTTCCATCTTTAAACCATAATGAAGAAATCATTAAGTCTACTGAAGAGGCCAGCAATAAAACTCCAAAAACTGAAAATATTCAATTGTGAGTAATGACAATACGTATTAAGTGGTAAGGCGGATAATTGAGCAATAGATGGTGAGCTTATATGAGTATATTGATAGGCATTGGAATTGTGACGACGATTGCCACTTTTTATTTGGGTAGAAAAGGCTGGCAAGCTTTTCATAAAGTGGTTGGCATCTCCCCAGGTGTACTCACGTATCAAGATTATAATGCACCATTGTCGCTATCTGCGGTAAGTTGGCAACAGCTAAACTTGAATAAGAATCACCTAAAAAATCTATCAGAGAATCAATTGCGTCAATTACAACGTATTGATGAAAAGATCGATAATTATCAACTTTATCAAAAAGAGTCACAACAGCAGAATAAAACCCCTGTAATTACAGAGCAATCGTTTTTATTGAATAAGATGCTGCATACTCGACTGCCTGAAATGCTGGCCAGTTATCACCAACTAACCACGATCAATACAAACGCTAAAAATGTGAGCCATGAAAAAAAAGCGGAAGCCAGTGAGCTATTACAAAAGGTATTGAATAATATTGAGCAGCGTCTGGATAGACTATTAGAAAAAATGGAGACGCAGCATTTACAAGAATTACGAGTCATGAATGATTATATCGATAGTCACGATATAGCTGATCCACTATAAAAAAACACAGTGCTACTGCGATAAATTTTGCGCTGCCTCCCTATGAATAGATAAAAAAATGTATAAAAAAGCTGCCAATGATGATTTATCAAGGGTTACGAAACAGCTAAATAAAATATATCTAATTATACTTATTTCTATCTATGATAGATAAATTGTATTGTAAGATAGAGTTGGGGATATGGGAAAGCTTGTTAGTATTGGAGCGGCATCTAAGCATTTCGGAGTTGCTCAATCAACATTAAGGCGTTGGGATGAGGATGGCACGTTGGTTGCTAAAAGGACGGAAAACGGTCATAGACGTTATGATTTAAGTGAAATCAGACCGCATCCTTTAAATACGTCACCCAAATTAGACAGAAAAACCATTGCTTATGCTCGTGTTTCAAGTAATGACCAAAAAGATGACTTACTTCGCCAAGCTCAGGTTTTAGAACTTTACTGCGCCAAGCAAGGTTGGGTTTTTGAAACCATAACCGATCTTGGTAGTGGTATGAACTATAAGAAAAAAGGCTTACAGACTTTACTGAATGATATTCTCGATAACAAGATTGAACGATTGGTCATCACCCACAAGGACAGATTATTACGCTTTGGTGCCGAGCTTGTCTTTATGATATGTGAAGCGCGTGATGTTGAGGTCGTTATCATCAATCAAGGCGAGGAACTTAGTTTTGAGCAAGAATTAGCCCAAGATGTATTAGAGATTATCACCGTATTTTCAGCAAGACTATACGGCTCTCGCAGTAAGAAAAATCAAAAACTAATAGAGGCGGTTAAACAAGCATTATGATCCGTGGCCACATCATTGAACTCAAACCAAACAACGTACAGGCAAATCACTTTGCTCGTGCTTGTGGCGTGGCGAGAAAAGCTTATAACTGGGCTTTGCATGAGTGGCAACGGCAATATAGTGATGACAAGGCATACCGTGATGCATGTTTAGAGTCTGGTATCGATATTGACACCCAAAAGCTAAACAGACCCTCACAGGCGAAGCTCAGACGCGAATTGAACGCCATTAAGCGTGACGTTTTCCCTTATATGCTAGAAGTCAGCAAATGCGCCCCGCAGCTTGCGATCATGCAGCTGGGTGATGCTTATGGCAACTTCTTTAAAGGGTTGGCGAAATACCCCGCAGCTCGTAAAAAAGGACGTGACGATAGGTTTAGCTTATCTAATGACCAATTTGCCATTAAAGGTAAGTCCATTCGAATCCCAAATTTAGGCTGGGTTCGCATGAAAGAGTTACTACGATTTGAGGGTAAAATCATGTCAGCCACCATCTCTAAACGTGGCGGTAAGTGGTTTGTCAGCGTAGCCGTTGAGATTAACGATGCCGCTAAAAATATTATCAAAACAGGCAAAAGCGTGGGGATTGATCTTGGCATTACCGATTTATTGGTTTTATCAGACGGCAGCAAAATAAAAGCACTCAAACCGCTTAAAGCAAACCTTAAGAAATTGAGAACCCTCAATAAAAACCTAAGTCGCACCAAGAAAGGCAGCAAAAACAGAGAAAAAGCGAAAACCAAGCTCTCTTGTTTGCACTACAAAATCAGGTGTATTAGGCAGGATTCTCTTCATCAGATCACATCAAAGCTGGTTAAAACGTTCGATGCGTTGGCGATTGAGGATTTGAATGTTAAAGGCATGGTTAAGAACCGCCGATTGTCACGCGCCATCAGTGATTTGGGTTTCTTTGAGTTTAAGCGTCAGCTTATCTACAAGGCCAATGAGCAAGGAAAAGTTGTGAAGTCAGTTGGCAGATTCTACCCAAGCTCAAAAACCTGCTCAAGTTGTGGTCATGTTCTTGGTAAAGGTGAGTTGACGTTGAAAATGCGGGAGTGGATCTGTCCTGTATGTCAGGTTCTACATAACCGCGATCTCAATGCCAGCATCAATATTTTAAATAATGCGACGGCTATTTTAACGGCCGCATAACCCTGTTTTATTGGACGGTGAGTTCCATCGCCAATTAAAAAAGTCTGTGGAGTCGTGGTCAGTCTAAGTCTCAAACGAGAGGTAGCACGTGACAATGAAGCAGAAAGAAAATGTTAAACCTAACCAATAGTTAATATTGATTAGGGTTGAGTAAGATTTTTGGAACGGTAATATATCAACGGCATATATAGAATTTGGTACATATTTCTACAGATATTTTCTATAGATTCGCTCGTAGATGTTATTCTTAAGAGCGATTTTTTAGTACTACCGTCGCAAACTTGGATCCACATTATCGTCATCACTGCATTCGTCATAATTTATAAAAATAGGGCTTAAAAAAAGATGGATACCTTAAATATCCTGTACCTTGTAGGGGCATTGTTAATTTTCGCCAGTATCATGGCAAGTACGTTATCAGCGCGTTTGGGCGTTCCGTTATTGCTGTTGTTTTTAATCGTAGGGATGCTGGCGGGCGAAGACGGTATTTTAGGTATCGAGTTTTCCCAATATGGTATTGCTAATTTTGTCGGGCAGGCAGCGCTGGCCTGTATCTTGTTGGATGGTGGTCTACGTACCTCATTCAAGTCATTTCGAGTGGGGCTTAAGCCTGCAATCACCTTGGCGACTTGGGGCGTACTTGCGACAGTAATGATATTGGGCGCATTTGTCACTTGGTTACTTGATGTCGATTGGCGCTTTGGTCTATTGATGGCGGCTATCGTGGGTTCGACCGATGCAGCAGCCGTGTTTTCTTTACTACGTAATGGCGGCGTTAAGCTGAATGATCGCGTCCAAGCCACACTTGAATTAGAGTCTGGTGCCAACGATCCCTTGGCGATTTTATTAGTCACGGGTTTGATTGCCTTAAATGTTGATCCCGCTGGTCAGACCGTATTGGGTTTTTTAGGATTGCTATTACAGCAGCTCGGCTTCGGCTTAGGTATGGGTTTGCTGTTTGGTTATTTATTGTCAAGGTTATTACCCAAGCTACGTTTGGCAGAAGGCATGTATGCCATCTTGATAATGTCGGCGGGCTTGGCTGTCTTTGCTGCGACCAATCTGATTGGCGGAAGTGGGTTTTTGGCGATTTATCTCACTGGTGTGCTGATTGGGAATCATAAAGTACGCTCGACTGAGCATGTCATGCGGGTGATGGACAGCTTTGCTTGGTTGTCACAAGCCGTATTATTCGTGGTACTGGGGTTATTAGTCACGCCATCACATGTCCTTGATGTCTGGTATTATTCAGTCGCCATTGCCGCCTTTATGATTTTGGTTGCCCGTCCGATCGCCGTCTATACCAGCGTTAAACCCTTTAAATTTAAAGACAGAGAGATTGGTTTTATTTCTTGGGTCGGCTTGCGCGGTGCAGTGCCTATTACGCTTGCGATACTACCCGTCATGGCAGGAATAGATGGCGCTTTCATGTTGTTTGACATTGCTTTTGGTGTGGTGGTTTTGTCGCTGATTTTGCAAGGAACGACCATTCCTTTTATGGCAGATTTATTCAAAGTGCGTATTCCTAATAATAAAGATCCAGAAGAAAAGAATGAGGTTTGGGTATCAGACAAAGCCAGTATTACTTTATATCAGTTTCAAGTAAAGGCTGGCGCGTTTGCAATTGGTCGTCATCCGAAAGACATTTCTAATCGCGTCAATCCTGATCAAATTGGTGTTTTTGCCTTGGTGCGTGGGCAGCAGATTGTGATTGTAGATGATAATACTAGGCTGAAATTTTGGGACAGTGTTTGGTATGCCATGCGCGGCGATCATGCCAGCCAGATTGCTAAAATATTTAACGATACGACATTGGATCGCAAAGCCATTGATGATTTTTATGGTGATTGGCTGCTTTCACCTAGTGTCAAACTTGGCGATTTGCCATTCTTTACGGGTGTCATGGAATCAGAGACACTGGTAGACTGCCTGAACTCTAAATCTGAAGGCGGTGCAAAAACCATGTGGGATCAAACCGTCGCGGAATATGTCAAAGAAAGCTTAGATATGGCGCCAGTATCGGGTGATACTGTGGCGATAAGTGAAGAGTGGTCATTGATCATCAAAGAAGTTGATGACAAAGGGGCGCTCAGAACCATTGGCTTAAAGCGTCAGGAGCTGACCATATAGTCAATTCTAAATAAACTAAGGTCAAATATTATCACGCGCTACTGGTATAAATTTTTATTACTTGCCCTGCCGTTGCTGCCAGAGTTGGCGCAAAACTCATTCCAATAGCACTATATTTTTTATAGTGGATCGACTATAGCAGTATGATTTATAGCAATATTAGTCATAACACTAATGAATGTTAATAGTGAATAAAGATGACCGCGCTTGATACTAGTTTAATTTAGAACAAACTTTAGCAAATACGTCATGCCAAAAACCCTTTATAGTCCACTTAACGCTATAAAGGGTTTTTGATTTAACGATCATTATAAAGGTGCATTACTACCACATTAAATCATCTGGAATCACATAAGCGGCGTAAGGATCATCTTCTGCCAACACTTCTTCTGACGCGTTATTAGACACGACCATAAATCCTTCCATCTTCGTATCTATACGATCGGCTAACGGACGAGGAAGTAGCGCATAACCTTCTTCTAATCGCGCGATGACCACATGACCGACCACGATTTGATCATATAGCTTTTGAGTAATAGCGATTTTTTTGACCTTAGAATCATCTACAAACTGATAGCTGACCTCTCCGCTGGTGTCCATGATCTGGTGCTGCTTAATCATTTGCACAATATTGGCTTTGAGCATCTTCTCTTCTAAAACCCGTTGTTTTTCTTGATTGAGCTTTTGATCTTTCTCCAGCTTTTTGGCTTGAGCGTCTGCTAATGCTTTTTTTGCTTCGATACTTTCTGAGTCACCAGTACGCTTGGCATGCTGAGTCTGCTTGCTGATTTTTTTGGCTTTTTTGCTATCCACCAATCCCGCTTTTAATAACTGAGCCTGTAGGGCATTTTTTGCCATAGTTCCATCACCTAAATAACGATACGTAAATCATAAATTATAAAAATACATTGTAGCAAACTTTGCTAGCGCATGTTATCAGCAGAATATAAGACGTCACTGATAAGGCAAACTTACACTAGCAGAAAGTCTCTTTAGTTAGGGTGATATCAAGTTTAATAGGACGATATAATCGTCAATACATCACTGGATGAAGTCGCGAAAATTGGTTACTATTAAGTCAACGAACAAATGTCTTTTATGGCGTGTTTAGGAGATACTTGCCACTAGAGAGCATGGCTTGCTTATGTATTAAGGGTTGTATAAAGAGCGACATAGGATTAAATAACCAAATTTAAGGATGAATTATGACAACATCACAGCACATTTTGGCCTGTATTGACGGCTCGGCAGTGACTGAATCGATTTGTGACTATGCCGCGTGGTATGCCAGTAAGCTAAACTTACCAGTGGGATTGATGCATGTTAGTGACGTTCCTGTGTCCTTCAGACGCGACTTATCGGGTGCGATAGGCATTAACAGTCGACAGTTTTTATTAGAAGAGCTGACCCAACTGGACGAACAAAGAGCGAAAGTCGTAAACAGCTATAGCAATGCCTTGGTGCAAGACGCAAAAAGTCATATTCAAGATAAATTTGGTCACATCGATATCCGTATATATCAACGTCACGGCAAATTATTACCTGCTATTGAGCACTTTAAAGCAGACAATCGTGCCATTGTCATGGGACGACGCGGAGAAGACCATAAAAACAGTCGCATCAATATCGGCAGTCAAATCGAAACGGTTGCGCGTGCATCAGACGTTCCTATATTAATTTGTTCAGAGGCGTTCAAAGAACCAAGCTCATATATGATCGCTTTTGATGGTAGCAAAACCGCGATTAAAGCCGTATGGCTGGTTGCAAGAAGCCCTGTTTTAAATGGCATGAAAGGCCATATCGTCATGATAAATAATCAAAACGACGCAGCTAAGCAAAGCTTAAGTGCGGCAGCCGCGCAATTAGAAGCGGCTGGTTTCAATATAGCTGCTCATCATTTATCAGCCGCTGACGCTGTCAATGGATTATTAGAATTTCAGTTAGAAAACAACATTGATGTAATGGTGGTGGGTGCTTATGGTCATTCTAAGTTGCAGCAACTGTTTTTGGGTAGCACCACGACAGAAATTATCGCCAGCACATTATCACCGGTGATTTTGGTACGTTAAAGCTTTGGTTTTATAAATTGTATAAATAACAGATATAGTGGTTAGTTAATTTGGGACAAACTCTCAATTCTTTTGCTTAACTTAGCATCTGCTTTTTGATCTATGTGTTCTATTTCGATAGACCGCAAAAAATCCCTTAAGTGACACGATAAACTATTGATTATCATCGCATCGCTTGAAGGATTATTAAGAAACAGCCATATATAGTCAGTCTTTTATAAATAAGATACAATGCTTTTAAAATAAGCGAAGTAGCAGAAGAATCCATGACCTATTC
>NZ_CAJGZJ010000024.1 GCF_904846225.1 Psychrobacter immobilis | reverse complement strand
AATGTCAGATTGAGTAGTCATTGCTTATTCTCCGGTTAGTGGATTATAAGCAGTTACACACTTTTTGGGAATGTCTCAGATACATGTAAATAAGTGTAACTATATAATCTTTTCATCATGCACCCCTTACGCTTCTAGAAGCGTCATCTTATTATTACTCTTAATTAATATTAATCTAGCCCATGTAAACCGTAGCACACTGCTAAGGCTCAATACACTACATGGAGCTAAAAAATGACCTACCCAAACAAGAACTCACAACAGCGACCTAAAAACCAACTCCGCAAACCAAAAAACTGGCAACTCTCTCTACTCAAAATGGTAATTAGTATCCTATTACCTTACTTACTATCGTCGCCTGATATCAGTATTTATATTTATCACATTATTATCGCCCTTCCTTCATAGCGACAGCGTACACACTACCCTTACTGATACTCACCATAACTAGACTTTTACTAGACGAGCCGTTAGGGTAAATGCTCTACCACGATGATGGTTTATCCTATGCCCAATACTCTCACCAAGCCTAATCCTACGCTTACAGATGATGCCCCTTGGAACGCATATCAGCGTCCTTTTGTCCGCGATTTGGCTTATGTGCTGGCGTGCCCCAATGTCTTGACGAAATGGCTAGACTTTGCGCCGCATCAAAACACACATGAGGTTGAGGTACATAGCGCCAGCTTTTGGCAAACGCAATTTGAGGCATACCAGCAGCGTTTAGACGAGCTTGACACCACCAACGCTTATCAAGCACTCACCCGTTATTTGCTCAAGCGTCCAAGCCCGAACCGTTTGGGTTTTCACTTTGAAGGACTACTATCATTTTGGTTAGAAGATGGTTTTACACGTAAGCTGCATTCATATGAAATGCTCGCCAATAATGTGCAGCTGTATAACGGCAAACAAACAACGGGCGAGCTGGATTTGATTTTGTATAATCATCAAGAGAATCTAGTCGAACATTGGGAGTTGGCCATTAAGTTTTTTATGGGATCTGCCCCTTTTGCTCCTGAGAATTGGGTTGGGATAAATTCCAAAGATAATTTGCAGCGTAAAATGACCCATATGCAGACCAAGCAGTTTCGAGTGGTGTGGGTAGATACTGAAAATCATGGACAGGTTAAAATTGATAAGCGTTATGGCGTTATAAAAGGACGATTCTTTTTACCAATAAACACTAATCATTTTGGCCACTATGATTGTCTTCATTGGCTAACGCCAAGCTTTCCAATACATGAATGGTGTGATAAGAATGATACGGTCAACCTTGCAACGCTTGATATCAGCGCCTTGCGATCTGCTCATTATATTGAATGGTTTAGCAAACGCAGCTTTTATGATAGCTATGATAGACGTCAGCCGCCGCTCACCTATTCTGAAAATGAGATATTGAAAACAGGATTATACTTTGAGGGCGATAGACTAATAGTGATTTATCCTAAACAGGATGATAGCGTTCAGGATGAATTTTAAGTAGCACTAAGTTAATATATTTCGTTTTGTTGATACACATCTATGATAATTACCAAGCATAACGTCCATACAAACTAATCTCACTACGCTTGGCTTTTTCCGAATCAAGACTATCGGTAAGCAGTTTGATGCCGCCATATTGACTGTCCATAGCTAAACCTAACGCATGCGTCTGCGGCTCTACTAAACCAGTAACAACAAAAGGATAAGTATCATGGTTGATCTGATAGCCGGCTGATAATTGGTACAAGTCTTGAATATCATTTACTTGGCCATGTAGACCAAGTTGCCATTGGTTGTCTAACTGATGCTGAAGGCTACCCTCTACTCGCCATGGCAATGTTTGTGTTATATCGTCGGTACTCAGCTGCCCCTCAATAGTATATAAAGGTCGACCATTGACATCATAATCCAAATTGTAACGTGTGCTTGGCATGTCTTTCCAATGCATGCGTCCGAGAATGTCGTAGCCATGAAGAGATAATTTCGTATTTTCAGATAAATCACCTATGAGATGCAAATCGAGCGAATAACCGTATCCTGAAGGTTTGGCAGGATTCCAACCCAAGTTTTCTTCACCTAGGGCTGGCTCGTCATAATAGTAGTCTATATAGGCGTTGGTCTTATCAAGACTGTCTCGTATATTTGTTACCTCGCTATCGGGTAATGCTCTTGTACTCACGTCGCCTACTATCTTACCTTCTAATGCGTGTAATCCCTGCCAAACGTTAGCACGAGTGGTCAATTGCCAGTTAGGCATGATTTGCTGAGTCAAGCCAACGTTAGCCCCCACTCTTTCATTATGTTTGGCCTCTAAAAACAGTGGAAAATTCTGGCCCTTACTTGGAGGTAGCTTATTCTCGTATTGCCAATACACTTCAGCAGTCTGTTCGCTAAAAGTCATCAAATAATCATAACGCCATCCCAAACCATAGCTAATAGCACTGCCAGCAGGACGAACTTCAAACGACGTTCTTGCTTGGGCATAAGCATGATCACCTGATTCCAAAGGTGCATCCCAATGATCTAAAAATGCTGATATGGGTTGCGATGGGCTATGAGCGGTCACTACTGCTGACCAGTCTATCTGAGTGTTTGATGTTTCGGTCTGACTGTCTATTAATCCTGTCGCTTGGGGATTAAAGTTAAAATTCACACTAGCCTCATCATTAGCATAGTTGTCGGCGTAATTGTCTTTTGCTATAGCAGATGTGGATACAATCATGGCGACAGTCATTGGCGTCATAATTAATATCGTACGCTTTCGTGGCATTGGTACTGAACTTTTAGGTATCGAATCGCATAGCGTTGAGTAAAAGTATGACATAGGTTTCTCACGTTTATTAAAGGGCATAAAAAAGAGACAGTATCAGCTGTCTCTTTCTTTGTATTTCTATACCTCAATCGCTACTAGAAACGCTTGAGAATCAAAGATGAACCTAATATAGTTATAGAATAATTAAGCTATTATCAGTGAACTTGGCCGTGATTTGACCATTGTTGTCTACTAGATCACCATAATCTTTGCCATTGACCATAATATCACCCAACTTACCAACTGAATCTGTGATGAAATCGCTATTATCATCAACGCTTAACTTAATCGAAGCTTTGTTTTGTTCAATAGTGAACTCCGTACTAATCACTTCATAGTCGCTGTCTAAAGTAGATTTACCTTTTACAAATAATTTTTTCCCTTCTACGCTAGCGGTGAGACCTTGAAGCTCAATAATATTGCGAGCGGTACGTTTAAGGTTGGCTTGGAAGTCTAACGGAATCGTCATTGCGCCCTCTTTAGTGACCTTCCCTTTAATAGCCAGTACTATTTCCATACCCACATAGTTATTGGCTGACTCTTCGATATTACCTGTTTTATCAACTGAGATAAATTTCTTTATATCAGCATCATTAGCTGTAGCATTAAGTGTGATTTCTATATCAGTGCTAGGCTTTTCTTTAGTCATCCTACCTGTTATTGCAATTTTATAAGGTATCGTTCCAACAGCCAGACTATTATCTGCAAGTTTTTTACTGACATCCAATGCGGCAAACTCTAAGTTTTTTGCCTCAATAGTACTATCATTTGCAGACAGTTTCAGGCTACCTAATTTAATAACAGCCTTTTCTAGAGTAATGCCCGATTCATTTGCATCGTTCATATCAAAGTCATCATTGACCACAACTTTATCACTGAATTGGCCATTTACTGTCGCAGCTTTGGCCGTTGAACTTAGGGTAACGGTATCAGCGCCTGTGCCAATTTTGATACTCTTGAAACCTATGCTTCCATTAAAGCTAGTACTGCTAGTATTTGAACTTAGCGCATTTTGGTAACCATCAAATACAGTCGTAAAAGTATCTGAATTAAGAAGTGTTTCTTCATACAGACCAGTATTTGGATTATATCTAGGGATGTATTCTTTAAAACTTACCTTGGTCGTACCAGTCAATGTAAATTGACCATCAGTATTCATCGTTGCTAAAAAACCTGTCTCTGGCGTCAATACTATATTACCCAACGCTATTTTAAACTCTTCATCATTAGCCAAAGCAATAATATCAGCTGCTGTGAGCTTTGATACATTGTTCTCTTTCATATAGTAGTCGAGGTCGCCTGGGATATCGAAAGTGTAGCCCAGTCGTGTGTTTTGTTTTTCTGTAAGGATATCGCTGACGCCTTCATAAGCATCCTTAACCGCTTTATTGTCACTGACAAATAGCTTAGCGGTGCGAATCATTTCTTTTGCTTGTTCAATCTCGGACAAACTGTTATCAACCGGTGGTTTAACAGGTACATTTGGCGTATTTGTTCCGTTACCACCAGAGCTATTATTGTCATCACCACAGCCTACTAACGCTAACGTACTGGCTAAAGCTAATGCGGTCAATTTAAAAAATTTCATAACACAGTCCTTTATAGAAATATAGAAAAAAATAGCGATAGCAAAAGCTTAATCTATTGACTTAAGAGTATCTACTCAATCAATAAAAGCTTACCCTAATTTAGAAAACTTAAGTTTGCTCGAAAATGAAATAATAATACTCTTATTTCTATATCTTATCTATAAGGTAAAGTAATATAACAGAAATATTACAAAAAAATAAATACTCTTATCCATACTACTTTCTATAAAAAGCAACTTATCAATAAGTCTCAATCACCTGCATAAGCTCATACCTGAGCATATCGGCACTGGGCATGCGTTCAGCATGAAAGCGGACGATAGCAATACCTGCACTAGCAAGGGCTTTGTCCTTTTTGTCATCGGCCTTTTGGCGCGCTTTACTACTATGTGTCCAATCATCAAGCTCAATTGCCAGCAGCGTAGTCTGAGCATCCACATCAACGATCACGTAGTCGACGCTTTGACGACAGATACGATTGAACCAAAAGTTACGCTCTGATGTCTCATCACTGTTGGCTTCGATAATGCGCGATAGCTGGACTTGCACAAAGATATGATATTCTGGCAGGGCATTTTTTAACTTTTTAAAAAATATCACCTCAGTATCGGTCATAATTGGCATGGGCGCGAATGGCCAAATATCCAACTCATCACCACGAACGGGCTTGGGGTCAGGCTCAACGCTTTGACGTTTTGAGAACAGTTTTGGTAACGTAATCAGCCCTAAAAACCCAACAGCCAATATTAAGAATATAACGCCAAATGACATGGTTTTACCTTATACAATATGAGAGTGACGGACTATATATCGTGACCTTACTCAAGTCATTTACGAGTCAATCACAACAAGGCAGCCCTTATAGGCTGACAGGTGATACGAAAAAAAGTAGAGAAAAGCGGCGCTTATCGTAACTAAGCTTGCGTCAATCGGCAAACTATAAAACAAAAAACACGACAATAGATGTCGTGTTTAATAATAAAAAAGCAAAGAGATGGCTCGCTAAAAAGGTATAGGTGAATTTATCGTCTGTTTAGCAAAAATCTGATTAGAGCCACTCACGTATTATATTAGCGCCAGTATAAAACCCACGCACCGTTTGCATTGACCTTGGGATCACTATTAATCTTATCTTTTAGAGCCAATGCTGCGATTTTACCACGCTCAGGCCCGACGATGACTCGGACACCGCGACTGGTTGGACTGGTTTTAACCCGATATCCCGCGGCTTGAAGTTTTTTTGCTAATTCATCTGCTTTGCCTTGGTCATTTGCCAATGCCACTTGTACCCCAAAACTGCCTTTGGCATCGGTTTCTTTTACTTCCTGACGAGCCTCTTTGAGTTTCTGTTGAGCATCTCGCTTAGTTTCAGCCGATTTTTGAGCAACGGCGACTTCACGCTCTAAACGTTGTACTTGACTACGCGACGGAATCGTTATGTTTTGACCCAACTGTAGCGAGGTCGATGGTGAGATATTATTCGCCTGAGCCAAGACTTCTACAGGCACGTTATACTGCCTTGCCAATTTAATAAGTCCGTCCCCTCTTTTGACTTGATAATCAGAAGGAGATTTGGGTGGTTCGTTTTTAGCGACTTCCGCAGCCTTTCTGTTTTTCTCAGCCACAGCCTGTGCTTCAGCCTGCTTTCTTGCCTCGGCTTGTCTGTTTGCTTCAGCTTCTTTTTTCTCTTCGGCTACTTTTTTGGCGGCAACTTGTTCTTTAAGATTGGCTTGGCGCTGTGCTTCTTGTTTTGCTTGGGCAGATTGTTGTGCGCGAGCACTCGCATCTGTGTCCGTCTCATTTGAGGTAGTGGTGCTACTGTCTTTATTCGACTGTGTCGTTGACGTTGTAGACGTATTTTTCGTAGACTCTTCAGTACTACTATCTTCAGCTGGTGTGTTATTAGCGACATACTGCTCACTTTCAGCACGTGCTTTTGCTAATGCTTGTGCCTCAGCCGCCTCCTGCTCTGTCAAAAACTCTTGTGCACGCTTTTCTTGCTCTGCAACGCGTGCTGCACGTTCTTTTTGCTTTTGTGCCAAGATACGTTTTTCGGTCTCGATATCAGTCGTTAATGGCTGTAGAGACGTTTGCTCGGTACTTGGCTTCTCTATCAACGCTGACGGTGTTTTTGGTTGATTGCTATCACTAATCTGTTGCACCATCGCGTATAGCATCACGCTACCGCCTACAATCATCCCAATGCCCAATAAGGCTTGTCTCGAAAAATTCATCCGTTTACGTCTCTTAGTTGGTAATAAGGTTGATTGAGCGGCATCGCTATCGTCTCAAAACTACATTATGGCTAGATTTAATCTGTAGTGACTGCTCACGGTTACGTTTATCAGTTACGCCCATCAATTTTCAAAATTTATGCCAACAGTGTAACATCAGTCGTCTAAATCACTTTGATTATAAAGTATATTTTTTATGCTGTCTGCAATCGTGCTGATACTAAGGTTAACATTAAATAACGGATCTTTTAACCTAAATTATCAAATCTCAATAGCAGCCAATGCTTCTCCAATCGTATGAAAAGAGCCGCATACCACGATTAGGTCTTGTGGTTGACTGGCATTTATCACTGTATGGGTCGCCTCCGATAAGCGATTAAATTCATGTATTTGAACACCATCGACATAATTGGCTAAAATGCTTTTTAGATGATCAGTGCTCGCGGCGCGTGGATAATCAATTTCGGCAATAAACCAATCACTAATCGGCAAACCTGATTCAGTCAAACGCTGCACAACTTTATCGATATCTTTGTCACCCAGCATTGAAAACAGCATTTTTATCGTTGCAGGTGGGCGGCTTATTTTGCTGCCTAAAGCTTGACTGTCTCTGCTTTGACTATCTGTGCTTTGGTTCGCTAAATGTTGCTGCCAAAGGGGTAATAGCTGCATCAATAAAAACTCAACGCCATGCTCGTTATGCGCCACATCAAATAGCCACTGACGGCCTTTCATTTTACGATAATCAAAGCGACCTGCTAGCTTGACCCTTTGTAGTGCTTGCTCAATCGCATGAGCATCTACATTCAACGGGCTTGCTAATACTGCTGACAGCGCATTGGCTGTGTTCGTCAATGATAACGCTGGTCGTGGTAGCTGCATCGTGACAGTGGCATTACTATACTGCCATGTTGTTGAATCGATTTCGCAGTAACTAAAATCTTGCCCCAGCTGATAACAAGTCGCTTTATGCTTATCAATGGCTTGTTGCACGCTGGTTGGTATCTCCATCGTACCGTAAACCAAGGTAATATCTTTACGTAAAATACCGGCTTTCTCGCGACCAATATCCTCAACATTATCGCCTAACCAATCGACATGATCGATGCCAATATTGGTAATCACCGCCATATCAGGATCGATGATATTTACCACATCTAACCGTCCGCCCAATCCTACTTCTAATACCCAAACATCGCAATCCGCTTCAGAAAATATCAATAATGCTGCCAAAGTCGTCATCTCAAAAAACGACAAGGTCAAATCACACTTTAACCGCGCTTTCTCAACTTTATTAAAGGCATTAATTAATGTCTGATCGCTGACCATCTCACCATTGATGCGCACACGCTCATTAAAGACACTCAGATGCGGCGATTGATACAGCGCCGTTTTATAACCCGCTACTTGACACATCTGAGCGATAGCGGCAGTCGTTGAACCTTTACCATTGGTGCCTGCCACGGTAAATACATAGGCATCGTCTTTCGCTGATTGTACAACGCCTAGAGCCTCAGCGACTGGTAATACTCGCGACAAACCCATGTCTATCGCAGAGACATGTATCTGCTGCATATAATCAAGCCATTCCGTCAGGCTAGCGTTGTCATTTGGCGTATTAGAGTGAGTAAGCAAAGAGTCAGACATGGACAAAACCTATATAAAAAATTTTGATAAAAGCTAAAAAACTGGATATAAAAACAGTGTAACGGGCTTAGTAAAAACAAAAAATAGCATTTACCGTGCTATGACGATAAATGCTATTCATTGGTTTTATACATCCAGCAAATATTAGCACAACGCTAAATCTTTAGTCACACCCTAATAGGCTCATTTATTTATTGAGCATTGATATTAGGGACACGGCACAACTTAGCGAGCAGACGGTAAATAGTATCGATTAGTTGATGACGATGCACCACCTCATCAACCACGCCATGCTCCAATAAGAACTCTGCACGTTGGAACGGCTCTTCTAGCGTTTCACGTACGGTTTGTTCAATCACGCGCTTGCCAGCAAAGCCAATCATCGCTTTTGGTTCTGCCAAGTGAATATCGCCAAGCATCGCTAAAGAGGCAGTCACACCGCCATAAACAGGATTGGTCAATACCACAATATAAGGAATGCCAGCAATTCTCAAGCGCTCAATGGCAGCAGCCGTTCTGGCCATTTGCATTAAGGACAATAAACCTTCTTGCATACGCGCGCCGCCTGAGGCTGCAAAGCAGACCAAAGGAATTTTATCTTCAAGCGCTTTTTCGGCCGCTTGTACAAAACGATCGCCAACCACTGACCCCATAGAACCGCCCATAAAACGGAAATCAAAGGCACAAGTGACAACATCAAGATTGCGTAATTTGCCATACATGACAATCAGCGCTTCACTCTCGCCAGTCTTTTCTTGTGCTTCTATCATACGCTTTGGATACGGTTTACTATCGACAAAGCTTAGCGGATCTTTAGCAGTAAACTCTTGCCCAAGCTCGCCATCTACTTGATCGAGTAGCCAGTTTAAACGCTCACGAGCACTCATTGGTAAATGATGATCACAATGTGGGCATACATAAGCGTTAAAAATCAGCGCCGTATTGGTAATCATCGAGTGACAATTACTGCACTCTGTTGACGGTTCAGTCTCTACAGCGGTTAATGGTGCCGTTAGCTGTTGCTTAATTCCTGGTATCGCTCGATTAAACCAAGATTGACCAGCCTTATTAGCATTTTGCTCAAGGCTAGCAGCATTGTCATTATTTGGATCGGGTTTCGTTATCGTATCAGTCATATTATTCGCCATTATCAAAGGCTTATCGGCAAGTTGGCTCATTCACTTGTCCCTAAGAGTAGATTTAAGAGTCACATACAGTCATAACATGAGCAGTTATAAGGCGCACTTATATGCAACTGTAACAATTTATATGTGAGGTTAGTTTACACACGTAAACTAACTTTAGCAAAGTCATTTGACCGTGTCTTTATAAACATTGTGACGATAACTTAACTGAGACATTCACGCCCTTAAAAAACAAGAGCGCACATCCATATAATCCGGCTCATTTAGGCAGCATTTGTAATATATAGTCAATTCTCGATAAAAGAGATATAAGTATGATAATTTCCACCTTAATCCCGATATTTTTTATCCAAAATTAAACACTCAAACTATCGAGTGCCGTACGCAGCTCATCCATCTTAGCCATAATCTTTTGCTGAGCATTGGCGACAGCGGCGGTATCGTTGGCATCAATATCAGCAAAATTCTGTACTAAAGCGCTACCCACGATAATACCGTCTGCATGAGCACCAATCGCCTTGGCTGAAGTGGCATCGCGAATACCAAAGCCCACACATACTGGCAAATCCGTCTCCGCTTTAATCGCTTGAACTTGGGTAGCGACATCGTTTGTGTCTAGCGTTGCCGAACCTGTCACCCCTTTTAAAGACACATAATAAATATAGCCACCGCAATGCGTCAATACTTGCTCACGGCGATCAGGTAAAGTGGTTGGCGACAACAAGAAAATCTCATTCATCGAATGCTCAGTCAAATGCCGAGTAAAGCTCCCCGCCTCTGCTGGTGGCAAGTCCACCATCAAGATACCATCGACTCCTGATTGCTCACATAAGCCCACAAACTTATCATAACCGATAATCTCAACGGGATTGAGATAACCCATCAAGATAACTGGCGTTTGTGTGTTCTTTTGGCGGAATTCTGCGACCATTTTGAGCGCATCACGCGTACTAGTACCCGCTGCTAAGGCGCGCTCACCAGCCAAAGCGACGACTGGACCATCTGCCATTGGGTCAGAGAACGGTAAGCCGACTTCGATCATATCTGCGCCATGCTTAACTAAGTCGTGTAGTAAACCGACAAAGTTACTAGGATTGGGATCGCCTGCCATCACATAAGGAATGAGGGCTTTTTTGTTTTGAGATTTTAAAGTGGCAAAAGTTGTTTCAATTCGAGTCATAGGATTCTCTTTTTTATATATTGGTTTAGCACCCTTTATTGGAAAATAAAGAATGCTAAGCCATTTTTATTATCAGTAGTCATTCAATAATTTGCAGAGGAATAATCTCTACATCTCAATCCCTTCCGCTTTCATCACTGAATGCAGATCTTTATCACCGCGACCCGACATATTGACAACGATGGTTTGATCCGCTGTCATGGTTTTTGCAAGCTTCAATGCATAAGCAACCGCATGAGCCGTTTCCAGCGCTGGGATGATGCCTTCTTTACGCGTCGCTTCGTGGAAACCTTCTAACGCTTCCTTATCAGTACAGCCGACATATTCGACACGCTTCATATCCTTTAGGAAGCTATGCTCAGGACCCACACCAGGATAATCAAGACCCGCTGAAATTGAATGGGTTTCTTGAATCTGACCGTCATCATCTGCCATCAGATAAGTGCGATTGCCATGTAGCACGCCGATGCGACCTGCTGCTAATGGCGCTGAATGGCGACCCGTTTCGATACCATCGCCAGTCGCTTCGACGCCATACATTTTAACCTCAGTATCATTTAAAAAGTCAAAGAATAAGCCAATAGCGTTCGAGCCACCGCCGACACAGGCGACTAGTGCATCTGGTAATTTACCCGTTCTTTCTAAATGCTGGATACGCGTTTCTTTACCGATAATCGCCTGAAAATCGCGAACTAATAACGGATAAGGATGTGGCCCTGCGACCGTACCGATAATGTAATAGGTGCTATCGACATTGGTGACCCAATCGCGCATCGCTTCGTTCATCGCGTCTTTGAGCGTACGCGAGCCAGAAGTGACCGGTACAACCGTTGCTCCAAGCAAGCGCATACGATAAACGTTCATCTTTTGACGCTCGACATCGTCAGCGCCCATATAGACGATACACTCTAGTCCCAAACGTGCCGCAATCGTTGCCGTTGCTACGCCATGCTGCCCTGCGCCCGTTTCAGCGATGATACGTTTTTTGCCACACATCTTGGCCAATAATGCCTGACCGATGGTGTTGTTTACTTTGTGGGCGCCTGTATGGTTTAGATCTTCACGTTTAAAATAGATTTGTGCGCCGCCAATTTCATCGCTCAAGCGTTTGGCATGATAAAGCGGCGTTGGACGACCGACATAGTTGACCAAATCATTGTGATACTCTTCCCAAAACGCAGGATCGGCTTTAACCTTAGTATAAAGGGCCTCTAGCTCTTCAAGCGCTGCCATCAAAGTCTCAGAGACAAAACGCCCACCATGAACGCCGAAATGTCCGCGTGCATCAGGATATTGGTTAAAGTCTTGGACGTTTTCGGGATTGCTAAAGGTATTGACAGATTGTGCGGTGGCAGATAAATCTTTATTAGTGACATGACTCATGATAATTCCTACTGTAATAAGTGGTATTTTTTAGAATAAATATAGAAAAATGGTTTGAGCAGTTAGCTGTTTCACTGATTAGCAGTTTGAGGGTTAAAAAACTAGCTACTCATGTTCGAAGGTTCGCTAGGCGTTACGTTTTGCCATCGGTCGCGCTTGACCGCTTTCATAAAGGCGCGCATTTTAGTTGCGTCTTTTTTGCCTTTGTCATGCTCAATACCGCCACTGACATCGACGGCATAAATAGGCAACTCTAGGGTTGCGGCAATATTTTCCACATCAAGTCCACCTGCCAAAATAATGGGCAGTGCGCTTTTTTGTGGTATTAAATTCCAATCAAAGCGTGCGCCCGTACCACCATATTTATGTTGATGATAAGCATCCAGTAAGATACTACTCGCCCCAGCTGCGGCAAATTGTTCAATCTGAATACTCACGCTATCAGGTGTGTCTTGTTCAGCATTGATACGTAACGCCTTAATCCAGCGTTTATTGACGGCACTGGCCAGCTGTTGACACTGATCAGGCGTTTCGTCACCATGAAACTGTATGATATCAAAAGACACATTATTTGCTAATTCAATCAGTTCGTCTTGAGACATATTGACCACTAATGCCACGACACTCACAAAGGCAGGTAAGGCAGCACTCAATGTCTGCGCTTGCCCGAGTGTGACAGCACGCGGACTTGGTGGATAAAACACCAAGCCGACCGCATCTACACCCAATTGTGCAGCAGTCTGAACATCACTAAGCTGTGTAAACCCGCAAAACTTGACGTGCATGTCGTGACCTTGGATTTAATGTCCCTAAATATGACACCGATTATAACGGCATCAGATAGAGTCAAATTAAAGATAAATCTTTAGATATGGTGAGGATTTGTTACTCAAACGGCAAAGCCATTGCATCCAAAAACTTATCCTAGCATACTTTTATCCCTAGTTTTGTTTATGATTGCGATTGATTAATATAGGGATACTTTGATGTCTAAGACTACTAACAACAATGGTAGCAATAATAAAAATAATGACAGTGGTAACAGCGACAATATTCGTAGCGACAGTCCATTGCATTACTTGATGTGGTTTCGTCGCGATCTACGCATTCATGATAATACCGCATTGGCAGCACTTTGCGAACGAGCCAATGAATATAATGCCTCGGTATCTGCCGTATTCTTTTTGACGCCTGAGCAGTGGCAAGAGCACGATACGTCGCTTGTACAGGTTGATCATATCGCTCGCACCTTACCGATACTATCAAAAGATTTACAAACGCAATTGAACATCACTCTAACGGTGCAAGTCTGCCCCAGTTTTTCAAATTGTATAGAGGCTCTAACGACCTTATGCAATAACAACGACATCAGCTGCGTCATGGCCAATCACGAATACGAGGGCAATGAGATTGATCGTGATGAGCAGTTGAGCAAGCAGCTTATAAAAGATAATATCGAGTTTGTCCGCTGTCATGATCAATGTATCTTGCCACCGCAAACTATTACGACCAATGATGGCGATAGCATGTACAAGGTTTTCACCCCATTTTATAAAAAATGGCGGCATACTTTGGAGGTCGGTGATATACATCTGCATGAAGCGCCAGCTATCAAAGCTGTCGATAGCGTTGATTTAAAGTTATCAAAAACCAGTGCAAATACTATTGATGAGATAACTGCCCTAAGTGACAAAATGCTCAGTGACTATCAGCATACGCTACAAAAAAACGAATCATTGCAACATATCGATATGGAAACCCAGTTGACTGCCGCAAGAGACGCCTATCCTGCCGGTGAATCTACTGCTTGCCAGCGCTTAAATGAATTTGTCGCTGATGATATTAATAATTATGATGTCAGTCGTGATGTACCACACCTACATGCGACCAGTCAGCTATCCGCTTACCTCACAATTGGCACAATCAGTTCTAGACTTTGTTATCTACAAGCCCATAAAGCACAAGGAAAATTACACAGCAATGATGCCGATAATGAAGATATCAATCGCTGGATAAGCGAGCTTGCTTGGCGCGATTTCTATCGGCATGTGCTGGTCGACAAGCCAAACCTTATTCGCCATAAAGCGTATAAAGAAGAAACTGACACTAAGGTTAGTTGGTCATACGATACTGATGATTTTGAGACATGGTGTACTGGTAAAACAGGCGTGCCACTCGTTGATGCCGCGATGCGCTGTCTGAACGCTACTGGGTTTATGCACAACCGCCTGCGGATGGTTACAGCGATGTTTTTGACCAAAGACTTATTAATTGATTGGCGCTTAGGTGAGCGCTACTTTATACAGCACCTCATCGATGGGGACTTTGCATCCAACAATGGCGGCTGGCAATGGAGCGCATCCACTGGTACTGACTCAGCGCCCTACTTCCGTATTATGAATCCCTTTAGCCAAGCCAACACACATGATACGAAAGCGACATTCATTAAAACTTGGCTACCTGAGCTCAAAGATATCCCTACCAGCATCTTGCATAGCGAAGACAAAATGCGTAAAGAATTGGCGAAAGGTGGGAAATTTGCCGATGTTGATTACCCTGCGCCGATGGTCGAGCATAAAACAGCTCGCCAGCTCGCCATTGCAGAGTTTAAAAAAGAATAAATATCAGATTAGCCTTTAGTAGTGACTGGCAACTGACAGGCGCCTGCACCCTGAGTAGTGACAGTCACGACAGCACCCGTTAAAGCAAATAGCTGCTGCAATTGCGTTTGGGCATTTTGCAGCGCCATATTCATTACATCGCCTCGGCAGGCACGCTCTAGCACTTCTTTTTTTGCCATGGTTTGTGCTTGCGCTAATATCTTAGGATCGACTTGCATCATGCCAAAGGCTCCTGTCTGCCAGTCATAAATCTCAATATCATCTAGATATACTGAAAATATCTCTGTGGGCGGCAACGTAATATTGATTTGCGGCATGGTTGAAGCGGATGCGTTACTATCTACTTGCTCTTCCTCAGTATTGACCTTGGTAGGCTGCACGACTTGTACCATTTCAGGTGTTAAGGCACTTAAATCCACCCCTGCTTCTACGCGACCATGAGCGATAAACAGCGCTTTTTGTTCATCTTGCCATAGCTTCATCCAACTGCCAGCGCGCTCGCTTGTAATCACCGTGTCAACACTGAATGCGACTGTATGTAATCGGTTTAACTGTTGGATCTGCGTGACCACGCCTTCTCGAGTAATGGTTTCTATTGGCTCTTCTTTGGTGATATTTTGAACACTATATATAGCAAAGGCGATCGCTGCTAAACCAATCAGCAATACAATCCATGACATCATAGCAATCGGTTTTTTCGCTTTTGACTTGGTCACATTGTGATCCTTAGAAGGTCGATTGTCAGGATTGATCATATAAGCTACCTCAGAGTTTATTGTTTACTTTCATAAAATACATAGCGCATAACAGTCTAATAAATAAATGCTGTGTTTAAGTAGTAACTTCAAGGAATAGGTATCAACATTTTACATAATTACTAATGATGTTCGCTGTCAAAAATTCGCTATCCTTTACTATATATAAGCCTAAAACTCGTAAATAATCGAGTTATCACTATCGCAGCTTACTCTTTAACTCATGTTCGGTCTGAAAAGACAAAAAGTCATTGCGTCTTAGACAAACTTTACCTAACATAGTCAGATTGCATTGATAAAATGTCGGAATAGATATACTTATCAGGTTTTTAATCTGAAAATTGTTCCTTTAGCCGCTCGATACATCAATCAAAATTCACCACTCTTCCATTAGAGCGGTTTTGTTCATGTGCTTTTTTATAAGCATTTTAGTCGCTATGACATATCCTAGATTATTCCTAAGTGATAAAGGTAAGCTTGCGGCGGCAACGAAACGATTAGCCACACGCTCAACATCCTACTATTTCTTATTTTTTTATCGTTGATAAGGTTACGCTTTATTTATGAAAGCCAGTCAATTTTTATTTGCCACACTAAAAGAAACCCCAAGTGATGCCGATATCGCCTCAAGCCAATTGATGGTTCGTGCCGGTCTTATTCGTAAAATTGCTTCTGGGTTATATATCTGGTTGCCCATGGGGCTGCGCGTCTTACAAAAGGTCGAACGTATTGTTCGTGAAGAGATGCAAAATGTGGGCGCACAAGAAGTGCTCATGCCGATGACTCAGCCTGCAGAGCTTTGGCAGACGACGGGACGTTTTGATGATTATGGTCCTGAGCTATTGCGCTTTAAAGACCGCCATAATCGTGACTTTGTATTGGGTCCTACTCATGAAGAAGTCATTACTAATCTGGCTCAAGGCGAATTGCGTAGCTATAAGCAACTGCCAATTAGTTTCTTCCAAATTCAAAGCAAATTCCGTGATGAGATTCGTCCACGCTTTGGCGTGATGCGCGCCCGTGAATTCACGATGAAAGACGCCTACTCATTCCACGTTGATCAAGCGTCATTGGCCAAAACCTATCATGATATGTTTGATGCTTATACGCGCATTTTTACGCGCTTGGGTCTAGATTTCCGTGCAGTACAAGCAGATACAGGTTCTATCGGTGGCTTTGCTTCACATGAGTTCCATGTCTTGGCAGACAGCGGCGAAGATGATATTGCTTTCTCAGACTCATCTGACTATGCCGCCAACGTTGAGCTGGCTGAATCTGTGAACATCGCTGAGCGTCAGCCGCCTAGCATGGAGCGTGAAAACGTATTAACAGAAAAGATGACCACTTGCAAAATGGTGGCTGAGCATTTAGATATCCCATTGGCCACGACCGTCAAAACCTTGATCGTGCATGGTCATACAGAAGACGACGAGCCACAACTGATTGCTATCGTATTGCGCGGTGACCATCAACTCAATACCATCAAAGCCGAGAAAATTGAAGAGGCAAACATGCCACTGACCCTAGCTTCTGATGAAGAATTAGAGGCAGCTGGTCTGTATAAAGGATATATTGGCGTTGACTTAGATATGCCTGTATTCGTTGATCGCTCGGCCGCTTCCTTGTCAGATTTTGTGGCTGGTGCCAATGAAATTAATAAACACACCATTGGTCTGAACTGGGAACGTGATGCGCGCGTTACTCGCATCGTTGATGTTCGTAACGTTCAAGAAGGCGATCCATCTCCTGATGGTAAGGGCAGCCTAAAAATCAAACGCGGTATCGAAGTGGGTCATATCTTCCAATTGGGTGACAAGTACTCGCAAGCGATGAATTGTACCGTTTCTGGTGAAGATGGTAAACCTGTCACATTAATGATGGGTTGCTATGGTATTGGCGTCAGCCGTATTATCGCCGCAGCCATCGAGCAAAATAACGATGAAAACGGCATCATGTGGCCAAAAACACCCACCGTCAATGACTCCATTGCGCCTTTTGAAGTGGCCATCATACCGATGAAGTCAAAAGAAGACACCGTGATGGAGACGGCTATCGCGCTATACGAAGAGCTAAAGGCTCAAGGTGTCAATGTGCTACTTGACGACCGTAATGAGCGTCCGGGTGTGAAATTTGCAGATTTAGAATTGATCGGTATTCCACATCGTATCGTCGTCTCTGACCGCAATCTTGCTGAAGACAAGTACGAATACGTCAATCGCCGTGAGACAGAAAAGCAAATGCTGAGCCGTGAAGAAGTATTGGCTAAAGTAAGCGGAAAATAGTTTAACTTATAAAAACTGTGCCATAAAAAGCGCCTATTTCATTAGATGAGATAGGCGCTTTTTTATGCTTGCTAAAAATAGGCGCTTCTATTTTATATAATTAAAATATCTTAGCAATGCTACAGTACTGATGGTATAAATTTTTTGCAGCCTCTGTCAGCGCAGGCGCAGCAAGCAAGATAAATTGATACCATCAGTGCCTGATATATCGATACTATTTATTATCAGTGTCTATTTATCACTTTATCAATGTCTATTTATCACTGTCTATATGATATTTTTTGGCAATCGCCTTACTACGTTTCTGAGTCTCATTAGCGGTACAGACATTAGCGCCAATCTGAGCGTACACCACAGAGTTATTCATTGGACCGTCGTATTCAAAGTCACATTTGTCATCGCGACTCTTTATCCATGTACGCTGTTCTTTATCCAACTGCTGTTGCTGAGCCTTACTCAAAGTACGATAAGCACTCTTGTAAATTTTATTCAGGCGATTTTTTTCGACTATGATCGCATCGTTACCACAATCATAAGCCACTTCCATATAAGCATCTTCACAGTTGTATTGATTTTCTATAAATGCTGCTTGTGCTGTTTGCGTGAGAGAAATAGACAAAGTAGCTGTCGCTAGCACCGTCAAAAAACCAGTTGCACCTTTCATCTCGATCTCCCAAGCAAAGCGAAATAATATTCACCTATATAAACTTATTTGAGGAGTATTAGCAAGCACTCTTAGTCTACTGACGAATTAAGCGACTTGGTTTTGGCAATAAGCTTATATCACTGACGCGGCAAGGGTTGATGTCGATACCACCTCGACGCGTGTACCAAGCACGAACCATCAGCTCACTCGGCTCATAATGTTTGCTTAAATCAGCAAATATCTGCTCCACACATTGCTCATGAAAACCGTTATGTTGACGGAAGCTCAATATATAACGCAGCATATTGGCATCATTGACCAGTTTTTCACTCGTGATCGAAACCGCCAATGTGCCCCAATCTGGCTGATTGGTCACCGGACAATTACTGCGCAGCAAATTAGAATAAAAAACGTAAGGCTGAGTTTTATTACTGTCTAAATTCGCATCCGTTTTATCATCACTTAATAACGACGCGTCAGGATGCGCGCATAATGCTACTTTCTCGCTACTATTTGCAAGTGCATCATCAATGCAAATACCTTCAGGCTGCGCAATTAATAACCCTGATGTTTTATCATTGAGGTCATCATCTAATTCAAATAACTCAACTTTTACCTCTGCTTGTACGCATGCTGATAAGTCTTTCTCAATCAGCGTTTGCACGGTTTCCCAGTTGGTGAATTCGGTAAAGTTAATACTGTTTAGATATAACTTTAGTGATTTTGACTCGACGATAAATGGTGAGCTGGCAGGAATACCAAAGCGCGCGATGGCAACTTGCGAGATACCTTGCAGATTTAACCAAGACATCTCAAACGCTTGCCACCAATCGACGCCAACCGTCAGTTTATCGCCTTGCCAGCCAATGACATCACGTCCCATACTACGGGCAATAGGATACAAGGCTTCTGGACTATACTCAGTTGGATAGTCGGTGGTTTGTTCGCCTAAGATACCGTGAATACTCATTTTCTTTCCTAATATTAAACTGTTAAAAATATATTTTATGCTGATTTTGATGCGTCAAACTTATAAAGAGTACATTGACCTATTTTTTACATGGCCAATATTATAAGTAAATTACAAACGCACACGCGACCCATTATCTAATAGACGATAAGAGATGATATAAAATACCACGCAGAATGCAAAAATAGCTGCCATCGAATACCAAACGTTGACATCAGAGTGGCCTAGAATACCGTAACGGAACGAGTTGACCATATAAACAATAGGATTCAATAGCGAAATATTTTGCCAAAATGGTGATAGGTTTTCTAGCGAATAAAACACCCCTCCAAGATAAGTCAGTGGTGTCAGCACAAAGCTTGGAACGATGGAAATATCATCGAATGATCGAGCAAATACCGCATTGATAAAACCGCCCAATGAAAACAAGATAGACGTACCCAGTACCGTAAATATCGTCACAAATAGGTGTTCAATACCCAAATCGGTAAAGAATAATGCCACTATCGAAACAATGACACCGATGGCCAATCCGCGAAAGATACCACCGCTGATATAACCCATCAAAATAGCATGCTTGGAGACGGGTGAAACCAAAAGCTCCTCGATACTGGACGTAAATTTGGCACTAAAAAAGCTCGAAACAACGTTAGAATAACTATTGGTAATAATCGACATCATAATGAGGCCAGGCACGATAAATTGCATGTACGGCACTCCGCCCATCTCACCCACACGCGAGCCGATCATCTTGCCGAAGATAACAAAATAAAGGCTCATCGTAATAACGGGCGGCAGCAATGTCTGCGGCCAAATACGTATAATACGGCGAATCTCTTTTAACAAGATAGTCCGAAAAGCGACCCCTTTCTTAGTCCATGACATTTTTTTATTATGGTCCATTATTTCCTGACTCATAACCCCGCCTCCTTCATACTATCTGTACTTTGAATATTTTTGTCTACCAAGCGCATAAACAACTCCTCTAATCGATTGGCTTTGTTACGCATACTCGCCACCGTGATACCTTGCTCTGACAGCTGATCAAAGACACCATTTAATGACTCACCTTCTGTCAAGGTTACCTCAAGGGTTTGATTATCGGGCTGAGATACGTCTGTCACTCCTGTCAAAACCAGTTGATGGGAAAGCGGCGTATCCAAATCAAAGACAAATGTCTCAACTGATAACTGCGCCAATAAATCTTTCATCTCTGTATTGATACGAATCTCACCATGATCCAAAATCGCAATACGTTTACACAGCTGCTCGGCTTCTTCTAAATAATGCGTGGTCAAAATGATCGTGGTGTTTTCTTCGATATTAATCTGCTGCATAAATTCCCACATAGAGCGGCGCAGCTCGATATCTACCCCAGCGGTTGGCTCATCGAGAATCAATAATTTTGGCTTATGAATTAATGCTCGCGCAATCATTAGACGACGTTTCATACCACCGGATAGCTCACGTGACTTGCTGTCGCGCTTGTCCCATAGTCCCAGTGCAGTCAGCAGTCTTTTCGCACGTGGTTTTGCTTCTTTGGCAGGAATACCGAAATAGCCCGCTTGGGTTATTAAGATATCTTCCACTTTTTCAAACATATTAAAATTAAATTCTTGCGGCACTATGCCAAGGTATTGCTTGGCAATGGAAGGGTTTTCTAGCAGGTCTGTGCCAAAGATATGCACACTGCCTGTTGTGGGTTTAAATAATGAGCTGATAATGCCGATCATCGTTGATTTACCAGCACCATTGGGCCCAAGTAAGGCAAAAAACCCACCTTGTGGTACGGTTAAATCAACTCCTTTCAGCGCCGAAAACCCATTATCATAAGTCTTGGATAAGTTTTTTATCACAAGTGCTGGTGCGTCAGACATGAAAACCTCTTTATTTGTTATAAATTTATATAAGAACTTTTTAGAGTATTAAGGCGTGTTGAACATCAGTCACTGACACTGACTGTTTACAATATTCAACATGCCCTAATATCCAGAAGAGACGGTGTAATGCCATAAAATGAGGCTAGTGTCAGTGAATTTCAACGGCAATGTCTGAGAAGTATCATATTAATAATACTTGTTATTAAAAAAGCGCCTATCTCATAAAATGAAATAGACGCTTTACAGATAGAGGATGCACAATTTTATTAGCTTGCTTGTTCAACCATATAGTCCACAGCATTTTGAACTTCTTCATCAGGGATATCAGCACCACCTTTTGCAGGCATGGCATTGAAACCATTGATAGCGTGGGTATATAACGTATCTTTACCTTTTGCTATACGTGGTCCCCAAGCGCCAGCATCGGCAAAAACAGGAGAACCAAGTAGGCCTGCAGCATGACAAGTATGACACACAGCATTGTATACTGCTTTGCCATCACGAGGCCCGTCGCCAGCTGCTGGGCCAGCAGCACGTGCAGTCACATCACAAACCTCATCCTCTTCAAAGCATACTTTGGCAACAGGCTGAATACGCGCAATCAAATTAGGATAGAGAGCGATCAGCTTTTGCACTTGCGGCGTATCTTGTGGAATTGGCTCTTTTTCGGCAGCAGGCGCTGCAGCGGCGGTTTCTTCTGTTGCCGCAGCGTCATCTGTGGTGCTGTCTGCTTGCGCGCTCGCATCGACCACAGCAGTGTCATCTGTAGTATCAGCAGCAGCTTGGGTATCATCACCTAGCTTTTGTGGCGCGTTTTCGACCACCTCTTGTGCTTTTGCTACATCAGAGACAGTTACAGCGGTGTCTGCAACATCTTCAGCTTGGCTCACCGCGATACTAGCAATTCCTAGAATGGCAGCTGCCGACAACATAACCACTTTTCTCATTCGTCACGTTCTCTTGTTACGTATACAAGCATTTACATAGCTCAGGCGTTCTGTCTGTCCTTCATCGATGACTTTTTATCATCAATAACAAACAGCCATCCCGCGTGCCAGCGCACTTGTAATCGGTGATTTTAAATATAAATTCTCCCTGACATTATAAGGGAAAAGACAGGTAAATTGCCATGCCTGTTTAATGACTATCCTATTTTTTCTTAAAAAACATCAATCCCTGCCTTCATTCATTGGCTTTATGGTTTTTATTTGTTAGACTAAGCGGTCTTTATTTTTCGACACATGATACTGCTTATAATGCTCGCTTTAAGCACGGTGTTGGTCAATATAGCATATCATCGTTATTATGCGCTCGTAGCTCAGTTGGATAGAGTATCGGTCTCCGAAGCCGAGGGTCGTGGGTTCGATTCCCGCCGAGCGCACCAATCATCGTATTTAACCCTTCCTTAGCATTACCTAAACTTATTCATTCCCAGTATTCCCTAAACTTGCTCACGATTTTTCAAATATACTTTTAGGAATATTTGTGTATTTTGCTGTGCGTCTATCATTCTGCACATGTCCATCATAGCGTTAGCCTACTCTGCATCTTGCAAGTTGGCAGTGAGTTGTGCGCGGTTGGGTACACGATGATAATTAAACACAGGCACATTTCCGAGACGGCGCTGACCAGTGGCAATTTTTTTGTCAATGGTGATCATTGCTATTTTTTTATCTTGCTTACTGAGCAGTAAATGGTTTGTCTTACGAGTGACTCGATAATCAGGAAAATACTGTTTTAATAATGCCGAGGTTTTTTGTAGACCATCATTTGCTGATTTCTTTGCGCCTTTTAACGGTCTATTATAAGTTGTCTCACCCGCTTTCACGCCGCGAGACTTTGCCAATAGCCATAAGGCTGCAATAACGACGAGCAGTATGACAAGCCACCAAATTCCGTCTATCATAAAAAGAGTATCCATTATTAATAAGGGTTGGCTCATGTTAGCAGAATTATCACCAGCGTTAATAGCACAAGTGCAGGACACAGCCAAACTATTGGCATCGAAACAGCGCATTTGTATTTTAACGGGTGCAGGAATTTCAGCAGAAAGCGGTATTCCGACTTTTCGAGACAAGCAGACAGGCTTGTGGGAGAACTACGGTGTCGAAGATTTGGCCACACCCGAAGCGTTCGCTCGCGATCCAAAGCTAGTATGGTCATGGTATCAATGGCGCAGACAACTGGTCGCGGATAAAAAACCAAATCTGGCACATCATGCCTTGGCTGAGTGGCAATATCATACTCAATCATCAAATCAATCATTGACACTTATTACGCAAAACGTCGATGACTTGCATGAACAAGCTGGCAATACAGTGACTCATTTGCATGGCAATCTATGGCATAACCGCTGTAGTCAGTGTGAGACACCTTATCAAAATCAATCAAAGGCTTCTTATAATAGCGAAGACACCATAAGTTTTGATGAGGCACTGATTTCCTGCCCACATTGTGACGGTTATATCAGGCCAGATATCGTTTGGTTTGGCGAAGCGTTACCCATACAAGCATGGCAAACCGCAGAAGACGCCGCCGCCAACTGCGAGGTATTTATCAGTATTGGTACATCAAGCCTCGTTTATCCTGCTGCTGGACTGGCACAATTGGCCAAGCAAAATGGTGCCAAAATTGTTGAAATAAATCCACATCCGACGCCCAATACTATCGTTGATATCACGTTATCAGAAAAAGCTGGTTTAGTAATGCCCGCACTGATAAATCAAATCACGGCTTTGTAATCATGAATGAGTGTCTAGAATACAAAGCTGAATATTAAATAGTACAGATATCCTTTTGAAAATTTTTCGAAGCCTCTGTCTGCAATGGCACAGCAAGCGAGGAAAATTCATTCCAGTAGTATCTGACTATTGGTGTATCGATTTAACTTTTGACTGACTATACAATAAAAAAGGCTTAACGATTCATATAAACCGTTAAGCCCCAGTATTTAAAACTTAGTACTTAAAATTCACTCTATTCAGAGCTTATTGTGATGCAAGATCAACTCTCGCTAAATAAGCTGCTTTAAGCTCATCATCTATAAATGCCGATCTAAAAGAGTTTTTGACCAACGTGATAATATCTTCTTCGGTCAGCGGTAAGTGTTCACACAAATTGATAAAGTTTTGATTAATGTAACCTTTAAAATACGCTGGATCATCTGAATTGACGCTAATATTTAGACCATAGTCCAAAAGCTCTTTAATATTGTGCGCTTTATAAGTTTCAAAGACCTTGAGTTCGATATTTGAGTTTGGACAAACGGTCAGCGGCATTTGCTCATCTTTGAGTCTTTGCATCAGCTCTGGGCTTTTTATAGACTGCACGCCATGATCGATTCTATTGATTTTTAATAAATCTAACGCTTCATAAATATATGAAAAATCGGCCTCCTCTCCAGCATGCGCCACCAATTTGAAGCCCGCTTCTTTTGACTTTTCAAACACTTCTTTGAACTTTGAAGGCGGGTTTCCCAGCTCTGAAGAATCAAGACCGACACCAACAATGTCATCTTTAAACATCAAAGCTTCCTCTAAAGTCTCAAACGCTTCTTCTTGTGATAAATGCCTTAAAAAACACATGATAATACAAGACGTAATGCCGTATTTTTCTTTGGCATCCGCAAGCGCTTCTTTGATACCCGTTATCACGGCTTCAAAAGGTACGCCTCTTGATGTATGTGTTTGTGGATCAAAAAATATTTCTGTATGAATGACGTTGTCTTCCACACACTTAAGCATGTATTCCCACGTCAAATCATAAAAATCATCTTTGGTGAGTAGAACGTTTGCACCCGCATAGTAGATATCTAAAAAAGTTTGCAAGTTGGTGAAGTTATAAGCATTGCGCACATCTTCTATGTCTTTATAAGGGATATCTATACCGTTCTTTTTGGCCAGTCTAAACATGAGCTCAGGTTCTAATGAGCCTTCAATATGTAAATGCAGCTCAGCTTTTGGTAGTTTTTTTATCAAATCAATCATAGTGTTCCAGTAACGGTTATTTATTTAAAAGTAATGACTTAAGCGCTTTCTGTCATATGGTTATAATATTGTTTGGTGATTTTTTGTGACGCGCATTTTATTTCAAAAAAACCACCGTATCAGACAACTCATTGCCTGATGGATTGTGCTCAAGATGATAATACTGACGTAGCACTTGCCCTATCTCATCTAATAATTCAGTCAAACTCTCTTCTGTCTTTTGATTGGCAATACCTGATATGGCTTTGTCACACATTGCACGCCATATGGTTGGGCTAACGTGCGCACTGATGCCTCGATCAGCAACGATCTCTAGCTGATGCTCACAGATATTGACATAGATTAAAACGCCCGTATTTTCTTCGGTATCCCACACTCGATACTCACTGAACAAGTCAATGGCACGATCACGGCAGCCGATATGATAAGCCTCTTGGATGGGTAAGTGATTCTCTACGATCAAAAACAACTCACCACGATGCCCACGCTCAGCGCTCGTTACTTTGGCTGTTAGGCGCGCCTTCGCCTCTGCTGTTAGCCACTTACTATGCAATAAAGGGACAAACAAAACTTGACGCCACCAGCGGGCAAAGCCGGAGTTTTTAGGGTTATTTTCTGCCATTATATTATTTCCTCAAGTACATCATTGCTGAAGGTCGTTTGGTGAATGGATTTACCACGAACCACCAGCACCGCCGCCACCAAATCCGCCGCCACCACCACCGAATCCGCCCCCGCCGAAACCACCACCGCCAAAGCCTCCACCGCTGCCACCGCCCATACCAGGGAGGAAAATCATACCGCTGCCTCTACGTCCACCTTTACCGCCGCCGCCTTTACCGCCACCACTACCGCGTGAGATCAGAAATAGCCATAAAAATATCGCCATAATCAATGTCATGAAAAAGCCACCGCCTAACGCTAATGAGCCTGCGAAAAAACCACCAGCCGTCAGGATAGAGCCAAATACGCGACCAAAAATACTGGTAATAAAGCTACCAAATATCAATGCCATGATGAATAAGAAAATAGGGGCTGGTAGCTGATCAGATGCTTGCTGCTGAGAACCACGCTCGGCTGCTTGCGCATCGGCACGGGCTAACACCTCAGGATCAGCAGTCAAACGTGATTTGAGTGCATCAACGCCAGCCAATATTCCAGCGCCATAATTATCTTGTTTAAATAAGGGTGTGATATCTTCACGAATGATGCGGTTGACGGCAGCATCTGGTAATACGCCCTCCAATCCATAACCCGTTAAAATATACATATCACGGTCATTGACCGCGACCACTATCAACAAACCATCATCAATGTCTTTGTCGCCAAGCTGCCATTTTTCTGCTACTTGTAGCGCGTAATCAAAGATGGGCGTGCCATTTGTTGTTGGTACGATGACGACAGCGGCTTGCGCTAAACCTTGCTGATAAATACCTTTAAGCTGCGCTTGCAACCGTTGTTTTTCTTGCGGATTTAAGATGTTTGCCTGATCGACGACTGGCTCATTTAATATGAGTTTGTCTGCATTGACACTTGGCGCGCTTGATTGCACTGCCGGTTTATTTGCTACAGGTGCTTCGGCTGTGGCTTCGTTATCCCCATTAGCCGCATTGGGATTGATAGCATCATTGCCCAGTATGACCCCATTGATAGCCTCATTACCCAATACCGCATCATTAATGGCTTCGTTTGACTCGCCAGCTTTGGCAATCGCCACCAAATCCTCAACACTACGGTTCTGCATGCTGGAGGTAGTATCTGTAGATGTGACCGTATCGGCAGGGGCAGCATGCAACGCAGTCACACTGCTCATGGTAAACAATAATGCTGATAAGAGTGCTTTTGAATTATTCATCTAATCTATACCACCTTAAGTGACATCGGTACTAAATTAATAGGCATTCATATCTATCAACACCTTTCAAACAAATTTGGCTGCTTAATCTAAACCAATAGAGCAGCAAATACCGCTCTATTTTTATATTGAATTAATATTATTCAGCGGGCGCTGCACTATTACTGCTGCTGTTATCAAAATCGACACTTGGTGCCGTTGAGATGGCCGCTTCATTAGCAACGCTAAAGTTTGGTTTGGCAGACATACCGAATACTTTGGCCGTCACATTGGTTGGGAACTGACGTACGGTTGTATTGTAGCCTTGCACTTCTTGAATATAGCGGTTACGAGCCACAGCGATACGGTTTTCAGTCCCTTCAAGCTGGGCTTGCAAGTCTTGGAACAACGCATCCGACTTTAGCTCAGGATAACGCTCAGACACTGCCATCAAACGTGATAATGCACCCGTCATCTGCTCTTGTGCGGCCGCATAACGCTCCATCGCTTCTGGGTCATTGAGCACCTCAGGGGTGACGGTAATGCCACCAGCACGTGAACGAGCCTCAGCAACTTGAGTAAAAACTTCTTGCTCTTGTGTCGCATATTGCTGTACCACTTTGACTAAGTTTGGCACCAAATCAGAACGGCGTTGATATTGGTTGACCACTTCTGACCATGAAGCCGTGACCTGCTCGTCTTGTGCTTGTAGATTGTTGTAGCCACAACCGCTTAGACCAACCGTAGAGGTTGCTAATATCGCTGCAAGCAACATGGGTTTTACAATTGATTGACGCGTCATCGTTGTCTCTCCTAATAATGTTAAATAACCAATGATCAGTAACACGTTTTTTGTTGATTTTTTAAAAATGATTTAAGGGTCAGGTAGATTTATACCTTTATATAAAGCGATATAAAAATACAGCCAGATAGCCTAACAGTAGCTTATGTCTCAAACATCAATCGTGCTATCCATTATCCACTATTATAACCCATAAGATATTTTGACAATAATGGCGCTATAACGGCTTTTTTACAATTCATCGTTACCAAAACACAACCGCAACACGTTGTCTCTAGCCACTTCTAATCATCATTAATAGCTCACAAAGCGTTCATAATTCAATTAAAGTGCTTATACCTTATTTGTGTAACCCCTTATTTTGAATATAACTTGTACAAATCAACTGCTATTATTCACCTCAAACTCATCCCTGTTTAGAGCTACAGCAATTTCCTTGAAAAAAAAATATGTATGTGTATAAAGAAAATTCTAGTAATTAGTACAAAAATATGGCAAATTGCAGTTACGTAGCCGTACGTTTTGAATACATTTGGTAGTGGACTTATATTTTGTTTAGTATTAGAGAGCAGTTAATTTTTATAAAAAATGTCCACTAGCGATTGGATATTTGCTCAACGATTCAACCAACCACACCAGTAATGTAATCAATAAATATAGCTCATAGTAAGTTGAACACTATCAGGTTAAATACTATCAATACGATAAGTATCTAATAATATAATCGCCTATTTTATCCGCTGGTCTACTTACAACGTATCTTATTTATTCAACGACAATAGGGTATACCAGTAATATATAGTTAGTAGCAAAAGCGTTACGAATGCAGCTGATACTAACGGTATGAGCACTATACAAATAGACAATATTGCTGATAAACCAAGCGGATGAATGCGGACAACTACAGTCCATTTTTAGTGGCAAAAAAAGTATGAGACTTAATGGATATACATAAGTCTATGTAGCTAATTTAACTGCTTAACTTAAATAAGTAAGTTAACCAGTTAGCTTACTCCTAGCATACAGAGCCACTTTGAAACAGTTCTAGGGATATAAATATGGAAGGTTTAGTTAACTTAGTAAACGGAATTATCTGGAGCCCGGCATTAATCTATCTATGTTTGGGCGCGGGCCTATTTTATTCCATTATGACGCGCTTCGTGCAAGTACGTCTATTCGGTGAAATGATCAAATTACTCTTTAGTGGTAAATCTAGTGATCAGGGTATTTCTTCATTCCAAGCGCTTGCCGTCTCACTTGCAGGACGTGTGGGTATGGGTAACATCGCTGGGGTAGCTGCTGCTATCGGCTTCGGTGGCCCTGGTGCCGTATTTTGGATGTGGATCGTGGCGTTCTTAGGCGCATCTACCGCTTATGTCGAATCAACACTCGCACAGATTTATAAAGAAAAAGACGTCCTTACTGGCGAATATCGTGGTGGCCCTGCTTATTACTTTGAGCGCGCGCTTGGTCAAAAATGGTACGGTATTCTTTTCGCCATCGCTTCTATTTTATCATGTGGTATGTTCTTACCTGGTGTACAGGCGAATGGCGTTATCAGTGCCTTTGCTCAAGTCATGGGTGAAGGGACTATCATGAATGTCGGCGGCTTAGAAGTCGGCTCTATGCGTTTGGTCGGCCTAGCCATCATTTTAGTCATCTTAGGTATCATCATCTTCGGTGGTATCAAGCGTATTGCAACCTTTACAGAATATGCTGTTCCGTTTATGGCAATCGGTTATATTGCCTTAGCCTTAATTATCATGTTTAGCAACTTTAGTTTGATTCCAGATGTATTTGGTTTGATCGTTAGTGATGCCTTTACTGCTCAAGCTGGCTTTGGTGCTGCTATCGGTTGGGGTGTAAAACGTGGTATTTACTCTAACGAAGCCGGACAGGGTACTGGCCCTCACGCTGCTGCTGCTGCCGAAGTTGAGCACCCATCACAGCAAGGCCTTGTACAAGCATTCTCAGTATATGTCGATACGCTACTGGTTTGTTCTGCTACTGCCTTTATGATTTTGTCTACTGGCATGTACAACATTCAAGGTACATTGCCAGATGGTCAGTTCATCGTACAGAACGTAGCCGCTACTACTGAAATCAATGCACCTGCCTTTACACAAATGGCAATGGAATCGGTATACGGTACGTTTGGTAATGTCTTTATCGCACTCGCTGTATTCTTCTTCGCCTTTACGACGATTTTGGCTTACTACTACATCGCTGAGGTTAACGTGGCGTACTTGACTCGCTTTCTCGGTCGCGGCGCGCATAAGACTGGTGTATTCTTAGTTAAAATCTTAATCATGGTGATGGTTGCTTATGGTGGTCTTAACTCTGCAGGCTATATCTGGGCTATCGGTGATATCGGTGTAGGCTTAATGGCTTGGTTAAACATCGTTGGCATCTTAGTTATCTTCATTGTGGCTCGCCCAACGCTTACTATGCTCAAAGACTATGAAGCTCAGCGTAAAGCGGGTGTAACACGCTATAGTTTTGATCCTGCAAAATTCGGTATCAAAAACGCGCCGTATTGGGAAGAGCGTCATTTACAAGAGCAACAAAGAATGGCTGCTGATCCACTACGCAAAGATATCAAATAATTATCTTTAAAGTGATCATTGGTTAAGTATCATAAGCAAAAGCCCGAGGCAATCGTCTCGGGCTTTTTTATTTGAATGACTTTCTATATGTTCAAAAACAATAAAAGCACTACAGTACTACTGGAATGAATGCTTCGAAGCCTCTGTCTGCAACGGCACAGCAAGCGAGGGAAGTTGATACCAGTAGTATCTGACTATTGATATATCAATTTAACTTTCCACCGACTATACGCCTTTCTGATAGGGCTAAAACCTACGCACAAAAAAGCCCAGCATAAATGGCTGGGCTTCTTCAACAATAACTAGATGATTATAATAAAACCATCAAAATAATATTACTCAGGCATTAATACCGCATCGATAGTATGTACAACACCATTGGTTGCCATGATATCAGTGCCAGTGATGTTGGCTGTTCCGCCAGTAGCATCAGTAATAACGTTGGCATCGCTGATAGAGATCGTTGCGCCATTAGCTGTTTTGATATCAGTACCGTAAGGGATATCAGCCGCTTTAACTTCCATAGGTACTACATGGTAAGGAAGTACTTTTTTGAGGAGTTCGGTATTGGCTAACAACTCTTCTTTAGTTACGCCTAATTTTTCTAGTACTGGAGCGAAAGCATCATCAGTTGGTGCAAATACAGTGTATTTAGTATCTTCCATCAACATCGTATCAAGGCCAGCGGCTTTAAGCGCTGCTGTCAAGATCGTTAGATTTTCATTACCAGCTGCTATTTCAGCGATAGTTTGAGTAGGCATTGCATCCGCCATTGGGTCAGCAGCTGGCTCAGCTTCAACCATTGGTTCAGCTTCAGCAGCTGGATCTACAACCACTTCTTCAGTAGTAACTTCAGTTTCAGCTGGTTCAGTTGCAGCTTCTTTATCACTACAAGCAGCCAATGACATAGCCGCTGTTACGACTGCGATAGATAGTAAATTTTTCTTTAACATAGGTATTTCCTCATAGATAAATGGTGAGTTACTTTATTGGTTAAACAAATACTCTTTCAACGAATGAATATAACAGTAGCTCACTTCTTTATTGCAAGCAAAACTCGTTACCCAGTCCTAACTACATCAAATCTGTTATACCAATGACCATAAGTTTAACTGATTAATTTTAAATTGATGCTTACTTAGGTAGCAACACTGTATAAATCACGTATACGACACAACTATTGTGTTTATATATTATTCATTTTGATAATTAAAATACGATTTCTCTTATCATTAATATGTATTTCTGCTTTGAGATAAGCCCAATAGAGGCTTAAAAAGAATCATCCCAGTAGGCTGGAATTATTTTTGAAGTAAGGAGATAATGACATAAATCAGTGCAGACATTAGTAGTGTCTATCTCATTAACTAAGATTAATTAACCAAATAGCATTTGTCTGATGATTTATGACAAATGAAGCTGGTATCGAATACCAGCTTCATTATCTGAAACTATACGGTTATAACTTTTTAAATAACGTTTTTGCTATTATTTAGGCATCAATACTCTGTCGATAGCATGTACCACACCATTGGTCGCTGCGACATCTGTTTTGATGATATTGGTAGTACGGCCCATCTCATCCATCAACTTACCTTGGTTAGTGACCGTCAAGGTATCTTTGCTTGCGGTCATGACGTTACCAGGCTTCACGTCTTTGGCATACATCGCCATATCACCACTAATTACATGGTAGCCCAAGATTTTGGTCAATAGTGGCTTGTTAGCAAACAGCTGTGCTTTGCTCATGCCTGTTTCTTTCAGTGCTTGCATAAATGCTTCATTGGTAGGTGCAAATACGGTGTAATGCGCATTAGGATCAGATAGCATGCCCGCTAGACCAGCTGCTTGAATGGCCTCTACCAATACTGAAAAGTCAGGATTGCTTTGAGCAACTTGTACCACATTCATTTTTGCCATTGGTTGGGTATGCATAGGTGGCTTCATGTCAGCGCTTTTACTAGGCATCATATTATTACATGCGCTTAGACCAGCGATTGAAACAGCCAGAGCACCGATAGTTGCAATTTTACTAAATTTCATAACATTATCCTTAATTCATTATTAATTAACTGTGAGATTGCGTTCCTACAGATTAAATCGTCTTTCCTAAAACAAATACTTATTTTAATATTAGCGACAAATATTGATAATAATTAATAGCTATCAAATAAATACTAGTAAGTATTACTTATGAGGAAGCGATCCTTCTGAAAATAAATTAACATATAAAAAATCTTTATGAATTCACCTTTACGCTACTTTTTGTACTATGGATGTAAATTTCGTCTGACTTTTACCAGCGACTATTGGTTTTAATTGATAGAAGTAACGCTTTATGTAATCTTTAAGCGAAATGATAGTCATTTGTGCCTACATATTTTAACCGTAGACTCTGATGTCATATTGTACCGTTCAGTAGATATCATGCTTGCTATCATGTTTAATATACGGCTAAAGCGGTACAAGCACTACCCCGCTTACCCTATGATTTTCATGCTAAAATAATATGAATTTGCTTAAGACACGCCCTAATCCTTTTATAAAAAATTGCACCCTGTTTGTTATTTCTTCCTTTTATAACATTGACGATATAAGCAGCGCTCCTATGACTCAAACGATGACCTCAAAGACTTCTTCTCAAACGGATACCACTCATGGCTCATCATCTGCTGATGATTTTATTTTGACGCCGCCTACTGTGTTCCCTTATAAAGCACAGCAACTGACTGCCCGCGCGTGTATCACTGCACAAATGGCATCAAGAATTTTGATGCTAGATGGGGCGATGGGCACACATATTCAGAACTACAAGCTAGAAGAGTCCGATTATCGTGGCGAGCGCTTTGCAGATATCAGCCAAGATGTGAGGGGCAATAACGATCTGCTAGTGCTCACGCAGCCGCATATGATTAAAGAGATTCATTGCGATCACCTGGCTTCTGGCGCAGATATAATCGAGACCAATAGCTTTAATGGTACGCGTCTGTCGATGGCTGACTATGACATGCAGTACTTGGTACCTGAGCTGAATAAGACAGCCGCCAAGCTGGCACGGGAAGCAGCTGATGAATTTACCGCCAAGACCCCTAACAAGCCGCGCTTCGTTGCGGGTGTTATCGGCCCCACATCACGAACTTGCTCGCTATCGCCTGATGTCAATGACCCCGCCTTTCGTAATATTACCTTTGATGAGTTGGTACTCAATTACCGTGAAGCGACCTTGTGCCTGATAGAAGGCGGCGTCGATCTAATATTGATTGAGACGATCTTTGATACGCTCAATGCAAAAGCCGCGATATTTGCGGTGACGGGCGTGTTTGAGGATATTGGCTTTGAATTGCCGATTATGATTTCGGGCACGATTACTGACGCGTCAGGTCGGACACTATCTGGCCAAACAGCTGAAGCCTTTTATAATTCGATTCGCCATGCCAAACCATTATCGGTTGGCTTTAACTGTGCGCTGGGTGCCGATGCACTGCGTCCGCACATTCAGACGCTGTCAAATATCGCCAATACCTATGTGTCCGCGCATCCAAACGCGGGTCTGCCCAATGAGTTTGGTGAATATGACGAAACGGCTGAGCAAACCACTGCACTGCTTGAGGGCTTTGCCAAAGCGGGCATATTAAACATCGTCGGAGGCTGCTGTGGTACGACACCTGAACACATTCGCCAAATCGCAAATATGGTGGCAAACTATCCACCACGTGTCATTCCTGAGATTGCACCTGCCTGCCGTCTATCTGGTCTAGAGCCATTTACCATCACGCCTGAAAGCTTGTTCGTCAACGTCGGTGAACGTACCAACGTCACAGGCTCCAAAAAATTCCTGCGTTTGATTAAAACTGAAGCCTATCTTGAGGCACTGGATGTCGCTCGCGATCAGGTCGAAGGCGGCGCGCAAATCGTCGATATCAATATGGATGAGGGCATGCTTGACTCCAAGCAGGCGATGATTCATTTCGTCAACTTGGTCTCAGGTGAGCCTGATATCAGCCGTGTGCCTTTAATGATTGACTCGTCTAAATGGGACATCATTGAAGAAGGCTTGAAACGAACACAAGGCAAATCTGTCGTCAATTCTATATCGCTAAAAGAAGGCCACGATGAGTTTGTAGAAAAAGCAAAACTCTGTATGCGCTACGGCGCAGCAGTGATTGTCATGGCATTTGATGAAGATGGTCAAGCAGATACCTACGAGCGTAAAATTCAGATTTGTCAGCGTAGCTATGATGTATTGGTCAATGACGTGGGCTTCCCTAGCGAGGACATCATTTTTGACCCCAATATTTTTGCGGTCGCCACCGGTATCACTGAGCATAATAACTACGGCGCTGACTTTATCAATGCCACGCGCTGGATTACTCAGAACCTACCTAATGCCATGGTATCGGGCGGTGTCTCTAACGTCTCGTTTAGTTTCCGTGGCAACCCTATCCGTGAAGCGATCAACTCGGTATTTCTATTTCATGCCATCAAAAACGGCCTGACCATGGGTATCGTCAATCCTGCCATGCTTGAGCTGTATGACGATATTCCAAAGGAAGCACGCGACGCCATCGAAGATGTGATGCTCAACCGCAACCAAGGTGAAACGGGGCAAGATGCGACGGAACGTCTGATGACGGTCGCTGAAAACTATCAAGACGGCGGCAAGAAAAAAGACAGCACAGTCGATATGAGCTGGCGTGAGGGCACGGTAGAAGCGCGCATTGCTCATGCGCTGGTCAAAGGCATCACGACCTTTATCGAAGCCGATACCAAAGAGGCGTGGGAGAAATATCCCAGACCGCTAGAGGTCATCGAAGGGCCACTCATGGATGGTATGAATATCGTTGGTGATTTATTTGGCGCGGGCAAAATGTTCTTACCGCAAGTGGTGAAATCTGCACGCGTTATGAAGCAATCAGTCGCTTGGCTAAACCCGTATATCGAAGCCGAGAAAGTCGAGGGTGAAGTCAAAGGTAAAATCCTCATGGCAACGGTCAAAGGTGACGTTCATGATATTGGCAAAAACATCGTCGGCGTGGTGCTTGGCTGTAACGGTTACGATATCATTGATCTGGGCGTGATGGTTCCTTGTGAAAAAATCCTCGATACCGCTATTGCAGAAAAAGTCGATATCATTGGGTTATCTGGTCTCATTACGCCCAGTCTCGATGAAATGGTCTACGTCGCCAAGCAAATGCAAGAGCGCGGTATGACACTGCCACTCATGATTGGCGGTGCGACAACGTCAAAAGCGCATACTGCTGTCAAAGTCGAACCGCAATATCAAAATGATGGCGTTATTTATGTATCAGATGCTTCACGCTCAGTGGGCGTGGTCACCAAGCTGCTATCGAAAGAAAACCGTCAAGCTCTCATCGATGAGACCCGCGAAGAATATGTCAAAGTTCGCGAACGCCTTGCCAAGCGTCAACCGAAAGCTGCTAAAGTCACGTATGCCGAATCGGTCAAAATTGGTTTTCAATATGATTGGGCAACCTATGTGCCACCTGTCCCTAACAAACTAGGCCAAGTGATATTTGACGATTACCCAATCACCAATTTATTGCCTTATATTGACTGGACGCCTTTCTTTATCTCTTGGGGTCTGACGGGTAAATATCCAAAAATCTTGCAAGATGATGTGGTCGGCGAAGCGGCACGTGATCTATTTGATAATGCAGAAGAGCTGCTGCACAAGATGATTGATGAAAAATTAATCGTGGCAAAAGGTGTGTTTAAGCTCATGCCAGCCCGCCGTACTGGCGTGGATACTGTGACTGTCTATGACAATGCGGCTGCGTTTGATGGGGGCAAGGGTGGCAATCCAACCCATCAGTTCGAACACTTACGTCAACAAAGCGATAAAGCCAGTGGCAAGCCAAACTTTAGCTTGGCCGACTTTATCTCGCCATCAGACACGCACACTGACCATCTGGGCGGCTTCACCGTTTCGATCGTCGGTACAGAGACGCTGGCTGAAAAGTATAAAGCGGCGGGCGATGACTATAATGCCATTATGGTACAAGCGTTATCTGACCGTTTGGCAGAAGCCTTTGCTGAGCATTTGCATGAACTGATTCGTAAAGAATATTGGGGCTATCAGGCTGATGAAAACTTGAGCAATGATGAGATGATCAAAGAAAAATACATCGGCATCCGCCCCGCTCCTGGCTATCCTGCCTGTCCTGAGCATACCGAAAAAGGTAAATTGTTTGACTGGCTCGGTACCGTTGACGCTATCGGCACGACCTTAACCGAAAGCTATGCGATGTGGCCTGCGTCATCCGTTAGCGGCTTTTATTACTCGCATCCAAAGAGTGAATATTTCAATGTCGGTAAGATCAGCCGCGACCAGTTGGAGAGTTATGCGGCGCGCAAAGACTGGGATATAAAAACGGCTGAGAAATGGTTAAGTCCGAATTTGTAAGCGTTTAAAACCCAGTTCACGTTTAGGTATAGTCAGTCCTATATAAAAAGTTCATACGTTATCACGCGCTGCTGAAATAAATTTTGCTTGCTTGCTGTGCCTACGTAGACAGAGGCTACACAAAATTTACCTCAACAGCGCTGTATATACTTTATAGCAGGCTGACTATGTTTTTTGGCTTATTCATTTAATATGGGTAAGCCATTTTTTATAGCGCCATAGACAACTTTATATAAGCAAACTTATCGCTACACTAATGACAAAATACTTTTATCATTTGCAGACAATAACCGTGCTAAATTATTACCTACTTCACTATTTTGAGAAAGGTTATGAAACAAATTGCGCTACTTTCCAGTTGGATTGGCAAAACGTTTGCAATTTGGGCATTGGTCAGTGCCGTCTTAGGCTTTGTTTTCCCTGAATTCTTCGCCTCGTTGGCTTTTTTGATCGTTCCCATACTTGGCATCATTATGTTTGGCATGGGCATGACGCTTAGAACAGAAGACTTCCTAGAGATTGTTAAGCGCCCCAAACCTGTATTGATAGGACTGGTGGCGCAATTCACGCTAATGCCGTTGATTGCTTATTTATTGACGATAGTTTTTAACCTTGATCCTTTGATAGCGGTCGGGGTTATCTTGGTTGGTTGTTGCCCGGGCGGTACCTCTAGCAACGTAATTACGTTCTTAGCCAAGGGAGACGTGGCGTTAAGTGTGGCGATTACCTCAATCTCTACCCTGCTCGCACCCTTTTTGACCCCTATTCTGTTAAATATCTTTGCCGGTCAGCTGATTGATATCGATTTGGCCAGTATGATGCTCACTATTACCAAGATCGTAATATTGCCTATATTATTGGGTGTCATCTTTCATAAGTTTTTGGGTAAAAAAATCGAATTTGTCACCGAGGTATTACCGATGGTGTCGGTATTGGGTATCTCTATTATCATCGCAGCCGTGGTTGCAGTGTCTAAAGCCACTATTTTAGACAGTGGTGCCATCGTCTTTATCGTCGTGGCTCTACACAATATGCTGGGTTATACCTTGGGATATGTGATCGCTCGCTTGTCCGGATTTACGGAGAAACAACGCCGCGCCATTATGATAGAAGTGGGTATGCAAAACTCTGGTCTGGGCGCTGCACTTGCCGCGACTTACTTCAATCCTGTCGCTGCCTTACCCAGTGCGATATTTAGTGTGTGGCATAACTTTAGTGGTGCGCTGGTTGCGAACATTTTTGCTAAGAGAGATGCTAGGTAGAAATTTTATTGTTTAAAGCTTGATAGCAAGGTTTTTTATTTCAGCAAAATCAGTCATGACCAGTTAGAGAGTTATGATAAGCGTAAAGGCTAGGATATAAAGATTGCTAAGAAGTGGTTAAATCTGAATTTATAAGGATTGTTTTAGCTAGAACTTTTTAGATAAAGATTTGATGCGAGATTGGTTACTTAAGTAATTAATCTCGTTTTTGCTTCTATACTCACATATACTCGAAATAAGTGAGGCTAGCGGTAATATTCTGTTCTTACTACTATTCATTGTGTTCTGAAACTAATTTTAGTTTAACAGTTACAAGCTACAAAAAAATATAGCTGCATCTTCTAGCAAGAGAGTCTAATAGCGTTAAAAGCTAACTCTTTTCTGTATCTAAGTTTTCCGCAGAATGACCCCTGCCGTCAAATCCGTATAGTTAAACTTGGGAGATTTTAGTTATGCAGCTTGACGATAATAATCAAACC
>NZ_CAJGZJ010000023.1 GCF_904846225.1 Psychrobacter immobilis | reverse complement strand
TCCCCAACTCTATCTTACAATACAATTTATCTATTATAGATAGAAATAAGTATAATTAGATATATTTTATTTAGCTGTTTCGTAACCCCCGCTGAGGACTGTAAACTGTAATGGATAAAAGGATGCTGCTCAAGCGTTTGTCTGAGACTATAAAAAGGCCAATTTTTAGGACTAATCAACACATAAGGCTCAGTCGTAATAGACTCAATTACAATATCTTTGGGCAAAGCGAAAGCGGGCTGTATGGTTATAGCCGCATCTATACTTCCCAGCTCCAACTTTTCAAACAGCTCTACAGAACGCCCCGGGATGACTTCTGTCTGCATTAACGGTGCTAATAAGGTAATCGCTTTTAGAGCCTCTGGCAAAATACCCACTTGTACTGAGTTTATAGCACCAATCTTGAGCTGCCCATAATAGCTAGCAATGTCAGTATCTGAGGGTAGCTGCATGGTCACATAAAGCGCTAAGATTTCTTTGGCAATAGGCAAAATACGTGTGCCCTGCGGATTGAGCGTAATGGCTCTAGCAGTACGAGTAAATAACGATAGCCCTAGATTATCTTCTAAGTTTTTAATCTGCGCACTGACCGCAGATGGCGTAAGATTGACATGCCGAGCAGCAGCGGCAAAACCGTCTAATTCGCAAACTGCGACTAAGGTTTTAAGTTCTCTTATCATTTATTTCACCACGTTTATTATTCAAATCAATGTCTGTAGACAACTTCTTTATATCAAACTGACGATAGTGAAATTAATTCAAGTACATCGTACTTCGATCAATCAAAAAAACTCGCTACTAATGACAAGAGTTATCGGCAAGGGCATTTAATATCCCGCATGACTCAGCTGAGGTCTCGCTTCTACATTTTTGGCGTAAAGCGGTGAGATGATGTTTTAGTTGCCTCAATTTTTCCATATGTATCTCTACCGCGTGAATATGCTCATCTAGCAAGCTATTGACATCACCGCAGTTTTCATCAGGCGTGTCCCAAGATTGAAGCAGCGTTCTTACTTCGGCCAAAGTCATGTCAAGCGTACGACAGTGCAAGATAAATTGCAGACGTTCGACATGCTCTTCTCGATATAAACGGTAATTTCCTTCACTACGAATCGCTATGGGTAACAATTTCTCTTTTTCATAATATCGAATGGTTTCGACAGTGGATTCCGTACGTTTAGCAAGCTCACCTATCTTCATCAGCATAACCATCTCCATCATTTAAACAATAAAGTAACTATAGAGTTTCGAAGCAAAAAAATCAAATATATTCACTCAGATTGGATATAGAGGGTGTTGACTCTGAAGCCACTAGAGGGTTCATACTGTCTCTATTTGGGGAATAAATCTTATGAAATATCATATTGAAGGTATGGACTGTGCTAGTTGTGTCGGCAAGATAGAAAAAGCGCTGGTACGTATGCCTGGCGTTTCTGACATTCAATTGAACTTTACGACAGAACAATTAGAATTGACCTTGTCACCTGAGGCAGCAACTCAAGGCAGTGATATCGAGAAAACCATCAAAAGCCTTGGTTTTGGTATAACCGCTGATAATAACCAACAAACCGCATCAACTGTTGATAATGACAACCAAGCGATGACACAGCCTCAGCGCTGGTGGCAAACTCGAAAAGGTCAGCAAGTGATTGGTCTTGGTACGCTCATGAGTGTTACTTACGCACTAGCGCTATTTTTTCCTGATTACGGAATGTGGTTATTTACAGCAGCGGTACTCATTGGGGTTTTGCCGTTTGGTCGTAAAGCCTTTGTCATGGCTGCATCAGGCTCACCTTTCTCAATCGAGATGCTAATGACGGTTGCCGCCATTGGGGCGATTATCATTGGTGAAGCTGAAGAAGCCGCCGCCGTTGTTTTCTTGTTCTCAATTGGCGAGCTGCTAGAAAGCGTGGCGGCCAACAATGCTCGAGCGGGTATCAGAGCTTTGTCGTCGCTGATTCCGAAGGCTGCAATTTTACTAGACGCGCAAGGTAGACAGCTTAATGTTTCTGCTGACTCTCTGCAAGTGAACGACATAGTGCTGGTGCGACCAGGCGATAAGGTTCCTGCCGATGGCGTCATTATGCAAGGCACGTCTAGTCTTGATGAATCGCCCATCACAGGAGAGTCGGTTCCTGTTGCAAAGACTAAAGATGAGGACGTATTCGCAGGTTCAATCAACGTCGATGGGGTGCTGCAAGTACGTGTGGCAAAGACGGCTACCGACAATACCATTGCACGTATCGTTAAGATGGTAGAGCAAGCGCAAGCATCTAAAGCGCCTACTGCTCGTTTTATTGAAGAATTCAGTCGCTACTACACACCAGCGGTGATGGCGCTTGCCGCTCTGATTATTATTATCCCGCCGTTAGCAATGGGAGGCGAATGGGCAACTTGGGTATATCGCGGTCTGGCGCTGTTATTGATCGCCTGTCCTTGTGCACTGGTGCTATCCACGCCAGCGGCGATTGCCTCTGGACTCGCAGTTGGTACGCGTCGTGGACTACTCATCAAGGGTGGTAGCGCTTTGGAGACCATCGGCAAAGTGGACACGATCGTTTTTGATAAAACAGGGACGCTGACTGAAGGTAAGCCGCGCGTGACCGACGTCGTTTCCTTTAAACAAGGAGATATGGTTGCCCAAGCTCAGAATGAAGTATTAGCGCTCTTCGCCAGTGTAGAATCTGGCTCTAGCCACCCGCTTGCAGATGCGATTGTCCGTCATGCTGAATCAGCCAATATCGTTGTACCGATTGCCTCTAATGCTTATGCTACTGCGGGTAAAGCAGTACATGCAACGGTGTCTGGTCGCTCTTTAGCCATCGGTTCGCCTATTTATGCAACTAATGAAGCGTTGCTTTTACCCAAACAGCAGGCACATATTGAGTTGTTACAAAATGAAGGCAAAACGGTCTCGGTATTATTCGATGAACAAAACTGTGAGGTACTTGGATTGGTGGCATTGCGAGACGAATTACGAGGCGACGCGCAAGAAGGCGTGGCACAGCTCAAAGCGATGGGCGTGCGCTCAGTGATGCTAACAGGCGACAATCGCCGCACGGCTAAAGCGCTTGCCAGTGATTTAAACATAGAGTGGAAAGCCGAACTTTTACCAGAAGACAAGCTGCGATTACTCAATGACATGAAACACAATAGCAAAATAGCCATGGTGGGTGATGGTATTAATGACGCGCCCGCACTAGCAACCGCAGATGTCAGTATCGCGATGGGTGGTGGCACTGACGTGGCCATTGAAACAGCCGATATCGCATTACTAAAGAGCCGAATCACAGATGTCGTACATTTGGTGGCATTGTCGCGTGCAACCATGACAAACATTCATCAAAACGTGTTGCTCGCGTTAGGTTTGAAGGGTGTGTTTTTGATCACTACTATATTTGGCATAACAGGATTATGGATTGCCGTGCTCGCTGATACGGGCGCAACCGTTCTGGTGACACTTAATGCGCTGCGTTTATTGCGCTTTAAAAAAATTCTATCTGACAAATAGTCAATTCACTTTAAAAAGAATACAGCGATGCTGGGATGAATTTTTCGATGCCTCTGGAGTGCAAAGCACACAGCAAGCGAGAAAAATTTATACCAGTAGCGCATGATCATATTTGTAATTATTTTATTTAAAACCGACTATAGATGAATGATAAACAGAACGGTCTCGGCGATGTTGGGAACGTTCTGTAGTGTTAGCAGTTACAAGCGCGACCATGCTCAAAAAGCAATCTGCTTTATAGTTTATGAGGACACACCCTAGATACTTGCGACATACACCAGTATTGAGACCTTGGCATTGAGACCTTTAAATTCGCCCCCACCATACACTTGTAATAATACAAATTATGAGGATTTACTATGAAAGTACTGGCGTTTGGCACGAGCAATAACAAAGACTCTATTAATAAAAAACTGGCTTTTTATGCAGCACAGCAGATCAATAACGCAGATGTCTCATTAATCGATATACACGACTTTGAAATGCCCATATTTAGCGAGGAGAGAGAAGCAGAGAGCGGTATTCCTCAATTGGCGCACGATTTTTATGAGGCTATTAGCGCAGCAGATATAATCGTTCTGTCCTTTGCCGAATATAATGGCTCTTATACCTCCGCCTATAAAAATCTGTTTGATTGGGCATCGCGCATAGACATGAAGGTGTTTCAGAATAAACCGGTTCTTATGCTAGCAGCCTCACCTGGTCCCGGAGGCGCGCAAAGCGTTTTAGCCACCGCACAAGCATCAGCCCCCTACTTTGCCGCAAACGTCATTGGCGCATTGTCACTACCCAATTTCTTTGACAACTTCGATGTAGAGACAGGCGTTGTCACTAATGAGGCGTTTAATCAGAACTTAATCGGCATCGTCAATGAACTTGGCACTCTATAAAACTGCCACAAAGCAACCTATTGAGGCTGCTGCTGATATCACCCCTCATACCAATAACCATTAAGTTTGCTTGGGTGGTACAGAGTAGGTGCCCACCACGTGTGCCACCAAATCGCTCGACCCTTCTGAGTAAAGAGAAACCTCGCCCACGATGAGCGTGCGCCCTACTTTCATTAAGGTACAATCCGCGATAATGCGGGCGTCCGCCGAGGGTTTACGCAAAAAATTGATGGTAAGGCTCGTCGTCACGGTCAACGGCACGATACCAATTTTGCCAAGTATCGCGACATAGATGGCGACATCAGCGATGCTCATCAGCACTGGCCCAGAGACTGTGCCACCGGGGCGCAGCTCGTTTATACCAATATCGTGCGCTAGCGTCGAGCCTGTTTCATCGACTGACTCGACGGTGCATTTGGTTTGTGGAAATTCTAGTGCCATAAAGGCAATGATTTCTTCCTTGGTTGCAGACATAACGCTTCCTTGAATTGAATAATCTCTATTGAGGCGTCCCTTCCTCGTTCATCATGGCACGACTGGCGTGCCCTCTGTACTAAAGGCAAAACCTTTATTGCTAAAATTACCAATCATGACTGCTTCAATGACAGGTTTGACGCTCTCGTCTATGCCTTCGACTTCGATAATAAAATTGGCCCCTGAACCGCCTTTATCTTCTTCTTTTTCGACGATATAGTTGAGCGTCGCCATCGCTGGAAGCTCAATCGGTTTGTTTAAATAAGATTTTACTAACGTCCCATTGGTATCGTAATAGTCAATCTTATTGACATAAAGCGATTTTTTTAGCGTGGTATTGCGGACACTTAACGTCGCTGATAATAAAACTTTGCGGTTGTCTCTGTCCGTATAAATGTCTGAGTAGATAGGCACATAAAATGTTTGATGGTAGCCAAACTGACTACGATCCACGTCCGATGTCATCTCTAACTCTTTAATTGGATCGTGCTGATCTTTGGACAGGACGACATTCGGATCTTGCGCAGATTGATTGCAGCCTGACAATAGTGTCATCATAGTGATTAATAAGACAGATATATTACGCTTATTCATAAGTCTTCCCCTCGCCTTCTCAGATCACTGCTGTCGCAAAATTTTATTTAATTTTTACACCGACGCTACGCAGGAACTGATTGATGTGCTTGTTATCGCCATAGATTATCAGGATGTCTTTGTCTTTCAATACCTGATCAGGCGTCGCCAAGCCTTGAATACTTGGTTTACTTTGCGTGCGACCAAAACTGTCTTCATAATACTCATAGCGCAGCGTACTAAGCAATCGAATATTGAACTTTTGCTCCAACTGTAATTCATCAATCGTTTGACCAATTAAAGAGATTGGAATGCTAATCTCCACCAGACTGAAGTGATCGCTTAACTCAAACGAGTCTACAAAATACCGTAGCGACAGTCTTTTGGCCCAGCGCTTGGCGGCTTCTTTTTCAGGATGAATAATGTCATCAACACCGATAGCTTGCAGCACCTTTTCATGCAATGGATTGATACTTCGACTAATCAAACGCTTGGCTTTTAAGGTTTTAAAGAGCGCCGTTGCCATCACATTTTCGCCTTGGTCCTCACCAATAGCCACGATGACCATGTCGGTATCAGCAATCGGCAAGCCTTTCACTGTCGATTCATCAGTCGCATCCATACAGATGGTATGAGAAATTGTCTCTTTATAAGCTTCGACCTTGTGCATACTGTTATCAACGCCAATCACCTCATGACCTTGGCGGGTCAATGCCATACCTAGCGATGAGCCAAAATTGCCTAACCCTACGATAATATACCTCATGACCTTATCCTTTTTTTATGCGTTTTATAGCGGGTCGCCTATGGTTTTTGTGCGACGAGTTAGTTAATAGTAATGTCTTCTGTTGGATAGCGATAATTGGTTTGGCGCATATTTTTGAGCAGCGCAATAAAGATCGTCAGCATACTCACACGTCCAACGAACATAATGACAGAAACCACAAGTTTACTAAAATCTGATAAATGCGCCGTCAAATTCAAGCTCAATCCCACCGTGCTATAAGCCGAAAAGCACTCAAAAACTACTTTGATCAAATCAAGCTCTGGTTGGTCGTAACTGATGAGCGTCACACCCATACCGATAACGAGCAGTGACAGCCACATAATAGAAAACGCACGGCGAATGGAGATTTCAGCAATTTGCCTTTTGAACACTTCAACCTTGGTCTGCCCACGCGCCAAACTCAGCGTATTTAATAGCGCAATAGCGAAGGTACTGGTCTTGATACCACCACCCGTCGAGTTGGGAGACGCACCAATCCACATCAAAAAAATCGTCAACATAATCGATGGAAACGCGAGTGCTTCCATATCAATGTTATTGAATCCTGCGGTACGCGGGGTGGCCGCGATAAATAAGCCTGTCACGAGCTTGCCAAAAAAGCTGGCATGTTCAGCGAGTACGTTGTTGTATTCAAATATCATCACACCGATGAGACCGATCAGCAATAACGCGCCCGTTGTAATTAACGTAATACGGCTATTGATATTGAGTAACCATGGCTGGTAGGCACTGCGCTGATCGTTACGACGATAGATCAATCGCTGAACACGATAACGTAGATAACGCAGCACATTGACCACGATACTAAAGCCCATACCCCCAAAGATAAAAGTAAAGGCAATAATCAGCTGTAGTGGATAATTAAAACGTAAAGAATCATCATACAGTCCCGCGCTAAACGTAGAAAATCCCGCATTACAGAACGCAGAAACGGCATGAAAGATCGAAAAAAATAACTGCTCAGACCAAGGCATATTAGGTATGTCATAAATACTGATATAAATCAGTACCGCCGCTGCCGCTTCAACAGCAAATGTCACATACAAGATAGACTTGAGAGTGGACACTACATCGCCCATACTGCGCAGATAAGACATCTCACTGATGCTTGCTTGGGTCTCATAACTGACGCCGCCCTTAAAAAAGTAACTAAAGTAAGTCACAAAGGTCAAAATACCTAGGCCGCCGATTTGTATCAGCCCCATAATGATGACTTGCCCAAAAGTCGTAAAATAAGTCGCGGTATCTACGACGATAAGACCAGTCACACAAACAGCACTCGTGGCGGTAAATAGCGCATCGACGAACGACAAAGGCTGCGTCGTTGCATTGGGCATCATGAGTAGTAATGCGCCAATTAACACCACTGATAAAAAGCTTAAGATAAAAAACTGTGCAGGATTTAAAAAGGTGCGTTTGAGATTAAAATCGTGGTCAGACATTTCACGAATAAAGGTGACAAAGACGGCGACCTTTATGGCAACAAAACCATCAACAGCACCAGCAAGCCCTGAGCGTATTAAGTCAGTGAAATGCGCTGCCAATAGAACGATAATCGCGATACTGGTGAGAAAATCAAAAACCGCTACCTTATTGAAGGTGAGCGGTTTTTTGATGTAGAAATAGCGCCCCGCCGTCAAAATGAAGCCCAAAAAGATAATAGCCAAATAAAAAATATGAAAAATCTGTTTTAGCCAACTGGATAAACTAAAACCACTATCGAGTAAAGCAACCGCAATGCCAACGATACTAATAAAGATCATAAAATTATTTAACAATCGATAATGCTTGGCTGCATTCATAGCCTTAATCCGTGATGGAAATAACCAACGTATTTATACTCCTTTTTTTTGCTATTCTCAAAAAATGATTCTAGATAATCGTAACCAATTATGAAATAACTATGACCAATACTTATATATGAGGAAAGTTTATAGCAACATACCGCTTTTTGGCGTCACTCTTCTATGAGCTGACTATATTATCTGTCGATATCTTTATCCCGCCCCATGTCACCAAAGCCACACCAATGGCTATCAGCGAAGCACCCAAAAATAAACCTGCTGGCGGGCTCTCTCCTTGTAAAAAAATAGCGACAGGAACGCCAACAACTGCACCTACCGAGCCTAACAAACTCAATAATACCGGCCCTCCGGTCTTCTGTAGGACAAATAACAATAAAAACTGACCAGCAAACACGCCTGCTTGTATAACAATCAAACTGAGAGGCAACCACTCGGCAAGCGATATCGTGACTGAAAAATTGGGCAAAGCACCAAATGCAAGTAGCAGTAGCGCAGCCGCTATCAGCATACCGGGAGCGAGTGCATGAGGCGATGCTTTATCAGGCCAGCGTAATGTACGGTATATATTGCCAATAGCCAGCAATACAGGGCCACAAAGCGCGATTAAAATCCAAAACATACTGGCATCTGGCGCTGTAAACTTACGCAATGCCAGTACTCCTGCCCCCATAAGAGCAGCGGCCACACCCAAAGCTCGGATGACATTAAATCGCTCCATCCGTAGCGTTAGTGCGCCAAGATAGGTCAGTAATGGCGGTAGTGAGATAATTAAGGCGACAAAACCTGCACCGACATGCGGAATAGCAGAAAACAGCAATAAATTAGAACCTGCCACACTGATAAGGGCGGCGACGAAATAATACTCAAAGCTACGCGCACTTAAAGGTGGTAATTGCTGCTTTAACAAAGCAACGACCAATAATATAATGGCCGCGCCCGTGATTGACCAAAACAAAAAAGCGAGGGGCGTAATACCTATCTGACCTGCATATTTTGCCAAATTGGTAGAGATGCCTATCAGTGCACCCCCAACCAATAGGCAAACAAAAGGAATGAGCCATGCCCGTTTATGCGGCTTTTCTTTCTCGACTGAATCATTCATCAACTATCCTATTGGACAACCATCATAATTTTTCTTGATTTAGGGCGCGTCCTCATCTTGGGCGGCATATACTTTTCCTAAGAATCACTACTATTCAGCCAATAATTTCGTCAATAGCTCATCTATCTCAACTTTAAACTCTTTATCCTCAATCTTATTCGCACTGATTTTGGCATTTTGTAAATTTTTAATGGCGGCATCCTTTTGGCCCATCTCAATTTGCAAAACAGCCATAGAAAAGGCAATCGATGACATATGATCTTTCGAATTAATGGCAGTGGCTTTGGTGAGCGCTTTGTCATAAATGACTAATGCTTCGTCCAAATCCTCAGTGAAGTCTGCTAGCGTTTCCCACTGTTCTGGATGATCTTTATGGGTATTTTCGTTGTCAGTACAAATGGCCTTTAGCTCTGCATAAAATCCATCAAACGCCGCTTGGTTGCCGATACGATCCGCTTCCAATAATTCTTCAGCTAACGTATAAATTGCTTTATATATTTTGGTATTAATCATTTTTTTCTCTATGTTTGGTGAAGTAATAAAAAAGTGTGACTCAATGCACGATTTAAAAATTTAAGAGTTATCGTTGATTCAATTTGAAAGTGGTACAAGGCAACCTAGTGTAGAGGTATATTTGCTACGTCAAGCGAGGCTAACGCTATCACGCTTTTATAGTGAATTAACTATAGTACGCGTAAGCTTAGCATGATTATTATCGCTCTGAGCTTTTAAGAGATCGATAAAAATATAGCTCGAACATAATCAATTAAGTCATTGCTCTCGCCAGTGCAACCACAAGCGCGTATCTAACTCAAACTGATGATAATCCGGTTCCATGTGACAGCACAATTGATAAAAAGCTTTATTGTGCTCATGCTCTTTGAAATGCGCTAACTCATGCACGACAATCATACGTAAAAACTCAGGCGGCGCTTCCTTAAATAAGCTGGCAACCGTGATGCTATTGTGCGATTTGAGCTTGTTGCCTTGTACGCGAGACTGAGTGGTATGAATGCCCAGCGCATGTTTAAGCACAGTTAATTTGCTGCTATAACTGACATTAGACAGCTGGCCAATTTTGCGCATATATTGGTTTTTTATCTCATTTATGTGATGATAAAGAGCTTTGTCACTTTGTACTTGGTGCTGATTTGGGTATTTGTTTTCGAGATATTCACCCAATCTATTATCGCTTATCAGTAGCGCGGCTTGCGTCTGAATTTGCTCTGAGTAATGAGCAATATATTTTAATGTGGTCACGGCTCTATCCTTTATCTATACCTTAAAACTCGTACGTTTTATCTCTGTGTATTTTACCCTATATAGCCACATTTTATTTTGCATAAAAAACCCCCATAAGCTGAATCCAACTTATGGGGTTATGTCTTATGAGTGCTTTACTCAAAGATTACTGTGCATATACGAGCTGATAGCACGATTGCAAGCAATTAACGCTCTAAATGCAAATACTGCAAATGGCGCTCGTACTGGTTTAGGATATCGACCAGTACTTGCTCTTTGGTGTAGCCAACCAAGTCATACTCTTGCGAGCCTTCACTTAAGAACACCTCAGCACGATAATAATGCTCGGCATGCTTGGTTGAGGTATTGAGCGTAAAATTGGGTCGTTCAGCCTTAATAAGATTGACTTCATAAACAAAATCATCTTGATCGCCATGACCAACGCGCAGTTTTAAACCCTCTATCTGTCCACTACTCTCTCCCATACCATCATCGATATCTTGACCAATATGAGCCAGATTACGGACATCTAAAGCCGTTGTGAGACCGCCTGCTTTGAGCTCATTTTCGACCTCAGTCATAGCAGGTCTAACGACATTTTGTAAAAATCGCTCGACCTGTGAGTGACTCGGAAAACTGACAATGCGCTGTAGTCTAGCTTTCCAACCCTTACCACTGTCCAATACATTCGCCGTGCCTACCGTACTGGCTTTGCGTTTGTTGCCTTCTTCTTTTAGTGATTTCCACATAGCGACCATGTACAGCACCAGAACAATCGAGAACGGTAATCCTGCGATGACAGATACTGATTGTAATGAAGAAAAACCACCCGCAAAAAGCAAGCCGAGGGTAATCAAACCTGTGGCAGCTGCCCAAAACAGACGCAGCCAAACGGGCGCATCCGTGTCATTAGTCATTCCTCTTGAGCTAAGATTTGCTAGCACTAAAGCACCTGAGTCGGCTGAAGTAATAAAGAAAACCAAACCGATCAACACACCAGCAATCGACAATACGCTGCTGTACGGATAATACTCAAACAAGGCAAACATACCCATCGCGGCATCATTTAAAGCGACGTCGCCCAGCTCAGTTGCGCCATTTGCAACCAGCTGTATCGCTGAGTTACCAAAGATAGAAAACCATGCGAAGATAAAACCGAGTGGAATAAACATCACCCCAAATACAAACTCACGCAAGGTGCGACCACGGCTGATTCGAGCGATAAACAACCCAACAAACGGTGCCCAAGCCACCCACCATGCCCAGAAAAATATCGTCCATGCTGACTTCCAATCAGCGCCAGCTTGTCCATCATAGGCATAGACGTCAAACGTTTTTCCCACGATTGTTTGAAAATACTGACCAATATTTTGGGTAAAGGTATTGAGCAAATAAACGGTATTGCCCATAATCAATATGGCAACGAGCAATAAAATAGCGCCAATCATGTTCAACTCAGACAGACGACGCACACCTTTTTCAACACCCGTCGTTGCTGAAATGGCAGCTGCAATAATCACACAAACGATAATGATCGTCTGCACCATTTTGCTCGACTCAATCCCGAATACATGCGTCAGCCCAGCGTTGGCTTGCAATACACCAATACCTAAACTGGTGGCGATGCCCATCAAGGTACAAACGACCCCAAAAGTATCGATTCCATCACCAAGCCAGCCTTTGATCAAGCGCTCACCGAAAATGGGCGTCAAAGGAGACCGTAGTGCCAGTGGCATGTTTTTGCGATAAGCAAAATAAGCCAATGACATCCCGATTAGCGCATAAATACCCCAGCCATGTAAGCCCCAATGCAAAAAGGATTGAGCCACTGCTTGACGCATCGCATCAGCACTTGCCGGCTCAATGCCCGCATGCGGTGTCAAATAATGCATCAATGGCTCAGAAGCACCAAAGAACAACAGGTCAATACCGATACCTGCTGAAAACAGCATAGCGGCCCATGCTAAAAACGGAAATTGTGCTTTTTCATGATCTTGGCCAAGCTTGATGTCACCATATTTGGAAAGACCGATAAACAAAGAAAAAATACTGTACGCGGCAACTACCAGCATGTAATACCAACCAAAACTCTCTGATACAAATGCCATCCCTGAACTGAGCAATTTTTGACTATAGTCTGGAAAAATAATAGTCCAGGCTATTAATAAAATAGAGATAATAGCTGAGCCTAAAAACACTGTTTTGTTTAGACTCAAAGGTTTCGTCGCATCTTCTGATGGCGAACTGTGCATAAAAGACCTCAATCAATAAATTAAAAACCATGGGGTATTGCTTTGTCCGTTATGAGCCTATAACCGCATGACGCACAAAGCAGTACCAATAAATAAAAATTGCTCTGCAAACAGCAAAGTCAACAATAAGCAGATATCACTAGAACGATATTTATCTTTATAAATGTGAACGCTGATGAAAAAGACCTTTGCTTAGAAAGGTCTTTTTATCGAAATTGTCTTATATAGTCGATACTGAATAAAATGGATACACGACACTATACTGCGTGACTGGGACAAATTTTTCTTACTTACTGTGCCTGCGTAGATAGAGGCGACAAAAAATTTATCCCGGCCCTGTTGTCTCTTTTTTATATTGACCTGACTATATAACTACTTAGCTAATAGCTTGTATGGCAGCTTATCTATTAGCATTTAGAAATTGGCGCTTATAAACTAGCACCATAATGACGCATCGGCTCAGTTCTCAGTGGTGCACCGTTAGCGGTAAAATAATCTGCCGTCGAACGTGGCAGCTGCACGCTACGCATCTTATCGGCGATTTTTTCTGCCAGCATAATGGTGGTCGCGTTGAGATTACCACTGATGATGTTTGGCATAATCGACGCATCGACGACGCGCAAGCCATCAATGCCGTGTACCAATCCTTCACCATTGACTACCGAATCATTGCCATCACCCATCGCACAGGTACAAGACGGATGATAAGCCGTCTCGCTATGATTACGCACGTACTCATCCAGTTGGGCATCGGTCACCAAATCATCGGTTGGGGCAATGGCGCGACCACGATAAGGGTCAAGCGCTGGCTGATGCATAATTTCACGGGTGATGCGCATGGCTGCGCGGAACTCATGCCAGTCTTGATCATGAGACATATAATTAAACAAGATACTTGGATGAGCACTGGGATCTTTTGAGGTCAGTTTGACACGACCACGACTTGGCGAACGCAACGAACCCACATGCGCTTGGAAGCTATGCGACTTGACCGCACTGCGGCCATCGTAACGCACTGCTAATGGCAAAAAATGATACTGAATATTGGGGTGAGTGAACTTCTCATCGGTACGGATAAAGCCGCCACCTTCAAACTGATTAGAAGCCCCAAGCCCTGTACCATTGAATAACCATTCCGCACCAATCGCAGGCTTATTCCACCATTTATTAGCAGGCGCAATCGAGACTGGCAATTTGCATTCATACTGCATATACAGCTCTAAATGGTCCTGCAAGTTATTGCCGACGCCTGGTAAATCAAGTACTTCTGTCACGCCCAACTCTTTGAGCCATTGACCAGGGCCAATGCCTGAACGCTGCAATAGTTGCGGCGAGGCAATCGCACCCGACGAGACGATGACTTCACGAGCGGCATGAAAGTTCTTAGTCTGACCATCGTGCTCGACTTTGACGCCGATAGCGCGCTTGCCTTCAAACAAAATCACATCGGTCAATGCACCCGTTAAAATCGTGATATTGCTACGGGGTTTGGCACGATCAAGGTAACCGCGAGAGGTCGAAGCGCGGCGACCATTAGGGGTCACAAAGCGATCCATTGGACCAAAACCTTCTTGCTGATAACCGTTTAAGTCTTCGGTACTCGGATAGCCCGCCTGCACGCCCGCTTCAATCATCGCTTGAAACAATGGGTTAACCCCAGGTTTTGAGGTGGTCATTTCAACAGGGCCGCCCACACCATGATAGTCGTTTTCGCCTGCGTCACAATTTTCTAACTTTTTAAAATAAGGTAAGCAGTTTAGATACGTCCAATCCTCTAAGCCTTTGATTTTGGACCAATCGTCAAAATCCAAAGCATTACCACGGATGTAGCACATTCCGTTGATAAGCGATGAGCCGCCTAGCCCCTTGCCGCGACCACAGTCCATAACGCGATTATTCATATACGGTTCAGGATCTGTCTTATAGCCCCAGTTGTAAGTTGTCCCTTGCAACGGCATTGCCAGCGCTGCGGGCATCTGCGTGCGAAAGTCTAAGCGATGGTCTGGACGACCCGCCTCTAACAGCAACACTTTGATATTGCTATCTTCGGTCAAACGCGTAGCCAGTACATTTCCTGCTGAGCCTGCACCAACTATAATATAGTCATACTCAGGTGTGGTTGATGTCATAACATGCTCCATAATATTGAAAAAATATAAATCATTTAGTAGCAGTAAGGTTAGATAAAAAAGGCTAAATAAGACCTAATACAGAAACCTTACTGTCTGAATTTTTCTCAATAAAATTAATTAAAAGACAGATTCAAACGCGCCCAATTCGACTTGGATAGACTTAGTTTGAGTATAGTGCTCAAGGGCTTCAATGCCGTTTTCACGACCAATACCCGAATGCTTGTAGCCACCGACTGGCATTTGAGCCGCTGACTCGCCCCACGTATTCAACCAGCAAATACCCGCTTCAATTTGTGCAATCACTCGATGCGCGCGTGTTAGATCCGCAGTCACAACCCCTGCCGCCAGACCATAATCGGTATCATTGGCGCGGCGAATAACTTCTTCTTCGGTCTCATAAGTCAATATCGACATAACAGGTCCAAAGATTTCTTCACGTACGATACTCATATCATCAGTGCAATCAGTAAATACAGTCGGCGCGACAAAGGCACCGCTGGCAAGCCCTTCAGTCGTAATACGTTCGCCACCCGTTAGCAGACGTGCGCCACTCTCTTTACCTTGCTTGATATAGCCAAGCACTCTCTCCATATGTGGGAAGCTGACCAGTGGCCCCATGTTGATGCTTTCATCCATCGGGTCGCCAAGCTTAATGCGCTCAACACGCGTTAAGATAGCTTGCTCAAACTTGGCTTGTAGCGATTTGGGTACAAATACTCGCGTGCCATTGGTACATACCTGACCACTGCTATAGAAGTTAGCCATCATAGCGATGTCAGCGGCGGTATCGATATCCGCATCATCAAATATAATTAATGGCGATTTGCCACCAAGCTCTAGGGTCACGTCTTTTAACGATGAAGCTGCCGCACTTGACATGACTTTTTTGCCCGTCGGTACGCCACCTGTAAACGATACTTTGGCGATATCAGGATGCTCAGTCAGTGCTTGACCCACTTCATGATTACCTTGTACGACATTAAAGACACCATCTGGCAGTCCCGCTTCTGTAAAGATTTCTGCCAGTTTTAGCGTCGTTAAAGGCGTAACTTCTGATGGCTTAAAAATCATTGCGTTACCAGCAGCCAATGCTGGTGCGGCTTTCCACATCGCGATTTGAATCGGATAATTCCAAGCACCAATGCCTGCTACCACGCCCAGCGGCTCTTTTCGAGTATAGACAAAGCTACTGTCACGCAGTGGAATTTGACGACCCTCAATCATGGGCGCAAGTCCTGCATAATACTCAACGACATCAGCACCAGTAACGATATCGACGTACTTAGTTTCAGAGTAGGCTTTACCTGTGTCTTTGGTTTCGAGCAATGCCAGCACATCATTGCGCGCACGTAATATGTCAACGGCATTCAATAAAATACGGCCACGTTCAACAGCAGTCATCGCCGCCCAAATCTTTTGACCTTTATGAGCCGCTTTTACCGCTTCATTAATTTGCTCATTGCTCGTCTGCTGAACGGTTGCAAGCACCTCACCAGTCGCTGGATTGATGTCTTCAAAAGTCGTGAGCGACTCATCCACAGCTACGTAACGACCATTGATATAAGCCGTTTGTACTTTTGTTAAATCGATAATGTCTGTTAAGTTATTTAAATCTGTCATAAATTCTCCTTGCGACGGCTGGTCAGCGTTATTAATAAAAAGTCGCTCAAACCAAATAGCTCGTCATTGTTTACGTATTAAAATATTAAGTATTAAAATAAAATGTCGTGATTTTTTATTTAAAGTTCGTTTTCGATAAGCTGTTTAAAAGTGCGTTTCAATCAAAGCACTGCATTCGTCTTATGAATCAAAGTCAGGCTGCGTCATTTTTATCAAACGCTTACGTAGTGACTTTTTGTCCGATATGCTAATGCCTGAAAAATCAGAGAGCCAAATCCCATCAGCGACCAGACGCACCATACATAATGTTTCGGTATTATCGGTTGATTCATGCTTTTTCAATTGCTCATTCGCCCATTGCGCCCATAATTCACGCATCTCACTGTCGCCCAGCATCAACACATATAATGTTGCTTGATTATCAAACTCTTTTTGCCCTTTCTCGCCTAGGCTGATAGTGGCATCGATATAAGCACGGGTAAAAGAGCCGTAACGCACAGGGTCTTTGTCCATCGCCGTATCGACTTCTGCCTCGAACTTGGCCATCGCATCATTAAACACTTCAAGAACCAGCGCATTTTTGGTCGCAAAGTGATGCATCACGCCGCCTTTAGTCACCCCAACCGCATCAGCGACCGCTTGAAAAGTAACTTTAGACAAACCTTGCTCTAACGTTATGCGTGCTGCTTGATCTAGCAGCGCACGACGAACCACTTCTGGCTGTTTTTTACGCTTATACGCATTTTCTGTTTCTATATTCATATCAGTGCACCACAGAATTAGACAATAAATTCATTACTACCACTCCGCCCACGATCATAGCAATGCCAACCACCGCTGCCGTATCGAGACTTTGCTTAAATATCACCACACCCACAAGTGACGTCAGCACAACGCCCAATCCACCCCACAGCGCATAAGCAATACCAAGCGGTATCGTCTTGAGTGTCTGTGTCAATAAATAAAATGAGAGGGCATAAAGCACCCCCATAATCAGTGTCGGCACCAAACGAGTGAACTGTTCTGATTTTGCAAGAAAAGTCGTGCCAATTACTTCACAGACAATAGCAATGGCTAAATAAACGTAAGCAATAGTAGTCGGACTCATATTTAAAACACCCGTTTCAAATGAAATATGCAGTAATAAAAGACTTAAATAGTAATCAAGGACTCAAAAGAAACCACACGGTCGGTATTTTACCGTAATATTCTAGCAATGTGAAGGGCAAATGTATGATTTCTTTTTTTAAGTGTTGGGGAGATTGTCTTAATATTCAAAAAGATAGTCAATCTCTCCGGCGGAACATTAAGCTATAAAGCAATGTACAACACTGACGGAGGCTTTTTGGGATGATAAATTTTTTGTTGTCTCTGTCTGCGCAGGCACAGGAAGCAAGAAAGAAAGAAAGAAAGAAAAGTTTGTTCCAGTCACGCAGTATTGTCTTGTGTATGCATTTTATTCAGTATCGACTATATCCAAACACTACTATTAATAAGGGGTAAAGGACTATTTTTGATGGATTACAACAATATTTATAATTAATAGTGTAATAAGGTTGACAGCCTCTAGCTACTTGGCTAAAATGTGCCCCACATAACGCAAACAAGCTAAGTAATCAGCTTTTATATAAAGTGTAAATAACTTACTGTTATGATGACTTATTCTCCAATAGCTCAGTTGGTAGAGCAACGGACTGTTAATCCGTGTGTCCCTGGTTCGAGCCCAGGTTGGAGAGCCATATACTAAAAACCTTCATCACATAATGATGAGGGTTTTTTTATGGTCATCGTTTTATATCTTATGACTGTTGTTTTTGATGACTGTTGTTTTTGATGACTATAATATTAGCGCGGCCGTGGTGTTATTGTGAGCGTTTTTGTTGTATGGTAAGGATAGTTTTGATTGGTCTAGTTTTTGTTTGAGTGCTTTACTCCTACTCACTAAAAGTAATGGTTTATTATGATTCCTGCACATGTAAAAAATAAGTTTTCTGATCATCCGCAAAAAATCATGCGCCCGATCAGTATTCGTTTGTCTGAAGAAATGATTGCACTATTAGAAACGACGTCGACAGATTTGGGTTTTAAACGCATTCAAGGGCTAATTCGCTTGTACGTTCGTCAGGGGCTTGATCGTGACCATCAAGATTACACACTGGCACATGATGAAGTTTTCATCGAAACGCTACGCAAACGCGGTGTGAGTCAACACATTATCGATGAAGCCATTGTAGTAACACATAATAATAATATTACTCACTCATTGTCTGAGCTACAAGACAACGATCAAAAGCAGAAATAAAAACCATCATTAAAGGTGGTGACAGTAGACTTCTCTCTTGTTACTTTTAAAAAAATTATTGCCTTTAATAAAAAACACCCAGCTTGTAAAAGACTGAGCTTCTAAAAGATTGAGTTTTCTGACGTGAACTTAATCTTTTAGAAGCTCAGTCTTTTTTTGTGGCTATAATAAATATAGTCGATCCATTATGAAACAACGACAGTGCTACTGGGATAAATTTTGCGCCGCCTCTGTCTGCAACGGCACAGTAAGCAAGGAAAATTTATTCCAGTAGCGCGTGATAATATTTGTATCTCTTTTATCTAGGAATAACAATATTAAGCTCACTACTACAGTATTTAGCCATAATTAGGGCGTGTTTGAGTATTCAACACACACTAAACACAACAGATTCTCAAACAAGGTATATTAAGAATGTAATCGTCACTATCAATAAGGACTTAGGAGGAGGTGTACGATGATGGGTTTACATCAGCGTTTAAACAAAGCTTTGTTATTAACGATCACTTTAGGGGCGTTAGTGATCGCTCCTGGCTGCTCGCAACCGCAGACCGATCTCAGTAAAACAACCATACCGACCGACTCTAACCAATGGCAAGAGAAGCTCGGTACAACTCTAGAGCAAATGCCTGAAGCCGATCAGCAACTGCTGAGTCGATACATGCTAAGGATGAAGCTTAGCCAAGCCTACGAGTCGGGTGCCATGCCGCGCACCACTATTAAACAAGCGCTCGTACAGCAGCGTGAGTATGAACGTTTGCATCCCAATAACCCAACGGGTAAAAAAAGCCCCATCGTTACTAGTGAGCAAGCAGCAGACACTACTATAAAATATCCTGTTGCCCTCCTCCCTGTCAAAAGCAGTGATAGCGACAGCTTAAACCAAGTAAAGCTACAGTTTATGCTCTCAAATCATGGCAAAGTTGCTATTCAAAGTTTTAAGGGCAAGCTAACCATGCAAGATCCCAGTTTGGAAAAAGGCAAAAACTTTAATGTCCCATTGACACAATTCGATCCGCCTATCAAGCCAGAACAATCTGGCAAAATAATCATCGAAAGTAGTATTGAAGATATTAATGTCATGCGTGCTATTAAAAATACCAAAGACCTGACCATTGATATTAGTGAAGGCACACTGATGTTAGCAGATGGTCAAAAAATTGAGTTTGGTCAAACGTTAGTGAAGTAAAAAGCATGAGCAAGCGCATTTATACAAGACCAAAAAAAAGCCCCAACCAGTATTGATTGGGGCTTTTTCGAATTTGGAGGAGACGGAGAGATTCGAACTCTCGAAGGGCTACAAACCCTTGTCGGTTTTCAAGACCGGTGCATTCAACCACTCTGCCACGTCTCCATTTGTGCATCATTATATAGATATCATTTTATAATGCAAGGGTATAATCTAAAAAAATTAAATTAATTTACTAATACGTCTTTATCGCTAATATATCACTTGCTAGAAGCGAGATGTAAGCACATATCTAGTAGCCTATTAGCATAACCCCACTCGTTATCATACCAAGCAAAAACCTTATATTGATCACCCACTTGCATGAGCTGCTGACCATCGATGATGAGCGATTCAGTCTGGTGAATAAAATCACTGGATACCAATGGCTCATCAGTATACGCCATAATATCTAACAAATGCGCTTGGCTCGCAGATTTAAGTACCTCACTAACCGCCTCAATGCTTACATTGGGTGTATCAAATACAAAAGTCACATCAATAGCAGCAACATCGATGGTTGGCACGCGTATCGAGTGACCATTTATTTTGCCTATCATCGCTGGCAGTACACGTTCCGTGGCAGCGATACTGCTGGACGTGGTTGGAATAATATTATAACCAGAAGCACGCGCGCGCCTTGGGTCACGGTGCGCTTGATCCAAGACAGTTTGATCCGCCGTCACCGCATGAATCTCAGTCATCATCGCTGACTTTACGCCAAATGCTTTATCCAGTGTATCAATCAGCGGCACCAATGCCTGCGTGGTACAAGAAACGCTGGAGATGATCGGCAACTCACGTGTCAGCTCATCCGTGTTTACACCCATGACAATACAGGCATCAACATCATCGAAAGGCGCCGCCCCAATAATCACTTGGTGTGCGCCCGCCTCAATATGCAGATGGGCTTGATCGTAAGAGCGAAAGTGCCCCGTACACTCTAGCACCACATCAACACCAAGCGCCTGCCATGATAAGTTTTTTGGATCAGGCTCTGAGAGCATGTTAATGCAATACGTCAGGTTGTTTTTGGTCAGGCAAAGCTGAGTTTTGCTATCGTTATCGACTTGACTGGCTACCATCTCAGCACTGACGCCCAATCGGCTTAAGCGCCCATGTGTACTATCAAACTTTAATAAATGCAGCAAAATATCAGCTGGTGCCAAATCGTTGATAGCGACCACATGGATGGCTCGTCCCAACACCTCAAAGCGTTCTAATAAGGCACGCAGCACATTACGCCCGATACGTCCAAAGCCATTAATAGCGACTCTCAGTGGCCGTGTGTGCTCGCCCGTTGTTTGAGACGCCTTTGCTACTGCGGGGTCAGATGTCAATTGATAAGTGGCACTAGAAAAATCGGGCATAAAAAAGCATCGCTTTAAAGGGACATAAAAAATTGAGCACTATAATCAGTGAAAAGTTAAATCGATACATCAATAATCAGGTACTACTGGTATAAATTTTCTTCGCTTGCTGTGCCGTTGCAGACAGAGGCTTCGAAAAATTCATTCCAGCAGTACTGTCGCACTTTTATTGTTTTTTGACTATACATGTTGAGCGCGACAATACAATCAAACCAATAAAGTATTCAATAGTCTTAATAGTGACAAAGATAGGTTTTATAATTTATTGACTACACTATGGCGTAATAAAAATGAGCGCTAAGCGGATGGTATTGTAATCAATGCTCTGCTTAAGATGATCAAATATCGGACGCAGCTTTATACTACCATCATCATTAAAATCATTTGGGTTATTGGCGACTTTAATCGCCACATAGGCATTGCCAACCGCCGTCATCACTTCATCCTCTGGACGTAGATGATCACAAGCAAGGCTAGGATCTTGAGATTTTAGATCACCAATATGACGCATGATGGTGGACTGTGATAACTGACGCGCTTGAGAAATCTCAGCGATAGATAAACTCTCCTCTAACAACACTCGTGTTGCGAGCAAGGTACCGTCTGACTTATCAGAGACTTGATTGCCCAATTTCTGTTTTTTATCTATCTGCGTTTGCAGTTGCTCGCGCCGTCTTTTTTGTAGGCTGGCATAAGCATCAATTACTGACTTACTGAGCGTACCGCCCGATTTCAGCACAAATTTTTCATGCGCCTGTGTCATGCTTTCTTCATCGAGCATGGCGTAATTGGCATCAGCTTCGTCGGACAGCACCAAAAACCGTTTGTCCGCGCCGCGTGCCAATGGATCAAGTTGCAAACTCATGTCATTCATACCGAGTAGCTGTAGGCCTGCCAGCGACTTTAATCGTGATAGCGCCACATAACCTTGTCCCAGCTCAAACGTACGAGACAAATCAATCTCAGCAGCATCAAGCGTCATACCTTGCGATTTATGAATGGTAATTGCCCAAGCCAAACATAACGGCACTTGCTCATAGCTTGCCAACACCTCACCTGTCTCATCTTCAATGATCCATTCTTCAGGCTCAGCGATGACTTCACGCCCTGAATTAAGTCTGACCACAGGCATTTTTTGTGTGGTTGGTTTTTTGGTTTTTGCCGTCTTTTTATCACTGTCTTTATCTTTTTTCGTTTTGTCTTTTACTCGCTTAGCCGTACCCTCTTCGTTGTCAGTACTATTGTCAATGTCTTCATCATTTTCGATTAAGGCATCACTATTGTCCTGACTGTCATCAACCTTGACGGCGGCAAAGCCTATCAACTCACCCATCGTGCCATTAGAGACGCCAAGCTCGGTGTTGTTTTTGATAAACATTACCTTAGCGCCAATTTTCAGAATCAATTCATCTTGAGTACGTACGGTTTTCTTGAGCGTCTCAACCAGTTTACTATCGCCAGTCGACGTCGATTCAAAGCGCATCATGTCACTAGACAGTGAGGCAAGCTCTGTATCATTGATTTTATTAACATTTAAGTTATGGGTATAGAGACGCGTGCGCTTGATATCGACGCTTTGGTCGTAAGTCGCCTCTAAAGCAGCGATCGCCTCAAAAGTGACTTCCTGACGACGAATTTGGTTCAAGATATCATCTAAATCAAGCCCGCCATTGGTTGCTTCACTGACTTGCCGATGCTGCTCAGACAGATAGCAAATATGGAACTTGGCATCGAGCCAAGCTTCTGACATAAAAGCAAACTTTTCACGATTACTCTCGCCCTTACTACCAATTGGTGGTAACTGAAAAAAGTCGCCTGCTACTACTACCTGAATACCACCAAAAGCTTTGTCATTCTTACGTACATGCTTGAGTACTTGACTAACCAGATTGATCTGCTTGGCATGCAACATCGATATCTCATCGATAATCAGCACAGCCGTGTCTTTTAATCGATCTGCCAAAAACTGCTTACGCGATAAATTGCTCAAATCACGATCTGATAGCTCGTCTTTGATACCGATACCCGACCAGCTGTGAATGGTCGTGCCGCTCATATGAGTGGCGGCAATACCCGTACTGGCAGTCACGGCAACAGGCACTCGGCGGGCACGCAAGTAATCAATATATTGATTGAGCGTATAGGTTTTACCTGAACCTGCTGAACCAGTTAAAAAGACATTTTGACCTGTTTTTAAAATATCAAGAGCAGAAGATTGACGCATATATCCAAACCAACCAATAGTATAAGTAGAGAAAGCCGCAAGTTATGTATTGGGCAGCTAAAAGTATTTAACCGTAATTATAACAGCTGCATCAGTTTTGCGAACGACTTTAACCAGTCTAACTCACATAACCATAAGTTATATGATACAAATTATATCATTATAAAAAGTCATTATTCGTCTGGACAAAAGCTCAGTACGATAGAGTGATACTTGGTTAGGAAGGCCAAATATTTATTATCCAATAATCGTAATATACAACAAGGAGTCGTTAATGTTATACGCCTATCCCAATACCGAAAACAGTCCCGTCCAATTCCGCAAAAAATATGACAATTTTATCAATGGTGAGTGGGTCGCGCCGATCGATGGTGAATACTTTGATAATCCCAGCCCTATCGATGGCAAAACCATTTGCCAAGTTGCTCGTTCAAAAGAAGCCGATATCGAAAAAGCCTTAGATGCCGCTCATGCCGCCAAAGATGCTTGGGGCAAAACCAGTGTCGCTGAGCGCGCCAATCTATTGCTAAAAATCGCTGATAGCATGGAAGCCAACTTAGAAGCAATCGCCATTGCTGAATGCTATGAAAACGGCAAGCCTGTACGTGAGACGTTAATGGCAGATATTCCATTGGCCATCGATCAATTCCGTTACTTTGCCAGTGCGATTCGCGCGCAAGAAGGCGGTATCAGTCAAATTGATGAAGACACGGTTGCCTATCATTTTCATGAGCCACTGGGTGTCGTCGGTCAAATCATCCCATGGAACTTCCCAATTCTAATGGCCGTTTGGAAAATCGCACCTGCCCTTGCCGCAGGTAACTGTATCGTCATGAAGCCTGCAGAGCAAACGCCTGCCTCGATTTTATTCATGTTGGAAATCATCGGTATCGCAGATATCTTACCAAAGGGCGTACTAAACATTGTCAATGGTTTTGGCGTTGAAGCAGGTAAGCCACTCGCTTCTAACCCACGTATTAACAAAGTTGCCTTTACTGGTGAGACCACAACCGGTCGCCTCATTATGCAGTATGCTAGTGAAAACATCATTCCAGTGACGCTAGAGCTGGGCGGCAAAAGCCCCAATATTTTCTTCGCCGATGTCATGGATGAAGATGATGACTTTTTGGACAAAGCGGTCGAAGGTTTGGTCATGTTTGCGCTCAACCAAGGCGAAGTTTGTACTTGCCCATCACGAGCGCTGGTCCATGAGAGCATCTATGATGAATTCATCAAACGCTGTATCGCCCGTGTCGAAGCCATCAAAATGGGAAATCCATTAGATACCGAGACGATGATTGGCGCACAAGCCAGCTCAGATCAGTTAGAAAAAATCCTATCTTATCTCGATATCGGTAAAAAAGAAGGCGCGAAAGTTTTAGTTGGTGGCGAACAAGCCAAACATGACGGCGACTTATCAGCTGGTTATTATGTCAAGCCAACTATCTTTGAAGGCACGAACGACATGCGCGTGTTCCAAGAAGAGATTTTTGGACCTGTACTTGCTGTCACCACTTTTAAAGACGATGAAGAAGCCATGCAAATCGCTAATGACACACTATATGGTCTAGGCGCTGGCGTGTGGACTCGTAGCGTTCATAAAGCCTATCGCTTTGGACGCGGTATCCAAGCAGGGCGCGTATGGACCAACTGCTATCACCTCTATCCGTCACATGCCGCCTTCGGTGGTTATAAGCAATCAGGTATTGGCCGCGAAAACCATCTAATGATGCTTGACCATTATCAGCAAACCAAAAACATGCTGGTCTCTTATAGTCCTAAAAAGATGGGTTTCTTCTAAAATTTCATAACGCTACGTTTTATAGATAAGCTCATAGTACAGATGTACTGTGCTATGAGCATAAAATTAATAAGCAATCCACAAGAGAGCATATTATGAGTAATAAAATGAAAGCTGCTGTATTACATGAGTTCGGACAACCCTTACAAATTGAAGAGGTAGATATTCCTACCGCAGGCGCTGGTCAAATCGTTGTCAAGTTGCAAGCATCCGGTGTCTGTCATACTGACTTACATGCTATTGAAGGAGACTGGCCTGTCAAGCCAAGTCCACCTTTTATCCCAGGACACGAAGGCGTCGGTCTAATAACTGCCGTTGGTGAAAATGTTCATCATGTCAAAGAAGGTGACCGAGTCGGTATTCCTTGGCTCTACTCTGCTTGCGGACACTGTACCCATTGTTTAGGTGGCTGGGAAACGCTATGTAAACGTCAAAAAAACTCTGGTTATTCTGTAAACGGCAGTTTTGCCGAATATGTATTAGCGGATGCCAACTATGTCGGTATCATCCCTGAAAGCGTTGACTCTATTGAAATTGCCCCCGTTTTATGTGCGGGTGTCACCGTATATAAAGGTCTTAAAATGACCGACACCAAGCCGGGCGATTGGGTCGTTATTTCAGGTATCGGCGGGCTGGGTCACATGGCGGTTCAATATGCCATTGCGATGGGTCTCAACGTTGCGGCTGTCGATATTGATGATGACAAGCTCAATTTTGCCAAAAAACTGGGGGCAAAAGTCGTTGTTAATGCAAAAAACACTGAACCCGGTGAGTATTTACAAAAAGAAATCGGCGGTGCTCATGCCGTACTAGTGACAGCAGTATCGTCAAAAGCTTTTGATCAAGCATTAAGTATGTTACGACGCGGTGGTACCTTGGTCTGTAACGGCCTACCCACTGGTGAGTTCCCAGTATCAATCTTTGATACCGTTCTGAACGGTATTACCATTCGTGGCTCGATCGTTGGTACACGCCTCGATTTACAAGAGTCGTTAGATATGGCTGCTGCTGGCAAAGTAAAAGCCACCGTTGCCGCTGAACCATTGGAAAATATCAACGATATTTTCGACCGTATGCGTGACGGAAAAATCGAGGGTCGTATTGTTATTGACTATAATATGTAGCCGTATGCGTCGTAACACAATGACATAGTTAAACTGTCATTGTGTGAAAGTATGAGATGTTTAAAACAGTCTCAACTTCGCTCGATTAATAGACAGTAACGGGTCGTATCGCTTTCAGTCACATGCTATAAATGATGTGGGTGAATATGATGCGACCCTTTATATTTTAACAGTTTGACGCAGAAGTCTCCCACCTCTACAGGTGGTGAGATGAATGCGTTTTTTTATTGACTTTACAGTGGCATGAAAGTAAGATTTGTAAAATCAGTCCTAATCAATATAAGATATATAAAACAATGATATTAGATACTAATGCTCATTCAGTCTTTTCTCTAAACTATCATCTTATCATGGTGACTAAGTATCGCCGCGAAGTCTTTGATGATGATATATCTGATAGCGCAAAAGCAATATTCGAGCGTATTGGTGTTAGCTATAAAATAGATCTAATAGAATGGAATCACGATAAAGACCATATTCATGTTTTATTCAAAGCTCACCCCAAAACTGAGATAAGTAAGTTTATTAATGCTTACAAGTCAGCTAGCTCTCGTCTGCTTAAAAAAGACTATCCATCGATCAAGCAAAAGCTTTGGGAATCTAAATTTTGGTCACAGTCTTTTTGCTTAATTACAACTGGTGGTGCGCCTTTAGAGGTTATTAAAAAGTACATAATAGATCAAGGTGAATAATGCCAAAGCAAATCCTCAAAGCCTATAAAGTAAGACTTTATCCAAATGACGAGCAACAGATATTCTTTGCTAAGTCATTCGGCTGTACGCGCTTTATATGGAATAAGATGCTTGCTGATAAGATTGAGCATTACCAAGAGACAAAAACAGAGTTAAAAAATACGCCCGCCCAATATAAAAAAGAGTTTGAGTGGCTTAAAGAGGTGGATAGCTTGGCATTAGCTAATGTACAGCAAAACCTTAGATCGGCTTACAGTAAGTTCTTTAAAGGCGCAGGATTTCCTAAATTCAAGAAAAAGGGACAGCGTGATAGCTACACCACCAACAATCAAAAAGGCACTGTGTCTGTCACCAGTAAAAGCATTAAGCTGTCTAAAATTGGTCATGTTAAAGCCAATATTCATCAGTCTATTAACGGCCTCATTAAGAGCGCTACGGTATCAATGACGCCCACAGGCAAGTATTACGTCAGCCTATTGGTTGAAACCCTCGTTAAGGGACTACCAAAGACTCAATCAAACATCGGTATTGATTTAGGATTAACAGACTTCATCGTCTTATCGGAAGGCTCAAAAGTTGCTAATCCTAAATTTCTATCTAAATTGCAAGACAAGTTAGCGCGAGAACAAAAGATTTTAGCCAAGCGTCGAGAGGTTGCTAAAGCTCAGCAGCGCAAGTTGTCAGAGAGTCGCAACTATCAAAAACAGAAAATTAAGGTTGCTAAAGTTTACGAGCAAATCACTAATAAACGCACTGACTTTCTACACAAACTCTCATTCAATATTGTCAAAAACCACGACATTATTGCTATTGAGGATTTGAATGTCAAAGGTATGGTTAAAAATCATAAGCTGGCTAAAGCAATTGGTGATAGCTCATGGTCAACATTCACCACTATGCTGAGCTACAAGGCTGACTGGTACGGCAAGACACTGGTCAAGGTGGATAGGTGGTTCCCATCCTCTAAGACCTGTTCAGGGTGCGCTCATGTGCTCACTAAAGCTGAATTGCCGCTATCAGTGAGATCGTGGGATTGCCCAAGCTGTTTGCAAAAAAACGATAGAGACATTAACGCCAGCATCAATATTCTCAATGAGGGATTGAAACTAGCAACAATTAAAACCGTCGGTGCGACGGAGTTAGCTTAGTCAATTTGCCTAGCCTCTGGTGCGAAACATTGCGCTAAGCAGGGTACTACCTAAGAAGCTCCCACCTCTATAGGTGGTGAGTAGTTCACGATGCGATCCTTTATATTTTAATGAGCATGATTGTGAAAGAGATCAGTTCCGACCTAACGATAAGGAAGTTATTATGAACGTCACAGCGACAGAGTCCTGCAAAGCTTTAATTGAACTACTAAAATCCAAACACGGCGAGCTGATGTTTCATCAATCAGGCGGTTGCTGCGATGGCAGCTCGCCCATGTGCTATCCACTAGGAGAGTTTAAGGTGGGTGGTCAAGATGTATTGATCGGCGAGCTGGCGGGTTGTCCATTTTATATGGGTAAAGCGCAACACAAACTGTGGCAACATACCGATTTAACCATCGATGTCGTAAACGGGCGTGGCGCGAGCTTTTCGCTAGAAATCCCTGAAGGCAAACGCTTTATCGTACGCTCGGAGATCTGCGCTGTCTAAATTTTTGATCATGCCGCTTGCGTCATAAAACAGTTCTGTTTCTTTGTAGAATCATGTTTTTTAACAAAGTCATATTCACAAAAAAAAACATCACGGTCATTTTTATTCCTGTCATTCAATATAATAATGGTTATTGTAAAGGATAAAAAATTTTATCTAGCATGGTCGCTACGAGGAATATAAAATGGAATTTGACACGAATTTTGATTACATCATTGTGGGTGGTGGCTCAGCAGGTTGCGTCCTTGCTAGTCGTCTCACAGAAAATCCCGATATCAGTGTTTGCTTGCTAGAATATGGCGGTGACGGTAAAGACCTCGCGGTTCGCGTGCCTGCAGGATTGATTCTATTGGTTCCTGGAAAGCCGCTCAAATTGAATAACTGGTGTTTTCACACCACCCCTCAAACCCATTTAAATAACCGTAGTGGTTTTCAGCCACGTGGCCAATGCTTGGGCGGCTCATCCGCTATCAACGCCATGGTATATACGCGCGGTAGTAAGTTAGATTATGATCGCTGGGAAGAGCAAGGCTGCACTGGCTGGGGATTTGATGAGGTGCTGCCCTACTTTATCAAAGCCGAAAACAATATCCATGGAGGCGATGATTTGCACGGCGATAGTGGACCTTTGCATGTCAGCGAGTTGCTCAGTCCACGAGACATCTCAAAAGCCTTTGTAGAAGCGGCCGTTGCCAACGGTTTGGATCACAACACAGATTTTAATAGTGCAAAGCAAGACGGTGCAGGATTATATCAAGTCACCCATTTTCATGGAGAAAAACAAGGGCAACGCTGTTCTGCCGCTGCCGCCTATCTCCATCCTGTCCAAAGCCGTACAAACCTGACCGTGATTACTCATGCGCAGGCCAATCGAATCATCATCGAAAACAATCAAGCGACTGGTGTGATTTATGAAAAAGATGGTGTGAAGCATACCGTCAAGGCGCGTCATGAAGTCCTCTTGTCAGGTGGTGCTTTTGGTTCGCCCAAAGTCCTAATGCTTTCAGGTATTGGCCCTGCGGAGCATTTACGTTCTCATGACATTGAGGTCATTGTCGATGCCCCCGAAGTCGGTGGTAATCTGCAAGATCATTTGGATGTGGTCTTTGACTACGAGGTCAATACCACTGATGTTGTCGGTATTGGCATGGCGGCTATCCGCAATTTACCCAAAAATATTCGACAGTGGCGAAAGGACGGTACGGGTTTACTATCGACCAATTACGCGGAAGCAGGTGCTTTTTTTAGTGTGGGCGAAGACTCAAAAGAGTGGCCAAACACTCAATTACATTTTGTCATCTCGCGTGTGATTGAGCACGGCCGTGACCTCAGACGTGGCTATGCCATTTCTTGCCACAGCTGTTACTTGCGTCCTGAGAGCCGCGGCACAGTCAGACTGGACTCAGCCAATCCCTCTGACGCAGTATTGATTGATCCAAACTATCTCTCTCACCCAAAAGATGTGGAGTATATGATTGCAGGTGCTGAGCGTACTCGGGCAATCATGAAAGAAGCGCCCATCGCCAAATACATCACCGAAGACTACCCCGCTCCCTATATCGAAAAAGACGGTATGCTGGGTTATATTCGCAATAAGTCAGATACCATTTATCATCCTGTGGGCACTTGTCGCATGGGATCAGATGCACAGTCAGTGGTTGATTTAGAGCTAAAGGTACGCGGTGTAAGTGGGTTGCGAGTTATTGACGCCTCAATAATGCCTACGCTCATCAGCGCCAATACCAATGCACCAACCATTATGATTGCTGAGAAAATAGCAGACCTTATCAAGGCGAATCACAATCATGTCGAGCGAGACACTGTATAAAACACAGTGAGGAATACGCTTTAATAATGGCTATCCCATCAAACACCGAAGCATTCAAAAGTGAATGCTTTCTATCCAAACTATTTCACATATGTATCAAAACTATTTATATATATGCCTTGCACTATTGCTATCGAAAGTAGTATATTCAGACGACTTGTTTATATTTGTACTTTTTGTAGACCTAGATGGGGGCTGATATCAGCTAAATCATTTTTTAATATTTACATTAAAAACATCATATAAATAAGGGCTTTAAAGGATTTAAAAGCTCGCCGATGGTATTCATAGTTTGAATACGAGCATATAGGTATATGGGCAACTACTTATCATTACATAGGACGTAATAATGCAAAAAACATTCTTCAAACTGACAATGTTGACGACACTAATATTGGGCATAACTGCTTGTAGTGGCGACAACAAAACCAATACTTCTGCTGAAGCTGATGCGGGCTCAGATGCCAAAGCAGCTAAAACCCTACTTTATTGCTCAGAAGGCAGTCCTGCTGGCTTTGATCCAGCGCAGTTTACTGCTGGTACTGACTTTGATGCAAGCGCCTATCCTATCTACAATGCCTTGGTAGAATTCAAAAGAGATGGTACTGAGATTCAGCCAGCCTTAGCTGAAAGCTGGGATATTAGCGAAGATGGCAAAACCTATACCTTTAATCTTCGAAAAGGTGTCAAATTCGGTAAGACGGATTATTTTACCCCAACCCGCGATTTTAATGCTGACGATGTGGTCTTTACTCTAGAACGTATTACTAACCCAGAATTTGCCTTTAATAAAGCCTACCCTGCTGAATTCCCATACTCAGTCGGTATGGGATTGCCTGACCTTGTCTCTAATATTGAAAAAGTTGATGACAATACCGTAAAAATTACCCTAAGCGAGACTAACGCGCCATTTTTACAGAATCTAGCGATGGCCTTTGCCTACATTAGCTCTGCGGAATATGCAGACCAGCTAACGGCCTCTGGCAATGAAGCTGATATCAACACCAAACCTGTTGGTACTGGACCTTTTGTCTTTACTTCTTATCAAAAAGACGCACAAATTCGTTATACCAAAAATCCAGACTATTGGAACAAAGACGATATCCATATCGACAACTTAGTCTTTGTTATCACCAAAGATTCAGCTGTTCGTGCCCAAAAAGTGCAAGCTGGCGAATGTCATGTCTCCGCTTATCCAAAACCAGCTGAGATTGAATCAGTCAAAAAATCTGGCAAGGTCACGGTTCTTGATCAACCAGGTTTCAACGTCGGCTATGTCGGCTACAACGTCGAAAAACCTAAGCTGAGTGATCTTAAAGTACGTCAAGCATTAGATATGGCAGTCAACAAGGACGCCATTATCAACGCGGTATATCAGACCGAAGGACTCAAAGCAACCAATCCGATGCCGCCAACGCAGTGGGGATATGATAAATCCCTCAAAGATGCGCCTTATGATGTTGAAAAAGCAAAAGCGCTTATCAAAGAAGCTGGCGCTGAAAATATGTCGATCGATTTATGGTACATGCCTGTTCAACGTCCGTACAACCCTAATGCCAAGCTAATGGCCGAAATGCTGCAAGCCGATTGGGCTAAGATTGGCGTTAATACCAAGCTGGTAACTTATGAGTGGGGCGAATACCTAAAACGCGCTGCCAAAGGCGAGCCTGATGTCATTCTAGCTGGTTGGACTGGCGACAATGGTGATCCAGACAACTGGCTGGGTTCGCTACTGTCTTGTGACGCTGTCGGTGGTAATAACTACTCACGCTGGTGTAATAAAGACTTTGACAATTTAGTCACCAAAGCACGTCAAGTCACCAATCAAGATGAGCGTGTGGCTGACTATGTACAAGCTCAGCAGATATTCAAACAGCAACTTCCTTGGACCACAATGGCGCATTCGGTAGTAACCGTATTCACAGCACCAAATGTCGTCGATTACAAAATTAGTCCGCTTGGTCAAGTACGCTTCGATGGTGTAAAAATCGAATAGCGTTTACCTAGTTAAGTCCGGTACGACATGCACTATTATTCAATTTGTATTCGGCTGGCTCAGAATCTCTGTTCCAGCCGTATTTATATGAATTAAGCGCTTTGTCGCGGACAATCTCCTCTCTGCTATCACTCTAACCATTGAACCACAACTATTGAGCAGCCCATGCTACTTTATATTTTGCGTCGTATTGCCATTTTGATTCCTGTCTATCTTGGCTTAACGCTATCGACCTTTACTCTGATTCGTCTCGTACCTGGCGATGCCGTCGAGATTATGATGGGTGAGCGTATGGTAGATCCAGCGCTACATGCTCGTGCCTTAGAAAGACTCGGGTTGGATAAACCACTCTTTGTCCAATATTGGGACTACTTGACTGGTATCTTGACTGGCGACTTTGGTGCGTCCTTTCGTACGCGCGCCCCAGTTCTACAAGACTTTTTTGCCCATTTTGTACCAACTTTAGAGCTTGCTCTGTGTGCGATTGTCATTGCTAGTGTGGTTGGTATTAGCTTAGGTATCTTTGCGGCACTGCGCCGTGGTACTTGGCTCGATTACACATTAATGTCAGGTGCCCTAGCAGGATACTCCATGCCTATCTATTTATTGGGACCTATCCTAACGGGTATATTTGCTCATTATCTAGGCTTGTTGCCCGTCGCTGGTGTGATATCTGTCGCGCAGTTTTTAGATGTTCAGCCATTATATGGTTCATGGTTACTCGGCTCTCTCACATCAGGAGAACCTGGTGCATTTTGGGATGTGGTAAAACACTTTATTCTACCCTCTATTGCTTTATCGACTATTCCTTTAGCGATGATCGCGCGGATGACGCGCTCTGCGATGTTGGAGGTGTTAGATGAAGATTATGTACGTACTGCTCGTGCCAAAGGATTATCACCAAGCCGGATCATATTAGTACACGTGATGCGTAACGCGCTGATTACTGTGGTCACGGTCGTTGGCTTACAAATGGCGACGTTGCTCGCGGGTGCGATTATCACCGAGACTATCTTTAGTTGGCCAGGTGTTGGTAATTGGCTACTCGATGGATTTTTCACTCGTGATTATCCTATCGTACAAAACGGTATTTTATTGGTCGCCACCGCCCTAATTTTGGTCAGTTTATTTATTGATATTTTGTATGGTCTGATCAATCCGCGTATTCGACATACTTCTTAATTTAACATTGATAAATACTCATATTATAAATAGTGATGATTGGCGCTCAAATGATGTTTTAGCAATGCTTAGTACTTTTTTAGGAATGGAATTCTAAAAAACGTCACTGCGCTAGCCACTATAGGAACTGCTCATGAAGCCTTCTGTTCTCCCCTCTGATGTCAACCTTATGGCAGCCACTCCTCCATCGTCTTGGCAGCTGTTTTTATCAACATTTTGCCGAAATAAAGGCGCTGTACTGGGATTTATCGTATTAGCGTTGATGGTCATTATTGCCATTATCGCGCCCGCACTTGCGCCTCATGATCCTTATGAGCTATTTACTGGTCAAGAACAATTACCACCAGCGTTTCTAGATGGTGGCAATTCGATGTTTTGGCTGGGTACTGATGATGCAGGCCGAGATACTTTGTCTCGGGTCATGTATGGCGCGCGTTATTCATTGTTTATTGGTCTCAGTGCGACGACTATTGCCATGCTGGTCGGTGTGTCACTAGGACTTAGTGCCGCGTTTTGGCCAAAAGTTTGGGGCAAAGCGGTCATGCTGGTCAATGATATCTTGATGTCTTATCCGAGCTTGCTATTGGCCATCATTATTGCCGCTATCTTAGGGCCTTCGATGACCAATACGATTATTACGATTGCTTTGGTCTGTACCCCGCCTTTTATTCGTCTAACTCGTGCAACCGCGATGGTTGAGCTACAACGCGAATACTTTATCGCGTCACAAGTGATGGGCGCTGGTGTACTCAGACTGTTGTTTATAACGATTTTGCCCAACTGTATGGCACCGCTCATCGTACAGGCGACGATGATTTTCTCCACTGCCATTTTAGAAGCAGGGGCGATTGGTTTCTTAGGTTTTGGCGTACAACCACCGGATGCCGAATGGGGCGCGATGCTAGGTACGGCGCGTCAATATATTCAAAGTAATGTTTGGCTCGCTATTTGGCCGGGTGTCGCTATTTTCTTAGCTGCATTGTCGATTAACCTGACTGGTGATGGCTTACGCGATGCGCTAGATCCCAAATTGAAGCAGGTAACCTAAGATGACTGAACCATTAAATAAAACCTCTATCACCGATGCTTCTGCGAATGCCTTAACCATAGAAAAAGCACCGTTATTATTAGATATTGAAAATCTTTCGGTCACTTTCGGTCAAGGAGCGCGTGCCTTTCGCGCCGTAGATGATGTGTCGTTGACAGTCAAACAAGGCGAGGTGATAGCGGTAGTGGGCGAATCTGGCTCAGGCAAATCCGTCACGATGATGGCGCTGATGGGGCTACTACCACCTTCTGCGACAGTGCGCGCTAAGCGTGTTATGTTCGATAATAAAGACATGCTCGATATGTCACCCAAAGAGCGGCGCGGCATCATTGGCAAAGACATCTCGATGATCTTTCAAAATGCGATGTCTTGCCTGAATCCAAGCTTTACGGTTGAGATGCAATTGGGTGAAGTACTGCGCAAACATCTTGGCTTACGTGGTTCGGCCGTACAAACGCGTATATTAGAGCTGCTAGAATTGGTCGAGATGCCCGATGCCAAAAATCGACTCAAGGTTTATCCGCATCAGCTGTCAGGCGGTATGAGTCAGCGGGTTATGATTGCGATGGCGCTGGCTTGCGAGCCTAAACTGCTCATCGCAGATGAACCAACCACAGCTCTCGATGTCACAGTGCAAGCGCAAATTATGGATTTGCTCAACCGATTACAGCGTGAAAAACAAATGGCCATGGTACTTATCACCCATGATTTGGGTTTGGTCGCGCAGAATTCACGTGATGTCGCCGTCATGTATGCCGGACAAGTGGTTGAAACCAGTACCGTACCAGAGATTTTTCAAAATCCTGCACATCCTTATACCGAAGCATTGCTACAAGCTATCCCTGAGCTGGCTATCGGTCAAGATCGGCTGAACAGTTTGCCGGGTGTGGTACCAAGCCAATATGATCGTCCGAGCGGTTGTTTATTGTCTCCCCGTTGTCCATACAAAGAGCCTGCTTGCGACGTACCGCCGCCCGTTTTAGACACGCCCAATGGTAAAGTACGCTGTATTCACGTTGACCTACCGAACTTACCGTCTCACACACCTACCTTGAACGCTGCTACTTTGGAGTCCCAAGTATGAGTAATAAAGTGGTCTTAAAAGCAGATAATCTACACAAGCATTATCCTGTATCACAAGGTTTGGGCAAAGCCAAAGCTTACGTTAAAGCCCTAAATGGTGTCTCATTTGAGCTTGAAGCAGGCAAAACGCTGGCAGTCGTTGGTGAGTCAGGCTGTGGTAAATCCACGCTTGCTCGTCAATTGACACTTATTGAGCCGCCTACTAAGGGCCAGCTGTTTATCAATGATGAAGGTACGACCGACTACAGCAGAAAAGCGCTAAAAGACTTGCGTACCGAAATTCAAATGGTGTTTCAAAACCCTTATGGTAGCTTAAACCCGCGTCATACCATTGGTTACCAATTGACCGAGCCATTAGATATCCATACTAAACTGTCAAAGGAAGAAAAGCGCGACAAGATTAATGAGATGATGAGAAATGTTGGTCTGCGTCCAGAGCATGCTGGCCGTTATCCGCACATGTTTTCAGGCGGTCAGCGCCAGCGTATCGCCCTCGCCCGCGCGATGATGCTCAATCCAAAGATCGTCGTCGCTGATGAGCCGACCTCTGCGCTCGATGTATCTATTCAAGCACAAGTATTGAATTTGTTTATGGATTTACAGGACGAATATCATACTGCTTACGTCTTTATCTCGCACAACTTATCTGTCGTGCGCCATGTGGCAGATGATGTGATGGTGATGTACTTAGGTCAAGCTGTCGAGCACGGCCCTAAAGAAGCGATTTATAATGCGCCAAAGCACCCTTATACCATCGCTTTATTGGCGGCTGCACCAACGGTCAATGGTCATAAAAATGATCTGACGCTACAAGGTGAGCTGCCAAGCCCACTTAATCCACCAAGTGGTTGCGCGCTGCATAAACGCTGCCCCTATGCCAAATCACAGTGTAGTGAGATAGAGCCGCAACTTCGAGAATGGGACGGGCGATTGGTTGCTTGTTTACGCTTAGAAGAGATATATGGTTAAGACGACTAGTGGCTAATCAATATTCACCACACCGCGACACTTAGGAAATTGACTACAACCAAAAAAGGTCTGCCCTTGATTCAGACCTTTTTTTGCGACGCGTTTGATCATCTCACCATTACATCTTGGGCAGGTTGGCGTTTGCGTTAAACTGGCCGTATGGTCTGCTACATCAACTTTCGCAGGTTTATTCGTTTGTGGCTCAGGTTCTACGATCTCGAACGGTGTGAAAAATACTTTATCAGCCATATCATGCGACATGCTGATATGCGGTGTGATGGTCTGCTGAGTATTCAGACTATCAATTGGTAGATCGTTAGATTCAATCTCAGTTTGACCAGACCAGCGCTGTACTTCTCTACTTTTCAAGGTAGCTCTTTTAGCGGTTTCTTTTACTATTTGCTCAGGTTTAGGTTTGTTAGTCATGTTAGCAACTGACTGACTATTAGTCTGACTACTAAGCGGCTTACTTGTATCTCTGCTTAGGTTGCCATGCTTGTCTTTTAAGTAAGCTTTGTGCTCTCTATTAGTGCGCCACGACTTGCTAAATCTATTGCTTTCAATCTGCTCAACGATAGCCCTGACTTCTTCGTCGGTTAATAACTTATCTTGTTTTTTCTTCACATAAGATGCCATGCCACTCGTTAATACGTGTTCGGGTAGCTCATCACGGGTTTTTAGCTCACACTCCCCAATGAAAGCAATCATTGAGTGAAAGTAGCTCAGCTCCAAGCCTAATAAATCTGCGAGCGTCTTGATATGCAGATAGTTCTGTCGTAGTGGGTTCTGAAATTTGTATTTACGACCGTTTGGAAAGGCTTGCGTCCACTGTCTTTGCGCTTCCTTTCCATATATCCAGCCTTTATAGTTTTTGGTTTCAATGACAAATATGCCATAAACCGAGACGATGACATGATCGATTTGGGTACTGCCACCATTGGCTAATGGCAAGGTAATACCATTTAATCGGTGATAAACGTCTTTTTCAAGCTTTAGCCACATGGCGATGTTGATGACGGTTTCACCTAGGAAGCCTTTAAAAGTGGATTTTAGGGACATGATTTCTTACTCTATCGATAGAATTTACTTGATTGCACTCACATCAAACATTCATTTAATATAACCAGTAAACTAACCTTTTAGCGACTTTTTCCATTGTCTAATATAATTCATTTGAACGTCTATTGTCGCTAATTTACTTTCATCATCACAGTAGTCAAAAGTCCTAGCTTTGTTAGTTCCTTGCTTCCCCATTTCAATTATATAGCCAACTCTTCCTTGTGACATTTGCTGCCCCATACTTGAGCACACAAAATCTAATCTACATCCATTAATACATATAACAATATTTTTAGGCTCTAGTAGCGCCCTTAATCCGAATAGTGCTGTATAGAAATTACCATCTTGAAATTTGTGCCTACCAAGTTCAGCCAATACAAGAGTTAGTCCAACATTTTCAGAAGAATCCGAATAGCTTTCAAATATTAACTCTGCATCTTCTTTAATCTTATTGTTATAGATAGCTACTTTGTGATGCATAATATCCATCTTTGTATCCAGCCTTTATAGTTTTTGGTCTCAATGACAAAGATGCCATAAACGGAGACGATGACGTGATCGATTTGGGTACTGCCACCATTAGCTAAAGGCAGCGTAATATTATTTAAGCGATGATAATTCTCCTTTTCAAGCTTGAGCCAAGTGGCGATATTGATCACGGTTTCGCCTAATATACCTTTAAAGGTGGATATTATGAACATAGACTTTACCTCAAAACGGTGCTGAGTGATTCATTATCATTACGCTATTAGATAATGCTAAAGCTTTGATTATAATAAACTTTAACTGTACAAGGTAAGCGAATAAATGGTGTATCCTATCGAATCTTTGTTCGCCGTAAAATATAGCTGAACCTTATCTAGCTTTGTACTCATTTTTAATTTATTTAACGTTTATTTTGAAACTGCCTTTCGGATTATATGTATGAATACTATCGCCACTACTTTACTCAAGACTACGCTGAGTGCCAGTCTATTATTGTCATTACCAATGATGAGTGTAGCTGCCACTCCACAAAAATGGAAGTTGGATGTGCCAAAAACCAACGTGGACTTTAAGGTAGCGTATTTGGGAAAAGGAATGGTCGAAGGTCAGTTTAATAGTATGAATGGTTCAATTAACTATGACATAAAAAATCCAGCCAGCACGACTATAAACTTTACGGTAAATACCAGTAGTATCGATGCTGGCGGCAATATACGCAATGCCTTTTTGCGTCGTAAAGAGCTCCTTAACAGTGCTCAATATCCTACTATGACTTTTGTATCCAAAAAGGTAAGTATGGTCAATGACAAAGAAGCCAACGTAACAGGCGATTTTACAGTTTTAAATCAAACCAAGCCTTTAACAGTAAAGGTTAAGCTAAATAACGTAGAAAATGATCCTACCACGCGTAAACCTGTTATAAAATTTAAGGCGACAGGCATCATTAATAGGTATAATTATGGGGTAACGGCTTTTCCAAAGGTCGTTGGTACGATGATTCCGCTGGAGATATCAGGCAATTTGGTTGCTGCGAATTAAGAATAAAAACACAAAAAAAGAGTGGCTAGGATAATATTCTAGGGCATGTCTTCAATTGGATAAGCCATAAATAATAGTTACAATACCGCATCTATTGAGTCGATGCGAGAAATACA
>NZ_CAJGZJ010000022.1 GCF_904846225.1 Psychrobacter immobilis | reverse complement strand
CCAATCGCTATGGACAAAGGTCTTCGCTTCGCTATTCGTGAAGGCGGCCGTACTGTAGGCGCTGGTGTTGTTGCTAATGTAAGCAACTAAGATTACCGATATCAGAGTATTCTGATAGACGTGATTGATCAGTGAAAAGCCACCCTCTATTTGAGGGTGGCTTTTTTTTGAGTAGGGAATAATTATTATTTTACGATGGCTTTGGTTTAATATATATATACTGAAAATTATTCGCAACAATAGAGATACGAATTATAAATGAACAAACTCATTATTGAGATCTTAGTTGATTATGGGGCTGAAGAATATATTTGGTATAGCTCATTTACTAATATATGAGAACTTATAGAATGGTGGGAAAATATCGAATCTATAGACGTTTTTGACTACGACCCACGTAAACTTATTAATGCTGGTACAGTAGAATTAATACCTGCAAACTCAGAAATTGATTTTGGATCATATTATTCTATAGAGAATGGTCCAAGAATTATGATAGACAATGACTATTCCTCATACCTCTATTACTCGGGGAAAAAATACAGACACAAAGGTCATAAGATTTATAGAAATAAGTTTTACGAGCGCTAAAGCCTATTAAGAAAATTAAGAGAAGTTATTTAGATAGTAACAAGCGTAGGGTGGGCTAGAAAATAAAAACAAGGCGTAACACACCATTGAAATGCGATTGATGTGAGCATTATGCTATCGCTCATCATAGTGCTAGTTGAATTACCTCCAAAATATATGATGTAAGGATAGTTATAATGAAACATATCAAACACTTTGTAAATTCTTATGGAGAGCATACTTGGGATTTTACGTACTACTATGATGAAGTAGTCCCTAAGATACTTAAACGTAGGAAAGATTTAAGCTCGATTTTATCAAGTGATTTAAATGGAATAGATAATAGAGAGAAGACGCTTAATAAAGGAATAATCAAGTCGATTTATTATGATTTAGAAAATGATAGAATATTATTGAAGATCGAGCAAAGACAAGGCAGAGATTTAATAAAAATCATCTATTCTGATATTATAAATGTTGATATTAATTGTCAAATATTACCAATGACCATAATGGCACATGAAGTAGACGTAACGCCTGATAATAATATTATACATTCACTATTTTTGTTAGGTGATACAGAAATAGTTTTTGAATGCGAAAAAATAGAACTAAAAAATAGTCCCCTTGAGAAAGCCACAAATCAAGCTATAAGTTACTACGTCGGCTAATTTATCACTGACATCAAAAAAACGTAGAGAGCAAGGATCAAACTGGCCAACACCACGCACCATTCACCTTACTCATGAATCTACCCATTAGAACAAAATATGCCAACTATAGAAAACCTAAAAGCTGTAACCAATGCAAACAAGCCTATTCTTCAAGCCGTTGCCGATATTGAAACCATTATTCAACCGCGAGACGCTTGGTCATATCAGAGCATAGTAGAATTACTGGCACAGGATAGTATTGATTTATTAGTAGTCTATCAAGGCGATAAAGTCGTTGGCTACTGTCTTTATCAACATCTTTTTGAGCAAGCAGAAATCTTGCGGATAGGTACTCATCCTGATTATCAACGACAAGGAATGGGTTCACAGACATTAAATAGGTTGCATGAATTATTGCAGGGCAATCAGGTAGAGAGTCTGTTATTAGAGGTGCGAGCAGATAATGTCCCTGCGATAGCGTTGTATGAGCAGCAAGGGTTTGCAATGATTCATCAGCGAAAAGGCTATTATAAATTGCTAGACCAGCCAGCGATTGACGCATTGATTATGCAGCGTGTTTATAGATAATAAAGTGAGTAAAATCTAATTAAAAAATTGAGAAAGTAATTCTGCTGAAGATAAATACGCAATCTAAACCAGCGTCATGGTCTTTAGCGTGGCGATGTTTTCTTTTTACAGGTTTCAGTATTTAGTTGGTAGTCACTGTTTGCTTTCATACTTTCAAGCACTTCGATACGTTCGCTTAGCAACTCTACCATAAGGTTAATGTTGGCTTGCTGTTTTTGAACTTGTGCTAATTTTTGCTGAGTAATCGTCAGCTGTAAACCAATATCAAGTTGACCGTCGTAATAATCGTTGAGGCTATCTTTGATTTCAGTCAGTGTAAAGCCAATGGCTTGGGCACTTTTGATCAATTCGATGCGCTCGATACATTGTGGATGAAACTCTGTATATAGACGCGATCCTGCCTGACGTTTGCGAGATTTTAGTAAGCCCAGTTGCTCATAATGGCGGACAGTATCTTTGGTCGTATTAGCCTTGGTTGCTAGTGTGCCAATTAATAAGAATGAGGTATCAAGTGCCATAATAATGTCGTCGATAGGTAGTTGTTAATGGCAAGAGAGGAGCGATAGAAAAGGAGTAATCATCTCAATTTAAGTTGCCATGGTTTTATCGTATCGAGTAGGGACACGGCCAATGGCTTATGCGAGTCGCCTTGCCATTTGACTGAGCCATCACTTATTAAGGTATCCAATTGAACAAGAAAATCAGCTCGCGGCAAGGTGACAGCACCTAAGCTCATAAGATGGTCATTTGGTAGCTGACAGTCAACGAGTGCGACATGACTTTGCTCACACAAGCGCATCAAGCCCCAAAATGCTAACTTTGAGGCATTAGAGGCACGATGAAACATGGATTCACCAAAGTAGATGCGGCCTATTTTTAATCCATAAAGTCCACCGACCAATTGCCCTTTATCATCCCAAACTTCGATGCTATGAGCAAAGCCTTGTGCGTGTAGCTCAGTGTAAGCTTCGATCATCTCATCATGAATCCAAGTGTGCTCACCCTCAGGTAGCCCATCGCTACGTGGTAAACTACAGGCATGGATAACGTCATCGAATGCTTGATTGAGTGTCACTTGCCAACGTGCGCTATTTGCCTGCTTCCGTAAAGACTTGCTGGGTTGATAGTCCGTTGGCACCATCACACATCTTGGCTCAGGACACCACCAAGCGATTGGCTCGTCTTCATTGAACCAAGGAAACAGGCCCTGCGCATAAGCAGAAATCAGCGTCTCGGGTGCCAAATCACCACCTATAGCGATGATACCAAGCCCATCAGGATCGATAGAAATAGGATTAGGAAAGTCATAACGCCCAAGACTTTTTAAGGTCTCAGGCGTGATGACTTTATCGTTCTGTTGAGAGAAGTTATCCATTTAGGATTCTTTGTCAGCAGTCAAGGTTGACGCATAAGTATGGTCAGTTGCAGTCGTTTCACCGATAGCATCCAAGTATTTTTCAGCATCAAGCGCAGCCATACAGCCAGTGCCAGCAGAAGTAATAGCCTGACGGTAGACATGATCGGCGACATCACCTGCTGCAAACACCCCTTCGACACTGGTTTGTGTGGCCATGCCGTTCAAGCCGCTTTTGACGATAAGATAACCATCTTTCATATCGAGCTGATTTTTGAACAATTCTGTATTAGGCTTATGACCGATCGCGACAAACATGCCCATAACGTCTAGTGGTTTGGTCGTGCCATCAATCATAGATTCGATGATCACGCCATTGACGCCCATATCATCGCCAACGACTTCTTTGACTTTGTGGTTCCACTCGATTTTGATATTGCCATTTTTGGCTTTCTCAAACAGCTTGTCTTGGAGGATTTTTTCAGAACGCAAGCTATCACGGCGATGTACTAGCGTCACTTCAGAAGCAATATTAGATAGATATAAAGCTTCTTCGACAGCAGTATTACCGCCACCAATTACAGCGACTTTTTGGTCTTTATAAAAGAAACCGTCACAAGTGGCACAAGCTGAAACGCCTAAACCTCTAAATTTGGTCTCTGATTCCAATCCCAAATACTGAGCTGACGCGCCGGTTGAGATAATCAAGGCATCACAAGTATAATTGCCATTATTGCCCGTCAATTGAAAAGGTCGCACATTCAGATTTACTTCATTGACATGGTCATAGACCAATTCAGTACCGAAACGTTCGGCATGGGCTTTCATGCGATCCATTAACGCAGGACCGGTCAAATCGTGTGCATCACCTGGCCAGTTATCGACTTCAGTAGTGGTTGTTAATTGTCCACCCACTTCCATCCCAGTGACCATAACTGGTTTAAGATTGGCACGCGCGGCATAAACTGCAGCAGAGTAGCCCGCCGGGCCTGAGCCTAAGATGATGAGTTTTTCGTGACGTGGAGCGGTGTTGTCAGTTGCCATGAGTTGTTCCTTGCTAAATATACGAGTTAAAAATGTGAATGATCAATATAATCAAAAAAAATATTCAAAAAATACGACTAATATGGTTTTTCTAATTGCTGTGTGATAATAACATAAGGCCATATGGCACAAAGTGCAAGTTTGCTAAAACAAACATGGGAATCATTAGAATTAAAGCATGTTTGCCTTGAAATACAATTTTGAATTATAACCATGAGAAACAGTGGCTATTTTATAGAATTTGTACAAAATTGTTAGCAGTATCCTGTCAGCCATTTTAATTAATCGTGTGATTTTGTGTCTAAATCGTGTATCGACTCATCTTCTTGCACTCTTTCTTTAGAAGACTGTCGCCACTGCACCTATCTATTTGTTATTATAAGAAGTTATGCCAAGTGTGATAGGGGCCAAAAGATAACTGTTATACGCAGTTGCTAGGACAAATAATGGCTTTTAAACACTTCGCTAGATATATCTATGTCAGCACTTTATGTCAGCATGATTAGGCTTAGTCATGCGCAGGCGACCATTTAGTATTAATAACAAGGCAGATCTTACGTGATATCAGCACCGCTTATTGAGTATTTAAAAAAAGGAATATTTACCCTCCTTGGGTCAATACTGGCCGTTTATCTGTTTGTCATTTTGATGACGTATACAGGCAATGATCCTAGCTGGTCGCACATCAGTAGTGATATGACCACGATTAATAATATGGGCGGTGAGACAGGTGCTTGGTTATCTGACTTGCTCTATAGCTTTTTCGGTTTTGGCGCATGGTGGATGCTGGCATTTATCGTTTATGAGTCTATCCTTATTTGGTGGGACAATAAGCCAACGTTTTGGCTGATGCGCGTGGTCGCTTATGTGTTTTTATTATTAAGTGCCAGTGCCTTATTTGCTCAGATTGTGTTTTTAGTACAGCAAGTCACCAATCCTGTATCGACAAAGCTTGAAGGGGTGGCTGGCGGTATCATCGGTCTTGAGTTGCAGTCGCGTTTAGCACAGCTTTTATCGCAGTGGGGGAGTGTGTTGTTTTTGATGGCATTCGTCATTATTACAGCGACCTTTGCCTTTAACATTCATTGGCTGACGATTTATCGGAAGATTACTACGTTATCGTGGTTCGGTTCAGGTGTTAAAAACAAAAATATAACGCCGCAAAATACCACCACTGAGCAAAATATATCAAAAGGTAATACAAAAAAAGCAGCATCAGAGTACGAACAGTTACCACTTGAGTTGCAATCCTCCAACCATGCTCAAGCAGTAGATAACAGCGGTCGGTTCAATAATGTATTGTCAGATTTTTTAGTGAATTCAGGACTTACTGATAGCGTAAAAGCTTCTATGGTAGCGGCAAAACAAGCCACGGCTAATCAAATGGCTATGGCTAATAATGTCAATAGCGATTATTTAAATACGGCCGCAGTGACACCTAGCAGTACGATAGATAAGACTATTAGCCCCACTAATACCTCAACGACTTCGAACCCTGTCATAGTGCCTACTCGTAAAGTTGAGCCAAGCTTTGCATGGAATGATGCCAATACCGTCGATGATTTATTAGCCAGCGAGCATACGGCTTATAACGCTAATAGCATCAATTATTCTGAGGCGGCTGCTTTTGTTTCTAGTTCTTCCAGCCCTGAGTCATTGAATACTGACTTATCAAATACTGACTCACTAAATGACGTTGCACCAGTATCCAACCATCACTTAAAAATAGAAAGCTCAGAGGCAGAGCTGTCTGCGAGTCAATCTATTGTCAGCCCAAAAACAAGAGTCATCCAACCAGCAGTTGACGAATGGGTGAACAGTGAAACAGCTGGCCACACTATTGATGAGTCTGCCTCACCTGCATCAACAGAGACCACAGTAGGTGTTGATACGTTGGCAGCGTCATGGTTAACAGAGCATGCCGACGACTTGAACCCAGCTGCGGCACAACCTGATGAAGCCGTTGAGTCAGATAGCGCTGAGCAGGAGCCATCACATCATGTTGTGTCACCAGCGGTGCCTGAAATCCCTGTTGCGCCAGTATCGATAGAGGTTACTCCACCTGTATCAGTTGTCTCAGATATGACGCCGACAAATACGCCACCTGCTAATCCAAAAGCAGCGCCAACGGACAATACGGCCACAATCGTACAGCCTGCAACGACAGCTAGGCCGACCATGAGCTTTGCGGTGCCAGAGGGCGATAGCAGCAACCATATCGCCGATATGATGCCAGAAGACGATAGCCGTATTGATGATGTCGATTCACCAGTGATGCCGCATATTAGTGACGATGCTGCATTCAGTCAAAAATCACGCTCGATGCAAACGGCAGCTTATCGCAGTGCCTTAACGCCTATTCCAGAAATATCTATACTCGACAAACCTGATCCTGACCGTAAGCCTAGTTATACTATTGCAGAGCTTGAGCAATTATCTGAGTTATTAGAGATTAAACTGCAAGAGTTTAATGTAAAAGCTAATGTGGTTAATGCCATTCCAGGACCCGTGGTGACTCGTTTTGAAGTAGACCTTGCTGCTGGGGTGAAAGCCAGTAAGGTCACAGGCATTTCACGAGACTTGGCACGTTCGTTATCGATGGCGTCTCTGCGTGTGGTTGAGGTGATTCCTGGTAAGCCTTATATTGGCATTGAAGTTCCCAATAAACAGCGCGAAATGGTGCGTTTAATTGAATTGCTCAATACCGAAAAATTCAATGATCCTAAAGCCCAAATCAGTATGGCAATGGGTAAAGATATCGGCGGCAATCCAATCATTACCGACCTTGCCCGCGCGCCGCATATGTTGGTTGCTGGTACCACAGGCTCTGGTAAATCGGTATTGGTCAACTCAATGCTATTGTCTATGCTGCTCAAATATACGCCGAATGAGCTGCGCCTGATTTTGATTGACCCCAAGCAGTTAGAGCTTGCCAACTACAATGACATTCCGCATTTACTAACGCCAGTCGTTACTGATATGACGGAGGCGGCCAGCGCTTTGTCATGGTGTGTGGCAGAAATGGAACGCCGTTATCAGCTGATGAGTTTGCTCAAAGTACGCAAGCTCAATGAGTTTAATAAAAAGGTCATCGCTGCAGAAAAATCAGGCAATCCAATGCTCGATCCTTTATGGCGACCGAATGACAGTGTGAGCATTAGCCAAGCACCAAAGCTAAAAACCTTACCGATGATTGTGATTGTCGCAGACGAATTTGCCGATATGATCATGCAAGTTGGTAAGCAAGCAGAAGAGTTGATCACACGTTTGGCACAGAAATCGCGGGCAGCGGGTATTCACTTGATGCTTGCGACCCAGCGCCCATCCGTCGATGTTATTACAGGTCTGATTAAAGCCAATATCCCGGTTCGGGCAGCGTTACGTGTCAACTCAAAAGTAGATTCGCGGACGATTTTGGATAGTGGTGGTGCTGAGGATATGCTGGGTAATGGTGATATGCTATTTCTAGGGCCTGGACAGATTGAACCAGATCGTGTGCATGGTGCGTATGTCAGTGACGAAGAGGTCAACCGTGTCTGTGACGCTTGGCGTGAGCGCGGCGCCCCCGATTATATTGATAATATGGCAGGCAACTTTGAATTGTCTAGTCCTAGTGGCGGCGGTAGCTCGAGCAATGCCTCTGGCGAAGATGATGATCTTTACAACGAAGCCGTGGGCTTTATTATGGAAACGCGTAAGGTGTCTGCTTCTAGTATCCAGCGTAAATTTAGTATCGGCTACAACCGAGCCGCTCGTATTGTCGATTCAATGGAAGAGGCAGGACTGGTCAGCTCGATGGGTAAAAGTGGTAAGCGTGAGCTATTAATGTAGCGCTATTAATATAGAGCTAAGTCAGTGTGATGAATCATAAAAAGGCGAGCCGCGAGAGTGACTCGCTTTTTTTATTCCCATGTCCCATCCTAAAATGAGTTGACACATTTTAAGAGTCGTTGAATAAACCCAGATCGATAGGATGGCTGTTCGATCTGTAAACCGATATACTAAATAAAATCATTTACCAAGGAAGGTCGGTTATGTTCAAAGAATATACTCAGTATGATGCCCTAGGTTTGGGCGCTCTTATTAATGCAGGTGAGGTGAGTGCTAAAGAAGTATTAGACGCTGCTGTCTCTCAAGCGAACAAGCTTAACCCAAAACTCAATGCCATTATTCACCGCTTTGATGAGCGCGCTTATAATGCCGCGCAAGCAGGATTGCCGACTGGCGTATTCAATGGCGTGCCTTATTTGCTAAAAGATTTGTCATTTAGTTTCGCTGGTGAGCCAGTGACGATGGGCAGTCGTAGTGTCAATATCATCTCAGAAAATGACAGTGAAATCGTTAAACGCATGAAAGCCACAGGCGTCAATACCTTTGGTAAAACCAATACCCCTGAGTTTGGTTTGATTATTACCACTGAGCCAAAAGCCCATGGCGCCACTCACAACCCTTTTAAGAAAGGCTATAGCTCTGGCGGCTCTTCTGGTGGTAGTGCAGCGGCAGTGGCTGGTGGCATAGTACCAATGGCAGGCGCGGGTGATGGCGGCGGCTCGATACGTCTCCCTGCTGCTTGGTGCGGCGCATTTGGATTAAAGCCGAGCCGTGGTCGTAATCCGATAGGCCCCAAATTTGGTGAAGGCTGGGAAGGGGCGGTTGCCGATCATGTGATTACACGTTCGGTACGCGACAGTGCCGCGATGCTTGATGCGACGAGCGGTGCAGAAATCGGTGCGCCATTTATCATTGCACCACCAAACGGTACGTTTTTACAAGCGGCGATGCGTGCGCCGCGGCAATTGACCATCGCTTTACATCAACAACCTCTAATCGCCAACACAGTAGTAGACAAGGAAGTGCTCGCTGTACTGGAGCAGACGGCAAAACAACTAGAAGCCATGGGTCATCAGGTGATACCTGCTGAGCCTAATATCAACATTGCACAGTTTTGGCACGATTTCATGGTAGTGGTCTGCGCGCATACCGCTTTCACTATCGAAAATATCGAACGTGATTTTGGTGCTGCGCATATCAAAAACTTAGAGCCACAAACTTACAATATGGCATTACTAGGGCGTTCTTTATCAGCAGTTGATTTGGCGCATGCTAAACACGGCTGGCATAATAGTCAATATCAAACAGGTTTGCTGCTCGAAACTTACGATATGATTTTGTGTCCAACCGTTCCGACTGCTGCTGTGAAGCATGGCGTGTTACCACCCAGTCGTATGGATGAGATGATGATGCGTAGCGCTGAGATACTCAATAAAGGCTTTGATATGGGTAAGTACGCCTTTAGCTCGGGTATGATCGAAAAACTTAGCGCACCAGTATTGGGTAAAATGGGCTTTACATTATTGGGCAATGTCACAGGATTGCCTGCAATGTCGTTGCCAGTAGGGATGAGCAAAAAAGGCTTGCCCATTGGCATGCAACTGATTGGACGGATGAATGATGAGGCGACTTTGTTCAGTGTGGCAGGTGAGATGGAGCGAGCTGGTTTATTTACCAAACTTGCTTTTGAAAAGTAGTTTTGGTTTTTTTATAATCGCTTTGACGAGTGCGTTCTAATCAAAGCGATAGATATCCATGCCCAAACTATGATGTGCCATGCTTTGATGGACGACAGAAACACGCTGACCAGCACCTAAAGCAAAAAACAGCGGTAGTAAATGCTCGTCACTTGGATGAATGTCTTTATAGTCAGGGTACTGCTGCCAATCTAGGGCGGTAGGAATGTCCGCCTTAATATGCTGTAGTAACCATAGCTTAAAGTCTTTTGCTGTCTGATCTGTACTGTCCGCTTGCCAGCGCAGCGCTTGCAAGTTATGCGTGATGCTACCGGAACCGATGACAAGTATTTGCTCTTCACGCAAACGGGCAAGCTGTGCGCCCAATTGATAACAAGCGATACTGTCATAGTGCTGCGGTAATGATATTTGTACGATAGGCACATCTGCCTGTGGATACAGATGTCTGAGCGGTGCCCAAACCCCATGATCGCAAGCACGCATCGGATTTATGCTGCACGTAATACCGCGTGCTGTGAGCTGATGTGCAAGTGACTCAGCGAGCGCTGGCTGACCTACCGCAGGATACTGTAACTCGTACAATTCAGGCGAAAAACCCGAAAAGTCATGCCACGTCTTTGGTTGCGGATTACTGCTGATCTCAAGCTTTGTTGACTGCCAGTGTGCTGACATAATGATGATGGCGCGTGGCTTGGGTAGGTTCTGCCCGATGCGTGCCAGCGCGCTAGTCGTGGCAGATTGTTCAATCGCAAGTGTGGGCGCTCCATGCGAGATAAACAAGGCAGGTAGCTTCGCCAAATTGGACACTACCGCAGGTGTGTCTGTCCAAGCCGCCGTAGTCGAGATGGGCGGCGACGCATGACTGCGATGATCGTTACGTTGACGATTGGCATGAGAGGCATTGGGTGTTACGAGTTTTGGATATTTCATGTTCCATTTATTAGGGTAAGTACGCATTTTTCAATCTGTTTTAGCAGATATCTTTTTTATAAAGCCTCTGCTGTCTAAAAATATTTTAGGCGTTTTCAAATATCAAAGCGTTCAAAACATGGTCTTGCCAAATACCATTAATCATCAAATATGATTTCGCATATCCTTCTTGTACAAAACCAAGTTTTTTCAATAAAAACGCACTCTTTTTGTTATCAGGTAAATGATTGGCCATCACTCTATGCAGAGAGTATGTATCCCTTATATAAATTAAGGCACTTGATAATACTTCATACATAATGCCTTTTCCTTCGTACTTTTCATCAATAGAAAAGCCCAAATAACAAGCTTGAAATACCCCAAAGATAAAGTTTGTGAAATTTATAACGGCAATAATTTCTTGAGAATCTTTTAATGTCACGGCAAAAGAAACGCCTTTAGTGTGTTTTTGCTCAGATACTGAAGCGTCAATACGTTCTTTTATATTGGCTAATGTATAGTATTCGGAGTCTCTTAATGGCTCAAAAAGCGACAGTCTGGTTCTATTTCTAGTGAGATACTTTTGAACTTCTTCGGCCATATCATGATTAATATAAAAAACGTTCGTTCGTTCTGTCTCAAAAGCGCTATACGAATTCATATATGACCTGACGTTTTTTATTCAAATTGGGCGTGTTGGTGGTTCGCTTAAAACAATGTTATGGCTATCAATTACCACGGTGATAAGGGTGGTTATTATTAATACTCATCGCTCGATATAACTGCTCCATTAATACAACACGTACCAATGGATGCGGCAATGTCAGCGCGGACAACGACCACTTTACATCGGCTTTTGCCAAGACTTCTGGGGACACACCATCTGCGCCGCCAATCACTAAAGCAATGTCATCACCTTGCTGCATCGCATCTGCCAAGCTATCTGCCAATCCTTCTGTTGATAGCATCTTTCCTTTGACATCCAATACCCATAACCGCTCACGCCCCGCTGCATTATGTGCGGCCAAGATTGCTTGACCTTCTTGCTCACGATACTGTGCTAAATTGGCATCTGAAGGATTTTTTGCTCGTTTTGCCGCAGCAATTTCGACAATTTCTGTACTGAGCATGGGTTGAATGCGTTTATGATACTCATCAAAACCTGTCTGTACCCAGTTAGGCATTTTATTGCCAACGCTCAAAATTCTTACTTTCATAATCCATACCATGTCAATAATTGAATAAATATTACAAACAATGCTACCGTTAGGTGAATCGAATAAACGGTCTTTTATGGCCTGTGGTCTACATCAAAGGCGCAATGGTTTGTGAAACCTGAGTTTCTGTGCTTTGCTGATCGTTACTAGCGTCGCTCGGCTTTGGAATGATGGTTAGCTTTGCATCCGATTCAAAGACGATAGCTTCAACATCATCGAAACTGTTGATCCCCTCAGAACGCATCGCACATTCTATCTCCTGACGAGTCAACCGCTCAGCTTGCATCGCATCTGGCAAGAACTGCCCTTGATAAAAAACAATACGTGGCTCGGACAAAATAAAGTTGCTAAATACCGGTGAGATAGAGGCGTATTTGGTAACCAAAAACTGCAATAGATAAAGCACCAAAATAGACGTCGCGCCTTCGATAAAAGGAATGTCTTTGAGCAAAATGGTACTGGCACCCAGTGAGCCAATCATCACCGTAACGATCCAATCAAAGTTGTTGAGCTGTGAGGTAGAGCGTTTCCCTGAGACTTTAGTCACCAGCACGATTAAGACGTAGATCATGACAGCCGTCAAGGCAATACGTCCAAGTTTGTCTATATTGTCAAAAAAAAGCATTTCCATGGAGATCGCTCCTATTGTGAAAGTGGCACAAGTCTCTGCTAATCATTTACCCGTTAAAGTTAGCCTAACGCATTTTATGCATCTATAGGGAAAAACTTACCGTCACTTTAGGAGGTTTTTTAGTCACTTATAGCGTTTTGGTTATCTCACTAGCGTTAAATTGTCTTGCGTTTGGGGTCAAGCAAACGATTGAGTAGCAAAATACTGATTCGAGCGCTGACCAATGTCATTACCAATATCAGTATCATTGACGCAAGCAGCGGTAGCGGCTGCTGTTTGGTCATCTCAAACAATACCTCACGGCTCACCGAATCAAACAACCAGAACCATATACCTAATAAGTAAATGAGCGTCAGTAGCCAAACGATAGCGACGCTGCCGAACATCAAGCGATTGCTCTCATTTCTATTCAGTGCGCGCTGTTGGTGTTTGATGAATTTGTGTACCGCGATATAAGCACCGACAATGATAGAGATGACCGTGACCAATGGTGAGTTTAGCGCCATTTTGGTTTGAATAATCATAAATATCACGCTGGCAAGCATATAACCAATCACAAAAAATCCAATATATTTTGCCAGTTTAGGTTGAGTGGATGTATGAGCTTGTGTCAATCCATTATGGCCTGAATTCAGGTTAGGTTTGCTGAGGTTGGTTGTCTTGCGTGACATAAGCTGACCTTTATAAAGGTAAATAATAGGAAATTAAAAGTAGAGCGTGTTGACCGCTGCTCGCTATAAAAAGCATCTTTAATAAGCGCCTCTAATGCTGCGCCGTCCAGTCAAGCATCGCATCTAGCACCGTTCTAGCATTATAAGCGTTTAACGCTTGCTCGCTATTGATAAGCCCAACGACGGCATAGTCCTGTCCTGATAACCCTTTGACATATCCTGCCATCGACGTGACGTTGTTTAAGGTGCCCGTTTTTATCCAAGCGCGACCAATGGCTGACGACTCAGGTAGACGGTCACTATGACTGGAAATGGTGCCACTAACTCCCGCCACGCCTAAGGAATTGACGTAGGCGTCGAAGCTTGGACGATTATACGCGTACGTCAATAATTCGCTTAAATTAGCGGCAGTGATCGTACAGTCGCGGCACAGCCCTGAGCCATTGGTTAAATGCGGTGGCGGCGTGTCTAAATGCGTCTGCCACCATTGGCTGATCGTCTGTAAGGCCTCAGGATAATCTGTCGCCGTCGGATTGCCAAATTGATATAAACTGCTGGCATCATTGTGACTACTCTCATGATTAGCAGTTTGGCTATTGGCTTTTTTACCATCCATACTTTGATTAGCATTGGTTTTGGCTAAATTTTCTGGAGAGTAAGCGCCTATCGATAACGCCACTTGCTCAGCCATGACATTGTTTGAGAAGTGATTGATGTCATGAACTTGTTGCCTCAAATTCAGTGAAGCATAGCTAACAATAGGTAATGGTGACATGGGCCATGCGGCTAGACCTTGTGCTGGCTTTGTCTTTTTTGTCGCATCGTAAGGGGTTTCTTGTGTGATGACCTTACCACTCAGTGTATTGCCCAGCGCTTGCCATTTGGCAGCGATGATGCGTGCGGCAAAATCTTTGGCATCGGGATAAGCGATATAAAAAGCATGCTCTTGGCAGCTGTTTGGCAGATCGGTATTTAGTACCAATCGCGTGGCTTGCCACTGCGGTGCAAGACTATAGCGTGCTTGACCACAGGCCGCTGAGCGCACATCTATGGTATTTGGCAGTTGATAGTTCGCTAATTGCGGCGTATAGACTAGGCTTGCTTGACCATCGTCCGTCGGATAAGTTTTGATACCGATGGTGGTAAAGTTGACCAAAAACCCATCCGGACTGGCGTTATAAGGGCGTAACGGGGCATTGTCAAAGGCCGCGGGGTCTTTAGTCACGTTGTGAAAAATAGCGCTATCGACGATGATATCACCGTTGATATGGCGAATCCCTGACGCTTGCACTTGATATAGCAGCTGTTCTAAGCGCTCATGGGTCATTTTTGGGTCGCCACTCCCTTGAATAATCAAGTCGCCATATAGCTGATCTTCTACGATGACACCGGTATGGTAGACACGAGTGTGCCAGACAAAGTCAGCACCAAGCATATCTAAAGCAATAAAACTGGGAACCAGTTTCATGGTGCTAGCAGGAGTACGAGCGATATCAGGTTGATAATTCAGTAAAGGCGAAAATGAGATTTTGATAGATGAGGCAGCGCTATTGGTATTATTGTTTGCTGCACTATTACTATCATTATTGAGTGCTGTCTGAGTGCTGGTTGAATTCGTCGCGGACAGATGACTATCAGGGATAATCGTTGGAATACTCTCTATACTTTGGTAAATATAAGGATCGTCAGTATAAGCGTGTATTTTTTGCTCATGCTTTTTAATCGTTTGCTTTTCGATAGTGATCAGGGCATTAGTCGTTACAGCACTATGCTGGCTCGACGTATTTTTAACATGAGTGTTACTCTCATTATTATGATTGCTTTTTTGATTGAGAGTTTTGGCGTTAGAATTCGCCTCTGTTAACTTTGAGCGACTGCTATCGATAACATTAATGGGGGAAGGCAAGTGACTGGCATTTTTATCACCGATTGGCGTAATCACCATACTGATATCAGAAGCTGATAAGTTTGCACGTGATAAAGCCGCTTGTATGGCCTCTGGTAATGCTGCTTGCGCGTAGAGCGGTGTTGCTATAACTGTGGCTAATACAGCAAATAAAGACAGGCGTTTGCCCGCTTGAGAAAACGCTCGTAAACGGCTATCAGACAACTTTGATTCGGCGTTAACTTTGGCGCTAGTTGTAGCATTAGCTTTAGGGTTAGTTTCGGTACGAATAATGATGTCATTATCGAGGGTATGGCAGCGTTTTGAGGTGAGGAACATGAGCATCTATCTATCAGGTAAAAAAACAGCCTATGGTAACACGAGTTGCTGTTTTCGCGTAGATGCAGGGTGATTTTTGACGGTCGCTTGTGCCTTGCCTTATGAGCGCGCGCGTAGGTGCAAAAACGCCATCGCTGTCATAATCGCATCATTATAAGCATCATGCGCACCCAGCTCAGGAATATTATAATGCGCTAAAATATTGGTCAGATGCTGTGATTGATTGGGAATGCCTTGAGTACGGTCGCCCATGCGCTGACTGTATAATCGACGAACATCGATGACCTTATTTGGCAGAGTTGTGCCCATATAGCGTTTGACCACAGGATTTAAAAATCCCATATCAAGCGGCGTACAGAAGCCAACGATTGGCCGATTATCTATAAAAGGTAGCAACAGCGCTAGCATTTCATCATAGCTCATCCCATGCTCAACGTCAGCGGTACGCAAACCATGAATCACAATGGTATCGCGGTCTGGCATTACGGGTGGCCTGCACACCAAATGCAGACCATTACCCGTATCAATCGTGTTGTCATTAATATGAATCGCTGCTACAGACAGTAAATGATGCTTTTTTGGGTTAAGCCCTGTCATCTCGCAGTCAATGGCGACCCACTGATTAGCCATGGGTTTGCTAAACATGGATGCCAACTCTGGACGTTGTAGCTGGGTCTTTTGCCAATTGCCAGATAACTGTTTTAGCCAACTCATATATAGTCAGTCCTAGATAAAATAAGATCAAATAGTATCACTGTGTTTGTTTATAGTGGATCGCCTATCCATCGCTCATCTATTTACGATAATTTTGTATTTACGATACCTTCATATGCATGATATTTATGATATTTATGATATTTCTAATTGATAATGTTGACGTAGCTGAGTCTTAAAACTTTTGACCACCGCCAGACATTCTTTGAACAAGTCACGTTCAAGCGCGGTTAAGGTCATTGGATTTACTTGCCGTGCATACTTATCATCAGTTGAAAGAGCAACTGATAGACGCTGTGCCATAAAAAACTCCAATGCTTCTAATAAGGTATCCGCACGCTCTTGGTTCAAAGCATGCGCTTGTACCAACGCTTTGAGACGATTTTTAGTACTAGGGACTTCTAAAATGTCGTTTTCTAATGCCAAGGTGCGAATACCATGAACCAATGGAAAGATACCTGCTTTTTTTAGGTCGATGTCTGGCGAAACGGATTTGCCGCCGAGCAAGGGCACAAACTTTTGCCACCATTGATTGACATCACCAAACTGTAGTGCTGCACGTGCGAACTGACGGATAAACATAGGATCTGACTGCCGATGAGCGACCTTGAGGTGTTGACGGACTTGCGTCAGTAGCGACTCATCACCGCAAACGTATTCTCCATCGAGTATGGCGGACAAATATATACTATGCATCGGATCGATGTTTTTAAACCATAAATCAATCTGTGCATTGAATTGTTTTAGTGGTTGCCGCCACATGGGATTGGTCATCATAATATTGCCATCGCATAGCGGATAGCCGAGACTGGCCAGATGATGATTAAAGGTATCAGCAAACTGTGCCAAATTAGGATGCGCGTAGCCATCGCGTATGATGAGTGCATTATCTTGGTCAGTACGCATAATTTGCTCGCCGCGACCCTCTGAACCCATCACGATGAGGCAAGTATTTGCCACGACCTCATCAGGTACGATCAGCTGCCAAAGTTTGGTAAATACCTGTGCATTGAGCGTTTGTACCATGCGACTAATATTGCCAATTTTTACACCATTTTGATGCTGAGCTCGAATATAGCGACCGATAAGCTCGACCGCTGTAGCTAAGCTCGGTAAGTCTTTTGCCTGTTCGATTTGAATACTAATGAGCTGTGAATGGTGGCTAATGTGAGCGAGCATGTCGCTTTGTCCTAGTACACCTGCAACATTTCCATGAGTATCAATGACCGGTAACCTATGGATGCGGTAGCGGGTCATGGTCAATAACGCATCGCCAATCTCATCGCTTGCTTTAATCGTACGCAGATTGAAGTTGGCATAACGCTGACAAGGCGTCGTGGCTAAATCCTGCTGGTCACTTACCGCGCGGCAAATATCGGTATCGGTCAAAATGCCCAACAGATGACCCGTTCCCTGTGACAGTGATGCGGTATTTTGTAGAGCATTCATTGGCCGCACCAGTACGTGTTTTAATCCTGCTTTTGTCATAGTGCTGGCCGCTTCATAGAGGCTGGAGTTGGCATCGATAATATGCACTGGTAATAACGTGACATCCGTCACTGGCTGCAACATGATTTGCTGCACTTCTTGTTGGTTATCATAACGAGAGGGATCAATGGACTTGCCACTGCGCCGTTGTTGTAATGCTTTTACTCGTTCAGAAAGATTGTCTGATAACATCTGACGTACCAGATGATTTTGTGCGCTGATTTTATCAATTGCTGCGCCAGCGACTTGTAAAAGCAAGGTATCCTCGGCAGCTCGAAACTCATAGGTGTTTGCAACTTCAATATCAGCGTTATTTTCCTCATTACCTTGTAAGTTTTTTTTAGTCATGGATTCAGGTAAGCGCCGACTGTCGAACCAGTCGTTGTTATTGAAATCGTCGGAGTGGTTATTACCCAAGTATGAGGCGACAAACTCACTATCTAGTGATTGCTCAATCTGTCCTTTAATGACTACATAAAGGTATTGCAATTCTTCTATAGTCAGACTTTCATTTTTGGCTAGATAGCGGATTTTGGTGTTTTTTCTGATGCTTTGACGTTCGGCTAAAGTCAATACATCAAAGGGTGGTTGGGTGAAATCAAGATGGGGCATGGCATCATCCTTGATGGCATATTCGAAGAGACATTTAACTATAGCACTATTAAAACAAAAAACCTCCAATAACCACATCTATATTGTGGCTATTGGAGGTTTTATTGTGTTTATGGGCCTGAGCTTTAGCGTTTTAACAGCGCTTATTATGCGCCTAGCAATTGACGAATGCGACTAATCGCCTCACGGCTTTCATCGACACTAGCCACAAGAGCGATACGCACATAACCTTGTCCCGGATTTTGGCCATCTAACTCACGGGACAAATAGCGCCCTGCCAATGCGTGGATATTGGCCTGCTCATAAAGTGCTTTGACAAACATCTCGTCATCACCATCAAACTGCTTGGGAGATTTTATCCAAAAATAAAATCCAGCCTCAGGCATGCGAAGCTCTAATAACTCACCAAGCTCAGACATCCATAGCGCAAATTTTTCTCGATAAAGTTGACGATTTTGTTCGACATGCTTCTCGTCCTGCCAAGCTGCGATAGAGGCGAGCTGATGCGGTATCGGCATCGCACAGCCTTGGTAAGTACGATACTGCAAATAAGCCTGCAAAATCTTGGCGTCACCTGCCACAAATCCTGAGCGTAAACCGGGTAAGTTTGAACGCTTGGATAACGAGTGAAACACAATACAGTTTTTAAAGTCATGACGACCCAGTGCCGCGCAAGCTTGCAACAAACCAATCGGCGCAGACTCAAAATACAGCTCGCTATAACACTCGTCGCTCGCAATGATAAAATCGTATTGATCTGACAGACGAATGAGGTGCTCCCAATCATCCATCGTCATAACCGAGCCTGTTGGATTGTTTGGGCTACAGACAAACAGTAGCTGCGTGCGCATCCAAACGTCTTTTGGAACCGCGCGATAGTTACCTTTAAAGTCATTATCAGCGGTGCACGGCACAAAGTACGGCGTTGCTTGTGCGAGTATTGCCGCGCCCTCATATATCTGATAAAAAGGATTGGGCATAACAACCGTCGGCGGTTGATCGGATACAGACGTTGGACTGCTCTGTATGTCGCCTGTTTTTTGGTCAATGACCGCTTGCACCAAACTAAAAATGGCCTCGCGTGTACCCATCACTGGCAATACTTCGGTATTGGCATCGACATGGTTTAAAAAAAACCGCTTCTCCAGCCAGTGCGCAATGGTTTGGCGCAGCTCAAACAAGCCATTGGTGGTTGGATAATGGCTTATTTTGTCCAAATTTTCGCGTAGTACGTCCAGTACAAATGCTGGTGGCGCGTGTTTTGGTTCACCAATACCCAGCTTAATTTCACTGTAGCTATGGGCTGGCGTGCTATCGGCAAGCAATGTTGCCATCTTTGCAAACGGGTAAGGATGTAGATACGTCAAGTTGTGATTCATAGGTAGGGTAACTATAATAGACAATTAATAATAAAGTTATAAAGAAAAATTACATTTGAGCAAGTGTAGCATTTCTCTTGCTTTTTTTCCTTTTCTTATCCTGTTAAGACGGCTTATCTATTGGACGGTAAATGATCCATCCGCCATAGATTTCAAAATACTAAAGCGTTAAATCAAGCTTATCAATTGATAACTTGTAATGATACAAAAAACGCTGTCAGTCTTAGCGATAGATTATTTTAGGGGTAATTTGATATGCCTAGTATTTCAAAAACAGAAGGTCTCAATGCTAAGAATATGACTTCTGAAGACGTCGATGTTGAAGATATCAATGTTGAAAATAATAATCATGTAAACGTCCATGGTAGTTATCAGCAAACCAAATTGCATGAGCTATTAAAGCAGCGGGAACAAAGCTGGTGGCAGGTTCGTCAGGAATTGATCAATCTTAAAGAACGAAAAATGGTCTGGTATGGCGAAAACAGCTTAATGATGTGGTTGCTGTGGCAGCTGGTCAGTTATGTGATTGTGGCTATGGTACTGATGTTGCTCAATAATTTTTTGAGTATCTCGCTACCTTTATGGCAATATATTGGCTTGTTTGTCTTACAAACGGTTATTTTTGTCGTTATGTTGACTGCCAAAGGTCGAAACGCTCATAAACTGCAACGCAAAATCGATAAAGATGAATTGGTGCGTGAAGAGGCGTTTAATGAGATGGTGATTTTAGCAGAGGATAGCCTATATCTAGATGTACATGTCAAATCGCCTATTTCGCTGAGACAATTATATGAATACTACGATGCACAGTTTCATCTATCAAGTCTGCAATGGTTGCTAAAGAGAGAAATTGATGCTGGACGATTGATGTTAGACGAGCAGCATTTAGAGGCCAGTATATTGCCGCTAGAACTGGCTGATGATGAACTCGATGAACATGCCAGCCAAATGATATATAAAAGCCTCATATAGAACTCGCGAGCCATAATAACTGCTCTTGATTTATCCTATTCAAACAAAAGAATTGGTCTTAAGTAGCAAAAAATTGCCTGCTTAATACCAAGTCTTTTGTTTTTCATAGTTCTATACCCTAATCGACAATTCTGCTCAGATGTCAATCGGTGCTGTTGTATAACCCTCAGCAGTATGGTCACTCCGTAAGCTGAGACTCGCGATTAGTGCTGATTTCAATGTGGTAAGCCTATCATCTGATAAGGGCTCATCATTTTGATCGCTGATATAAAACATATCCTCTGCGCGCTCGCCCAAGGTAGTAATACGGGCAGCATGCACCTCAATTTTTTCTTGCAAGAACACTTGTCCAACTCGTGCCAGTAACCCCGGCTGATCCAGTGTCTCCAAACTCATAATATGCTGATCTGATGCTTCATTGAACTCAAAGTTAATCACGGTAGCCACTTCAAAATGCCTGAGCTGGCGCGGAATACGTTTGGTCGTAATCTTTAGCACAGTCGGGTCTTTGAAGGCATTAATTAACCGCTGTTTGAGTTCTTGCTGACTGTCTTCATCGACCAATAGCGTGCCACTAGGATCTAGTAATACGTAAGAGTCCAAAGCAAAATCACGAGTAGCCGTAATGATACGGGCATCTAGTACGTCTAGATTCATCTGATCAAATACTGCCATGGTAACCGCAAATAGATTCATCTGATCTTGGGTATAAACAAAGACCTGTACGGCATCAAGTGCCAGCTCCCGATGCTCACGTAGTACAACCAATGGCGGACTGTCCGCATTGGAGGCAAGACCAATCGGTGGATGATTCAAGATAGCTTCGGTATGCCATAAGATATCCTCAGTAATCTCCCGCAAAAAGTACTCATCGCCCAAATCATCCCAAAGCCGCAATACTTCATCGCGATTCATATGCTGGTTTTTGACATTATCTAGCATCGCTAGCGCTTGTGCGCGTGTGGCACTGATCATATCTTGGCGATTGGTGGGCGCGTCGATATCAGCGCGCAAAATGCGCCGAGTTTGCGAGTATAACTGTTTCATTAGAGTGGCGCGCCAGCTATTCCATAACTGTGGATTGGTGGCGTTCATATCCGCGACGGTTAGCACGTAGAGATGATTGAGATGGGTCACATTGCCCACTAAGTTTGCAAAAATAGTGACAATCTCTGGGTCTGAGATGTCTTTTTTCTGGGCAGTCATCGACATCAATAAATGATAGCGAGTCAGCCAGCCAACTAAGTTTGCATCTGCCAAACTCATACCATGGGCTAAGCAAAAATTAATGGATTCCGTTTGACCAAGCTCACTATGATCGCCACCGCGGCCTTTGGCAATGTCATGAAACATGGCTGCTAGTACCAAGATTTCTTTACGCTCAATACGTTGGAAGATAGAGCTGATCAATGGGAAATCTTCATAAAAACGTGGGTCAGTGAAACGGTGCAAAATTCGAATCAAAAACAACGTATGTGCATCAACTGTATAACGGTGGAATAAATCGTACTGCATCAAACCCGTGACTTGAGCAAAAGCGGGAATGTAGCTGCCCAAAACGCCACAGCGATTCATAGTACGTAGACGATGAAAGAGATAGTTTTGTTCTTTTAAATTGGCCAAAAAAAGCGCTTGATGAGTGGGGTTATCACGGTAAACCTGATCAATACCGCGAGCTGCGATTTTTAATGCGCGTAACGTATGAGTGCGAACGTTTTTGATACCGTATTGACCCATCAATAAAAACATCTCTAAAATGGCCTCAGGATGCTGGGCAAATACTCGATGATGCGCGATGGCGATTTGGTCACCAATTTGATTAAAGTGTGAGTTAATCGGCTGCTTTTTTGGACGTTCATCGTCTGGCAATTGCGGCTCTATAATCGTCTCATAGTAGTGATTGGTCAGCATTTCAGACAGCGTTGATATTTTCATAGCACAGCGATAGTAATCACGCATAAAGCGCTCAACCGCGGCATTGGGTTGATCGTCTGGTTGCGTCTCATAACCCATTAGCTGGGCAACCTCACGCTGATAATCAAACAACAGCTTGTTTTCATTGCGACCAGTCAATACATGTAAATAATGACGTATTTGCCATAAATATCCTTCTGCAAAGCTCAATTCGTCAAACTCTTTTTCTGTCAAAAAGTTTTGCTGTACCAAGTCATAAAGCTTGCTGACTCGAAAATAACGTTTGGTCACCCAACCGATGATATGGATGTCACGTAAGCCTCCTGGAGCCGTTTTGATATTTGGCTCAAGATTGTACTCTGTGGCATTGTGTTGCAAATAACGCGCTCTAGCTTCTTTGATCTTCACATCAAAAAAATCACGGGGCGACCACTGTTTATTGACGATCTGAATGGGCAAATCTCTCAAAGCCTCATTGCCGATAAGCAAGCGCGCTTCTAGCTGAGCGCTCGCAATCGTATGATCAAGCGCAGCCTCCAAAGCATCATTGACACTGCGCACAGACAGCGCAGGCTCCAGCCCGATATCCCACAGCATAGCCACCAATTTATCAATCTTACTGCTGGTCTCATCTCCTATCTCATCAGGAGACAGCAGCAAAATATCGATGTCTGAATAAAGCGACAGCTCACCGCGCCCATAACCGCCAGTTGCAAATAATGCCAAATCGGTCTTATCCAATTCAAACCACTTAAACAAAGCAATCAGTAACTCATCAATCGCACCAGCACGTGCGGCGACCAATTGACGAATATTGACCCCGCGCTCAAGTGCGCGGCCGATATCGTCGTTAATTTGAGCCAACCATTTAGGAATATCGACTAACAATTTTTCGGATGCGTCGGTATCTGCTAGCGGTGATGTGTTGGGCACTATGTCATTTGATAGCAAAGGTAGAGGTGTCAGATCGATAGTAGCGACATCACAATTAAGCATGAAGAGTATCCCATTAAGAGGTTGAAAGTAGATCATGCAAGCTGAAAATCGTATGGCAGTCAGCGTGCTAATAAAGGCTGATTCAGCTAAAAGCTATATTGTTTAAAATCTAGGTTATCTAAAAGCTATATTATCTAAAAGCTATATTATCTAAAAGCTAGGTTATCTATAAACCAGTCCATTAGAGTATAAGGATAAAAAGCCAATAAACACAATACTCAATATGTCCTAACTCGATATGTACTAATTATTAGCCAAAAAAAAGACCGCCTAGGCGATCTTTTATAGTATTACTGTGTCAAAAAGCTCAAATCTTCTTCAGGGCGAGTGGTAAACACTTCACAGCCATTGTCAGTGACGACCATCGTGTGCTCCCATTGAGCAGACAGCTTACGGTCTTTGGTAATTGCCGTCCATTCATCTGGCAAAATTTTGGTCTGCCATGTGCCTTGGTTAATCATTGGCTCAATGGTAAACGTCATACCAGTCTTTAGCTCAAAACCCGTGCCTTTTTTACCATAATGCATGACTTGTGGCTCGTGGTGAAACTCGTTACTAATACCGTGACCACAGAATTCGCGGACGATACTAAAGCGCTCAGGTTCGACCACTGCTTGAATCGCAGCACCGACATCACCCAAACGCGCACCGTTCTTAACCACGCTCATACCAGCATATAGCGCGTCTTGTGCCACTTTGCAAATACGCTGCGCCATGATAGAACCATCGCCAATGATCCACATTTTTGAGGTATCGCCATAATAGCCGTCTTTGATAACGGTGACATCGATATTGATGATATCACCATCTTTTAGCAGCTTGTTTTCAGTTGGGATACCATGACAAACAACATGGTTGACTGACGTACAAATAGATTTTGGAAAGCCATTGTAGTTGAGTGGTGCAGGAATGGCCTGTTGTACATTTACGATATAGTCATGAGCGATTTGGTTTAATGCTTCGGTACTGATGCCCACTTTGACGTGCTCATCAAGCATCACAAGGAGATCACTGGCAAGTTTACCCGCTACGCGCATTTTTTCTATGGCTTCTGGGGATTGAATAAGGGATTTTTTAGTCATCATCATCTATCTTATAGTTATGGAATAAATGTTAGCAATTATAGCATAAATTCAGTACTGACTGTTTTTAGAGCAGCGCTGGCTGGCTTATCCTTATATCTGCTACTTTTGCAAAAATTTTCAATATCTACATGGGGTGTTTTTATATTCATAATTATGACTATAAAGTCACTAAAATATTGAATATATTCAATGATGAAAGTATGCTAACTATAGTGACTAAATGGATTAGCGCTGGTTTTTAGAGCTTTTGTGCGGCAGGCAACAAGTAAGCTCATACATAAAAACGACCAACCTTTAATGATAACAAGGATGTTGTTATGATTCTCAAAGCATATTTCTCTAAGTCCGTATCAGCAAAAATTTTACCAACGCTCGGCGTGCTCAGCACAGGCGTTCTTTTAATGACCATGCAAACGACTTCTGCACAAGCAGCAGGCCAATATTATAACTGTGCCAATGCCAACGGTTGCAAGCTGGTTGACAGCCAATATCTCACGTCTAGTTATACCAAAACTCAGTATCCAGTCGTTATGGCTCATGGGCTTGGCGGTTTTACGACGCTATTTGGGGTTATTGATTACTTCAATGGCATTCCTGGAGAGTTGATAAAAGGTGGCTCAAAGGTATATACGACCAAAACGTCTGCCGTCAATAATAGTGAGGTTCGCGGTGAGCAGCTGCTACAACAAGTCAAAACCATCACGGCCATTTCAGGCGAGTCCAAGGTCAATTTATTTGGGCATAGCCAAGGTGGTATAGACATCCGTTACGTTGCAGGTGTTGCGCCAAAATATGTGGCCTCCGTCACGGCGGTTTCAAGCCCAGAGCAGGGGTCAAAAACGGCAGACTTTATCAAAAATACCCTTGAGCCAAACAACAATACAGGAACGCCGTCAAATGTCACCACGCAGTTAGTATCAGGCGTGTTCAACTTGATTGGCGGTTTTACAAATATCGGTTCAGGTATTAGTGTTAAACAGATACAAGCGCAAGATGGCTATAAAGCGCTCATCGCTTTATCGACTGATGGCGCGGCTAACTTTAATGCCAAGTTCCCAGCAGCGATGCCAACCTCTTATTGTGGTCAGCCGACCAGTACTGCCGTCAATGGCATCAAATACTACTCATTTAGTGGTGTGGGGCAAATAACGAGCGCACTTGATCCTAGTGATTATCTACTAGCGGCAACGGCTGTACCATTTGCAGGTGAGTCTAATGATGGATTGGTATCTGCCTGCTCAAGTCGGCTTGGTTATGTGGTTCGCGACAATTATAGAATGAATCACTTAGATTCAGCCGATCAAGTGTTAGGTTTGACCGCATGGGGCGAGTCTGAGCCCAAATCCATTTATCGTACTCAGGTTAATCGTCTGAAAAACGCCAATCTATAGGTTGGTTTATGAACTAAGATGGCTCATTTATGTCAAATAATCACCGTCCAGCCTATGTATTACTCGCCATCATTGCTGTGGTTATCATAGTGACTGCGGCGGTTATTATGTGGTTCAAACCTAGCGACCGAGGCACGAGTTTATCTCAAGGCACATCTATCACGCTCGGTAATGAGTCTGATGGCTCAGTGCTGTCCACATTGACTAGCTTTTATAAAGGCAATGAAACCTCTGATCCCCAAAATAATACAATATTTGCAACAGGTCTGGAGGATTTGCCGCAATCGCTAAAAGGCACCGCTGTCGATGGTGAAATTATCATTGATGAAAACAAGCAATTGGTGGTCACCGAAGGCTTACGGCGCTTGTTTGATTACTTCTTATCGGCGCTTGGCGAAGAAGATGAAGCCGTCATCTATGCTCGTGTCGAGAGCTACATCCGCAGTCACACGCCAGAGCCTGCCGCCAGTCAAGCGATCACTATTTTTAATCAGTACATTGCTTATCTAAAAGCCATTCCTGAGATAGAAAAACGCTATGGCAACTTACAACTGCAAGCAACCCAAAGTGGCGAGCTGGACTTGAGCGTTGTTGCTCAGCAAAAGCAAGATGTGGCTAAGCTACGTCAACAATATTTTTCAAAAGAAACCATTAACGCATTCTTTGGTGCAGAAGAGGAGTATGACAATTATAGTGTTGAGATGATCAGAATTAATCAAAACAGCCAGTTGTCTGATACTCAAAAAGAAAGTGCAAAGCAGGATTATATTAGCCGGATGCCAAACAGTTCAACCAAAGCCAATATAGAGCAACAAGCCAATCTAAATGAATTAATAAGTCGTACAGAACAGATGAAAGCAAAAGGCGCAACGACTGAGGAATTATATAAGATGCGACGTGAGTTGGTAGGCGCGCCCGCAGCTGCACGGCTAGCACAAGTCGATCAAGAAGACGCTAACTTTGACCAACGTTTTAATCAGTACCAAACACAAAAACAGCAACTTTTAAGTCAAAATCCAGATAATACCCAAGCACAAACCCAACTTGATCAAATGGAGCAACAGCTGTTTGATGAGAGTGAGCGCAAGCGTTTAGCAGGTTATGCGGCGCTGCAACAAGAAAAAGCCGCCAATCCCAACTGAGTGCGTCAACGATCTATAAAGTATGCTGTAAGAATCGAGAAAAAGGGTTAGCAGCTAATGCTTTGCCTAGCAAGACCTAGTAGCAAAAAAGCTATAGAGTGGAACAAATATCAGGACAATGATACACCCAATCTATAAAGACGGTTAAGCATTAGATGGGCATAATAGCGGCATTGTTTAGGTACCTGAATAAAACAATCAATGAATTATAATAAAAGATGCTATCCAGAATAAACGATATCGCTATTTTTTATTCTGAATAAAATTACTACAGGGTTTTATATGAAAAACATGACTAAAATGATGATGGCTGCAACTCTTGCGGTAGGTACATTGGCGGCTGGTTGCCAGACCACTCCTAGCGTGACAGCACCAATGACTCAACCAATTACTTCTGAGGCGCTACAAGCGTATCACTGGCAGCTTGTCGATGCCAAACGTACAAATGGCGATAAAGTCAGTCAGCTATTCATCAACCCAGCCAAGCCGTTGACCTTAAACTTCTTTAAAGACAATGGCAGCGACCGTGTTACTTTTATGAATACCTGTAATAACATGGGCGCGCAATACAGTGTGGTGAACGGCAATGTACAAATTAGCAATGGTATCAGCACTTTGATGGCATGTCCTGAGCCGCAAGCGAGTTTTGATACCGCCACATTAGCCACGGTACAAGGTAAATATAGCATGAGTAAAAACGCGAGTAACACGCCTATCTTGACCATCAAAAATGACAGTCAAATTGCGCACTTCAAAGCCGTTGCTAAATAATTGGATCATTACAGACAATTGATTTAAGCACGATAATTTTTTAGCGTAAGATTTGATTCTCACGATGCCTCACGATTATGTGGGGCATTTTTTTGTGTAAAAAAAAGCTTAATATACGCTACACTTAATACTTGTCCACCATATAAAAATTACGATGGAACTATGCTAATGCTGAAAGGATTAAACCATATTACGATAGTTGTCAGTGATTTGGATCGCTCACTACATTCTTATACTCATATTCTAGGTTTTACTGCCCATGTAAAATGGCAGGGTGGTGCATATTTGACCCTTGGTGAGTTATGGTTCTGCTTATCATGCGATATACCATGTGCAAAACGGGATTATACGCATATTGCATTTGATATAGTCGCCAATGATTTTGAAGAGTTTGTTACTAAGTTAAGAAGTTTTAATGTAACCGAGTGGAAAGATAATAGCAGTGAAGGGCAGTCTTGCTATATTTTAGACCCAGATGAGAACAAGCTAGAGATCCATGTGGGAGATATACAATCAAGGCTTAAAATCTTAAAGCTACAACCTTATAAAGGGTTAGTATGGTTATAAACGGTAAAGCATTACTTTAAGTAAAACAAAAACCATTTAACCCTCTATCTAAATTAGAGACACGCCCTAGATAAGATCTTCTAAACTCGTAACTATCTCATAACGCATTTATCAAAGCTCTATTGGACTTTATCTCATGCTAAAAACTCTTGCGCGTAAACCAACTATAAACATAAGAAGTAGCGCGATTGCTACCATCATTGCTTCTCTCAGTGTATTAACCGGTTGTCAGACGTTACCAAACATGACGGCTGCCAATACTACGATAACGTCTGCCACGAGCAATCCGCTAACGGCTCGAATGTCAGCTATAGATCGTCAAGGATATATTGCGTACGTGGAGGAACAAGGACTAGGCGCTGCTAAGATGTCGACACTTTATACTATCCGCCCAGATGGCAGCGACCGCCAATTGATTGATCAGTTAAATGGTTATATTTATGCGCCTGCATGGTCAGCGGATGGTCAAATGCTCGCTTATAGTAAACAAGCGCCGCGCCAACATCCAAAGATTTATATTTATAATCGGGGCAATAGCACGCGCAATCTGATAGTAAATGCTGAGGGCAGTAATCTGTCAGCGTCATTTTCACCCGATGGACAAAAATTGCTCTATAGCTCAACGGTTGGCGGTAATGCGGATATTTATGAGATGCGTCTGAGCGACGGTAGTACCAAACAGCTCACGACCTTGCCGAGTACGGAGGTGCAGCCAAGCTATGCAAGCGATGGCAAAAGCTTTGTCTATACCAGCGATAAAGTCCGCGCGGGTCGACCAAGTATCTATCGTTATAGCTTTGTCACGGGTAATGCCGTACTTCTATCGACAGGCAGTTATGCGGCCAGTCCTCAACTTAGCTTGGACGGTCAGCGTATGGCATATCTTAATGGTCGTAAAGCGGCGGTTATGACGCTTGCCAACGGTCAGGTGCTCAATTTAGCAGAGACGGGGCTTGATGAGCCAGCACGTCTGTCACCCTCAGGACAATATGCGATCTATCCAACGCGCACCTCACGAGTGGATGGACAAAGCGGCGGTAGCTTGGTCATTCACTCTTTATTTGGCAACACCAGTTACGCGATTAGTGGTCAGGCTGGCGGGTCAGTTCGCTCACCCGTTTGGGGACGTTAATAGTAAAACCTATATATTATGGAATGGAATGTATATATAATCATAAATAAAGAAACATAAGTTTATTATCTTGCCTGGATTTTAGAGGGTATATAAGGCGTGTCTTCAATTCAAACGATACTATTTAAATCAAACGATACTATTTAAATAAGCTATCTAAATGAGCTAAAAATGGCTAAATTTTGCCAAACATCGTCAAATAGCTAACTAATATCCCGATATTATTTGCGCTATTTTCCTCGTTTGACGGCAATTTATCTCATTTTTATGACCATTTTTGAAATGAAGACACGCCCTAGTCATATGTTAAATTTACCAAATTAGATAACCGAGTCATAAAGATACTGGCCCTAGGAATCAAAACAAGGCGCGTACCATGCAAGAATCTTTTTTAGTATTCATCACTAAAATCAGCTTATACCCGACGATTGTATTCACCGGGCTTGTGATGTTCGTCACCTTATATTGGGTGGTGTCTTTACTGGGTATGGCAGATATGGATACGGTAGAGCTTGGGGAGTCAGGAGGGGACGTTTCTGACTTATCCTCAACAGGATTTTTTACAGGTCTCATGCTCAAGTTTGGACTTTATGGCGTGCCTTTAATTATGATCCTCAGTTTGGTGAGCTTAATTGGTTGGTTATTGAGCTACTTGTATACCAGTTTTTTGCATCAGTATTTTGACTCTGGCATTTTGTATTATCTATTTGGCACAGGCGCACTCATTTTTGTCTTAGTAATCTCCCTATGGCTAACAGGTATTATCATTTCACCCATCCGCAAAAACATCGCCAACATCCCTAGACGCAATGCCTCTAGCAACATTGGTAAAATCGCCGTCGTGCGCACATTGAGCGTGACAAACAAACATGGCGAAGCGGTGCTGAATGATGGCGGCGCAGGATTGATACTCAAAATTCGATCAGATAAAGACGACAATTTACTAAAACAAGGCGACAAAGTGCTGTTGGTAGCGTATCTAGATGAAGCCAATACCTACCGCGTGACGCCTGTCAAAGACCAATAATACGTCCTAATAAGGTGATCATCATAGTTTTTTATAATTGCTTTTAGCACAAATTAGCAGCGATTCAATAAGAAAAAGAAAAATAATCGACTGGCAAAAAATATCAACGGTTCTAAATTTGGTTATAGTTGGTTCAATATCATTCAGAGACAAGGCAGGTGAGCGAGAGCACGACAAATAGTAGCCTTGGCGAGTCTGACACCGTGTCTGATTTATATAGAATTGACTATAGAATGTTTTCATTAAAGGAATGAATATGGACATACTCATTATCGTCGGCGTGGTTGTGGTGCTGGCGTTTGTTTTCATTATGGCAGCACTTTTGATGCTCAAAGCCTTTTATATTAAGGTGGATCAGGGCACAGCACTTATTATTAACGGCGTCAATAAAATCGCTGTACGCTTTGATGGTGGCTTTGTTTGGCCAGTCATCAACAAAAAAGAGCTCATGAGAATCTCGCTGCTCACGCTAGAGGTGGACAGACGCGGTAAAGAAGGACTGATTTGTGCCGATAATATGCGTGCTGATATCACGGTCGCATTTTATTTGCGTGTCAATGAGACCGAAGAAGACGTCCTTAAGGTGGCTAAGTCTCTTGGCGCTGAGAGAGCTTCAGACAAAGTCGCGGTCAACGAATTATTTAATGCAAAATTCTCAGAAGCACTAAAGACAGTCGGTAAACAGATTGATTTTGTCAAATTATTTGAAAACCGTAGCCAGTTCCGTGACAGTATCGTTCAAGAAATTGGTAACGATCTGAACGGTTATATCTTAGAAGATGTGGCGATTGACTACTTAGAGCAAACGCCAAAGACCTCATTAGATTCAAGTAATATCTTAGATGCTGAAGGTATCAAAAAGATTACTCAGCTCACCGCGTTTCAAAACGTCATTACCAATGAGCTTGAGCGTGACGAAGAGCTGGCCGTTAAAAAGAAAAACGTAGAAACCGTTGAAGCGATGCTCGAGCTAGAGCGTCAGCAAGCCGATGCCGAAGCCAAACAGCAGCGTGAAATCTCATCTGTGATTGCCCGTGAGACCGCTGAAACGCGTAAGATTGAAGAAGAAGAGCGCAAAAAGTCTGAAACCGCCGTTATTTCGGTTGAGCAAGATTTGGCGATTCAGCGTGAAAACCAGCAACGTGAAGTTGAGGTAGCAGGGCAAAATCGTCTGCGTGCTGTCGTCATTGAAGAAGAAAAAGTAACGCGTGCTCGTGATTTAGAAATCGTCTCTCGTGAGCGTGAAGTTGACTTACAACGTATCGAAGCGGAACGCGCGATTGAGCTTGAGAAAAAAGAAATCGCGAATGTAATTCGTGACCGTATCGCGGTAGACAAAACCGTGGCGCAAGAAGAAGAGCGCATCAAAGAAGTCCGCGAAATAAGTGAAGCTGAGCGTTCTAAACAAACGCGCGTACTCGCTGCCGAAGCCGATGCTGAAGAAATCAAAGTACGTCAGGTGAAAAAAGCAGAAGCAGAAGAGCTGTCTGCTAAGCATAAAGCCGTCGAAATCACGACGCTTGCCAATGCCAATCTTGAAGCTGCTGCCAAAAATTCAGAAGCAAAAATCAAAATGGCGGAAGGCATCAAAGCAGAAGAGTCTGCGCATGGCTTTGCTGAAGCTGCGATCCAAGAAGCCAAAGCAACGTCTTTAGAAAAAGAAGGCATCGCCAAAGCCAATATTATCAGAGCGACTGGACAAGCGGAAGCACAATCACAGCGCGAAAAAGGCATGGCTGATGCTGAGGTTATCGCGGCTCGTGGTGAGTCCAATGCCAAAGCAGAGCGCGATATCGGACTGGCAGATGCCGAAATTATCGCAGCTCGCGGTCAATCAAATGCCAAAGCAGAACGTGAAGTTGGTTTGGCAAAAGCCGAAGTTACCCGCGCTCATTTCCAAGCCGAAGCAGATGGTTTGGTCGAGAAATTCAATGCGATGGGTAGTATGAGTAAAGAGGCACGCGAACACGAAGAGTTCCGCATGGGTCTTGAAACCGCACTGCAAGAAGCCTTGGCATCGATTGACGCAGGTAAAGAGATTGCTAAAGAAAACGCCGAAGTATTGGCAGTGGCGCTACAAAAAGCCAAAATCGATATCGTTGGCGGTGAAGCGCACTTCTTTGATAACTTTGCCAAGTCGTTATCTATCGGTAAAGCCATTGATGGCCTAGCAGGTAAGTCAGACACGCTAAGCGGTATCATCAATACCATGATGGCTAATAAAGTGATGAAAACGAACAATCAAAACGATGATAAACCTGCTTAATATGATGTTTTTAACTCATGGTTTTAACTCGTAATTTTAACTTATGGTTTCAATTCGTGGTTATGACTTATAGTTTTGACTTATAGTTTTGACTCATAGTTTTGACTCATAGTTTTGACTCATAGTTTTGAATAATGATTTTAATATAAATAAGTTCTCTGCTACTTAGGTGGCAGACGACTTTGGCCAACTCAAACTAAATACTTAAACTGAGTGATAGTTAATAGCTGTTAATGCACATTAATACTTACCATTAACCACGAGTTGGCTAATCTAAAAGAATCAGCAGTTAGTATTCGTTTTTTTAGATTAGCCCAGCGCTTATTTCATTCAAAAAACTCCTAAACTTTATCTTATTTTCCTTATTGCCTAAAAATAAAAATGGACAAGCAACGATGGCGGACACGCAAAAATCAACCGATTCGCATAGCAAAAACACTCAAAACCAAGCTGCCCAAACGGATCAGGCGGTTGCCTCAGGCAATTCTTATGAGCTTATTAAAAAACGTCTCACTGAGCAAGGCAGTCGCTTAGAGCAACAAACTGCCAAGCTCAATCACGCGCGTTTGCAAGAGTTCGGTAGCACTCAGATGCAAGTCATTGCCCGCACACGGATTCGTACCGAATACAACTGTGTGGCGCAGGACATGGTGCAGGTCGGTGATTATCTGCTATTTGGCTACAATGTCTTTATGGGACTCAAGCGGGCCAGCAGCATTAAAGATGTGTTGTCGCTATATCGATTGATTGAGCCAACGGACAAAGAGGTTGATAGAGAAAATGATGTTGATATAGATAGTAATGAGAGCGCTGACCAAGAATACAAACTTGAAGAAGTAGATCTAAAAGGAACTTTTTTAGATCAAGAGTCGTTTGTCCAAGATTTCAATGAGTTGTATCGATATTACAAACAAACACGCCTGATTCAACTGACGGTCAAAGACAGCAAATTGTTATTGGCTTTTCAGATTGGCGAGCGTATCACCGATATTCGTGTTTTTCGTTTCGCCTTAGATTTTAGCCAAGGCACGCCAGAGTCTGCGCAAGTCGCCTACGTAGACAATCGAGGCGAGCGCGATATCGAGTTGCCGCCTGCTTATGATTTTGACTGGATTGACACCACCCGCGATCAGATGATCAATGGCAAATACCCGCATATGAATATCTTGGATACGATATTTGTCGAAACGGTCGGTGGCGATTTGACCATTAAAATTGAGGATAATACGCAATCAGGGCAGGGTATCTATAGCGAGCCTGTCAATGATCGCACTCAGTCGCTGACCGATGCTGAGATTGCTTATGCCAAAGTTGGCAGCTTAATATTATTAAAGATATTGCCGTATCGTGAGGACAGTTATCGTTATTTCGTTTTTAACACTTTGACCGAAGCGGTACTACGTTTGGATGCGATTGGTCAATCGTGCGTGCAGCTACCAGAAGATCACGGCATTATTTTTCCGGGCGGTTATTACTTACAGACGGGCGAATATAAGCTATTTGATGCCAATAATGTTGGTGCAAAAGACTTAAAGTTTAAACGTAAAATTGTATCGCCCAATGGCGAAGATGTTCTGTTTTTATTCTATGATGTCGCTTTAGGCATCACGGGGTTATTTCCTTATAACTTGATCAAAAAACAATTGGCAAACCCCATTTATTGTAATGGGATGGCGCTGGCTGAAAATGGCCGTTTGGTGCTGTTTAGCGATCAAACTGAGCCGTCACGGATTCATCCGATGCAGATATGGCATACGCCTTATGCCTCGCCTGAGTATGTCAGTGAGTTGCCTGAAAGCACCAGTTTTTATGGCAAGATAGGCAACAAAGAATTGGTACGCGGTATCTCCGACCTTTATAGCATCACGCGCTTAATTGACAACCAAGGCGTGTCACAAAAGCTGTATGAAGAGCTGTCAGACAATACCAGCCGCCTCTTTGATAATTATTATTGGCTGTCCGAACCTGAGCTGAACGAAGTCGCTGGTAGCATTAAAGAAGTCACGGTCACGGCTGAATTGGTCATTGATGAGTTTGCCAAAGTACAAAGTATTCAAAAGCAAACCCAAACGGCTTTGAGTGATGCGGAGACTCAGCAAAGTGAGATATTACGACAGATACAAACCACCACTTTTGAGTCTGCCAGTGATTATGTGGATCAGCTATCGGCGATTAGACGTCAAAAAGGTCGTTTGGTAAGCCTAGAGGATTTGCGTTATTTAGATAGCGATAAACTACAAACGCTCCAGACACAACTCGAAGCAGCAGAAGGCGAGCTTGCCGAAAAAACCGTATTGTTTTTAAGCGGAGATGAGGCGTTATCTAGCTACGAAGGTATTTTGACAGACGTTAGTGAACGCTTAAATACGGCTGAAACCAATGCCGAACTAAAACCTGTGTTAGATAAAATAGATGAAACGACGCAAGGGTTGGATCTACTGACCGAGCTGCTTGGTACGCTAGAGGTGGCTGATGCGACGGTACGAACGCAAATTATCGATGACATATCGACTATTTATGCCAGTCTCAATCAAAGCAAAGCCAAGCTCAATCATAAACGTAAAAATCTAGGTTCTGCCGAAGCGGTGGCGCAATTTGGCGCACAGTTCAAACTATTTGGTCAGTCAATTGCCAATGCCTTATCGATTGCCAATACGCCCGAAAAATCAGATGAACAAATGGCGAAATTGCTCGTGCAGTTAGAGGAATTAGAAAGCCAGTTTGCCGATCCTGAGACCAGTAGTGGCGATCAGTTTTTAGCAGATATCATCAGCAAGCGTGAAGAGATTTATGAGACCTTTGAAAATCATAAACAACAACTGCTCGATACCCGTAACCGTAAAGCACAAAATTTAGGTGACGGTGCGCTGCGGATGCTTGAAAGCATCAAAAAACGAACTCAAAGTACCGGCGTTACTGGTTTTAAAGAAGAAGATGCGTTAAATACTTATTTCGCTGCCGATGGGTTGGTACAAAAAGTACGTAACATCGCCAAAGATCTGCAAGCGATGGGCTTTAGCGTAAAAGCAGATGACATAGACGCGCGCCTAAAAGCCATTCAGATCGAAAGCTATAAAAGTCTAAAAGACAAGTCTGACTTGTTTGAAGATGGCGGTCAGATCATTAAGCTGGGCAAGCATCGTTTTTCGGTCAATACTCAGCCATTGGATTTAACGTTGCTGAGTCGCCAGCAATCAGATGGCACGCGCATTCTCAATTTGCATCTAACAGGCACCGACTATTATGAAGTGCTTAACAACACCGAGCTGAATGCGCTGCGTCCGTATTGGGACATGAATATCGCCTCCGAGTCCGATGCCGTTTACCGTGCGGAATACCTGACGTATAGCATCATTGAGAGTGCCAAAAACGCTCAAGATGGCTTGACCGAAGCGCGGTTATATCAAGCGTACGATGAAACGGTGATTACTTTGGATATCAATGGCGATATTGATAATGACAGCCCGCTGGCTAGACTGGTCAAAGCATACGCCACACCTCGTTATCAGCTCGGTTATGACAAAGGTATTCATGACCACGATGCCACGCTGTTATTGATGCAGATATTACCGACATTACGCGCGGCAGGTCTCTTGATTTATACTCCGCAAGTGCGCGCGCTGGCGCAATTATTCTATTGGCAGTTGAACCTCGTACAAGCGCTTGGATTGGCAAGTTTGCAGCAATTTGGTTATGACGCTTGGCTCAGTGAGTCAGTACTGACGCGTGTGGATAACTGGATGGATAGAGCGATTACCGCTGAGCAACTGCGCCGTACGCTGGGTAGTGACACGGCCAAAGCGTTGCTGGTTGAGGACATGACCCATGTGATGCACGGTTTTGTCACTGCTTATAATGGCGATAAATTTAGTGTAGAGGACAACTCAGATTCAGAAACAGATCAAGATCATAATGCTACCATCTTTAAACAAAGCCACGTCCAGCTTGCCAGTGAATACTTGGTAGGAGTGATGGGACAGTCAGCGCAACCAGAGGTCGGTTTATCCAAAGCGGTTCATTGGCAAACGAGTCAACAAGCTGAGCAGCTGTGTGAGCAATTGATCAAAACCTTGAATGACGCCTCAGGCAACCTGCAACCCACTGGCAGTTTTGGGCAACTACAATCTGCCATCGGCAAGCTTGGCTTTCAGCCAAAATCTGCCTATGAGCTATTGGGCACATGGTTCCATGCATTACTGGATAAAACTTATGGTAGTAGCGAAACCGTTAGCGGGCAAGTCGATAACACAGAAAATGCAGGCAATGCGCTCGATGCCGCACAGTTGGCTGAGCTAGAAGAAAAAGAAGTCTTGCGTAAACAGCAGTTGGAGAGTGGTCGTCATTATGTACCCGAAGCCATTGCGGTCCTACTGACCCAATTAAATGATGCGCAGCGCGAAGCCTTGGTGCAACGTCTGATCGATTCAGGCGCAAGCTTTGATAAAGGGGCGCTTAATAAAGGAAGCAATCAAGGCATAGGTGGTACACCATCTGCCTTATCGTTTTCATCAACTGCATCATTGACCAGTATCAATAACCCACTCAATCAAGTACAGAGCTTTGAGCGCAGTACGGGCAAGGTATCGCTCGAAATAAAAGTAAACAGCTTACTAGGTGAGCACAAGCGCATTCATCAGCAGACCTTGACCTTTGCTGTCGATGACTTTTTGAACCGTTTGCATCATCATGACACGCAGGTAATCCCCGCTTATAAGCGTTATCTCGCCATGCGCTCAGGTATCTTGAGTGATGCAAAAGAGTCATTGCGACTGGACGAGTTTATGCCGCGTCCACTGTCATCATTTGTGCGCAACCGTCTGATTAATGAGAGCTACTTACCATTAATTGGTGACAACCTCGCAAAGCAAATGGGCACGGTCGGTGAAGATAAGCGTACCGACTTGATGGGTATCTTGATGATGATATCGCCGCCAGGCTATGGTAAAACTACCTTGATGGAGTATGTTGCCAATCGTTTAGGGCTCATCTTTATGAAGATTAATTGCCCTTCGCTCGGTCATGATGTCACCTCTTTAGATCCCGAAAAAGCGCCCAATGCTACGGCAAGAGAAGAGCTTAATAAAATTAACTTAGCCTTTGAGATGGGCAATAATGTCATGCTTTATCTCGATGATATTCAACATACTCACGCCGAATTTTTGCAGAAATTCATCTCGCTCGGTGATGGTACGCGCCGTATCGATGGCGTTTGGCAAGGCAAGACCAAGACTTATGACATGCGCGGCAAAAAGTTTTGTGTCGTTATGGCAGGTAACCCTTATACCGAAAGTGGTGAAGCGTTTAAAGTGCCCGATATGCTCGCCAACCGTGCTGATATCTATAACCTAGGCGATATCATGAGCGGCATGGAAGAGATATTCGCACTCAGTTATATTGAGAACTCATTGACCTCTAATACGGTGCTAGCGCCACTTGCCAATCGCGATCTAGCGGATGTTCATCGCCTGATCAAAATGGCAAAGGTGGATAATGCCAACTTAGCGCAAGTACAAAGTAGCGAGCTGACCTATCCTTATAGCAGCTCGGAGATTAACGAGATTATCGCTATTTTGCGTCATATGTTCACGGTGCAAAAAGTCATTCTCGATGTCAATCAAGCCTACATTGCTTCCGCTTCGCAAGACGATAAATATCGCGTTGAGCCGATATTTAAGCTGCAAGGCAGTTACCGCAACATGAATAAAATGACCGAAAAACTCTCAGCAATCATGAATGAAAACGAGCTGAACCAGCTCATCGACGATCATTATTTGGGTGAGTCGCAGCTATTGACCCAAGGCGCAGAGAGTAACTTGCTTAAGCTTGGCGAGATGCGCGGGGTATTAACGCAAGAGGAAGTAGAGCGCTGGGTACAAATTAAAGCGGACTTTTTACGTAACAAAGCCATGGGCGGCGCGGACGGTGACACGGGTGCGCGCATCGTCGCGCAGCTGGTTGATTTGGCGAGTGGCTTTAATGCCATCAGTAGCCAGTTCGAAAAATACGTAACGCAAAATGATCCAGAGCAAATCGCCCGCTTACGAGAGGTCGCGCGCCAAGCCCAGTTAAAGACTCAGCTAGATGCGCAACTCGAATCGCAAAAAATCCTCGCCGATAGCTTTATTAATAATGCCAAAACTGTGAGTGACAGTATCGATAATGGCTTTGAAAAAAGCATGAATCAGCTGATACAAGTCTATAAGCACGATCACAATGCTGAAAAGGCGGAAGGCGAGTACCTCAAACAAAACCAAAACATGCAAAAAGAGCTGATGGTGCAGCTGGTCAATGCCGTTGAGCAATTGGCGCAAAAAATGGCCGATAGCTTGTCTCATAGCCTAGCGGAGAGCTTGCATAAGGGTAATGAGAACCAACCAGCAGATAGCGACACGCCGGATATTCATCAGCAAACGGCACTCATGGCAAATGCGCTCAAGCAAGCCTTGGAGCCGTTGACGATGCGTATGGATGAGAAGCTAGCGATTGATACCAGTACTGATCAATCGGGTAAGCTGATCGTCAATAGCCTGAATCGATTGAATAAAATCTTTGATGACTATGAATAGCAATTATAAGGAGTAGTAACTATTGCTCATAAGTAATTATGAGGGTTAGCAACTATGAGAATAAGTACTTACAAGAATTAGTATTTACGAGCAATAATGATAATGAGCATTTATAATTAATAGGCTATACCGACAAGTTATTGATGTATAGTCGTGGCAGTTGCTTCGATTATATTAAACAAACCAATGAGAAATGTATGGCGCACAAAAAAAAGAACGTTCGAAAAAAACTCTGCCCTGTCTGCGAGCGTGAGTTTAGTTGGACTAAAAAGCTGGATAAAAACTGGGAGAGCATGGTTTATTGCTCAGACCAATGTCGCCGTGTGAAAAAATATGAAGGATTGGATCATCAAAAAGAAGATAAATAGGTGTCGATAATCAGTTAGAGATATACGAAAAAAGGAAGCAGACAATGGCACATAAAAAAGTAAATTTACCGCAAAAAACCTGCCCTGTCTGCCAGCGCCCGTTTACGTGGCGCAAGAAATGGGAGAAGGACTGGGATCAGGTGATTTATTGTTCAGAGAAGTGTCGGCGTAACAAAGATGGCAGTGGTGATAAGCAGGCGTGAGACGGGCTAATTGGCAGTAAGGCGAATTTCGATAATAATATTGAGTTCGAAATAAACTTTGACGGTTAAATAACCAACACGCGCTGAACTAATGATAGCTGCTAGCTGTGCTCATAAATTCTGCAATTGCTTGATCAACCAACGATGTATCTCACTGTCATTGGTGCGAGGGTGCCAAGCCGCTATTACCTTAAATGTCGGCGGTAAGGCTTCTACCTCTACTTCTTTCACTTTACTCGTTGGCAATAACCGCGAAGGATAAAATGCCAGCATATCGGTGGTATGCAGGATATCTGGTACAGCAGAAAAGCTAGGTACAGACATGACGATATTGCGTTGAAGGCCTTTTTCTGCAAACCATTGATCGTGAGAGCCACGTAGATTAGCACGCGAAGGTGAGACCACTAGCTGAGGATGAGCTGCGATTTGTGCCAATGTTAACGGCTGTTTTGTAAATTCATTATCGCAACCTGTAATGCATAAATGCTGCTCTTCAAATAAAGTAACGTATACCAAATTGTCCGGAATAAACTCTGGAAAGGTAATCAATAAATCAAGTTCCCCTGCCGTAATCAGCTGATTGATATTGTCGGAGGCAAAGTCGCGGACGATGAGTTTTAAACCAGGGGCTTCGCGTCTCGTTATATTGAATAGCTGTGGTAGCAAGGCTTGGGTGGCATAATCAGTCGCACTAATTGTAAAGACGCCTTTATAGGTTTGCGGCGTAAACAAATCAGGCTCTAACAGCGCATCCAACTGTTTTAATATATCGCTAATGGGCTGCTGCATCAATAGCGCTTTTGGGGTTGCTATCATGCTATTGCCTTGACGAATAAACAAACGATCATCAAATAAATCGCGTAGCTTACGTAATTGCTCACTAATCGCTTGTTGCGTCAGTCCCATCTTTCGCGCCACTTGTGAGAGGTTGTTCAAATCAAGTAAAGCGCTAAGCACTCTTAGCTGTTTGATATCGAGCCTGTTGATACCATTCATAATTGTCTCTTATACAAAAAAAGGTTGTTTCAAATTGTACCTATAAAACTCTATGCTGACCACTATTGCTTATGCCAATTATTAAGCATCAAAACAGGTTAAGCGATTTAAACCATCAGCCCATTAGTTTGCTTTAAAAGAGAGTTTTATGACACATCCTATCCCCAATACCAGTACGTTATTTTCTGCGGTAACGCTCGGCCCTTATACGCTCAAAAACCGTATCGTCATGCCACCATTGACAAGGTCTCGCAGCACTCAACCAGACAATATCCCCAACGAGTTGATGGCGAGTTACTATTCGCAGCGCGCTACGGCAGGCTTTATGGTGACCGAAGGCACTCAAATCGAACCAAGAGGGCAAGGTTACGCCTGGACGCCCGGCATACATTCACAAGCCCAAATTGAAGGCTGGAAAAAAGTCACGCAAGCCGTACACGACAAAGGCGGGATTATTTTTGCTCAGCTTTGGCACGTTGGTCGCGTATCGCACACCAGCTTACAGCCAAACGAAGCGCAGCCTATTGGCCCTTCTGCTATCACTGCTGACAACGTCAAAGTATTTGTCGAAACAGGTCCGGGCGAAGGTGCTCTAGCAGATCCAAGCGCGCCGCGTGCGCTTAGTACCACAGAGGTCGGTGATCTGGTAGACATGTATGCGCAAGCCGCACGCAATGCATTAGAAGCAGGCTTTGATGGTGTTGAGCTGCACTGTGCCAATGGTTATTTGGTCAATCAGTTCATCTCTGAGCACAGCAATACACGTAATGATCAATATGGTGGTTCGTTGACCAATCGTCTGCGCTTCCTAAAAGAGATCGTCGCTGCCGTCAGTGATGTCGTTGGTGCTGACCGTTTGGGTGTACGATTTGCCCCATTATTTGCGAGTACTAATGAAACGCGGGTGTATTTGGGATTGGTAGAGTCTGACCCTCATCACACGTATGTTGAAGCGGTAAAAATGCTCGAGCAAGCGGGTATTGCTTACTTGTCTATTGCCGAAGCCGATTGGGATAACGCGCCTGATTTACCTGAAGCGTTTTATAGGGCCATCAGAGCGGCGTTTTCAGGACTTATTATTTATGCGGGTAAATACACGGTGGAGAAGGCGGTTCATATCTTATCTAAAGGTTATGGCGATTTATTTGCTTTTGGTCGTCCTTTTATTGCTAATCCCGATTTACCTGAGCGCATAGCCAATAATTGGCCACTCAATGAGGCAGACCCCGCCACGATGTATGGCGGCACTGAGATTGGCTATAATGATTATCCCTATTATCAAAAATAGCTCGTAACAAAATAATTTATAACAATAAGGCCATTCGTGGCCTTATTTTTTTGGCATAAACATAAACTTAGTGCTTTATGTATTTGGCTATATTAAAGATAGACGATAATAGTTGTATCCTTTTTATTTAAGACAGCTTATGGCACAGCAGATTCAAACTAAGTAGCGCGTTATTAATTCAACTAAAGTTTGATTTATTATCTCAATTTACTAACCATATAATATATAATCATTTTTAAATTATTTTTTATCGATATCTTAAAAATGGGTTTCACGCCACATTAATATCAAATACATAAGGTTCTAGGGACAGAATGAAACGAATACAATTTAAAGGTAACGGTACGGAATATTTTAAAATATGGATTGTTAATGTTTTATTATGCATTGTCACCATAGGCATTTATTATCCTTGGGCAAAAGTACGTACGCGTCGCTATTTTTATGCCAATACTGAATATGCAGATCGATATTTTGATTACCATGCCACAGGTAAACAGCTATTTTTTGGTTATTTAATTGGTGTGCTGATATTGCTTGCCATGCAGATTATAGGTTCTATTTTGCCTTTCATTGGCATCATATTACCCATTATCTTATTCGCTTTTATTCCTTGGATAATTTGGCGTAGTCTGAAATTCAATATGCGCATGACCAGTTTTAGCAACGTGCGTTTTAGCTTCATGGGCAATCTAAAACCCGCCTATATTATTTATATGCTTATACCTGTATTGGGGTATGCAGCCGTTGCATTGCTTGCGTTTGGTAGCTTACTACCAATGTCAAATATCGATGAAGGTACTAATCCAGCGTTTGCTTTTCTCGTATTTGCCCTAGGGATAATAGCGGCAATAGCGCTAGGCATCTATATCACTGGACTCTTTACAAAAAAAGCAGCTGAATACCAAATTGGTCGGACAAAATTTGGTCAAGGTAATTTTTTGATCAATATTAATACCAAAAAGTTTATAAAAATTCAGCTCAAAAAAATACTCATTATTATCGGTGGTTTATTAATTCTCTCCGTCCTCTTTGGCTTAATAATCGCGTCTACTATGTCGGGCGGGTTTGATCTTAATAATATTTCCAGTGATGTTGAAAACGCCAATACCAATGCAAGTCCGTTACTTGTTGTCGGTTTTATCATTATATATTTTGGTTTTATTGCCACGTTCTTATTTGCGACCGCCTATTCATATAGCCGTCAACGCCAGTATTTGTTTGAAAGTACCACGCTAGATAAAGCCATTACTTTTAAGTCAACGGTTGGTGCTAAAGGATATTTTTATGTCTTGCTGACAAATATGCTACTGGTTCTATTTACTATTGGCTTAGCCATGCCGTGGGCGAAAGTCCGTGTGGCTCGTTATATCGCGGATAATTCTTGGGTAGCAGCTTCAGAGATAGATATCAATCACTATCTGACCCAAAAAGAGAAAGAGCAATCGGCTCTCGGTGAAGAGATTGGTGATGTCTTAGATATTGATGTTGGTATTGCGATTTAAGACCAAACTCAGTTGGTAGATACCTTATTTCAATCATCGCCTTGGTTAATTGAAGCGCCAATGACTAATTTGGCTCGTGGATACAGTGAGAACGTTAATGATAAATGTAGTATCAGGCAAATGGTATCCAAAAGACAGCTCGATCCAATATGCCGCTCAACTCACGGTAGATCAAACGAGATATGAGGTACAAATTGTATCTGATCATACTGCTGACGGTTTGGAAAGTCGTCAAAACCTAATAGGTCAGTGGTCGCAAGTCATGATCAGTGATCGTTTAGGACAGACTGAACGCAAGCTCACACTGGCTGATGGGTCACTATTTACGACGCAAAATAATGAGGCGATTGATACCCTCATCAATAGTAATAAAAATAGCGATACAGCCTCTCAGTGGCGCTTACGCTTACATCGTCATGAAACAAAATTGACCAGCGTCTTAACGATGTTGGTCATCACGGTTGCGGTTGTATTTGGTTTTATCAAATGGGGCCTACCTTGGACGAGCCAAGCTGTCGCTCATGCGCTACCTCAAAAGACAGGCGAGTTTATTGGTGATCAGTCGTTAGATTTTATGGATCGTTACTTCTTACAACCCACCCAAATAAGTGAGGCTAAACAACAGCAGATCACATCTCGATTTGAAACACGCCTCAAACCCTTTGGTGGTGATGACAGCATTCAGTATCAGCTACACTTTCGGGATATGAAGATAGGGGGAGAGAGTCAACCAAACGCTTTTGCATTGCCCTCAGGTGATATTATTTTGACGGATAAGTTTGTAGCGTTGAGCCAAAATGATGATGAGATAGATGCAGTGCTGTTACATGAAATGGGTCATGTCGTGGAGCGTCATAGCTTAGAGATGCTCACCCAAAACTCATTAACCACTATGATGGTGATATTGGTATTGGGTAATCCGGACGGTATCAGTGAGCTTGCTACAGGCTTGGGTACTGCACTAGTATCAAATCACTATTCGCGTGAGTACGAAACCGAAGCAGATGAGTTTGCATTTAAAAAAATGCTTAAGATTGGTATTGACCCACAAGCCTTTGTAAATATCTTAAATCGGATGGAAAATTACTCGACGACCGCTATAAATACAGAAGATAGCAATGACGCCGAAAATCAGCAAGAAGAAACTAGAGCCAATGATGAAGCAGTTGAGGACGACAAAATATCCGACTTCTTATCCACGCATCCTAGTACCCAGTTGCGGATTAAAATGGCAGAAAAATATAGCAAATGCTTTGCGCAAAAACTAACGGTTTGTGAGTAAAAAAAGTAAACTTAACGCAAAAAACCTGTCCCGTCTGCCAGCGTCCGTTTACGTGGCGCAAGAAGTAGGAAAAGGATTGGGAGCAGGTGATTTATTGTTTTGAGCGGTATCGGCGGGGTAAAAGTAAAGATAATTGAAACTACGTTTTCTCACTACCAAAAGTGCTCTTCAACGGCTTAATTGCACAAATATCGTTAAAGAGTTTTTGTATTTTCTTTTTAGTTGCAGGTGTTTCTAGACCTATTCCATTAAATAGTACACATGCTGATAGTATGGCCTTATAGGCTAATTCAAATCTATCAAAACCTAAACTATGCCCATAGGACTTATGTAGACCTTGTGAGCCATGCACTAAATTGGATCTCTCGTCATATATAATTTTAGAATACCGATCCCACTTATTAAATTCACCGTGGAATCTACTTATCATACTTGATGCTCGTTTGCTGAAATTTTCTGATACCTTGCCATTATCCTCTTTTGGATCTGTAACTATGCGTTCCATAGCCGTAACTAGTTTAATAGTTTGAGCACTTTCATTGATATCCCTTGACGCTTCACCGAACCAATAAAATGCATCAATTAAACGATCGGCGAATACTTCCTTATCTTTTGGACAAAGAGCATGAGCGATTAATCCTTTGATGGTATCTCCTAACTCTGTTTTCAGGTAGTCACTGAAGAATTTCCAAAAATCAGTCAAGTCTTCTCCAAATGAATGTGAGCCACCAATTCGATAGCGATTATTATCATACGCAAGGTAAAGTGTAGTTTGGTTTTTAATTGGATTGTGCATAGTGTTTAATTGGCTAGCTTTCACGTTGTACAAGTAGGTAAAAACTTTGATAACACCATAAACAAAATCAGCTATATTAAACGCTCTTTTTTTACTCATTTTGTCTGAAGAATTTAAGACTGTCAGGCAAAGTAGTTTGTCGTAGCTATTTGGGTTGTTATGTTTTATATACAGGTCATAATAGGTATTTTCTTTAACCTGATTAAGTATAGAGTCTTTTGCGATAATCTTCACATCACCTATGGTTATTTCATCTTTAAAATTTGGGATAAGTGCATTGAATGGAAGATAATAAGTCGTATCTTTTAATTTTCTTCGAGCTCTTCTATCAGCTTTAGATAATATTGAGGCATATCCAGCCTTATCAAAATCGCCAGAACTTTTAATATGAATATAAATAGAATCTCTAATATCATATACATACTCATCAACAGTTATCTTGTGGAATAGCTTTTTAGACTGTAAATCTCTAATAGCAATATCTCTAAGTCTAACCCAAGATTTTGATGAAATTGAAAAGGCTCGTTGATTTGGATTTATATTTTTGACATCTTTAGGTGCATCTATAATAGCTGTAATCAAGTGGGCATCGTTATCAAAGTCCTTTTTATAGAGGTCATTTGATTCTTCACGCAATTTGGATAGTCTCATTGCTTCACTAAATATAAAATTAAAATCTTCTACATTCTTTTCAGATGTACTCATAAGAACCTCATTACAAGATAAAGCAGGATGAATTCTGAGCTATGCTGAAGAAACCGTAGAGATAAACTTGGTAAACTAAGCATATTCACAGGAGTTTACCATGACCAAGAAA
>NZ_CAJGZJ010000021.1 GCF_904846225.1 Psychrobacter immobilis | reverse complement strand
ATCAAATATTTATTATAAATATAAAGGTGTCGATATTATGCAAGATACACAACAAAAATTACCACTATTAATTACCACAGGTGAACCAGCGGGTATCGGCATGGACGTTGTGCTGCTACTAGCGGCAGAGCGAAAATTGCAAGATTTTAAACGGCCAATCTGGGTTACGGCAGATAGTAAGGCGATGCAAGCGCGTGCAGATGAGCTTGTGACTGCTGGCGTATTAGACGTTTGTCCGCCTTGGCAAACTGTGGATGTAAATATAGAAGCTGATCATTTTTTGGAACAATTATCACAGCAAACTATAAATAGTGATAATACCTTTATTCTGTTTAACATAGATTGTGCTACGCCAGTCGTTCGTGGGCTCATCGATATTAATAACTCAGCGATGGTGGCAAAACAGCTAGAGGTTGCTCATAAACTGGCAGCAAATAAAACCGTGGCGGCTATCGTTACAGGGCCATTGCAAAAATCTGCGTTGATAGATGCCGGTATCAAACTGCTGGATGGCACCATGTTTAGCGGTCATACCGAGTTTTTTATGCAGCAAAGTGGCTGTGAAAAAGTCGTGATGATGCTAGCCAATCAAGCCATGAAAGTCGCACTTGTGACCACGCATTTGGCGCTAAAAGATATTCCTGCCGCCATCACTGCTGATAACGTGCGCCAAACCGTACAAATTGTCGTCGATGATATGCGTGAAAAATTTGGCTTAATGCAGCCGCGTATTTTAGTGTGCGGTCTCAATCCTCATGCAGGCGAGGGTGGACATTTGGGCGTCGAGGAGATTGAAATTATTAATCCAGTGCTGCGAGAGTTTATCAGGGCAGGTGTGAATATATCGGAGGCGATGCCAGCGGATACGTTATTTACTGCTAAGCATTTGGCAAACTGCGATGCCGTTATCGCTATGTATCATGACCAGGGTTTGCCAGTACTCAAATCGCACGGCTTTGGCGATACCGTTAATTTAACGCTGGGTCTGCCGTATATTCGTACTTCTGTTGACCACGGTACGGCGCTTGATTTGGCAGGGCGTGGCGGCGCGAGTGCTACTAGCTTATACCAAGCGTTATTGATGGCAAATGAGATGGCAGATAGATCGCTTGTCGATGTACCTTTTGCATAAGTCATTGTCTTAGGGGTATTTATCACGCAATACTAGATAATTTTAGTGTCAGTAATGCCTATTCATAAATCATCAAATATGACCTAATATAAGTGGTTCCATTATACCAGTCTGTTATAAGTGGTCTATTAATACGTTTGAGGCGTGAAATAGCTGGTTCCCTTGGGGTATAGGCTAAATATAGTAAGTTCAAGTTAGCTCAAACGCTGATTACCTAAAACAACTCTGATGTTGATATTCTAAGTACATCAGATTTACTTAGCCAAATACCTTTAGAGCATTTTATACCACTAAGATAATTTTTAAGGTACTCTATAAAACTAAATCCGGTACATTCAAATGTATCGTCACCATCACAGTAGTGCCAAACTTGTAGTTCTGGATCTGTCGTATAAATAAAATAATAAGACGTTTCATTCAATCGACTAAAAAAGTAAGGTTGACCATCAAGATCTTTTTGAGTAATAAAACCCTCATCAACTAGTTCTGGTTGCCACCATAAGTTGATACTCATATGAACTAAAAATGTTGTCTCATCAGAACGATTATTGTATTTATTGAATACAAAAAAGTCATCCATAAAAAGGCCTCCAGAGCATTTACCAAAAGTCTGTAACCAAAGCCTGAAATCCCCTTTGGCTTCTATGTTTAACTTCTCCGTATAAACATCTATTTCTTCATTTTTAAGTCCATCAATAGCATTTATATCTATGTTCCAACAAATATCTTTACTAATGTATGGCATAAACTGGTCGATAAACTCATTCATTTTATAATTCCAATTTTCAATAACCTATGGATTCTTTGATGTTGATTCCTCAAATATCTAAATCATCATTTTAGATAGCCTGTTTGAATAATTGCTTAGAATTGTACTACCCCCAATACATAGGTCTGCATGACCCATATTACCGATTTCATAGCTACTGAAGTTACAGCTAATACTAGGAGTTCGATGCCTGTATAGCGCACCGAACATATACTGATAACTCATTGAGTGAATATACCACTTTGAAAATGGGTTTAGAGACTGAATTATGTTTAAAGAAGAGTTAATAGAATTTCTATTGTCTACCGAGAACTTCAACGAGCTTGGTGAATGGTATATGTCTGATTTTGATGATAAGCATGTCCAGGGTATCAATTATGAGCAAGGCTATCCTATGCTAGAAGACTGCTGTGAGGTCTGGATACAATATCCGGAGTATACTTGGGAGTTAATAGATATTATGGGTAGTATAAGAAATATAATATCAACCAATACATTCCCAGATATTTTTATTGAGAACAAACAAAATATCTTAGCTATCTATTTTGATACTGAAAATAGAGTTCGAACTATAATTAGTAGAGTTCACGAAGGGGTTAATATTGATGAAAAGTTAATTGAAAATTCTATAGAGTCAGGAATCAAGGATGAGAAACTTATGTTTTCTAAGCTTTTCTACCGTTCTAATATTAACTGGTCTGTTTGAACAGTGAGATGCTTGCAAATATACCCCTAAAATCCTTTTTGCACCCATAACAATGCTTACGATGAATAAAGATGATGTTATCTACTACCAAAAGCTCACTGCATGTACACAACGAAGTACACCGCTGGCACTTCAATAACTCAAACCATTGCTATAATTATCCTACAGCCAAGAACTCAATTCCTCACTAGGGGACCGAATAAGATTTAGGGCAACCTCAATGGTTAGAAAAAACAGTCATAAGCATACTTTTAACTCAGCAACCGCCTAAACCTATCATTTTTTATTCGTATTGAATCTCCGTCGATACTCGCTAGGTGTCAACCCAACAATGCGCTTAAATATCTTACGAAACGCACTGACATCACTATAGCCCACCTTCCACGCAATTTGCTCAACAGGCGTTAAAGAGAACTGGAGAAAGTCTTTGGCACTACCGATGCGTAATCGTTGACCGTATTCTGTTGATGTCATCCCCGTCGCCTTATGAAAACGACGCAGAAAAGTGCGCTCCTCTAACTGCGCACAATTGGCTAGTGTGGACAAATCAATATCCTGCGCTTCTGTTTTTTGCAACCAATGCTGCACCTTTAATATGGCGGTATCACCATGCGTGAGGTTGGGTGAAAAAGCACTGTAATAGCATTGTTCACGTCTTGAGGGATCAATCAATAACGCACGAGCCGTCTCATTCATCACCTGTGAGCCAAGAAAGCGATCAACCAACCGTAATCCTAAATCTGTCCAAGCCATCGCGCCACCAGCGGTCACAATATCACCGTCTTCGATAATAATGCGATCCACATCAAGCGCCACATCAGGAAAACGGCTTTTAAAGCTCTCTGCATAACCCCAATGCGTGGTTGCTTTGCGTTTAGAAAGTAGTCCTGTTTCAGCAAGTAAAAAAGCTCCAGCACAAACGGATGACATTATCACACCTGATGAATGCTGATCTCTCAGCCATTCTAGCCAAGGCGCTGCTGCTGGTTGTGTAATCGGAGCCTCTAACGTTGGCGGGATAATAATAGCCGCTAATTGTCCAACGCTATCAGGATCGCTAGAAAAAGTGCAAATAGGCTGCAAATCAGAGTCTTTAACCTCCCAGTGACTGACCTGTAAAGGCAGTTCGGTTGTATCTTGACGTTTGGCGGCAATCTTACTGGCAACCACCAATAAATCAGTCAGCCCAAGGACAGCCGCCATTTGTGCTTTTTCATAAACGACCAAGCCGATTTCGATAGCATGTTTTTGATTCATTTGTCGTTATTAACCTCTTATGTGTCGATGTAGCCACTCGTTAGTGTAGCACAGTGCTTGTAAAATGTACGTCTACACACTCAACTCCATAAACAAAGAGGCACTACCATGAACACACAAGCACTTATCGTTGTAGACATTCAAAATGAGTATTTCCCACAAGGTAAATTATCACTCGTAGGCATTAATGAAGCCGCTGATAATGCCGCTTTGGTGATTGAGTCTGCCAGACAAAAAGGCCATACCGTCATTCATATTCGCCATGAAATGCCATCTGCTGATGCACCGATTTTTACACCTGGTACCGATGGTGTGGTGATCAATGAGAAAGTAAAACCTGTAGAGGGTGAAGCCGTCGTTGTTAAGCATTATCCCAATTCATTCCGAGAAACCTCTCTTAAAGATCTGCTTGATAAAGAAAGTATCAAAGACGTTACCGTGATTGGCGCTATGAGCCACATGTGTGTGGATGCAACCGTTCGTGCTGCAGTAGACTTTGGTTATACAACCACTACGGTTCATGACGCATGTGCCACGCTTGATTTAGAATTTAATGGAACGATAGTACCCGCAGCACAGGCTCATGCCACTATCATGGCAGCGATTGCGTTTCTATATGGCGAAGTGGTTGATACCCAGACTTGGATTGCACGTTAATCTAAAGTAATTAAGCAAATCACGATTAACTCGTCAAACAGATTTATCAAATAGACTCTCATCGAAAAGGTAGACATTATGAAGATAGCGAAATTTTTGACCAGCACCACACTGTTAAGTGGCGCGATGTTTTTAACCGCCTGTAGTACTTTTTCCAGTCCAACCGTCAATACCAATGCTGCAAAAGAAACGGCGACCCATACCGTGCAATTTCAGCAAATCCGTAATGCCACGATCAAGCTTAATTATGCGGGCACCACTTTTTTAGTGGATCCTATGCTAGCGTCTAAAAACGCTTATCCAGGGTTTGAAAATACCGTGCATAGTGAAATCCGCTATCCAATGGTAGATCTGCCAATGTCTGTTGAAGAAGTACTTAAGGCCGATGTGATTATTTTAACGCATCTACATGCCGACCATTGGGATCCAGCGGCACGCAACCTCGTCCCTCGTGACATGCCAATCTTTACCCAAGATGAAGCCGATGCGGCAACTGTACGTAAAGATGGTTTTACCGATGTCAGAGTATTAACTCAGCAAGGCGTTGTGTTTAAAGGCACTAGAATCAATAAAACCATTGGGCAGCATGGTACTGATGCAATGTACAAAATACCAGCCCTTGCCGAAGGACTTGGTAAGACGATGGGTATTGTGTTCCAAAAGTCAGGCTATAAGACCGTTTATGTAGCAGGCGATACCATTTGGGATAAGGAAGTAGAGAATGCGCTTACTCGCTATAAGCCTGATGCGGTCGTCCTGAATACAGGATATGCGAAGATGACTGGTTTTGTCGATGATTCTATCATTATGGGCAAAGACGATGTATACCGTGCGTATCAATTCTCTCCTAATACTCAGATAATTAATGTGCACATGGATACGGTCAATCATGCCACGCTAACAAAGGCAGAGCTGCGCCGCTTTATCGAGGAAAAACATCTGGATAAACAACGTGTGCTTGTTCCTAATGATGGTCAAACCTACAAGTTCTAGCACTGATTCTAGACAAATCGTTTTTCAATTCTTCCTTGTGTGGCAATACCCAAAGTGTGTTGCCACACATCATCAATACGGTATAACTGAGATCGTTCTTGGTCATGATAAATTCCGATTAATAAGCTTAGTTTACTTTTACGGTTTCTTTAGCATAGCTCAAAGTTATTTTCTTTGTCTCTATAGGTTTGGGGTAAAAGGTTCGAATACGTAGCATTCCAACTTTCAAATTGTATATGAGCAATATCTGATACATCGTCCAGGTTTGCCTTACGTGTAAAAAACATGTGGCACTCCATCGTTAAATATTAGAGTAATACCACAGGGTAGCAAAATGCATCATTTGATGTCTCTAAACGTTCCCAAGATTGTCTAACATTAAAGCTCCTTCATCAAGTCGCATAAAGAAACGTTATATAAAATAATTGTAGATTCGAAAAAGCCAATAATTTGATTGCATTAAAGTATGGATGCTTTATCGATAATAATATTTCAAAAATACGTCCTAATTATGAGCTGTGCTATAATTCATTTTCATAAAAAAAGCACGTTGTTGCGACAGCGCTATAGCCCACTTATCATTGATACATTAAGACTCTTTTATGTCCAAAACTCCGTTTGATGCTCAAACCATTTCCAACAGCTTAAAAGCTGCCAAACACCAACCGCGTAAACGCTTTGGTCAAAACTTCTTACATGACCGTAGTGTTATCCGTGAGATTGTTGAGAGCATTCGTCTAGAGCGTGATGATAATTTAATCGAGATTGGCCCCGGTATGGGCGCGCTGACTGAGCCATTATTGGCCGAAGTGGATGCGATGACGGTGGTGGAGCTGGATCGTGATTTGGCAGATAGCTTACGTATTCGCATTGGTGCCAACAGCCATCCAAACTTCGAGATTATCAAAGACAATGCGATGCACGTTGATTATCGTGATCTCTATAGCGAAGAGCGCGGTAAGCTACGCGTGGTAGGCAATCTGCCTTATAATATTTCTACGCCGATATTATTTCATTTGCTCAATTATGCCGATGTGATTCAAGACATGCATTTTATGTTGCAAAAAGAGGTGGTTGAGCGTATTACGGCTGATGTTGGCAGCAAAACCTATGGTCGTTTGTCCGTCATCATGCAATACCACTGCGATACTGACTATCTGCTAACAGTGCCTCGTGGCGCATTCAATCCACCACCAAAGGTGACCAGTGCTGTTTTTCGACTGACGCCGCATATTAACAAGCCAGTCGTGGCAGAAGATGAAGCGTATTTTGCCATTGTAGTACGCGAAACTTTCAATCATCGTCGCAAGACGCTACGTGCAATTTTTAAGAATTCGACCTTACTACCAACACTTAGTGAAGAGGATTTTTCTGCTTGCAGTATCGATCCACAAGCACGTCCTGAGACATTGAGCGTTAAAGATTTCGTAAGTTTAAGCAATCGTGCACGGCACTTAGAAGTATAACGAGTCTTTTATCATTCTCACATCTAAATCACTGAGGTATTATGAGTTTTCGTCATCAGTATGTCATCGGTGATTTGCAAGGTTGCTATGCTGCCTATCGCCAATTGCTCAAAATATTGGATTTTGATCCAAGCCAAGACAAACTATGGTTTGCAGGCGATTTGGTGGCACGCGGTGAGGACTCATTAAATACGTTGCGTGATGTCAAAGCACTGTGTGAGCAGGGAGCAGCTGCGACGGTACTTGGTAATCATGACATTAATTTGATTGCCGTATGGCGCGGGGCGACCAAAATCAAGAAAAAAGACAAGACCGCACCAATTTTTGCTGCTGATGATTGTGATGAGTTGCTGGAATGGTTGCGACATCAGCCAATATTGGCTTATCCTGACGAGCATACTGTACTCGTGCATGCGGGTATTCCACCGCACTGGAGTATCGAGGCGGCAGCGGAATATGCAAAGCAGTTAGAAGAACAAATGCAAAGCAGTTTAGAGCAGCTAGATCGGTTGTTGCCAAACTTATATAGCAAGAGCGCTGATGACTGGCACCCAAATATTAGTGGTTTCACTAAAATGCGAGCGATTGCTAATTATTTTACCCGTATGCGCTTATGCAAGCAGGATGGCACACTTGAATTTAGCTTCAATGCAAACATAGATGAACCAATGCCAAAGGATTTTTTGCCTTGGTTTGAATGGTACGTACCGCGCACTCGAAAGATATTGTTTGGTCATTGGGCAGCGTTGCAAGGGAACGTTGATCTGCCCCATGCTCGTGCGCTTGATGGTGGCTGCGTTTGGGGCAATTATCTAATGGCTTACCGATTGAGTGATGGTGAAGTCATAACGTCAAGTGCGCAATGCCCGAGTCCATGATTGTGGACTCTAGATGATTAGCTGAACACAATTGATTGACATACCACTTTAGCGATCATGAAAACCACTAAGTTATCAAAACCACCAAAGTTGCCAGTTAGCTTGGCAACTTTGGTGGTTTTTTAGGTTTCGGTAGTGGCGTTTTAGCGTCTCCATTCGCTTTGCCATCAGGGCCATTAGGATTTAATCCATCATCAATTAATTGACCAGTATCGCTATCAGAATTATTGAGCGTTTTGGTTGCTTGGTCATACTGAATGTCATCGGTATAAGGCACGCTGTTTAACTCTTCATCTACTAAACCATCATCAAGATCCACCACTTTGGTCGGAGAGAGGTGAGGCTTTGTATTATCGCCCTCAGGCTGATTGTCATAGTATATATCTGTCTTCGTTTGCGTGTTTTTTGAGCTTGCTTGCTTAGATTCAGGCAGTATTCTGACATCAGACAATCGCCTTACTACATAATTACTCGGTAATGTTTTTCCAACTTTTTGCATTGAGGTATCATCAAATATCATGTGCCCTTGGCTATCGATACGTGCATACTTCATTGGTTTGTCACGTGGCCAAAAAAAGTCAGAGGGATGGCTTATAATATGTCCAAACACTAACTTTGTGAGGCGACTCCATTCGAAAAAACGTACTTCTTTAGAGCGTAATGCGACAAATAATGCTAGCGAGAAACTGACCATGAGATTGACAATACCAATAAGTGCCACGCCCAGTATCGAGACTAAAATAACACTCCAGCTTATTTGATCGGCAGACAGATTGAATAATCCATGTGCTAAGTTTGCTGAGGCAAAAGCAATGTGGCGAATATCAATCGGCAAGCCAAATATAAAGCCAATAGTAGCGGTACTACCGAGGAAAACCCCGAATAAAAAGTTACCCATGATTGCGCCCAAATTGGCTTCAATAAAGTCGCCTAGACGCTGAAGCCATGACTTGGGCAATATAAACTTGAGCAGTCTGTGACGCTGTATACGCGCGCCTACATGGTTATAAACCGCTAGATTGTCATAGTAGCCTGCAATCAGACCTGACAAAAACAAATACACACCAGCGATAGCCGCGTGGGGGAGCGCTAACGAATGGAACGGATCAAGGTCATGAAGTAAGTGTTCCGCTTGTTCAGTATCAATCATCGACACGCCCGTATATTGTAGCCAGGCAAAAGAGATGATAAGCGCAACGGGTATCGCCAGCATAATGTTACCCATGATAGCGATAAATTGAGTACGTAAAATATCGACAACCAATTCTGATAATTTAGTCAATTGATGTGACTTTTTACCAGAGCCCTCAGATATGGTAGAGGCAATGGCCGCCGCCGTCATGGCTGGCTGCTTGGTCGCCACTGTGCCATGAATGACATGGATAAATACGAAGCCTAAACCATAAATCATACTATTGATAAAAGCTCGGCCCATCGGTGCGAGTGCCAAGTTATATGCCAGTATTTTGGTAGTGGCCATAAAAGCGATAACAAAACCACCAATAGAAGCTTTTTTAAACATCTGACGATAGCCAGCTCTATCGGTACTAATATAATGCTCACCAACACGACTGGCGTTTTCAGTGACTTTGCGCGAGAGTAATTTGGTATTGTTATCAATTAAATAGCCGATACTATAGCGGCGATTGGCAGTGGTAATCAGCGTTTGTATCAGCTCAATCACAGCACGATCACGCTTTTGATGATTCTCTGTCACCAGCTCCGTTAAGATGCGTATACGTTGTAAGCTTTGATCTAACCGCAGCATCATATTGGTTAAACGAATAGAGATGCCAGTTTTGTAAATACGTTTGCGCACAGTCGCAACGATATCTTCGCATTGCTCAACCATAACCAATAAAGGCGCAGGATCAACCGCATGCTCAGGGGTAATATCCGTCAAACTATCAAGCTCGTGTGCTTGCCTGTATTGATTGACAAAGAGCACCGCTTCTTGATTTTGAGCCACGAAAGAGGCTGAATAATTCAATATCTGTGGGTAGGATTCCATCAAATCTGGATGCAGGCCGATACCAGTGATACGATAAGATAAAATAATAATAGCGTTTAAAATACTGTTTTTGACAGTAGCCACCAAGTCTAAGTGCTTCTCTTCTACTCTAATTAACGCAACCAGCTCATCCCATTTTTCTTTTTCAATATTGGCGAGCCAACGTTCATCAGAGCGGTTACTAAATAAATAACCGACCAGCTCAACGACCGAATCCTCTTGAGGCAATAGCGGTAAAAACCGATGCCCAATTAAACGGCGTAAACTGTTAAAGAACCCTTGATCTGACATGATGCCAGTATCGGTATAAAGGGCGATTTGACGGTATTCGATAATCAATTTTAAGACAAAGCTAGAGAGCCCATCTCCATATTCTGGATGCTGACGAAGCACATCAATCAGTGATTCAATGTTTTCATTGGCTAAAGCGGTTTCCTTTTCACCCACTCTTAGCTCATCTATTAAGCGTTTGAGCACTGCTGGATCAGGCACATCGCTTAGCGCTGTAATCTGCTGCAAAATGTGTTTTAATTCTGACACGTCACATCCTTTATAATAGTTATTTCGATCGTTTTTATATTCAAAATGAGTCATCGTGTAATTGGGTGCAATGCTCAACATTGCTAAAATGCAGTCATACTTTTGCGTCATTTGAGCGATATTGATATTTGCGTTATTTTAATCGTAACCATGCGTCGATAGTTAATTATTTTGTTAGCAGTTGTTTTATTAGCCATGACTATTATTTGACAAAAAAAAGGACAGTAACGTTACTGTCCTTTTTATGAGAGTACTATAGATTGGTTATTGTGACTATTTAGATAGCAGGCACATCAAAGTAGTCAAGATCAAAGTTCATCATCGCATCACTACCAGCTTGAACCATTTTTGCATGAGCATCCAGACGTGGCAAGATACGGCCGACAAAATAATCGGCAAGCTTGGCTTTATTGGTATAAAAGTCACCTTCTTTACCATTCGCCGCTTCTACCATTAATGCAAACATGTACGAATAAGCGAGATAGCCAAAGGCATGCATATAGTCAACGGCACAGCCATTGATTTCATTTTTACGTTCACCAATATTGCTAAGTACGGTTTTGGTCAATGCATCAATCGTATCTACCGCCTCTAGCGTTGCTTGCTTGATGGCGTGATCCGCTTGCATATTGTTCACAAAGTCACGAATTTCACCCAAGAAATGCATGACATATTTGCCATTATTTTTCGCCACTTTACGACCCAATAAATCGAGGGCTTGAATACCGTTGGTGCCTTCATAAATTTGAGCAATACGAGTGTCACGAACGATTTGCTCCATACCCCATTCGCGGATGTAGCCATGACCACCAAAGACTTGTTGGCAATCAACAGTGGCTTCAAGCGCTTTATCGGTTAAGAATGCCTTAGCAACTGGCGTCAATAGGGCAACGCGAGCAGACGCTGCTTGTGCTGCCTCAGGATCAGTACTAAATTTTTCTTCATCCAGGCTTTTGGCGACATACATAGCAAAGCAACGTGACGCTTCACTGTTGGCTTTAGCATTCAGTAGCATACGGCGAACATCGGCATGATGGATGATTGCGTCCGCAGGCTTTTCTGGGCTTTGCAGTTGTGTATCACTACGACCTTGACCACGGTCATTGGCGTATAGAGCTGCATTTTGATAAGCAAGCTCAGAACCGCCAAGGCCTTGCAAGCCCATGGTGACACGCTCATAGTTCATCATAATGAACATTGAAGACAGACCAGTGTTTTCTGCCCCAACCATCCAACCCTTAGCACCGTCAAAGTTCATGACACAAGTGGCAGATGCCTTGATACCCATTTTGTGCTCGATAGAACCGACGGCTAGCGTATTGCGCTCGCCTAAGCTACCGTCTTCATTGACTAAGAATTTTGGTACGACAAAAAGCGAAATACCTTTTGAGCCTTCTGGTGCGTTAGGCGTTTTTGCCAGTACTAAGTGAATGATGTTTTCAGTGAGGTCGTGCTCACCGCCAGTGATAAATATTTTAGTGCCAGAAATACTATAACTGTCGTCATCGTTAGGCACGGCTTTGGTTTTAATGATACCTAGGTCAGTACCTGCATGTGGCTCTGTTAGGCACATGGTACCAGCCCATTCACCGTTATACATTTTCTCTAAATAGGTTTGTTTTTGCTCTTCAGAGGCGGCCGCATTCAGACAAAGTGTCGCACCGACGGTTAGGTTTGGATACAACGCGAATGATTGATTGGCCGTGAAAATCATTTCTTCGGCAAGCATGGTCACCATTTTTGGGAAGCCTTGACCGCCATATTCAGCGTTACCACTTAAGCCAACCCAGCCTGATTCAGCATATTGCTTATAAGCGTCTTTAAATCCGGTCGGAGTAGTGACGACGCCATTACCTTCAAAGGTTGCACCTTCTTCATCACCGCTACGGTTAATGGGAAGTAGGATGTTTTTTGACAGTTTTGCCATTTCTGTCAAAATCATATCGACTGTTTCCATGTCAACGTGTGCTAACTTTTCGTTATTTTGCCAAAATTCTGGCGCTTTGAATACATCAGTTAATATAAAGCGCATGTCGTTCAGAGGGGCATTATAAACAGCCATAAACATTCCTTGGTTTAAATGAATAAAATTGGAGTTGTTAAGATTATCAACTGTTTTTCTGATGTAACCTTATTAAATCATAATCAAAGTTTAACAAATAAGCGTGTAAGCGGGGTATTTCTTCGTGAATTATGCGTACACCAAAAATTAGTAACGGCTATTGCAGTAAATAACTATAGTCGATGAAAAGTTAAATCAATACATTAATAGTCAGATACTACTGGTATAAATTTTCTTCGCTTGCTATGCCGTTGCAGACAGAGGTCTCTGAAAATTCATTCCAGCAGTACGGTAGCGCTTTTATTGTTTTTAACTACATATTTTGAAAGTAGTAATGACTCATAAAAAGCTGATAATCATCAGTTATCAGTAGGAATGTTCAACATAACGGTGCCTAACGTCACTAAAGATATATGCATAAAACAAATCGGCAACACACCTAAGTATGTTGCCGATTATTAAGAAATTTTAGTGAATCAATGAGCCGTTAAAAATTTAATTAAAAAGCAAACTGATCAACATTCATGCTCATGTACGGCTCAACGCCAGTAGCGATACGCTGTGCGTGAGTCGTGGTACGTGGCAATAATTTAGCAAAGTAGAATTGTGCAGTTTTTACTTTGGCATCATAGAATGCTTGTTCGCTACTACCGTTTGCGATTTCGGTTTGAGCAATTAATGCCATACGCGCCCATAAGTAGGCAAGGGTAACGTAACCACTAAAGTACATGTAATCGACCGCTGCGCCGCCTACGGCTTCAGGGTTTTCAGAGGCTTGTTCGCCAATGCGCGACGTTAGGTTGCCCCATTCTTCAATATGCTTGACAAGAGGAGAGATGAATTGATCCATCTCATTATTGTCTTTGTTGTCTTCGCAGAACTGCTGAATAACGTTGGTGAAGTTCGCAAGCAATTTGCCTTGTGAGCCCAATACTTTACGACCAATCAGATCAAGTGCTTGAATTTGAGTCGTGCCTTCATAGATACAGGAAATAGTTGTATCACGGACATTTTGCTCCATGCCATACTCAACACAGAAACCACTACCGCCTAATGCTTGAACGCCATGTCTGGCGGACTCAAGACCCGTTTCGGTTAAGAAAGCTTTACCGATAGGCGTAAGCAATGACAGCATTTGATCAGCATATTTGCGAGCATCGCCTTCACCTTTTGCTACGGTATCAGCAAACTGCGACATATAACCAATTAATGCACGGCCACCTTCAGCAAATGCTTTAGTCGTCAATAGCATATCACGAACAGCAGGATGCACGATGATAGGGTCAGCCACTTTTTCAGGGAATTTAGCGCCGTCTAAAGAACGAAATGCTAAGCGTTCATTGGCAAAAGCCAATGCACCTTGAAAAGCGAATTGAGAGGCGGTAACCCCTTGAATAGAAGTACCGATTCGTGCCACATTCATAAAGGTAAACATGTAGTTCAAACCACGGTTTTCTTCACCGATCAAATAACCAGTTGCTCCATCATAGTTGATGACGCAAGTGGCTGAGGCTTTAATGCCCATTTTGTGCTCAATAGAACCACAAGAGACCGCATTACGCTCGCCTAAGCTGCTGTCGTCATTGACCATGAACTTTGGTACGACAAATAAAGACAAGCCTTTGGTGCCCGCTGGTGCATCTGGAAGACGCGCTAAAACAATATGGATAATATTGTCAGACATATCATGCTCGCCTGCAGAAATCCAGATTTTGCCACCGTTAATTTTATAGGTTCCATCAGTATTAGGTTCAGCTTTGGTGCGCACTAAGTTTAAGTCAGAGCCACATTGTGGTTCAGTCAAACACATGACACCTGTCCATTCACCGGAAACTAGCTTTGGCAAATACTTTTGTTTTTGCTCGTCAGTGCCATGATGTTCAAGCGTAGAGACACAGCCTTCAGATAACCCAGGATACATACCAAACGACCAGTTAGCGGTACCTACAAACTCAGAAATAGCTGAGTTTAGCGACATTGGCATGCCTTGACCGCCGAACTCTTCATCAGCTGTCAAAGAGGTAAATCCAAGTTCGCAATATTGCTTATAAGCTTCTTTGAAGCCTTTAGGGGTAGTGACTTCACCATCGTTAAAATGACAGCCTTCTGCATCACCGCTCATATTCAGTGGTGACAGCTCATTTTCAGCGAAGCTAGCGGCGGCTTCTAGATAGCTATCTACAATATCGGCCTCAATATGAGAGAACGCGTCAATCGTTTGATAATGTGCAGTGCTGTTTAAAAGTTCATGCATGACAAATTTCATATCACGTAGGGGCGCTTTATATTGCATAACTTCCTGTCCTTTTGGGAATGCAATCGAGACCAATAGTTAATCATTCTATGACAGCGCGAAAATTTCGCACATGAGGCAGAACTGACTATATCCGGACTTTCTACTGAAGTTGTAGACAAGGATGCGAATTATCTAAGGTATCGATTGTATAAATAGTATTGAGACGAATAGTAATTGTCAGAGTCCGTTTAATATTTAATCAGGTCTAACAAATTCATTATAAAAGATAGGCTTTCAGAGGCGATTATACAAGTTTGGTGACAGCACTGATAAGTCATGAACCTATCTTGCATCGGTTATATAATCGACGGTAGGGGTTAAGAGTGAAAAGCATGATCGCTATTAAAATGCTAATAATATTAAAAAGATACAAGGCAATTAAGACACATGTATTAGGGCGTGTCCTCAATCTGAAAATGGTGATAAAAATAAGATAAATGGCAGCCAAACAAGGAAAATAGCGCAGATAATATCGAGATATTGACCAGCTATTTGACGTAGTTTGGCAAGATTTAGCTATTTTTAGCCCATTTAGTCGCTTTTGTTCAGATTGAGGACATGCCCTAGGAGGCATATTGCTTAGTCAACATTTCAGTTGCAACCTCAGCGGTTACTGGTCTACCAAGCCAATAGCCTTGACCATACTGACAGCCCATAGCCAAGAGTACGTCGCGCTGCTGCTCGGTTTCGATACCCTCAGCGATGACTTGCATATCTAGGGCAGTGGCCAAGTCTAAAATGGCCTTTACAATCGCGTGCTGGGTACGATCAGTCGCGATATTGGAGATAAAGCTTTTATCAATTTTAATAAAATCGAACGGATATTCTTGCAGGTAACTTAAGGAGGCATAACCCGTACCAAAATCATCCAAAGCGAGAAATACGCCTAACTCTTTGAGCGAATTAAGTTGTTTTTTTACGTGAGCATGGCGCTGGATTAAGGAAGATTCAGTCACTTCAATATGTAATTGCTGGGCGAAGATATCATGCTGTGTCAGTAGGCTGCTCACCATCTCAAAAAAATCAGGATGGATAAATTCAGCCGCGTCCGCATTGATACAGATATGCTGACAAAAACCTTGTTGTAGCCAAATGGATAACTGTTTGGTAATTTGAATAGCCATTTGTGAAAACAGCTCAAACGATAGCTTGTGAGTGATAATAGCATCAATAAAATGTATAGGTGATAGTAGACCACGAGTTGGATGTTGCCAGCGTACTAACGCTTCAAAACCAGTGATAATACCAGTAGCCAGCTCAAATTTTGGTTGATAATGAGGTACAAACTGACCTTCAATGGTGGCGACTCTAAGCTCAGCTTCTAATTGCAAGCTACCGTTGGTTTCCTCATCAATAGCGGTATTATACCAGCAGATATCATCACCACCTTGCTGTTTGACATAGTGTAGGGCTTTTTCAGCTTTGGTTAATAACCCGATCAAATCATCGTCATTTTTGGGGAAATAACTGACTCCAGCGGAAATACGACAATAAATGTTTGTCTCTGGCGCTAAGTTTTCATCTAAACAAAAAGGGCGCTCACACATTTGTATCAAACGGTCTAATTGATGACGTATCATATTGGCGTCATTACACTCAAATGCTAAGGCAAAGTCATCACCGCCAAAATGAGAAAAACAATGCAAACTATCTAGCTTAAGTTCTTTGACGCGTGTTGCGAAATCTCTTATCAGAGTATTGATACCATCAGGGCCTAACAAGCTTGCAAGGTTACGATAACGGTCAATATTTAGGCGCACAACGATGACTTCTTGGTAACTGTCTAATAATAAATCACTGGTTAGACTCAAAAATACTTTACGGTTTGGCAAACCAGTCACTTGATCGTAATTGAGCAGGTGTGTCACTTGCTTTTGATCTTTGACAACCGCAGACATATCACGCACCATACCGACATAATAAACAGTATGCTCGATACAAATCTTGCGATAAGTCATATGACATTCAATAATTTGGCCGTAGCGGTTCGGCATCGAAAAATCACTTTCATAAATACCACTGCTGTCTAAGTGATCAATAATATCCGCTAAAATGACTCTTTCTTCTTTCTCCAAAAATTCTGCTGCATATATACCAAGCGGTCGTCCCAGTATAAATGCCTCACTATAACCAACGATCATCTCGTAACTGGCATTGACCGATAAATAGCGAAATTTGTCATCTAAGATAAAAATAGCGTCATCAAACTGTTCACATAACTTGGTCAGTAATTGCTGCTTATCGGCGATGGGAATAGGTTTAAAAGTAGGCATAATTGGGACTCATAATCTCAAAATTGAGTGATAGATTTAGTTGCGTCTATAAGGTCTGAACCACTAATGACTCAAAGCATGCATGGTTGCGAGCGCCACTACTGGTGCAGTCTCAGTACGTAATATCCTTGTACCAATTTGCCAAGCTTCGAAACCAACTTCTGCTGCTTGCTCATATTCGTCGCTACTGAGTCCGCCCTCAGGGCCAATTAATAACTCAACATAAGCATTTTTTTGCTTCAAAATTGTTGGCAGCGACTCAGGCATAGCAGGTTGCCCTACTGCGGGCACACTCAGTTGTATACGCAAGTCAGCTGCTCGTTGTAATACTTGATAATAAGGGTCTTGACTGAGCGTAGCAACTACAGGGCTAATCGCTATTTCTACGTTTGCAGGCTCAGCTTCTAAATGGCTCAGCCAATCATCGATGGATAAAGGCGCAATAATAAGCGGTGGACGATTCAGTCCGCATTGTTCACAGGCGGCGATAGCAACTTGCTGCCAATGCGCCAGCTTTTTTTCTACTTGTGCTGGCTTTAGGTTGACCTCGCCGTGATGACTGCTAAGCAGTTGGATGGCGGTTGCACCAAGCTCAGTCGATTTTTGGATCGCATAGTCCATTCGTTCACCGCGACTCATTACCAACCCTATTTTGGTAAAAACAGATGGACTGCGATCATCAGCTAGATGCGCAAGTAAAGTCGCCGTGGCGTGTTTTTTGCTGATGGTCTGTAGCTGCACCTGATACTCACCACCAAAGCCATCAAATAAAACACCTTGGTCACCAATATTTGCCCGTAATACACGGCACCAATGGTGGACGATGTTTTCTGTTAATTCGACGCTAGCACCAATAGGCAGTGCGCTCAGTTGAGGAAAGGTGTTGTTCTGATCGTTACTGGTGGCATAAAAAAAACGTCGCACAGTCGCTTAGTCCTATATTTTGTATAATGATATGCTTAAATATCTTAGCAGAATATTGTTTGAGAAGGGATTCTCGTTAGTAGATTTTACATTATATTTATAATAATAAGTTTCATCTGACGTGCAAATAAATAATAGCAGCAACAAAAAACTGGCGCTCCTAAGAACGCCAGTCATTAAATGATAAATACAGTACTGGTTTAAGCAGAGGATTCTAAGCAGAAAGCCCCAACGCTTCAACCAAACGCTTATTAGGCTCAATCTTATTCATGCTATAAAAATGCATGGCGGGTACGCCCTCACTAATTAAGCGCTCACATAAGCGATAGACCACGTCAAAACCAAACTCACGAATGGCAGTGCGGTCATCACCAAAATCAGCCAATCGCTTACGCACATAACGTGGAATATCAGCGCCACAGCTATCAGCAAAGCGTATCAGATTACTAGAGTTGGTAATCGGCATAATACCGGCAACCAAGGGCTGCGCTATGGTATCGATACCGCGCTTCTCTAACGTATCACGCAAATGCAAATAGCTATCAGCGTTATAGAAAAACTGTGTAATCGATGCACTGGCACCCGCTTGGTACTTATTGACTAAGTTACTAACATCAAGCTCAAAGCTACGCGCTTGAGGATGCATCTCAGGATAAGCGGCCACTTCGATATGAAAATGATCACCTGAATGTTCACGGATAAACCGAACCAAGTCTACCGCAAACGGCAACTCACCCATACCCACCTGACCTGAAGGTAGATCACCACGAAGCGCTACCAGACGCTTGATACCTAAGCTTTTATAATGCTCAAGCAATTCAGCAATTTGCGGTTTATCATCACCGATACAAGATATATGCGGTGCAATATCCGTATCACCGCGTTTGCATAATGCTTGAACGATATCTAAGGTGCGGCTACGAGTAGAGCCACCAGCACCGTAGGTTACCGAAAAATACGCCGGTGACAGCTTATTTAGCTCATCGTAAGTGTTCAGTAGCTTTTCATGACCTTGCTCGGTTTTGGCCGGAAAAAACTCAAAGGAGAAAGTAGGCTTAGTCACAGTCTGGCCCCTTTTAGTATTTATAAGCGTCAGGTTTGAACGGACCTTCGACAGGCACACCCAAATATTCGGCTTGTTTTTCGGTCAGCTTAGTCAAAGTGCCGTTAAAACCTGCAACCATCGCAGCAGCGACTTCTTCGTCTAGCTTTTTCGGTAAGACTTTGACGTATAAATTGTCAGTACGATTATCTGCTGGCAAGTCGGCAAATTTTTCTTCGAATAGATACATTTGCGCCAATACTTGGTTAGCAAATGAGCCGTCCATCACGCGTGATGGGTGACCAGTGGCATTGCCTAGGTTTACTAAGCGGCCTTCAGCAAGCAAAATCAAATAATCGTTTTCATCGTCTGAGCGGAAGATTTGATGGACTTGTGGTTTGATCTCAACCCAGCGCCAGTTGTCACGCATAAACTGAGTGTCGATTTCGGTATCAAAGTGACCGATATTACAAACGACCGCACCAGGTTTAAGCGCCGCTAGCATATGTTTATCACAAACATGGTAGTTACCAGTAGTCGTGACAATCATATCGGTGTCTTCGAGCAAGCGAGTATTGATATTGTCTGCGCCGCCCGTATTATCACCATTAATGTACGGTGATAGTACTTCAAAACCGTCCATACAAGCCTGCATCGCACAGATAGGATCAACTTCTGATACCCGTACAATCATGCCTTCTTGACGTAAGCTTTGCGTAGAGCCTTTGCCCACATCGCCATAACCTATCACTAAAGCGCGGCGACCAGCAAGAAACATATCAGTTGCGCGTTTAATAGCATCGTTTAAGCTATGACGACAGCCGTATTTGTTATCATTTTTAGACTTGGTAACAGCGTCATTAACGTTGATAGCTGGTACTTTTAGCGTACCTTTATTTAGCATCTCAACCAAGCGATGGACGCCAGTGGTCGTTTCTTCTGAAATACCATGGATATTATCGAGAAGCTCAGCATAATCATTATGAATCAAAGCCGTTAAATCACCGCCATCATCCAGGATTAAGTTTGCATCCCAAAGTTGACCTGATGCTTCACCGCCGACATGGATTTGCTGACGCAAGCACCATTCGTACTCTTCTTCTGTTTCGCCTTTCCAAGCATAAACAGAGATACCAGCAGCAGCAATCGCAGCAGCAGCATGGTCTTGAGTTGAGAAGATGTTACATGACGTCCAGCGAACTTCAGCACCCAACGCGACTAGTGTCTCGATAAGAACAGCAGTTTGAATAGTCATGTGGATACAGCCAGCGATTTTAGCGCCTTTAAGTGGCTGATCTGCTTCGTAGCGGCGACGCAAACCCATTAGGGCAGGCATTTCAGCTTCGGCAAGAGTGATTTCACGGCGGCCGTAATCAGCAAGGCTGATATCAGCGACTTTATAGTCAGTGAAAGAGGGATCGATCGTATGGGCAGATGGGGTGTTAGACACTGCGTCCATAATATGCTCCTATCAGTGGTTAATTTATGATAAAAAGAATAAAAACGCAGGTGCCGTTATTTGCGCTGTGAGCGACCAAAACAATGGACACTCAACAGTTAACCGAGCCTAACATAATCTGTGATTTGCATAGCTTTAGAGCCTAAATGCAATATTAGATATTATGGCGCAACACCTCTCGGAGGTCGTTATTGTAATGTATGGCAATTAATTTGTCACCTATTGGCTAAGTAAAATAGTAAGCGTCTGTGATGCGTATGACACGTAAAATTGACAGCCATAAAAAAAGGCCATCGATTGATGACCTTAATTGTTCATTTAAGTTTGCTCAATTTAACTGAAATTAGAACCAGTTGTAAGTTAGTGAGGTGAAGTAGTTTGTCCCTTCAGTAGCATATTCTGTACCGAATTGATTAGCCAAAGTATAGTCTTCATCAGTAAGATTATCGACTCGTAAATTAGCACGAAGATTAGGCGTAATATAAACGCTGCCACTTAAATTAACCAAAGTATAACTATCTAACTTGGTTTCATTGGTTACGTCAGAGAATCTATCATCAGTATGTTTAGCTTCAAGGCGCACATCAAAAGTAGGTTGCTGATAGCCAATATAAATTAAACCGCTATTTTGAGGACGGTAGACGAGGTCGTTACCTTTATTCGCACTATTTGATGTGTCGTCCTTTGCATCTAGATAGTCATATCCTAAACCAAATAAAAACGAATCAACGCGCCAGTCTGAGGTCAGGCTTAAGCCTTTGATTTTTGCTTTGCCAGTATTGGTATTACCACCGATTAAATCTTTGACATCGGTATGATAGCCAGTCAGGCGTGAAGTTTGATTATCATTATTATATTCTACGAACACTTCCGTATTTTTGCTGGTTTCGGGCTTCAAATCTGGGTTGCTAAAACCAGGGTAGTAGAGATCATTAAAAGTTGGTGCGCGAAAGCCGGTCGCATAGTTTGCCCCAATGCGTACACCATCCAGTGGACGTACAGCAGCACCTATATTGTAGGTGCTTTCGTTACCATATTGAGAGTTATCATCAACGCGGTAATTGGCTTGCAAATCATAATAAGTATCTGCTAACTGATAACCAACAAAGGCACTTTTTACTTCTCTATCGTCAGGTGAGTAGGCAACTTGGGCGGCTGGTTCTGGAAAGTTTGAAAAATCCAATACATCTGAGGCGTCAAGTTTTTGTGAAAGCCATTCAGCACCGATGGTCACAGTACCCGGTTGGGCGTTAATCTGACTCTCTAAACGTGCCTGCTCTTGGGTGGTATCAAATTGACTGCCTTCTTGATAACTAATAGAGTTAGCATCATGTGAGGTCAGTTTGTCAATACTTTGGCCATAGCTAAACTTGGTAACAGTTAATGGCGTTTGATGTTGAATAAAAGCATTGGCGCTACCATTTTTTTGATCTGAATAGGCATTAGGAAAAGTATTTCCTGCTGAATCAATATCAGTAGTAGAGTCAGAATACAATGCACTGATTCCAGCGCTTAGAGAGTCTGAAAGCTTATGCCGTAATGCTAGACTGGCGTTAGTAGATTCGAAACCATCATCATCAGCGTTATAATCAAGAGAGCTACTATTAGCAATCGCATTAAAACCGTCTGTTTCATTGCGACTGATGCCTAAACTCAATGACGAAGTATCGTTTTTAAGCTGGCCTGTGACGCCTACTTGGTAGTGATTGTTACTGCCGTAACCAGCGGTCGCAGAAACATTGGATTGTTCTACACTGTTGCCTTTAGTGAAGATTTGAATCACACCGCCCATGGCATCAGAGCCGTAAATACTAGAACCTGATGCACCATATAAAATCTCGATACGGTCAATTTGATCAGCAGGTAATAGGTTTAAAGAAGGTGTTCCTGTAGAAATAGAGCTATAACGAATGCCATCAATGATTACGAGAACTTGTTTGCTGTCATAACCACGCATATAAAAATTGCTAGTAGTTCCCATACCGCCGCTTTGAGCGATGTTGATACCTGATTGATTTTTTAGCACATCAACCACTGTTTGACCCTGATAACGCTGTAACTCTTCGCTATCAATAACGCGAGTTTGCGCAATGACATTGCTTGTTTTAGTTGGCGTGCGCGTGGCGGTCACCACAATTTTATCAAGTTCAACTTGTGGTAGCTCATTATCGCTGACAACGTTTATCTCATTGGTAGCTGCTGTAGCGCTAACGGCAAATATGCCAAGCGAGCTTAGGATACACAACCGAAGATAAGTGGTCGAAGATGAACGTGATAAAATCATTTTTAATTCCAAATTAATCAAATAAAGACGTTACAGAAGAGAAAGTCAAGAAGGTAAAAATTACAAAAAGTAATAATTAGATTACAAGCCGCCATTATCTATAAAAGTGATTCACTTATAAACCACTTTAACCTAATATTTATTCACGTTAAGATGAATATTTTTCATGATTGGAGGTTTGTGATTGTTTAAATACCTGTATTATTTTTTATATGAGCTATTTACTATCTATATTGAAGATAGTAATGAAAACTAGCACATAAGAGAGCTAACACAGACGATTGTAAAAACGCGTAATCAAAAGTACTGCTGCAATAAATAGTTGTTATCATAGAGCCCTTTTCCATCTATTTTTAGTTGTAGTATCTATTAAGCTAAGAGGTTTGTTTTGTCTATCAAGCGTAATGTAATCTTCAATATGGAATTGTCCTCATCACATGCAGTTATCAAAATGCCATTAATAGTAGTGGCATTTTTGCTTGCGATGATGATGAGTTTGTTATTTCCTAATACATCCTTTGCCGCTGAAGCAGGGGCGCTTGGTGTGGGTAGCAGTAATAGTGAGGAATCGGCAGACACACCGACACCTGACTCATTTGGGCGTGATACGCCGCGCCACACTGTACAAGGATTTATCAGTGCGCTGAGTGAAAATGATTATTTGCTGGCAAGTAATTATCTGAACTTATCAAAGTCTGACAATCCGACCACTATTGTGAGACAGTTTAAACAAGCGCTGGATGCAGGAGGGCGTTTCCAACCTGATCTACAGATTAATAATAATATCGAGGGTAATTTAACCGACCAATTGCCGCCAAGCCAAGAAAATGTTGGTGCGATTAACATTGGCGAAAAAAGCGTATCGCTGATACTCGAAAGAGTGGTGTCCAAGCAGGGCGAGCAATACTGGCAGTTTTCGAGTGATACGCTCAATTCAATACCAGAGGTGATAGAGAACACCGAGCCCACTTTGGTTTCTCGTTATACCCTTGATTCATTAGAAGGTAAGAAGCTTTTTGGTTACCAAATGGCTGATTTGGTCGCTGCAATAGCCATGATTGTTAGTAGCTTTGTGCTCACTTATATTGTGGTATGGCTGTTGTACCATCTATTGCATATTACCTATCCACGCGTGCGTGGTGCGCCATTGCCGCTGCCTAATAAAGTGATATTACCACTGGCTGTGGTCATTATGGCTCTGATATTGTCTGAGGTGATGGTCTATGCAGGCGTGTCAGTCACGCTGCGCGAACCGGTCAATCGCTTCGCTGATATTGCTTCTTGGCTTGCTCTAACTTGGTTGCTACTCCGAGTTATCGATGCGATATTTACTCGAGCGGTAAACTTAAGTTACAAGAAAAACTATACGGAGCGAGTCTCGATTTTGGGCCTGATGCGCAAAGTTGTTAAGGCGCTGCTGTTGATATTTTCTGTCATCGTCATCTTCGGTAACTTGGGTTTTGATTTGACGACTGGTATCGCAGCGTTGGGTGTGGGTGGTTTAGCATTGGCACTTGGTGCGCAAAAGACCATCGAAAACCTTGTCGGTAGTGTCGTTGTGGTGGCAGATTCGCCCGTACGGATAGGGGATTACTGTAAGTTTGGCACGTATGAAGGTACCGTCATTGATATTGGTATTCGCTCATCGCGCGTGCGTACATTGACGCGTACGATTGTCACTGTACCAAACGGTGATTTTTCATCAATGCAGATCGAGAATTTTACCTCTCGTGATATGTTCCGCTTCTTTCATCAGTTATATATTAAGCGCAATGCTGATATTGACTTGGTCTTTAAAATGGTAAAAGACTTGGACGCATTTATTAAGGAGCATGACTTAACCAATCAAGAGTGGAATCAGGTCAATATCTTAGAGCTACGCCAAGATTGCTATGTCATTCAGTTGCAGGCTTATATCAATGCCAGTGGTATTATTGAGTTTTATGACAAACAGAACGTTTTATTTGTCGATATGCTAAACCAAGTAGCCAGATACAATGTTGAACACGCGCTACCAACGCAGCAGCTCATCGTCAATCAACCTGAACTTGAGCATCACACAGAAAACGACACTAAAGATGACGGAGTTGAATCGATAGAAGATACAGAAAATGACAACGATACAGATAAGGATGATACCACTGCTACTGACCCTCAGGATGTTCATGGTTCGATAAGTTTGAACAAAGATAACGATGGTACTAATAAGGGTGGGCAAATAACTGGCTCGAAAAATAGTAGACAAAGCCACAGACTCAGAGCGTTAAGAAATAAAAGCCGTCTACTAAAAAAAAGTACTTTTAAGCATGCAAAAAGAACATTTGGTTTTTCTATATGGAATCAGCCTTAAAAATTTTGGTGGTGTTCTAAAAAGTATGCTGGCATCAGACATAGCCATAATTGACATAATAGAACACCAGATCAAACACTTTAAAGTGATTGTCGAGCTTCTTTGAGAAACAACAAGTCTTTCTAACGGCTCGACGTAATCGGTGTCTTAAGCGGCAGTTATTACCTTCTATGCCAACGGTATACTGTTTGCCAACCCGTTTGTTATCTGCCTTAAAAGCCGTTATAAAGCTGTCCCAGTTATCCATGCTAATAGAGTCATAGCCCACTTTAAGTTGCTTAAGATGTGCTCTTAGCTTCTTAGCCGTTTTCAAGTCACGTTTACCCCAGACATAAGCCACCATCTCATTGGTAACACGGTCATAAGCATAAATGAGCCAGACTTTACGTTTCTTGCGATACACGTAAGTCCAGAACTCATCAACCTCTAAGCGTTCATAGTAGCGCTTTTTAGGCGCAATTTTATAAACGGATGAGCCTATGGTGCTGAGCACTTTGCCAATACTAACCTCTACTATAACGGCTATGTCTCTAACACCACAACCTCGAACCGTCATTAGTCGTATGAGGTCTTCTATTCTAGAGTGACAGCCGTTATAAGTTAAGGCATGATCTCCAATGAACTGACGTCTACAGTCTTTACATTGGTAGTTTTGCTTACCATAGCTTTTTATGCCATTTTTCTTTAAACTGGGACTGTGACAGTCGGGGCAATTGATATCTATTTGTGTCTTCATAACCTCAAATATATCATCTTGCTTCGGCTGTTACCCTCCTTTATTCTTCAGCATACTTTCTGATACACCACCAAAATTTTAATCAAACAAGACACTTAGATGGGTCATGGCACAAGGTTAAGTGTTTACCTTACAAAGGCATGGCTGTTTTATTGCGCAATAAACCATAGTATGACCATAATAAAAGACTGGCAGCGCTACGATGGGGCGACCAGTCTTGCGTCAGATGCTTTAACTGTTTGGGTGTCGGGCGCTCTGCCAAACCGAGTAACTCCATCGCTGCGACTTTGATGGCTAAGTCATCGACCGCAAGTACATCTGCTCGTTTTAATGAGAATAATAAGTACATCTCGGACGTCCAGCGTCCGATACCAGTCACAGCTGTCAGCGTTTTTATGACTTCTTCATCGGGTAGGGTTTTTAAGGCAGCAAAATCTATATCATGCTCTACTAATGATCGGACGTAACGTGTTTTTTGCTTAGACAAGCCTTTTTCTCGTAACGTCTCGTCTGTCGCTTCATTAATCGCTTGCGGATTGGTCAGATTGGCATCAACCAATCGTTGCCAAATACTAGCGGCTGCTGCCACAGACAGCTGTTGACCTACCATCGCTCTCATTAGCTGCTCAAACCCACCAACATTGTGCCTAAGGCTTGGTAGTCCAACTTGCTTATAGACCGAAGCAAATTTTGGCTCGATAGCAATTAACATTGTGATGTGTTCATCTAACGCTTGAAGGTTTTCAATGGTTTGTATACTCATAATTGATTCACCTTAACAATGAGAAAAATGTGTGCATGAAAGTACTGTAGATATATATCTAAAGGCAGTTATAGAATAAACATACGATTGGCTTATATAAAAAAGGACTGCTTATTCGCAGTCCTTTTTCAGGTTAAAACAGTAATACTTATTCGCCATCAGTTTTAGGCTTTTTAAGCAGTACCAATACAGCACCGTTACCACCGTCTTTTGGCGGGGCAGAGCAAAAGGCCAACACTTCTGGCAACTGACGTAACCAACCATTCACACAGGTTTTTAGGATGGCTTCGCTGCCTTTGCCATGAACAATTTTCACCATAGTTTCATTGTTCTGCTTGGCTTGGCTGAGTAATTGCGTCATCGCATCGCGTGCTTCTTCAATGGTACAACCATGGATATCTACGGCATCATACCAGCGCAACTTGCCTTTTTTGAGCTGATCAAAGATTTTGTTTTGCAAGGTTGGCTGTTTATAAGACAAGTATGCCTCTCCAGCGACAGGATTTAGTAGTGCTTGCATGTCTGACAAGCCTGCACCTAAGTTGCTGGCCTCACTACCTTGAGCGGCAGCACGTTTCGATAATGTCGTTGCATCAGGTTTGCGTGCTTTTTCTGCACTGGCAGGTGAGCGAACGTTTTTGTCTTCAAGCTGATTAACGCCATGCATGGCTTGCATAAACAGAACTTTATCGTCATCGACATGTTCACTGTTTAATTGTTTGACCGTCTTTTTGACCTGTTTTTGGCTCAGCAATGAAACAGGCTCTGTTGGCTTTTGATTTTCGCCTTCAGGCGAATCTGCGTCATGCCCTTTGCTTAGTTGGCCTTTGAGCTCTTTGAGTTGGTCTTGCATTTCTTTTGAAAATAAGGAGTTTGACATAAAAGTTAACGTATCGTTGGTTGATGAATGAATGATTTCATACTATTTATAATAGCCAATATTGTATTCATATTGGCCATCTAATCTTATTAAATCCTAAACTATGTCAGTTACTTTACCCGTCTGCTGCGACGCTCGCAAGTAAGGATTGTAACGCTTGTCCAGGATGATCGGTCTTCATAAACTGCTCACCGATTAAAAAGTGCTGGATATCATGGCTCAGCATCAAACGAATATCGTCTGCACTATGGATGCCACTTTCGGTGACGATAAGAGGTCGCTGTAAGTTATCATTTGGATTAGACGCCATAGCATCGTCAATAGCCAGCTCTCGTAATAGAGTGTTCTTTAGATTAAGTGTTGTTTGCAAATCTACTGTAAAAGTATTCAAATCGCGATTATTGATACCATAGATGTTGTGTTCTGAACGTGGTAATTGTAAAGCACGCTCCAGTTCAGCCTCGGTATGTACTTCAATCAATACGTCCATACCTAGGTCGATACTCAGTGCATGTAATTCTCTTGCTTGAGTGTCATCGAGGCAGGCCATGATCAACAATATACAATCTGCACCCATTAAATAAGACTGATAGATTTGATAAACATCAATCATAAAGTCTTTACGTAATATAGGCAGGCTTACAACGTTAGAGGCTTGAATAAGATAGCTGTCATCGCCCTGAAAATAATCACGGTCTGTCAATACAGACAGGCAGCTGGCACCCGCTTGTTCGTACTGCTGAGCAAATAAGGCAGGCGCAAAATTATGGTTAATAACACCTTTAGAAGGTGAGGCTTTTTTGATCTCAGCGATGATGCCGACACCGTTCTCTTTAGCACTGGCATATCGAAGAGCAGCAGCAAAACCTCGGCGTGGTTTGTCATCAGCGGCCACTTGCACTTTTAAGTCTTCAAGAGATAATACTGCGCGAGCCGCTTTTACTTCTTCTATTTTGGTTGCGACGATGCGCTGTAATACTGACGGAATATTTGTATTGTTCATGCTGGTATCCGAATATCATTAAATGTGAATAGATAGTGCTGGCTAGGTTTGCACAATAATGGTGCTTACTGCTTACTGCTTACTGCTTAACCTTTAGCTGCGAGCAACTGCGTGTATTTGGCTAAAGACTCAAGCTTGATTAAAGCCTCACCATTTTGGAGGATTTTTTGTGCTTGGCTGACACCATTTGGGTAATTGCTGGCAAGCCCTGCGGTATATATCGCCGCGCCTGCATTTAATGCAATCATATCACGAGCTTTGAGTACCGAGCGATCGTTTGTTTCTGTTCCAGATAGTGCAGCACGAATCAAATCAAGGCTTTGCTGTGGAGAGTCAACATCGAGACCAATCAGCGTTTGTGACTCAATGCCCGCATCTTCTGGCATCATCTCATACACGGATATTTCTCCATCTTTTAGCTCAGCGACCGTGGTGGAGGTTGCAAGGCTGATTTCGTCTAATCCATCTTTTGCGCCAACGACCATCACATGGCGTGCGCCCAAGTTTTTCATTACTTTGGCGATAGGTTCACAGAGTTGAGCCGTAAAGACGCCAATGACCAGATTGGGCGTTCCAGCAGGATTGGTTAATGGCCCCAAAATATTAAAGATTGTACGTGATTTTAATTCGCGACGTACTGGATTGGCATAACGCATGGCGCTGTGATGATTGGGTGCAAACAAAAAGCCAAGCCCTTGATTTTCGATACAGTCTTTTGCTTGCTCAGGCGTGAGCGCAAGACTAATACCTGCTTGTTCGAGTAAGTCTGAGCTACCAGATTTGGTCGATACGCCGCGGTTACCATGTTTGGCAACTTGCGCCCCTGCGGCTGCGGCAACAAAGGCGGATGCGGTAGAAACATTAAATAAATTAGCACCATCACCACCCGTACCGACGATATCCACTAAGTAATCACAATCCTTCGGCGTAATATTCGCCGCCAAAGCGCGCATGGCACTGGCAGATGCGGTGATTTCATCAATGGATTCACCCTTCATCCGCAATCCCGTCAAAATAGCGCCCATCATCGCATCGCTACATCTTCCTTGCATGATGACAAGCATGACCTGATACATCTCATCAAACGTTAAGTCAATATGCTGAAATATTCTGCCTAAAGCCGTGGTTAGCAGCTTGTGTATTTCTTCATCAGACAGTCGAGCAATCGTATCTGGTGCGTGGTTTCCCTCTGTTTTAGTCGTGCTCATTATTATCTCGCTTAATATTTTTTATGTATTGGTTTTATTGTAGGCTATTTAGATATGATTACTGTGATTGAGGACTAATCTTATTATTAAACTTTTATTCTCAGTCCACAGCTAACTGACTTGCGGCAATTGGTCTGAGGCTAATACAGCCAAATTATGAGTCTGCAAAAAGTTATTGAGCAACTGATAGCCAGCTTCACTTAAGATAGACTCAGGATGGAATTGTACGCCTTCGATGGCAAACGTTTTATGACGAATGCCCATTATTTCCTCGATACTACCATCAATATTTTGAGTCCATGATGTCAGCTCCAAACAATCAGGTAAACTGGTCTTGTCAATGACGAGTGAATGATAACGCGTGACTTGCGATGGATTAGGTAGTCCTGCAAAAACGCCTTCGTCATTATGATAAATGGCAGATAATCGTCCATGCATGATTTTACCCGCTTTAACCACTCGTCCACCAAATGCTTGTCCAATCGCTTGGTGTCCTAAGCAAATTCCCAATATTGGAATAATCCCCTTAAAAGTTTCGATAACATCTAACGAAATACCAGCACGGTCAGGGTCGCAAGGGCCGGGGCCGATGACGATTACGTCGGGTGCCAAGTTTTTAATGTGTTCGATAGTCATTTGATCGTTACGCCAAACGGTGATGTCCTGCTGTAATTCACCGAAGTACTGTACAATATTGTACGTAAAGCTGTCGTAATTATCGATCATCAGAATCATTAGATTTTCAACTTGTGCACGTGATGGTATTTTCAAAAATTATAGTTATCTATGTTTATTTTGAGATGTCTTAATAATCAAATTCGAGTCAGGTTAACAGTGACAATCGCTTTTGTAGAACGCGGTTATCTTACCACTATTTTGCCGTCTATCAAATGTGGTGTGCAAGCTGCGTAAATGAGCGGTGAATAAAAATTGGTTTTTCTTATCTCGCAGGTTGTGCTTCTCTAATGACGAGCTAATTAAATATTCGTAAACATTAGAGATGCACTATAAAAGCACATCACTGATAAATCATTCATTTCTGATGCACTAATTCTGTGCAAGTCTAGAGTATTACATGAATGTTAGTGAGCTAAAAATAGAGATCTAAACCTTTTAAAAATATTCTTAAAATATAAATATATTAGATTAAGTATTTGAAGTATATGATAATTAATATAGCTATGACTTCTGATAAAATTAAAAAAATAAGTAAATTGGCACAGTCTTTGCAATATTAATGTTACGATTATTTATAGCGATAGCGCGATCCAAAAATAGCGTGATCTAGAAATAGCTAGCAACAACTACCTGAAGAGTGCAGCATGGTAAGTCAGATATTGTTAGAATAATATGAGAACCGATTTGGCATATGAATCATTTTGAGAGATGATCATTGGCCTCATTGAGGATATGATCTAAACGAGCCTCTTGACTAATAACGTGAATAGTGTTGATAATAAGTATAATATTAGATGCGCTGTTTGGCTTTATTTAGAAACACATTTAACATGCTTAAACCAAAAAATTGCACCAAGAACTTTAACTTGTAATAACGTGATTAACACAACGGAGACTATTTATGTCGAACAAACTACTAGACCTTATCAAATCCTCTAATGCTAAATGGGTCGACTTCCGCTTTACCGATACACGCGGTAAAGAGCAGCACATCAGTTTCCCAGCGCATAGCGTTGATGAAGAAGTCATGGAAGACGGTAAAATGTTTGATGGCTCATCTATTGCTGGTTGGAAAGGTATCGAAGCGTCAGATATGATCTTACGTCCAGACCCAGAGACCGCTTTTCTTGATCCTTTCTTTGATGCAGTGACTGTGGTAGTGACGTGCGATATTATCGAGCCATCAACGCTTCAAGGCTATGAACGTGATCCACGCTCTATCGCCCGCCGTGCAGAAGAGTACTTAAAGTCTACGGGTATCGGTGATACCGCTTATTTCGGTCCTGAGCCAGAATTCTTCGTATTTGATGATGTTAAATGGTCAATCGATATGTCAGGTGTTAGCCATAAAATCACCGCAGAAGAAGCGCCATGGTCAACCAACAATGACTATGAGTGGGGCAACATGGGACATCGTCCACGTGTTAAAGGGGCGTATTTCCCAGTACCACCAATTGATAGCTCACACGATATGCGTGCTGTGATGTGCGAACGTATTGAAGAAATCATCGGCGAAGGCTGTATCGAAGTACACCATCATGAAGTAGCACCTTGTCAGTCAGAGATTGGCGTCGCTTTCAATACGCTAGTCAAAAAAGCGGATGAAGTACAACAGTTAAAATACGTCGTTCATAATGTCGCGCATCAGTTTGGCAAAACAGCGACCTTTATGCCTAAGCCAATCGTTGGTGATAATGGGTCAGGTATGCATGTGCATATGTCAATCTCTAAAGATGGCGTAAACACGTTCTCAGGTGATGAATACGCTGGCTTGTCTGAAACAGCACTATATTTCATCGGCGGTGTCATCAATCATGCTCGCGCTTTGAATGCGATTACCAACCCATCGACCAACAGCTATAAGCGTCTAGTGCCACATTATGAAGCACCTATTAAACTAGCGTACTCAGCCTCTAACCGCTCAGCGTCTATTCGTATTCCACATGTTAGTAGCCCTAAAGCTGTCCGTGTCGAAGCGCGTTTCCCTGATCCAGCCGCTAACCCGTATCTAGCTTTTGCTGCGCTATTGATGGCTGGTCTTGATGGTATTCAGAATAAAATGCATCCAGGCGAAGCCGCTGACAAAAACTTATATGACTTGCCGCCAGAAGAAGAAGCGCAAATCCCAACGGTTGCTGAAAGTCTAGAAGTGGCACTACAAGCGTTGCGTGATGATCATGAGTTCTTGTTAAAAGGCGATGTGTTCACCGAAGATATGCTAGAAGCGTTCATTGCACTGAAAGAAGAAGAAGTGCAGCGTGTCAACGTTACCGTGCATCCAGTTGAGTTTGATCTTTATTACAGCTGCTAGTGAGTAGTTAGCTTTTCAAAGCTTTTTCAATAAAAAAAACCAGCTGAGGCAATCTTGGCTGGTTTTTTTGTGTCTACTGGTAAGAATTTACCACCTCAAATATTATGACTTCTATAAATTCATTACTGATTTACCATTAAAATTACCGCATAATGGCTTTCACAATAGCATATTAATTAGTACTACATAACGATTAGGTTGACTGACTATGATTTCATCATCAAAACCGAGCTTCTTAAAAGGTGGTTTAACGATAAGCGTGCTGGCTACTGTGATGATTAGCGCCGCCAGTGTTTATATGACAACGGCAAATGCCGCACCTATTTATAAAATTGTTGATAAAAAAACAGGTCAAGTGACTTTCACCGATCGTCCACAAAGCTATGAGCAACAAGCGGATAAACAAGTCAGTCAAACTTCGGTTAGTACGGGCAATAGTAGTTCTAAATCAGACAGTTCTAAATCAGACAGTTCTAATTCAGATAGTTCTAGTTCAAGCAATACCAGCTCAAACAATAGCACTAACGGCAACGCTGCTAATAATGCTCAAACGGCAACTATACCAGTAGCAGCTGTCAAAGCGGTACAGGTAAATTACCAATTAACCTTAATAGAGCCGAGTGAGGAGCGGGCTTATCGCCGTCCAGCACAAAACGTTAACGTGAGCGTACAAATTAAACCAGCACTACAAGCAGGCGATAGCATCAGTATTTATTTTGATGATAACGAAGTAGCAAAAGGTTTAAATACGTCGATTGCGACTGTTGATATATTACCGGGCGAACATAGCGTACAAGCGGTAGTCAAGAACAAAGAAGGGCAGGTGCTACAACAAGTCTCGCGCACCATTTATGTAATTCAAAACAATACCACTTTACAGAATAATAAAAAGATTGCGAAACAGCTTTTGGCCTATCAGAATTTGCCATGGCATCAAAAAGTCATGTTGAAAATGCGTCAAAAGAATACCGCTAAGCCTTAAATTGATTTATAGCTATAATAGGTCATACCTCAGTTCTGCTCATTATTCACGTGTTTTGATATAGTCAAAAAAAATAAAAGCGCGACAGTACTGCTGGAATGAGTTTTTCGAAGCCTCTGTCTGTAACGGCACAGCAAGCGAGGAAAATTCATTCCAGTAGTATCTGACGATTGATGTATCGATTTAATTTTTCACCGAATACACATCATAAGAAAAAGGCAAGTACTGTCTATAGTGCTTGCCTTTTTTAATACTAATAGCTCAGTTTTGAAGGTTGAGCGGTTTTATTTAGTCAGCTCAATAGTACCGTTAGCCGTTACTGAAATGGTGCTATTACCAGACTCAAAGTTCTGACTTGGTACTGAGTCAGCAGATGCAGACTTCATAGCAAAAACGCCATACATCGGGCGGGGATAGTTGCTGCCTGTATTTAGATTGACATTCACCACACGATAACTGCGAGCATCCCATGCACGTGTTAGATTTTTAGCTTGTTGTTGAAAAGCACGAGAAGCTTCAGTCATCAGTTTTTGCTCTAATGCAGTTTTTTTAGTGTCTGAAACACCAAAGTTTAGATTGTCCATGACCAAGGTTTCTTGCAAGTCTGCAATGAGCTGGCTCGTCGCTGCAAAATCTGTGCTCTTTAACTCTATATTTGCCTGTCCTGTCCAGCCGATGATTTTGTCATTTTTATCATAGCGAGGATAGGTGGTTTGTTGGCCTGTGCTAACTGTGACGCTAGGATAGCGCTTGGCAATTTTCATTGCACTGTTAATTGTCGTGTTGAGAGTCGTGGCTAGCGTTTTAGAGTCAGTGGCTTGGGCTTTTTTATATAAGCTGGCGCGTACTTCGTCATTTTGGATTTCTTCTTTTACTTCTGATTGAAAAGTCAGCTGGTCGTAGCCGGTTGTTTCTGCATGTGCGCCGCCCATCATTGCTGTTAATAGAAGTGCCGTACCTGTAGTGAGCGCTGCTTTGTTAAATAGATTAGTTTTCATGATTATCTCCTAAGTAAGGTTGATGCGAGTCTTATTAAAATTAATATACATACTAGAAGCTGTTCATTTTATTTGTTAGATGACAATGTCTGTCCAGCTTCATGCACTAAAATAGCAAAATTTAAAAGTGCTGCTGTAAGAATTTTGTCACTTAGGTTACTACTTATTTTATGCCCTAAAACAAACAGTTTTACAAAGGGGGTTGTAATACTGAAAAATTCTTGTATAATTTGCAACTGGTGGCTCCATTGGTAGCCTCGCAACATTGTTCTATGAATCCCGCCAGGACCGGAAGGTAGCAACGGTAATAGTCACGATGTGTGCCGAGGATTTGCTTTTGGAGTCGCTTTTTTTTGCTTAAAATTTGATAACTGTCTCAACAAATAATTAAAAATGCTTTTGCATTGTATTAATCCCTTTATCGTAAAGGGCTTTTTTTTGCAAAAAAATGGGTCATGATTTGATTCCAAATCTTGTTAAGATAGCAAGCCAGTAAAATTTATACCAGCAGCGCATTTAAGCTTGTATAACTGTTTTATTTTCAGCTGACTATATTGGCGCACGTAATCCTGATGGTAATTGTCGAGAGAGGCAACAGAGCAGTCATCAAATAGATTATAATGGTCATACAAATAGTAGCCATGCTAATAATGCTACTATTGACCATGGTTATACTTATAATGATTACCGACAATGGCTGAGTACATTGCATACGGCGATGTTACGCGATACGATAGTCAGTCAAGACGAGTGCGACTGATTACGCTTACTGTCAGAGCATTGGTTAGGAGTTCGTCGGATTTTTGCTTGACTTGATGATGCTTGGTGAAGTGAGTATGTGAATGCCAAGAAGCGATATTTTTTAGACGATTTTGTCAAATAGAAACCTATAAACCCATTTAAGACAAGTAGGATAGTAGAGACGCATGAGTGATATCCAAGACCCGCTAATCATATTGCAACATCGTATGCAGCAGCGCCAGATTTTAGCGATGATGGGTATTAATCAGTGGGTGCAACCAAGCTCAGAAACTATTAATATTGCAGATATCTCTGCGCCTACCGCAGCATATAAAACTATTCAGTCTACTTCTTCTAACGTAAGTATTGAACAACCGAGCATTGACGATTTAAATGATGATATTTCAGATATTGAGTCCGTGGACGCTGTTCCAAACATAGTAGATCATGAAACTATTAGTCATAATTATAACGACATTAATGATATTGGTTTAAATCAACCTGACGAGCAGCAGCCAGTAACCTATAGTTTTGATACGAGCACCGCTGACGCTACTATCAGCCCTATTGTAGATAAGATAGTACAGTCAGTAACGGCATCTGCTAAACAGAATCAGCCAACTGAAAGTTATCGTGACCATAATATTAAAGTGGTCCCATTTGACTTACAAGGTGGCCGCTATGGCAATTGGGTGATCTTGGTTGATATTCAAGCACTGAACAATAATAGCCAAAAGTTATGGGAAAATATCACGCAAGCACTATCCATAACTTGCGAGACAACGTCATTTCCTATCTGTGCAGGCATGGATACGGCCGAGCTTGCCAATGCCAGCCTTGCAGGTTATGTATTTAAAATAGGTAGAAGTGAAGACATACAAGTCGCTGCATTGACCGCCCTGCCTGAAGGACTTGAGCATCCTAATCTTACTGTTATGCCCGCATTAGATGAGATGCTCGCTGATAGCAGCTTAAAGCGTCAGTTTTGGGAGCAGCTTTCTGGTTTGGCTGTTTTTTAACTGGCACTTTGATCGTTTTTTATATAAATTGATGGCTTTGTACATAAATAGCTTTCTATGATAAGTACCTTCTATGATAAGTAAATTTTTATATAAATAAGCTCTGTATTGGTAATATAGTTGTTCTTAACTCAATAAAAACTAGGGCGTGTTGAACATTCGACCATGGCACTGACAGAGACTATTTTTTAGACAATTCAAATTTAAAAATAATAAGTTTAGTCATTCTAAGCGTCTATTTTTAACAAAGAAGTGGTAAAAAAGCGTCCTGTCCTCACTGCGAGCATAGCTCTTGTCTTGCGGACGGGCAAAGCAGTACTTTGCTTACTCCGTCCTCAGGGCTGATGCTAAAATCGCTCCACACTGCGTTGCAATTCTAGCTAAGGTATTAACATTATCGTCAACTTGCGCCTTGTATGAAACCATTTTAGCTATCAGCAGTGCCTATTTGTGAATGTTCAACACGCCCTAAGATCAATTTTAGCGTGTTTTAAGTTTCAAAGCCCAATTAACAACGATGATCCCATCATATTTAGGATGAAAGCCATGTCTACAAACTCAGAACCTACACCAACTTTCAATACTACGACGCCTAACCGTTTACCTAACTTTTCTGCAGGGCCTGCCACAATACCGACTGAGGTATTATCACGTGCTCAAGAAGAGCTGCTTGATTGGCAAGGGAGTGGTATGTCGGTGATGGAAGTGAGTCATCGTAGTAAAGAATACATTGAGATTACTGAAAAAGCCGAAGCTAAATTGCGTTCGTTGATGGAAATTCCAGATAACTATAAAGTACTGTTTTTACAAGGTGGCGCTAGTCTGCAATTTTCAGCGATTCCATTGAACCTTTTAAAAGGCGGGCGTGCAGACTATTTAACGACTGGTGCTTGGTCAGGTAAAGCGATCAAAGAAGCCCAGCGTTATGCCACTCTAGGTCTTGGTGAGGTTAATTTAGTAGCAACTGGTAAAGACAGTAATTTTACTGATGTGCCTGCTCAAAGCGATTGGAATGTGAGCGATGATGCGGCGTATTTCCATTATTGCGCCAATGAAACCATTCATGGCTTGCAGATATTTGAGCCGCCCCAAGTTGATGCACCCCTTATCGCTGATATGTCTTCTTGCATCTTGTCACAGCCAATTGATGTGTCCAAGTTTGGTATGATTTATGCGGGTGCACAAAAGAACATTGGTCCTGCGGGATTGGTCATTGTTATTGTCCGTGAAGATTTATTGGGGCAGGCAAGTGAGTGGTGTCCCTTGCTGCTGAGCTATACCCATCAAGCCGAAAAAGAATCTATGTCGAACACGCCAGCGACTTACTCCTGGTATCTAGCAGGTTTGGTTTTTGATTGGTTAGAAGAGCAGGGCGGTGTTGCTGCCATTGGCAAAATCAACCAGCAAAAAGCAGACTTATTGTACAAAACAATCGATGACAGTGGCTTTTATAGTAATCCAATCGCTCATAAATATCGCTCGATCATGAATGTGCCATTTACTTTGCCTGATAGTGCCCTTGATAAAGTATTTTTAGAAGAGTCAAAGGCAGCGGGTTTGATGAATCTAAAAGGTCATCGTGATGTTGGCGGTATGCGTGCCAGCATTTACAATGCGGTGCCGCTTGAGTGGGTGCAGCAATTGGTCGACTTTATGATAGCATTTGAAAAAAAGTACGCTTAAATACGTGTGAGTTTTAGAATAAAAAGACGCAAATCCTATGGACTGCGTCTTTTTTATTGAATGTGCGTTTGATTTTTGCATTATTGACGCATAAGGTGCCACACTTAACACGGTAAACCATTAGGTGAAAAAACCTAAATTTGTTATGATGAATTTTTACTGTATTGATGTTTCTTAATAAATTCTCAATACATCAATGGGTTTAGCACAGAGGCTGGTTATAACGCTATTATGATAAAAAATGCCATGCTACGAACCGTCTTACTCGCCCTTGCTGTCAGTTGGATGCCAGTCAGTTTGGCGGCGCCAATGACGATTACTGCGCTGGGACATAATAGCCCTACTGAGTATATTAACGCTCCCTTTATGCCCTATGCCAATCCAGATGCGCCAACTGGAGGCACGCTCTCATTGGGTGCGCAGGGAACTTTTAATGCTGCAAACAAATGGATGACGACAGGTGTGGCGATGGCTGGCACTGATTATCTATATGATACCTTGATGACGGGCTCATTGAACGAAGCATTTACCATGTATCCGCAGCTGGCAAACAAGGTGACTTATGATCCAGCGGATACGAGCTGGATTATCTATCATATAAACCCCGCTGCCCGTTTTTGGGACGGCTCGCCCGTGACCAGTAGCGATGTCAAAGCGACATTTGATGCGCTATTGAACAAAGGGCCAATGTATATTCGCAGTTATTTGGGTGACATCCGCAAGGTACAAATTATTGATAAGCAACAAGTAAAGTTCGTTTTTGCCTCAAGTAACAATAAAGAAATTTTATTGACCGTCGGGCAGTTTCCAATATTTGCCAAGTCCTCTATCGATACGGATTTTGAAAAAATAACCCTGACACCATTGATGGGTAGTGGGCCTTATAAGCTTGGCCGTGTTGATGCAGGTCGTGCGGTCAGCTATGTGCGTGATCCCAACTATTGGGGACGTGATTTGATGGTTAATCGTGGTCGTTATAACTTTGATATGATTAAGTTTGTATATTATCAAAGTGATGAGATTTCTTTTGAAGGGTTTAAATCTGGTCAATATCGCTTTCGCCCTGAAAACAAAGCCTCTAACTGGGCAACAGGTTATAACTTCCCTGCGGTAAAGGCTGGCATGATTAATAAAGAAACGATAAGTAGTGAAAACCCAGTACCGATGCAAGGTCTGGTCATGAATATGCGCCAACCAATTTTTCAAGATATTCGCGTTCGCCAAGCATTGAGTGCAGCTTATGACTTTGAATGGATGAATAAGACTTTATTTCATGGTCAATACGAACGCTTGCAAAGCTTTTTTTATGGCTCGGAGCTGGCTGCGACAGGAACGCCATCGGCTGAAGAGATGAAGGTGCTCAGTCCATTCTTATCCAAGCTTGAGCCGATTCAGCGTCAGGCGGTATTGACAGAGTGGCAACTGCCAACCAGTGACGGTAGTGGTTTTAATCGTCAAGGATTGCTTGCGGCGCGGCAGTTATTGTTGGATGCTGGGTTTTATTATGATGATATGAAACTGTATCAGCCCAATGGTCAACGCGCCAAAATTGAGATTTTGATGACGGGTGAGACGGTAGGACGTGTATTGCTGCCTTATATTCGCAATCTAAAACGTTTGGGATTTGATGCGACGCTGCGCCAAGTCGATGGTCCGCAGTATTATGAGCGTATGCGCCGTTTCGATTACGATATGGTGGTTGATGTATTTGCCCAAAGTTTATCCCCCGGTGCGGAACAGTTTGGCTTTTGGGGCAGTGCTGCCGCCGATCAAGCTGGCAATCAAAATACACCCGGTATCAAAAATGCGGTGATTGATAGCGTCATAGAAAAACTAGGCAATGCTAAAAATCGTGACGAAATTGTTCTCTATACTCATGTGCTTGATCGCTTATTGCGCGCAGGTTACTATTTGGTGCCTTTATATCGCAAGTCTGGTACCAATGTCGCCTATTGGGATCAATATCGTCATACTGATAAATTGCCTACCAATGCCGTCGGTATTGACTACTGGTGGTCGGATAAAAAAGCAGAGACGCGTGTTAACAATTATTTAAAGAAATAACATCATTTTCAATCTATAAGTGTTTGCAAAAAAAACGAGCAATAAAAATAACTATTGGTAAGGATTTAACATGAGTATTCGTATTCACCCGATCAAAGCATTTAATGACAATTACATTTGGACACTGATTAACGAAAGTAATAAGCAGGCGATTGTCATTGATCCAGGGCAAGCGGCACCTGTCATCGCCTATTTAGAAGAAAATGAGCTGGAGCTGACCTCGATTTGGACCACCCATCACCACCATGATCATATCGGCGGCGTCGCAGAGCTACAAGAGTCTTACCCCATGACCCATCTGGTTGCTCACGCTGAGCATAACGTAGATGAAGATCAGACGATAAAGGACGGTAGTACGGTAAGTGCTTGGGGTTGTACAGCACAAGTGTGGGAGGTGTTTGGACATACAGCCAGTCACGTAGCTTATGTTTTAGATATCGAGGGTCGTCAGCATTGCTTTTGCGGTGACACGCTATTTAGTGCTGGTTGTGGCCGTGTGTTCACTGGTACGATTGAACAATTACATGACAGCTTTAAGCGTTTAGATGGTTTGCCAGCCAAGACGTTACTGTATCCAGCCCACGAATATACCGCTAGCAATTTACACTTTGGTCTGTTTATTGAGCCTAACAATGAGGCAATGCAGCAAGCACTGATACAAGCAGAAGAAAAAACGGCTCAGGGCATGCCGACCTTACCTGTGACTTTGGAACATGAGCGCGCAGTAAATGTGTTTTTACGGGCGCAAGAGCCGAGTGTGATAGCGGGTGTCAATTCTAAAATGGATCTTGCTGACGAAAATTCTTTGACCGTGTTTACCGCTTTACGTGAGCTCAAAAACGACTTTTAAACGGTCATTTTTTAAATTTAGTTTTAAAGTTAAATGTTTTAAACCACCACGCTGCTCTGTTAAAAGTTAATTGCCCACTTTCTCCATTGTCATATTTTTACTTTAGGAAATCGCTATTATGGGTCGTTATATCTTAAAAAGGTTATTGCTAATCGTACCAACGCTTTTTTTGATATTGCTGGCAAATTTTGTGATTGTACAAGCCGCACCAGGTGGTCCTGTTGAACAGCAACTGGTGCTTATCGAGCAAGGTAGAAAAGACAACGCACTCAGCGCTAATATTGGCGCAGGTAGTGCAGGTGGCAACAGCACCTATCAAGGGACTCGCGGCTTGTCAGAGGAGATGGTCAATGCCATCAATGCCCAGTACGGTTTTGATAAATCTGCCCCTGAACGCTTTTGGCTAATATTAAAAAACTATGCTCAGCTAGATTTTGGCGAGTCGTTTTTTAAAGGGCAACCGGTAACCGCTCTTATTGTAGAAAAGCTGCCTGTCTCAATTTCGCTCGGATTATGGAGTACGCTGCTCATTTATATGATAGCTATTCCACTCGGGGTGTATAAAGCCATGCATCATGGTTCAGGGATTGATAAAGCCACCGCCATGTTCCTTGCCATTGGCCATGCGATACCTGTATTTGTATTTGCCGTCATACTATTGGTATTTTTTGCAGGTGGTAGCTATTGGAATATTTTTCCGCTGCAAGGATTAACCTCTGAGAATTTCGATCAATTAAGCACACTTGGTAAGGTCAAAGATTATTTTTGGCATTTGACACTGCCGCTCCTAGCAAGTACGGTTGGCGGTTTTGCTGGCTTGACTTATTTGACCAAGTTCAGCTTTTTGGAAGAGCTTGGTAAGCAGTATGTGCTCACCGCTCGCGCCAAAGGCTTAAATGAGCGTCAGGTTTTATACGGGCATGTATTTCGTAATGCAATGTTGATTATTATTGCGAGTATTCCAGCGGCTATCGTCGGGATTTTCTTTGCTGGTAATTTTCTTATCGAGATTATTTTTAAACTTGATGGGTTAGGGTTACTGGGGTTTGAGGCTATTCAGCAGCGTGACTATCCTGTGATATTTGGTACGTTATTTATTTTTACGTTGGTGGGACTGCTATTACAGTTAATCAGTGATTTAAGTTATCACTTAATCGATCCGCGCATTGATTTTGAGGGGCGCTAATGTCAAGTCATCCGCAATCCTCAACGGCTGCTCCTGTGGCTGTCCAAAAAAAACGCCGTCTAAATCCTATTTGGCAGGCACGTCTAAATCGTTTTCGCCGCAACCGCCTTGGACTGATATCACTGTTTGTTTTTTTGCTGATATTTGTCATTTGTATGGCAGCCGATGTGATAGCCAATGACAAACCGCTATTGGTGCATTATCAGGATGATTATTACTTTCCGATATTAAAAGCATATCCTGAAACGACTTTTGGCGGTATTTTTGAGACTGAAACCAACTATAAAGATCCTGCCGTTCAGACGCTGATCAATGATCAGGGTTATTATATAATGCCGCTCATTCCCTTTGCCGATCAGACGCCCAATGTTGAGCTAGGCATTCCGTATCCAGCAGCGCCCAACAGTCAGAATTGGCTCGGTACTGATGACTTGGGCCGTGATGTGCTGGCGCGAATACTTTATGGGTTGCGAGTATCGTTATTGTTTGGTCTGGCATTGACGCTCGCGGGTGCACTAATTGGCATTATTGTCGGTGCGATACAGGGATATTATGGTGGTTGGGTAGATTTGGCAGGGCAACGCTTCATGGAAGTATGGGGCGGGATGCCGCAGCTTTTTATGATTATTATCTTGGTTAGTTTATTTAGCCCTAGTATCACGATGCTGTTCGCCATGATGCTGCTATTCGGTTGGATGGGATTGGTCGGTTTGGTAAGAGCAGAGTTTTTGCGAGCGCGCAATTTTGATTATGTCCGCGCTGCCCGCAATCTTGGTGTTTCGGACAGTCAAATTATGCGTAGACACATTCTGCCAAACGCATTAGCATCAAGCTTGTCGCAGCTGCCATTTATCTTAACCGCCAACATTATTGCTTTAACCGCGCTCGACTTCTTGGGATATGGGTTGCCACCTGGTTCTCCATCACTGGGTGAGCTGATGGTGCAAGGGAAAAACAACCTCGATGCCCCTTGGTTGGCATTATCGGGATTCTTTAGCTTGACCTTCATTTTATCATTGCTTATCTTCGTTGGTGAAGCGCTACGTGATGCGTTCGATCCAAGGCGCTCTTAATATGATAAATACTCATTTGACAATGACTACTGTAAAAAACGACCGTCCAAAAGAAAATAACAGCGATACTCTAAACAAGCTAATGCTGACAGTAGATAAGCTGAGTATTGTCACATCCGCCAGTATGACTTTAGTTGATCAACTCTCGTATGAGCTGAGACAAGGACAAACTTTAGCCATCGTTGGCGAGTCAGGCTCTGGCAAATCGATTGCGAGTCTGGCGTTGTTGGGCTTGCTGCCTGATAATCTGGTCATTAGTGGTCAGGTGCAGCTGGCAGGCTCAGCAGCAATGGTTACGCTACCAATAGCAAATGATAATGCGCGTAATGCTGCATTGCGCTGTATCCGTGGTCAGCGTATTGGGATGGTATTTCAAGAGCCGATGACAGCGTTAAATCCATTGCATACGGTCGCCAAGCAAATCGCCGAATCACTGCGTTTAAGCGGTGTACCCAAAAAGCAGTGGCGAGACAAAAGCATCGCTTTGCTAGATGACGTCAATATCACAGATCCTATCGATAAGCTAAAACGTTATCCACATGAGCTATCGGGCGGTCAGCGTCAACGCGTAATGATTGCCATGGCGTTGGCTCAACAGCCTGATATATTAATCGCTGATGAACCCACGACGGCGCTTGATGTGACCTTGCAACATGAAATACTTGAGCTATTGGATGATCTCAAGCGTCAGCATAATATGGCAATGGTGCTGATTAGTCATGATCTAAATTTGGTCAAGTGTTATAGTGATGAAGTCATCGTTATGCGTCAAGGACAGACGATTGAGCAAGGGCCAACGCTCACTGTGTTTGACCAGCCTAAGGCAGAATATACGCGTACGCTTATCAAACAAGACTTTGGGCGAGCATTAGATCTAATAGATGATAACGAAGATAAGCAATCAAGTGTACTAGAAGTGAATAATCTCAAAGTACAGTTTCCAATTGAAAAAAGTGTGTTTGGTGTTACTAAGCGCTGGTTCGACGCGGTCAAAGATGTCGATATGACGATACAAAAAGGCCATGCGCTAGGTATCGTTGGTGAGTCTGGCTCTGGAAAGACGACGATTGCCCTTGCGCTCAGTCAGTTACTCAGCAATCAAGCAGTCGTGAGTGGCCAGATAATGGTCAATGGGCAAGATATCTCAGCATTGTCTAAAAAAGCATTGCGCACCTTTCGCTCACAGATTCAAATGGTATTTCAAGATCCATTTGCCAGTATCAATCCGCGTATGACCGTATTGCAGATAGTGGAAGAAGGACTACTAGTACAAGGTGTCGACAAAATAACTCGTCAGAAAGCGGTGATGGACAGTCTTGCTACCGTGCATTTACCGCTGGATTTTGCCCAACGTTATCCCCATGAGCTATCAGGTGGTCAGCGTCAGCGCGTGGCATTGGCACGTGCGCTCATTATGAAACCAAGTCTATTGATATTGGATGAACCCACGTCCGCACTCGATAGCACGACGCAGGTGACTGTGGTCAATTTACTGCGTGAAATTCAGGAAAAACTGCACGTCAGCTATGTGTTTATTAGTCATGATTTAAAAGTAGTACGCGCCTTGTGTCAGCATATTATGGTGCTAAAAGACGGTGTATGTATTGAGTCTGGGCGTACCGAAGCGCTTTTCAATAATCCACAGCATCTATATTCGAAGCAGTTGTTGCAGGCGAGTATGGTTTAGCCTAAGTAGGGTATACTCTCAAGTTAATTGATAGCTATTTAAATGATAGAAATTAAATATAGTCGATGCACCATAAAAAGAACACAGCGCTACTGGAATGAATTTTACGCAGCCTCTGTGATAACAGCAAGCAAGGAAAATTTATACCAGTAGCGCATTTAAGCTCGTATAACTGTTTTGTTTTCAGCTGACTATACAATTCAATTTTTATCGAAACATAGCAGTTCATAATAAGAGCAACATACCAAAAAGGGCGGTGGTACAATAAATTGGGACAGTCGCTTGCTTGATGTACGCGCTCACACTATCTGTATATTTTTTACTTTAATAACGATCATTATCAGCAGATTAAAATGACCGTTATGGCTGTTATTAACATCATTAAGAAGGATTTTTGTGGCCATGAAAAAACAAAATAGTATTTCAAAATTAGTCAGCGGTAAATTAGTCAATGCTAATACATTACAGCATGCAGGTTATTTGGCCGTTGCTAAGACTCGCGCCAAAGTGCTAAAAGCGTTTGCTTATGTGATACCGATTAGAAGACCGATGTTATTTGTCGGTGAGACTTCTTGTGATGAGCTATGCGATATGCTCATCAATGAAGGTAGTCATAATGTTTTTATCGTCACTGATGCAGTGCTAAATAAGCTTGGCATACCAGCCAAAGTGATTGATTACCTAGAGGCAAAAAACATCAGCTATACAGTCTATGATGGTGTGACGCCAGACCCTACTTTTAAGGTGGTAGAAGAAGGGCTGCGTCAATCTTTAGCAGCTGATTGTGATTCGATAATCGCTATTGGCGGCGGCTCGGTGATTGATGCGGCTAAGATGATTGCAATGTCGCAAGGCAATAACTGCCAGCCCAGACAGCTAATCGGCATTCTTAAAGCAAGAAAGCCTGCAACGCCGCTATATTGTATCCCTACGACGGCTGGCACAGGCTCAGAAGCGACGCTTGGTGCGGTTGTGTCAGACGACGAAACTCATCAAAAAGCATTGTCTATCGACCCAAGAATGGTGCCATTAGCCGCGGCTATTGACCCTATTATTATGAAAGGCATGCCCGCACATATTACGGCAGACACGGGCATTGATGTATTGACGCATGCTCTTGAAGCATGGATGAGTGTAAACGCAAGCGTAGAAACCGATTATTATGCGGCCTCTGCCGTCAAATCCGTTATGCACTATTTACCATTGGCTTATAAAGATGGAGCTGATCTAAAAGCAAGAGAAGAGATGGGTATTGCCGCGCATTATGGTGGGATCGCTTTTAACAAAGCGGGCCTTGGTTATGTCCATGCCATTGCCCATCAATTGGGTGCGTATTACAGTATTCCTCATGGCCGAGCCAATGCTATCGTGCTGCCTTATGTGCTTGATATCAATCGTAATGTTGCCAAAAAAAGATTGGCTGAATTGGCTAAAAAAACGGGTATCGTGAAGGATTCTCAAGCCAATAATAGTAACCTAACAGACTATTTTATTGCTCAAGTGCGCGACTTGATTGAAGTTTTGAATATCAATCCAACTGTTAAAGGGATGCAGGTCAGTGATTTTGATAGTATCGCTAAAGCCGCTGCCAAAGAAGTGAGTGATACCTACGCGGTGCCAACTTATATGTCAGCGTCTGAGATAAAAGATATCTTAACGAAAATTAAGCAGGCAAGCGAAAGCTATACTGATAAAGGTAGCGAAAAAGCAGCATAGACTATCTTATCTAGGGCGTGTCACCACTTAAATAGTGCGACTTAAAACGGCGAAATTTTGCTAAATGTTGTCGAAAACAAAAAATCATATTGTCTATGATAATAGGATTTTTTGTGAAAAATAATTAAGCGCATTGTGTATATAGTCAGTGAAAAGTTTATCCCAGTAGCACTGTGTCTGTTTTATAGTGAATTGACTGCATAGCATTTTTAAAACTTCCAACTATATATAACAATATAGGAATATTCTAGTGACACCTAAGAGTTACTATAGTCAATCCAGAATAAAAGAGATACAACCCATATCATGAAACAGTTTAGGTAGATTATTCTCCATCCACCCTT
>NZ_CAJGZJ010000020.1 GCF_904846225.1 Psychrobacter immobilis | reverse complement strand
AGGGTGGATGGAGAATAATCTACCTAAACTGTTTCATGATATGGGTTGTATCTCTTTTATTCTGGATTGACTATATAGAGTCGGTTACGAACTGTACCCTATCTATCAACTCTTTCTACATTAATATACAAAAAAGCCCAGTCATCACGACTGGGCTTTTTATCATATAAATTCTAATCTATCACTAACCTGCTTCTTTACTCTCAGCAGCCAATTGACGTAGCACATAATGCAATACGCCGCCATGACGCACATACTCGCGCTCTTTTGGTGTCTGTAGCATGACATTGACATCAAAGCTCTCAGTCGAGCCATCGGCACGTGTCGCAGTGACTTTTGCCGTCTTACTTTCACCATTGTCGAGGCCTGTGATACTAAGCACTTCTGACCCATCAAGCTTGTAGGTAGCTGCATTTTCGCCGTCTTTGAAGGTCAACGGTAATACACCCATACCGACGAGGTTCGAGCGGTGAATACGTTCAAATGAGCTGGTCAAAACCGCTTTTACGCCAAGCAGAATCGTACCTTTGGCTGCCCAGTCACGACTAGAACCAGAACCATACTCTGCCCCACCCAATACCACGAGCGGACGCTTGTCTTCTTTATATTTCATCGCGGCATCATAGATGGCCATTTCTTCGCCATCTGCTAACTTAGCGCTGTCACCTTTAAAGTAATAAGTATAGCCACCTTCTTTACCATTCATCATGGTGTTTTTGATGCGGATATTGGCAAAGGTACCACGGGTCATGACCGCATCGTTACCACGGCGTGAGCCATAACTATTAAAGTCAGCTTGCATCACACCACGCTCTTGCAAGTATTTACCTGCTGGTGAATCTGGATCAATATTACCCGCTGGTGAGATATGATCGGTGGTGATTGAGTCACCAAACAGACCTAAGATACGCGCGCCTTCGATATCAAGAATACCTTCTGGCTCCATGGTCATACCATCAAAGAACGGTGGGTTTTTGATATAAGTAGATTCTTCGCTCCATGGGTACAGCTGGCTATCAGCTGAGCTAATCGCATTCCATGCTTTACTACCTTCGAACACTTCACCGTAGTTTTTGCGGAACATATCAGCATCGATGTTATTGGCAATCAGCTCATTGATCTCTTCTGATGTTGGCCAAATGTCTTTTAAATAGACATCGTTGCCGTCTTGGTCTTGACCCAGCGGATGGGTGGTCATATCGATATCGACCGTACCTGCCAGCGCATAAGCCACGACTAATGGCGGTGACGCCAAATAACTGGCTTTAACATGCGAGTGAATGCGACCTTCAAAGTTACGGTTACCTGACAGTACAGCAGCAGCGACTAGATCACTCTCTTCAATACCTTTCTCGATACTCTCAAGCAGCGGCCCTGAGTTACCGATACACGTGGTACAACCATAACCGACTAAGTAAAAGCCTGTTTTTTCTAGCTCATCCATCAGTTTGGTTTTTTCTAGATAATCAGTTACGACTTTAGAACCAGGCGCTAAGGACGTTTTGACCCATGGCTTGGCTTTTAGCCCTTTTGCGGCCGCTTTTTTGGCAACTAAACCAGCGCCAATCATAACCGCAGGGTTTGAGGTGTTGGTACAAGAAGTAATAGCAGCGATAACCACGGATCCATCACGCAGCTTATAGTCTCTATCATTGATATTAACGGTGGAGAATACGCCATTGGCAGGTTGATAGCCTTCATCTTGACTATTATCCATTTTGGGTTTTGCTGCCAAGGTTTCCGCTTGCTCTTGTTCACCGCCTTCTTGATCGAAGCGTACTTTCCCTTCCACTTCTGACTTGCGATCTTTGGTCATTTTTGCGAGCGTTTCGCCAAATTTTTCATGCATATCGGATAGGTCGATACGCTGCTGTGGCAAGTTAGGACCGGCGAGCGCTGGCCTTACGGATGACAAATCTAGCTCTAGATTGCTTGAATACGTTGCCGCTGGCGTATCAGCATCGTGCCATAAGCCTTGCGCTTTGGCGTATTTTTCGACCAGCTCAATTTGTGTTTCATCACGCCCAGACAGACGTAAATAATCAATGGCCATTTGGTCAATTGGAAAAATACCACAGGTAGCGCCATACTCTGGTGCCATGTTGGCAATCGTGGCACGATCAGCAAGCGGCATACTGTGTAAACCCTCACCATAAAATTCGACGAATTTACCAACTACGCCATGCGCTCGTAGCATCTCAACCACACGCAATACCAAATCTGTTGCGGTGACACCTTCAGTCAGTTTGCCTTTCAATTCAAAGCCAACGACTTGTGGAATCAGCATTGAGGAGGGCTGACCAAGCATTGCCGCTTCCGCTTCAATACCGCCCACGCCCCAACCGAGCACGCCAATACCATTAATCATGGTCGTATGACTGTCGGTACCGAACACCGTATCAGGATACGCTGTCAGCTCTCCCTCTACGTCGGCTGCCATCACAACACGTGCTAAATACTCAAGGTTGACCTGATGCACAATACCCGTCGCTGGTGGTACGACAACGAAATTCTCAAAAGCATTGCGGCCCCAATGCAGGAACTCATAACGCTCATTATTGCGCTTAAATTCAATTTTTTCGTTCAAGTCTAGCGCATCTTCGCGGCCATAAGCATCCACTTGTACGGAATGATCGACCACCAGCTCGCTAGGGATAAACGGGTTGATTTGCTCGGCTTTACCGCCCAGCTCAACGACCGCATCACGCATGGCTGCCAAATCGACGACCGATGGCACACCTGTAAAATCTTGCAAGACGACTCGTGCTGGCATAAAGGCGATTTCTTTTGAGGCTTCAGCGCCTGCATCCCAGTTAGCAACGGCTTCAATGTGGTTTTCGCCGACCGATTGACCGCCATCTTCGTTGCGCAGTAGGTTCTCTAAGACGACTTTCATACAAAATGGGAGTTTGCTTATATTGCTATAGGTTTTGGTGAGCGTGGGCAAACTGTAATAGGCATGTTCCTTGCCATCGACCGATAGGGTGTCTTTTACGTTAAAGATATCACTCATGGTAGCTTCCTTATCTACTAGGTAGATTGTTATGAATTTATTGTTATCACTGGTGGCTGGCTAGATTGATTATGAATTTACTTGATTAAAAAAATTGCTTAAAAACGAGTACTTAAAAATAGGCAATTACAAAATAAAAGCAAGCCTCATCGGATTGGTATCTTCGTAAAATAAGCATAAACAAAAATGCTGCTAAACGTTGTGGCGTTAGGAATAACTCCTTATATACCATAACAAACATACCGTGCTTTGGGAACGCTTAGAGGTTGTCAAATCGTGGCACAATCGTAAACAGAGCTATGGTTGAACGAGCTATTTATAGGCATCTAAGGTCTTCTTAAACGTTGTTTTTCTGGCGGCGACCATGACGAAAGACATAATTGTCCTCGTAAAAGTGAGGATTCTCATTTTCCGCCCAAAAATACGGCACACCCAAAATAGGCAATGGCGCAAACTGTCGCGGAGTCACGTCATCTTTTAACAATAACTCATGCATGTATTGTGCAACTTTATTATCCAAATAACGCATACGCTCAGATGGTGATAAAGTAAAGAAATCGGGCGTTACCGTGACAATGATACTGTGCGCACATAAAGGTTTGCGCGGTTGCACCAACTGCTCAAGCAAGGCATGACCAAAAATATATACGGCGGCTTCGGCGTGGGGATTCGTTTGTTTTGGATTATCCCACTGAGCACGTGGTTTGACCAAACTTGCCTGCCAGTCAAAATCAATCAATGCGTCACTGACACGTATATTAGACGTGACTAGCACCGCCCCATTTTCATCAAATATGGTAATAGTATCGCGAACACGTCCCCGACTCTCGCGTATGCCCTGCTCTGCGATTTCAATCATATGATGATAATTGAGCACTGCCTTGGTTTTAGGGAAAGTCAGCCAAATACTGCCGTTAAACAAATCATGCAAATTATCACGCGTTGGAATATTGCCCGTCGTGGCGATAAAACTTTCGTACGCTTCGCCTTCAGGTAAGGCGTTTTGTGAGACAAATCTTAGTATCTGCGCTTGCTGAGCATGAATGGGTTTCGTGGTTGGTGATGTGACTTGTGATTTTAATGCTTCGTTTAATAGACTGGCGATAATATCGATTGGCTGATCATCATGCGTGATCTGATTTTTTTGCTCATTTGAACCACTTAGGTTTTTCACGGCATCACCGATAAGTGCCAATTGATTTAGATGGCTTAACCACGGCGCGTGCCAGTCAATATCAGTAAAGCTGCTATCAAGTATCCTATCAAATGACAGGGCATTATTAAAACAGCGATCCGCATAAGGTTTGATGGGTAAATCAGTAGCAGTCATAGGCGTGATCTCTATTAGATGTATGGCTGGTCTATGGTATCATGGTGCGCTTTTTTACGGCTAGATGAGCCGCTCGAAAGGTCTTTTTGAGCGCTATGGATGAATGAGTTTTTATGGCAAATTTTAATACCCACTTAAATGTCGCTTTCATGACCAGTGGTACGCTAAGTTTAACGGTTTATAAAGCAGGATTGGTTGATGATTCGGGATTTTTGATGTGCGTGGCGCTCGGCACCATCGGCGGGCTGTTGCCTGATTTGGATTCTGACCACTCAACCCCGATTAAGCTGGGTTTCAACATTACTTCTTTTGTTTTTGCCTTTGGTCTCGTTATGCACTGGCGCAGTGATTTGAGCTTATTGGCGCTGATCGTTTTGTGGCTGGCAGGCTATGGTTTTATGCGGTATGTGGTCTTTCATGTTTTTACCACTATGACGGTACATCGCGGTGTCATCCACTCCGTGCCTTATATGGCGATATTGGGGCTAGGGTTAACCTGTCTCAGCTATTACGTGCTACAAATTCCACTGGCTGCCAGTTGGTTTTATGGTTTGTTTTTATTTGGCGGTGCGATTGTGCATTTGTCGTTGGATGAGCTGTATAGCGTCAACTTGTCAGGTATGAAAATGAAGCGCTCATCGGGTACAGCGATGAAGTTTTATCAACCCAAAGACAAATGGTGGTATTTATTACTATATACGCTGCTGGCAATGCTGGTATATCTGTCTCCACCCTTTGATCCGTTTAAACAGCAACTGCGTGATCCGGCAGCATGGGCACAGTTAAAAGTAGGTATACTGCCTGATCTAATGGAAGACATGCTGCGTTAAAAACTGATACCAGCAGTACTGTAGCGTTTTTTAGGTATTTTACTATAGCCATTTTAAAGTGGATGAACCCTATGCAACTCTGTCCTTGCCGAATCGCGCCCTCATTGTCTTTTTTGACAAAACCCATCGCCTATAAAGACTGCTGCCAGCCTTATCACGAGAGCCTTTGTAATGAAAAAACTGATAAAGCAAACAGTCTAGAAGCAGAAAATGCCGAACGGCTAATGCGCACGCGTTATAGCGCGTTTGTTTTGGTCAAACCAGAATATATCGTCAAGACAACCCTACCCGCGCAACAAGCATTGCTGGATATCAAGTCGATTGAATCGTGGGCAAAAGAGACAAATTGGGCAGGGTTAGAGATTGTAGAGCACACACCAAAACTTGGCAAACGTCATGCGCAGGTTGAGTTTAAGGCTTATTATCATATCTTTGACGATGCGGCGAATACCTTAGAAGGAAAAGTAAAGGCACATCACGAGCTGTCTGCCTTCGTAAAGGTCAAAGACAAAGCTCATAACGATACGCGCTGGTATTTCCTTGACCCAACCGTTTCAATGACAGTGAGTCAAAAGCAGCCCTGCATTTGCGGGTCTGGTGAGAAGTTTAAACGGTGTTGTGGGGCTTATTTGGGTAATTAAAGTGCTTGATAACGCTCGTATAAACCTTCCATTTGATCGATGTGCTTGTCGTTAGATAATAATTCAATACCATTTATTTTAGCCGTGGCAAAGTGAAAGACATCAAACTTTCGCTTTTCTAAGTTCTTTGGTATGCCTTTACTATCCGCCTCATATTTATCTAAACGGTATAGGTTGGTCGCCAAATCCGTTACGTCTTTACTAATATCTAGCTAAGTAAACTCTTCAACCGCTGCTCTAAATTTATCAAAATCTTCACTCTCATTCTGACCAAATTTTCTTAAAAACTCATATCTTAGTAACGGCGTAATAACCAATTCGACATTATCATCATTAATGAGTGCCAACAAATCAGTCAATCGCTGAATAAGATTAATATCATTTTCATCAATATTTTTACCTTCTAAAAGATAAGTCAAAAAGTTTGAGTCTAATAACTTCGCAATTTCTGTATCCATTATTATTGCGTTCCCTCTCTAAGCTCATTGATTCGCTTTTCTAGCAGTTCAGATAGCATTTTTTTTGCGTTTTTTTGCTGCGGTGCGTTATCACGCGACAGCTTCAAACGATTAATATCAATATCAAAAGCATCTTTTAACAAGTCTATAAATGCTGCATTATTGGGATGCTCTATCAGCTCCGTTTTTACAACCCCATCTTCTTTATCACGATATAACTCATAAGCTTCGCCATGTTGCAGTTGGCTCAAAACGATAGCGGAATGAGTGGTAATATAAAACGTGGTATTGGGAAACAAACGCTTCAAAGTAGGAATAATAGTTGCCTGCCATTTGGTATGTAGATGATTTTCAATTTCATCGATAAATACCACGCCTTTGACATGAGCAATATTAGTTTCATTGGTGAAATAGCTATAACCTGCGATGATAGATTGCATGATTTTCAATAAGGAAGCAAAGCCGCTTGATAGTTCTGATAACTCAGTTTTCTTACTATCAACTTTAATAAATACACGGTTATTTCCTGAGATTTCAAGAAACTTACTGTCGATTCTTTCATCAACTTTATTAAGTAAGTTTAGCAGTGTGGTAATTTCAATCTCACGGTTATCTTCGGCGGCTTGATAAGGATTAGCAGATTGAGCGCGTTGAATAATCCATTGGTTCAATAGCTCATTCATTCCAAGACTTTGCATCTCTTTATTATTCAAAGCAGAAAAATTGTTATTAATGTGTTTTGATCGACGAGCACTATAATCCCAAATATTTTTATCGAAGCTACCTTCTTGATATTCAACTGTGCCTCGATTTAGAGCACCAATCATTACTGCTGGCAAGTTATGACTTTCAAAACTCATTAAATCTTTATTAGAAGTATCATTAAAAGTTCTGTTATCAGAAATTATATTGCTAAATGCAGATAGTTCATCACTCATAATATTAGCGTAAAGGAGTCCATTGGTAGTAAAGCATAGAGTAAACAACGCCTCCAAACACTTTGTCTTGCCGATACCGTTTTCACCAATCAGGCAATACACTCTTTGGTCAGCTTGAAAACTGAGATGTACATCGCCAACCCCTACCAGCTGTTTGATTTGAATGTCATTGCCTAACATGGCTTCACCTAATTTTTAGTTCATTATTAATTTTATGATGGAACAACCCATTTCAAAATACAAGTCGATTAACCTCTAAACACTCGCCCCAACTGCTCTTGCAATCGCAATGCCTTCATCAACCGTCAAAAACTTGCGCTGGCTGGGGCTGTCTTTATAAATGACATCGCCATCTTGAAAGATGAGACATTCATTGACGGCCAATTGTTGCCATTTTTCATTTTCAGTGAGCGGGACGGTGACTAGGATAGTGACTTTATCCGTGTCGGTTGTCACATCACCAAAGTTAATCGCCAGATCATCATCTGCCAATTTGGCTTCACCAAATGGTGCTTTGCGCGTGAGATAAAACAACAAGCTACCCGCATAAGCCATTTGCCACTTGCCATTCGATATCAAGCAATTAAACAGACCATTAGCAGACAGATAGCGACATTGTGTGGTCAAAAAACTAAACAAGGTCTTGTCGTCAGGGCGCGTTTTAAAGCTACTTTTTAGGCGATTCACCAAATAGCAAAATGCCATTTCAGAATCCGTATTGCCGACGGGCTGGCAGTGTGAGGCGTTGCCATTGTCTTGTAGACGCTGACAGCGTTTGATAAATTCGCTGTTCATTTGTCCATTATGCGCAAATACCCACTGTTCGCCCCAAACTTCACGAACGAAAGGATGGGTATTCGCCAAGCAATTCTGCCCTTGGGTCGCTTTACGAATATGGGCGATGACATTCATGGCTTTAATGGGGTAATTATTGACCAAATCTGCCACTGGCGATAAGTGGCTGGGACGATTGTCATGGAATAGACGCAAACCTGTTGATGCATTTGCCGATTCATCATTATTTGAGCATTCGCTACGCTCAAAAAACGCAATGCCAAAACCATCTTCATGGCTGTCGGTCATGCCGCCGCGCTTGCGAAAGCCTGCGAAGCTAAAGCCGATATCGGTTGGCGTATTACAGTTCATTCCTAAGAGTTGGCACATTTACGCGTTACCACCTTTATTATATTGATTGTCTGCTGAGCCATGATTGACTTGACTGCCTGACCCAATGCCAAGCTCGACATCACTCATATTCGCTAATAAATCCGCACCAGAAGTTTCGTTGCTTTCAACACCACTTAAGATACGCTGCGCTTGTGCCAACTCTGCGTGCTCTACCCATAAAATAACACCAGAATTCATACCGGGTATGGCGCTTAGCGGTTGTAAGGAGACAGTAATATTATTATTACGCAGCAGATTGGCATGCAGCTCCCCTTGCATATTGGTGTCGTAGCGTGCCAGTTTGTGCCAGTTATCAACGTCGTTGGTCATGATGAAATCCTTTTAAATACTTATAAATATGACTTGTTGCTATACTTTTAATTGCAACCAAATCCTGATGACCAGTTAATGTGGTTTAACGGATAAGCATCAATATGAAACCCGTTAGGATAATCTTTGAAACCAGATTGTAATTTTAATTGTTCAAGGGCTTCTTGTGCTTGTTGCTCAGTCGCAAATACCCCGATCAATTTGAAGTCTTCGACATCGTTGGTTTTATCATCGTCTTTATAACGCGCATGTTCTAGTACAAACACCATATTTTGTGATTTTTCTACATGCGACCAATGATAAGCTGCCAATCGCTTCATCAAGTCAGGGTTTTTGACCATGATATTATCGCCAGTACGCCCTTCGGTACGGTTGTAATGGATCACATTTAGGCGCAATAACCAAAAAATTACCGCTGCTTTGGCGAGCATCACTGGCAAAGCGCGTTTTTCATCGTTGCCAAGTGGTCGTTTCGACTCATAACCCTGTAAAAAAGCCGCCATTTTACTGCGGTCAAAATTCACCGACTCGCCTTGCTCCGCATCGCCCCACGTGGTACAAAAATCATTAATGGTAATGGCAATATCCATCACATAATGCTCGACGCTGACTTCGGTAAAGTCTAACAAACCCGTTAAGCGCTCTTCGCCTTTTTGCAAGTTCCATAAGGTGTTATCGGCAAACATATCTAGATGACATAAGCCTTTTGGCAAAGTTGCTAGCGGTAAATCGCTATAAGCCCGCCAAATATCACTCATCAGCTTGGCTTCATCAGATGGCATAAACTGACTTTCACGATCGCGCACCTCACTCCATGGATACAAAGGCACACCATATTGTTCGCTTGGCTGTAGCGCTTGCAACGTCTCATGAAGCATAGCTAAAGCTGTCCCAATATCATGACACATCGCTTGGGTGGTTTGCTGTGGATGCGCCCCTGCGAGGCAAGGCACAAGCGTAATGGCTTTGTCCTCATAATGGATGACATAGCGTTTATCACTATCAGCATCCGTTTTCGTCGCATCGTGCTCAATCACAGACAAGGGTGCGGCGACGGGTAATTTGCCATCTAATTGATTGAGAATCATCGCCATTTTTTCGATATCAGCAGGCGGACGCTCTTCAAATAAAGTAAACACATAAGAGTGCGCACCATCTACATCATCAGTCGTCTGAATAAACCAGTTAGAGTTCTTAATGCCTTGAGTAATCGGAATGGCGCGCGCAAACGAGACGCCAAAGCTTTGGCAAAAGGCGGCAAACTGATCGTTGGTTAACTGGGTATAAACGGACATGACATCTCACTTTTGGCAATTAAATAAAAAGTTAAATAGGATGAATTTAAATAGTAATGGTGACAATTGTAACGCGCATAAGCAAACGATAGCGAAAAGCATAATAATCTTACGAAAATCTGCCTGATATGGCGGTGGTTTTGCTAGACTAGCGCATTGAGTGAATTGATTATAAGGTGAAAGACCCTATGTTAGCAAAGCGTATCATTCCTTGTTTAGACGTTGATAATGGCCGTGTGGTCAAAGGCGTACAATTTGTCGATATCAAAGACGCAGGCGATCCCGTCGAAGTCGCCAAGCGCTATAATGAACAAGGTGCCGATGAGATTACCTTTTTGGACATTACCGCCACTAATGACGAGCGTGATACCACTTATCATACCGTTGAACGCATGGCAGAAACGGTATTTGTCCCATTAACCGTCGGTGGCGGCGTACGTAAAATCGCGGATATCCGCAATTTGCTCAATGCGGGCGCGGATAAAGTCGCGATTAATTCAGCAGCGGTCTTTACGCCAGAATTCGTTGGCGAAGCGGCGCAAAAATTTGGTAATCAATGTATCGTCGTGGCGATTGACGCCAAACGCGTTGCGGATATTGACGTTGATGGCATTCTCGTACCACGCTGGGAAATTTTCACTCATGGTGGTCGCAAACAAACTGGCATTGATGCCGTTGCTTGGGCAAGTAAAATGGCCACTCTCGGTGCGGGCGAGCTATTGGTCACCTCAATGGACGGTGATGGCACCAAAAAAGGCTATGATTTGGCATTAATGAAGCAAATCACCAGCCGCGTCAATGTGCCTGTCATTGCCTCAGGCGGCGTCGGCAATCTGCAACATTTAGCAGAAGGCGTATTAGAAGGCGGCGTCGATGCCGTACTTGCTGCCAGTATTTTTCACTTTGGCGAGTACACCGTGCAAGAAGCCAAGAAATATATGGCAGCACAAGGCATACAGATGCGCTTATAAGACGTTGGTAAAATGCCAATGAATTAGAAAAAATGTTATCATAGCGCTAACTGCTTATTATCATTTGGTTTTCGTTTATGTAGCTGTCAATTCTTTGACTAATCGCTAGTCAAATACGCTATGTGAACCTAGCATTATATTTAGCTCATTATTTATTCTTATATGTTAATTAAAAGCCCATTAGGCAAAGGATTTTTATGTCAAATTTACAACAGCAACGCAATGACGTGACCCATATCGATGGTAATTTACATCAAAACGAAGACGCTCGTATCGGTATCGTCGTTGGTCGTTTTAACGGTTTTGTCGTTGAATCATTGGTAGATGGCGCAATTGACGCCCTACTTCGTCACGGTGTATTAGGTAGCAACATTACCGTGATTCGCGTTCCTGGTGCTTTTGAGTTGCCATTGGTCGCCCAGCGCGCTGCTGAATCTGATCGTTTTGATGCCATCATTGCTTTGGGCGCGATTATTCGTGGTAGCACGCCGCATTTTGACTTTGTTGCCAGCGAATCAGCCAAAGGCTTAAGCAGCGTTGCCATCGATTATAATATTCCTGTTGCCAATGGCGTATTGACCACTGACAGCATCGAACAAGCGATTGAGCGCTCAGGTACTAAAGCAGGTAATAAAGGCTCAGAAGCGGCGATGGTCGTGTTAGAGATGATTGCTGTGCTATCACAGTTAGACATTGATGATAATAGCGATGACGCTTAGTTAAACGCGTTACTTATTCATACTCATTAATATTTGAGTGTTTTTAAGTCACGATTAAGCACCATTTTTTATTGATAGGCATTATTGTTAATTAATTTTTTAGGGCTATGGTTATTGCGATAGCCCTAAGTATGTACTGTAAATGTTCGACAGCAGCACCTAAAACTGTCTGGTAAATTCACCAGCCGACTACTATTTAACATTTTATTTTAAAACTTCTTATCTTAAAAACTAGGTATAGACCCCCTATGACTGACCAACTCAAGCGCGCTATTAGTGCTGCGAAAACCGCCCAAACCAATGAAAGTCAAGCTGAAGCCACGCGTATTGCGAGCAGCAGTGCGGGTGATCAAACCTTCGATATGAGTGAGTCTTCTTACAAGACCAGTCACACCGCTATCCGTAAAGCACGACGCTTTGCTATGCAAGGTCTATACGAATGGCTCGTCACTGACCGCCGCTTCGATATCGATGGCAAGCTTGGCTGGAAGGCCAATGCGCCGCATGATATTGCTGCCCGTACGCGCGCCACCAATGCGATGCATACCGTACATATCGGCTATTATCATGAGATGATGCGTGATATTCCTGAGCAGATTGAAGCGCTAGATGCGCTTATCAGCCAATATCTTGATCGCGAAATCGATAAATTGGATACGGTTGAGCACGCCATTTTACTGATTGGTGCTTATGAATTACAGAATCGTTTAGAGATTCCTTATAAAGTGGTGCTAGATGAGGCAATGAAGCTCAACAATCATTTTGGTGCGACTGATGCGCACAAATTGATTAATGCAGTACTTGATAAAATGGCCGTCGATAGTCGCGCTATTGAAGTAGAGTCAGACACCAAAGCCAATCTACGCACGTCACAAAAAGCGGCCACCAAACCTGTCGTAAAAACAGATACCAATACAGAAAATAATGCTGATATAAATAATAGTGCTGATACACAGGGCATTGAAGAAAAACCAACTGCCTCAAACAAGCCACGTATTAGTGCCAATAATGCTACCGTTAAACGTAATAGCGCTAGTAAAGCCAGTGCCAATATCAGTGACTTTAAAGCGAGTAAGAAAGATACTGCTGAAAACACGGTTAAAAATGCCATTGTTGAAACAGAGATTGGCGAAGAAGATATGGTTAAAAAAGATATCGTCGTTGATGAACAGCCTGTAGAAGAAAACGGTGATACTAACGCTGTCAGTAACGACAGTAGCGAAGAAAATACGCTAACAGATATTGATCTAACTGACTCTAATATTGTTAGTTCTGATGAAGCGGTTAGCCCTGATGAAACTGCTAATACTGATGCAAAAAGCCAAGACTAACCATGAACGAATTTGAGCTGATTGAGCGTATATTTTCCCAAATGCAAGCGGCCCAGCCGATATCGAATGGTGTCGAAAAAGGCATTGGTGATGATGCAGCGGTGATGAGTTTGCCTGCAGGCGCGCGTTTGGTCAGCTGTATTGACACACTCGTTCAAGGTCGACACTTTAGCGCCGATTGGGAACAAGTGCATAAGCTCGCATTTGCCATCGGTTATAAAGCCGTCGCGGTCAATGTCTCAGACATCGCTGCTATGGGCGCAACACCGCATAGTATTCTGCTGGCATTGGCACTACCTGAGCGCTTGGCGAATGAGCACTGGCTCAGCGAATTTGCCAAAGGCTTGTTTCACGCCTGCCAATTATTTGGCGTTACCTTGATTGGCGGTGATACCACGCGCAGTGATCATTTAGTACTGAGTGTCAGCGCGCAAGGATTACTTGCTGCAGACACGCCTGCCATCTACCGCTCAGGGGCAAAAGTGGGTGATAAAATATATGTATCAGGAACGCTTGGTGATGCCGCTTATGCCCTGCAACATCCTGACAATGCTCAAGGTACAGAATTAGCCCATCGATTGCATATGCCGGCGCCGCGCATTAAATTGGGTGCAGCATTGGCAAAAATCGGTGCGACGGCAATGATAGATATCTCCGATGGTCTCTATCAGGACCTTGGGCATATCTGTCAACAGAGCCGCGTGGGTATGCGTATCAATTTGGAGCAGCTGCCCAGCAGTAAACCGTTGGCAAGCGTTGATCTATCTGAACGCTTATTGTGCCAGCTAGCGGGTGGTGATGATTACGAATTGGCTTTTACGCTACCTGCGCATATCACACCACCAGCCAGCAACGTACCGGTTACCCATATCGGTGATGTTGTTGCAACAGAAGGTAATACAGGCATTACTATAGATAACTCGATGCCGTTACGTCCTGAGCTTTATTATCAAGGACAGTTAGTCACATCGACTCGCCCTGCGCCATTTTCAACGTGGCCCAATCTTACTGGTTATCAACATTTTGCAGGTTAATCCATGACCGATCACGACCTCTCCAAGCCTGATATCAGTAAAGCCAATGACTGCCCACCTCTGCCAGCAAATGCCAGTATGCTTGACCGCATCGTTTATTGGCTGGGAATTGGTTTAGGGAGTGGCTTACCTCGCCGTGCACCCGGTACTTGGGGAACGGTTGGTGGTTTAATCGTCGCCATACCTTTAATGAGCCTAGGTTTTGTGCCGTTTTTGATTATTACCATTTTATCCTGTGTGATTGGTATTTGGATATGTGGTCGTACATCCAAACTCATGCAAGGCCATGACGATCCGCATATTGTCTGGGATGAATGGGCAGGATTGTGGATTACTTTACTACCATTTTCTTACATGGGCGTTTCTGTTGCCAATTTTTGGTACGACATATCCCAAAACTTATCTATCTTTGCGCTTATCATTGCTTTTGTTTTATTTCGCTTTTTTGATATTATCAAGCCACCACCCATTGGCTGGGCAGACAAAAAAGTCGCCGGTGGTCTGGGTATTATGCTTGATGATATTATTGCTGGTGTGATGGCTGCAGCGGTATGGGTGATTGTAATGCTCGGTATGTTGTTATAAACAATCCTATATAACCAGATGCGGTGTCAGGCTTTTTCGTACGAGTTATTATATAACCTTTTGTATAATCCTAAGTTACAAAGCCTGAACGCCATAACATTATATTGAACAAACATTTGCGCTATAATAATAAATTATATTTTGTTACATTTAACGGGCTACTATGACATCTCCTCTTTCTGTGATTATCCTTGCTGCTGGTAAAGGCACACGTATGCAGTCGGCCAAGCCAAAAGTGCTGCAGACATTGGCTGGTAAATCGTTATTGGCTCATGTACTAGATACGTGTCATCAGCTAACTGTGAACGAAATCATTATCGTGCATGGTTTTGGCGGTGAACAAGTAAAGTCAGAAATTAATAACCAATATTCGCAGTCCTCAATTACTTGGGTTGCGCAAACGGAACAGTTAGGCACAGGGCACGCGGTTAAAGTCACCCTGACTGATTTACCCACAGAGGGTCAAAGCCTCATTCTTTACGGTGATGTACCCTTGGTAAGCGGTCAAACGTTAGCAGCATTGAAAACGGCCAATACAAGCGGCATGTCGATGCTGACATTGACGGTCGATAATCCATTTGGACTCGGTCGTATCAAGCGTGACCAAGCGGGTAACATCCAAGCCATCGTCGAGCAAAAAGATGCCAGTACCGAAGAGCAATCTATTAGAGAAATTAATAGTGGTATCTATTGCGTCGATAACGCCTTGCTACATAAATATTTACCTGAGCTTTCTAACGACAATGCCCAACAAGAATATTATCTGACAGATATAGTTAAAATGGCAGTGGCTGATGGTATTACTATCGCAGCGATTGAACCTGAACACACGTTTGAGATTGAAGGCGTTAATAACCGTCAACAGCTCGCCAGCTTGGAGCGTACATGGCAAGGCAAACTGGTCGCTGATTTACAAGAAGCGGGCGTACAGTTTGCTGATCCCACGCGTGTAGATATCCGAGGCACACTGACAGCTGGTCAGGACGTTTTTGTCGATGTTGGCGTGGTATTTGAAGGTGATTGTACGTTGGGTAACAATGTATATATCGAAGCGGGTTGTGTCATCAAAAATGCGCAAATTGGCAACGCTTGCCATATCAAACCTTACTGTGTAATTGATCGCGCCGAGGTTGGTGCAGGTGTCGATATTGGTCCTTTTGCCCATTTACGTCCTGAAACCGTCTTATCTGATAACAGTAAAGTCGGCAACTTTGTAGAGATCAAAAAATCAGTTATTGGCCATGGCAGCAAAATAAATCATCTGAGTTATATTGGTGACGCCACCATCGGTACCAATGTCAATGTTGGCGCAGGTGTGATTACTTGTAATTACGATGGTGTCAATAAATCGCAAACCATTATTAACGATAATGCTTTTATTGGTTCAAACGCTAGCTTAGTTGCACCTGTAACGATTGGCGATACCGCGACGGTTGCGGCAGGTTCTGTAATTACTAACAATGTTGATGACAAAGCATTAGCATTTGGTCGCGCTCGTCAAACACAAAAAGACGACTTTCAACGTCCGACCAAAAAATAACAGATGATCTGATAATTGAGTCAATCACAGAGGTTTTTGAGTAAGCTTGAGCAATATGATCACCTGTGTCGTACTGCTCTTCCTAATCTGGCTTGAATTAGGGGTAAATGTGATGAAAAATATATTATCCGCGGCTTTAGTATTAATAGTGATGCCGTTTTCAATAGCTTATGCCAGCACTACGCTAGAATATGACGCAGAGTGTAAATATTTCGATGCTAAGAAGGTATTAAAGTTCTCGGGCACTTGCCACTTTAATTGGGGTGTAGGTATGTTGCCTGATCCTGATAATGATTCTTATGAGCGTTATATCATGAGCTTCCCAAATGGTAATGAAGTTTGGATATACATTAATGCCAACCGTTCTGCCACTGTCAATGATATTTCAGCGGTGTCTTTAAAATCGAAAAAAGGCTATAGAAAAGTTAGGACTATTCAAGGTGAAGTATTTGAGTTTACTAAAGGTTCAGAGTAAAAAGGGTCAGAATAAATCTGAAACTATAGTTGATACTGAATAAAATGGATACACGACACTATCCTGCGTGACGGGGACAAATTTTTCTTGCTTGCTGTGCCTGCGCAGACAGAGGCTGTAAAAAATTTATTCCAGCCCCGCTGTATCGTTTTTATGTCGACCTGACTATATATAAGTCTGAAAATGCAAAAATTTCGAGCAAAGCTAAGCAGTACGACAATGATTTGTGGTGCTGCTTATTCATATTTATAGATCAATTAACTATCATCATATATCAAAATATTAAAAATCGAACTTAAGGAATATTTATGTGCGGAATAGTCGGGGCAGTCGCTGAGCGTAATATCGCCAACATCTTACTTGAAGGTCTTAAACGTTTAGAATATCGTGGCTATGACTCTGCGGGTCTGACGGTCATTCGTGATGGTGAACTACATCGTGAGCGTCAAGTAGGAAAAGTACAAGCGCTAGTCGATGCAGTCGCAGTCAATCCAGAGTTCTTTGATGGTTATACTGGTATCGCGCATACCCGCTGGGCCACTCACGGTGAGCCTGCACAGCGTAACGCACATCCGCACGTTTCTGGCAAAATTGCTGTGGTTCATAACGGTATCGTAGAAAACTATGCTGAGCTTAAAGAAGAATTAATGGCTAAGGGCTATGAATTTACTTCGCAGACAGATACCGAAGTCGTGGCACATTTGATTCATGACATTTATAAAAAAACACCAAACTTATTAGAAGCCGTTCGTACTATTATTCCATTATTACATGGTGCTTTTGCCTTAGGCATCGTACACGTAGATTATCCAGATGAGCTTATTACCGTACGTTTAGGGTCGCCGCTGGTGATTGGCGTGGGAATCGGTGAGAACTTTATTGCGTCAGATCAGTTGGCATTGCTTCCAGTGACCAACCGTTTTATGTATCTTGAAGAAGGCGACATTGCCAAATTGACTCGCAGTAGTGTTCAGATATATGCAGATGGTGTGGAAGTCACGCGTCAGATACATGAAATTGATGCAACACAGCATAATGCTGATAAAGGTGAATTCAAGCATTATATGCTCAAAGAAATTTATGAGCAGCCAGATGCGGTTGCTCGTACGATTGAGATGGCAGTAGATAATGGCGAAACGGCCAAATTGCGCGATGATTTTTTGCAGCGTCATCAAGTACAACTAGCGGGTATTCGTAACGTACAAATTATCGCTTGTGGTACTAGCTATCATGCAGGTTTGGTTGCGAAATATTGGTTTGAAAGCCTTATCCGTGTGCCTTGTTCAGTTGAAGTGGCAAGCGAGTTCCGTTATCGTAATCCCGTCGTAGTCGACAATTCGCTGGTGATTTGTATTTCTCAATCTGGTGAAACGGCTGATACTTTGTCAGCATTGCGCGATACTCAAAAGCAGATGCCAGCTGGTTTGGTTAGCTTAGCATTATGTAATGTTCCTACTTCATCGCTCGTACGTGAGACAGATATTTTCTTGCCAACACTGGCAGGGCCTGAGATTGGAGTAGCATCTACCAAAGCCTTTACCACGCAGCTTGTGGCATTGATGTTATTGGTATTAAAAGTGGGTGTTGTTCAACAACGTATGACTGCTGAGAACTTGGATACGTTACTTGGTGAGCTACAGAAGCTACCCGGTCAACTGTACGCGAGCTTACACCTTGATGCGTCTATCAAGACTATGAGCGAGCACTTTGAAGATAAGAGAAGTTGCTTGTTTCTAGGTCGCGGTTTGCAGTTTCCAATCGCTTTAGAAGGCGCATTAAAACTTAAAGAAATCTCTTACATTCACGCAGAAGGTTATGCAGCAGGTGAGCTCAAGCACGGTCCATTGGCACTGGTTGATAAAGACATGCCAATCGTCGTCCTTGCGCCCAAAGACAGTATGTTCGATAAGCTAAAAGCCAATATGCAAGAGGTGCACGCACGTCATGGTGAGTTGTTTGTGTTTGCTAGTGAAACCAGTCAAATGGTCGCAGAAGATCGCTTGCACGTAGTATATGTGCCTGATGTCTGCGAAGCGCTTGCCCCTATCGTCTACAGCGTCCCAGTGCAACTACTGTCATATCATGTGGCCGTTATGCGCGGTACAGACGTCGATCAACCACGCAATTTGGCAAAATCAGTCACTGTCGAATAATATAAGTATTTGATTTTAATATAATTATTATCAATTACTTATTATTAACAAACTACTTGTCATACCAAATCCTTCGCCATCTGATATTAATAAGATAGCGAAGGATTTTTTGTAATAACGAATAGAAAATTATTAATCATTTATATAATTATAGTAGCTACAGTATGAACACTGAAAACATGGATATCGAAAGCGGCAGCCCTCACCAAATAGACATTATCTATGAAGATGAATTTCTGGTAGCGATTAATAAAGAAGCGGGTCTATTGGTACATCGCAGTTGGCTGGATAAAGGCGAGACGCGATTTGCCATGCAGCTCACCCGTGATGCGGTAGGTTGCCATGTATTTCCGGTGCATCGGTTAGACAAGCCGACATCAGGCGTTTTGCTGTTTGCCAAAAGCCCAGCGGTGGCACGCAGCCTTACCGAGGCTTTTACTGCACACACGGTTACCAAGCAGTATTTGGCCGTGGTGCGCGGCTATATGTCAGAGCAAGGTACGGTTGATTATGCGTTGAGCTTTCAACCCGATGCCATTGCCGATAAATTTGCCAACTTGGACAAACCTGCTCAAGAAGCAGTGACACACTGGCAGAGCTTGGCACAAATTGAGCTACCATTTGCCGTGTCAAAAAAGCATGACACTAGCCGCTATAGTCTTGTGCGCTTAACTCCGGAGACTGGGCGCAAGCATCAGCTGCGTCGGCACATGCGACATATATTCCATCACATCGTGGGTGATACCAGCCACGGTGATATACGGCATACGCGCTTTTTTCGTACTCACTATGACTGTACGCGCATGTTATTACATGCTCAGACTTTAGCGCTCAGCCATCCGGTTACTGGTGAGCCGTTATTGCTAAAAGCGAAATTAGACGACCAATGGATGCATATCTTAGAAACGTTTTCTTGGGTAGACAGTGCTACAGATTAAGCAGCGTAACGTTTAGTGTTTATCTTAGAGAGTCAATTGAAAATAGTTGAAACACAGATGTTGGAGTCGTTAGCAGGTTTTAAAATAAGATAAACTAAAGATGCTAGTACAAATTTAAAAATTCGGTACCCTAGTGAGGACTTTAATCTTAGGCTGTAGGCCAATAGTATCAACGATTTGACTTACTGAAATAGTCACAGTGTACCTCATGGTGTACTTACCATACACATTCTATTAGTGATTGATGCGCTATACAGGTATCAAACTGCTAATGTTAGATATGAATTTAACTGTTATAAAACCTACAGCACAGAATATGATTAAAGTATCCTAAGTTAATTTCTACTGGATTGATGGTAGGGATTAGAGAGCCACAACGCAAATTATAACAAGATTTTTTCACCACAGTTTTTAGGATATATATAATCTTCATCTGTATTTAATGTATCTTTATCATAATAATAAAGAACATTGCTTTTCTTTCTAAATATACTTTTAAAGTCAATTTTAGGGCTAAGATGTACATGTAAGAAAAAGGCATCCATAGCATTCTTCATATAGGACATTGATGAAACATCTATGAACCAAAAGCTGCACATTCCCCTACATTGACATCTATAAATAAACTCTTTGTTATAATCAGATATGTAGCTGAAACTACATTCACTTAACTCTTTAAGTTTTTTATAATCCCCATCTAGCCTGTAGAAATTATAAGCAGAGTCGTATTCATAAACTTCAATCTTAGCAATTAAGGAATCAAAATATTTATTTTTTGAGAAGAAATTGTTAAAGTTTTGGATATTAGAAATAAAATCTGTTTCTATATCGAAGTATTCGTCTATATATTGCAAACCTTTGGTTTCAATAAAATCTTCGATATCCATCCATCCTCTTTCTTCAGATTCATAATCATGGATTGTAATGAGAAAATCATTATTCATTATTTATCCTAATCAAATTGTTATAATAAGTGTTATGGGAATACGATCGGTTCGCTATACAGGCATCGAACTACTCATGTTAGATATTGCATGATTACGAAATCGATAGCATAGGTTATTATTAAGCAACTTATTACAAAGGTAGTAACTATGTCAGTCTTTTCCACAAGTTATATAACAAGTCCCGAAGAGGGTGATGAGTGTATATCTTTCGATTATAGTGAATTCGCTGGTAGAGGGTTTATTAAGCTTCTTGAAGAAGCTATATTAAATCTATATCCAGAAATTTTTAATAAAATAATTGATCGTAAATGTGTTGAATTCTTTCCATATCACGAATTCTATCGATTGGATAGGAATGAAATTAAGCTGGTGATAGAGAAAATAGATGAGTACTTAATTAATAATACAGCTGATAGCAAAGCAGAATTCTATGCAAAAGACATCTGGGAAAAAGATTTACGTACTGAATTGATTAAAAACTACCTTTCTAACTAAGAGCACCTCTACATCAAGTGGAATAAAACTTTCATAAATTCCACCATCCCTTCTTCTCAGCAGCAGTGACTTTAAACAGCGTCGGCTCTCTCAAAAAGTCCCCTTTTACTATCTCAAAAAATTAAACTCTTGATAAATATATTATAGAGTTGGATTTTCGAGTTCTCATTAAGGAACCGAACCAGTGAAGGCAACTGTTTGGTTCGCCATAGGTATACCTCAACGGAACTAGTTATTTCACCCTTTGAACCTATTAATAGACCACTTAAAACAGACTGATATAAGAGAACCACTCAAAATAGACTTTTGAACTATCTAAACGATGCAGTTTAAACACACCAATCCAAATCCTCACAACAATCCTTTATACAAGAAAAAGCAGCTCACAATCATGAGTAGCACGGCAAAGCATTTTTTTAATAATGTCGGTGACAATTGATGTGCGACTTTTGCGCCCACTTTTGCGGTGAAAAAGCTCATCACGCTAATACCTAAAAAAGCATAAATGTGAACAAAGCCAATCGCGTTGGGAATATTGACGTGCTCCTTCATTCCAAAAACCATAAAGCCAAGCGCGCCAGCAATGGCAATCGGTAGGCCACAAGCAGCGGAAGTACCAACCGCTTTTTGCATCACCACGCCATAGCGAGTGAGATACGGCACCGTTAAACTGCCGCCGCCGATACCAAAAATAGCAGACGCCACACCGATACCTGCCCCAGCTGCTAATTGTTTAGGCGTTGACGGCAATACTGCACTGGTACTAGCATCTAGCTGTTTTTTACCAGCAGTAAACATGGTAAATGCGACCCACAGCAAAAACGTGCCAACGATGATTTGTAGATGACCACCTGAGATTGCGCCTGCAATCCCCGCCCCTAAAAAGCAGCCAATTGCCATACCTGGTATCAAATTAATAAATACAGGCCACATGACAGCGCCCTTTTTATTATGTGCCATTAAAGAGCTGATAGAGGTGACAATGATGGTTGCCAGCGATGTGCCCAGCGCCAAATGCATGACAGTATCGGGACTATAGTCCATCTGAGTAAAGACGATGAATAATAGCGGTACGATGATGGTGCCACCGCCCACCCCAAACAAACCGGCGGCAAAACCGGCAAACGTACCTATTATTAAAAAAATGATTAGTTCCACAGAATAGTTACTTCTAAGTTAAATGGTCGTTTTATAGTCAAGCATAAATAAAAACAGATACGTTATCTGACGACGTAAAACTGGTGCAAATTTTTTTAGCTTGCTGTGCCTACGCCGACAGAGGCTACAAAAAACTCATTCCAGTTTCACTGTCGTTTTTTTATATTGAGCTGACTATGGTTAACTACGGTTAGATGCTAATTAAAGAATCAGTATCAGAGATTCAGCTTAAATAATTTCTACTTGACCAACTTGATGATATGAGCGATTAAAATAAACCAAGCTTTCATCAGTTCCGCCTTCTTGCTCGGATTGTCTGATGGCGACAACACGGCACATAAAAATACTGTGCGTGCCGACGGTTTGAACTTGCTCAATCTCACAGTCAAAACTAACAAGCGCATCTTCTAAAATAGGGGCACCTGTCTTTAATGTGCGCCAAGAACCTTGTTGAAATCGCTCTTCTGAACATAGTTTGGAAGCAAATGCATTGGAGAGTTGTTCATGCTGTGCGCCAAGCACATTGACACTCAACGTTTTATTGTCGATGAAATGGGCATGTGACCGAGCCGTCTGATTAATACAGACAAGCAATGTCGGCGGCGTATCGGTAACGCTACATACCGCAGATGCCGTAAATCCATGACAACCAGATGCGCCTTCTGTGGTGACCACATTGACCGCAGTGGTTAACAAAGACATAGCATTTCTAAAATCGGTTGCTTCAATCATAACGTGCTTCCTAAATGTGACTAGCGCTCGTGTTGCTTCTATAGAGCGCTAGGCTGTCAGTTCTTGACGAACGATTGCCGCGCCAGCACTCAACGCCGCTAGCTTGCCGCGTGCCACTTGGCGAGACAACGGTGCCATGCCGCAATTGGTCGAAGGATAAAGCTTATCAGCATCGACAAATTGCAATGCCGCTCGTAGCGTATTTGCCACTTCTTCAGGGGTTTCAATGTTATTGGTGGCTACATCGATAGCGCCGATCATCACTTTTTTACCACGAATCAATTCAATCAAATCCATGGGTACATGTGAGTTTTGGCATTCGAGTGAGACAATATCAATTTTAGACTGCTGTAGTTTAGGAAAGGCTTTCTCATACTGACGCCACTCTGAACCCAGTGTTTTTTTCCAATCATTATTGGCTTTGATGCCATAGCCGTAGCAAATATGCACTGCCGTTTCACATTTTAGACCTTCAATGGCGCGCTCTAAAGTAGCGATGCCCCAGTCATTTACGTCATCAAAGAACACGTTAAATGCTGGCTCATCGAATTGGATAATATCAACGCCAGCCGCCTCTAACTCTCTCGCTTCTTGATTTAGGATTTTGGCAAATTCCCACGCCAGTTTTTCACGGCTTTTATAATGATTGTCATACAGCGTGTCAATCATCGTCATCGGGCCTGGCAGCGCCCATTTGATGGGCTGATTGGTTTGCGCTCGTAAAAATTTAGCATCTTCAACGAAAACAGGCTTTTGGCGGCTCACTGCACCAACCACTGACGGCACGCTGGCATCATAGCGATTGCGAATACGAACGGTCTCACGCTTCTCAAAATCTACACCGTCCAGATGTTCAATAAATGTGGTCACAAAATGCTGACGGGTCTGTTCGCCATCACTGACGATATCAATTCCTGCCTGTAGCTGTTCCTGCAATGACACACGTAGAGCGTCTTGTTTGCCTTGGATAAGCTCATCGCCTTCTAATGCCCAAGGTGACCAAATTTTCTCAGGTTCAGCCAGCCATGATGGTTTCGGTAAGCTACCAGCGGTTGATGTCGGTAATAATATTGGTGTCGGTGATAATATTGTCATAGGACTCATCTTTTATATTTTGGTTTTTTATAGTTAGTTTTAAATAAAATCAATACATTGAGTTTTGATATTAGGGCGTGTCCTCAATCTGAAAATGGTGATAAAAATAAGATAAATGGCAGCCAAACAAGGAAAATAGTGCAGATAATATCGAGATATTGACTAGCTATTTGACGACGTTTGGCAAGATTTAGCTATTTTTAACCCATTTAGTCGCTTTTGTTCAGATTGAGGACACGCCCTAGACTGGGATAAACATTTAGGTCGGCTAGGCGGCCTGTTTTTTAACCACGTTTTTTTCGACAGAATAATTTGCCGCCCACTCTTCAAGAATCGCTTGGTACGGTTTAATGAATTGTTCTTCTGTAAACTTACCTTGAGTCACTGCCATCTGACTGCGCTCAGCACGATCATACACAATTTGAGTCAGTGAATAATCTTGGTACTTCAAACTCGGCTGATAAACTTCACCTGCCGTAGAATTGGCATTGTAAATTTCAGGCCGGTAGATTTTTTGGAACGTCTCCATGGTACTGATGGCACTGATTAGCTCAAGATCAGTATAATCGCTCAGTAAGTCACCGGCAAAATAAAACGCTAAAGGCGCAGCGCTGTTGGCAGGCATAAAATAGCGAACCGTTAAACCCATTTTGTGAAAATAGTCATCGGTTAGCGAATAATCATCTTGTCTGTATTCAATGCCCAATACCGGATGCTGATTGGTCGTACGGTAATAGGTTTTATTACTTGAAACACTGAGGCAAATCACTGGTTTTTTATCAAAGTTGGCTTTATATGCCTCTGAATTCAATAAGTATTGGAATAATTTGCCATGTAAGTCACCAAAATTTGCAGGGGTTGGTGAAGTTGACGAGGTTAAAGGGTTATTGTGATGTTCTGACAGTACGACGCTAAAATCATAATCGCGCACATACGATGAGAAACTGTTGCCGATCATACCCTCAATACGCTTGTTATCTCTATGATCAACAATCGTTGTTTTCAAAGTCTCGATAACAGGGAAGGTATCACCGTTACCTTCGATATCCATATTTGCAGAAATAATATCGACTTCGACAGAATAACGGTCTGCTGTTGGATTGTCCCAATGCGCCAACGCGTTAAAACGATTGTTTATCATACTCAATGTTTTGCGTAGGTTTTCTTGACGATGCTCGCCGCGCGCCAAATTTGCAAAGTTAGTCGTTAGACGCGTACTGTCTGCAGGGCGATAGTTTTCATCAAAACGAATGCGCTTAATTGAACAGCTAAATTCTTTCTCTTTATTACTCATGGTGATTGCACCCTTAATTATTTTTAGATAGAGCTAAATTGTTGTATGAGATAAATCATACCTGAATCACCACATGAATAAAAACGATGTAAATTAAATTAAAGATGAATATAATTCATGTATACAAGTTTGGTTGATAAAAGAAGTGTGGGTAGTGGAAGTTTTAAGTAGGAAGTGTGGTCATTTCAAAAATGCTAAATGATATTAACCTCATAACTGAACTTCTCTGCCAATCCATATGACTCTCTATACTCGATTGGATCACCTTTTAAGTTCTTTGCAATACGGCATACCTTGACCAAATTTTCTTGCTTACCATTATCTAAATAAGGATCTATGTGACCAGTTATAAAAAATAGTTTTTCTACGGCAGACGAGACATACTGTCCACAGGCTTTATAATAAAACGGATATAACAGATTCTCGAAATCTTCGGGCGCTAAGGTGGCGAAAGGCAGGTACATGTCTTTAGGTAGCCAAATCCTCTCACTCAACATGACTGTATTTTCGATGATACGCACCCGTTCTATATAAATGAGCGCTTTATTTTTACCGATATCCAACTTTTTATTGATGATGTCATCAGCGTTTATTGTCATGACCTTTTTGACCACGCCCGTTGGAATCACATAGGAAGTGTCTTTATCACGAAACTTAAAAAATCTTAATAGTGAACTTTCAAAATTTGGGCGCTTTAAAAAAGTACCTCTGCCCTGCTGCTTCATCAAAACGCCTTCTTCTACCAGCTTTTCAACTGCTTTACGAACGGTTCCTACCGATACTTCGTACTCATCTGCAAATTCCTGTTCAGTCGGCAATGGTGTATTTTCATCCCATTTACTTTCTGTCAGTAAGGTCTGAATGTGCCACCGTACTTGCTCGTACCGTGGCATTTTAAATTGTTTGAAATTTTTTAACATTTTTTTCACCACGATGAGAGGATTTTTATTAACGGTCTTAATCTTGTTAAGCATTGTCATGATTTCTGGCAGTACGATATATCAGATTATTCTATCTTAAGCGCTAAATAGATTTTATATGTATCACTTTAATGTAGAAAATTAGTTAAATTTTTATCCTTAACTTTATCTAATTCCCCTCACCTTTTTTGCTATCATTCCACTCAGTCAGATGCGCTTTTATAGCTTATGTGATTTTCTAGCCTAAAAAACCATTTGTCAATATTATCGTAACGCTCTTTAATCTATAAAAATTGATAGCGATTTTGATAGGCTTCATACAGTTAAGATCAAGGAGCAGGTATGACTCTCTACATTCTAGCCGCCATTGTCATGTCTATCGTGTTGGGCTATACCACTAAAATCAATATCGGCTTATTTGCGATTGTATTTTCATACCTTATTGGTTGTTTCGGCATGGAGCTTAGTGCTTATGAGGTTATTGAGCTATGGCCACTCAAAATTTTCTTTGTCATTTTTGCAGTCACACTCTTTTATAACTTCCCTCTCGCGAACGGTGCTTTAGAGAAGTTATGCAGTCATTTAATCTATAAATGTCGACGCTTTCCAGCATTTTTGCCTTTGGCTATTTTCTTTGCTGCCACGATTATTGCAGGTTTGGGCGCTGGTTATTACACCGTCTTAGCCACGATGGCACCTATGATTTTGCTAATGACGCAAAGAACCAACTTAAACATCATTGTTGCTACCTTATCAGTGAACTATGGCGCGCTAGCGGGTGCTAACTTTGTCACCTCACAAAGTGGCGTCATTTTTAGAGAGCTCATGCACGGAGCAGGTGTCGCCAATGACAATACCTTTACTTATGCGTTAGGAATATTTATCGTTACCTTTATAATGCCAATCGTTGTATTGGGTAGCTATAGCTTACTCAATGCCAAAAACAGCAAATTAGCGATTCAAACTATTGCGCCAGAGCCTTTAGATAAGAAACAAAAACAATCTATCATGCTGATATTCATCATGGTGGTCACGGTACTGATTGCACCCATTGCAAACATACTGGTACCAAACGTAGCAGCCATTGAATTTTTGAACGCGCGAATAGACATTGGTTTTATCGCTATTTTTTTCGTCTTGATCAGTTTGTTTTTAAAACTGGGTGATGAAAAAACAGTGATCGCTTTGATACCTTGGAATACGCTCATTATGATTTGCGGCGTCGGTATGTTGATGAAGCTTGGGGTGGAAGTGGGTGTTATTTACCAGCTGACAGAATGGCTCAGTACCAACGTCTCTATTTGGATGATACCATTTTTAGTCTTCAGTATTAGCGCAATTATGTCGATATTTGCGAGTACGCTTGGCGTAGTAGCGCCTACTTTATTTCCTATGGTGCCGGCCCTAGCCGTTGCTTCTGGTTTAAATCCTTTGTTTTTATTCATCTGTATTGTGGTGGGGGCTCAAAGCTCATCCATTTCTCCTTTTTCATCAGGAGGAAGCATGATACTTGGCGCTGCTCAAGTACATATAGACAAGAATAAGCTACTAAATATCCTGCTGTTTAAGGCTGTACCCCTAGATATCATTATTGGAATACTAGCGATTTCAGTGATTCAATTTATTTTTTAATGGTTTAGAAAAGAGAGTTTTATGGATTACATGGATGCCCATGCACATGTATTTTCGCACCAAGATCCGTTCCCAGCGACTGCGCGCTATCGACCCAATTACACCGCCAGTGTTGAGAATTATATCGAACAACTTGATACGCATGGTTTTGATAAAGCAGTATTGATTCAGCCAAGTTTTTTGGGTACCGATAATAGTTATATGTTGACCGCTATTTTGAAATACCCTGAACGGCTTAGAGGTATTGCGGTATTGGCGAATACCACAGATGCGCCCACTTTGCACGCGCTTGATAAGCAAGGCATTGTTGGTATACGTATTAATCTGTTTGGCATCCCTTGTCCCGATCTGACCGGCGCGCAGTGGAAAGTTTTTTTATCACAGCTAGCCCATATGAATTGGCAAGTAGAAATTCAGGCACCGCCTATTTATTTGATTCAGTTATTACCGATATTAAAGCAATATAGTCTCAATATCGTAATCGATCACTTTGGTCGATTTAATCCGATTAAAGGCGTTCAAGATCGAGAATATCTCGAGCTTTTAGACATGCTTGATCCTAATCAACATTGGGTCAAAGTATCTGGATACTACCGGTTAGGCAATGAGATAGGCATTCAACATGCGACAGATGCGATTAAGCTGTTTATACAACGTAATATGAGACACCGCCTGATTTGGGGAAGCGACTGGCCACATACACAAAACGAAAGTCAGGTAAACTTTACCAAGTCACTCACAACTTTCAAAAAAATTATCAATAATGATGAATTAGCCACGCAAATACTGACTACTAACAACATGAGTTTATTCAGTTTCTAGACTTATTATGATCCCTTCTCTCGCAGTCATCAAAACTAAACAAAGTTATTGGCTTTTACCTAAAATAATCGACATGATATTGAAATAAAATGCTTTTCTTTACTTTTAGATTGATTACATCAAGATAAAATTCATACATACATACATATGTTTCTTGTTATTTTTAAAATATTCTGTTACTTTTGCATAACATCAAAAGTTATATCGGTATAAGATTTATTAACTTGAGTTGCTATTTCGTTAATATGATCTTCAATCGCTTTCTTATATTACATTAAATTTCATTGAGCTTTACTTCAAAAATACACACAAGGAGTGTCGTGTGAAAAAACTATCTTATCTAGCGCTTGGTCTATCTATCCTGTCTTTAACCGCCTGCAATAATGCAAACGAAACTGCGACTACAGATGCGGCTGTGGCAAATGGCTCAGCTGAGCTAATCGCCCCTTCACGCCCAGAATGTATTGCTCCGGCGAAACCAGGTGGTGGCTTTGATATAACTTGTAAGCTTGCTCAAATTGGCCTAAGAGATACTGGCCTCTTGACAGATCCTATGCGTGTCACCTATATGCCAGGCGGCGTAGGTGCTGTTGCTTATAACAAAATCGTTGCTAATGACCGCTCTAACGGCGATGCGATTATTGCCTTCTCAACTGGTTCTATTCTGAACTTATCGCAAGGTAAATTTGGTAAATTCACTGAAAAAGATGTGAAATGGTTGGCAGGTGTTGGTACAGATTATGGCGCGGTAGCGGTAAATGCTGATTCACCTATCAAAGATCTAGCAGGATTGGTTGCTGAATTGAAAAAAGATCCAAAGGCAATCAGTTTCGGCGCTGGTGGTAGTGTTGGTGGTCAGGATTGGATGCAAACTGCGATTTTGGCAAAAGCGGTTGGCGTTAAGCCTAGCGATATGACTTATGTGGCGATGGAAGGCGGCGGTGAAGCTATTACAGCGGTCATGGGTAACCATATCACGGCCGTTAGTGCGGGTATTGCTGAGATTATGCCACAAGCCACTGCTGGCAAATTGCGTGTCCTAGCTGTATTTTCAGACGAAAGATTAGAAGGTAGCATGGCTGATATCCCTACTGCTAAAGAGCAAGGTTATGATGTCACTTGGCCAGTTGTCCGTGGTTATTACATGGGTCCAGACGTGAGTGCTGGTGCTTACAACTGGTGGAAAGACGCATTCGACAAAATGCTTGCTGATCCAAAATTTGCTGAAATACGTGAGCAACAAGATTTACTACCATTCTCTATGACTGGTGAAGAGCTAGAAGCTTATGTTTATAAGCGTACTGGTGAGCTGCGTGAATTGTCTGCTGAATACGGTCTTGTTGAAGCTGCAGCGGCCAAATAATTACATTGAACTTCAATACTCTTATTAATTAAAGATTGCATGTTTTTGGTATTTTAAAAGGCTGGCAGGGTATTTATCTGTCAGCCTTTTTTCCCCACAATTCAAGGAATGCCCCTTATGACAATGGAACGTGTGTTTTCTGGGCTGATGGCGTTAGTAAGTTTGTTTTTAATATACTTAGCCACTAGTTATGTCGCCCCTATTGCTTATGACCCAATTGGTCCTCGCCCTTATCCTATTTTAATTTTTTCTTTGCTAGCATTTGGCGCTTTAGTCGTCGCTTTTCGCCCAGCAAGTTTCACCAAGCCTATTGATTTAGGGTTGACCAAACCAATCATCAGAAACCTCGTGCTATGTGCCATAGCTCTACTGGTTTATGGTCTTATTTTTGAAGTATTAGGTTTTATCCTTGCCACTATCCTGATGTCTTTTTCGGTAGGTATACTGTTTGCAGGTAAGCCTCTTAAATGCCTTATCTTTTCAGTTGTGATCAGTATTGCCTTATATGTTTTATTTGACATATTGTTAGATGTCAAATTGCCACTCGGAATATTATCAGGAATAATAGGATAGCCAATATGGATACTTTTGATTTTTTGATGCATGGTTTCTCTATTGCATCCACACCAAAAAACTTATTAATTGCGCTTATCGGTGCATTTTTGGGTACGATTGTCGGCATGTTGCCAGGCCTTGGTCCTATTAACGGTGTAGCAATATTATTACCTTTCGCCTTTGCCCTTGGATTACCACCAGAGAGTGCGCTGATCTTACTAGCAGCGGTTTATCTTGGGTGTGAGTATGGTGGTCGTATTTCTGCCATTCTGATTAACGTACCTGGTGATGCTGGTGCCATTATGACGACGTTGGATGGTTATCCATTGGCGAAACAAGGAAAGGCTGGTATTGCACTTTCCTTATCTGCGGTAGCCTCGTTTATTGGTGCCACTATCGCAACCATCGGCGTGGTGCTATTCGCTCCATTATTAGCCAAATGGGCCATCTCATTTGGACCTTCTGAATACTTTGTGTTGATGGTATTTGCTATCACCTGCTTGAGTGGTTTGGTCGGTGACCAACCTGTTAAAACCGGTATTGCGGCTTTAATTGGTCTTGGTTTAGCGACCGTTGGTGTCGATGCGGTTACTGGTATTTACCGATTCACTTTTGACTCAGTTAATCTATCTGATGGTATTCAGTTTACGACGATTGTTATCGGTTTCTTTAGTGTTAGTGAAATCCTAATAATGCTTGAGAGCACCACGACTGGACAAAAAGTGGTTGAACAAGGTAAACGTAGTATATTGAATTTTAAAGAATTTACGTTTGCCCTAGGTGCTATGTTACGTAGCGGCTTGATGGGTTTTGTGGTTGGTATTTTACCGGGTGCAGGCGCGACTATTGCTAGCGCTATGACGTATGCTAGTGAACGCAAAATCGCTGGTGATACCGGTACCTTTGGTGACGGTGATCTACGCGGCGTTGCCTCACCAGAGGCGGCAAATAATGCTTCAGCTTGTGGCTCATTTGTACCAATGTTGACGCTAGGTGTGCCAGGTTCTGGTACGACAGCAGTCATGATGGGTGCACTGACCTTGTATAATATTACGCCAGGTCCGCAGTTATTCACTGAGCAGCCTGATATCGTTTGGGGTCTTATTGCCTCTTTATTCATCTGTAACGTTATTTTGTTAGTAATGAATATTCCACTGGTTGGCTTGTTTGCAAAATTGCTTGATGTACCAAACTATATATTAATACCAGGTATCGCGGCCGTTAGCTTCGTGGGTGTTTATTCAATCCATAGCACGACCTTTGACTTGGTATTTATGGTGGCATTGGGTGTATTCGGTTACTTCTTACGTAAGCTTAACTTCCCATTATCAGCACTGATTTTAGGTTATGTGTTAGGTGAGCTTATGGAATCTAACTTGAGACGCGCACTGTCTATCTCTCAAGGTGACCTGTCTATCTTGTGGAGCAGTCCGATCACGATAGCGCTTTGGATTCTAGCAATTTTTATGGTATTCCTACCTATTATCCGTAGCATATATCGTAAGCGTTCTAAGAAAACTGCTGTTTAAACTGTCGCTAGTCTGCTTTATAAGTTTTCTCTCACGGTGGTTATACTCTATGTATGACCACCGTTTCTTTACTTTGTGATCACTGATTATGAGATGCTTTTATCAAAATAGGCATATTTGAGAGTAGAGATTGAAAGATAAATCTGAAGCCAAGTTCAATAATTTTTAGACAGCTTGCTAAGCAGTTTTTTAGATATCTAACCTAGGCTGCCGAGTTAGCGAATATTAAATAAAAAAGCCAATATCCTTACCGTTGAGAGCAGTAAGGATATTGGCTTTTTTATTAGGCTTGTATCAAAGATTTTCTGTTATATCCAATCGATAAGCATTGTTAAACCAATTGTAGTATCAGGTCACAATTTAAAGCCAAATTTATTTATCAGTAACAGCCTTTTCAGTAACCTCACTTTTTTTACCACTTGGCTTGAGCCACTTAGCAAACCAACCTGACAAATCATCCATCAAGGTATAAACCACTGGTATCACCACCAAACTCAATAACGTGGAAGTCACAAGCCCGCCCAATACTGCCGCTGCCATCGGACGCCTAAACGTAGGATCAGCGTCTCCCCAACCAAATACTAATGGCAACATCCCCGCACCCATCGCAATCGTAGTCATAATAATCGGACGTGCGCGTTTACGGCAGGCATCAACAATCGCCTCAAAACGTGCCAAACCCCGACGCTGTGCAATCAACGCATAGTCGACCAATAAGATAGAGTTTTTGGTGGCAATACCCATCAGCATAATAAAACCGATCATGGAGGGCATAGACAGGCTACTATTGGTAATAACCAGACCCACAAACGCACCACCGATAGAGAGTGGCAAAGCCATCAGAATGGTGAAGGGCTGTAATATACGGCCGAACAATAAGATAAGCACCCCTAAAATGCAGACCACCCCTACCGACATAGCGATCACGAAACCACTAAATAAGTCGGCCATGTTCTCTGCTTGACCTTGATCGATAATAGTAATCGACGGTGGTAGTTTTTGCATGGCAGGTACCGCTTTGACCGCTTGTACCAAATCACCAAGCTCACCATTCGCAGGCTGAATAGTAATACTAATGGCACGCTCTCGATCAAGCCTACTGATTTCGGCAGGCCCTGTACCAAAGTCTAGTGAGGCGACCTCGCCCACACGTACTCCTTGTCCTGTGGGTAGTGAGCTCGGTACATACAAGCCCTCTAATTGACTAACATTTTGCTTGGCCACATCTGGCAGACGAATGACGATGGGAATCTGCCGCGTGTCTAGATTAAGCTTGGACAAACGCTGCTCATAATCGCCAACAGTCGCTACCCGTAACGTCGTTGCAATATCTTGCGTGGTCACGCCTTTATCCGCCATCGCCAGCCTGTTTGGTGTTACCGTCAGCTCTTGACGCGGCAGACTGCGGTCACTGGTCACTGACCCTGCACTAGGTAAACTGCGGATCTCTGACATAATTTGCTGAGCGGTCTGTTCAAGCAACTGCGGATTGGTACTGGTCATAGAAAAGTTATAACCACTTTCACCACCACTCGATAGCCCGACAGTAAAGCGAGCACCGGGCACTTCTGCCAATAAACTACTAATTTTTCGTTCAATCTCTTGCTTAGAGCCGCGCTCTGCTCTTGGCGCAAGCACAATATCCAAACCAGCGATATTCTCTGCTTTGCTCCCGCCGCTGGAGTTTGAATCCATCGTCGCCTGTGCTTCGCCTATTGAAGCAAAAATATTGGTGACTTCAGGCATCGCTAAAATGCGCTCGCTTGCCAGCGCGACAACGCGTTCTGTATCTTCTAATGCGACATCAGGTGTCAACTCTATCGCCACACGCGTTTGATCAATATCATTATCAGGAATAAATGAGGTTGGTAATAACTTCACCAGTGTCAATGACGCCACAAATAATAATAAAGTTGCTCCCATCGTCAGCCAGCGATGATGCAGCGTCCATCCTACTATTTTGAGATACCAACCCATTAGCGCGCTTTGTTTTTCGACCTGCTTTTTTTCTGGACGCAAGATATACGCCGCCATCATGGGTGTAATTAAACGCGCGACCATCAACGAGGCAAAAATTGATAAGGCGGCTGTCCAGCCAAACTGGCGGAAAAACTGTCCAACAATACCGCCCATAAAAGCCGTGGGCAAAAACACTGCAATCAACGTAAAAGTAGTGGCAACAACCGCCAAACCAATTTCATCGGCCGCTTCCATCGCGGCTTCATAAGGCGTCTTCCCCATACGCAGATGCCGTATGATATTTTCAACCTCGACGATCGCATCGTCAACCAGCACGCCGATGACTAAGGACAATGCCAAAAGTGAAATAATATTGAGGCTAAAGCCAAACAAATACATGCCTAAAAAGGTCGGAATGACAGACAGTGGCAAAGCAACAGCCGCCACGATAGTTGCTCGAATATTACGTAAAAACAAGAAAACCACCGCCACCGCCAACAAACCACCTTCGATCAACATCCGTAATGACGCTTGATAGTCTTCTGCAATTGGCGTTGCCCGATCATAGACTTTTTCGATATTAATATTGCCTACATCTGCTGATAACTTGGCCAGTTCTGCATCAACCAGTTCCATCACTTCAACTTCACTGGCACCGCGCGATCGAGTGATGTTAAATGCCACCACTGTTTGACCATCTAGCTTGGCAATAGAGCTTGGATCAGCAGCACCATCAGTGATTTGTGCCATACGTCCAAGTGCTTGCGTGCCGCCTGTTGGGACAGCAACTTGTAAATCATTAAGCTCATTGGCACGCTCCACAGCACCCAGTACCCGAATGGTCTGAGTAGTTTTACCCACTTCTGCTTCACCGCCTGAGCTGTCTTGTTGAATCCCTGCTATCTGCTGCGATAATTGTGTAATAGAAAACTTTAAGCCGCTGAGCGCGATAGGGTCAGCAGCAACAGTAATCTCACGCTGGAGTCCACCGATACGGCTGACCGTACTAACACCAGGGATATCAGAAAGACGTTTGGTGACCGTGTCATCTACGAACCATGATAAGTCTTCGACATTCATATTGTCAGCCGCGACCGTATAAGTCACCACGGGAAACCCTGCGGTTGAGACTTTGGTAATAATAGGATCATTGGCGGCGGCGGGCAGATCGCCACGTACCTCGCCGACCGCTGACCTCACGTCATCGACAGCTTCTTGAATGTCTTTTTCTAGTACAAACTCTGTGACCATCGTGGCCGCACCCGTTTGTAGCGTCGTCCTAATATGCTTGACACCTTCAATGCTGGTGAGCTTATTTTCTATCTTTTTTGCAATATCATTTTCGAGCTGCGATGGGGCGGCACCCGGTAAAGTGACAGTGACCACAACGGCGGGCAGATCAATATCTGGAAACTGCTGCACCTTCATTTTCATAAAGCCATAAATGCCACCTAACGTCAGCAGCACAAACAGCAAAATAGCGACCAGCGGGTTTTTAATCGAGTAAGCGGAGACATTTAAACTCATACGCGCGCCTGCGTGGCTGTGCCAGTCGTTACTTTATTCGTAGTAGCATTTGCTTTCTTGTTTGCTGTATTGCTTGATTGATTCGCGCTATTAACGATACGCACCAAATCACCATCGTTTAAGAAACTACCGCCCTGCTTCACCACTTGGCTGTCATTAGGTAGTGGTTCTGTGACCGCTACGCGCTCGCCTAGTCTCTCGCCTAATGCCACTCGCTGTTGCTTGATACGACCGACGGTTTTACCATTTTGAGTCGTTATGTTAGTCACCAGCATCACATAATCGTAGCCATCGTTACTCACGATAGCGCTATTGGGAACCGTTTGTGTACTGGCACTGCCCAATAAGAACTCGCCCGTTTGAAACATGCCAGCGCGTACTTTTGTATTAGCACCTAAACTGGCATAAATCGTAATTTGACGATTGTCGGCGGCGGTCGGCGCAATACGAGTCACCTGACCCATGACAGCATCACCGTCTGGTAAGCTCACACGTACAGCGGTCCCGATATTAATATCACCGACCAGCTTGGGATCGACATCTGCACGCCACTCTAAGACGCCACCTTTAATAATCGTAAACAATGGATCACCACCAGCGACCATACCAACTTCAGCCATTTTTTCACTGATGACACCACTGATTGGCGCGATAACGTTGGCATTCTCCAACGTCAAACGCTGATTGCTCAACCGAGCTTTTGAGGCTTGCAAAGAAGCGTTGGCTTTCACCTCGGAGGTACGATAGCGGTCGGCTTCTTGTTTGCTGATGGCATCAATATCTATCAGTGGCAAGACGCGGGCTGCATCGGCGCTGGCATTGGCAAGCGTCGCTTCAGCTTCTGCGACATCAGCTTCTGCTTGCAAGACTTGCTGCTGCATGGCATCGGTATCAAATACGGCCAATACTTGACCCGCTTTGACACGATCGCCCTCTTCAACCAATACACGTTCAATGGCGACATTATTTACTTTTGCACTGACATTCGCGGTATCTTTGGCATTGATTGTCCCATCAGCGCTCAACGTATTACCAACATCATCTTGGTTTGGCATGATCGTTTCTACTGATAGCACAGATGCCTCATCATTAGCCGCGCTATTATCCGTAGTATTATTTAGCGCGCTGGTAGAAGCTGGCGATTCGTCTGTCGGGGCTTTATCATTGCCACCCCAATACTTCCCAAGCAGTACACCGATGATAAGGACGGCTGCTAGGGCAGGCAAGAGCCATAAAGGGTATTTTGACGACGAGTTATTCTCTGTATTGGATGTGCGATATGGTGGCAACTTAGACTCAGGTGTCGGCTGAGCATTCAACTTTTGCTGAGCAGTGGGCTCTTGCTCATTATTAGGGTCTTGAAAGTCGCTCATAATCGGTCTCTATAAATACGGATAATAATAAAGGCAGCGTTTAGACATTCACTTAAACATAAGCACTTAAACAATCACTTAAAAACAATTACCTAAAAACAGTCATTGGTCAGAACAGCCTATAAATTTGTGGTTAGTACACTATCTTTTTGCAATAAGCTCATTGCGAGATTTTTTGCAAACGATTTAAGTTGTTGTTGTAATTCTGGTTGTTCGTAAACCGACCCACCAAGCGTGGCTTGTTGTAATGACGAGTCAGTAAATATACCAATGGTAAAATAAAGCAAGGTGAACAGGCGCAATGGCTTAGTATGATCGTCAGTGGGGCCAAGAAATGTGGATAGATAGCCTTGAAACCGTGCCAATACTTGAATGTCATGTTGAAACAAAGTCACCATTTCTGGGTTATTTTGTACCGAGACATTCTGTGACGCTAGCTTAGCAATAGCGGGATTCTCAATCAGTAAATCCAACGTTTTATCGATCCACTGCTCTAACGCTTGGCTGGGCTCAAGTGTGCTATCTGCAATCGCTGCTTCCGTTTGGAATACAAAAGCCAATAGCTGGCGAGAATGCATTCTACATACCGCTTCATATAGCGACCGTTTGCTTTGCCAGTGAAAGTTAATAGTGGAGATGTTCTTGCCAGATGCCTGTGCAATATCTCGCGTCGTAACCGCTTTAAAGCCTTTCGTCGAAAACAGCGTTTCGGCGCATCGTAAAATTGAGGCGGCGCTACTATGAGGTTCAGATTCGACTCGATCAAGCGCGGTTTCAAAGTCAATTTCGGATAATTTTGTCATGGATTATTATCAATCAATCAATTGATTGAGTCAAATGTTTTAGATATCTAAACGGTATAAAATAATAGTTATAACCACTAGGGCGTGTCCTCGTTTTAACGATGTTTGGCAAAATTTAGCCATTTTTAACACATATAGATATTATTGTTTGACTTGAGGAGACGCCCTAGTTTTTTAAAGGAGTGAAAGAAATTAAGCACCGTTGATTTAGGTCAATTATTACTAGCCATTTTAGGCATTAGTATAACGACTCGCCTCAGGCATCCAACGATGAATAAGCTGGCTAACATCTGCTTTGCGCGATGAGTCTGCAATCAAATGCTTGGCCAGACGCTGAGCAATGGCAAATAGCTGTTCATCACGGATAAGGTCAGCCAAATAATAACCAACATTGCCCGTTTGCCGCTTCCCTAAAAGCTCACCTGGGCCACGCAGCTCTAAATCTTTTTGCGCAATGACAAAACCATCTGTGCTATCACGCAGGACATTTAGACGCTCCGTCCCCGTTTCCGACAAGGGCTTTTGGTATAACAGGACACAATAGCTTTTGGTCGAGCCGCGTCCGACACGCCCGCGCAATTGATGCAGTTGCGACAGTCCCAATCGTTCTGCATTTTCGATGACCATTAATGACGCATTGGGTACATCGACGCCCACTTCGATAACAGTGGTCGCAATCAATAAATCAAGATGACCGGCTTTAAACGATTGCATGATGGCTTGTTTGTCCGCTGACTTCATTTTGCCGTGTACCAGCCCAATACGAATATCCAGTCGCTCATTTAAATCTTCATAAGTCGCTTCCGCCGCTTGCGCGTCCAGCACGCTAGATTCCTCTACCAGTGAGCAAACCCAATAGGCTTGCCTACCTGCCGCACAGTTAACCGCGATACGCTCAATCACATCATCGCGGCGATTGCGATCAATGGTAACGGTAGTAATGGGCGTTCGTCCGGGCGGTAATTCATCGATAATAGACGTGTCCATATCGCCGTAGACACTCATCGCCAGCGTACGCGGAATCGGTGTTGCCGTCATAATCAATTGATGCGGTGTACTATTGGCCACGCCTTTATTGGTCAAGGCCATACGCTGCTCGACGCCAAAACGATGCTGCTCATCGATAATGACCAGTCCCAATTTGGCAAACTTGACTTGTTCTTGAAACAGCGCATGAGTACCGACGACGATCTGCACGGTATTCTCGCTCACCGCCTCTAACGCTTCACGGCGCTGCTTCGCTGTTTGCTTGCCAGCCAGCCAGCCGACACCGATGCCCAAAGGCTCAAACCAGTGTTTAAAGTTGAGCAAATGCTGTTCGGCTAAGATTTCTGTCGGTGCCATGATAGCCACTTGCCAGCCACTATCAAGTGCATAGCCTGCAGCTCCTGCGGCAACCAACGTTTTGCCAGCACCCACATCGCCTTGCACCAACCGAAGCATAGGCATTGAGGTTGCCATATCAGCCGTAATGTCTTTCATGACTCGTTGCTGGGCGCCCGTCAAATCAAATGGCAATGCCGCAAATAACGCGTCAGCAAGTGGACTGTTAATGGCGCATTTGGGTGCTTTATGCTGATGTAATTGCTGACGACGATATAATAGGCTTAGCTGATGCGCGGTGAGCTCTTCTATAATCAAGCGCTGACAGGCAGCATGCGTGCGTGCACTCAGTTGCGTTAACAATTTATATTGTTGACCGGCATCGGTATAAGTGGGCGGCGTATGGAGTAATACTAGCGCTTCAAATATCGTCAAATTATAGACATTACTATTAACGGTTCGAGTGGCGATTATATTGACATCATGGTTTGCATCATCAATAGTTGAACTGGCATTGTTATCCGGCACACTACGCGCCAATGTGGAAAATATGTCCTCTGAATAATCGGTCTCTGTCATCAACGATTTCGCTGGCTCAAAAGGCGCTAAAGGCAAGTCAGCAACCACGGTAAAGTCAGCGGTGGTAAATAGCGTCATAGGCAAGCCTTGACTACGAACCGTCTGTAAGGCCAGCTTAATCAAGGTACGCAGCTTATTCTGATGCAGGCCTTTTACGCTAGGATAAATGGGCTGCAAACCAGTATTGGTAACGGCAGCGCTCTCAGTGATTATTTGATATTCAGGATGATGCATCTGCTTACCGTAACGGCTTACTTTGACTTCACCAAACAGTTGCAAGCGCGTACCTAGACTCATCGTTTGGGCAAGACCGCGATAGACCTGAAAAAAACGCAAAGATATCGTGCCAGTATCATCATCTACGACGACTGTCATGCCGCTGCGCTTGGTATCGACATGTACCACTCGACCAGTGATTAATGCCGATTGCCCATGACCTGCCTCTGCTATCGAGACCAGCCGACTGCGATCCTCGTAATCACGTGGCAGATGCAGCAGCAAATCAAATATCCGTTTGATGTTCAGCTGCGCCAATTGTTCTGCGACTTTTAGACCCACACCTGGCAGCGCAGTCACGGGCATATCTAGCGCCGAGACTGGCAGCTCAGAGTTTGCATAGTCTGAGGAATTAATTGAAGAATGGCTCACTGATATTGGCATCAAAGATCCTAAAGATATGGGTTTTATATAATTGCTTATACTCAGCTATTTGGTAATACTGCTTTATATAAATCCAAAGATAAATAAGTCATTTATATCATACCAATAACTGATGTCTTGTTTTTTAAATTATGACAATTATATAAGGTCTTTTTATGTCTGCTCCTGCTGTCTATCAACGATACCGTCATCATTTATTATTAATGCGTATGAGCATGCTTACGGCATTAGGATTATTTATTAGCGCTTGTAGCACGGTGACGCCAACGACTCAAGCGCCTGATATGCCTAAAACAGAACCGCTTAAGGTGGCGTTAGTGTTGGGCGGCGGCGGCGCGAAAGGCTTCGCTCATGTGGGAGTGATTAAAGCATTAGAAGAGAATGGCATTACGCCAACACTCATCGTTGGCACCAGCGTTGGTAGTTTGGTGGGCAGTTTATACGCCAGCGGCTATACATCGACACAGCTTGAGCGATTGGCATTGACGACGCCTGATAGCGACTTAACTGATTTTGTCTTGTCCAATCAAGGTTTTATTGAAGGCATCAAACTCAAAAACTTTATCAATAATAAAGTACGCGGGCGAGCCATAGAAGAATTTCCAATCAGCTTTGCGGCTGTCGCTGCAGAAAAACACACGTTAAAAAAGGCGATTTTCACCACTGGCGATGCTGGGCTTGCCGTACAAGCATCCTGTAGTGTGCCCAATATTTTTATCGCCCCGCGCATTCCTGAAACCATCGGCAAAAAATATATCGACGGCGGTGTGGTGAGCCTAGTGCCTGTTGATAGTGCGCGTGATTTGGGTGCGGATATTATTATCGCGGTCGATGTGACGGCGTCTAATGCCAACAACCCTACTTCTGCTATAAATAAAATACCAACCCTTAACTCAATAAGCAGCTTGTGGGGATTTTTAGAAAATAATATCGCAGCTCAGCCAAGCACCAATCGTGCCTTATCCATACGCCGTGAACGCGATCGTGCCGATATTGTCATTACTCCCGATGTCGGTCACATAAGCTCAATAGATACCAGTCAACGCCGCGCGCTTATTAGCGCTGGCGAGCAAGCCACCAGACCACAAATCAACGCCATTAAACAGTTAATGAAACAAAAATCCGAGAGCAAGTATGCGACTCTCTGATTGATTGATAAACAATGCCCGTAATGACCCTATAAGCGTTAACGAAAAAAAGCACCACAGCTATTAACTGTGATGCTTTCTTTGATTAACCAAATATTACGTCAATGACAATAAAGAATCTCGCGTATTAAACGATTCCTTTATTTAACGCGTGCGCGATACTATTTAACCCGTGCGCGATACTTCACCACAACTGTATCATTAAGACCAACGCCTTCTAGATCCCAACGCACGGCTTTATAGTATTTTAACGGAATTTCTTGTAGTTGATTATCAACTTTTCCGCGCAATGGCATACGGGCAAAAGTATTGCCATCTGCACTACCGTATGGAAGATCAGGAGATACCGTCTTCAACAACTCGACTTGCTCAGGGATACTCATTGTGACGGTCATTTTACGCACTCGATCCGCATTGGTATTGGTAAAATATCCTTGATACTCTAAGACATTACCAGATTGTAAGCGTGTACTGGCGTTAACCGGAACCAAAACCTCTTGACCATTGGCATCAGCACTAATCAATGATGCGGTAATTTTACTATTAACGGCTTGTGCGCTTGAGCTGCTTTGGTTGGCATTTGCCTGAAGAGCCACTGAACCGTCAACGACTTGTTCTGGCGTCGGTAACATCGCTGAAGCTTGTGTCACTACTACCATTGCACCGATAAGCGTACCAGCAACAACGTGAAACAGGCGATGGCCGCTACAAGCACTAAATGGGCTGGCAAATTGGTTACTTTTTTTCATGATTTTCATTATCCCTAGTTAATATATCGGTAAAACGCCACTGGTAAAGCAATAGCGTTTAGCATAGCAAAAAGCGTTTGTACGTACATGAGCCCCGTGTAGAGGTTGTGTATATAGTCAATCAGCTTTAAATCTGGATGAATACTACTGAAATAAAAGATAGCTCATAACGACGTTTTTTGCTATGGTAAATCTTTAGCGATTGGCATTTATTTGCTACGCCCCTTTTCTTATTCTAACGACTATTGTTCCTATTATGACTACTAGCGCTATGCCACAAATCAACCCCGAATACGTCCATTGGTTTCGTAACTCTGCTCCCTACATCAATACACATCGCGGTAAAACTTTCGTGATTATGTTTGGTGGAGAGGCAGTCAATCATGCTAATTTTAGCACTCTTATTCACGATTTTGCCTTATTACATAGCTTAGGTATCAAATTAGTCTTGGTACATGGCGCACGACCGCAAATCGAGAGTAATTTAAAAGGTACGGGTATCGCCTCACCTTTGCATCAAGATATTCGCATTACGCCAAGGGCAGCGATGCCTGCTATATTGCAAGCAGTGGGCGCTATTCGTTTACAAATAGAAGCACAGCTCTCGATGGGACTGGCCAACTCGCCTATGTATGGCTCGCGCATTGATGCCATCTCAGGTAATTTCGTCACTGCTCGTCCTTATGGTATTCGTGATGGCATCGATTATCAAATGACGGGAGAAGTGCGCTCTATCGACGTTGAAGCCATTAAAAACAATCTACTGCACGACCATATCGTGATTTTAGGCTCAATGGGCTATTCAGCAACGGGTGAAGTCTTTAATTTACTGGCGGAAGACGTTGCTCTTAGCGCGGCTGTGGCACTGGGTGCTGATAAGCTTATATTCTTGGGTGAAGAAACAGGTATCAATGACAATGATCGTTTGCTACGCGAGATGATTCCAAACGAAGTCGATCGCTTTTTACGTGACCGTGATTTGAACTGTGAAATTAATTACTTCTTAAATTGTGCAAGTTTGGCTTGCCGTCAAGGCGTTCATCGCACGCACATCATCTCTTATGCCAAAGACGGTGCACTATTAGAAGAGCTGTTTACGCGTGATGGTTCTGGCACTTTGATTAGCCACGACCCTTATGAAGAGATTCGTCGTGCCGACATTGATGACGTGGTTGGGCTTATCGAGCTATTATCACCTCTAGAAGAACAAGGTATATTGGTCAGCCGTTCACGCGAAAGCTTGGAACAAGAAATTGAACATTATAGCGTCATTGAACGCGACGGTATGATTTTAGGCTGTGCCGCACTTCACCCATTAGACGCATCATCAGCTGAAGTGGCTTGTGTCGCCGTGCATCCGGATTATCGAAGCGGCAGCCGCGGTGCTGATTTGCTCGCATTTTTAGAGCAACAAGCACGTAGTCATGGTCTGCATAAGTTATTTGTTCTAACGACTCGAACGGCGCATTGGTTCGTCGAGCAAGGCTTTGCCGAAGTTGAGGCCAGCGCCTTACCTGAATCGCGCCAAAAAAAGTACCATAATGGTCGTAACTCTAAAGTATTCCAAAAGAATCTATAAGTAATACTCACATTGGTCATACCGATGCGAGATTGAGCATTCTTTTACGAGACTCATGCTTATAAAATATAAGTACTACTGAAACCTAAAAACGTTCAGATATAAAAAAAGCCTTCATAGAAATTATGAAGGCTTTTTTATTCTTATATGCTCAATAGCGCATTATTTTACTTTTAACAGCTCAACCGTGAAGATTAGGGTGCTGTTAGGTTCGATACCTGCGTTACCCGCTTCACCATAGGCAATGTCTGATGGGATATAGAACTCGTATTTACCGCCCTCTTTCATCAACTGTAGACCTTCTGTCCAGCCAGCGATGACTTGATTCAATGGGAACTCAATTGGCTCACCGCGCTCATAAGAGCTATCAAATACCGTACCATCAATCAATTTACCTTCGTAATTCACTTCAACCACATCAGTTGGTTTTGGTGATTTACCAGTACCTGCTTTAATTACCTTGTACTGCAAACCAGAAGCGGTGGTTTTCACGCCTTCTTTTTTGGCATTTTCTGCTAAGTATGCAGCGCCTTTGGTTTTATTGGCTCCTGCTTTTGTTTCCATATCTTTAGCAAATTGTGCTTCTTGCTCTTTTTGATACGTCATCAATACTTCTTGCATTTGCTCTTTAGTCAATGCTGAATCTTTACCTTCGTAACCATCACGAAATCCTTTCTCAAAATTATCAAGATCCAGATTCTTCACGGCTTCTTTATTGCCTTCTGCCATCATGAAGCCTAGGCTATAACCCACTTTTTCAGTAGGCTTGCTTTTTTCAGTCACTGCAACGCTTTGATTAGACTTTTCTTGATTGCCGTTATTTGCACTACAACCAGTTACTAATAACATGGCACTGACAAGTGCGCTAGCGCTTAAGGTAGTAATTTTATTCATAGAGTACTCTCAAATTATGGAAATAGTGGCAATATGTCACATACTTCTATAATAGCAAATCTTAGTTTTAGGAACCATGTTTGGGATGAAATTATCGGGCTAATGTACAGTCTATGTTAATATTTATCTTTATAATAACAAGTTATCACACAAATACAGTAACACGTTAAGCTTTCTATCTTTAAATCTACTAGCACATAAGCTAAGCTGAATCAGTTAAGATGATAAGTAAATGGGTGTTAGCTTTTATGCTTTTTATATAAATATCGGTAGTGAAGCAGTCTACACAAGGGAATTCGATATTTTGATAATGCGGCACCCTCAAAAATTATAATATCATCGCATAACTTCATTCAAAAAATACTATTTATTATAATCACCTATATAAAAGCGCCGCTTAATCATAATTGTATCCACAATATTTTTAGCAAATTTTATAGGGTGCTTAAAGGAGGATAAGATGAATCCAATGTATACATCGTTCAACGGTTACCTTGGTGGACCTATTGGTTCTATTATCGGCGCTATTTTGATTTTTATCATCGGTTGGCTAATAGCACTTGGCGTTGCAGCATTAGTACGCGGTGTATTGTCCAAAGTTAACTTAAACCAACGCATGAATTCTTCAACTGGCAAAACCTACGATCTTGAGGGTATTATCTCTAAGATTGTTTTTTGGTTTATCTTTGTTATTGCCATTTCAGGCGCTCTTAACCAATTGAATTTAAACGCAATCTCGGCACCATTTGCAAACATGGTCAACCAAGTATTGGCATTCATTCCTAATCTTATCGGTGCTATTGCTATCGGTATTATTGGTTGGGTCGTGGCGACAGTCGCACGCACTGCTATCGATGCAGCATTGTCTAAAACGACAATGGATGAGCGTTTAAGTGCTAAAGCTGGTGTAAAGCCAATGAGCAGCACCATTGCTGACATGGTTTATTGGTTCATCTTACTAATTGTCTTGACCATGGTACTTGGTCAATTAGAACTTGATGGTTTATTTGCACCATTGACCAATATGGTTGACAAAATCTTCAACTTTATTCCTAACATCCTCATTGCTGTTGTCGTCTTTGTCGTTGGTTATATCATCGCCAAAGTAGTACGCGGTATTGTGACCAATCTTGTTTCGACTTTCAACGTACAAGAACTTGCTGCAAAAGCAGGCTTGAACGAGCAAAACAGCCTACCTAACATCGCAGGTTCGCTAGCGTTTTTGGTCGTCATTATTCCAACTATTATTGCTGCATTAAATGCACTAAAAATTGAAGTGATTGCTCGTCCTGCAACGAACATGCTGAACAAAATCATGGAAGCATTGCCAAATATCTTTATGGCAGTGGCTATCCTAGTAGTAACCTTCTATGTAGTACGTATGGTTGCCAACATCATCAAAGGTTTGATTGAGAACACTGAGATTAATCAGTTACCTGCGAAAGTTGGTCTACAACAAACCATGGGCACTAAGAAAGTCTCTGACCTTGTTGGTTATGCGATTATCTTCTTTGCGATGTTGTTTGCCGCTATCGCAGCCGCTGATTTACTAGGCTTTATAGCTATATCAGCCATCATTACGATGTTCATCGCTTTTGGTGCCAATATCATCCTAGGCGCGGTTATTCTCTTTATTGGCTTCTGGCTTGCTAATATCATTGCTGGTGTCGTTGAGCGTTCTGAACAAGGTTCACAATTCCTAGCAAACATCGTACGCGTATTGATCATGGGCTTAGTACTTGCCATGGGTCTAAAAGCGATGGGTATCGCTGACTCTATCGTTAACCTAGCATTTGGCCTAACATTAGGTGCGGTAGCAGTCGCTTTTGCCCTATCATTTGGTCTTGGTGGTCAAGAAGCAGCAGCACGTTTCCTACGCAAAATGCAGGATAAAATGGATCATGAGCGTACTGAAGCAAAAGCTAAGTCTGCTTTAACGCCAAATTCATCAACGCAAGACAAAGTTGCTGATTCAGTTCGTGAAAACACGCCTACAGCGACAAGCACGTCAACTACTGACTTGCATACTGATGTAGTCAATACGACAACTCATATTAACACTGATGATATCTCTAACGACAATGTTCGTAATAATGACATCGGTAATAATGGAGTTGTTAGTGACGATCACCTACTTCCTAAAAACGGTCTTAATGACGATTTCAATAACAAGTAAGTATTAGTTACTCTGTATTTTTAGATATAAAAAAGACAGCATAGGCTGTCTTTTTTTATGGTATTAGAACAAGCCTTAACAATAGATAAGACAAAACTAAGCCATACAAACTTTATTAGAAATCATTAACTTTATAACAATGAATGATCATGATAATCTCAAAAAATATGAATCGGATGCAGACTTACAGATTGTAAACTGCGCGCCACCCCTATTCTCAGGTACATTTATTTAGGCCATTTAATAATCATTAAATAATAACAAGGATTTGACATTATGAAGCGCTTTAAAGAAAAAACAGTGATTGTAACCGGTGCAGGTTCAGGTATTGGCCGTGCAACTGCCATTCGCTTTGCGCAAGAAGGCGCCAGAGTAGTTTTGGTAGGACGCACAGCTGAAACTTTAAAAGAGACCGCAAAGAAATTTCCGCAAGATCATACTTGGATTCATACTGACAATTATCTGACCGTTGTTTGCGACATTAGTGTACAAAGCCAAGTACAAGAGATGATCAAAGCTGCCATAGATAAGTTTAAACAAATCGATGTTTTGGTTAACAATGCCGGTAAAGCCGTACAAGGCAAGATAACAGAGTTATCTACCGAAGATTGGAATTTAGCCATTAATATAAATTTAAATGGGAATTTTTATGTCTCACAAGCCGCAATGCCATACTTAATAGCAACTAAAGGCAATATCGTCAATGTTTCATCGCTATCAGGGATGGGCGGCGATTGGAATATGGCGGCGTACAATGCTGCCAAAGCGGGCGTTTCTAATCTGACCCGTACGCTTGCCTTGGATCATGGACCAGACGGCGTTCGTGTTAACGCGGTCAACCCAAGCGTCACTAAAACCAATATGACCACCGCCATTCAAGATAATAGTACTAAAACGGACAAATTCTTGGCTCGTAGTGCGCTTGGCCGTCTGGCAACACCAGAAGATATTGCTGCAGCGATTACCTTTTTAGCCAGTGATGATGCCGCTATGATTACAGGTGTCAACTTGCCAGTCGATGGCGGGGTTAGCGCTTCCAATGGTCAGCCACAATTTTAGGAACGACGGTTAAATCTCCTAAATTAAAATCAAAGTCTATCCATTAAAAAAAGCCCCTGATCTCAAAGTATCAGGGGTTTTTTAGTGATAGAAACTGAATAATAAGCATTTGATAACAAAAGAAGTGCAATAATAAAATATTCAATCATCGTAACCGTTATGACAAAACGCTTAATCAGCTATAGTCAAAAAAACAATACAAGCGCGACAGTACTACTGGAATGAATTTTTCGAAGCCTCTGTCTGCAACGGCACAGCAAGCGAGGAAAATTCATACCAGTAGTATCTGACTATTGATGTATCGATTTAACTTTTCACTGATTACAAGTTATTCACATCCTGTAGTGGCTGCGACAAGCGTTCAGGATATTTTGGCATCACGCCTTTATACTGAGCATAGACTTTTGGTAAGTCTGCCTCGATATCTCCAGTAGGATATACAGGCGATAAAAAACGTATTTCCTTGGTTTTATAATCCAATGCCACGGGCAAAATAGGGACAGCAGCGCCCAATGCCAGATAATAAAAGCCCGTTTTCCACTCTTTGGTATAATCACGAGTGCCTTCTGGAGATAATCCCAAAAATAGCGGCTCTCCTGTCTTAAACTTGTCGATACTCGCCTGCAACACCGATCCCTTATGACCACGATTAATGGGAATGAGACCCAGCCATAATAATATCTGTGCAAGTACTGGAATTTTGAATAGCGTATGCTTACCCATGATGCTCACTTTTAAATCAATAGCAAACAAACCGGGCAATGCGTAAAGGCCATCGAAATAAGAGGTGTGCGGTAAGGCTAATACGACTGCTTGCGACACATTTGGGATATCGCCAACGGTGCGCCAGCCTAATAATTTCAATAAACGCGACCCGATAACTGGCGTAATAGTACCGCCACGTTTGGGAATCAAGTCACCCAAATCTTTTTTGCCAAGTTTTGGTAAAACTTTAGAACGTGCAGACGTCGCAAGAGCAGATTTAGAACGATTCAAAAATTTCGATGTCATAACGGCACCAGATAATAAAAGATATCCTTATCATAGCATTAAGCGCCTGCCACTCAATTAACTTTTATAAGCTTTTATTAGGCCGTGTCCTTATTTTAAAAATGATCATAAAAATGAGATATGATCGTTTGAATTGAGGACACGCCCTAAGGCTTATCTAACGTTAATTATCGCTCATATCTTATGAAATATGAGCCAAGTTACCTTTATCTTCAAGCCAAATCTTACGATCAGATGCGCGTTTTTTTGCCAGTAGCATATCCATGATGTTATTGGTTAGTACCATATCATCCATGTCCAATTGTACCAATCGGCGAGTATCACGGTTCATGGTCGTTTCGCGTAGCTGTTCTGCACTCATCTCGCCCAGTCCTTTAAAGCGGGTAATCTGAGCTTTTTTATTGCCGGGTACATTGGCCAAAATATGCGCAAGCTCTGGCTCATCTAGCGCGTAATGAACCTCTTTACCGATATCCACGCGATATAATGGTGGCATCGCGACAAATAAATGCCCCGCATCGACCAACGCTGGGAAATGTTTGACGAATAAAGCACAGATGAGCGTCGCAATATGAAGGCCATCAGAGTCCGCATCCGCTAAAATACATACTTTGTCGTAGCGTAATTCGGATAAATCATCCGAGGCTGGATCAACACCGATTGCAATCGCAATGTCATGAATCTCTTGGCTAGACAGCACCGTATCTGAGGATACTTCCCACGTGTTCAAAATTTTACCGCGTAGTGGCAATATCGCTTGATAATGACGATCTCGTGCTTGCTTAGCTGAGCCGCCAGCAGAATCACCTTCTACTAGGAACAGCTCTGCGCCATCGCGCAAATCACCACGGCAATCAGCCAATTTACCCGGTAATGCCGGACCTTGAGTAATCTTTTTACGCGCGACTTTTTTAGCTGATTTTAGACGACGTCCCGCTTTATTGATAGCCAATTCAGCAATTTGCGTACCCATATCGGCATGTTGATTTAACCATAAGCTAAAAGCGTCTTTCGCTAGGGTTTGTACTGCGCCAGCTGCTTCACGACTAGATAAACGCTCTTTGGTTTGACCTGAGAATTGCGGCTCAGAAAATTTGAGAGAGAGAATATAATTCACCCCATCCCACACATCTTCTGCCGTCAATTTAACGCTACGGGGTAATAAATTATGGATATCACAAAACTCACGCAGCGCCTCTAAAATACCAGTACGCAGGCCATTAACATGCGTGCCGCCTTGAGCTGTTGGAATAAGGTTCACGTAGCTTTCTTGAATCGGTGTACCACCATCAGGCAACCAAGACAGTGCAAAGGTAATGGCAGCACGTTCGCCCGCTTTCGCATCGTAATTATAATAGAACGGTGCTTCAGGTAATGTTTCAAGACCGTCTAACTGTTCGCTTAGATACTCGACAACTCCATCAGTAAACTGCCAAACAACCTTTTCATTATTGATATCATCGGTGAACTCAATCGTCAATCCAGCGGCCAAAACTGCTTTGGCTTTCAAATTATGCTTGAGCTGCTTCACATTAAATTTTGGCGTATCAAAGAAGCTACCATCTGCCCAAAAATGCACTCTGGTACCACGTTTGCGTTTGTTTGAGCTGACCGCTTCAGTCAACGGCGTGACTGGTGCGCCGTTTTCAAACGCCATATCGAACTGTGTACTATCACGCCATACGGTCACTTCAACGCGTGTTGAGAGCGCATTGACGACGGAGATACCCACACCATGCAGACCACCAGACACCTCATAATTGGAGGTCGAAAACTTACCGCCTGCATGTAAACGCGTCAAAATCAGCTCAATCCCAGACTGCTTAAACTCAGGATGAATATCGGTCGGCATGCCGCGCCCGTCATCTTCGACAGACAGCGAGCCATCACTATGTAACTGAACTTTGATGGTTTTGGCATAACCCGCCAGCGCTTCATCAACTGAGTTATCAATGACCTCTTGCGCCAGATGGTTTGGGCGCGTGGTATCAGTATACATACCGGGACGACGACGGACGGGTTCAAGCCCTTCTAAAACTTCTAACGATTGCGCATTATATTCACTCACAAATGCTTCCTTTAATATTCACAGATCATTGATTCTATTGACCCATTATAACGAAAAATAGCGCCATTAACGGTAATAGTCCATCGCTCACGTCAGATAATGTCGTCTATTTGAGCCTCTACTAAATTCTGTAGCATATCTATCACCATCGGTAACTGCTCACCAAAATCGCTAAAACGATGATCGCCACCCGCTTGTACCATTACCGATGCGCCCTGCCCTTGATAAAAAGCTTTGGACAACTCAGCATTCAACAACTCATCCCCTTCTTTGAGCAGTACAGTAACTTTCTTGGGATAATTTACTTGGGATATCTGATAGTCTGCAAACCATTGTAGATCAGCATTCGTAATATCCCAACCGCCCGCCGTCGTATGGAAAATTTGATTCTCTGACGCTTCATTTTTATCACTATCACTATTTAACAGCAAATCATTAGCAAAGCGCTGTAATGTCACATGTGGCTGAGTACTAGGATTCAACAGCAAAACTACACAGCCTGTGTGATTGCTGACCAAAGTGGAAAAATAGCCACCTAACGAGCTACCAATTAGTACGGTTTTGTTTCCTCTACTCAGTTCGGTTACCAATTGTACCAACCGCTCAAACACTTGCTCAGGGGTATTATTAAGGTCTGGACGATATACATTAATATCAGCATGGTGCTGCTGACAGTACTTTTCTAACAACAAACCTTTAGTAGAATTGGCATCGCTGTCCAATCCATGAATATAAATAATGTTCATGCATCAACTCACTTATTGGTTTTATTATGATTGTTTTATATAGACTACTAAAGCCGAGCATAACACCCGTTTATTAAAAATAGTAACAATAAAACGGCACACTATTATTCATGATTTGCGACATAATAGTATTATTACAATAGTTGGTGCAAATCAAAGGAATGACAGTAATAGCAAGGGAACCACCATGAACCAACAGTTTGAGCTGTTCGAAATTGCCAATCCTTGCATTGGTGTTTGTCAAAGTAATAAGAAAGGCTATTGTTTTGGCTGCCTGCGCAGTCGTCCTGAGCGGCAATTGTGGCATGACATGACGACAGAACAGCGCCGTGAGGTATTACGGTTAGTTTCTGGACGTAAGATGCGTATCGAGCAGATAAAGCAGCGTAAAGGCGAGCAGTTAGGATTTGATTTTGAGGAAGAGGTTGAGGTTGGCGAGTTGTTTTAGAATGTGAAGACCTTAGTGCAATGTCATGAAGCAATATTTACTGATTTTGCTCTAAAATAATAATTTTTATGACTCATTTGCACCTTTTAATGCCCAAACAACTACATTCTCTTTCTCCAATTGAGGTTGACGTCCCAGCTCAAAGTTAGGACACATGAAAAACACAAATTTTAATTTGGCATTAGTCTCCAAAACTTTATTTATGTCTTTCCTTAGCTTTTAGTTTTTCGTTGGCGATAATGACGCAAAAAACTCCTTATCCAAGCCACCACATTCCGATTCAATTTATCCTAAATTTTTTACCATCTTTCTGAATGAAAACAGGCTTATTAGTTAATTTAGCAAAATCATAAAGACTCATAAATTTTTCTTCTTTGAAAGACTTAGGAATAAATGCTAAATAAACAGCTAAATTACCATAAAATAAAATTTTACCACAACATGCTCCTGAGAAATCTCTTGGCCCTATTGTCCATTGAAATACTTCTGGGTTTTTCCCTTTAATTTCAGTAGCAGACAACTCTTTACTCATTTGCTCAACTGCATACTCTCGATAACCAGACCATCCTCGATCCTTACTTGGCACATAAACTACTTCACAAATCACTTTTCCTTTGAAGCGTTCTCCTAACTCATGGAAATACAAACCTCTACCAATTAAAGCAAAACAATTATTTAAACGCTCAAGATCTGGTTTCCCCCAAGCTATATCAACAATACTTCCATTTTTCAATTTATAGGATTTAATTTCATAATCCTTCAATATTTTTTCGAATAATCTTCCACCACTTCTACGAATAGCACGGTCTACTTTGGTAAACTTATGCAGCATCCCAATATCATTACATCCGATTATGCCTGCTAAACTAGCTAGTAAAAATTCATCGTCATCAGATTTTTTCCCATTATGTAGTTCACAACTTGGAACTGTAATCAGCTCCTTTCTTAAATTCTGTTTCAATTCAGTGGGAAAAAGACATTTGGGTGGGACGTGCTCACGGCTGACTGGTTGTCTATCACACGCATAACACGACTTTGAAGTTTTACTAGACATTTTACATATATCTCTAACCATCAAATATCTATTAAATTTAGCATTAATAATATCAACCAACAATATAAATATACGAAGAGAGCTATATCGAGTATTTTTTCCTACCTATGGTAAATGAAGTAATGTCTAAAAGTTAATAAGCATCATTTTCTTAAAATCAATAATTCTGACAAAACACACAAAGAAAAGCCCCTTCTGCATATGTAGAGGAGGCTTTTACTTAGAATAGAGAGCTGACGATAACTTACTCTCATATCAGTAAACCACACTACCATTGGCGCTACGATGTTTCACTTCTGATTTCAAAATTCATCAAGTGATATATCGTCTTTGTTTTTTACCTTCTTATTTATAGCGGCTTAGTGATTAAGCTATAAAGAGTACGTATCCCATCAACATAGTTGCCCATTCGCATATTCTCATTAGCAGCGTGCTGGTTGTTGTCGGCATTCACTAGCGGCACAATGACGAATGGCACTTGCAAAGCGTCCACGATCTCTGCCGTTGGCACAGTGCCGCCCATCATGCGAATACGTATTGGCGCTGGCGTTGCACTAAATGCCTCAGTCATCGACTGGTAAGCCCATTTTCCTACAGGCGCATCCATCGGTGTAGCCGCAGCGTTCCCGCCTTTGCTTTGATAAGTGAAGCTTGCTAACTTATCAAAACGCGCTCTGTCGTCATCGGTAGGTGTGCCTGTCACCAAATGATAGCCTTGTTTTTGAATATGAGTCTCAACAAGCTTGGTAAGGTAGTTGGCATCGGACTCTGGAGTCGTACGTAGATCCAGCTCAGCAACCGCCATATCAGGCACAATAGTAGCCACCTTATCGCCAATGGCAGCCGACGCCATTCCTCGAACATTAAGCGATGGATACTGCATTGCCTCTTGATAATTAGTCCCTACCTTATAAGACTGCCAACGCAGAAATTGCTTAATAGGGGCACACGAGTCACTGTTTTCAGATGAACTAAGCTCTGTTTGGCTTATCACTGTTTTCAGATGAACTAAGCTCTGTTTGGCTTATGACTTTTTGTAGTGTTGAATTGAGTAGTGGGACTTTTAAGCAAAGGATAAGACAGTCATCTAAAACCCCACGCAAACAAAACCCCCTTACACTTTTGTGTAAGGGGGTAATGAGGAATAGAGAGCTGACGATGACCTACTCT
>NZ_CAJGZJ010000019.1 GCF_904846225.1 Psychrobacter immobilis | reverse complement strand
AGTGAAGCAGAAAGAAAACGTTAAACCTAACCAATAGTTAATATTGATTAGGTTTGAGTAAGATTTTTGGAACGGCAGCTTTTTTATGTTTTACCTTAAATCTATAAAGGGGCTTAAGGTAAATATAGGTTAACGTTTGTCATTACGGTCACGAGTATTACGTGTGCCACGACTGGCAGGGCTACCGCTACTTTTAGGTTTTGCGCTGTTGCTGCGACTATCGCTACTACGGCTTTCGCTACTACGGTTATCAGTCGTGCGACGCGCTTTTAGCGGTTTGTTTTTGATACGTTCTTGCTTTTCTTTGGCAGCACCGTGCAGACCAGTACCATAACGTGGACGTAAGCTCACCAAATCTGTCAACGTGTTGATGTCTTTTTTATCCAGCTCTAAGAAGCGACCAGTACGCAACTCTTTCGGTAGTGCAATCGTACCGTAGCGCGTACGAAGTAGACGGCTTACTTTCAGACCTTGTGACTCAAATAAACGACGCACTTCACGATTACGGCCTTCTTTTAGCTGGACGTGATACCACTTATTGACGCCTTCACCGCCGCCATCTTTGATGTCTTCAAACTGTGCCATGCCATCTTCTAGCATAACACCAGAAGTCAACGCACGGGCGATATCAGGTGTTACTTCACCCAATACGCGCACTGCATATTCACGCGTGACTTCACCAGATGGGTGCATCAAGCGATGGGCCATCTCACCATCATTAGTAAATAACAGCAGACCAGTTGAATTAATATCCAGACGTCCGACCATTACCCAGCGATCATGAGTCAGTTTTGGTAAGCGCTCAAAGACCGTTGGACGACCTTCTGGATCTTTCGCAGAGCAAACTTCACCTTCAGGCTTGTAGTAAGCCAATACGCGGCGACGCTTTTCATTTTCAGCCGTATATTTGATTTGACGACCATCAACTCGAATCTCATCACCTTGGCTCACGCGATCACCAATCGTTGCTGGGCCATTATTGACAGAAACGCGACCTGATTTAATCACTTCTTCCATCTGACGACGTGAACCAAGCCCCATGCGGGCGAGGGCTTTCTGTAATTTTTCATCTTTCATAGTCATATCCTTGAGTCGGTGGGTTTACATTTCTCAATGTATAAAATGTTAGCAACGTAATTTGCAGCCGCTATTCTACGCTATTTGTGAGCGCTATAGTTAATTCAGGATAAAAAAAGTCGCTTACAATTAGGGTAATGTTAAAAATTCTATTCGCTTATTGGTTATAGGATACAGGTAGTATTTTTGAAAAGTTTATCGGTATAGATTATTTTTTTTATAATGTGAATGAACGATAGGCTGTTCTTAATCGTCAAATCGTCTATCATTTGAATGATGACTAAAGATATTAGTGTATTAAGTTTAAGTATTTGTTTATAAAAACAAAAAATTTTATTTTCCATGACTTTTAATTATTATCAAGTAATAATTATTTAATAAAGTATTGTTTATGTTATTATGAAGTACTAACTTTTGTGTAAAATTTAACGACTTGATATTTTTCTTGTTTGTTAAAAATGAAGTAATACGTTCTATGGTCAGTTATAAAGGGTTTTGTATGCGATATCAGTCATCTGCATGGCTAGGAACAATATGTCTATTGTTCATGAGTGTATTATCAGGCTGCGCGAGTATTAATTCTGGACTTCAAGCGGGTGATTTGCCACCTAGTGGTGCTTTTGTGGCCGAAAATGGCATCACCTTTAATGTTCAGCCATTAAACATCGCTACATTACCAGTCAAAAAAGCCACAGTGCTCGACAGTGACTTATATAATTTAGTTAAAGCATCAGGACGGGTAGATTATCGTATTTCTGAAGGCGATATTTTAAGTATCGTACTGACGGGCTATCCAAATATCACACCCTCTGCAGGTGCTAGTGATACCAATCCATATACATCGGGCTTTCCAGTTGATCAACAAGGTTTTATTCAGTTCCCTTTGATAGGTCGTATCAAAGCCAGTGGTATGAGTGTGCCGCAGTTCACAGCTACTTTGCAAAGTAAGTTACAGAGATATCTAAAATACTCAGACCCGCAGGTTAAAATTGTCAACTATCGGGGTAGTAAATTCTTTGTAGATGGTGAAGTCAAAAAGTCTGGTGAATTCAGCATTGCTGATGTGCCAGTATCTGTGTATAGCGCAATCTCTATGGCAGGCGGTGCTACTGAAGATGGCGACTCTAATAGCATCGTATTAAATCGTCAAGGTAAAAACTATAACCTAGGATTGCAGTCATTACGCCAAATGGGACTGTCTGCCAACCAAATCTATCTACAAGACGGCGACTCTGTCCATGTTAATAGTCAAAGCCGTAATAAAGTGTACGTATTGGGTGAGTTTGGTCGGATTGCGCCAATTGCTATTCCTGAACAAGGTCTTAGCTTAGCGCACGTGCTGGGTGAGTCAAGTGGGTTAGACTCCAATACAGCCAATGCGGCTAAGGTATATATTGTGCGTGATAACCCACAGTATCAATACACCAATATTTACTACGTCGACATGCAAACCATTACCAGTCTAGCATTGGCTAATCGCTTTGAGATGCAAGCGAATGATATTTTATATGTTGATCCAACAGGCTTGACGCGTTGGAACCGTGTAATCAGTTCGTTGTTACCATCAACATCTGCAATCACCACAATTTCAGGGTTATAGGTACGAGTGATTATGGCGTTTGATAATATTTTGGTCGTTTGTGTGGGCAATATCTGCCGTAGTCCAATGGCTGAAACGCTATTAAAGCATCGTTTTCCGAATAAGACGATTGATTCTGCAGGTGTTGGCGCTTTAGTTGGTCATCCTGCAGACCCAGCGGTGCTAGAGATTATGTCAAAGCAGCAGATGGATATTCATAACCATGTTGCCAAACAAGTTGATGAAGATTTGACAAAAAAAGCAGATCTCATTTTCACCATGTCAGATGGGCAGACCAAATGGATTGAAGAGCGCTGGCCATTTTGTCGCGGCAAAACTTTCAAGCTTGGTCATTGGATTGATAAGGATATTGCTGATCCTTATAAGCAAGATATAAGTGCGTTTGAAACGGCCTATCAAGATATCGTTGATAGCATTGAGCAGTGGGCTAATAAGCTTAGCTAAGCAGCGATTATTAAATGATTAACCTTAAGTGATGAACTTACCATTATGAATACAGATTCAAAGAATGTATCAAGCTCTGCCTCCAAAGATGATAACGACGAAATTGATCTAATGGCGTTGCTATTTACTATTTTTCGTGGCTGGAAAATCATTGTCTTCTTTGCTGTATTGGGCTTGTTGATAGGAATACTATATAGCCGTTATATCAACCCCACCTATAAGTCAGATGCGCTGATACAGATTGAGGAAAACTCTCAAGGCATCGCTGCACTTGGTGAGAGTATCTCAGAGCTTGTCGGCTCAGAAGTTAGTAAGGCTGAGACAGAAGCAGAGCTAATTCGTTCGCGTATGATATTAGAACCAGTTGTTAATTTATTACATCTGCGCATTCGTCTTTCTGATCCCAATGTGGGATACATCGATAAAATAGAAAATGACAGCACTAATACCCAGCTTAATAATCCTGAAGGGGTATCATTAAATACTAAAGATGGCCAAGTACGAATCAGTCAATTTAACGTGTCGCAGGCCTATCTAAACCAGACTTTTACATTGACGAAATCTGCTACGGGGTTTGTATTAACTAACGGTTTTGATGAATTTAAAGGTCAGATTGGTCAACCGCATAAGTTCAAAGGCGTAGATGGTCAAATCCATATTACTGTGACTGAGCTACCAACTGAAAACTATCCGATCAATATTAGCAAGCAGTCAATAAAGGCCGCCACAGACGCTATTAATACTGCTCTATCAGTTGCAGAGAGAGGTCAAAAGACAGGTATTATCGAGATGTCCATGACTGGTAACAATCAACAGCAAGTGACGTCAATATTAAATCAGATTGTCTTATCTTATGTGGATCAAAACCAATCTCGTGGTTCTGAAGAAACCACTAGAACTCTTAATTTTATGGAAACACAGATTCCAGCATTAAAGAAAAGGCTAGAAGACTCTGAAGCCGTATTTAATGAGTTCCGTAAAAAGTACGGCACCATCGATGTAAGTAAAGAAGCAGAGTTATTACTGGGTGAAAACTCTCAAATCGATGCACAGCTTAATGAGCTTAAACTCAAAAAAGCAGATCTGACGACTTTTTATACTGAAGAGCATCCGCTGGTCATTCAAATCAATGAGCAACTTGCCGTACTTAATAGTAGAAAACAAGAGATAGACGATACCATTGCTGGCTTACCTGAAATCCAACGAGAGTTTTTGAAGTTATCGGAAGATACGGCGATCAACAGAGAGATCTATTTAACACTGCTTAAAAACTACGAACAATTAAAAATCGTCAAAGCAGGACAAATAGGCTTTGCACGTATTATCGATTTGCCTATTAGTACTTTCAATGCGATAGCGCCAAAGAAGCTACTGATTATGACGCTAGCATTGTTTCTAGGGACGATGTTAGGCACCATGCTGGTTCTACTGAAAAGCCTACTTAGAAATGTGGTGAAGGATCCTGAGCGCTTGGAGGTCAAAACAGGCGTTCCTGTCATTGCGACCATTCCACGTTCGCCCTTACTATCAAGATTAAGTAAAAATAAAAAAGCGACCGATCGAATGCTGGCACATGTTGATCACAGTAGTTTGAGTTATGAAGCGATCAAAAGCCTCAGAACAAACCTGATATTCGGAATGCCGCAAGAAGGTTTAGTAGTCCACTCTGCCAAGGTGATATTAATCACTGGAGAAAGTCCAGGCGTTGGCAAGTCTTTTATTTCTGCTAATCTGTCAGAGGTATTCGCCCAGTTAAATAAAAAGATACTAGTCATCGATGCAGATATGAGACTGGGTGAGATGCATAAGATGTTCAATATGAGTCAAGATAATGGCCTAGCTGATTATTTGTCACAGGATAACAATCGATTGCTCCCAGTTGATGGTATCCAAGAAGGTGCGGTATCTAATTTAGATATTGCCAACTTTATTCATCCTACGGCTATGGATCATATTGATTTTATACCGCGAGGCAAACATCCGCACAATCCTGCATCGTTACTACTAAATGATAATTTTGGTCAGCTAATGGTGGAGCTAAAGTCTCAGTACGACTATATTATTATCGACTCACCGCCAGTACTGGCAGCTTCAGACGCCATAGTATTAGGTCAGTATGCAGACAAAGTGCTGATGGTGACGAGATATGATGATTCAATAGAAGGACAGTTGGTTTATGCTATCAAGCAGATGAATAAAGCGAATATACAAGTAGATGGCATCATTCTTAATGATGTACAGCAAGGTTTGATGAGCAAATACAGTTATCACTATAGTTATGCCTATGGTAATAAAAATTGATGAATCTGTTAGCCATAAGATATATCCCTAATTATTAATATCCAAAAAAATAGTTGCTTGCTATGTCTAAAAAATCATCAGTAGTCATTGAACAAGATAAAATTGGGTTTTTAAAGTTCAGTCGCTTTACTGAGGGTAGTGCTAAAGTGTTACTTAGCCTACCACGAAGTATTAAGCGCAGTATATTAGTCTTGGCTGATTTTACTATGTCAGCGGTTTGTCTGTTTTTTGCCATAGCAGCTCGATATGGTTATATAGACAATCATGTTGGTTGGCTGGTACTCACTATCAGTTCGTTGATTCCAGTACTGTGTTTATATGCTATTGGATTTTACGATGGGGTTGCGCGAGGGTTTTTTGATGCAATGATGAGTAGCGTATTACAGCTGTTTTTTGTACTCATTCTCATTGCCCAAACTGTACTGTATTTCAAGCTACTACCAGATGTACCACGTGCGGTACCTATTATATATTTATTTCTATTTTTTATATGGCTATGGAACAGTCGATTAACTATCAGAGAGCTATTAGCAAGATGGCAGGGTCAACGCCTTCCTCATAACAATATTGACTATGATAATATTGTCATATATGGCGCAGGCGAAGCGGGTAAAGAGCTTTTAGAAGGTCTGCGAAACTCTCATAAGTATAATGTAGTAGCCTACGTCGATGACGATATACAGCTTACTGGTGCTTATCTATTGGGCAAAAAAATCTATCCCGCGCATAGATTGATAGACTTGGTAGATGAGCTTGATATCGCGCAGGTTTTTATAGCTATTCCATCCATTAGTCGTGCTCGTAAGAGACAAATTATTAATGAGTTATCTGATATTTCTATAAAAATAAAAGAGCTACCGAGCTTAGAAGAGATTGCTCATGAAAAAGTCACGGTTAGCAGTATGCGTAAGGTCGATATCTTAGATGTACTAGATCGTCAAACCGTTGAACCCGACGCAGCGCTACTACAAAAGAATATCGCTGGCAAGGCGGTGTTAGTCACTGGCGCAGGTGGTTCTATCGGTAGTGAGCTATGTCGACAAATCGTAAAAAATAGACCTAAACATCTAGTATTGTATGAGCTATCTGAGTATGCGCTGTATAGTATTCATCAGGAGCTCATCGCCAAAGTCGCCAGCAAAGATATTTACAAAGGTATCGAGATCATTGCGGTGATCGGCAATGTCACCAATCAAGCCAATTTAATGCGGATACTTAAGCGTTATCAGATTCAGACGGTATATCACGCCGCAGCTTATAAGCATGTCCCTATCGTTGAGCACAACCCGTTTGAAGGGGTTATCAATAATAGCAAAGGCACTTACCACTGTGCGCGTGCAGCTATCGAGGCCAAGGTTGAGACCTTCGTACTGATCTCAACCGATAAGGCAGTGAGACCTACCAATGTGATGGGCGCCTCCAAGCGTTTAGCAGAGCTGGTCTGTCAAGGTTTAAGCCAAGATAGCAATAACCAGCATACTTGTATCAGTATGGTGCGTTTCGGTAATGTGCTGGGGTCATCAGGCTCAGTTGTGCCGCTATTCACTAAGCAGATCGAACAAGGTCATACCATTACCGTTACTCATCCAGATGTGACGCGTTACTTTATGACCATCCCAGAGGCAGCCAACTTGGTCATTCAAGCGGGGGCGATGGCAACTGGTGGCGAAGTGTTTGTATTAGATATGGGTGCTCCGGTCAAGATTGTTGATTTGGCCAAACGTATGGTACATCTAAGCGGATTTGAGGTAAAAGACAACGCTCATCCGCATGGCGATATCGAGATTGTCTTTACTGGACTGCGGCCAGGTGAAAAGCTCTATGAAGAGCTGATCATCGGCGAAGATAATGTCGAAGCCACTCATCATCCTTTGATTATGCAAGCACTAGAACACAGTTTCCCACTAGATGATATTGAAGCGACGTTAGATGAACTGGCACATAGAGCACAGTCTTATGATGTTGAATGGCTTAAGCAAAGATTTAAATATTTTGTAGCGGGTTATCAAGAGGGTACGCCTGCTGAGACACTGCCTAATAATGAAACTAAAACTATTGAAAAGGTTAGTTAATGATAAATATCAACAATATAAAAATAGCTGTTATTGGACTTGGTTATGTGGGTTTACCATTAGCCGTTGAGTTTGGTAAGCAGCACACGGTAGTTGGCTTCGATACCAATGCCAATCGTATCACAGCACTAAATGCCGGTATCGATCATACTTTGGAAGTCAGTGATGCAGAACTGGCACAAGCGACACATTTGAGCTATAGCTCGGACATTGAAGCATTAAAAGACTGTAATTTCTTTATCGTGACTGTACCCACACCTATCGATGCTTATAAACAGCCTGATCTTACGCCACTGATTAGCGCTTCAAAAGCCATTGGCGGTTTGCTGAAACAAAATGACATCGTGGTCTATGAATCGACGGTATATCCGGGTGCCACAGAAGAAGTCTGTATTCCTATACTAGAAAAAACCTCTGGGCTAGTGTTTAATAAAGATTTTTATGCAGGTTATAGTCCAGAGCGTATCAACCCAGGCGACAAAGAGCACCGAGTCACCAATATTTTGAAAGTGACGTCAGGCTCTACACCAGAGGTCGCAGACTTCGTTGATGAAGTTTATAACTTAATCATCACGGCAGGGACACACAAAGCGGCTTCCATCAAAGTAGCAGAAGCTGCCAAGGTTATCGAAAATACGCAACGAGATGTCAATATCGCTTTAATCAATGAGTTAGCCGTCATCTTTAATAAGATGAATATAGATACTGAGGCGGTATTAGAGGCAGCAGGCACGAAGTGGAACTTCTTACCGTTTCGGCCTGGACTAGTAGGCGGTCACTGTATCGGTGTCGATCCTTATTATTTGACGCACAAAGCGCAAGCGATAGGCTATAACCCAGAGATCATACTCGCTGGTCGTCGTTTGAACGATAGCATGGGTGAGTATGTGGTCACGCAGCTGGTCAAGAATATGATTAAAAAGCGAATCCAAGTTGAAGGTGCCAAAGTTTTGATATTGGGATTGAGCTTTAAAGAAAACTGTCCTGATGTGCGTAATACCAAGGTCATCGATATCGTCCATGAGCTACAAGAGTATAATATCGACGTCGATGTCTATGATCCTTGGGTAGCTGCTAAAGAAGCTGAGCGAGAGTATGACATCACACCTATCTCTCAACCTACGTCAAACCAATATGATGCTATCATTTTAGCGGTTGCTCATAGCGAGTTCGTCGATATGGGCGTAGATCATATTAGAAGCTTGGGTAAAGACAAGCATGTACTCTATGATTTAAAGTACGTCTTTGATAAAGAAGCCACTGATATTCGTTTATAAAATTTTTAAGCAATAAGGAAAAACTCATGACAGCGACAGCTTACGAAAACGTCAAAGAACGATTAGTAAAAGAACCAAAAACATGGCTCATCACCGGGGTCGCAGGATTCATAGGTTCAAACTTGCTTGAGACCTTGCTATTGCTTGATCAAAAAGTAGTCGGTTTAGATAACTTCGCGACTGGCTTTCAGCATAATTTAGATGAAGTGCAAGGACTCGTCAGTGAAGAACAATGGCAAGGATTTACATTCATAAAAGGTGATATCCGTCAATTGGCTGACTGCGAGGCTGCCTGTACAGGTATAGATTATGTACTGCATCAAGCAGCATTAGGCTCAGTACCACGCTCTATCGCTGACCCTATCAATACCAACGATACCAACATCTCAGGCTACCTAAACATGCTGGTGGCGGCTCGTGATGCCAAGGTAACTAGCTTTACTTACGCGGCAAGTAGCTCAACTTATGGTGATCACCCTGCCTTACCAAAAGTCGAAGAGAATATTGGTAATCCTTTATCGCCCTATGCCGTCACTAAGTATGTGAATGAACTATATGCTGATGTATTTGCTCGTACTTATGGCTTTAACACTATCGGTCTACGCTACTTCAATATCTTTGGCAAACGTCAAACGCCAGATGGTGCCTATGCAGCGGTAATACCAAAGTGGACGGCTGCTATGATCTCAAATGATGAAGTGTTTATAAATGGTGATGGTGATACCAGTCGCGATTTCAATTTCATTGAAAATGCTGTACAAGCGAATATCTTAGCCGCTACTGCTACCGAGAAATTTAAAAACCAAGTTTATAACGTGGCGGTCGGTGGTCGTACGACACTTAATACTTTATTTACTGCATTAAAAGATAACTTGGCAGTTAATGGCGTAAATTATACACAAGATCCTGTATATCGTGACTTTAGAGAAGGAGATGTGCGGCATAGTCAGGCGGATGTCAGTAAGATTCAGGACGCATTAGGCTATGCGCCAGAGTTCGATATTATTCAAGGTATTGAGAAAGCAATGCCTTGGTATGTTGCCTCCTTGGCTTTAAATAATAAGTAGACCTTTTATGAATATATTAGTGACTGGTGGTGCAGGTTTTATTGGCTCTGCAGTGATACGCCATATTATAAAAAGTACTGATCATCAAGTGCTAAATATAGACAAACTAACCTATGCAGGGAATTTAGAATCTTTAGCCGATATTGATCAAAGTGCTAACTATAGTTTTGCGCAGATTGATATTTGCGATGCTGAATCCTTAAAAAAAGCTTTTGATAGCTTTAAGCCTAACTTGGTCATGCATTTAGCCGCAGAGTCGCATGTTGATCGTTCTATTGATGGGCCAGCAGAGTTTATCACGACTAATATTGTCGGCACGTATACTTTGCTAGAAGCTACACGCCAATATTGGCAAACGCTTGCAGAGGCTGGAAAAGCCAACTTTAAGTTTCATCATATCTCAACTGATGAGGTTTATGGCGACCTGCAAGGGACGACAGACTTATTCACTGAGTCAACGCCTTATGCACCAAGCTCCCCATATTCAGCGTCTAAAGCCAGCTCAGATCATCTAGTAAGAGCTTGGCAGCGCACTTATGGCTTGCCAACGCTTATTACTAATTGTTCTAACAATTACGGTCCCTATCACTTTCCTGAGAAGCTCATTCCACTAGTGATACTTAACGCTTTAGATGGCAAAGCATTACCTATCTATGGTAAAGGTGATCAGATACGTGATTGGCTCTATGTAGAGGATCATGCTCGGGCGTTATATAAAGTAGTTACCGAAGGTGCTGTAGGCGAAACCTACAATATCGGCGGTCATAATGAGAAACAAAACATCGAAGTGGTCAAAACCATTTGTCAGATTTTAGATAAGTTGCAACCACAAGCCAACGGTCAGCCTTACGAGTCATTGATTAGCTTTGTCAAAGATCGTCCTGGTCATGATTTGCGTTATGCGATTGATGCGAGCAAGATCGATAATGAGCTAAGCTGGACGCCTGAAGAGAGCTTTGAGAGTGGTATTCGCAAGACAGTCATATGGTATTTGGATAATTTAGAGTGGTGTCGTCGAGTACAAGACGGTAGCTATCAACGTGAACGTTTAGGAGCAAAGGTATAAATGAACACTAAAGGTATTATCTTAGCAGGCGGTTCAGGCACACGTCTATATCCAATCACTAAAGGCGTCTCTAAACAGCTATTGCCTATCTACGACAAACCAATGATCTATTATCCTTTATCGGTACTGATGTTGGCGGGTATTCGTGAAGTACTTATTATTAGTACGCCTGATGATATTGACGGCTTTAAACGTCTACTAGGTGATGGTAGTGAGCTAGGCATCACTATCAGCTACGCGGTACAACCAAGCCCTGACGGTCTCGCGCAAGCCTTTATCTTAGGTGAAGATTTCATTGGCGATAGCAATGTCTGCTTAGTACTGGGTGACAACATATTCTATGGTCAAGGCTTCACGCCACTACTACGTCAAGCAGTCAATCGTCAAAAGGGCGCTACGGTATTCGGTTATCAGGTGAAAGATCCAGAGCGTTTTGGTGTCGTGGCATTCGATGAAAACAAGCGTGCTGTGTCAATAGAAGAAAAACCGACAAAGCCAAAATCTAATTATGCAGTGACGGGTTTATACTTTTATGATAATGACGTTATAGAGATCGCTAAACAAGTAAAACCTTCTGATCGCGGTGAGCTTGAGATTACCACTGTCAACCAGATGTATATGGAGCGTGGCGATCTAAATGTGGAGCTGCTCGGACGTGGTTTTGCTTGGCTCGATACGGGTACGCATGAGAGCTTATTAGAAGCAGCACAGTTTGTAGAGACTATCGAAAAGCGTCAGGGTTATAAAGTAGCTTGCCTAGAAGAGATTGCGCTTAACAATGGCTGGCTAACTAAACAGCAGGTATTAGTAGCTGGTCAAAGTATGAGCAAGAATGCTTACGGTCAGTACCTTATTTCTTTAGTGGAAGAAAATGTATGAGTAAACCTATCTACGTTACTCAATCGGTACTGCCTGAGCTAAGTGAATTTATACCTTATCTAGAGAAGATTTGGGAAAGTGGCGTATTAACTAATGGTGGTCCATTACACCAGCAGTTGGAACAGGAGTTATGTGAATATCTTGGAGTTGACTATATCTCGTTGTTTAACAATGGCACTATTGCGCTAGTAGTTGCTTTACAGGCTTTGGGTTTGAAGTCGGGAGAGGTGATCACTACACCGTATACTTTTTTAGCCACTGCTCATGCTATAGCTTGGAATAACCTAACACCTGTATTTGTAGACATTGATCCTATTACTTCAAATATTGATCCCAAAGAGGTAGAAAAAGCGATTACAGAGAATACTGTCGCTATCCTACCTGTGCATTGTTATGGCATTGCTTGTGATGTTGAAGCATTACAAAATATAGCGAACAAACATGATCTTAAGCTAGTTTATGACGCAGCGCATGCCTTTGGCGTTAGGTATAATGATCAGAGTCTCTTGAACTACGGGGACTTAAGCACGGTCAGCTTTCACGCTACCAAAGTATTCAATACATTTGAAGGTGGCGCGATTATTTGTCATAGTGCTGAGATGAAGCAGCGTATCGATCAACTAAAGAACTTTGGAATTATAGATGAGACAACAGTAAATGATATTTCCCTCAATGGCAAGTTAAGCGAAGTACATGCAGCTCTTGGATTACTACAATTAAAATCTATTGATAAAATACTAGAAGCTCGCATGCAAGTAGATCAAAGCTATCGTAATGCGCTTGCTAATATAAAGGGTATTCAGTGTATTCAACGCGACAATTTAGATAAAGATAACTATGCTTATTTCCCTATTATTATTTCTGATGATTACCCTTTAACTCGTAATCAGCTGTTTGAAAAACTAAAAGCGCATAATATATTCTCTCGTAAGTATTTCTATCCATTGATGACTGATCTAAATATTTATAAGCAATATAAATCAGATACTCCAAATGCGAAGTTATTGTCTGAGCAAGTACTGTGCTTACCTATGTACCCAGCTTTAGAAAGTGATGTGATAGAGACAATTATAAAAATAATTAAAAATGGAAGCAAAAAATGAAATTGGCAATAATGCAGCCTTATTTTATGCCGTATATTGGCTATTTTCAGCTTATTAATACTGTAGATAAGTTTATATTTTACGATGATGTAACTTTTATAAAACAAGGTTGGATTAATCGTAATCAGATTTTAATCAATAATAAAGCAAATATGTTTAGTGTGCCTTTAGCCAATGCTAGCTCTCATACTTTAATTAAAGATGTCCTAATAAGTGAAAATAGATACGAGAAGTGGAAAAAGTCTTTTTTAAGCTCTATTATGTATAATTATAAAAAATCTAAAAATTATGAACAAGTTAGACTATTAATTGAGAGTATATTATCTGAGCCACCTAGCAGTATTTCTGATTTTGCTATCAAAAGCATAGTCGAAGTTTCAAAATATCTAGATATAATGACAGATTTTGAGATTTGTAGCGACCAGCATTCAAATACTCATTTATTTGGACAAAATAGAGTGCTTGATATTTGTAAAGCTGAGAATGCTGATACTTATATAAATCCAATAGGTGGTATGACACTATATTCTGAAAGTGAGTTTTTAGAAAACGAAATAAAACTATACTTTATCAAAACAGACGCCTTCGTTTATAAGCAGTTCTCAAATGAGTTTGTACCATTTTTGTCTATCATAGATATCCTCATGTTTAATGATAAAGAAGACGTATCAAAGATGCTCAGCAATTTTGAGTTAATCTAATGATACAAAGAAATGTAGGATTACGATATGTTAGATGATCAGCAGGAAATCGGTGGGTACTTTGAATTTAGCTTGCCAAATTTAAAGCAGTTTCCTTACCCACAAGCGTTGAAGTATATTTCAGCACGTTCAGCCTTTCTCGATCTGTTAGATCAGAATAGTATTAAGAAAGTATGGATGCCAAAATTTATTTGTGACTCTATGATTGAGCCATTGTTAATATTAGATATTGATATCCGATATTATGATTTAGACGAAAATTTTTATCCTAAAATCCCTAGTTATTTAGAGAGTGATGCTTATCTTGTTTACGTCAATTATTTTGGTCTATGTACTACTGTTCAGAAAAAGCTACTTAGTATTTATCCTAGCAACCAGATAATTTTTGACCATTCACAAGCTTTTTTTGTTAAACCTTTTGACTGTTTTGCTACTATTTATTCACTCAGAAAATTCTTACCTGTTGCTGAGGGAGGTCTGTTGATTAGCAAATCGTTAATCAATGCTAATCATTCAGTTAGAGATTTAGAATCAATGATTCAGCAGTATCATCATTGCTTTGTTAGACGCTTATCAAATGGATCTAGGGCTTACGAGATATTTAAAAATAATGAAGTATTGTTAAATAACTGTATCCCGAAAAATATTTCGGGAATTACTGAAGAGATAATAAATTGTGTTGACTACGCAAGTACTCAATCACAACGGTTAGATAATTTTAAGTTCTTACATACAGAGTTAGTTAGCATAAATAAGCTAGAAATAGATATCGATAGTATAGAGTCACCATTGACTTATCCATTGCTATTGGAAGGCAATATTTCTAAAGAGCTAATTGAAGGTAGCGTTTATACGCCTACTTATTGGTTTGATAGCTTACAAAGATTAGACGTTGATAGTTTTGAATATAAATTCATTTCTAACACCACTCACATAGTTTGCGATCAAAGATATTCTTGTGAACACATGCAGTTTCAAGTAGATAAAATTATGGATATATATTGTGAATATAAAAGGTAAGGTAGTTACATTGCGAGCTATAGAAATGAAAGATTTAGATCTTTTAGCAGAATGGGCAAATTCTTCCGAAATTTGGCGTAATTTAGTCGGGTGGCATTTCCCATACTCTAGAGAAAGTACCGAATTGTATATTAAAAGTATAGATAATAATAACATGCAATATCAAAACTTTGGCATAGAAGTTAAAGATATTGGGTTAATTGGTACAACAAACTTAGTAGACATTGATTGGAAGAATAAACACGCATCTAATGGAATTATGCTTGGTAACATAGAGACTAGAGGAAAAGGATATGCCTTAGATGCCGTAATGGCTATCATGGAGTATGCATTTAAAGAGCTAGGCTTAAACCGTTTAGATGCAGAAATGATAGATTATAATAACAGATCTATTGATTTTTATACCGAAAAATGTGGATGGAAAGCTGAAGGTACAAGATCTGAGTGGATTTATAGAAACGGGCAATATCATGATAAAGTTTTGTGCGGTATTACCCATGAACAATATGATGCCCATATAGCAAAAACAAACTATTGGAATAAATAGCTAAGTGATAATACCTTCTTTACGAACTAATGTTTTAGCTAGCTATGCCAGCCAAATTTATTTAATAGTTATTAGCATTGCTATTTTGCCCATTTATATAAAATATATGGGTGCTGAGGCTTATGGATTAGTTGGCTTTTTTTCGATGCTTCAAGGATTATTTAATTTACTCGATTTCGGTCTTACACCTACTATCAGTCGTCAAACCGCTCAGTATAATGCAGGCAAGGACACTGCCTTGAGCTTTAGAAGATTATTCAGAGCTTTAAATCTAATATTTGTTATGATTGCTATTATTGGTGGTGGTGCACTATTCTTATTAGATGGTTACATTGCTACCCATTGGCTAAAAATAGAGATGCTAGACATTCAAGACGTATTATTTTGTCTTGAAGTTATGGCTATATGTGTAGCACTACGTTGGATGACAGGTCTATACCGTGGCGTAATATCAGGATTTGAGCAAATTGTTTGGCTAAGTGTTGCAAATAGTATAATCGCTACCTTAAGATTTCTAGGTGTGCTGCTATACATGTATTACTTTGGTTTTACTATTAAAAACTTTTTTGTTTTCCAGTTAGCTATAGCTTTGTTGGAATTTATCTTGCTAACAGCTAAGAGCTACTGGCTATTACCTAAAATTACTGTTACAGATATCATTGGCTGGTCTATTAAGCCAGTTAAACCCCTATTAGGATTCGCTTTAACTATTGCAGTAACTTCTTCGATTTGGGTGCTCTTCACTCAGTTAGATAAGTTTGTATTGTCAGGCATCTTGCCATTAGCAGACTATGGCTATTTTACTTTAGCGGTCTTAGTAGCAGGAGGCATACTTCAGCTAAGTGCTCCTATCAGCGCTCCTATCATGCCACGTATGGCAAGATTAGAAGCTGAGCAACAACACGAACAGATGCTACAGGTTTATTTAAATGCTACCCAGTTCATTTCTGTAGTGGTAGTTACTGCAGGTATAGTACTAGCTGGTGTTGCGCGATCAGTACTATATGCTTGGACAGGTGATTCTAACATCGCAGCACAAGCAGCACCAGTACTACAATTATATGCGCTAGGTAATGCTCTATTAGCACTTGCAGCTTTTCCATACTACTTACAGTTTGCTAAAGGCAATTTAAGATATCATTTCATCGGCAATATTGTCAGCGTTTTATTATTAGTGCCTGTTATTATCTTAGCAGCAACACACTATGGCGCTGTTGGCGCAGGATGGGTCTGGTTCTCAGCTCAATTAATTTATTTATTATTTTGGGTGAGTTATGTGCATAAAAGAATTGAACCTAGCATCAATGCATTATGGTTTAAAACCTTTTTACCTAGCATGATTGCTGTTTCATTATTTATGCTATTAGTAACTAAATGGATAGGATATTCGGGTGATCGATTGATCATATTATTTCAAATCATATTAGTAAGTACTATTAGTATGATCATTGCATTATTTAGCTCTACTAGAGTTCTCAATATGATAAAAGCAAAGCTTGTAAAGAGGTCAATATGATTTTTCAAGATGATGATATTCAGGTTTCAGTATGTATTGTTACTTATAACCAAGAAAAATATATCGCTGAATGTCTAGAGAGTATAGTAACCCAACAAACTAATTTTAAATTTGAGATTATTGTTGGGGAAGATTGTTCTACTGATAATACTCGTACGATAGTTCAGGAATATGTAGAAAGATATCCTGAGTTGATCATACCATTGTTTTATGAAAACAATGTGGGTGTGGTAGAAAATGTTAAACAGGTTTATAAAAAAGCTAGAGGAAAATATATCGCGCATCTAGATGGAGATGACTACGCATTAGACAATAAGCTGCAAACTCAATTTGATGCACTAGAGAATAATTTAGACTGTACAGTATGTACTCATAACATGGAAATCGCTGACTTAAATAATAGTATATTTAAATATAGCTTCAGTAAACCTAGAAAGAGTATAAATAGTTTGATAGATCTATATGATACTCTTCCCTTTTTTGCACATTCATCTAAAATGTTTGTTAATGATATTTGTGACAAATATTGGGATAATTTTAATGAAAAAACTACAGATATAGAAATACACGTAGAGCAGGCGAAAAAAGGAAATATTTTTCATTTGAATGAAGTGTTTGGAGGTTACAGACAACTCGTTGGTGTGTCATTAAAAGATGGGAAAGTTAATACACTTTTGCCAGATGCAACTAAGAGAATATTTGATAAAGCACTTCTTGACAGTGATGATCAAATCATTAAGAAGAGTTACGCAAAGGCTTTATTTAATTATGCTTATCAATCTGCTGTAATGGGAGATAAAGAAGGACTGGTTGAATATATCAATAAATCAGTTTCCGTAGATATCTTTTCAAAAAAACAATTCATTTTTTATAAGATGTCATCTATTCCCTCAACAGTAATAAAAGTATGTAGATTGAGAGCGTATTTAATTACTCTCCAATAAATATCTTAAACTTAGGTTAGAAAATTATGTGTGGACTAGTAGGTTTTTTCCAAGGAAATGTATTTTCCTCTGAATCTCAAACTAAAGTCATTATAAAGCAAATGACTGATTCAATAGTACACCGTGGTCCTGATTCAGATGGACTTTGGTATCAGCTCGATGACCAGATTGCTTTAGGCCATAGAAGACTTGCAATATTGGACTTATCTGAAGCGGGTCATCAACCGATGCTCTCCGATGACGAGAGATACGTTATCGTTTTCAATGGTGAAATCTATAACCATTTAGATATACGTGTTGAGATAGAAAGTTTAGAACCAGCTATAAGCTGGAAAGGTCATTCTGATACTGAAACATTATTAAAAGCAATTCAGATTTTTGGTTGGGATATAGCATTACAAAAGCTAATAGGTATGTTTGCAATCGCACTATGGGATGATCAAGAAAAGCAGCTTTTACTAGCTAGAGATCGTTTTGGTGAAAAGCCATTGTATTATGGCTGGCAGAATGACAGCTTTTTATTTGGCTCAGAGCTAAAAGCTATCACACAGCACAGTGCTTTTGAAAAGCAAATCGAGAAAGGTGCAGTTCCTATATTGATGAAGCATGGTTATATAGCTGCGCCATATTCAATATGGAGAGGGATATATAAACTACCAGCTGCTCACTACTTAAAGATAGAGAAGAATAATCCCAATCCAAAGCCAGTATGTTACTGGTCTTTCAACAATATAGTTGAGCAATCGCAAAAAGACAAGCTGTCTATTACAGATGACAAAGCTATCGAAGATCTAGAAGAACTACTAACCACCAGTATTAAGAGACAAATGCTAGCTGATGTGCCTTTAGGAGCATTACTCTCTGGTGGTATTGACTCATCATTAGTAGTAGCGCTTATGCAAAAGGTATCAAGTCAACCAGTTAAAACATTTAGTATCGGTTTTGATGATCCTAAATTTGATGAATCTAAGCATGCTGAAGCAGTAGCCAAGCATTTGGGCACAGATCATACTACTTTAATCATGACACCCGATGATATGTTAGAGCTTGTACCTGAAATAGCTAAAATTTACGATGAGCCTTTCGCTGACAGCTCTCAACTCCCTACAACCATTGTATGTCGTTTAGCTAAACAGCACGTGACAGTGGCTCTAAGCGGTGATGCTGGTGACGAAATATTTGGCGGTTATAACCGGTATTTCCTTGCGACCAAAGTTTGGAGCGTGTATCGAGCATTTCCTGCACCTTTTAGAAAGTATATGTTAAAGTCTGTCTTTCTATTAAAGCCAGATCAGTGGGATAAGATGTTTGGTAGTCTGTTTAGAAAGAAGGGCATTGTATTTTTTGGTGACAAGCTATACAAGTTGGCGCAACGCCTCGAAGGTGTCAATAGTTTTGATGATTTATACTTAAGCTTGATCACTGAAAAACATCACTTATCTAAAGTGCTAAATAAAGATTTAGATGATGATCTAATTTATTTATTAAATGATAAAAAAAGCTGGCCCAGCACTGCTAGTAAAGTTGAAAAGATGATGGCGTTAGATACGCTTACTTATCTTACAGATGATATCTTAACTAAAGTAGATCGAGCAGCTATGTCCACATCTCTCGAATTAAGAGCGCCTTTTTTGAGTCATCCCATTGCAGAATATGCATGGAAACTACCTTTGAACAAAAAAATAAGAGAGGGCAAGGGTAAATGGATCTTACGTGAGATTCTTTATCAGTATGTCCCTCAAGAGCTAATAGATAGACCTAAGCAGGGCTTTGGTATACCTATTGATGACTGGCTCAGAGGACCCCTAAAAGAATGGGCTGAAGATCTATTGCTTAATCCTGAGATATTGACGCACAATATTTTTGATAATACTGAATTACAGCTGTATTGGCAAGAACATGTAGACGGTCGTCGACAATTAGGTTCTAGTTTATGGTCCATTCTAATGTTCCAAGCTTGGTATAAAGAGAATTTTTATGGCACTTAAACCAAAAAAAGTTATGCATATCATTATTGGTTTAGGAGTAGGTGGTGCAGAACTGATGCTCAAACGGCTTTTAATTCATAGTAAAAACAGTGATGAAGTAGTTCATGAAGTCGTATCGCTTACTGACTTAGGCCTTATTGGGCAAGACTTAAAGTCTGCTGGATTTAATGTACATACTTTAAATATGAAGTCTGCATTTGATTTACCTATAACATATTTAAAGCTGAGAAAGGTTTTAAAAAACTTTAATCCAGACGTAGTTCAGACTTGGATGTATCATGCAGATTTTATGGGAGGTTTAGCAGCTAGATCATTAGGGATTAAAAATGTTGTTTGGGGTATTAGAACAACTGATGTTTCACAAAATAATGCTAAAGTTACAGTTGGTTTAAGTAAAGTTTGTGCGAGACTTTCCTACACTATTCCCCGCACCATTATCTGTGCTGCTGATGTCTCAAAAGAATATCATGCATCCATGGGATATGATAAAGATAAAATGATTGTCATCCCTAATGGCTTTGATATTGATTCTTTATATGCTACACACGAAGATACAGAATGTCTCCGCAAGCTAATGAACTTATCTAAAGACGATATTGTGGTTGGAAGCGTAGGAAGATTCAGTACAGAAAAGAATCAAAGACTTTTTATAGATGCTGCAAATATCTTGATAAAAAAAAATCCGCACCTAAAGTTTATCATGGTGGGTAGAGATAATGATTTAAAAAATGAAGATTTAGTGGCTTGGATAAAAGCTCAGGGTATAATGAATAACTTTCGGCTTTTAGGGCAAAGAGATGATGTTGCAACTTGTCTATCATTAATGAATGTTTTCTGTCTGCACTCAAAAACAGAAGGTTTTCCCAATGTGTTAGCTGAAGCTATGGCTATGGAGATACCATGTGTGGCCACTGACGTTGGAGATGCTAAACATATCATGGGTGATTTTGGTACTTTGGTAGCAAAAAATGATAAAAATGGATTGGCTCAAGCTATAAAAGATATCGTGAACACCTTATCTTTAGATAACTTAAAGAAAAATGAAGAGAATAACTCTAGGCAGTATATTATAGATAACTTTAGTATGGACACCGTCTATGCAAAATATTTATGTGTTTGGAATAACTAAAGGAATATGGATAGAGCTAATTTAGCTTTTTATGACTTTTATCAGATTTCACTGATGCTATAGTCAATGCACTATAAAAAAATACAATTCTACTGGGATAAGTTTTGCGTCGCCTCTGTCTGCGCAGGCACAGCAAGCAAGAAAAATCTATCTCAGTACCGCGTGATAATGTTTGTACTTATTTTATTTAGGATTAACTATGTTGTCTTATATTAAGCTATTTTAATAGAAAAATCAGTAGTAAGCATAAATGTAGGTGATGTTAAGTATTTGATACGTGGAATCCGTTATAGATAAATTTATCTACAGTTTTATTTTCTGAGAAAGTTAATTGAATTGTTAATAATAAAAAAATATTTAGAAAATGAAAAATTGAGTACGAGAGTTATTTAGAAAATATAGTATAAAAGAATGTCTATCAAATTTTGAGAAGTTATGCATCCAAAAAAAGTAGTCACTTCATAGTAGGCTAAATATTGTTTAACTGTGGAGATAAATAAGTGTCAGATTTGAATTGGATTTACGAATATGGTTTCATAGGAACAAGAGTTTTTGATCTACCTAGCCTGTTCATATGCTTGGTATTTATACTAATATTGGGACAAAAATACAAGGTTTCCTATAATTGTCAAGCTATACTAGGGCTCCATTGCTTACTGCCATTTTTCCTGAATGATGTTTTTTTTGATGCTCACTATATGCCAGATCAATTTGGCTATTGGTATGGTGTAAACGCAATAAGAAGTGGAGAAGTAAGTTTAATTGAAGCATTATTCGACCCTGGGAATACATTACAAGCGAGTGCCTTACTTTCCATATTACCTTTCCCAGCTCCCGTTTCTATTATAAGTTTAGGATTTTATAATACTTTTATTTATCTAATTTTGTTTTTTATATTACATGCAAAGAATATTTTTACAAAGTTTTCATTATGGTTTTACTTATTATTTCCTAGTTTAGCACTTTACACGGGCCTAAGTCTTAGAGAGACACTAATATTATTTTTTATGGTTTTAGCCATTGTATATGCTAGAGAATCTAAGATATTTAGAAGTATAATTTGTATAGTGCCATTATATTTAATTAAATTTCAAAACTTTTATATTGTTGGTCCAGTAGTACTGCTCTACTTCATATTTAATGTTGCTAAGAAAGGCATGAGTTTGATTAAAGCATTAATCATTAGTGTGATTGGTTTCTTATCATTATTAGCTGCAGCTCCTATTGCCTTACCTTTAGTTAATAAATTTAGAGTATCTATGTTTGTTGAAGATGGTGGAAATCCAAATGATATTGAGCTTATCTCAGGAGTTAGCGACTTCGTATTTCAAGGTCTAACTTCAGGTTTCTATTTCCTATCTAAGCCATTACCTTGGGAAGCAGCTAGCGCATTGCAATTTATACAATCATTTGAAAACTTATTTGTGTTAGGTATCTTGTTTTTAATCACTCGACAAGCTTGGAGAAAAAGTCCAGATAGGCTTGCATTCTGGTTATTGTTTATGGGGTTGGCCATGTCAGTATATGGATTGGTAGTAGCAAACTATGGTACAGCGGTACGTTATCGTTACGCCTTTGTAGTAATGTATGTTCTATTTGTCTGTGCTGACTGTAAGGTTGAAAAGCTATTCCCAAATAAAAGAATATTGTTTTACAGGAAGTGAGTCCAGACGAATTTAATAGGGACAAAAATTGAAAATATTATATATAGTGAATGAGCCTTGGTTTTTCTTATCTCATCGTCTGCCTATCGCATTAGCTGCTCAAATGCAAGGTTACACAATACATGTCGCAACAAGAGACGGCGCAGCCGTTCAAGAGATTATAGGAAATGGTTTTATTCATCATGAGCTATCATTGTCGCGCAATGGTAGTAGCGTACTCAGTGAGCTAACCAGTTTGTTAGATATTTGGAAGCTCATAAACAAGGTCAAGCCTGATGTTTTGCACCTAGTGACTATCAAACCTGTTTTATATGGTGGTATTGCCTCTCGTTTTACATCGGTTAAAAATGTAGTGGCTGCGGTATCAGGCTTAGGAACTTTGTTTTTAGCCGAGGGTGCTAAAGCAGAAGTAAAAAGAAAAGTCGGTATAGGTTTATATCGTCTTGCTTTACGTTCTAATAATACTACCGTTATTTTACAAAATCCTGATGACAAGCAGTTACTATTAGACCTAAAAGCTGTAAAAGCTGAACAAACCAACCTCATACGTGGCTCAGGCATAGACCTATCCACCTTCCAAGCCTTTCCGGAAAACCTAACTGATACTCCTGTAGTAACCTTTGCAGCACGTTTACTGTTTGATAAAGGATTAGCAGAGTATGTGGATGCTATTAAGCTATTGAATAAAAAAGGTGTGATCGCTCATTATCAAATAGTGGGAGATTTAGACTTAGGTAATAATACTAGTGCTACAGAGCAAAATATCGAAGAATGGAAGCGTATTCCTAATTTAGTAGTCTTAGGATATCAGAAGGATATGTCTACTGTATTTAGAAGCTCTAATATAGTGGTGTTACCTTCTTATCGTGAAGGGTTACCCAAAGTTTTGATTGAGGCTGCCGCATGTGGTAGAGCTGTGATTACTACAGATGTACCTGGTTGCCGTGATGCTATAGAGGAGAATAAGACGGGATTATTAGTTCCAGTTAAAAACTCACAGGCATTAGCTGATGCTATAGAAAAGCTAATTAAAGATTCTAAGCTTCGAGTAGAAATGGGTATCGCTGGACGTAAGCTAGCAGAGAGAGAGTTTGCGATTGAAAAAGTAATAGAGCAACATCTGTCTATTTATCAGCAAATAAATTAAAAATTTGATTTAGGATATCTATCCATGAGTAATAAACATAGATTACTTCTCACTGGTGCAACTGGATTTGTTGGCAGTGCCATACAGCAGTGTATTGTAGCAGATGGAAACTATGATTTAACGGTTGCAGTGCGTAACATTAATGAGCAGTCAAAGGCTGTACATATTGTTAAAGTTGACGACTTAACATTTAACACTGACTGGAGCGAGGCACTGAAAGGTGTCGATATAGTCATTCATGCAGCGGCTCGTGTGCATGTAATGGATGATACATCTGCTGATCCTCTTGCTGAATTTCGTAAAGTCAATGTAGAAGGGACTTTGAACTTAGCTCGACAAGCTGTTGAAGCAGGAATAAAGCGTTTTATATTTATCAGCTCAATTAAAGTAAATGGCGGAGGGACAGAGCTTGGGAAGCCCTATACCAAGAATTCTAAGCCTAATCCTATCGATCCTTATGGTATTTCTAAATACGAAGCTGAGCAAGGTTTATTGAAACTTGCTCAAACAACCTCATTAGAGGTTGTTATTATTCGTCCTACCCTAGTATATGGTGAAAATGTAAAGGGCAACTTTCATTCTCTAATGAAATGGACTCATAAGGGTACTCCTCTACCGATAGGTGGTATCAAGCAAAACTTACGTAGTTTAATATCAGTAGATAACTTGGTTGACTTCATTGTGACTTGTATCGAGCATAAAGATGCCAAAAACGAAGTCTTTCTGATATCTGACGACGATGATATCTCTACAGCTGGTCTATTAGAAGAGATATCAAAAGGTCTAGGCGTCAAAAACAAATCGGTAAATATACCCCCTAAATTTATTAACACGGCAGCGAGTGCACTTGGGAAGTCAGGTGTCGCTCAAAGACTAACAGGCTCATTGCAAGTAGATATTAGTAAGGCTAAAAATTTGTTAGGCTGGCATCCTAAATACTCTAGTAGTGAGTCGATTCAGAAGGCTGCCAAATTTTATAAATCAAACTTAATAGTTTCTACATCTATGACTTTACAGAGACCTTTGGATATCATCTTTTCAGCATCAGGCCTAATAGTAGCATCACCGTTATTAATTGGTGCAACCGCTATTGGTTATTTGGACACAGGCTCGCCTTTATTTATTCAAGAACGGGTGGGTAAAGAGCAGAAACCATTTAAATTGATTAAGTTTCGGACTATGAAGGTGAGCACAGAGTCTGTTGCTAGTCACCTTGTTGACAATACTTCGATAACGAGACTAGGTAAAGTGCTGCGTAAAACTAAGCTTGATGAGCTACCACAACTTATCAATGTATTAAAAGGTGAGATGAGTTTAGTGGGGCCGAGACCCAATCTTTTTAATCAGAATGATCTTATCGAAGCTAGAGAAGGTATGGGTGTCTATGATGTATTGCCTGGCATCACTGGCCTAGCTCAGTTAAGCGGTGTTGATATGTCAACACCTGAACGCTTGGCAAAAAAAGATAAAGAAATGATTGATAGCATGAACTATAAAAACTACTTCTCTTACATTATTGGGACTGCTTTAGGTAAAGGTAGTGGCGATGCAGTTAAATAGAATTTAATCATTGGAAGTAGTCTATTATGTATAAGAAGTTAAACGTTCTACTGGTTTTTGGGGTGCTATCAACGGCATCTATATATGCATCCGCACAAAACCTCTATATGAACGACTTACGTTTAAAAGCCGATATTGATTGGCTCAATACCCAGGGCGTTACTCACATTAGTACCAGTACTTGGCCATTGACAGCCAATGAGATTAAACGTGGGCTCGCGTCTGCCAATGCGCAGACATCAGCACAGCAGCAAGTATTACAGTCGATTCAAACTAAGCTCAAGCAAAACCGTGACTCTCTTGTCAAGGCATCTGGTGGGTTATACCTACAGACTAATAGAGAACAGCTACCGCAAACGTTTGCAGACGATCAACTTGCTGGGCAACAAGCCACGGTAGGCGTATCGCTTAGCGAAGCACAGTGGGAGTTTAACTTACAGGCCAATTTAAAGAACGACGAGCTGATCGATGATAGCTCCGATGTTAGTTTTGATGGAACCTATTTGGCTGGTAATGCTGCCAATCAGTGGCTCATAGCGGGTAAGATACCAACATGGTGGGGACCGGGAAACGACGGCAGCCTGATTCGAGGTGATGCCAGTTTATCCGTCGCAGGTATTACCATGCAACGTGATGAGCAAAGCGCGCCTACATTGAAGTATTTATCTTGGGTAGGTCCTTGGCAGTATCAGCTATTTGCGGGCCAGCTGGATGACTATGAAGCCATACCAGACGCCAAGCTGTTTGGTGCACGTCTTACTGCTAGCCCGTGGCCTTGGTTAGAAGTGGGTGCTTCTCGTACTTTCATGTGGGGTGGAGACGGTCGACCACAGAGCTTTAGCTCCTTTGGTGATGCGATATTAGGAACAAGAGATAATGATGCTACTGGTGGTAATACTGACGATGATCCTGCCAATCAGTTGGGTGGTTTCGATGCACGCCTGAGTCTAGCGCCGTTAATCAACGTCCCTGTTGGCATTTATGCTCAATACGTGGGCGAAGATGAGGCGGGTGGTCTACCAGCTAAGAACATGTATCTCGCTGGTGCCGATTATGCTGGTGATATGTATGGTAAACCCTATCAGCTTTATACTGAGTATGCGGATACTCGAAGCAGTGGTGAAGTCAAAGGGGTATCTTATGACCATTTCTTATATACTGATGGCTATTACCAGCAAGGTTATCCGCTTGGCCACTCGCTAGGCGGCGATGCTGAAAGTATCTCGGTGGGTGGCAAACTGTGGCTGGACAATCGCAATTTTATTAATACAAAGCTGCAGTATGCCAAAGTAAACCAATCAGATGAAGCTATCAATCAAGCGTTTCCAACGTCTGATACACTAAAGGTGATTGATGTGGCATGGGAGCACCAGCTACAGCCTTTGACTAAGATAAGTACTAGGGTTTGGGCAGTAGATTCTGATACACGGTCAAGTGATATCGGTGCAGGTGTGGGGATTGAGCTACAGACTTATTAAATAGTTGCTTAGTCAGTTTACGACAGCCTTTGAATACATAACATAAAATCGGTCTATTATTATTTAATAGACCGATTTTTATGGTCATATTCTTAGGATGCTAGGATTTTGTAGCGTACACAGGTACAATATTACTCTAAGTCAAAGGTTGACGAAGCACAAGGCAGGCACGCAAGTATTGGCGAGCGCTGTCTTTATTTTTTTATACTGCCCCCTCTATTGGAGTTATTATGTCTATCGCGTCTACTGCCCAAGAGTCCGCCATCGTTTTGGACGGCAAAGCCCTTGCCAAACAAATAGAACAGCAACTACGCACGCGCGTGGATGCGATCAAGGATAAAACTGGACGTACACCAAGCTTAGCGACGATATTGGTCGGTGAAGATCCAGCGTCAGCCACTTATGTGCGTATGAAAGGTAATGCCTGTAAGCGGGTTGGTATGGACTCTATACGAGTCGAGATGCCAACTGAGACCACGACTGAACAGCTGATGGCAAAGATTGATGAGCTAAATAATAACCCTGATGTTCATGGTATTTTGCTACAACATCCAGTACCTGCGCATATTGATGAGCGTGCCTGCTTTGAGCAGATTGACTTGGCAAAAGACGTCGATGGCGTGACTTGTTTGGGTTTTGGTCGTATGGCCATGCAGCAGTCAGCTTATGGCTCATGTACACCGCAAGGCATCATGCATTTATTAGCGCATTACGATATTGAGTTGTCAGGCAAAGAAGCCGTGGTAGTAGGGCGCAGTGCCATTTTGGGCAAGCCAATGGCGATGATGTTATTGAATGCCAACTGTACCGTAACTATTTGCCATTCAAGAACTCAGGACTTAGCCGCCCATATTAAGCGCGCAGATATCGTCGTTGGTGCGGTAGGCGTGCCTGAGCTGATTAAAGCGGAGTGGATCAAAGCTGGAGCCGTGGTTATTGATGCCGGTTTCCACCCAACGGATAACGGTGGTGTGGGTGATATCGAAATGCAAGGTGTGGAAAATATCGCCAGTGCTTATACACCCGTACCGGGCGGCGTCGGTCCAATGACCATTAACACACTCATTCGCCAAACGGTCGATGCCGCTGAAAAATCAGCAGGTTTGGCTATTAGATAAGCGACGAGTCATACTAGGGCGTGCCCTCATTTTAAAAAGGGTCATAAAAATGAGATAAATTACAGTCAAACGAGGAAAATAGCGCAAATAATATCGAGATATTAATCAGCTATTTGACAATGTTTGGCAAAATTTAACCATTTTTAGCCCATTTAGATACAATCGTTTGAATTGAGTACACGCCCTAGTGCTAATTGCCAATGTATAAGAGGGTCTGAGGTAACACAGACTCAGGCCAAATCAACCACCTCTCAGTTGATAGGACCTAAACATGGCTAAAAAAAACGTCGGTATTCATAAGCGATTACAAGGTATTGGTAGAGAGTTTGTCGATATCTGTCATTACGTGATCTTGTTTTTAATCAGTTTGGTGGTGATTTGGACCGCAGGTAAAGAGTTTGTATACATCGTCCAAAAAGGCACAGCGGATCTAAAAGATATTTTGATGTTATTTATTTATCTTGAGCTGCTGGCGATGATAGGTATTTATTTTAAGACCCATCGTTTGCCCGTACAGTTTTTGATATTTATTGCTATAACGGCGTTGTCACGACACTTGGTCGTTGACGTGCAAGCGGTTTCGGACTATTTTCATCTGTGGCTATTAGCGACGATTTCTGTGGCTATTATGCTATTAAGTGCTGCTATCGTGGTACTGACATGGACGGCAAAGACATTTGGGCGACCAGAGGACAATCTTGATCAGCAATATGCCAACCTAGCAGCCAAAGCGATGTTACCTGACAATGCACAAGTGCCGGACAGTGATACCAAGCACCGCCGAGAATGACAATTAATTAACCGCATAAAAAAAGGCTACCTATTGGTGGCCTTTTTTTATGCGGTTAATGTTGCAGTACAACTATTTAGATCATAACCACTTCAATCTTTTAAAGTTGTGATAGAGATAGCCACACAATGAACCAATAAATATCATAATAATGAAATACGAATACTTCCAATGCAGCTCAGGCATAAAGTCAAAGTTCATCCCATAGATACCTGCTATAGCTGTTGGAACGGCCAAAATACCCGCCCAAGCGGCAAGCTTACGTACCACTTCGTTCTGCCCCATATTGACCATCGCCATATAGGTATTCATCACCACACTAAGCATTTCATTCAGACCATTAATAGCATCTAAAGAATGCAAAAGATGGTCATTGACGTCGCGGAAATAAGGTTTTGCTGCTTGAGAGAATCCGGAGACCAACTCGCTCTTTTTATGATTGATAAAAAAGCTACAGATGTCTTGCACAGGCAAGATGATGGCACGCATATGTACCAGTTGCGACTTGAGTTCATAGAGGTTTTTTAAGGTGCTTTTATCGAACTCATAGGTAAACACATAACGTTCTTGTTCACGCAAATAACGACCCAAACGATCCGTAATTGGCATGTAATTATCCACGATAAAATCGAGAATGGCATGCAGCACAAAGATAGGGCCCATCCGTAGCTTTTCGGGACGGCGATGACAGTGCTCACGAACGGGCGCATAGGAATTTGAGGGGCCATTACGAATCGTAATCAGGTAATTTTTACCCATAAATATCGCCGTAGTGCCATAGCGAATGATATTGCCCTCAAGCTTGGCGGTACGTAGCACCACAAACACCATATCGTTGTCGTAGTTTTCAACTTTGGCGCGTTGATGGTCGGCAAAGGCATCTTCAATCGCCAGCTCATGCAACCCAAAGGCTTCTTTGACTTTGACCATGGTTTGTAGGCTTGGGTCATAAAGACCCAACCAAATAAACTGTCCATTATTACTCAGGGCGCGACTGACATCAGTGAGCGCAACTTGATCGAGCTGCTCACCTGTTTTACGTGAATAGGCGTAGCAGTTAACCACTTCTTCGGCACTGGATAAATCAATATCTTCATAACGCTCAGAGTCTGGATCGTAGACGGTCATAGTCTCGATGGTGTCCTGAGTCGTCGCATCCACATCACCATAAATGTAGCTGTCGTGATTATCGAGATATAGATGCTTATCACTCATATGAGCGTAAATATGACTGAGGTTAGAGTCAGGTGCAATACGCGCTGTTTTTTTAATCAACAGGTCGTTATTGTTTTCCATACACCCTCCCTTAATAAAGTAAAAAGCCTGTAAGAATCAGTCCGCATAATGGTTTTATTAAAGCGCGTAGCTTTTCAAGGTGTCGATATCGACCAAGCTCAATAAACTTTCATGACACGCTTCAAGTTTTATTTGCGGTGCAATATCAAAGTCTAGCGCCTCGACCCAGCGTAGGGCGCAGATACACCAATAATCACCGGGTTTGAGACCAGCGAAATTATACTCAGGCAGCGGCGTGATAAGATCATTACCACGACTGGCGGAGAAGTTTAAAAACTCACTGGTCATTTTGGCACAGACGGTATGCTGGCCGACATCGTGATTGCCAGTATGACAAAAGCCGTTACGATAATAGCCCGTAAGCGGATCAAAGCAGCAGCTGGCAAGTGCCGTACCTAAGACGTTAGATTGATTGATGGCTGGGTTTGGGTGGTAATCAGATGACATAAGGCTTCCGAGATAAAAATATAGAGTAGTGTACCATGAGTCTGTGTCGATGGCCTTGTTGTAACTGCGTTCATCACTTACTTTTTATTATAAACAATGAGCGCGGCATTGTTGATTGAACCACCATTTATACAATGCAATTGTGACCGTCAACCGTCATAGCGCTAACGCCGATGACAAGACATTAGATAATGATTGTGGCTAATTGTCACTAGGCGAACCCAAACTGCTATGCTAAACTAAACCTTAAAGTGCCCTAATGATTTATAAAAGTGCCTTGATGATTTAAAGGTGCTTTAATGATTTATTAGCTTATCGCCGTTTGTTAGCGCATAAATATACTCGTCTTATCATTCTAAATTATAATTATTACTCACCCTTTTGCGGTTACCTAATTGTTTATAGCCCGTTTGTTTATAAATAATTGGGTCAATGATGTTGCGCGTTAAAAATAAAAAACGCGCCATATTCATGCAATTGTAAATATTATCTTTAAGTACCGTATCAGTACCGCGTTTTTGGTAAACGATACGCCAAACAAGGATTTATTGTGTCTGTCAGTTCTGATTCCGCAACACCTATCCAGTCAAATGCTATCAACAAAGCGGCGACTCAGCCTGATGAAAACAGTGCTGTATCCAATCAAATGCCGTTTTTTAGCAATTTTGCTAGCGACGTTGCCAACAGTTGGCTATTGCCTGATGGGGTGGTAGATGTACTGTTTGAAGATGCTCATAAGCAAGAAGTGCTTAGATATCAGCTGACGCAGCAGCTCATCACTCATGGTTATCAGCTGGTCAATCCACCGATGATTGAGTTCACAGAATCGTTGTTGAGTGATGCCTCAGAAGATTTGAAGCGTCAAACCTTTAAGATCATCGATCAGCTAACAGGCCGATTGATGGGTTTGCGTGCCGATATTACCCCGCAGATTTTGCGGATAGATGCGCATCACGGTGGTACGGGCATTGCTCGTTATTGCTATGCAGGCGATGTGATTCACACATTACCCTCAGGGCTGTTTGGCTCACGGACACCGCTGCAATTGGGTGCTGAGATATTTGGTTGCGCCTCACTTGCGGCAGATATCGAGCTGATAGATGTATTGTTTGCGATGGTCAGTAGTCTCAACATGAGTGCCGCGCTGCACATCGATTTGGGTCATGTGGCGATATTCAAGCGCCTAGCAGAATTGGCAGAATTGGCAGACAGTGATACTGAGCATTTGATGCATTTATATGCCAATAAAAATCTACCAGAGCTAAAACGTCTCTGCCAGACATTGCCGATGGGTAATGATTTTTATGCATTGGCACGTTTTGGTCATGATATCGCCAATCTATCGGCCAAGCTGTCAGCGACTGCTCAAAAAGATGCACAGGTTACGGCTGCTATTGATGAATTACAACGACTAAAAGCACATTTACAAGAACAGTGGCAATGTCCTGTCAGTATCGATGTGACGGAGCTATCAGGCTATCATTATCACACAGGCATCGTGTTCAATGGTTATATCAATAACGAGACACAGCCACTGGTACGCGGCGGTCGTTTCGATGGTATGCAAAGCAGCAATCCATTAACGGGGCATCAGCCGCGTCAAGCAACTGGTTTTAGTATGGATGTTAGTCGCCTGCTTGCTCATACTCAGCTTGATGTGCCAACCATCGTATTGGTGGATTATGAGGCATTGAGTACGTTAGATCAGAATCAAAAGCACACACTATTGCAACAAGTTGAAAGCCTACGTCAGCAGGGCTATCGCGTCACTGTGCCGTTAAATGCAGAAGACCGTCCAGCAGATATCACGCATCATTTACATGTTGTAGATAATCAGTGGCAGCTACAAACTATTTAAGCATTAAGCATTAAGCATTAATTTGTAAAATTATTATTACTTTTTGGCGTTATTAAAATTATTGCAATGAACGTTATCGTGGTTTTTAAACCGTTATTGCACACACCTCAATACATAAAGGTAGGGATTGATCATGGGTAAGAATGTCGTAGTTTTGGGTAGCCAATGGGGCGATGAAGGTAAGGGTAAAATCGTTGATTTACTGACCGAAAAAGCCTCAGCAGTCGCGCGCTTTCAAGGCGGTCATAATGCGGGTCACACGTTGGTTGTCGATGGCAAAACCACCGTCTTGCATTTGATTCCATCCGGTATCTTACGTGAAGGCGTCACCTGTTTTATCGGTAATGGCGTGGTGTTAGCACCTGACGCATTATTAAAAGAGATGAAAGAGTTAGAAGACAATAACGTGCCAGTTCGCGAGCGTCTACGTATCTCTCCTAACTGCCCACTTATCATGCCATATCATGTCGCCCTTGACCAAGCGCGTGAAGCCAAGCGTGGTACTGGCAAAATCGGTACGACGGGTCGTGGTATCGGTCCTGCATACGAAGACAAAGTGGCTCGTCGTGCGATTAAGCTTGCCGATTTATTCCGTAATGATTTAGAAGAAAAACTGCGCAATTTAATCGAATATCATAACTTCCAATTGACGCAATATTATAAAGTTGACGCGATTGATTTTGATGAGACCTTCAAGCTTTGCCAAGAGTGGCGCGAAGAAATCAGAGGCATGGTTACCGATGTAACCGAAGAGCTTAATCAGTTGCGTTTGGCTGGCAAAAACCTCATGTTCGAAGGCGCACAAGGTACGTTACTTGATATCGACCACGGTACGTATCCGTTTGTGACCAGCTCAAGCGTGACAGCGGGTGGCGTATCTACTGGTACTGGTATTGGTCCACTCTACTTAGATTACGTACTGGGTATCACCAAAGCCTATACCACACGTGTGGGTAGCGGCCCATTCCCAACCGAATTGTTCGATGATGTTGGCGCACATTTAGCCAAAGTTGGTCATGAGTTTGGTGCAACAACGGGTCGTGCTCGCCGCTGTGGTTGGTTTGATGCCGAAGCATTACGCCGTGCTGTCGTACTGAATTCTCTGTCTGGTATCTGTCTCACCAAACTTGATGTATTGGATGGTTTAGAAGAGTTACTAATCGGTGTGGGTTATAATTTACCTGAGACTGAGTGTGCAGGCGCGCATGATGCTGAATTCTATGAGTCAGTAACGCCAAAGTATGAAACGCTGCAAGGCTGGAGCGAATCAACGGTTGGTGTGACCAATTATGATGATCTGCCAGAAAATGCCAAAATATATATCAAACGTATCGAAGATTTGATTGGTTGCCCTGTTGATATCATCTCGACCGGTCCTGACCGTGAAGAGACCATCGTATTGCGCGATCCGTATGATGCTTAATTAATAACACATTTATTGAGCACGAAAAACCTCCATTGACTTAACTGTCATGGAGGTTTTTTGATGAAAGTTTTCTAAGATTGTTATAAACTATTATTTAGTTTCTAATTATATTGAATTAAGCTATCATTATCTTTGTAAGATGCCACTTAGGGCGTGTTTGATCCTTCAACCATGGCACTGACAGAAACTATTTTTTGGGCGATTCGACGTTAAAAATCGTAAGTTTAGTCATTCTAAGCGTCTATTTTTAACAATGAAGCGGCAAAAAAGAGTTCTGTCCTCACTGCGAGCATAGCTCTTGTCTTGCGGACGGGCAAAGCAGTACTTTGCTTACTCCGTCCTCAGGGCTGATGCTAAAATTACCCCATACTGCGTTACAAGTCTCGCTAAGGTATCAACATTATCGTCGACTTGCTCCTTGTCTGGCGCTATTTTAGCCATCAGCAGTGCCTATTTGTGAATACTCAAACACGCCCTAATATGGCGAAAGGGAATTTTAATAATAGCCAAATAACAAAAGGGACGTGTTATGAACATTCATATTGTTAAAAGTACTGTGAGCAAAACATCTTTAGCATTATTAGCATCCGCCGCCTTTATGTTTCCTATGATGTCTTGGGGCGCTCAAAATTGCGATAAGCCGGTCAATGATTTCGACGGTTTATATTGCTTGAATAAAGTGTATTTAGAGGCGGATAAAGAGCTTAATAATTCTTATGCAAAACTGGTTAAGCAATTAAACACTCAGCAAAAAGCCAAACTGAAGCGCGGGCAACTTGCTTGGATTCGGGCGCGCAATGACGATTGCAGTTATCATGATGGAGATGATTTTTATGTCAATCTCGCCTGCACCAATCGCGTGACGACAGAGCGAGTCAACTTTTTAACGGAGCGTGTCCGTGAGTGTAGCGCGGGCAGTTGTCGAGACAGCCGCTTAGGTGAGTAATATAGTCGATGCCCTATAAAAAGAATACAGTGCTCCTAAGATAAATTTACTTCTAAGCAAGATTCAATCATAAATTAATCCTATCATTTATAGTCTTAATCATTATAATAGGCAGCAATCCTATGTTGGCATTTATGGTTGGTGCTCATGTTTTCACATTGGCAAACCATGAGTTGTTCAATTCAGCCTCAGTCAACATTGTGGCCACAGATAAAACAAAGCATTTACGATTACATTTCTTATCGAATTTATTTTTATTAGGAGCCTTTCATGGCTAACGAACGTACTTTATCTATCATCAAGCCTGACGCAGTTGCTGGCAACCATATCGGCGCTATCTATGACCGTTTTGAGCAAGCGGGTCTAAAAATCGTTGCTGCAAAAATGCTACAACTTGATGATGAAAAAGCAGGCGGTTTTTACGCTGAGCACGCTGAGCGTCCATTTTATAATGATCTAAAATCTTTCATGATGTCAGGTCCAGTATTGGTATCAGTACTAGAAGGCGAGAACGCTATCGCTAAACATCGTGAAATCATGGGCGCAACCAACCCAAAAGACGCAGACAAAGGCACTATCCGTGCTGACTTTGCGAGCAGCATCGATGAAAACGCGGTTCATGGTTCAGATTCAGCTGAATCAGCCAAACGTGAAATCAGCTACTTCTTCAGCGATGATGAAGTTTGTGCACGTACGCGTTAATGGCGGCAATTATTGATATCCGCTAGTTTTTACCGTAGTGATTATTAATAATTATTTTCGTAAGACGGCTTATATCTCATGGGTATAAGCCGTTTTAACGCTTATAATAGCGGCATTGTTGATTGAAATTGTCGATCATCTCCCTCATTATCGTATGTAGTCAGCGTTATCAATCCCTTATCAGCATGCTTTTATCCGATTTTTTACCCGCTATTAGGTAAATAGATCGATAGATAAAACGGGCGCTCATAACGGATTGCTCATGCAACGCGTATTGCTTATGCATCATATACAGCAACGTTTATATAAATAATTGCATCGCTTATCTAAGCTTATGCAAAAAGGTTACCTATTATGTCAACTGTACAAGCTCCGACCCAGCACATACCCGCAAAGATGACGGGCAGCATCAAGCTAGTGGATGAAGCGCAAGCGAAAACCAATCTATTGGGAATGACGCAAGCGCAACTTGCCGATTATTTTAAGAGTATTGGCGAAAAGCCTTTTCGCTCAACGCAAGTAATCAAGTGGATATATCAGCACGGCGTGACGGACTTTGAGCAAATGACCAATTTAAGCAAATCATTGCGTGATAAATTGTCACTCAATGCTTGCGTTGTTCCACCAAAAGTTATTCATCGTCAGTATAGCGATGATGGCACGCGTAAATGGGTGTTTGAAGTGACTGGCGGCTCATTAGTTGAGACCGTTTTGATTCCAGCGGATGACAGCAAAATTAATGGCCGCAAAACGCTATGCGTGTCTTCACAAGTAGGTTGCGCGCTTGACTGTAGCTTTTGTAGTACGGGCAAGCAAGGGTTTGAACGCGATTTAAGCGCCGCTGAGATTATCGGTCAGCTTTGGGTTGCCAATGCTTCTTATATGACGGATGAAAACGAAAGCTTAGAAAACGTTGACCACAGTTTATGGGAAAACAACGTGACAAACGTCGTCATGATGGGCATGGGTGAGCCACTGTTAAACTATAAGCCAGTGGTGGGTTCAATGGAGCTGATGTTAAGCGATCATGCTTATGGCTTATCCAAGCGTCGTGTGACTTTATCGACCTCAGGCGTCGTGCCCAAAATGTATCAGTTGTCGCAAGACCTTGACGTGGCATTGGCCATTTCACTGCATGCTCCCAATGATGAGTTACGCAATGAGTTGGTGCCAATCAATAAAAAGTATCCATTAAATGAGCTTATCGCTGCTGCAAAGAACTACGTTTTTGATGTCAATCCACGTCACAAAAAACACGTAACAATAGAGTACGTGATGCTCGATGGTGTTAATGACAGCAATGAACATGCAAAGCAACTAGTTACCTTATTAGAAGGTTTGCCAAGCAAAATCAATCTCATCCCATTCAATCCGTTCCCGCATGCGCCGTATGATAAATCAAGCAATAACCGCATTCATGCGTTTAGCAATATCTTAAGTGAAGCTGGTTTTGTGTGTACCATTCGCCAAACTCGTGGCGATGACATTGATGCTGCTTGCGGTCAATTGGTTGGACAAGTGGCTGATCGTACCAGACGCTCAGCAGCGTGGCAGCAAAGTATCAAAGATCGCGAAAGTGTTTAGGGTGATTATTGTGCGAAACACTAGAAATTTGCTGAATATTGATATTTAGTTGTCTTTTATCTATCGCAATGGTAATAAAAATGTAGCAATAACGACCAGTATTGATGGGCATAGCAATTAATCACAACTAAATTGTACTTATGGGGGCTAAATCTATTAAACTGATGCCTCGAGGATCGAACGCATTGAATCACAGTTTTATGATGGCGGCCATGATGACTTCTAGAAATTTTTGTCAGTTCAGATATCAAAAACTATTTTCTCAAGATGGCAATCAATTGAAGACAGCGACGCCTCAAGTAGCGACGCCGAAGCTTATGATACTGGCAACGATGGTGGCAGGATTGCTGCTGACTGGCTGCCAAAGCACTCCAGCCAATACGCCTTATCAAACGTCCACGCGAACCAATGATAATCGTAACTTAGATAAGCAAGAAATTGCCCGCGTGCGTACCTCACTTGCCGCGCAATATATCCGAAAAAACGATCTTGATACCGCACAGCGCCAGCTCGAAAAAGCCTTTGCTGCTAATAGCCGTTATGCGCCAGCCTATGATATGATGGGCGTTTTGTTGCAGCAAGAAGGCAGCAGTATCAATCTTCAAAAAGCCGATGAGTATTTTAAAAAAGCCATCATGCTGGACAAAGATTTTGAGCAAGCGAACAATAACTACGGCGTTTATTTATCACAAATGAAGCGCTATCGCGAAGCAGCTGAACAGTTTGAGATTGCAGGCGCTGCATTAGGGTACGAAGGCCGTATTGGTGCGTTAGAAAACTTAGGGCGTACTTATCTGCAATTGGGTGACCGTAGTGCTGCCGCTAAAGCATTTTTGCGGGCGCTTGAGGGCAATCGCAATAGTATTATCGCGCATATCGAATTGGTGGATTTATTGCTCGAGCAAAAGCGTATTCCGCAGGCTCAACGGCTATACGATGAGACGCTAGTACTGGTGCAAGGGCAGGGTATAAGTCCGCGTCTGCTATTACAAGGTATCAAACTTGCCGCTGTACAGAACAATATAACAACGCGCCAGCAATTGGCACAGCAACTTTTATCCGCTTATCCATTAAGTGATGAAGCAAAACAACTTAAGACTTGGCTTAACAATCCAGAGGCACCATGGAAATGACCAACCCATCATCAAACATTCAATCTAACGCTCAGGGATCATTTGGTGCCATGTTGCAGCAAGCCCGCAAAAACAAGCAAGTCAGTTTAGACGATGCGGCCGCTGAGTTGTTTATTTTAAAGCGTCATTTGCAAGCGCTAGAGAATGAAGACTTTGCTGAATTACCGCAAGCGGCGTTTGCTCGTGGCTTTGCCATTAATTACGCCAAATACTTGGGTTTAGACTCAGTAAAAATCGCCAATAGCTTTGACGTCGCCTATCCTAATGAACTCAAAGCTAAATCAGCTAATAATATGGACACACCACTGCGTCCAATGGGTACGTTACAGCGTGATACCCACAATCGTATTCGCTTCAATCCATTACTGATTATCGCCGTTATTGGTGTCATTATTTTAGCGGTATTTTTATTCCGTATGGTAAGCAGCGCAAGCAAAGAAAATACCGAACAACCGCTATCGACCGTTGAAGATGTATCAGCCATAGAGCAAGCTCAGGGTGCTGCTATGAATGATGCTAGCGATATTGGCTCGTCTGGCTCTGCATTGAACTTGGGCGGTGCTGCTAGTAGCGCGTCTTTAGATGTCAAATTGACTGACGCCGCCACTGTCAATATCACGGACGCTTCTGGTAGCAGTCTCATGAGTGGTGCGCAGACGTCTGGAGATTATCAATTATCAGGTGCAACACCGTTCACTGTACAAATTGATAATGTTGACAATGTCAGCTTAATGCTTAACCAAAAAGCAGTAGCTTTAGAGAGTTATACCACTGATAACAAAGCCAGCTTTGAGCTAGCACCTTAATTTTTAAGGCGGTTATGGATCGTTTTTAAAAACGACGGCCGATTTTTAAAGTGACTGTTTATGCTTATCGTAAATTATAATTATTATTTAAAGTGATTGTTTATAATTATTACAAATTACAGTTATCATAAATTAGAGTGGTCGTAAATTACAGTTATCATAAATGTGTTTTTTCTCGTATCAATTGAAGGGTTTGTCTATGTCAACGTCAGCGCCTATTAACCGTCGTCTTACCAAAAAAATCTATGTCGGTGATGTCGCGATTGGTGGCGATGCGCCGATTAGTGTGCAAAGTATGACCAATACCGATACCTGCGATGTGGCAGCGACTGTCGCACAAATTGAGCGCTGCGTTGAAGCGGGTGCTGATCTGATGCGTGTATCGACGCCCACCATGGATACGGTTAAAGCTTTTGGTGAAATTCGTAAACTGGTCAGCGTCCCTTTGATCGCTGATGTGCATTTTGATCATAAAATTGCCTTAGCCGTTGCGGCAGCAGGGGCGGACTGTTTGCGTATCAATCCAGGCAATATCGGTAGTGACGCTAAAGTACGTGAAGTGGTCGCTTGTGCTAAATATTACAATATTCCTATTCGTATTGGTGTCAATGCAGGGTCTTTAGAAAAAGACATTCAGCGTAAATACACTGAGCCAACTGGCGAAGCGATGCTTGAGTCAGCAATGCGCCACATCGATATATTAGAACGCCTTAATTTTGATCAGTATAAAGTGTCGGTCAAAGCCAGTAATGTGTTTTTGACATTGGATGCTTATCGCCTAATCTCAGCGCAGATTGATAATCCACTCCATTTAGGGGTTACCGAAGCGGGTGTCTATCGTACGGGTGCTGTCAAATCTGCTATCGCCCTCGGTGGTTTACTATTAGACGGTATCGGCGACACCATTCGCATTTCACTTGCCGCAGAGCCTGAAGAAGAAATCAAAATTGGTTATGATATTTTAAAATCTTTGAATATTCGTTCCAACGGCGTCAATTTTATTGCTTGTCCAAGCTGTTCACGCCAAGAGTTTGATGTAATTAGAGTGATGACAGCGCTTGAATCACGTCTAGAAGATATCCGCGAACCGATGAATCTGTCAGTGATTGGCTGCAAAGTAAACGGTCCAGGAGAGGCGAAAGAAGCTGATATCGGTATCGTTGGCGCTGCCCCTAAGTCATTGGTATATCGGATGGGTGAAAAAAGCCATTTAATTGATACCGATAATTTGGTCGATGAGATAGAAAGCATGGTACGTGCTCATGCAGAAGATTTGGCCAAAAAACGTGAGAATGAGATTATTCGGGTAAAATAAGCTGAAATATCATCTAGCGTGTGGCTGTAAGCGATACAGCGCTGACTTAAGACCCGCCTGAAAACAATGCTCGATTATGAGCAAAAACAATAATAATAGAGACATTTGTTAGAAATTTTAAGGATACGACCGTACCATGATTAAAGCGATTAAAGGATTCAATGATATTTTGCCGGAACAGGCTGCAAAATGGCTGCATTTAGAGGCGATATTGGCGGATGTGATGGGCAGATACGGCTATGAGCATATTCGTTTGCCACTGGTTGAACAAACCGATTTGTTCGCGCGTGCCATTGGTGGGTCAACGGACATCGTTGAAAAAGAGATGTACAGTTTTTTTGATAAATCTGAACCACCCACACCATTGGCATTACGTCCTGAAGGTACGGCAGGAGCCGTGCGCGCAGTGATTGAGCACAATCTATTACGTGGCGACACCCCCAAATTATGGTATATCGGTCCGATGTTTCGCTATGAGCGTCCGCAAAAAGGGCGCTATCGCCAGTTCCATCAATTGGGTGTCGAAAGTTTCGGTAGCGCGCTACCTGATGCCGATGCTGAATTGATTGCGATGACACATCTTCTGTGGCAAGAGTTGGGCCTAAAAGATGAGATGCGCTTGCAACTCAATAGTTTGGGTGAGCTTGATGAGCGTCACGCTTATCGCGAAGCACTAGTGGCGTATTTAACGGACAAGAAAGACTTGCTCGATGATGATAGCAAACGCCGCTTAACGACCAATCCACTACGTATTTTAGACAGTAAAGAGGCGAGCACACAAAAGATATTGGTAGACGCGCCAAAGCTTGCTGACTTCTTGGGTGCAGAGAGTATGGCGCATTTTGAGCAAGTTCAAGCCTATTTGACCACGCTTGGCATCAGTTTTGAGATCAATCCACATTTAGTACGTGGGCTCGATTATTATAATAAAACCGTCTTTGAATGGGTCACTGATAAACTTGGTAGCCAAGCGGCTGTTTGTGCGGGTGGTCGCTACGATGGTCTGATTGGACAGCTAAAATCTGTCGACGGGCGCGATGATAAAGCAGAGAAAAAACCAGTAAAGTCTGAGCCTGCTATTGGTTTTGGTATGGGGCTTGAGCGTTTGTTATTGCTCATGGAAGCCGTCGCACCGATTGCCAATGTACCTGCTTGTGATGTCTTCGTGGTCGCTCATCCTGAGGTTTATACTGCTGGTATTGGTTATGCGCAGCGCTTACGTTATAGTCGCCCAGACATACGAGTTAAAATGGCGAGTGCCACGAGCCTAAAAGCACAAATGAAAAAAGCGGATAAGTCAGGCGCGGCATTGACTGTCATTATCGCGCAGCAAGAGCTTGATGATAATACCATTAGCATTAAAGACATGCAGACGGGTGAGCAGCAGACAGTTGCGCAAGATTGGTTATTGAATAAAGACAACTTTGCTCGCAACTGATTATCACAATGAATTGCACGAACAACAATATCTGCCAATATATCATCGGTTTTGACTTTAATAGCAGCAATTAAATAACAATTTTATCAGGTAAATATATATGGCTCTGACACCTAATTCGCCAAATACAGACAATTCAATGCAAGCGTTAAAGCAATACGGCAGCTACATTGTCACTGCGATTTTATTGGCGTTAGCCGCTTATTTTGGTTGGACCTATTGGCAAAAAAACCATGCGCGGGTAGATACCGTTGCAGCAGATCATTATGCAGATATCCAGCGGTTGAATGAAGAAGTCAGTTTGGCCTCGCAAAACCCAGATTTAGAGGCAGAAGCGAAAAAAGCGCTTACGCAGAATCGTACACAGATGAATAAAGATATCGATGCACTAGTAAGCAAACACGGTGATTCAGTTTATGCTTGGCAGGCCTTGATGATTAAAGCGCGTCAGCAAATTGATAACGATGAGTTTGCGGAGGCAAGTGAGACGCTTAAGAAAGCGCTGACAATCGATTTAGGCGATGCAGGTTTACAGGCAATCACACGTCTGCGATATGCGACCACCTTATTAGCTGCAGGCAATGCAGATGCTGCATTAGCAGAAGCGAACAACGATATGCCAAGCTCGTTTGAACCCAGCCAGCAAGAATTGCTAGGGGATATTTATTTGGCGCAAGGCAATAAAGATTCAGCGATTAAGTCGTACAGTAATGCTTGGGAGCTGTTACGTAGCCGTCAAGAAACGCGAGCAGTATTGGCGTTAAAGATGGAAAGTTTGGGTCTTGTGCCTGAGCGTATCGATGAACAAGCAAGTCTTATTCAAGAGTCAACTGCGCCTAAACAGCCAGTAGTACAAGAAGGTTCTGCAGAAAATCCTGCTGTCGAGGTTGCCCAGTAATTGTATAGTAATAAGCGCTATTGACTAATAATGGCTTTAGCGTTTTACCTAATTATTAATAATTTATTTGTAGTGAGAACCTATAATGACTCAATCTATTCGCTTTGGCAAAATAGTAAAAGCTAAAACCATCAAAACGACGGTCATGCATGTGGCTGTACTGGCAGTAATGAGCACTGCGGTGATTGGGTGTAATCGCGGTATCAAACCAGTGGTTAATGAGCCGGTAAAGCTGGTACAGATCGCGGCGCCTGTTAGTGTACTGCAACCTGTCTTTAGCACTGACGTTGGTAATAAAAAAGCCAGTAAAAAGGATCCGCTAGATTTGCAAGTGGGCTATGCCAATGGACAAATCGTAACGGCATCGCGCGGTGGTGATTTAACAGGCTTTAATAGTGCGGGTGAACGTTTATGGTCAATCAATGTCGATGATCAAATCACAGGCGGTGTCGCTTTAGATGCATTAAGCCAAACAGCGATTGTCAGTACTCGTAATGGTCAGATAATGGCATTTGATAGTAGTACTGGAGCCAAACGTTGGCAGCAGCAGCTGTCAGGGTCGGTTTTGACGCCCGCGCTTATTACCAATAATCGTGTGATTCTATCGGCAAGCGATGGCTTTTTGCACGGTTTATCATTACAAACCGGTCAATCTGTATGGCAGTTCGCCACACAAGTGCCAGCAATCAGTGTGCGCGGTAGTGCTGCGCCAACGTTATTAGACAGTAAAACCGCACTATTAGCGACTGCCGATGGGCGTTTGCATGCAGTGACAGCTGATAGTGGTTTACCGCAGTGGTCAAGACGCATTGGCGTAGGTACTGGTAGTAGCGAAGTTGAGCGCATGAGCGATGTGGATGGCATGCCTATCGTGGATAACAACCAGCTATTTGCGATCAGTTATAGTGGTCAGTTGATAGGTATTGATTTGGCCTCTCGTCAAGTGATGTTTGTCAAAGAGCTTGCCAGTCTAAAGTCGCTTGCCGTAAATAACCAGCAAGTCATTGCCACAAGCTTAGATGGTAAAGTGGTTGCTTATGATCGCACTAGTGGTGAGGTGTTGTGGGAAAGTGAAGAGCTGGCTTATCGTCATTTGACCAATCCTGTGATGATTGGTAATTATATTGCAGTGGGTGATTTGGATGGTGTCGTACACTTATTTGACCCTGCTAGTGGTAAAATCGTCAGCCGTATACAGACCAAAGGGGCTTTGAGTAGCTTACAAGCACAAGGCAGCCGCTTAATAACCCAAAGTAACTCAGGTCAAGTGGCTATCTGGCAGTTGGCGCGCTAATTTTCTTATTAACTTGCCACTGCTTACAGAATAGCTAGTCAAATAATAAGTTAATTGGTATATTTCAAAACCATCATTAAGCAAACTCGTTGATGATGGTTTTATGGGATGTAAGAGTAAACGCTGCTCGGTCAGCGTTTACTGCTTTGTGTAAATTGCTTGTGTAAATACAGGCTTTCGCGTAACCTATGCGACCGATATGCCTTAGGCATTATCCATATATACTGTTTATATATAATTTAGTCAGCCTACATACTATTTGCTAATCGCAATGCTATTTATTAATTGTAGTACTATGCATTAATCATAATATAGTCGGCTATCATTTTCTCTATTGTTTTATCATTCATTTTAATTCGCGGTTAAGTGCAGCCTATGCTCTCCTTTTTTTATAAGAGTATCTGTACCGTCCGTCATTGTGCCTTTCACTGAGAGTACCCCATGAGTATCAAGCCTGTGGTCGCCTTAATTGGTCGTCCAAACGTCGGTAAATCCACCTTATTTAATCAGTTCACAAAAAGTCGGCAGGCATTGGTTGCTGATTTATCAGGACTGACTCGTGACCGTCAATACGGTGATGCTACCTATGAAGACAAATCTTTCATCGTGGTAGACACGGGTGGTATTGGTGAGGCAGATGATGGCAGCGGTAATATTGATGATTATATGTCTGAGCAGTCGCATACTGCGATTCACGAAGCAGATATTATTGTATTCGTCGTTGACGCTCGTGCTGGTATGATTGGTGCGGATGCCGAAATTGGTAAGTTTTTGCATACCCTTGGCAAACCAGTCTATGTCGTTGCCAACAAAGTCGATGGTGCCCATGACGCAGCGCCTGCTGAGTTTTACGCGTTAGGACTGGGTGAGCCGTATCCAATGGCTGCCAGTCATGGTCGCGGTGTGGGAAATCTGCTAGAAGTATTGACTGCTGATATGCCCGAGCAAGAAAATATTGTAGAGCCGAGAGGGTTGAAACTTGCCATTATCGGTCGTCCAAACGTTGGCAAATCGACACTGGTCAATCGTCTATTGGGTGAAGACCGAGTCGTGGTTTTCGATATGCCTGGCACCACGCGTGACAGTATCTACATCCCATATCAGCGCGAAGGCAAAGACTATGTATTAATCGATACCGCTGGCGTACGTCGTCGTGGCAAAATCGATGAGAAAGTAGAAAAATTCTCTGTTATTAAAACCTTGCAGGCAATCGAAGATTCTAACGTGACCGTTATTGTAATTGATGCTCACGAGGGTATTGTAGACCAAGATTTGCATATGATTGGCTATGCACTTGATGCAGGTCGTGCCTTGGTGGTTGCGATTAATAAATGGGATGGCCTGACGCAAGATCAAAGAGATTACATCAAGATCGAGATGGATCGCCGCTTCAACTTCATACCTTATGTAAAAGTACATTTGATATCAGCGTTACATGGTACTGGCGTCGGTAATTTATATCCCTCTATCTTGCGTGCTTATAAATCTTCCATGTTTGAGGTGTCAACCAATCGTTTGACTCAGATTTTACAAGATGCCGTTACTGCCAATCCACCACCGACGGTAGCTGGTCGCCGTATTAAGTTGCGCTACGCACATATTGGTGGTCACAATCCACCTGTGATCGTTATTCACGGTAACCAAACCAGTGCATTACCTAAGAGCTATCAGCGCTATCTTGAAAATCAGTTCCGTCAAGTATTCAAGCTTGAAGGCACGCCGCTCAATGTCATCTTTAAACAGAATGACAACCCTTATGCTAATAAGAGTGATACGCCAACCAAAGCGAAGGCGCAACAGTTACGTCAACGCGAGCGTAATAGAACACAGAAATTTACCACTAAAGACAAAGATAAAAAACCTCGCAATCGCTAGGTCAGCTGATGCATTATTTACTTTATCGTGCGACAGAGCACGGTAAAGTAAGCTTAATACTGCGCTAGTAGGATCTCTGTTTTAACCATCATAAAGAGTGACCTATAAATACTAAAATGTTTCACTTATCACATCCTCAAAATACCTGTAATATAAATAAAAGTTGTCTTGACTCAGTTGAGTGATATGAACAACCCTCCCTCTCAAACCATATCTACGCTTATCTGGCGATCTATCATACAGGCCATAATGGTGTCTGTGCTGGTAGGCTTTTTATTGTCTTCAATTTATGATTTATTACATCACTATAAAGAGAAACGCCAGCATATTCAGCAGATAGCGTTGCTATTAACGACCAGTGCATCGACAGCAGAGGGCGCTGATATTGTGGCTGAACAAGTGCGGTTTTTGTTAGAGAGCGATCCAAACATTCAAAGCATTTCCTTTTATTCAACACCTCAGCCTATTAGGGATGTCAATCGACCAAGAGATGATTGGAAGAAGGCTTTATTTGCCGATACAGTCAGCTTTAACTATCCTGTAATCAGCAATTATATTGCAATGGATAGCGAGCGGAATCAATCAAACGCTAATCAACAATCGGCCGCAACGTTATCAGAGGGTATGCGAGGATCGTCAGCTACTGATGCAACCATTAAAAACAGTGCCTTAGTAGGGTATATTAATATTACTTTAGATGTACATGCACTGCGTTTATATTGGCTCCAAGGTAACCTACTATCATGGTTGATTACCATGATAATTACGGCTCTTTGGGGGCTGTATATCTTGCGTAAGCTTAATCGGCCTGTTAGAGATATAGAGGCTTTAACTGATGTATGTAACATCGTTCTAAAAACTCCTGATCTCAAGCAATTGCCAATCATCTCTCAGCAGTACGACTTTCAAGAATTGATGCAGATTAAGCAGACGTTCATTGCTTTGTTTAATCGTTTGCAGAAAGCCCAACAAGAGTATGAATCGTTTACTCTCTTTGAGCAGCAATTGCATAAAAAAGATCTCTCTCTTGATGTGCAACTGCATAATTTTCAAAGTATGATAACCCATGAGTTAAAAACTTCGCTAAATGCTATCGTAGGTGGCTTACAGTTATTGGATTATGAAACGCTCAACATAGAGCAAAGAGACGCTGTTCAAATTATTCGTAATGGTAGTGATAAATTGGTGTCGTCGCTTGACCATATTATTCAATTGAATCAAATCCAAAAAGGTCAGATGGTTGTCAATTCTAGTGAGTTTAACCCGCTACATTTGATGGCAGAGCTTTTGACAGAGTTTGAACCTATCGCTCAGAAAAAAGGGTTGGATTTAATCAGTCGCATTCATCATATAGACTATAAGCTTGAAGGGGATGCAGAAAAAATCCAGCAAATACTATCGATACTGCTCAGCAACGCGATTAAATTTACGCCCGCTGGACAAGTAATAATTACCTCACAATTGACTCATTTTGATAAAAGTAATCGCTGGCAGGTCAGTGTCAAAGATACGGGCATTGGTATCGATAGTAACTATATTGATGATATTTTTAATCCGTTTTTTCAAGTGGATTCATCAAAAACTCGTCAGTACGAAGGATGGGGTGTGGGTTTACCAGTCGTTAAGCAAATGGCTCAGCTCATGGGCGCTACTATAGAGGTCGATAGCACGCTAGGATTAGGTACTCAGTTTATATTGACGATAGCAATGCCCAATCAACACCAGTCTCGGCATCAGAATTTATTGGCGACGCTGACGATTATTTATTATTACTATCACGAAACGGGGTCTTTAGCGCATGAGCTGGAGCAGTTGGGCGCTACTGTCATCTACTGCCAGCATGAACAGCTTGTTATCGATAACATGAGTATCAAAAAAATTGACATGGTAATGTTTGCAGAAGATATCGTGCCAAGCAACGCTGAATCTTTAGCCAAGTGTATTCGTCAATCTGAAAGTGAGCACCGTGCTTTATTGGTATATTGGTATCCAGAGCATCAAATGCATTATATAGACAGTTTTGAGCACCGTCTAAAAGCGGCTGGTATCGATTATTGTCATAGTACTAGTTACGAGGATAAGGCGTTGAGCGATTTGCTCAAGCACTGGTTGGTATGGACATAGGACATGCCTTAGTCTGGACATAAAAAAGACGCCCCATATTGAGGCGTCTTTTTTATTAAGTGATTTTTTTATCAAGTGGTTTTCTGATTCAGTAATACGTCGTCAGAGTCGTGATCTATAGATAAAGCGTCTATTAGAAAAGATTCTTTGCCCAGCGTACTACATGCTGCCAAGCGCGGCTCATAAAACCTGACTGCTCGATGTCACTAGTCGCTACAATAGGAACTGAGGCCACTGCTTTACCGTCAATGACCGCCATCATTTTGCCAATTTCTTGACCTTTTTTGATAGGTGCTTCTAAGCTTTCAGGAATGTCGACAACGGTGGTGATTTTATTTTTTTGCGTTTTACTGGTCAAAATCTGTAAATTGTTACCAGTGGTTAGTTCTACTTCTGCCGTTTTCCCAAACCATACGGGTATCTTGCTCACGAACTGTCCAGCAGGTGCTTTTGTCACAGTGGTGAAATGGCCAAAGCCCCAATTGAGGAGCTCACGTGACTGATCGGCGCGTGCTTGCTGGCTTTTCGTACCCATAATCACAGAAATTAGACGCATACCATTACGGTTGCTTGAGGCAACCAAGCAATAGCCAGCTGCATCCGTATGTCCTGTTTTTAGACCATCAACTGTGGAATCAGTGGCAAGTAGCGCATTACGGTTTCCTTGAGTAATACCGTTATAGCTAAATTCTTTTTCTGAGTAAATGCCATAATAATCGCCGCTATTTTTAATAATAGCACGTGCCAGTTTGGCTAAATCGATAGCAGATGCTTCATGACCGTCATCAGGCATACCAGTGGCGTTGACGAAATTGGTATTTTTCATACCGATTTTTTCTGCTTGCTCATTCATCAAAATGGCAAACGAATCTTCGCTACCAGCAATATGTTCCGCCATTGCTTTTGAAGCATCATTACCAGATTGAATGATAATGCCGCGCAGCATATCAATGACACTAGCCGTCTTATTGACGGGAACATACATACAGGATTGTTCGCTACTGCCACGGCACCAAGCGTTCTGACTCATCAGCACTTGTTCGTCTTCTTTCAGATCGCCTGACTTTAGGCGTTGCTCAATGATGTAACTGGTCATCATTTTAGTCAGGGACGCTGGTGGAAGAGCGGTATTGGCATTTTTTTGTGCTAAGATTTCGCCTGTATTATAGTCCATTAGTACATAGGCAGTATTATCCATCTCAGGAGGCTGTATCGCGGCGCTCGCCATCACGGCACTCATAGAAACACTCACACCAACTACCAGCTGTACTAACTGTTTTTTCACACGCTTTACTGTCATAGATTGTTACACCGCATCATGAAACCAAATGTATCTATCGCTTGTACGCAGCACTAACTCTTATCCATTATTCTGAGCAAGATGTATCAAACACCTTGTATGAAAATAACGTATGAATGAGAGCAATGACGACTAAACGACAGACATAAAATTAAGGCCTTATCTTAGCAAAATGCCAACCGATGGGGAATCGATAAATATAAAAAAAAGGACTTGATTAAAAAGAAAGCCTGATGATTATCAAGCGTTTGCTTATATTATTAGGGTTTTATGATATCTTGACGGCAACAAAGTAGACTGCCATAAAAAAGCTTGCTGCATCATCCGTTTTTAAACGGAATGGCAGCAAGCTTTTTAAGCTTTTTAAGCTTATAAACTTAGCAAATAAGCTTATAATCCCAGTTTTTATAAAACACAATCAGCATCTCAACACAAATAAAGCCGTCATTTTTTTGTCGTTAATGATAGCAGGCTTTATCCGCTCAACATTGACGCTGACTCTTGTTGCGCTTCATCATTGGAGAGTAGATAAAAAGTCAATTAACGCACTTTGATGAGATTGACTCATAAAATTCTACTATCAATACTCAGCATCTGCCAAATCTTCGCACAGGGCTTTGTTGTCCTGTTTTGAGAAACTCATCGTCCAGTTACGAATGCCTTGTAGTATCTGACGATAATCTTGCTGAGTTGATAGATATTGGATAGCGGCTTTTGGATCTTCTAAAGACGGCATCAATTCATGAAGCTGTACGTTATAAGATTTATAAAAACGCTGTTTTTGTTTGCCAGCGAGCATTGACGGGCATATCTCTGATAACACTTGCATAACCGCAATTTCATGTTTGGTTACGTTGATACCAGACATGTCTAGAGGAATGGTTGTCGCAGGATTATTCGCCGCGAAAGATGCTTGAGAAAGCATGGCAATAGACGTTATCAGTCCTGCAAGACCAACTTTTGAGGCGGTCTTTGCTATCACAGAAGCTATAGATAATATCGATTGATTTTTCATTCAGTATCACACTCGCTTATCTTTGTTTAATGGTCATATGTTAATGGGTAAAAAAATAAAAGTCACATAAAATATTGACTTATGTGTAGATGTCTTGTGAGCCAAACCTATGTTTTAGCAACATATCAGCATCATATGCTCATAAGTTACGTCAGCATAAACGTATAAGTTTATATTGTTGTACGTTGTTGTCTAATGTAAAGTGAGAACTTGTCGTTTCACTTTTACAGATTCGCTGTAGATAAAGATAACGCCTTTAATAAAATAATACATCATATAAATTATGAGCAAACACTGGGTTCGTATCAGCTTACTATTAGGGTATAATCGGCCAGATTCATAGCCTTTTTATATCAGTTTAAGATCAATTTAAGTCTATTTTATGATGTCTGTATCGTCGTCTTTTTCACTGTTTATACTGGCGTTATTTGGCCAGTCAAACGTCCATGAAAAATGATGGCTGTTATTGACGAGGCTAATTATACCAAGTTTAAAATGATAAAGTTAACAAGTAGACAGACGGTTAAACAGACATATATTGAGCACAAATGAGATTTTTAATTAGTAATGATGATGGCGTGTATGCTCCGGGATTATTGGCACTGTATCAAGCTTTGTCTACTATCGCAGAGGTAGTGGTGGTTGCGCCAAATGATGAGCAAAGTGGCTGCGCTAGTGCCTTGAGTATCTCAACGCCATTATATACGCACCAATTGGCTTCTGGCTTTATTGCTGTCAATGGCTCACCTGCTGATTGTGTTTATTTAGCATTAAATGAGCTATATCGCCATACGCACTTCGACTGTGTGATTACGGGTATTAATTCAGGTGCCAATCTGGGTCAAGACGTTTTATTTTCGGGCACTTTTGGCGCAGCGTTGACAGCAGAGCTTTTTGGCATACCCGCTATTGCGACCTCGCTAGTGGGCGGCGGTGCCAAGGGTGATGGGCAAGAGCAGGCAAGTCATTATCGAATGGCGGCAGATGAGATTGTCAAATTATTAATAGAAACGCCAATATTAGATGCCTGCAAAAATTTGCCCTATCACGTATTAAACGTTAACATTCCTGATGTTGATAGTGCTGACGATATCAAAGGTCGAAAAATAACGTCTTTAGGACACAGACAGATTGCACGTCCTGTGCACCATATCATTGATCCACGGGGACGAGAGGCATACTGGTTATCCTTACGTAAACGCCCGTATGAATTGCCCGACAGTAATGAAAATGGCTCACTATTAGCGCAAGATGGGTTAGATTGTGAAGCGTTATCTCAGCAAGCAGTCTCTCAAGAAACGGTCTCTCAAAAAATAGTGCCTCAAGAAACGGTCTACGAAAAAGGTGTTCAGCCACTTGCCGTACAGTTGACAGATCACCAAGCGGTGGCAGCGGGTTATATTAGTCTATCACCAGTAAGGCTACATCATACGCCAGCCGCCACAATAGAGACGCTTTCGGCGTTATTGTTATAAGTTAACGACAGTAGAGATGAGTTCCACTGTTAGTAGTAGCTAGTAGCAGAGGGTGAGTAGTAGCACAAGATTATTTAGTAGCAAAAGATTATTATGAACAGAAGATGCGGGGAAGTATGGTCTATCAAGCTATTTGTGATGGTGCTTATCCCATATTAAATGATATAAAATTTAGCAAAATGCTTGTGGGTAGCACAAGGAGTTTGTGAGTCACATAAAGAATAGGAAACCTTGTATGAAGAAGCTTATCGCTGGATCGCGCTTTGTAACAGTGGCATTGATTGGCACTATGACAGTAGCAACGTTAACGATGGTGGGCTGTGCCACAAAGCCTACTTATCAGACCGCCAACCAAGTTGGTCCTAAGATTATCACCAACGCCCAAGGCGTTCCTAACTATCATCGTGTACAGCGTGGCGATACGGTCAGCCAAATCTCTGAGCGTTATCGTCTCAATTACCGTCAAATTGGCGCGCTCAATGGCTTAGACAGTAAATATACAATCTATAGCGGTCAATGGCTGAAGCTGTGGGAAGGTCAAGGCACGCCCGCCAATAATAACCGCTACAACGCGTCTACACCGACAGTGTCACAGCCAACCTATACGACTCCTGTGACGAGTACGCCCAATAATAGCTCACAGTCCCCTGTATACGAAGTAACGGCCAACGCAACCTCAGGCTATGAATATCCGACTCGCAATCAAGTAACTCGCAATTTCGATGCAGCAGCGGGCAATATGGGTATGTGGTTTGCTGGTAATGTTGGTGATCCAGTGCTTGCCAGTCAGTCTGGAACGGTGCTTTACTCAGGCAATGGTCTACCAGAATATGGCAACCTTATTATGATTCGTCATAGCGATAACTATATTACCGCCTATGCTCATAATAGCCAGTTACTCGTCAAAGAAGGTGACACCGTACAAGGTGGTCAGCGTATCGCAAATATGGGTAGCAGTGGCCAGACCAATCAAGTAGGTTTGGAATTCCAAGTGCGCTTAAATGGCAATCCTATCGACCCACGTGCGGTATTGGGGCGTTAAGTTTGACGCGATTCTTTTGATTGATTTAGGCCACAATTCAATCATTTTATTTGAGTCACTATAATATCTGAGCCACTTTACTTATTCATACCTGAGATTTTTATAATGTTAAAAAAACAATATATCGCCCTTTTTCCTGCCTTAGTGATGGTCGGGTGTACGAGCCAACAGGCAATGCAAAAACAGAGCAAACCGGTTCGTCAAGGCAATGTTGAGATCACGCAGACTCAAACCATTCAAGTAAAGCCAACGCCGCGCCCAGTTGTCAAGCCGCAGCCTGTTGCCAAGCCAAGTTATAATAGCTTTTCTGATTGGAAGTCAGACTTTTCTATGCGTGCAATTTCGTCAGGCCATGATGCTGCGACGGTTCGTCGTTTGCTTGATTTGGCTTACTTAAATCAGCAAGTTATTTCGCTCGACTCAGGACAGCCAGAGTTTTCTAAAATGCCATGGGAGTATGTGGATTCTGCTGTATCAGACGGTCGAGTAGGCACTGGTAAGCGTAAGTTTGCCGAGCAACGCGCATTTTTATCGCAGTTAGAGTCACAGTATGGCGTCAATGCAGAGATTGTCGCGGCGATATGGGGTATGGAGTCGTCATATGGCGCTGTGACTGGGAATAGCAGTTTGCCAAGCTCTCTTGCAAGCCTTGCTTATGATGGTCGTCGTCAAGAATTTGCTGAAACTCAGCTATTATCGCTTGCGACGTTATTGCAACGTGGAGATGTGTCTTGGTCAGAGCTTGATGGCTCTTGGGCAGGCGGGATGGGACAGACCCAGTTTATCCCTGAAACTTGGCTCAAACAGGGCGTGGACGGCGATGGCAATGGTCACCGCAACCCTTGGGCCACAGGCGACGCTTTGGCATCTACTGCCAATTATCTGAGCAATTCAGGGTGGGTTCGTGGTCTAGCGCCATTTTATGAAGTAACGCTTCCTGCCTCATTTGATTATTCAGTGGTGGGTAGCAAGCAACCAGCGGCTAGATGGGCGGCTATGGGTGTCGATACGATAGCCGATGTATACTTGGATGCGAACACTCAGATGGAGCTGTGGTTGCCTGCTGGAAAAGATGGCCCAGTGCTACTACTCAGTCCAAACTTTGATGTCATTAAAGTCTATAACAACTCTTCTAGTTATGCGTTGGGTGTCAGTTTGTTGGGCAAAGCACTTGCTGGACAAGGTGGTTTGCAAAAATCATGGCCGCGCTATGAGCGTCCATTATCGACGTCTCAAGTACGCAATTTACAGCAGCGTTTGACCAGCTCGGGTTATGATACTAAAGGCGCTGACGGCGTCGTTGGTACTAACACCCGTATGGCATTCCAACGCTGGCAAGGAGATAACGGTCAGACTCCAGATGGCTTTATCACTCAGCGTAGTGCGTCTTCTTTAGCATCATGGTGAAGTCGATTGTTGACGCTGTTTTTTAGTATCCACTGGTTTTGATAGGGCTGTTTTAGTCGGAGGTTTTAACTGGTATTATTAAAGTTATGACCTTATAAGTACAACAAAAAAGCACCTTAACAAGGTGCTTTTTTGCTTTATTCTATGACTGCTTTTTAAGAGATTTATCGAAATGGTGAAAACTATAATGATCGAAAAGTTAAATCGATACATCAGATACTGCTGGTATAAATCTTCCTCGCTTGCTGTGCCTAAGCAGACAGAGGCTTCAAAAAATTCATCCCAGCAGTACTGTAGCTAATCTATTATTCTTTGACTATACACTATTGCAGAAATTACACTATTGCAATTAGCGTAAACTGACTACAGTTAAAGCAGAGATTAATAAATAGTATTGGTACAAGCAATTTAGGGCGTGTCCTCATTCTAAAAAAGGTAATAAAAATGAGATAAATTACCGTCAAACGAGGAAAATAGCGCAAATAATATCGAGATATCAATCAGCTATTTGACAATGTTTGGCAAAATTTAACCATTTTTAGCCCATTTAGATACAATCGTTTGAATTGAGGACACGCCCTAGTCTGCGAATGATTAATGCTAGACAAGATTTTTTTAAATACGAATAATAATAACGACTAACAGGGTGTTGCCTTATGATTACCATGGAAGAATTGCAGGCTGCGATAACGGATCGTGTAGACAGCTATAATAAGAACGACTTTCCGCTACAAAAAAGAGCGATTAATACCTGCGATCTATTAAAAAGCCGTCATCAGATACTGGCTCAAGATATTGCCTCAGCGTTTGATGTGCCAAGACAAAATGTATCGGCGATGGATGGATACGCGATTACTCAAGGTAGCGAGCTATCAAGTGATAGTATTATCGAAATCATTGGCGAGTCACAGGCGGGTAGTGCTTATACTGGCAAGCTGATAGCGGGTCAGGGCGTTCGCATTTTTACGGGTGCAGTGGTACCAGACAGTTGTGACACGGTCATCATGCAAGAAAACACGAACTTTGCTGAAATAAAGAGTACCATTGATAAGTCACAACCTTACACCATAACGCTAGCACAAACGGCGCAGATCGATAGCAATATACGCAGACAAGGTGAAGAAGTTGAGTCGGGTGAAGCCGTTTTATCAATAGGTAAGCGCATCAATCCTACTGATATTAGCTTATTGGCAAACTTGGGTGTCAGTCAAGTCAGCGTATTTCAGCCACTTACGGTAGGCATATTGGCCACAGGGGATGAACTGGTTGCCATTGGTGATGAGCTGACAAGCTTGGCGCAAATATATAATTCTAATACACCAACCCTTAAGAGTTTACTGGCTGATCTACCCATCAGTATTCGTGATTATGGCATCATTCCTGATAATTTAGAGCAGACGACTGCCGCAGTCAATGAAGCCATGCAAGACTGTGATGTGCTGATTTCAACGGCTGGCGTGTCGGTTGGTGACTATGATTTTTTGACCACTGTGATTGAGACGTTAGGACAGATTAACCACTATAAAGTGGCGATGAAACCAGGCAAGCCATTTGTGTTTGGCGAATTGAGTAAAGACATTGATAAGCCAGTACTGTATTTTGGTCTACCGGGCAATCCTTTGTCCACGGTAGTCGGCGCTTTACAGTTTGTGATACCAGCCTTGTGGCAGATGTCAGGCGCGCCTTTAGCAGAACAGCCTATGCAGCTGAAAATCAAAGCAACACTCACTAATGACGTCAGGAAGTCAGTCGGTCGCAAAGACTTTCAGCGGGGATTTTTATCACAAAACGAAATAGGCAGTTACCAAGTCGAGTGCTTCTCAGGCCAGCAATCACATAGAATAAAACAACTTAGCCGCGCCAACTGTTTTGTTGTTTTAGATAAAGACAGTGGTAATGTTTCAGCAAACAGTATCGTTACTGTGCAGCCTTTCCCTTGGCTATATACTTAAGTTATATAGCCAGCTGAAAATAAAACAGTTATATGAGCTTAAATGCGCTATTGGTATAAATTTTCCTTGCTTGACTGTAATTTATCTCATTTTAAGCCTCACAATCTAAATAATGACACGCCCTAATTCCATATCAGATGGCTATAGAAAAATTGAAGAAAAATTAAAGAAAAAATGAAAACCAATCTTATAACGATAGGCTAAACGCGAATCATAAAGTAAGGCTTATAGTAAGCAATAGTGGTGGCAATAAATATGAGTGATACTAAATTTGAAATAGACCGTGTGCAACTGTACTCGCCTACCTCAGCGCCTGCTATATTCGAGGATAACATACCGTCATCTGTAGCGGCGCCTACAGAACAAGCAAGCGAACATTATCAGCCTTTGACTGACGGCTTTGCCCGTCGTCTGACTTATCTGCGTCTGTCCATTACCGATTTTTGTAATTTTCGCTGCGAATACTGTTTGCCTAATGGCTACCAAGGCAAGCGCCCTGATGATGAGCTAAGCATTCCTGAAATTGCCACGTTGATACGCGGCTTTGCGCAAGTAGGCACCAAAAAGGTCAGAATCACAGGGGGTGAGCCCTCTATTCGCCGTGATGTTGTTGAGATTATTGAAACCATCAAACAAACCAACGGCATCGAAACCGTTGCCATGACTAGCAATGGCTATAAGCTGGGCAAGCATTTAGCTGGTTGGCAAGCGGCTGGATTGGACCAGCTTAACATTAGCATGGATAGTTTTGATGCTGAGACCTTTCACAAAATGACGGGTTTTAATACTTTGCCGCAATTGCTCATTGACATGGATACATTGCTTGCGACTACCGATATTAAGCTTAAGATAAATAGTATCCTGATGGCAGAAACGGCCTTTGAAAACTTGTTGCAAGCGATTGACTACGTCAAAGACAGAGCCGTCACTTATCGTTTTATCGAATTTATGCAGACCAGCGACAATAGTGACTTGTTTTTTGCTCAGCATGCTCAGTCTGATGTTATCATCGATTATCTACTAGAACAGGGTTGGCAGCCACATGAACGAGGCAGCTCTGACGGTCCAGCAGTAGAGTATAGTCATGAAAACTATGTAGGTCGCATCGGTATGATTGCACCATATGCCGCACACTTCTGTGATACGTGTAACCGTTTGCGGGTCAGCAGTCAGGGCAAGGTGCATTTGTGCTTATTTGATCAAGGTAATTATGATATTCGACCACATCTACAGCAAAATAATGTCGCAGGGTTGGTCAATACCTTACATAGTTTCATGCCGATCAAACCTGAGCATCATCACTTACACGACTCTAATAGTGGCATCATGCACAATCTATCGATTATTGGTGGCTAGCATCTAGCATCTAGCATCTAGCATCTAGCATCTAGCATCTAGCATCTAGCATCTAGCATCTAGCATCTAGCAT
>NZ_CAJGZJ010000018.1 GCF_904846225.1 Psychrobacter immobilis | reverse complement strand
TTTCTTGGTCATGGTAAACTCCTGTGAATATGCTTAGTTTACCAAGTTTATCTCTACGGTTTCTTCAGCATAGCTCAATAGTTATTGTTTTATAGTTAATTCTTTATAAAATCGATATGGCCTATATCATGAAAAATTTTAGGTAGATTATTCACCATCCATCCTTGGTGCAGAAACTTAGGCTGTGCCCAGCGTAATTCTATTTATTAGGTGTCTTAAGTTTGGGAGGGTTACCGACCTAGGGATTTTTGACAACATCCATTCTGAAATCTTAGTCAGTGATAGTCAGCTCAGTTCTCGCAATACTTATGACCAGTACGATGATGAAGAAATAGCAACTCGCTTTGAATGTAAGGACTTTTATAAGTTTGAAGCAACCTTTGAGCGCATATCTAAAGCTATTCAAACGGGGGCTTTTACCAAAAATAATTTTTCATCGGTGAAAGACATCAATATCGGTAGTGTCTTTGTTTTAAACGGCATGCTTTGTTATGTGGCTGATATCTATCAAGCAGAGGCTAGAAAGAACACTCGAAGCCAAGAGAGGCTACGCTTAATATTTTCTAACGGTACAGAGTCGAATATGCTTACTCATTCATTGGCTACCGCGCAGTATAAATATGAAAACAGCTATCAGCTCTTAATTACTGATCCTGACTGGATGGATGATGAGCTCGCCAAAAACTTTGGAGACAATCGGCAACTTACTGGTGTCATTTATGTCGCCAAGCTGACTGATACGCCAAGCAACTTAGCGCACTATAAACACCTGCATAAAATTGGTTTCTCAACCCTTACAGGAGAGGCTCGTACTAAGCACTCAATTAGGGATACCGCATTCCTACAACAACCAGTAGATATCATTGCTGAGTGGCAAGTCTATGATGCCAATGCTCGGAGCGTGGAAGGTGTATTGCACGCCTTCTTTTATGATCAAAGAGTAAAAGTATCCTCAAAAGCAGCAAATGACAACCTATACAAGGCAACAGAGTGGTTCAATGTTCCGCTTGATGAGATCGAAAAAGCCATTAACCTGGTTATCGCTGGGGACATTAAAAACTATCGAATGGATGGTGCGGCTGGCAAGGTAGTTTTGAAATAATAACTTCTACAGAATTAATGTATATCTATGAGTTAATTATTACTAGATGCCATTACCTACAATATTAAGGGTCTACAGATAGCATTTATAGATATAGATTATCAACCAAAATATGAACACACTATACTGATAAAACCTCTAAGTCAGTATTCACAATGCCTCCACTACAAATTGATAATAATGAGATTTGCCAGGTGGCTTTGTGAAAGTCGGGGCTTGATAATATCAAGCAACAGGATAAGATTAAGCTTGAGCAATTAAAAACGACTCAAGCCCAGAGAAAAGAGCAGCTCGCTCAAGACAAAAAGGCGGCTAACGCTGAGGCGAAACAAGAGAGTGCTAGTGCTCGCCAGCGCCGAGACCATGCTATTAATGCTAACGGCTATGATGATAGCGTGATAATTAAAGTTAGAGAGACTATCAAAGACGTTAACGCTCAGCTCAAACGTGCTGAAGCGGCAAAGTTGCGCGTCGCCTTGTATAAAGATTTTCTAACTGAAGAGTACACACAGACTAGTGTTTATACTCAAAAACGCAGTGAGCTTGAATCTATTGTTATCACCAAGACTCAGACTTTCAACGAGACTATCGAAGAGAAAACCAAAGAAGCTACTCGTTTATCGGAGGCAGCCTTAAGTATTGAGCAAGACTTAGCAGCAGCTAATACTGATTTTGAGCGGTTAGAGATTACCCTGAAAGCCGCTAACAATACCTTTGTAAGTACACTTGTACCCAATCAGCCACCAACTGTAGAATTTGCTTCAAAAACCCTATTGGAGCTACATGATACTGCCCTATCTGTACTTGATAAATCTAAGGGGACCATTGAGAAAACTCGGCATACGATCTTTGATGGTATCAAAATACTCAGCGCGGTAAAATCGCCATTTATTAATAACGAGAGTATGTTTGAGACCCTACTTGCTAATAACAGCACAGTAGGCCGTCCTGATGACTATAACTGGTTCATACAAGCGCGTATCTTTACTGAGTATTTAAACAACGAGCATGAGACTAGAAAAGAGGTCATCATCAATCACTATCTGGTCGAAGCTCATAAAATTCGCGATTTTAAATTTAAACTAGACCAAGCGCATCATAGTCTAACCACATTCTCAAATCGTATTAATCGTAGCTGTAGAGAGGTCTGTGATAAATTAGGCGCGTTGGCTATCGAGAATCTAAAGATTACGCTAACCTCTAGTATTAGAGATAACGAATGGTATTCGGTACTCAATACCTTTACCGAGGCGTTTGAAGAATGGGTTAATAAGGATATTCATGACAGATATCGTATGCCTGATAAAGATCTGCTAATGAAACTTGATCAAGTACAGAGCTATATTGGTCAAAACAAAATGAATATCAAACTCTCAGAGCAGTTCTTTGTCAGCTTAACAGTGAAACAAAGAGGTAAAGAGGAGCAGCATACCGACCGTGCCAAATCTTTCCCTGATATCGGCTCAAATGGCACCATGCGTATTGCCCAGCTGATTATTTATATTGCCCTACTCTCAGTCATATCAACCACCGATACCAGCGAGCTTAAGTTCTTTATTGATGAAGTGGGTGTGCTTGACCCTACCAATACCCAAGAGCTACTAGGTTTACTACAAAAACTTGGTATTTCAGCCATGTGCGCCGCTCCAGAAAACCCACATGATGCTGTGATTCCCCTGTTCTCTAACAACATTGGCTGCGCTTATGATGTTAACACCTTTAGGTATGAGCTATCACAGACAGATGATATGTATTCGCTAACTCAAGACCATCAGTTGGAGCAATATGGAGTATTTGAAGAATGAAAGAGCATGACATATTAAGAATGATAATGCAGAACAAGCTTATCTGTCCTGTCAGCGAACCTGAAGCCTATAAATGGTTAAAGGATAGTGAAGACAACTTCAATCGTATCTTAAGCCATCTTCAACCCTTTGGCGTTAAGCTTGTCTCTATGTGTGATGGCGATGTTTATGCTGGCTTGAACACCCTGCCCTCTGAGTCTGACAAAAAGGCAATCTCTAAGCAGTTCCATGATATATATAACAATATTGGGCCTATCATTGAGATGCTGACTTGTCTTGCCAGCGCTGATGAGAATAATAACGCCTTGGTAATAGGTGACAAGCTTAAACAAGCTGAGTTAGTACTGGCCGCTAATGACAATAAACATTTTGAGAGTATGCTCAATCAAATCTCTGAAATTACGGGTGCTACCAAAAAACCCAATGATCAACAAGTAGAAGCGCTACTTGAGCGACTAAGAAAACATGATATTGTCATCTTGTCTAATAGCGCACAAAAGATATATCGTGTCACTGGCACGATTAGTTATATTAGCCAAATCTTTGAATACATCACCGAAAACCTTTTTGATGATAGTGATGACTCTGATGAAAGCGAGGTCGAACTGCAGCAAGGACTTGGCTTATGAGTGAGGGTATAAAACTTACAGAGGATAAGATAAAAACCTTGGGCCGAGCAATTACGGATAAAGCCGATGTGCTCTTTGAGGCTTACTCTCCTGAAGGGTGTTACGGTCCCGTAAATACAAGCTCCAAACAGTATAAAACTCTTCGTGATAGTGGCGTCATAAGCGTTAATGCCAATAGTATTACGCTTGGATCTAGTTTTAGAGATATTTTGAGAACGGTTGATCAAAAGTCTTACCGTACGCATACCATGCCAGACGTAGAAGACTGGAAGCAAAATATTCACCACTCCATTCAAATGGCGCAAGCGGCATCAGACTCATTTGATGAAACGCATGATGAGATGATGCACTTAGCGAATATCCGAGATGAAGCCAATATGCTATCAGAGGCTTTAGGCCGCGAGATGGCAAATATAGAGTACATAATTAACTCAGATCTAAATAATACCCCTAACATAAAAGCTAAGCGTATTATCCTTGAAAGCTTAAATAAAAAAATTAAATCACAGATCCAGAAAACAGCTATTTTAGGTCGTGAAGAGCTTTATAAACTCCATGGCGACTACACTAAAGCTGCGGTCATACTGGACGAGTATCTATCCGACTCTATCGTTAGATTCAACCATGAAATGGGCATTCATCTAGATAAGACTATCCTGCTTATCGACAAACTAAAAAAAGATCAGAACCGCCAGAATAAGATACTTTGGCAACTGCATAAAGCATTGAGAAATGAGCAGTTTACTCCTAAGCAGATGGGGCTTGAGTTAAGAGATATTGAAAGCATAGGCTTGGCATTTGGTGGTATAGACGTCAGTGATAATCTTTACAATGTTGAATTAAGCGACGACAGCTACTTACTCGCGACCATCATGGGTAAACTTGCCAGCAGCCAACCCATTACTCAAGGTAAAGATATTAAGGTTTATGAGGGTGAGTATGTTGAATCGTCAGATAGGGTTGAACAACAAAAGCCCTCACCTGAAAAGCTTTGGGTTCTAAAATATCTCTCCAATAATAATACGGATGATCTAAGCAGGTGTTACTCAGTCAGAGAATATTGGCAAACTGCAGGCTTGAGCCATGTCGTGGAATACAAAGCCTTTTTAGCTTTAGTGCTTAAAGTCTGTGGGAGCAACTTCAAGAACGATTATATTATTAAGAAAAAAGACACTTGCTACTGGAAGCTTTATCTAAAAAAGAGATGGCTGTCCGATACTTGTGACACTCTGTATATAACAGATGCCAAGTACGTCAGATGCCATACCACCTCTACCGAACCTAGTGAAAACGAATTATGGACGCCAAACTCGCTCAGCGCCTAGAGAGTAGTAAGACTTTGCTTGATATACAACAAAAGCTACAGGCTGGCGAGGATACCATCGCTTTTAGGACACCTAGCAATGTCTTTGCGCTACTGGTCGTTTATGATGCAGATATAGGTTACAAAATAGGACGCACTATACATATAAAGCCGGGTGGCTGGAACCGTATTGTTAGCCTAATCAAAGCACATACCAAGATAGACATAGCGCACGACGACATAGCAGCTATGAAAACCAAAGATCGTGTCGACAACAGCTTGACTATGTCCAATGAGAAAATATTGAGTAAAGCCCCCACAGAAGGTTTCTTCGAATTGCGACTATTAGGTTCTGACGATGATTTGGTCATTGCTACCCAGAATTATATCCATAAAGCCTCTAAACAAAACGCCTATCTCGGTGTGCATAGTGATGATTTGACACAGTGGAATATTGATAATCTTATTGTCATAGAAAACTTCACTAGCTTCTGTCGTTTTACCAAGCCAGACTTAGCATTAATAGAAGGCTGGCTTGGTAAAACTACCGCTTTAGTTTATAGAGGCCATAAGGCTAGTAATGCCGCTTTAATTTATGAGAGCCTTAAAAATATTAAGTGCTGTAAATATGTATTTGCTGACTACGATTTTGCTGGTCTAAGCATAGCGCAATCCATCGGAGAAGCTATTTTAGCTAATGGCGTTATTCTACCTAAAGAGCCTTGGCTAAAGAACGATGAGATGCTGAATATGAATAAAAAGCAGACTAGGTTGGTTCAGTCACATATCGCTGTTAGCCACCCTGCTCTACAGCCATACTATAATCATCTAAAAGATAATTTCTTAGCAATAACTCAAGAAGCCTTAGTCGCTAGATCGATACCTTTAACCGTTGTTAGTGTTTGAAGGTTTAGTTCTGAAATTGAGACCGATATTAGAAATAATTTAATCCTAGAATAGTCTAAACTCTAACTAATTAGGTAGTACTTCCCCTGATGTTATGGTGTTCGAAATATCATTGATATCTAAACTTGCTACAAATTTATTCGAATCTAATTATTCGGAAAAGCCCTATATGTTATTATTTATATAGTTTAGAGGGCTGAGATATAAAGCTTAGTTTTCTTAAGTGACGTTCTTAATATTGGGGTTTGATTTCTTAGATGAATCTGTCTCCGATAAAATCGAGACAGTTCAAATTACATATAGGCTCATATACACAGATGAGTATATATATTCCCTATATAAAATTATAAGCCTAGCGCTTTCCTAATTTGCCTTAATTGCCTACAAGCCTTTTAATAAGAGGTCTATACATGGTAATAACCTATTCCTAATCCTGCCTAAACTGCCTAAACCTTTATATTTAGACAGCATCAAATGACCTACAAAAGTAAGCTAACGTGTAATTCTTACTAGACAACTTCTTAATCTATGGTCAGATAGATTAAACGTACTTATCATGAATATAATTGGGGATTTATATAAACTACCAATTTATTGCCTTCTTTTTTTTGCTTAATATGCCCAGCATTTTCTAAAATACTGAGTTCTGTTTTCAGTAGTCTTACATCTTTTCTCATGGGCATTGGTGCTCCATTGTAAATATAAGAATAACTAAGCTTTGTAGGTTGTTTATTCTTAGCTTTATCAATAAGCCAGCTACTCAATTTTTCACTATTATTCTGTTCTCCTGAAGGAGTAGAATCGAAATAACGCAAACGTTCACTTATTGAATATTCTACTAGTAAGAATGCTCTATTGATATCATCGGATGTTATCGTCTCACGCTCATCAAAGAATGCGATTAGAGAGGCTATTCTACTAGCATTTTCCGCTAACCTACTTGCATAAGCTCTTAAATACTCTAAGGCCTCACCATTCGCTTGTCGAATTTCAATAGCTTGCATACCGTCATAAAATGCCTGCTCTGCCAGTTCATCATGCCAGCGCATCTTAATACGCTCTTCATTATTTTGAGAATCATTGGTACTTGACAGTTTCAAAAGATGTCCACATCTTTCCCAGTAGCCTACTAAATCTGGATCCGCATATGGGTCTTTTTGTCTGCGATCTAGGTCATTCCATACTCTATGTCCCTGTATGCTACTGGGACAAGCAAATAGCGATCGTGCTAACAACCCTTGACCATCTAACAATGGGTTAGCTAAAGCCTTTTCAAGAATTACTCTTTGGCCCATAAGAAATATTCCTAGACGTACGTCATAAGCACGTGAATTAGTGATACTGTTTTCACCTTTTTGTGATCGTAAACGATCAACAGTTCCATCACTCCACAAAGTGGTTAATGCAGACATAGCATTCCCTGCAGTATCGCTACTCATTGTATAGCCATTGAAGAACTGCCCAGCCTCATCTGATATAAAACTGGCATTTTTCATCTCTTTACTGAGGAAACGATCAAGTACGGGCTCAATAGTAGCATCACTAAACATATTTACTGGATTGAGTGGTCTAGAGTTCTTATGTAGGTAGCTTTTAAGATCATTGCCTTTTAATCCCGATTTCTGAGATTCCCACTCTTCTAGTTTTTCTACAAATATGTCGTATCGTTTTTTTTGATGAGCTCTTATTTCATTATGACTTAGTCTCATAGCGCTACTTTTACCACTGCCACTAGATCCTTCAGTAATTAAATATAGACTAGCAGGCATATGAATATGACCCATTGGCGCATCAATAAGAGCCTGTCCAATATGTGCTATAGACCCTAATACGCACTGACCTGACATAGCTGTTGGAACCTGTGTATAAAAAGCAATTGCTTCCACTACTTTCCGTAATTTGCCTGGCCATGCTCGTATTGGGTATTGTGTTGGTTCTATTGAATCATTAGATAATGACTCAGGGGCACTCCATTGTTCGACTTGTAAATCAATAGTATTGTCTACTAACATGCTCTCTTGATTAGTAAAAGAGTCTTTATTCAATTTATTCATTTGCTTTTCCTAATTTAGTTATTAAAAACTTGTGGGTTAGCTAACTATTAATCTATTCTTTTATCTCTCAAATATAAGATTACCCATACTTATCAAGATATTCGTCAAGATCACGCCTTCTGTAAATAATGTGACCGCCAACTTTTATATACTTAATGCCATCTGTTTGATGACAACGCATATGTTGCAGAGTACTTAAAGATTTTCCAAGATATGCTGCTGCGTATTTAGGTGGAAAAGGCGTATCTGAATTTGCATTGACCACGGCTTGTCTCATTAAAGTCTTTTCTTCCTCGCTGTATTGGGACCAACCTTTTTTAGGGCTCATTTTTGTTCCTCACTAAGTGTTGATTCATAATGACTATATATTAGTAAAGAAACGAAAGCAACACATGTAAATATATTTCACCACATATAAATATATCTGAACACAGTTTATGAAGATTAATTAATTTCAAGCAAAAAAAACCACCTAACTGGTGGTTGAAACAATAAGCAAAGTTCTATAAGAAATCAGCTATGTATACATTAACGTAATTTGGGTAGTTACCAAATATCCAAATTTGTCCATGAATATACCCAACCAATGATATTTATAACGCTTATATCTTTGGCGCTCACTATTTCATCTTCAAAGTCATCATTGATACTTCGAATCAGTAATCCTCCATCAGGCTGATTATATAAAACGTTTGTTCGATAAACCACACCATGCTTAAAGTAATAAATCTTACCGTTCTTAATTTCGAGTTTACTAGTATCTACCGCGCATTCAGCTCTACGATACATCACAGGTAACATACAATCATCTTCCAAAATATAGTAGATTGTTTTATTTATGTCTGCGCCAGCTTTCATTGCAAATTTAGCCAAAATATTTTGGGAAATCTTTCTTTCATTTTCATAGTTTTCTATGAATTCAAGTTCACTATCCTTCTGTGAAGCGTCATTAAATTCATTATTATAATCATGAAAATGTGATAATGAATTGTTATGTTTTTCTTCAAGCTCTTCAAGTTCTCTAAATTTCATATCTTCATAGAGTTCTTCTAAGTACCTTATGCTATAAGGAATATTATTTTTCAATTTTAATTCTTGAAGGTACATGTCCCTCTTGGTTTCCCTGACTGCATCTACCATGTCATCTAAGTCATCATAAGAAGCATAGTAATTATCTCCTTCTATAATCCAATCTGCAGAAACTTTTAGTACTTCGGCTAAACGTAATAAATATTCTTGGCTAGGTTGAGCAGTGTCTGACAGCCATTTAGACACGGTTCCTCTGGATGCACCTATCGCTTTAGATATTTCAACTTGCCTTAACCGCCTTTCTTTCATGACATTTTTAAGTCTTGTTGCTATAGTTTGCTCTGATTTATTATTCATAATATATCTCTTTGTTTCCCATAATAGAGAAACACTCTATCATTGTTTCTCTATTATGGGAAACAATTTTATAGAATAATATTATGGTTTTTACATTTCTTTATGGTCAGTAGATGTTTGCCATTATTGGTATTAATCAGCTTAACTTGCTTGTAGTCTAATCAGCAGGACCTTTTACTATAAAAATCAAGCTTGTAATGCTGATCGGACTATTGGTCAGAACTAACGAAGTATAACTTTAAACACTCTTATGAATAATATATTACATGTGACAATATCAACATATTAAAATGCATCAGTAATACGTTTGATAGAGAGGTGGCAGATTGCCATAATATGAAATGAAGAAGGCGCTGAAACGATAAACCATTAGAGCTATATCCCACTGCATTCCGCTCAATTACAACAGTACTTTGGTAACTCTATCTCATAGTATAATCCACCTAATAAGCGCTTTTTTAGAAGCTTTAAGAAAGAGCAGATGCTAAAGAACAGTTACAAAATATTTACAAGACTAGAAGTGCTATTAGTGACAATATTTGAGCCTAATTTCAAACGGTGAGTTCTTATAAATTAAAATGTCACTTAACATCAGTAAAAATACAAAAATATTACTTTGGATAAAATATTTAAAGGTAGTCTAAATTCAGTTGACCAATACGTTATATAAAAATAAAAGTGACTTGCTCTTCACTTTTTTGATACTTTGAACGAAAGCTTTGTCCTTTATCATTAAACAGCATAAACTAGGTTTTATGAACCCCTGTACTTTTAAGCATTGAAGTTATAATTTATTTTGATACTATTTTGATACTTGAAAATTATCTTTAGATATATCTAATTGTTGCTATATAAACTTAGCTTATCCTCTAAACCTACCTGTTTTAGGGCGATAAAAATTTTCTCATAGCTATTTATTGTTAGTTATCGTGTATTGTTGTTGTAAGATAAAGGACTCATAATCCTTTGGTCGTAGGTTCAAGTCCTACTGGGCCCACCATATTTAAACCCCGCAAACACACTGTTTGCGGGGTTTTTTATTGCTTAAATTTTAGACTAAAGTAGATATACTGAGTATTATCGAAGTTAAATATAGTCAAAACACCCTAAAACGCTACGGTATTGCTGCCATCAATTTTTCGCAGCCTCTGTCTGCGCATGCACAGCAAGCAAAATTGATAGCAGCAGTGCGTGTTAAAGTGCTTCTCATTAACGTTAGCTAATTTTTTAGTGTAATTAATCTTAATATCTGTTTAAACTGTCACTTAACCCAACGATCTTAACACCTTCTTAACAGGTCACTTGTTATCGTAAGAAATTGCATTCCTTATTACTCAGTTGAGAAGCCCGTCTATGTCAACCTCTCAAGCACTTAGCACCGATACCACTAACGGCAATACTAAAAAAAGCCATCTAAGTAAGATTTACAATCACGAGATTAATCTCAATTATTTGATTGTTATCGTTGCTCTTTATTTAGTAGCTACCGCGAACTTTGGTTTTTTTGAGCAAGTGCTGAGTATTTATCCGTTTAGTCATAACATTGGTTTCATGATTTCTATCACAGGCTTGTTGTTTGGCTTAATGTGGCTACTCTTCCAATTATTATGCTATCGACCAATCGCAAAGCCAGTGCTGATAGCGATGGTTTTGATCGCTGCTGTGTGCGGTTATTTTACGGACTCTTACGGGACAATATTTGATAGTAATATGCTGATTAATAGCATGCAAACCGATGAAGGCGAAGCGATGGGACTGATGTCGTTAAGCTTATTTATTCGGGTGTTTTTGCTGGGCATTATACCTGCTGTTATTATTGCTAAAATTCGCATAAAACGAACGCCTTTACGTCGAGCACTATTGCAAAGAACCGTGACGCTAATACTGTCTATTGCTTTAATAGCCGTCTGTCTTCTACCCTTCGGTGATCAATACGCGACCTTTTTTCGTCAACATAAAATGGTTCGTAGCTATGCTAACCCCATTACGCCTATCTACTCCGTGATTAAATTAGGTACCGACTATTTAGATGAGCTACGCCGTCCTGACACTTTAATATTGCATGCGACCGATGCCAAACGTCTCGTACCTACTGCTGGGACTAAGGCTGCGAAACCTAAACTTATGGTATTTGTTGTTGGTGAAGCGGTTCGTGCTGATCATATCGGTCTTAATGACTATAAGCGCGATACAATGCCGCTGCTAGCCAAACAACCAGATATTTATAGTTTTAAACAGGCCACCTCTTGTGGGACTTCTACCGCTTATTCCGTCCCTTGTATGTTTAGCTATGCTAATAGAGAAAATTATGACCCTAATAGTGCGAACTATAATGAGAATGTACTGGACACGTTAAACAAACAAGGGATCAACGTCATTTGGCGTGATAATAACTCTAGCTCTAAAGGCGTGGCAAATCGAGTAAATTTCGAAGATTACAAGAAAGCCGATGTCAATCCAAATTGCGATGTTGAGTGTCGCGATATCGGTATGCTTGATGGCTTTAATACTTTAGTTAAGTCAGATACAGCGGTAAAATCGGACGTGCCTGCTAAAGACACACTGATTGTATTACATCAAATGGGCAATCATGGTCCTGCTTACTACCAACGTTATCCTAAAGAATTTGAAGAATATAAGCCCGTATGCAAGACTAACGAGCTCTCTAAATGCGATGATCAATCTGTTATCAATGGTTATGACAATGCCATTCGTTATACCGACTATTTCTTGGATAAAGTTATTGATACACTAAAAACCTATGAGCAAGATTACGATGTGGTGATGGTATATATGAGCGATCATGGAGAAAGCTTGGGTGAAAATAATATTTATTTGCATGGCCTACCATACTCTATAGCGCCTGACGCGCAAAAGCATGTACCCGTTATTATTTGGTCACCTACCAGCAATAATATTGATAAAAGCAGCCTTGTTAGCATGACTGATCAGCCAGTATCACATGATTTTATTACGCCAACTTTGCTTAACTTTTTCGGTATTACGACTGACGAAGTGGCAACAGCACTAACCTTTTTTAAGTCTGATTATTAGGGCGTTTAAACCCAAACACTGCTCGCATTTATGCATGAGATAAATATGTACAAGATACTTATTATTGAAGACAATCCGGATATCGTGGCCAATATTTATGCTTTTTTTGAGCCCAAAGGGTTTGAGTTAGATAATGCTCATAATGGCATTAGCGGCCTAACGCTGGCCTCAAATAATCGCTACGACGTTATCTTATTAGACGTCATGCTGCCCGGTATGGACGGTACAAAACTGTGCAAAAAACTCAGAGAAGAGTTCCATAATAAAACCCCTGTATTGATGCTAACCGCTCGCGATACGATTTCAGATAAAGTTGCAGGCTTCGATAGTGGCGCTGATGATTATCTGGTAAAACCCTTCTCACTAATTGAGCTAGAATCACGCATCAAAGCACTTATACGTCGACATCAAAATGACCATTTTCATCACAGTATCACTATCGGAAAGTTGTCCTTGAATACAGAGGAGCACACAATTACCCGAGAAAATAAATCGTTAAAACTCACGCCAACAGGGTTTAAAATATTGGAAGCTTTGATGTGTGCCTCGCCCCGAGTCGTCAGTAAGAACGAATTAGAAGACAAGGTATGGGGTGAAGATACGCCTAGTAGCGACGCGCTGCGTACCCATATGCACAGTGTGCGTGCACAAGTTGATAAACCGTTTGCTGATATTATGATAGTGACAGTGCCGGGTGTTGGTTACCAAATTATTGACCCAGATAAAGTGTAAAACCTGTGTATCACTCTTAAAGTGAATCAACTATAGTTATTCATTGCCATTCTGTTTACCACCTTTACTACGAAGTGATGCTATGTTCAGTATTGACTCTATCGTTAACAAGTTTCGAATATCATACTTTTTATTTGCTTTACTACTGTGTGCGACTTTCGTCAGCATTTTTATGTATGCTGAGACAACGATGGAGAAAGAGCTGGTAAAAGCACGTCTACTGCAACAGTTAGAGCTGAGTCAAGAAAAGGAAGGTGAGCAACCTGTTTATGTCGCAGATCCGGGCATCAAAATTTATCGCTATGATAATGCGCCTGAAAATCTGAAAGCAATGGCAAAGAATGAGGTGCAAGAAACCTCTGTCACTGTTAACACTAAGACAGGCACAACCCACACTAACCTTCATTACTTTATCTACAATAAAAATAAACAGAAATATATTTTGACCTATATCGAAGACAGAGAAATGGCGTTGGCGAATTATCCTGTTTTGGCCATCTTTGAACATTTAGAAGATATCTTTGCTGATGCTTTGAGAGTCGCTGTCATTTTAAGCTTATTAATTGCCGCTATCTTCTCTCAGCTATCGTCGAAGCAGATCACCAAACCGTTATTAGACCTAAAAAAAGCGGTTGAAACCGATCATCGAAATCTAACCGAACTGACGCACTTACCATCGGAGGTTGGTGTATTGGCACGGGCTATTGATCAGAAAAACCGTAAGCTGGAGCAGTATTTGAAACGTGAGCAGTTGTTTACAGGAGATGTGAGCCACGAATTGCGTACGCCTTTAACGATTATTATGGGCGCGTCAGAAGTATTGGCTTCCCAATTACAAGCCGACAGCTATTTGAGCGAGTTTACTGACCGTATTAGCACGACAGCCAAAGAAACCTCCGAGATTATCAGCGCTTTATTACTACTCTCGCGCGCCCCAGAAAAGCTAGACGCACCGCAAACCTCTATTAATACAATTGCGTTAAGTGAGATGGAGCGCTTACAGTATTTATTGCGCTATAAGACGGTGACTTATGCTGTAGTCGCTGACCAAGAGTATGTCGCATACGTACGACCTGAGTTGCTGAAAATGGCGCTCGGCAATCTCATCAAAAATGCCTTTCAGTACACGGACGATGGTGAAGTCATAATCACTATTGATAAAGACAAGATAACAGTCACTGATACGGGTCTGGGCATTCCCGAATCTATGATGCCCTTGCTGTATGAACGATTTGCGCGTTTAGAGCAGCCGAATAATCGCACTCCGTTATCTACAGAGTTACTGCCTGACGATGATTATGCCAGTTATAAAGTTGAAGGCACAGGGTTGGGTCTCAGTATTGTTCAACGCATCATGGCGCATATGGGCTGGCAACTGACCCATCAAGCCAATATCAAAGGCGGTAGTACTTTTAGTATTTATTATAAATAATGTCTATCGAGAGACTGCCCTTCAAACCTAGCGTATTACAAGTAAGTGGCTATGATGTTAATCAGCAAGGCAATAATGACTAAGTTGAAAAAGAAAGCGATGATACTGTGAAGTGTCGCTAGCTTTCGGCCTGTTTTAGAGGTAAAGGCAATATCAGCCGTTTGACCTGATGTGCCAATCGCAACCGCACAATAAAAGAAGTCCTCAAATCTGACATCAACTGGTGTCCCACTGTCAGCATTAGACTCCATCATAGCTTCAGGAAATTCTAAAGGTAAAATGTGGCCTTTTTGGGCTTCAGAGAAATATAAATAAGCATATTGCATCGCAAAAATAATTTGAATCATCAGCCATGTGATAAATATCGTACCAATAGTCAGGCTAATGCTTAGAGCAAACATCAGGTCTTGATAGTTCTTACCCATATGAGTTTGCTTCGCAATGGCATAAATACATATAAAGCTCGAAACGACAATCAAGCTTAAAACTGAAAGCTTACTTTGCTTAGCACTGTTTAAATGCTCGTGCATCGTATCTTTTCGTAGCATGATTATAATAGTGCTCAGAAACATGAGAATAGCGCAGTCCCATCCTATAATGAAGCTGGTACTAAAAGATAACGACCAAATACTGGTTACTAATAACCCAACGATTAGCCCTATTAATAGACTACCTAACAAGCGCCAATGGCTAAGAAATATATCTGTAGGGAATGTATCTTTAAATAGTGCCATAATTTTACTTACACTCTATAAATAAAAAATCAAATTAGACCGCTATATTCATTAGTATTAACTTTTAACCAAACTTCCCAGTCCACCTGATATCAGTAATGTCGTATCCGTTAAGCCTTTAATCGGTCTCATGCCAGCTCTAAGCCCCGTTTCAATCCCTATATAACGTGGCTCCCAAGTAGGATTGAATTTTTCTTTAAAGTTACGTAGCCCCGTAAAATTATAATAACTCTTACCGTATTTGGTCACAGTATTGGTAACATAGCGCCATTTTGGTCCGATAGCTTCCCCTATAGGCACTTCAATTTGATTATCATTTATTGTAGGTTGAGTCATAGCTTCTGAGGCTTCATCTCTTAACACATTGCTTTTTAAAATTTCGCTTTTGGTAACTGGCTTAGCTATGGTTTGAAGACCGGTAAATGGCGCCATTCCCAAACTGAAATATTGAAAGCCGACCTCTTTCCCCCACATAAATAAATTCACAAACAGATAGTCCATCATACTTTTAATTGCTTTGCCCTCGCTGTTATGAACCTCTTTGTAGCGCATCAAATCAATAGATAGCTCATTACGATGACCGCTCTGCCAAACATTGGCAAAAGCCACGATTTCTTCTTGGTACTTCACTACCGCACAATCAAAATGCTTTAAATATGCTTCATCAAAATAGCCCAGTGAAAACCCCTTTTCTGCTGAATTTTTATCCCGTAGCCAGATATCAGAAACCATCTTTAATTGCCCAAATAACGCAGGAACTTGCTCTCGTGGTATGACTTCAAAACTCAGTCCATCTTTGGTGCCGCGGCTAATGACTTGCCGAAATTTAGAGTTTTTACTGCCTTGTAGACTAAAATCATTTAAATTGACAATAGCTTCTTCGCCAATTTTCAGTAGTTGTATGCCATTTTCATTAAATACTTGCCGATGTCTATCGCTGACTTCATAAAACACACACGTACCGCCGAAACTTTGGCATAACTCCATAAACTTCTCGATCAAAGCACCAAACTCACGCTCATCTCCAATAGGATCGGACATTACAATCCAGCTTCTACCCTGAATTTGATACATGATGAAGCTATTGTCCGTGTCACTAAATAACAATTGCTTGTCACCCAATAAGCTTAAATTTGCCACTGAATAAGCAGATTGTCTTGTTACTTGTTCAGCTTTGGCAATCTCTGTTTGAGTAGGTAAGCTTGCTGGTAGTTTTTTGAAGCGAATCAGACTAAATAATGCGTAAGCGATGGTCAATATAGCAAGCATGGCGTAAGAACGTAAAAAGCGGGCGCCGCCATCACCTGATACATTCCACCATAAATCAGGGCTGTAGGCTTCGTGACGATGCACGTACATACCGACCCAAAACAAGCTGATTAAAAATACGGATAACAAAATGAGGGTTTGTGAGTTTAAGCGTAAACTCATTAAATGCGACTGGCGATTGAAGTAACTGCGGTTAAAGTAGGCGATGACGAACAATATGCCGCCGACAATAGCCACTTCTATTTCTAGATGCTTGACCAATAAAATTACTATTGATGCGCCCAATAGCCACATTGATAAGTGCCATGCACCATTGAGACGTTGATACAATCCACGCGCCAATATAATTAAGGCAAAACCCATCAGCGTATTGAGAAGATAAGAGGCTTCAATGATGGGTATGGGTATCAATTCTCCCAATAATAACTCTCGGTTAGCAATAGGCGGTAATATGCTGACGACCAACATAGCGACACCCAAGCCCGCGGTTGCTAGAGCGAATAACTGAGGCACCCATATATTAGGCAAAATTCTACGTTTTTTGGTGGCATCCATGCCTGAGCGAATATAGGCTTCATGTAAGACAAAGGATAATATCCCCAGCAGAAAGGGAATGAAATAATAAAGAATGCGAAATAACAGCAGTATGGATAACAGCGTGGTTTTATCGACCTGAGGAAGTGAGGCCACCATAGTGAGCTCAAACACCCCTAGTCCACCTGGTACATGACTGATAATGCCAACCGTAATGGCTTGGACATAAGCGGAAAAAACTTCTAAATAACTGACCGATATGCTGGCAGGTATTAGCATATGAATAATATAGGCGACTAAAGCGATATCAATCACGGCAAGAATGATGAGTCTACACAGTACCGTTGCTGGTGGTAACTGCAATTGCCAGTTCTTGATAGAAAACATCCTTCCTGACTTGCCAGCAAACAGGAGACTGGCGGCAATCAACACTAGAATGGCGAAACCAATCCCTTTAAATACCAATGGCGATATACTGCCTAGCCACGATATATGAGTGAGCAATTTCGTCAACATATGTGGATTGACTACCAGCGATATGCCAATCACCGTCATCATGCCATAGCTAAATGCCAGCGATACCAGCAAAATAATATTGGCTATTTTGGTGCTTTCAACACCGTGTTTCCCATAATAGCGAAATCGCACTGCCCCTGCTGATAGCATAGACACACCTAAGGTATGACCAATTGAAAAAGCGGTAAGCGAGGTGTTGAGTATCTTGGGATAAGGAATTTTCGTCTTGAGATAACGTATCGCTATTAAGTCGTAAACGCTAAGTAGCATATAAGCAGCTATCACAACGCCAACGGTTTTGAGCATTATGAATGGTGGCGTCGAAGTAAGCACAGACGTCACCTGCGCCATATCTAGGGTATGCGCCATATGAAACAGCGATTTTGATGCCAAGGTGAACATGACGATAGCGATAATCGCTAATAACCAATGCCAACTAAACTTTATATTTTTTATATTCATCATTGTTTGCTTATATTAGACGATTTGCTCACACGGACATCGCTGATCAACTACTTGGCTGGCAAGTTAAATACTTAACTCTCAATTGATTTATAACACATATCTCAATTATGGATATCATTAACTTATTAGAGCGTGTTCTCATTTTGAAAATGATAATGAAAATGAAAATGAGATAAATTGTAGCCAAATAAGAAAAATAGTGCAGATAATATCGGGATATTGGCCAAATGTTTGACGCCGTTTGGCAAGATTTAGACATTTCCAGCCTATTTAGCTACTTCCGTTCAGATTGAGGATACGCCTTAGTTGCTTTTTATCGTTTTGCTTTTTTTATAGGTCTCATAGACTACCAAGCTCACAATCATTAATAAAAATACAATACTGATACTGGTCACGCCTAGAGCCAAACCTCCATTCTTTATCGGTTGTGATAACCAATCACCAAGCGCTGCGCCCAAAGGACGGGTCAAAATATAAGCCAACCAAAAACATAAAACGCTGTTTAACTTAAGCACATAAAACCCGGCTGTAATAAAAACGATTCCTACCGCAAATATCAATGCAGAGTTTTGATAGCCGATATTAAGCCCTTCAGCAAACCAATCACCTGCAGCAGTGCCTAGCGCAAAAGTAGCTAATATAGCTATCCAATAGAATAATTCACGAGGAAAGGTATCAATGTGATGAATAGATAAAGTCTTCTCTCGGACATACCAAATAGCAAATACGACTGCAAGTAGTATGCTGAACCCTATCGTTGAGTACGCGAGTGGTATGCCAAGATTGTCTGTCATGTTATCGGTAATCAGCGTACCAAGAATACTGACGAATACGACGGTGAGCCAGTATTTCCACGGTATATATTCTTTAGCTTTTAGTTGTATGGCTAATACGATTAAAAACAGCACCGTCATAATAAAAGAGGTCGTCGGCAAACCTAACTTGAAATTAAAAATCATAAAATCAGCAGCAGTTTCACCTACTGTGGTTGACATCATTTTGATTAGCCAAAACACGATCGTAATTTCAGGCACTTTATTGAGCATATGACCAAGCTTAGACGGTTTAGATAGGCTATTTTCTGATGCAAGTATTTGACGGGAGGTAGACATGAGTGCTTTCCTTTTTTAGGATGGTTAAGACATAGCACTATATTTGCTACGCTCTCAATAGTAGCCACCCAGCTATCAAGAAAATGTTAAGACGTCATTTGTCTTTTCGTATAAATATGCGCCCCTAACTAAATTCTTAATCCTCGCTAAGTTTCTCCTATGTCGTCTCTCGTATTATAGATTCATACCCACAAGGTAGCTGACAACACCGCGAAAGGTATGTCAGAAATCGACTTATTATAAAGGATGACTCTTATGAAAAACCTATCAACGCTCACTAAATCAGCCATCATCGCGCTTACTATTACAGGTGTGGGAGCAACGGCTATAGCCGCCCCGACTACCAATACCAAAGCAGTAACTGGCTCAAGTGAAGCCATCAGCGCCATGCAAAGTAAAGTTAGCTTAACGCAGGCAATTGATATAGCCAAAAGAAACGCTAAGGGCGATCTAGTCAGCGCAACGTTTGATTATGATGACGACAATGGCAATAATGCTGTGAACAATGAATATGAGATCAAGCTCATCTCTAACGGCACGTCTTATGAAGTCAAGATTGATGCCAATACGGGTAAAGTTCTCAAAACTGAGCAAGAAAAATTAGATAAAGAAGACATGGCTGAATATAGCGCCATGAAGCAAGCCAAAGTATCACTGACTAATGCCTTACAAAAAGCCACTCAACGTGTGAACGGTAAAGTCATCGGCGCTGGATTTGACTTAGAAAAAGGTCAGTCTATCTATGATATCGAAGTGGTCAAAAACAATCAGATATACGATGTGAGTATAGACGCCAATACGGGTAAGGTTTTAAGTAGTCAGGTTGATATGGATGATTAGGATTAAAAAATGACTAAAAAGCATTTAACCTTAACATTTTCTTAACGGCATCAGGCTCATACTCATAACCAAGTGCTAACCAGTGCCCTTCTCCTACACTGGGATCATTACAACAATAAATATATCGGTGATTGCACTTTTCTTATATTTTCACTTTTATTGTATTTTCACTTTAACGTCAATAGACAGTAGTAGCCGATACCAAAGTAAAACCAAGTATCAGCTACTGCTTTTTGGTAATAGCAACTATTATTTATCCCAACTTAACATTTTCTTAACATCTCCTATCATATACTTAAAATCTGCTAATTCTATTGAGAAATCATATAGCTCTCAATATTTGCAGCCTACTCTAATTTTAACGACTATGAAGCAATGAATATGAGCAATCTCAAACCTATTACCCTCGACAACGATTATGCAAGCGCCGACCATAAAACCAAAAAAATGGCTGGTGATGCGCTTGTGGCTGATAGTTTTGCAAGTAACGTTAAAGGTAAAACAGGTTTGGCTCGTATTTTAAAAGCGAGCGGATATTCTATTGATGGCTTCAAAGCGGCTTATAAGTTTGAAGCGGCCTTTAGACAAGTTTTATGGCTCAACTTGGTATTGTTCATTGTGATTGTATTTATGCCTTTTAGCATCGGCATAAAAATGATGCTTGTGGTTGCTTCATTTTTGTCCCTTATAGTTGAGCTTATCAATACCGGTATTGAAGCAAGTGTCGATCATACCTCAACCGAACAAAATCCATTAGCCAAAATCGCCAAAGATGTCGGCTCTGCTGCCCAGTTTTTGGCGTTATTGCTGTTGTTTGTTTTATGGCTGATGGCATTAGCAAACCTGTTATTTTGAATAAAAGGGTCAGATTTTACAACTCAGATTTTTATAACTTAGGCTTTTACAACCTAACGAACGGCAACTTAATAAATTGAGTAAGGCGTCTTGATGACTTTAGAAAATAACTCATCTAACTGGATGTGGCTTAAGCTTTTTTGCTTGACGATCATTGCAGCGTTAATCTTTGAACATAGCCAGTTTGATCTTCGTATTAGTGAGCTTTTTTATACCAATGGGCAATGGTTCTTAGAAAAAGGGGCGCAACCTTATGCTTTTCTCTTTTATGATGGGCCGAAAGCGTTATTAATTTTGTTAGCCATCTATTTAATGGCTGTGTTAATTATCAAATATAGACAACCTTCAGACAATACTGCTATCGCCAATGACAGTCAGTTCAGTAGATTTATGGTTCCCTTTTCAGTGCGTGAAATAAGCTACCTGTTGATTATTCTTATCGTCGTACCTTCTACGATTGCTTTATTAAAGGGCGTCACCCATGTCAGTTGCCCCAATGATTTAACGCTGTTTGGTGGGGACTTACCTTATTTAGATATCTGGCAAAATATGCTGGCCAAAACACCAGCAAAGTGCTTCCCTGCGGCTCATGCCAGTGCAGGATTTAGTTTATATGGTTTTGCTTTTTTGCCCACTCTACACAAGTACCGCTATAGAATATTTGAAATCGTCACTGTGTTAGGCTGGACAATGGGGCTATATAAAATGCTGTTTGGCGATCACTTCTTTAGTCATACCTTAGTATCGATGCTGCTGTCATTGACCATTACCTGTGCGCTTGCCAGCCTATTTTTTAAAAGAACGGCTAAGGGTAAAGCTAAAAACAGGGCTAAAAATAAATTATTGAACGATGACAGCGCTTATAAAACTCCTGACTCCAAAACAAATTCGTCGTTCTAGGGCGTGTCATCAATAATAAATCTACTAAGTATTTGAAGAATAATGTATAAATAGTTATAAATAACTTACTTATTATTAAGTAACAGCAAGGATTGCGCTCGTCGATGACGTTCTTTATTTATCAATAGCTTGCAAAGGAATGTCGCTATGAGCATCCTACCTTTTACTCTAAAAAAATCACACGGCTATCGTTTATTGATATTGTCATTATTGATAGCAAGCGCTGCTCATAGTAGCTATGCTGCCAGCTATGTTATAAACCCGAAAAATACCAGTGTGCGCTTTGCCATTGAACACTTTAAGACCTCTACGACTACGGGTGGCTTTTACAACGTCAAAGGACAATTACAATACGATTCCGTTGTAAAATCAGGCGATATCTCACTGATGATACCTATTGATTCTTTGAATACTGGTAATAAAGCGATTAATAATAATTTAAAGGGTACTGGTTTTTTTAATATGCAGCGTTTTCCATCTGCTCACTTTCAATCAACCAATTGGTATTTTAATAATAGTAAAGTGACGCGAGTAGATGGCAATTTGACCTTACATGGTGAGACTCATCCTATTAGCCTAACAGCAACTAGATTCAATTGTTATCAAGCTTCTATTGCTAAAAATGAGGTCTGTAGCGGTGAATTCTCCACGACGATAGACCGAACCAAATGGAATATAAATAAATTTTCATTGTTTGGTCTAACCAAGAATCTTGATTTAAAAGTGCAGATTGAAGCGACGAAACAGCAGCTATAAATAGCAAATAGTTTTATTTTAGTAAAGGCAATCATGGATGATTAACTGGTTTAAATCACTAGTACGATAAGGATATTATGAAACCACTTTTTATGTTGGTATCAACGCTAGTTATTAGCCCATTACTCAGTCCAGCTTATGCTGATAGCGCGCGCTTTCAGCAAGATGCCTTGCCTGCTAAGATTAACTTGCCCAATGTTAGTCCAAGCAATAGCGATTTAGCCAATCGCGGCGCTTATATAGCGCGGACTGCCGATTGTATGGCTTGTCACCGTGAGGATTATAGCGGCGGTGTGGCGATTGAAACGCCCATCGGCAATATCTATTCGACCAATATCACGCCTTCTAAGACTTATGGTATCGGCAACTATACTGAGGCGGATCTCAAAAAAGCGTTGCATAAAGGTCGTGCGCCCGGTCATCAGATCTATCCTGCTATGCCGTATCCTTCCTATCACGGGATGACAGATGATGATATCAGCGCTTTGTTTGCTTACTTCCAAACGGTTCCTGTCGTCGATAAACCACCTGAAAAAACAACTCATCTGCCTTTTCCTTTAAACATTCGTAGCTTAATGCTTGCGTGGAATGTCATCAATGTGCCCTCTACCGAAAACCGCACAGATCTGACGCCCGTGCAGCAGCGCGGCGAGTATCTAGTTAATAATCTAGAACACTGCGGCACGTGTCACACGCCGCGCAATCTCACTCAAGGTCTCGATAAAGACCGTTACCTATCGGGTGCGCCGCTTGGCAAATGGTTCGCGCCTAATATCACGCTTGACAACGATACTGGTATAGGACGTTGGAGCGAGATCGATATCGTCACTTATCTGCGTACGGGCAAGCTCGATAAACGGGCTTATGCAGGCGGTCCTATGGCAGAAGCAGTAGGACATAGTACTCGTTATCTCACCGATGAAGATTTGAGTGCGATGGCAAACTACCTAAAAGTCGTGCCTGCCATCAAGACCGATGATTATCTCATACCAGTGAATATCGCGCGGTTACCAAATCCTGTTAGCGCTTCTATTACCTACAATTTGCTTGAACAAAAAGACTATTTAGCTAAGGCCAAAGCCAACACCTCTCATTTTAGTAGCAATACGAACGATAGCACTATAAATAATAGCCATTCGCCAAAATCCTTATATCTCGCCAATTGTGCCAGCTGTCATGGGGTCGATGGTTACGCTCAGCCTGATGCTCGTTATGCCTCTATCGTCGGTCTCAGTAGTATTCGCCGCGTCAAACCTGATGCGCTCATTGGTGTTATCGCTTTTGGGGCGAAGGGTGCTTTTAATACCGCACCGAAAATGCCCGGTTTTGAGAAAGACTTAAGCGCTGCACAGATTGCGAGTATTACTAACTATGTGCGAGTCAAATTCGGCGGACTAGCCACTAGCGAAGTAACTGCTGCGGATGTCAAACGCGTCATCAAAGAAAAAAATTAAATCCCACATCTTAAATCACTGAATCTCATTTCTTAAATTTAAAGTCACTGAATCTAAAAATTTGCTTGTTTGATTACTATAAAAACGAAGTATGACAAGGATAATTAAATGAACCATTTACTGCAATCCCCTACACGGCGACAGCTGCTCGCCATGATTGGTAAGACTGCTGGCGCGACGGCCATGTATCAGGCGATGACTACCTTGGGATTTGCATCCGAGTCTAGCTTCAAGCAAGAGATGGATCTTAAGGGTGCACCTGCTGGCGCTAGTATTGTCATTCTTGGTGCTGGTTTAGGCGGATTGACAGCCGCTTATGAGTTACGTAAAGCGGGCTACAAAGTCACCGTGCTTGAATACCAAAATCGTGGTGGTGGCCGTAGTTGGACATTAAACAGTGGCGATAAATATACGGAGCTTGGCGGCGAAGAAGTCACTTGCGACTTTAAAAAAGGCAATTATTTCAATGGTGGTCCTTGGCGATTGCCCGTTCATCACTATGCGGTCTTTCATTACTGCAAAAAGTTCAATGTCGCTTTGCAGCCATTTATTCAAACCAATGATCGCGCTTATTTGCATCGTACCAATCACTTCAATGGCGCGCCGCAGCGCTTAGGTGAAGTGCAAAGTGATATTCGCGGCTATGTCTCTGAGCTATTATCCAAAGCCGTTAATAAAGGCGGCTTGGATGATACCGTGACTCAAGAAGACAAAGAAAAGCTGTTAGAAGGGTTAAAAGGTTGGGGTGTCCTCGATACTAACTATCGTTATGTCAAAAGTCATGAGATCAGTAAACATCGCGGTTATAGCGTTTATCCGGGTGGCGGTCTAATGCCCGATGCTAAGCCCTCTACCCCGATACCTATGAGTAAACTATTGGATTCAGGCATGTGGTCTGATCTCTACGCCAACTACACCATTTATGTGCATCAACCTGCGATGTTCCAGCCTGTCGGTGGTATGGGCAAAATCGGCGATGCTTTCACTCGCGAATGTCGAGATATGATTGAGTTCAATGCTAAGGTCACCAAAATCAATCAAGACGAGACTGGCGTCACCGTTGACTATGTCGATAGCAATAGCCCTGACGGTGCCACCAAAACAGTACGCGCCGACTGGTGTATTTGCAATATTCCACTCTCAGTATTGACCCAAATCGATATCAATGTATCAGAACCAATGAAGCAGGCGATGGCGGCTGTGCCTTACGACACCTCCTTTAAGGTCGGACTTGAGTTCAAACGGCGTTTTTGGGAAGAGGACGAATGGATCTATGGCGGCATCACTTATACCGATCTGCCTATCACCCAAATCTCGTATCCTTCACAAGATTTATTTACCTCAGGATCAGGCGTACTACTCGGTGCCTACGGTTTTGGTGAAGCCTCTTATAAATTCAACTCGCTAACACCGAAAGAACGCATTAATGCGGCATTAGAGTATGGCAAACGTATTCATCCGCAATATACCAAAGAATTCCGCTCGGGCACGTCAGTCGCGTGGCATCGTATCCCATGGTCGCTTGGCTGCTATGGACTGTGGAGTGAATCAAGCCGCGAGCAATACTACGATACGTTATGTGCCATCGATCACCGTATTGTATTGGCAGGCGAGCACTGCTCACATATTCCTGCTTGGCAAGAAGGCGCAATATTATCAGGAATGGATGCGGCAAAACGCTTACATCAAAAAGCGAAAAAATTAGGCTAGCCCGTGTCGTCATTTTGAAAACGCTAATAATGATTTATTTAAAGGGCAATTCCTATGAAAAACCATCGCTTATTTCATTCATTCAAGACCCAACACTTAACCTTAATAGTAAGTATATTGAGTGTCGGCGCGCTTAGTGGCTGTAGCCAATATAATAAACAAAATGCCCCTACTATTGCCAATCCTCAAACCACGCCAATGATTGTTGACAAAGATTTTGATAACGATTTCGACAATCAATCTAGCCGTAATAATGGCGCGTGGGGTGCGGTTTATATGTCAAAAGAAGCGCTCACTCGCCCGCCTATGAATATCGTCGATGTTAATTTGATACCTAAAATGAATAGTGACGCTAACTTGCAAAAGTGGCTCACCAAGTTTGAAGGAAGCGCACAAGGCAAAACAGGGTTTTTTACGACCAATGGCAAAAAGCTCTATAACGATTCTTGCGCGGGATGTCACATGGCTAAAGGCGAAGGCGCAAAAGGTGCGGGCTACTACCCGCCACTAGCGAACAACAGCAAGATGGAATCAAAGTATTATATCATTAGCGTCGTTATGAATGGATTTCGCGGTATGCCGTCCTTTCATAGCATGATGAATGATGAGCAAATAGCCGCCGTGACTCAATATATACATAGCGACTTGAATAATTATACCGATACGGTTAGCGCGGCTAATGTCGCACAATTACGTCATGACTTTCCGCCTGGCGCTGATCCTAGTGAATAAATCTGATGAATGTTAATCTCTAATCACATGCTTACTCTGCGCTAAGCTTCTCCTATGTCTTATTTTGTATGATGGATTTATATCAACGCCGCTGACCATTTCATTAACCAGTCGTCAGCCATGAATCTTAAATACGGAGTAAGCACGATGAAAAATTTATCAATCCTAACCAAATCAGTGCTCATTGCCCTCAGCGTTCTAGGTATGGGTACGCTCGCTATTGCCTCAGGTCAGATTCCAGCAGTTTCAGGCGCTAAAGTCAGCGATTCAGTAGCCATAGCGACAAGCAAAATTAGCCTAGAGCAAGCCATCGCTATCGCCCAAAAAAACATGACAGGGGATGTAGTCAGTGCTGAATTCGACCAAAATGATTACCTGTCAGGTGGCAAGTTTGAAGTTAAATCCATCTCCAATGATACCGAACATGAAATAAAAATTGATGCAAGTAGTGGTAAAATCTTAAAGACCAAATTAGAAAAACTCGATGCAGAAGACTTAGCCGAACATCAAGCAATGAAACAAGCTAAAATCAGTCTGATACAAGCCATGCAACAGGCCACTCAAGCTGTCAATGGCAAAGTTATTGACGCCAAGTTTGACTTAGAAGATGGCAAACCAATGTATGATGTTGAGATTGCCAAGGGCACACAGATATATGATTTAATGATCGATAGCATGACCGGTCAGGTTATCAGTAATCAGTTAGACCAAGATGACTAAAACAGTAACACTGAACGCCTCAGGTTTTAACGTGCGCTTTATCTATAAGGATATCCCATGCGAGTATTGGTAGTCGAAGATGACTTGATGATTGGCGAGAGTCTGAGTGAAGCCTTGCAGGATGAAGCTTATACAGTCGACTGGGTCAAAGATGGTCGTCAAGCCATATTGACATTAAGAGTGCAACCTTACGACATCATCTTACTAGATTTGGGCTTGCCAGAGATTGATGGCATGGGCGTATTGACCGCTATCCGTGATGCCAAAATTGACACACCAGTGTTGATACTCACCGCACGCGACCAATTAAAAGACAGAATCGCAGGGTTGGACTCAGGGGCTGATGATTATGTCGTCAAACCTTTTGAGTTAGGAGAAGTCTTTGCAAGGATGAGGGTGTTGATACGGCGCGCCCAAGGCAAGGCTGACAATCAAGTTGCCGTTGGCAATCTAACGCTAGATACCGCGCACAAACGCGTCATGATGGATGGCAATCCTATCGATTTAACCGCAAAAGAGTACATGCTTCTCACCACCTTTATGCTGTCTCCTGAAAAAGTCATGTCTAAAAATGCGCTTGAAGACTCGTTATATGGCTGGGGCGATGAAGTTGAAAGCAACGCCATTGAGTTCTTGATTCATAGCTTACGTAAAAAGGTCGGACAAGATAGAGTCAAGAATGTCCGTGGACTTGGGTGGTATATCAGTAATGCCTAAATTCCGTAAGCTTTTTAACTCACTACAATTCCAACTTATTTTTTGGTCTGTTTTGTCATTGTTGTTATTGGCTATCATCGCTGGTGGTTACGGATTTTGGTATAGCTATAAAGAGATAAATGATTTTCAAGATGATAACTTAAAAAATACAGCGGCGCTGTTAGAGCAATCACTCGATATTAGTGGTTTAAATAATAAGGGTTTAAATGATAGGGGTTTAAGTAATAGGGATTTAAATAGCAGTACGCCTCTTTCGGACAATGATAATCGGGCGCGCCGCAACATTCATTTTGATACCGATGATGATGACGGTGCTATTACCGTCGATATCATTATACTCTCCGCTCCACTCGATAATGGCGTACAAGATTATCAGAACGACAAAGCCGATGATGGCGACAATGATAATAGCGATGATGAGAATGATTACTCAGAACCTATATCGATGGCGTCATTATCTGACATTCCACAAGGGATAAGCGATCAAGATATTGATGGTCATTCTTGGCGAACGTATAGAAATGACGTCAAGATTAAATCTTTAGATACTAATGAAGAAGTCGCACTTATCTTGCGTCAACAAACGGATCTACAAGACGATTTAGCCAAGGCCAGCGCGCTACAGTCTTTTTTACCCCTTATTATCGGTATCGCTTTCTTAATACTGCTGCTGCCTTTTATCATGTGGCGAATGATGAAGCCTGTGCGCCAATTGCATCATGAAATAAGCGCGCGTAATGAGAACGACCTAAGTCCTTTGCAGATTGATAAACTGCCCTCTGAGTTGCTACCGCTAGCAGAATCCTTGAATAGATTATTGGCTATGGTGAAGACTAGCATCGAGCGTCAACAACGCTTTATCGCCGATGCTGCCCATGAATTGCGCTCGCCGCTGACTGCTATCTCATTACAGCTACAACGATTACAACGTATGACTGATGATGGCATTATGTCAGAAGGTTTGAATAAACTGGCTGTCCGTCTAAAGCGCAATCAAAGCTTGGTTGAGCAGCTATTAACACTCGCTCGAGCTGGCAACATAAATACTGCGCTTGATACTGAAGCAACTTCAACCAATGTTAAATTTATTATCGAACAAGTCATTGGTTTACTCATTCCCATTGCTGATCACAAAAACATCGAGCTGACCGTTGATCTGCAATCTAATAGCAAAGTGAATATAGATGAAACTTCATTGCTCATGCTGGTCAAAAACTTGATTCAAAACGCTATTGTTTATACGCCAGTTAATGGTCAAGTCATGGTTAAACTGTATCAACTTGAGCAGAACGCTGGCAGCTTAGACAAATCAGCTTTAAATGCTCAGTATGATTTTGGCTCACTTGTAATTCACTCTGGAAAATTAAGTCATTCATCCAAAGTATTAGGTAGCAGATTGGTGTTACAAATAATAGACTCAGGCGTAGGTATCCATCCTAATGATTATGAGAATGCGTTCGAACCCTTTGTACGGCTTAATCAGCTATCAAATGCAGATGCTCAATTTAATGATGAGAGAAGCGCATCAAGATCAGACAGTGCCAGCAAGCAATCACAAGCGATAGAAGGCACAGGACTAGGACTGTCAATAGTCAAATCAATCTGCGAGCAGGCAAGAATTGATGTCTTTCTGAATGATTCTACTGCGGCAATTTCAAGTCCTAATAATAATCTAGGACTCTGTATCACGTTAATATTCTAAGCCAAAGATAAGATATTTCATAGATTAATACCTGTATATCTTGACACTTTCTTAACACCTCTATTGATAATTTAATGACGTTTACAACGCCACATTAATTTGCTTATCGATAGAGTGAATCCATCCATGAATACAACCTTAAAAGCTCAATACCCCTCCGCCGTCTCCGATAATGACTTCCTCTTAAACACTTCATCCAAAGTTCCCGAAGTTACCCTACTCTTTTGGATCATAAAAATCGCGGCTACGACACTTGGTGAGACCGCAGGTGACGCTTTATCAATGTCGCTGAATCTAGGCTACATCGTCAGTACGGGTATATTTGCTGTTTTATTTGGTATAGCGGTCGCCACCCAAATCAAAGCTAACTCGTTCAATAAATGGCTGTACTGGACGACAATTATTGCAACAACGACGCTGGGAACAACGATAGCAGATTACGTGACGAGATCACTAGGGATTGGCTATGCATGTGGCTCAGCATTACTGTTAGCGCTACTTGCCGTATGTTTAATGACATGGCAGAAAACGATGGGTAGCATTGCCGTCGATAGTATTAGTAAACCCAAAGCCGAGGTGTTTTATTGGACGACGATTATGTTTTCGCAGACGCTTGGCACGGCACTTGGCGACTGGGTAGCGGATACCAAAGGCATGGGCTACACCACGAGTGCCATCATTTTTGGTTCTCTATTGGTACTTATCGCTGTGATGCATTTTGGTACTAAAATTTCAAAAACGCTATTATTTTGGAGCGCTTTCGTTTTAACTCGGCCTTTAGGAGCGGTATTGGGTGACTTTTTAGATAAACCTATCGATCATGGTGGTCTGGCATTGAGTCGCTTTGGTGCGTCAGCAGCACTGTTAGGTTTTATCATTGTTTGTTTATTGGTATTTAAACAGCGAGCTAGTGCAAAAGCTCATTGATGGATGTAAATGTGAGGTGTTATAGATAGAGAATAAGAAAATCACTACAGTACTACTGGAATGAATTTTCGAAGCCTCTGTCAGCAACGACACAGCAAGCGAGAAAAATTTATACCAGTAGTATCTGACTATGGATGTATCGATTTAACTTTTCGTTGACTATAGTTAATCTAATATTGCCAATACGACCATTTTTATATTAGCCACAATTAAAGTTACATCGAAAGCAAAAAAAGCCGAATACTACTTCTAACAGTAGTATTCGGCTTTTTTATTTGTACTTTCTAGCAGTTGAAACTAGAAAGAGGTACGACGATAGCTGCGGTATTTAGGTAACCAGAAATTGGCTTTTAATCGACGTTCTAAATTTTCTGCCGTTATCGGTAATGCCAATTTATCTTCAATCGCTTGTCGCGCCACTGCATAGGCTATTTTTTCACTAATCTCTCTAATGAATTTAATGGAAGGCAATATCGCACCTGGTACTTTTGCATATTCCATAGATATATCGGCAAGTGCTTGGCTTGCCGCCATCAACATATTATCGCTGATACCCGTCGCACGCACGGCTAACACACCTAGGCCAATACCGGGGAAAATATAGCTGTTATTACACTGGGAAACTTCAAAAGTCTGACCTTCAAAAGTCGTATTAGGAAAAGGACTACCCGTTGCAATAATGGCCTTACCGCGACTCCAATTAGTCACTTCCTGCGGTGTTGCTTCAACACGAGACGTCGGGTTTGATAGTGGCAATACGATTGGATGCTCAGTATTAGCACATAACGTTTCGATGACTTCTTGTGTAAATAGACCTTTTTGTCCACTTACGCCAAACAATACCGTTACTTTTGCTTGTTTGACTACTTGGGCTAAACCAAGTTTTTGACTTTTATCCCAGTGTTCAATAGCCAATTCTTTTTGTACCAGCGGCACTTGGAATTTTTGTAGCTCTGTCATGCTATCTGTCAATAGACCATAACGATCAACCATAAACACTTGGCTGCGGGCTTGCTCTTCCGTTAAACCTTCACGCTGCATTTGACGAATAATGTGCTCGGCGATACCACAACCTGCCGATCCTGCTCCTAAGAACGCTATTCTTTGTTGACTAAGTTTTTGACCTTTATTTAAACAAGCGGCAATCAATGTACCGACTGAAACTGCAGCAGTCCCCTGAATATCGTCATTAAAACAGCATAGCTGATCACGATATTTATTCAGTAATGGTGTGGCATTTTCTTGTGCAAAATCTTCAAATTGTAATAACACCTCTGGCCAACGACGTTTTACAGCTTGAATAAACAAGTCTACAAATTCATTGTATTCATCGCCAGAAATGCGTGGATTTCTCCAGCCCATATACATAGGGTCGTCAAGCAGCTGTTGGTTATTGGTACCGACATCTAACAAAATTGGTAAGCAATAAGCTGGGCTAATACCGCCACAAGCCGTATATAAAGACAGTTTACCAATTGGAATTCCCATGCCGCCAATACCTTGATCACCTAAGCCCAAGATACGTTCGCCATCGGTCACCACGATGACTTTTACTTTTTGTTTGGTGGCATTTTGCAGCATATCATCGATATTATGACGCTCAGGATAAGAGATAAATAAACCACGTTTACGGCGATAAATTTGAGAGAATTTTTCACAAGCTTGGCCAACGGTTGGCGTATATATGAGCGGCATCACCTCTTCAATGTGCTGCTCAACCAAATGATGAAATAATGTCTCATTGGTATCTTGTATATTACGCAAATAAATATGCTTATCCATATCACTCGTAAATGAGCGAAGTTGATGATAAGCGCGTAATGATTGCTCCTCAATCGTCTCAATGTTGTGAGGTAATAAACCTGTTAAATTGAAGCTACTCCGTTCTTCTGATGAAAAAGCACTGCCCTTATTCAACAAAGAGGTTTCTAATAGTGCTGGTCCAGCAAAAGGAATATATAACGGACGTTTATTTTGCATAATAAAATCTTCTTAGTAAAAGTGTATTGTGGTACAAAATTAATGGTTTAAATATTTTTTCATTCATTCAAGAACATAGATTATTTAAATATTGATCTAACTGTTTTAAAAATTATTCAAACTAACATAGTCAAGGATTGATACCCATCAGAAGCTAAATGTCCTTCATAAGCTTTCAACGTTGATGACGAGCCATGCTGAAAAAACCGTAAAGACGAGCTTGGTAACCGAACCACTCGACAAGGAGTGTACCATGATCAATAAAATGTCGATCAATCAAAGCAAGTTTGTCGGCACAGAACGCTATTATACTAAAATTATGGCATCTCTTAAAGAAACCAAGCAACTTATAGTGAATTCACTTCAAAACAGATATAGTCAGTCCTAACTAGAAGAGATATAAGTATAAAATGCGATACTGAAATACATTTTTTATCGCCTCTGTAATAGCAGCAAACAAGGAACATTTATACTGGTCGCACATAACTATGGCAGGTGTGATTTGATTATTATCGTCAGGCTGCTTGATTAAAACCTACCATGTTAATATCTATGGATTTAATGGCAGGATTCAATTACAGATGGCTTGATAGAATCCAACCACCAATAGCCATTAACATTAAGCCACCAAATACCTCGGCTTTATGACCAATTAATGAGCTCAAGGCTTTTCCTAACAGTACCCCTAATGTGACCATTATGGCGGTCGCTAAGCCAATCAGACCTGCTGCCAATAAAATATTGACCTCTATAAATGCTAAGCTAACGCCGACAGCCATCGCATCAATACTGGTGCCAAATGCGGCCAAAGCAAGTTTGAAAAAAGAATGTCTCGATGGTGCCTCTGTTTCTTCATCACTAGGTTTCAGCCCTGCATACAACATGTGCAGCCCTAAGCCTACTAGAATGACAAACGCTACCCAGTGATCCCATGCTTCAATAAAAGAAGCATCCACAAAAGAGGTCGCAGAATGCCCAATCAACCAACCAATAATAGGAGTAATCGCTTCAATGGTGCCAAAAATAAGGCCCATTCTTAAAGCTTCGGTAAAACGAGGATTTCTGAGACTTGCGCCTTTACTAATCGCCACAGAGAAGGCATCAGTAGACATAGAAAAAGCAAGTAATAGAAGAGCGATGGGGTTCATTTTGATGATCTCTGGTCGAGTATAGAGTCCACGACATACGCACACTCTCGACCTGCAGTGTGGATATATCGATGGTCTCGCCAACCGAGAGGTGTTCGCACCATGGCATGTGGCCAAGTATGTTGACACGAACGCTTTCGTAAGACGAAAGCAGGCTACTCCCCAAAGAACGCTTAGATTAACATTGATATTTTATAAGTCAATAAAAAAATATGATGACAGTCTTCGTTACAGTCAGTCTAATATAAAAACGATATAGCCATACGCGTACAAATTTTTGCAGCCTCTGTCAGCAAAGGCACAGCAAGCAAGCAAGCAAGAAAAATTTATACCCATATGGCGTCATAACCTAACGTAGGTAATTGACCAGCACTTATCCTTAACTAGCGCAATTTTTTAACTAACGTAAATCATCAACAACCGCTAACATGGCAATTAACGAGGCTTCCCCTAGTTTGGCAGAACGCTCTGGTGACCAGCCCATCTCTTCGTCAGGTACGTTATCGTTGTCTTTGAAAGGCATCTCTAACGTATTGGCAAGGCAGTCAAAACGTTCAGCAACCCAGTTCGTGGCGAGCGTCATATTTGCCTCACCCGGCGCATCAACGTCATAACCAAATTCAGATTGAAAGTCAGCACTGGCCAATTTTAACACCTCTGAAAATTTGTTACGCAACCCTGCGAGGCGATCACTATAACTTGGCGCTCCCTCAGAGCCTGCAAGGAACACATAAGGCAACGCTTCATCGCCATGTACATCATAAAATAGATCAACGCCTGTCGCCTCCATTTTATGGATGACATGAAACACTTCAGGGCTTTTTTCTAAACTTGGATTTGACCATTCACGGTTTAGGTTAGTCCCAACAGCATTAGTACGTAAATGTCCGCGCGCACTACCATCGGGATTCATATTCGGCACGATATAAAAATTGGCTTTATCCAATAGCAATCTACTGTTGGCATTATCACTGTCTAACAAGCTATTTATTAGCCCTTCGACTAGCCATTCAGCCATCGTTTCACCCGGATGTTGACGCGCCGTAATCCAAATATTGCGTTTATTCACATCATCACTACTATCACCATTACCAATTTTGACTAAGGTTAAGTCGCGTTTATCAAGGGTTTCCCCTAAATGCTCTAAAGTCGCTAACGGGTGCATTTGTACTGCTGCCAATAAATCTTGATGTTGCTCGTAACTGTAAGGCGCAAAGTAAGCAATTTGAATATTTTCATATTCCAAATCTGCGACGATAGTCAATTTGCCGTCTTTATAAGAAGTTGGTAGACGAAACCAATGCTGACGATCATACGAGGCAACCGCTTGATAATTTTCCCAGCCTTTCACATATGACGACTCGCCAGCATTGACAATGTTAAGGACATACTGCTCGCCAACCTGCCCTTCTAAACGAAAGTTAAACCACTGAAAAAACTCTTCTCCAATGTCCGGACGGATAGCCAACTGAATGTCTTTTTTGTCTTCTAAACTGATAATGTCAATATTACCGGTGTCAAAATTAGCAGTGATGCGCATAACCCTTCCTTAATAATTTTTTATGGTGGTGTTTTACAATTAGCAATTAGCAATTAGGACACTCAAACTCTATTGATGCCTTAATGATCTTAAATATAACATTTTTTCTTCAACCGTAACTTCTTCTTTAACGCTTCAGCAGGTTTTCTAAAACCAGACCACTACATGATTAGGAATGACTATTTCACATTGTTGACCATGTAATACCATTTACTTTATCGATTGTCTTCTGCAAAGCCTCTAACTTGTTAATATCATAAATAAAAATGAAAATCATTTGCATTATTGAGTGGTTTTTATTTAGAATGCCTCATTTACTTTAGACTGTTTTACTATGATGTACATCAATAATTTAGGCTTAATACGTCAAAAGAAAGTATTGCTGCATCCGATTTCTTTCAACATTGAGCCAAAAAAGCTTTATGCCCTCATTGGCCATAATGGTTCAGGCAAATCCAGTCTTATCAAAGCGATGGCAGGTGAGATGACGCCGACTCAAGGTGACATCCATATCAATAACCACAATTTACGAGATTTTTCTGCTAAAGCGTTGGCGCAAAATCTAGCGTATCTACCACAGCACCTCCCCGACGCGGGTGCCTTTACCGTCTATGAGCTGGTGATGCTGGGACGCTATCCTCATCAAAAGTGGCTACAAAAACCCACTGCTCAAGATAAAGAGCAAGTAAATAAAGCGATCACGCTTACTCAAGTCGACGCCTTTAGAGACCGCCAAGTATCTACGTTATCTGGTGGTGAACGCGCACGCGTGTGGCTAGCCATGTGCTTGGCGCAGCAGACAGACTTTTTACTGTTGGATGAGCCGTTAGCCGCGCTCGATGTGGTTTATCAAGTCGAAGTTCTAAAGCTGATTCGTCAATTGGTCGACGAGCAAGGCTTGGGTGTGGTGATTATCTTGCATGATTTAAACCTAGCAGCTAGATTCTGTGATGAGTTCATTGCCTTAAAACAAGGCAATCTTTGCCACATGGGTGATGTCTCAAGCACCATGCAACAAGAAGTATTACATTCGATATTTGGGGTAGATTTTACGCTGTTAACCCATCCTGCCACTAATCATAAAGTCGCGGTTATATGATATGAAAATTGATCAGTCAAAGCGTCGCGTGATAACCCTTTTGATTGGGCTTTGTGTGATTCTATGCTCAGGCTTGTTGCTAAGTAGTTGCCAGTCATCTGATGCCACGCCTGCTCCCTTGTCAGAATCAAAAAACCAAACATCACCCAAAGTTATGACTCCCGACTGGGGCATTGCCGCGACGCTAACGGCTATGGGTTACCCGCCAGTTGCGATGGGCGATAAACCTTTCTATAGAGAATGGGTCGGCAAACCACTCATACCCGATACGACACTCGATGTGGGCACACGCTATCAACCTAACCTTGAAATGTTCTCTCAGCTAGATATAGATTTGGTGGTAGACCGAGAGTTTTATGCACACTTGCGTCCTATGTACGGCGACTTACCCATCCACTCTCTTGAGCTGAACAGTCTCAATAGAGTGGCGACTTGGGAGGACTTTATAGAACCCACTTTAGAATTGGGAAGGTCTATCAACCAACCTCAAGCTGCGCAGGATTATCTAGACAACAGTAAAAATCAAATACAACAAGCGGGACAGAGTTTTCACGCGCGCTATCCTCATATCAAGAAATTGGCCGTCGTACAATTTGCTGATACCAATAATTTGCGTATGTTTTCGTACAACAGCTTATTTCAGCCAGCATTAGACGCTATGGGGCTAGAGCTGGTGGCATTTGCAGATGGTAATGAATGGGGTTTTGCGCCCATTATGCTGGGAGATTTGGGACAGCTTGATGAGGATACTTGTCTTGTGGTCGTTGAACCTATCGGCGACCTTCTCAAGCTGGAATTAAAAGACAGTTTGGTATGGCAACGACTGGGGTATTCCTTTGATGAAAATCCGCAATCTACCAGTAAAGGCCGCTGCCTCACTTTACTGCCCGCGACATGGAACAACAGTGGTGTGGCCTCTATGAATGTCTTAGCCGATCGTTTAATGAATGTCACTTTTGTAGGCAGTACCGATTTATGATAATTAAAAATAATTTTTTGTCTGCTAACCGCATTTATATTATGGTGATTTTTTTAATAATAATGGCAGTAGTAAGCAGTTACGCAGTCATACGTCAGCTATGGCATCTATCTTTTTTTGAGCTGTTTACGCCGTCATTTGATTTGTCCCTTGCAGATATGAGTGCCCAGCTGAAAATAGTACCCACTATGTTGGTGGCATCGACTGCTGGTGGCCTCTTAGGGTTGGTCAGTGTTTTATTGCAACAGTTGGTGAAAAACACGCTTGCCTCAGACACGACATTGGCCGTCGGTAGTGGCGCGAACATGGCGTTGCTAATCGTCACTTTATTCCTGCCTAGTTTATCGCTAGGAGGCAGCTTTTGGGTCGCTTTTATTGGGGCGCTCAGCAGTATGGCGATTGTATTCATCCTAGCTGCTCCTAGTCGTATGAATCCTTTGGTATTAGTGCTGGGAGGATTGGTCACCAATATTTTATTGGGTGCTATCGCTGCCCTACTATTAATCTATTACGCTGAAGAATCCTTGAACATCATGGTGTGGGCGGCGGGCAGCCTCACTCAGAATAATTGGCAAGTATCTATCATATTGGCAATTGCTAGTGTAGTCGCTTTCGTCAGCTTGATACCTTTGTTAAAACCACTAGAAATCATGAGCTTAGATGATAGGCAGGCTAAAAGCTTGGGCGTGCCTATCAATCTCATTCGTGGATTGGTGGTGGGATTAGTCGCGCTACTAACTGCTCTCGTCGTTAGTCGCGTGGGCCCTATTGGTTTTATTGGTTTGGGTGCCGCCACCCTCGTTAACGTGTTTTCGGTTCGGCGTATTGGTTACCGCCTATTATTAGGGTATGGATTTGGGGCGCTTTTATTATGGATTACCAGTAATGCTACAACGTTACTACAACATTATCTGAGCCTAAACATTCCTGCTGATGCGATGACGGCATTACTAGGTGCGCCATTGGTCATCTGGCTGATCGTGACTCAAAGTCGCCAGCATACCTATGAGGTGAATCCGTCACTTGTCTCAGAACGCCGTAATACTCACTTGATTGGCTGGGGTGTAGCATTAGTATTATTAATAGCTGGAATACTTGTCTTCACTGCCACCTCAAATGGCTGGCAACTCAGTACTGTATGGCATCTCATTGTTGATTTTAGATTGCCTCGCACCCTAAGTGCTGCCGCAACTGGCATAATGTTAGCCACCGCAGGCGTATTGCTACAAACCTTGACCCGCAATCCAATGGCCAGCCCTGAAGTATTGGGTATCAGCTCAGGTTCAGCGATAGGTGTGGTATTGGCATTTGTTTTCCTACCCAGTTTTGGCTACACGGGCATCGTATTGTCAGGATTATTGGGCTCCTCTATCGTGCTTTGTTTAATCTTGTGGCTCGCTCGTCGAATAAATCCAGCCTATTTATTGTTGGTTGGTGTGGCGATTGCCGCATTGATGGGAGGGCTGTTAAGTCTTGTAAAAATATCTGGCGATCAACGGCTACAGGCCGTGCTTAGCTGGCTATCAGGATCGACTTATCTTGCCAGTCCTGAGACGGCATGGCTGCTTGTGGTATTTGCTCTAGTGCTATTCTCATTGAGTTTTATGGTCATAAAACCATTAGAGATATTAAGCCTTGGTAGCGGCATAGCACGTGAGCTTGGGGTGTCTTTGCGGCTGTTTCAAAGTTTGATCCTCATTCTCGTAGCCGCACTTAGTACCATATCGACTTTGGCAGTGGGTCCACTTAGCTTTGTGGGTCTGATGATTCCTCACCTCGCCAGCACATTAGGCGCGGTACAACTTAAGCGCCAATTGCAACTGGCCGCTATCTTGGGAGCTGCTCTCATGGTCGTTGCCGACTGGCTTGGTCGCTACATCATATTCCCTTACGAGATACCCGCTGGCACCATTGCCGCTATCATTGGTGGCGCGTATTTCTTATACCTGATGCGTCGTATCAGAGCGTAAGTAGCATTTTTTAAATAATATTAAAAACAGACAGTAAGACTGAAGTTAATTTTACCTTTAAAAAAGTGAACAAGTGACTAGGGCGAATCCTCATTTTAAAAATGGTCATAAAAATGAGGACACGCTCTAGAAGTAGCCATCAAGATATTGTGGCTACTCCCTTCTCTATTATCATCTCATCTCAAAAACCACCTATTCATACTTCTCGTTTTATTGCCGCACATTGATAAGCCTGCCATATAAACAAATAGAAAAATGTGTCAAAAATATTTCTAAATTGTATTGCTAATAATAACAATTATCATTAACATGTACCAATATTTAACAGAGCCTATCTGACACAAAACTATTGGCTTGTTACTTATCAAATTCCTCATTGGCAGACAATTCAACTCAGTATCGAGACAATGTCAAACCAATCATTCTATTACTATAATTGAGATCTCATTTGATGTTTACTATGACACAAAGCACAAAGCGGCATAAACCCAGCACCTTAAGTTGGTTCGTCAAGCACACCATGCACCTTTCAGCCATCGCTTCGTTAGCAGTAAGCTCTTCTATTATTCATGCTGAAACCTCACAGCCAACACAAGCTAATGATAGTGGTCTCGAAATTAATAACGCTAGCGACACTGCGGAACCAAGTACCACGCTACCCACTATCGTGGTTATGGCAGAGTCAAATGGCCAGATTACTGAAAATACTGACAGCTACACCATACCTGTCGCTAGTAGTGCAACAGGTTTGGCATTGTCGGCAAAGGAAACGCCACAAGCCGTCAGCGTGGTCACCAATCAGCAAATCAAAGATCAAAACTCAAATACCCTAATAGACGTGCTTAAACGCACGCCCGCTATTCAGGTGAGTAGCGTCGATGGCGCACGTAATGGCCTTTCATCACGAGGCTTTGGCATTAATAGCTTCCAAATTGATGGATTGAATACCAACTTCGTCCAGCAAGCTGCAATGGGCGAATATTCTGCTAATACCGCTATGTTTGACCATGTTGAAATTGTACGAGGCGCCACTGGTCTAATGAGCGGCTCAGGCGACCCTTCTGCCAATGTTAACTTGATACGTAAACGCGCTGATAGCAAAGTACCCGCTACAGAGCTCTCTGCCAATGTCGATCGTTATGGTAATTATGGTGTTAGCGTTGACCGTAGCCAGTCATTGAGTGAGAACGGTGCGGTACGAGGCCGCGTCGTCGCTAGCTATCAAGATGGTGATACCTTCATCGACCGTCAAGAATTGGGTCAAAGTCTGGTTTATGCCACCGTTGATGCTGATCTGAGCGACGACACTACGGTAAGTGTGGGTGCCAGTCGTCAACACAATAAATCAAGATCAACCATGTGGGGCGGTTTGCCAAACTATCTAAGTGATGGCTCAAAAGCCGATTGGGACACCAGTAAAAATGGCAGTGCAGATTGGACAAACTGGGATTCTGACAATACTTACTACTTCGCTGATATCTCTCATGATTTCAATGAAGATTGGAACCTGACAACCAACGCCAGCTATAACGAGAGCGACAGTAGTCCAAAACTGCTTTATTTGTATGTCGATGGCACCAAAGAAATCAATCCTGATACTGGACTGGTTCTTAATCTAAACCCATTCCATGCGGATACCGAACGCAAACAAGTCAATGTTAAAACCAAGTTGACGGGCAATTTTGATGCGCTAGGCAGAACGCACCAAGTCATTGCGGGTGGGTCTTATAGCAAAAGCGAGCTTGACACCTTTACTTATAAAGCGCCACCCGATGGACTTTTACCACTGTCTGACTTTTCTGATTGGGATGGCAGCTATTCTGAACCCGCATGGGGTGATAGAGCGCGAAGCTCTGACGTCACAATTAAAGAAAAAGCCATCTTTGCAGCGACTCAGCTCAAATTATCTGATCCTTTATCGGTGATTTTGGGATCTCGTGTGTCTGATTATGAGCGCTCAGGGGTGCAATATGGTCGTAATGTAAATACTGAATCCAAACATGTTTGGACGCCTTATGCGGGTGTTACCTATGAGGTTAACAAAAACCACAGCCTATATGCCAGCTACAGCGACATCTTTAAACCACAAACTCAACGCGATATCAATGGTGATTATCTAGATCCTATCGAAGGGAAAAACTACGAAATCGGTCTAAAAAGCGAATCAGACAATGGCGCGCTACAAAGCCAAGTCAGTATCTTTAAAATCGAACAAGACAACCTTGCTCAACTCGACGGCGGTCAAATAATACCAGGTTCTGATCTTGAAAAAGCATACTTCGGGGCAAAAGGCGCGACCAGTCAGGGCTTCGAAGTAGAAGTCACTGGTCAGATTAGCGACAATCTAAAAGCGAGTGTCGGTTACACACATTTTAATGCTGAAGATAATAAAGGCAAAGCCATCAATACGGGCTTTGCCGATACCACCCTTAACCTGTTTGCCACCTATGATCTTGATTATGTCATTCCTAATCTGACCATTGGCGGCGGTGTTGATTGGTCAAATGGCTACTATGGCATCGTCACAAATCCTGTGACCAAGCGCTCTGAAAAGTATGGTCAAGATGATGTGACACTGGCTAGCATCATGGCAAGATATGCCGTCAATGAGAACCTAGAGGCGCAGCTTAATGTCAATAATCTCTTTAACCAAAAATATCTTGCTGGCAGTACTTTTAGTGAGTTGACTTATGGTGAGCCTTTGAATGTCGTCGGCAGACTGACCTATCGCTTTTAGTCTTCATACTAATCATAATAGTTTACTTTAATACATAGGCAGTCATATGAGTAAGCGCCGTAGCCGCCATGGTTTTTATCTACCTAACTTTACCGTTTTTAGCCGTATTGTTTTAGCAATTGGTGGTAGCTATGGCATAGCAGTACTCACTGACCTCATATTTTTGGCCTTACCAATAGATGACATTTCTGCCATCTATTGGGGTCAGATTGCTAGTGTCGTCGTCTGTGCGATCATGATTGTTTTGGTATTCTCACTGCGACGTTTGTGGCTGGCATGGGCAGTGGTTGCTGGCATTGCAGGAACATTAGGGCTGATAGGTTATGCCACTATTTAGATTTTTATTACCATCAGGCCATCTTTATGATTCCAGACTCTGCCGACGCTCAAACCATGCCGATGACCAAAATAAAGCGTGAAAATAAAACCAAGGTGAAAGGTTATCGGGTGATTCTGTCTGATGTCCATACTTGGTTTGGCTTACTACTCGGTTGGTTATTGTTTACCATTTTTATCATGGGCACGGTCAGTTATTTTAATAATGAGCTGACGACATGGATGCAACCTGAAATTCCTGCTATCTCCCAGCAAACGACTCCAACGCCCTTACACTCCCAAAACGTGGTAAGCAGCACAGATAGGCCAGAGCCATTTAGCGTGGCAATCGCACATCTGCAAGCAACCCAAGCCAATGCCAAAAACTGGTTTATCACCAAAGGCCCTAGTAGCACGAGTAATGATCAGCGCTTGCATATTATGACCAGTACTGATGATGAAAGACTACGATATCAATTTGATACTCAAGCCCAAACGCTATATACACCAAGAGATACCGCAGGGGGCAATTTCTTTTATCGCATGCACTTTGATTTGCATTATATGAGCGTGATATGGGCACGGATCATCGTCGGTATCGCGTCTATGATGATGCTGGTTGCGATCATTACTGGCATTATCATTCACAAAAAAATATTTACCGATTTTTTTACTTTTCGCTGGGGCAAAGGACAACGCTCATGGCTTGATGCTCATAATGCTTTTTCTGTGCTACCACTGCCCTTTCATATCATGATTACTTTCACAGGTATTATTACCTTGATCACGTTATATATGCCGTGGGGCGGTATGGTCGCCAATATTGATACTAAACAATTTTTTGAAGAAATTTATTCTTATCGGGACGCCAATGCAACAGAATTGCAACCTGCACCAATGATAAGTATTTCTCCATTACTAGCCAGCACTCAAACGGATTGGCAAAAGCTTAATCCCAATTATGCGGTCACAAGCGTCAGTGTCAATCATCCCAATACTGACCACAGTATGATTATTATCGATGGCAGGGCAGATCGTCAGATATCGACGATTGGCGTGTTTCGTATTTATGATGGGCAGACAGGAGAAACTCTTAAGCAAAGCGAACCACCACCGCTCGCAGTGACGACCCAAACCGTCATGATTGGTTTGCATGCTGGGCGCTTTTCCGATTATTGGCTACGCTGGCTATACTTCTTATTGGGAGCAGCGGGTTGCGCGATGATTGCGACAGGATTAGTGCTGTGGACAGTGAAACGCCGCCGTCAATTACTCAATATGGCTAAGCCACACTGGGGATTTTGGCTGGTGGAAAAGCTCAATATCGCTACGCTGGCTGGGTTGCCTTTGGCCATGGTGGGGTTTTTGTGGCTCAACCGTTTGTTACCTTTAAATATGACGGCACGCGCAAAGTGGGAAGTCGATGGATTTTTTATCATCTGGGCGTGTAGTTTTGTGCTGACGTTATTACTTTCTAATCGTCATGCATGGCGCATATTACTGTCATTGGTTACCCTATCTCTTTTATTCACACCGCTAATCAATAGCCTCACTACCGAACGCGGGTTTGTCCAAAGTGTCTTAAGTCGCGATGTATTATTTATCAGCTTTGATGTCACATGCTTCATTCTAGCGCTATTGTTTGCTTATATCACTTATGCAGCCAGTTTCAAAAAAAATGCGCCCAAGCAAAAAACAAGGTCAAACAATAAGTCAATTAATCAACATTCAGAACCTCAGGTAGGAAACCAATAATATGTCTAGCTTAGTATTATCTGGGTTTCTATTGCTACTGAATCTACTGGGTATGATGGTTTTGATGATGACCAGTAAAAGGCATATGGATACTTTTCAGTACAAATTGCCTCCCCTTTTAAATTGTCAAAGCCTCCGCTGGCTGGGGTTGATACTATTAGCAACTGCATTTTTATTGACATATCTGTCATACCAGACAGGCTATTTCGTCGTAGTATGGTTTGCCAGTTTGACATTGGCAGCAGGGCTGGTTTATGTAGCTATGATGATATATGAGCAACTAGAGCATGTTAAACAATCATAGTTTAAACCAGCTATAACTGAAACCAGCTACAGTAGAGCATCTTCAGAGGCTGCGAAAAATTAATATCAGTTGTACTGTAGCGATTTTAATATATATCTTCTCACTAATAAGTAAGAAGATCGCTCAAAACCCAGTTTTTTTTTATGATTTAAGAGCAGCCTTCAACCAGATAGATGGCTTCTGGAACACCAATATCAATGCTTTCTACCTCACCTTTTAACAGGGCCTTGTTCTCTGCTGTCCATTCTGTGGCTTTGATCATATTACTGTTCAGCTTTGCGCCACCCTTCATATTATATTTAATTTGTAGCGCTAATTTATCATCGCTGTTATCAAGCTTAATATCGTTGTTGGTTAACAATACCCCTGATTCAACGTCTCTTATTGTCTTAAAGTTGACGTTAGAGATCAGATCATAATAATCCCCTTCGACAGCATATTTATCAACCCCATAAGCAAGTTTATCTTGATGCGCCAACATGACATCACCCACTGAATCACCCACATTGATGCCAGTATAAAATGGCACTGCTCTGTCTCGAACCGTTATCAACGCCAGTTTCCCATCCATAATTTGATACAACATCGAAGGACGTTCGCCAGCGTCCTTGTCAGTATAATTCAGTTTTGGATCGCTCACGTAGTAGCATTGCTCATTATAATTATCAGGTCTCGTTAATCCAGCATCCTCTAACAGCTCGGGCGTAATCGTCTGCCCAAAGCTTAGCTTTTGGTAACCTGATGGGCTGACGGCTTTGTCAGCCGATACTTCTGATGCATTAGGCTTTGGATTATCATTTGCAGTATCAGAATTTGGGGCTGCTGGAGTATCCAATGATGAAGCATCGTCAGTTGAGTTTTTGTCTGCATTCTCAGTTTGCAATGCTACGTCACCATCTGATGATGGTTCTTGTGAATTACAGCCTGCTGTCAACAGTGTCGCGCTGACAAGGAAGGTAAACAGTAATGCTGATTTACTTTTTGGGTAAGATGGGTTTTTCTGAAAGCTTGACATAGTTACACTCCTAAATTATTACGTCACCATGAATAGATAAGCACACTTATTATAACGTATCGCTATGAGAGGCCAGTTACACTATCGTTGAACTTTTCTATAATAATATTTGCACATTGTTCAGGCGCTTCCATTGGCAAAAGATGGCCATTGTCAGATAGCTCGATAATTTGCGTCGTTGGGACAAGACTTTTCCAGATTTTACGGACTTTGTTGCTAATGAAAATAGAGGGTTTACCCATAATAATGGTATAGGGGAAATCTATGCTATTGAGTTTTTTCAAAGCATCATTGACGAAAGGCGTATCAAAGTAGCTTGCCAACTCTTGCTTGGGCGCAAACAATAGGCTATACCCCGCTTTCTCATTTTGGATGAGACTGTTTTTTGCAAAGATATAAAGATGATCATCGCCGATGCGCTTGAATGCACGATGTGCCCGCAGATATTCGTAATATGCTTCAATGCTTTCCCATTCTGCTTGCTTAGCGAGCGTACTTTTAAAAGGTTCTTGACTGATCTTTATTTTTTTAGGGATCAAATCGGTAATGAGCTTTTGCGATTTAGTAAATGTCACTGGCTCTATCAAATACAACTGTGCAAACAAATCTGGGCGTTTGGCGGCTGCAATAGCAGTGGCTGTAGCGCCTTGAGAGTGACCAATACCGACCACTGGTTTGTCTTGTGTTTTTTCCAAAAAATCAATCAGTGTGTCAGCGTCTTGTTCACGGGTCAGTTTTTTCATGGATGGCAAATCTTGCCAATAGCCACGCATAGCAAGACTTTTCAGATCAAATCGCTCACTGAGTTTGTTCAATAACGGCACATAGACGCCAGTCGCAAATCCATTGCCACCATAAAAATGTGCAGGTGCTAATTTGGCATCTTTATTATTTTCAACCAAGGCGGATAGATCGTAATAGCGTGCGTTTTTACCGTCTATATTAATCGTACGTTCGAATGTTTGCATAGCACGGCTCTTATAGTTAATGAATAATCAAAACTGTTTAAGTAGAAAATATATGGCAGTAGCACTGTACTGGTTTAATTTGAATCACTCCGTTTAGAAATATAGCATAAAAAAATTGGCTATTATCCTGTTAGTAAAAATTATGACTCGCCTATTTGAAAAAATCCTCTTGCATATTTATGATAATAATATACGATTCATATACATTTCGTATATTAGATATTTATTATGGGTATTGTAAAAATTGATGACGAGCTACACGAAGAGATTCGTAAGGCGAGTGCTGTGATGGTGCGTTCTATTAACGCGCAAGCAGAATATTGGATGAAAATAGGGATGCTGGCTGAGGCTAATCCTACTATGACTTATTCTCAAATAATAAATGAGCAAATGAGAAAAGCAGATATCAACATAGGGAATTTGATAGATGGCTGAGATAATACTAAAAACGTCTGAAGAAATAATGATAATGCGTGAATCTGGCCGACTGCTTGCCTCTGTTTTCGATTATCTCGATAAACACATTACCATCAGCACCTCTACGATGGAAATCAACGATCTCGCTGAACGCTATATTGTCGATCAGCTCGCTGCACGTCCAGCGAGCAAAGGTCAATATGGTTATGAGTATGCGCTCAACACGTCAGTCAATAACGTGGTCTGTCATGGCATTCCCTCTGACACTCAAATACTGAAGTCAGGCGATATTGTGAATGTAGATATCACCTTGGAGCAAGGCGGTTTTATCGCAGATTCTAGCAAGATGTATTTGATCGGTGAGGTGCAACCGCTCGCCAAACGCTTGGTGAATAAGACCTATGACGCCATGTGGGAAGGCATACGCGTGGTAAAACCTGGCGCGACTCTTGGTGATATTGGTCATGCCATTCAAACCTATGCTGAGAAGCATGGTTACTCTATCGTACGAGAATATTGTGGTCATGGTATCGGACGTGAGATGCATGAAGCGCCAGAAGTGCTGCATTATGGGCATCAGGGAAAAGGCTTAATACTAGAAGAAGGCATGACATTTACGATTGAGCCAATGATTAATCAAGGTAAAGCCAAAGTCAAAATAAAAAATGATGGCTGGACGGTCGTCACTAGTGATAAAAAACTGTCTGCACAGTGGGAGCATACGATTGCGGTCACATCAGATGGTTATGAGGTTCTGACGATTCGAGACGATGAGCGTGTAAAGACTCTTTGATAAAAATAATAATGGCTTAAATGATAATTTTTATCAATAATATCTATGGCGTGTCCAATTTGTAGATCGTTTAATTCTTCTTACAGAACAAATATCCGCTTCATTAAACAGGCCATTAGCCTCACTTCCTATTAAAATTGGTAAAGCATGGGGCGCGCTTGAAGTAACAGATGTTAAATATTTGAGACAAAAACCAAAGACAACCATTGGCTTATCATAAAAGAATATAGTGATAAAATTTGATTGACGTGCGTAGTAACCGTTAGAATTTTATACGTTTATGTATTTATACCTAACAGCCACTTAGTGAGCTATCAAATATAAGTGATAGCAGGTGCATTCTACTCGGCAAAACTTTTGTCTAACTCTTCATCAATAAATAAAATATTCTTCCTTAAATACTCAATCTTGAACAAAATAATAGCGTTAAATGACATTCTATACTTTTGACAGAGAGGTTTACACTTAATGTAACAATATTATTGTAATGAAAACAATTATCATTATAATAAGCATTTAAACCTTACACCGGAAACATTCATGCAACTGTCTCGCCTATATTTTGCTCTATTTCGCTCTCCAATCTCCTTAAAGTCATTGAGCTCATCTTGTCTGTCTACCTCTGTGCTGCTACTTGGGGTAAGTCAAGCAGCATGGGCACAAACCGACCCAAACATGGATGCTCAGTCAGCTGATCCTAGTGTAGTGCTTGATACTATTGTAGTCACTAGTAGCGCCGATGCTTCAGCAGATGGATTGCCGACAGCCTATGAAGGCGGGCAAGTTGCAACTGGCAGCCGCGTCGGAATCTTGGGCAATCAAGACATTATGGACACGCCCTTCTCCACCACCTCTTACACCAATGAATATATCGCCAATCAGCAAGCGCAAAGTGTGGGCGACCTGCTCAAAAAAGACCCGACTGTCCGTGTCGCGAGAGGCTTTGGTAACTTTCAAGAAGCGTACTTTATGCGCGGCTTTGTGACGACGTCAGATGACACGATGTATAACGGTCTATACGGCATATTACCAAGACAGTATATCGCGACCGAATTGTTTGAACGTGTTGAAGTTCAGCGCGGTGCGTCTACTATGTTAAATGGCGCCGCGCCAAGTGGTGGTAACTCAGGTGGTACGATTAACCTGCTGCCAAAACGCGCAGGCAATGAGCCACTACGTCAATTAACGCTTGGTTATGGTCAAGGCGATCAAGGCAAAGTTGCTGTAGACGTGAGTGATCGCTTCGGTACAAATGATGCATTGGGCGTTCGCTTTAATGCCGCTTATCAAGATGGTGATAGCGCAATCGATGACGAATCTTCAACATTGGGTCTGGCGGCTCTTGGTTTAGATTATAGAGGCGATCAGTATCGACTGTCAGCAGATTTGGGCTGGCAAGACAACAAACTCAAAGAGACTCGTCCCAACGTCACTCTAAATGGTGTTTCTAGAGTACCGAAAGCACCAAAAGGTTCAAAAAACTGGGCACAACCTTGGAGTTACTCAGACGAAGAAGATGTATTTGGTACGCTCAGAGGGGAATATGACTTTAGCGACACTGTGACAGGTTATGGTGCCTATGGCGTTAGAAGTGGCGAGGAAGAAAATTCTTTAGCCAATTTAACCGTCAACAACGTTGATGGTACAGGCACGACTTATCGCTTTGATAATACTCGAAAAGATTTGGTACAAAGTGCCGAGCTTGGTCTGCGGGGTAAATGGCAAACAGGTAAGGTTGATCATGACTGGGTAATAGCAACAAGCCTTTACGATCAAGAAGAAAAAGGTGCTTATGGTTTTGATTTTAATAATCAGCTTGCAACCAATTTGTATAACCCTACTAAGTATCGTAACAACAACTGGTCAGATGCAGCAATTTTTGGCGGCAATTTAGATAATCCAAAACTAGCAAGTGAAAAAACACTACAAAGTTTTGCGCTAGCGGATACTTTTTCTCTGTTTGATGACAAACTAAAAACCACTGTAGGCGTGCGTCATCAGAATATAAAAACCACCAGCTATGACTATAACACTCAGGCTAAAAATAGTGATTATGACGAAAGTAAATGGACACCAAGTGTTGGGATAGTTTATCAACCAAGTCTAGATTGGTCTGTTTATGGCAATTATATTGAAAGCCTAGCTAAAGGAGACACCGCGCCTTTGGTACAGGGTGAAACAATTGTCACTAATGGTGGTCAAGACTTGGCTCCATACGTCAGCAAACAAACTGAAGTGGGTGTTAAGTATGACAACGGCATGATTGGCAGTAGCTTAGCAATATTCCGTACAGATGAGCCACGTGCTTACGTTAATAGTGCCGATACCTTTGTAGCAGCTGGAGAAAACAGCCATCAAGGCGCTGAGCTGTCAGTATTTGGTAGCCCAAGTGAAAATATGCGTCTAATCGCTGGTGTTACTTACTTAAGCGCCAAACAAAAAGATACGGGCGATGTGACATTAGATGGTAAGCGAGTCATTGGTGTACCCACACTTCAAAGTAACGTCAACCTAGAATACGATCTAGCAGCAGTAGAAGGATTGACGTTAACAGGTGATATTATTCACACAGGTGCACGTTATGCCGATGCCGCCAACACCTTAAAAGTTGACGGTTATACCACGCTAGACCTTGGTGCTCGCTACAAAACCATGCTCGCAGGACAAGATGTGACGCTAAAAGGGGTGGTTACTAACGTAACAGGAGAAGATTACTGGCAGTCAGTGGGTGGTCTTCCAAACTATGGGTATTTGAATGCTGGTGAGCCTACTGCCTTAAAAGTATCAGCGACGTTCGACTTTTAAGACATGTAGATTAAACCATATTTATAATCTGTCAATAAAAGGGATTAGGCACAACCTACTCCCTTTTATGCTATCAAAAATACATAAAATTCATTCTACTATTGAGCCATTATGTCTTCTTGCACCACTGTTTCTTTATACAATATGATTTGGGCACACTATCGCCTGCCTTTTCTTAAGGTCATCTTCCTTAATTTGGTGAATGCGGCTGTCAGTGTGGGCATCATCGCTTTTATCAACCATACCTTTATTAGTCAGCCTGTATTTGGTACGTTATCATGGGTGAGTTTGGGCTACTTTGCCGTATTAGTGCTGCTGCTGTTAATCACTACGTTTATATCGCAATATGCTTTAACCCGTTTGGGTCATAAGTTTGTCTATGAGCTCAGAACCAAGCTGGTCAAACAAATTATCGATACCAACGTTCCGCAAATAGACCATTTGGGTAGCGCGCGATTACTCGCCAGCTTGTCTTCAGATATTCAATCCATTACCGTGGCTTTTGTCCGCATGCCAGAATTGGTGCAAGGCGTTATTTTATCTACTGGGGTTGCGCTTTATTTGGGATGGCTTTCATTACCGCTATTACTGATTATCATGTTTTGGATCGTGATGACTATTTGGATAAGTACTATATTGGTGAAGCATGTTTATATTCATTTGAAAGAAATAAGAGACATTAACGATCTTTTGTATCAAGACTATCAATCCATTATAGAAGGTCGCAAAGAGCTTGCCCTGAATCAACACCGCGCCGAAAAACTCTACAAACATGATTTTTTGACTCATGCCAAGTCTTATCAAGAGCGAATTATTAAAGCAGACACATATCATTTATCGGCAGTGAACTGGTCGAACATTATGATGTTTGCAGCGATTGGTGTCGTGTTTGCTGTGTCCAACTATCTTGATATACCCATGGGCATTGCTACTACTTTTTCTTTAACGATTTTATTCATGCAGTCGCCTCTTCTCCATGCGGTTGGCGCTTATCCAACCATGCAAACGGCGCAAGTTGCCTTGGACAAAATACAATCATTGGAGCTGGCAGATTATCATCCAGCGTTTGCGACTGACACCGTCGCAAAAGACTGGCAATCTATTTCTTTGACCGATATTCACTACCGTTACGACAACAGTAATTCTGATACGCTGGCCTTAGCAACAGAAAAAACGGCTCACTCAAGCGATATATTACAAGATGTCAATCTCACTTTGAGACGTGGTGATGTGGTCTTTTTGATCGGCGCGAATGGTAGCGGTAAGTCTACTCTTGCAAAGATTATGACAGGGATTTTTACCCCAACCACTGGCTCTGTGCACATAGACAATCAGCTCATTGACTCAAACAACAATACCGATTATCGGCAGCTTTTTTCTGCCATTTTTAGCGATCAGCATCTTTTCAAACAACTGATTGGCAGTCATGGCAGCGATCCCGATATGACGCTAGTCGCCACTTGGCTGCACAAATTAAATTTGCAAGATAAAGTCAGTGTGACGGATCATCGCTTATCTACGGACAAATTATCGCAGGGACAACGTAAACGATTGGCCATGTTAATCTCTGTCGCTGAGCACAAGGACATACTGTTACTTGATGAATGGGCGGCTGACCAAGACCCTGCTTTTCGTCGCGTGTTCTATCAATCATTGATTCCTGAGCTAAAAGCGCTGGGTAAAACCCTGTTTATTATCAGTCATGATGACAGTTACTTTGAGCATGCTGATCGATTGCTGCTGATGAAAGAGGGAAAATTGATCGAGCTGAATGCTGAAGAGCGACAACGCGCCAGTGCCGATGCAATCTCTATGTTGAAGTAATACCAATGCCAAAAAATATGATTAGCAGTGTCAAATTCGCTTAGTCTATGAAATATAGCACTTGCACTCATTTTCCTTGCTACTCAAGTTTTTGAAAATGGTAAAAATACGGCCTGAAGAATAAAATACTTGAAAATAAAGCAATAACGATAAAAATAGGGGCATCTTTTAGAAAGACGCCCCTATTTTCAGTATAGATATGAGTCAATTATTAAGTCTAATCGTTTACTTCACTTATTTATTTCAATAGTTTCTGTAGAAATTCAACACGAGAAATCAGCAGAAAGTCCAATAATCCGATAACGACAATAGCAATAATTGCCGTTGGAAAAATAATGGACACAATCAGCAAAGGTATCGCAAACGGCCACCATACAGAAAAACTGAGACCACGTGCTGGTGGGTTCAAGCCAATCTTTTCACTCGAATGACTTGGACGGCGTTGCCACCACATAACATAACCACTCACAGAAATCGCAATGACTGATAGACAAAATAAAACGTTGGCAAGCACACTCCATAACCCAAGTGTTCCCATATGGATAGCAGCACCTGCTGCCATAAACTTGCCAAAGGGATTGTAATCATTAAAGCGAATATCTGCCAAAACCTTACCCGAATAGCGATCGATATGTACCGTACGATCAGCGGTTGGGCTCTTCATGTCATAACTCATGGAATCTTGGCTAATCGTCCACACCCCAGTCGAGCCTTGAGGCAGATTCATCTGATAACGCCCTTTAAAGCCAATTTCACGGACAAACCGATCGACCGTATCAATCATAATAGGGCTATTTGGCGCGATACCATCCTTACCCATGGTCGTCCCTGATACGGGCATCGGCGTCAATTCGAGCACCCAAGGCACATCTTTGGTAGTGCCCGTGTTTAGTACATCACCATGTGTGGGAGCCACGGCTGGTGATGCACCATGAACGTGCGGCGCGGCGTTAGTCATATCCATGCCAGCATGGTGTTTATGGCTGGGATCAATCGAAAGTGGCATGGGCGCAACGCCCCACTTGCCCGCAGGGAATTGACTCCAAGCTTGCACGATTCTCTCGCCCCAAATGCCAGCCCAAGCCATGCCTGAAATACAGAAAAACAGCAACACAATGGATATCCAACTGCCTAATGTGGCATGAATAGTCCGAAAAAATGAGCGTTTTTGCTTAATATTGGTATCGTCATCAGGTATCAGCATGGCTTTGACAGATTTACGTTTTTTCCACCACAGATACCAGCCTGTTAAAATCATTAAAATAGTTAAGGAGGCGGTGGTTTCTTGGATATAGTCGCCGACTTTGCCCAATAGCAAATCACTATGAATATCATCAAATGTACTGTACCAGTCACTATTAGTGGGCGTGCTGGTAACAATATCAGCCGTATAAGGATTCACCGCCACCATATTGTCATGCCCTGCTGATACTACCTGAAACAAGGCCACGGTCTTATCATCACGAGGGGCAATATATTTTACCAACGTACTATCAGGTAGCGTTTTGAGCGCGTTTTTGGCTTGAGTGGCAACAGGCGCTTGCACCATCGACTCTGGAGTAGGCACGCTCAAACGGTCATTGTCTCGCCCCGAGGTGTTGGACATGAGTATCATACCAAGCCCTGTGCACGCCAAAATAATTAAAAAAGGAGCGACAAACATGCCTGCATAAAAATGCCAGCGCCATACCGTAAAATAGCGTTGATTGTTGATTGGTTGACGTGTGTGTCTGTTCATAAATATGGCCTTGATAATTTCATTGCTTAATTAACGACATAAATATAGTGATAATAAGAGACAACTTCCATTGTTAAGGACTACTCCTAATAGATTATAAAACCGATACATTGATTAGATATTTTTACACAAATCATCTTATTTATAACTACGGTTGCATGATACGAGAAAATTTATTCAAACACCACTTTTCATAGCAAGTAACTTGTGTTCTGCGAGCTTTTTTTGATTTGCCGATACTATTTGAATGAATGACAGATTTGTAGGCGCTAATCTTATAACTGCTAAGCTTGTGGTATTTGTCACTTGTCTCTCATTATTGATCACCTCTAATCCTTCTAAAGTCTATCAAATTGCAACTTTTTAATGATAACGATAATCATTAGTGTTATTATCTGCATAAACAATGTGCTCAATATGCAGTCTATAATATTCAATAATTACTATTTAATAGGAAATATGATGCCGTCGTCTTTAATCTCCACATCCAGTCGAAAAAAACGTCTCGCAATTGCAGTACAAGTTGGCTTATTAATGAGTCTCAGTTCTGCCTCATATGCCGAGGAAACACCGAGTAGCATCGACGACAATGAGGTTTCGACGCCATCAACTACATTAGATGCGATTACCGTCTATGCTGACAGCTACCGCAGTACAGGCACAAAAACAGCGCTAGATCCCAATGATGCGCCAATGAGTTATACGAGAATTAATCAAGCATTATTACAAAAACGTCAAGCAGACAGTGTCAGTGCGGCACTGCGTTATGAGCCTGGCGTGAGTGCTGAGAGCCGCGGTACTGTGTCTATATTTGATGAATATAATATTCGCGGTTTTAAGACCTACTCCAATTTTTATGATGGACTAAGATTGCCTTATGATGGTGCTTGGAATCTGATGCCGCAAGTAGACATTTATGCCACTGAAGCGGTAGAGGTGTTAAAAGGCCCAGCATCCTCACTCTACGGCTATGCGTCACCCGGTGGCATGGTCAATCAAGTAGCCAAAACCCCAAAAAGCACCCAAGCGTCTGAGGTGCAGCTGCGACTTGGTAATCAAAACCTAAAAGAGATAGCCATCGATACGACAGGTCCTATCTCAGACACGCTCAATTATCGTTTGGTGGCATTAAAACGTAGAAAAGAGGGGCAGATGCAGACCACCGAAGAAGAGCGCACACTTATCAATCCCTCACTTGAGTGGCGACCAACGGATGATGTCTCTGTTCTTGCCAATCTTTTTTATCAAGATGATCCAGAGATGGTGCCCTCCACTCCGTTGCCTGCTGTTGGCACTGTGTATAATGCCAGTTATGGCAAACTGGGCAGTGATGCTTACGCGGGTGATAAATGGAATCGCTTTAGCAAAGAAGTATTTATGCCCAGTGTCACCGTAAACTGGGACATTAACGATAAGTTGACGTTCAAACACATACTGCGCTATACCGATACCGACGCGCAGCAACGCAATATGTACAACAGTGGGTTTGTGAGTGGGAGTGATAAAATACTAAACCGTGTGGCCTACACCACCGATGAGAGTATGAACAACTGGACCACGGACAATCAGCTTGCTTATAAACTAGATACTGCTAACACTTCTCATAATTTGTTATTTGGTATTGAGTATCAAGAAACAGACAGTACTGCGACTTACTATGATGCTGGCGCAGACGGTACGCCAAACCTTGATTTATCTAACCCAGATTTTTCACAAATCAATACCGATACGCTGCCTTTAAATGCCTATCGACAAGATGAAGACATCGAGCAAAGCCAGTTAGGATTTTATGTACAAGACGAGATGACATGGCAAGATTTGACAGTGGTAGCAGGCTTACGTCATGATAACTTTGATAGTATCACTAAGCAGACCAAAGCCTCTGAAGGTGCCGTCTATAGCGACCAAAACATTGATAATGATGCCTCAAAAACCAGTGGTCGTCTCGCAGCTATTTATAACTTTGATAATGGAATATCGCCTTATGCCAGCTACTCGCAATCATTTCAGCCTGTAGTTGGCAGTAACTTTATTACTAACAAGGCGTTTGAGCCTACCACGGCAGATCAGTTAGAAGCCGGTATCAAGTATCTCTCTGCTGATCGCGCCACACAAGGAACATTGGCGGTCTTTGATATCAAACAAAAGAACGTCGTAGTGGCTGATGAAATCAATTATAGAAGCCAAACTCAAACAGGTGAAATCACATCCAAAGGGTTTGAGGTTTCAGGCAGCCACATGCTCAATGACTGGGTAGATATCAATGCAAGTTACAGCTATACCGATGCTGAGATTACAGAGGATGAATTCAACCCTGATGTGATCGGCAACACCCCAGCGCAAACGGCGAAGCACAAAGCCACACTGTGGACAGACTATTACGCCACAGACAAGCTTACACTCAATGCGGGTGTTCGCTATGAAGGTGGCATGCAACTTGATAAACAAAACTCAGATGAGCTGCAAAGCGTGACTTTAGTAGATGTCGGCGGCAACTATCGAATCAACCCGATGCTCACTGTCGGTGCTAGTATCAACAATCTCTTTGATAAAACCTATGTCGGCACTTGCTACGATATCAATAACTGCTGGATGGGACCTGAACGGCAAATGTCAGTCAGTCTAAAGGCCAACTTTTAATAATCTCAAAACTGTTTATTGATTAGATGAGCAAAATTCCATACTGCCAATTATATTTTTTGAGCATAGTATTAAGACTGAACAACCATCAAATCGGTTTGATGGTTTTATTCTGATGGTTTAGTCACAATATAATAGCAAACACTTTTAGCACTACCGTTACAAGAGAAGGAAAATACATCATGGCAAAACCCAATCCAAGATTACTTGAGGTCATTCAAACCAAATACATCACGCCAAATATGTGCCGTATCACGCTTGGTGGTGATGATTTACTAGACTTTCCTGTCGATCAAGAAAGTGCTTACATCAAACTCATATTTCCTCAGGGCGAAGAAGCTCGACCACTGATGCGCACGTATACCATCAGCGTCCAACGTGATAATGAAATAGACGTTGATTTTGCTTTGCATGATGCTGAAGGTCCTGCCTCAACATGGGCGCGAAACGCCCAAATGGGCGACCAAATATTAGTCGGCGGCCCCGGACCAAAAAAGCTCATCAACAATGAGGCAGACTGGTTTTTATTAATTGGCGATATGACCGCCCTACCTGCCATTACCGTCAACCTTGCCCAGCTGCCTGATGATGCACGCGGCTATGCCGTACTTGAGGTGACGACTGAGGCGGATCGTCAAACACTTAAAAAACCAGAAAACGTCGAAATCCATTGGGTTATTAACGCGGAGCCAAATATAGAAAGCAGCCCATTGCTTGAACATGCCAAAACCTTGACTTGGCTGGCAGGGCAACCTGCAGTTTGGGCGGCTTGTGAATTCCATAGTATGCGTGCCCTACGCCAATACTTTAAAGTAGAGCGTCCCATACCAAAAACGCATTTATACATATCCAGCTATTGGAAAGTCGATAACACAGAAGATCAGCATAAAATCGAGAAACGCAATGATGCAGAAAGCGTCGCCTAATACGCGACGGGCATTTATAGTTTTGACAGTCTATAGTCAATCCAGAATAAAAGAGATACAACCCATATCATGAAACAGTTTAGGTAGATTATTCTCCATCCACCCTTG
>NZ_CAJGZJ010000017.1 GCF_904846225.1 Psychrobacter immobilis | reverse complement strand
GGCCGATCTATGGTGAAGTACCACCATCTTAAATTATTGGAGATAGATTCTGACGCTTAAACAAAAATAGGTATACCTCAGCGGAACCAGCTATTTAACCCCTCAAGCCTATTAATAGACTACTTAAAACAGACTGGTATAATGGAACCACTTATAACAGACTATATAAAATATGATGATTTAGTGTTTTTTATTTAACCAAAAATACGCCACAATATCCAAAACAATCCTAGAATAATCACTGCAATCACGAGCAACCGTTTCATCCAATAAGGCATCAATGGCTTTTTGTAGCCTAAGTCATTGAGCCGACTGTCAACGCCTGTTTTTAGCGTCTGGAATTCTTGACTTCCTTTAGTCGTTTTGACACGGTTCTTTATTAATGGGTCGGTATCATCCTCAGACTCTTGCTCTCTATCAAAACTAATGGCCTCATTAGGAATGCCTTGTTTATTGGCGATCTTATTGAGGTTTTGCTGCTGCTTCACTTTCAATGCTGTCTCATAAGCATCAATCCGTACCTTGGCTTCCTCCATACTGATGTTTTCATCGGCTGCCAAGGTTTTGATGGCCATCACTAAGTTATTTTTTTCGATCATCATGATGACCGCTTTTGGCAGCTTCTTATTACTTGACTTTGAGCTGGGATCAGGATTAAACATGGCTGTCCTTATTACGGCGTATGCGTGTGAATGATGAATAGCGTTCATTATACCCATTTTATATAAGCAACGTTTAAGCAAAAAAATACCGCTATCACATAATGACTGCGGTATTTTATTGTTTCTATTTTATTAGCATTTATGCCAATGGTTAATAAATTATAAATCTTTCCAGCGTTGGATAGACTCTTTGATCACTTCTTTGGCTTCTGCAACATCACCCCAAGATTCAACCACAGTCGTGCCTGGCTTTTTCAAGTCTTTGTAATGGCTGAAATGGAACTCTAATTGATTGATAAGTTGTTTTGGTAGATCGTCTAAGCTGTTATAGGCATTGCCTGTATCACGGTCGTCAGCAGGGACGACAACGATTTTGTCATCGACTTCGCCATCATCAACGAACTTCATCACGCCGATTACTTTGGCTTTTAAGAAAATGCCCGTTGGTAAAGGCTGCTCAGTTAATAGCAACACGTCAAGCTCATCACCGTCTTCGTCAAGCGTTTGCGGGATAAAACCGTAGTTACAAGGCTTAGCAAAAATCTGTGGATCAATACGATCAAGCTCAAACACAGCCAATTCGCGATTCCACTCAATTTTATGGCTGCTGCCAGCTGGAATTTCTACTACTACGTTGATGATGCCGCCGTCTACGTCGCCTGCGTCTAAAATTTTGTTAAAATCTGCCATAAAATACTCCAATTTGCTTTTGTTTTAAGTGTTTGAATAAGAGGTTGAGCTAGGCGTGCTACAAAATTGTTGCAGCACCCGATTTGTACTGGATGCGATTATAGCAAGTTTGAGTTCAGTTTTCTCATAATGCTTAAGTCTAAGCGTGCAAGATATTATGCACAAATGGACTCAAAGACCTCATTTGGATGCAATGGCTCGTAATTCAATCAGTCCCGCATGACGTTTAGCAATATTATCGATAAGCTTTTGCGTCACTTGTTCATAGCTTAAAGAGGGCAGTATTTGCTCATTAATTTTGCTTTCATCACTGTTACTGTCATCTGCACCGTTATTCGTATGGCGATGCATCGCCACAAAATCCGATAGTCGTAACATTTGCATGCCCGCATAACCACAAGGATTAATGGCGTTAAATGCCGATAAATCACAATCTAAATTAATCGCAATACCATGGTAACTAAAGCCATGTTTAATCTTAAAGCCTAGCGACGCTATTTTCCCAAGCATGATGGTATTGTCAATGGATGCATCAGCAGACACATTGCCAGTATTATTTTGTTTCTCAGAAGTATCCGCATATAAGTAAACACCGGGTGCATCACGGCGTGCATGCGCGCTGATGTTGGCGCTATTTGTATCGGTGCTGTCCGAGGAAGATATGCCTAGACAGTCGTTAATGACATCTTCAATGGCTTGTTCAGCGTGAGAAACCAAGGTGCGCACACCCCAATTCAAACTTTCTAAATCAAACAACCAGTAAATAACCAGCTGCCCATGACCGTGCCAAGTGACTTGCCCACCGCGATCGGTTTTGATAATAGGCGTATTAGTGCGTTGCAAGATATGCTCTTCTTTACCAGCTTGTCCAAGCGTATAGACGTCATTATGATCGACGATCCATAGCTCGTCTGGCGTGCGCAGTCCTTGTTGTTTTTTTAAATCAATACGCGCAAGGGTGCGTGATAGCATGGCATCGAGAGTAGGGACATAGTCAGCCGCTGACAGGGATTTACTGATAAGAGTGTCATTAAGTTGTTGCGTGGTGTTTTGCATAAGAGTGATAATCTTATTATTGTCAGATTTAGAGGTATTTATTACTGATATTCAGTGTAGCAGTTTTGGAGAGTATCTCCCAAAATTATCTGCTATGACTGCCTCCTTCAATATTGTAAATAATTATATAGTCAGTGAAAAATAGTCAGTGAAAAGTAATATCGATACATCACTCACTACGGCTATTAATTTTTCTTGCTTGCTATGCCTGCGCAGACAGAGGCTGCAAAAAATTGATAGCAGCAGTACCGTAGCGTTTTTAGGGTATTTTGACTATAGTAAGTAGAAATAACGGAAGGATAAAAGGGCTTAATATCATTGCGTTAAGTGCTTGATAAACACTTGTCCGTGACAGACGCGGCAGTCAACTTAATATACTGTTCATTGGTCAGTTGATGCGCTACATTAAAGTATAATGAATGGAATATTATGAATATTTATAGGTTCAAAGGTTGTCACTGAAGTGATCTTTTGACTAGAAATACAAAATATTTCGCCCAATATAGCCTATTAGCGCTAACGCATACGACAAGGAAGATAAATGACAAATACTGACCAAAAAATTCAAGATCAGACCTCAATCAATACAAATCTTGTGCAGTCACAAGCCGCCCAACAGCTTAGCACAGCGAAGACTATTGATGAGATGCACGCACAATTCTCACGCCTGAAAACACTGAGCCGTACGCAGCCGATTAATGACTGGAGAACTCGCGAAACTCAACTGGACAATCTAGAAATCATGCTGAGCGACAACCAAGCAAGTTTTGCTAAAGCGATTAGCGCAGACTTTGGCTATCGTAGTGAATCAGAGACCCAGTTTGCCGAGTTGTTTCCTAGCTTCACTGGTATCAGTCATGCCAAAAAACACGGCAAAAAATGGATGAAAGCGCAGCGCGCTCCTATTTCAGCGCTCTATAGACCCGCCCACAATGAAATCCAGCCACAGCCGCTAGGCGTGGTCGGTATCATGGTGCCTTGGAACTATCCACTGTTTTTGGCGATAGGGCCGATGATCGATGCGCTTACTGCGGGCAATCGCATCATGATTAAAATGAGTGAAGCCGCACCGCAATTCGCCCAAACGTTTGCTGATACGATTGCTCGTTATTTCTCCCCAGATATGGTCTGTGTGGTGCTGGGTGAGGTTGATATCGCCGCGGCTTTTAGCGAGTTACCATTTGATCATCTACTTTATACAGGCTCCACTGCCGTGGGCAAAAAAGTAATGGCAGCGGCTGCTCCCAATCTAACGCCTGTGACACTTGAGCTTGGCGGTAAGTCTCCAGTGATCGTGTTTGAGGATGCCAATTTAGAGGCTGTCGTTAATCGTGTAATGATGGGCAAGACATTGAATGCCGGTCAAACCTGTATCGCCCCTGATTATGTGTTGGTGCCGCGTCAACATCATGAGCGGTTTATCAGCTTGGCAAAAGAGTGGATGGTTAAGCATTATCCTAATATTGAACACAATCCAGATTACACGCGCATCATCAATGGTGCGCAATTTAAGCGCGTCAAAGGCTATCTAGATGCGCTGTCACGTACTGAAATACATCAGCTGACTGATACTGAGTCGAATATCGAAACGCGTCTGATGCCGCCCGTTATTGTAAGCGAGCCTGCCCCTGATAGTGACGTCATGCAAGAGGAGATTTTTGCACCGATTTTACCGCTCATTCATTATGAAACGCTGGATGACGCGATTGATTTCGTCAATTCACGTCCGCGCCCGTTGGCGTTATATGTCTTTGGTGACAACTATAACGGTATAGAAAAAGTACGTAATAATACAGTGTCAGGCGGCCTCTGTATTAATGAGGTGATTATGCATGTCGCGCAGCATGACTTACCGTTTGGCGGGGTCGGGGATTCAGGAACTGGATCTTACCATGGTAAAGCTGGGTTTGAGCGTCTAAGCCATATGAAACCTGTCTTCGTACAGACCAAGCTAAATGGTATGAATTTATTATTGCCTCCTTATGGCGGACTATTCAAAAAAGCCATGGCACTGTTTCTAAAGTAGCTTTTTTGAATGAGTGACACGATAAATAAAGGCATCTACGCAAGTGGGTGCTATTTTTTTATCAAAAATTTGATGTGAACGAGATATCAGGTCAGTTAAACGGTTCTATAAGTAAGAATGTTCTATAAGTGTTACCGTTCAAAAACTACTCTTAACAAAGCGATAATAAGTATTTATTATCAAGAGTATAAATCGCTACAATTGTTAATAAGTATCAATAGTAGAGAAACATGCTCAAAAATGGTCAATAGAAGTTGAGCGCATAATTTGGATAATGCGACATAAGACAAATATCATTAAGCGCTCGTTATTTTAACGATTGTTTTACTACCGATATAACTAATAAATAGGACAGCATATGCGCCAATGGATTGCATTAATTGCACTGTGTATGAGTATGTTGCTACTGCCCATAGCTGCTTCTGCTGCTTGTGAATCGCCAATCAAATTTGGGGCATTGACGTGGGAGAGTGGTCAATTCACCTCTGGCGTCCTAAAATATATCGCCGAAGATGGCTATGGTTGTACGATTGAAGAGGTGCCAGGAGCGGGCCCTGCGCTTGAGACGGCTTTGTCACAAAACGACATCCAAATCATTGGTGAGCAATGGATTGGACGCTCCCCGATAATGGAGAAAGCCATTGAAGAAAATAAAGTGGCCGTCATCGGTGATACGCTCAAGGGCGGTGCAACCCAAGGCTGGTATGTTCCCAAATATGTCTTAGAAGAAAACCCGGGTTTGCGCAGTTATAAAGATTTGCCTAAATATGCTGAGCTTTTTAAAGATCCTGAAAACCCAGGTAAGTCACGTTTTATGAATTGCCCGTCTGGTTGGACGTGTGAGATATTTAATACGCGCTTACTCAAAAATACAGGTTTAGATACTGTTTTTAATAATGCCCATCCCGGAACGGGTGCGGCTCTCGATGCCGAGATTGCCTCTGCTTTTGAGCAGCACAAACCGCTATTGTTCTATTACTGGCAGCCCACTGGCTTGATGGCAAAGTATGATTTTGCACCATTGGAATTTGCCGCTCATAAAGATGAGTGCTGGCAAGACCTACTACTTGCTGATGGCAAGTCTGATTGTGTGTCTGGATTTCCTGTCTCGCCTTTGGGTATTGCGGTATCTACCCCATTTCTCGATACCAATCCTGAGTTGGCAGCTGTCTTTAAAAAAGTACAGTTCACCTCCGATGAGCTTAATGGTTCTATTTTGGAGATGAATGAAACCAAACGTAGCGGAGAAGAGCAAGCATTGGTGTTTTTGCGTGAACATCCAAACGTTTGGCAAAAATGGGTGTCTGAAGAAGCCGCTAATAATCTTGCTACTAAGTTAGGTATTAGCTTAACTGGGGCGGCTGTCGTTAATAATACAGCAGCCAGAGATAGCCAATTGGGTTTGTCATCCAGCTTCCCTTCATGGTCGCTTGAGACACCGCTGAATAATACATTGGCAAGCGTTGTCCGAAATTATGGTGACGTGTTTCGTACGATTAGTACCGTGGCGTTAACGTATTTATTGCTACCTATTGAGCGTCTATTAACCGTTATTCCACCATGGTTGATTATTGGGCTTGTCACTGTATTGGCGTGGTTTGGTGTACGCAAGATTTGGTTTGCGCTGGCATGCGGTGCAGGGCTGTTTTTAATAGGCGCATTTGGACTATGGGGTGCATTGATTGATACCTTAGCCCTGCTTATTGTCTCGGTATTGGTCACCGTGGTTATCGGTATTCCTATTGGCATTGCTATGTCAGGCAGTCAGCTGCTCCGCAAGATTGTGACGCCGATATTAGATGTGATGCAGACCATGCCAAGTTTTGTTTATCTGATACCAGTATTGATGTTATTTGGTATTGGTAAAGTGCCTGCGCTATTTGCCACCATTATATATGCATTGCCGCCGCTCATTCGTTTGACGATGCTGGGTATCACCCAAGTGAATCACGAAATGGTGGAGGCAGGGCGCTCATTTGGTAGCACACATTTGCAGCTACTTATTTGGATAAAATTACCACAAGCGCTTCCCAGTATTATGGCGGGAATTAACCAAGCCGTGATGATGTCACTGGCTATGGTGGTCTTGGCTTCGATGATTGGCGCGCCGGGTCTTGGCGAGGATGTACTGCAATCGATACAAACGCTCAATATAGGTCAAGGCTTACAAGCAGGTACAGCCATTGTTATCGTGGCCATTATCATTGACCGTATTACTCAAGCATTTGGTCAAGGCAAGCGCGCTCGTCAAAAAACGATCGAAGCCAGTAGGCGTCCAGTGGGTTAGTTATTTGCCTAATAAAAAAACTGACTGGATAATAGAAAAACTGGGTAGCACAAGTAATTAGTGTACATAATCCAAATGACGCTCACGAAAAATCTGCCCATAAAATAATTAAAATAGCGAGAATAATGATGAATCATATCCAGTTAGAGAATATCAGCAAAATCTACAATGCCAGTCCCTCGCAAGCGCAGTCTGCACTGGCATTATTGGCAGACGGTATGGATAGCATCAAGGTAAAAGAACAAACGGGCTATTCGGTCGGGCTTTATGATATTAATCTAGCGGTTAAGGCAGGTGAGCTGCATTGTATTATGGGGCTATCGGGTTCTGGTAAATCGACATTGATACGTCACATTAATCGCTTGATTGATCCAACGAGTGGCAAAATATGGGTTGATACCGCTATCAATGCAAAAACGTCCGCCAATGTAGAAACCCCTAAAAATGAGGCTCAATCGACGACTCCTACGACCAGTTTGAATGAAACGCTGACCCATACTGCAAATCATTCAGATGCGAAAAATTCAACCTCTGCTATCAATGTATTGGATTTTAATGACAAAGAGTTGCAGCATTATCGCCAACAAACAGTCAGCATGGTCTTTCAGCATTTTGGCTTAGTACCGCATATGACCGTCATACAAAACGTCGCTTATGGTCTGCGTGTGCGCAAAATGAGTATAAAGGAGCGTCATGAAGTGGCTCGATACTGGCTCAATGAAGTTGGGCTAACAAACTTGGAGCACAGCTATCCTGATGAGCTGTCGGGCGGTATGCAGCAGCGTGTTGGTTTGGCGCGGGCGCTAGCGACGGACAATCCAATTTTGCTAATGGATGAGGCGTTTTCTGCACTTGATCCCCTTATCCGTGCTCAATTACAAGACCAATTGCTAGCATTGCAAGACCGTCTGAATAAAACGATTGTCTTTATTACCCATGACATTGATGAGGCAGTCAAGGTCGGCCAACGTATTAGTATTTTGAACGGTGGGCGTTTAGTGCAAACGGGAACGTCACAAGAATTACGTCACAATCCAGCCGATAATTATGTAGCACAATTTATGAACGCCAAAGGTTAAATCATGAACGCTACAAATTAAATTGTTTTGAAATCTACTCATTTAAGCGTGTAGGTAGATAGGCTTATTCTCAGTAAGTAATTGTATTAAAAGCATTGTTTTTCTCTGTTCTACCTTCATATAATATGTCTGAGCATAGATTATTGAGTGAGCCAGTTCTGTATATCGCTACTCTTACTGCGTTGTCAAAAAAGTGTATCAATGCATCAATCACTACCAAAAGATGGGTAATATTCACTGTATAATATATAAGGTGATCTTACAAAGATCAGATGCTATTCATATAATACTTAACGTATATACCAGATTTTTCCAAACTATTTCATCATTTTAACTGCCTATATCTCATATAGCTAACACCTATACAATGCGTTTATTCTTTTAAAATTTTTTAGTATATTCTGCTTAGATACCAGTTTAAAAAGATCATAAGTTATCATTTAACTTCAGCCTATGAACGTAAGACTTCGTAGAAAGGACCTATCATGCCACATAAAAATATTCGTAATAATGACCACAGAGATGCAAAAGAGTCGTCGACAGAGTCACCACGTGCCTCATCGCGTTGGTTCAAAAACGCTGGTGCGTTTGGCGTGACCACTGTATTGAGCGCAGGAATATTGATTGCTTGTGGTCAGATGAGCAATGCGGACAACAGCACCAATAACACGAGCAGTAGCGCCAGTCCGAAAAAGAGCGAAGCGAAGAGCTCTCGTGATATGCTGCCGTCAGATATGCTCAAACAGCTGCAATCACTGCCGCAATTAACGAAAGGCTTGGGTGATACAGGTGCAGCAGTGATAGATCCCAATAAACCAACCTTGGTGAAGTTTTGGGCAAGCTGGTGTCCATTATGTTTGGGGTCGCTTGAGGAAACAGAAACTTGGCGCAAGGATCCTAAATTCTCAGACGTTAACGTCGTCACCGTTACTAGCCCCGGTCATCTCAATGAAAAAGAGGATAGTGATTTCACCACTTGGTATGCTGGTGTTCAAGCAGATTATCCAAAGTTACCTGTATTATCTGACCCATCAGGTGAGTTGATTGATAAACTTGGGGTGCAGGTTTATCCAAGCTGGGCTATTTTGGATAAACAAGGTAACCTTGTGCGCTTAGTCAAAGGCAACATGACAGCAGAGCAGGCATATGCACTGGCAGAAAATGCCAGTAATGATTTTGCTGAGCTCAAAAATAGTAAAGCCAAGCCTGCCAATGTTCAGGCGCTTGATAATAACAGCAAGATTGAGACTATTAATCAAAAAGATGGTGTTTACTATAACGATAAAGGTAAGGCCATTAATACTCGCTCAATCTATCTGGCTGGTGGCTGTTTTTGGGGCGTTGAGGCCTATATGGAACGTGTCGATGGCGTGGTTGACGTTATATCTGGTTATGCGAATGGTAGTGACAACCAGCCAAATCCAAGCTATGAGGATGTCATTCGTGGTTCAGGACACGCTGAAACCGTCAAAGTCACTTATGATGCAGATAAGACCGATCTTGATACGATTTTGAAGTATTACTTCCGTGTGGTTGATCCTACTAGCATGAATAAGCAAGGTAATGATCGCGGTGTACAGTATCGCTCAGGTATTTACTATACTGATAAAGCGGACAAACCAGTGATTGATGCCGCAATCAAACGCGTACAAGGTAAATATAAGGAAAAAGTCGTCGTCGAAGACAAGGCGCTAGACAACTTCTATTTGGCTGAATCGTATCATCAAGATTACTTGGCTAAAAATCCAAATGGCTATTGTCATGTCGATTTAAGTCTGGCGGATGATAAGCCTGAAGAGACAAAAGCAACGACCAAGCTTGCGCCTGTGACGACAGTGGCTGAAACATTAAATCCCAAGCGTTATGCTGGGTTTGATAAAGGCGCTCTGAAAAATACACTGACGAAAGCACAGTATGACATTACTCAAGATGCAGGAACTGAGCGTGCGTTTAGTCACGAATATGATAATTTATTTGCGCCGGGGATCTATGTTGATGTAGTAAGTGGTGAGCCACTTTTCTTATCAACTGACAAATATCAATCAGGTTGCGGTTGGCCAAGTTTTACTAAGCCTATTGATATGCAAGTGATTACCCAGCATGAAGATAAGGCCTTTAATATGGTGCGTACTGAGATTCGCTCACGAGTCGCTGATTCGCATCTAGGTCATGTATTCCCTGATGGTCCAAAAGACCGTGGCGGCTTGCGTTATTGTATCAACGGCGGCTCGTTACAGTTTATTCCAGTCAGTGTGATGCCGCAGTCAGGCTATGCGCCATTAGTGAAGTTGGTAAAGCCTGCAAAACCTTAATTATTAATGGTCATAATTGATCTTATAAAAAGACGTTAAGATGATTCTTAGCGTCTTTTTTATTATTGATGCCTTGAGCATAAATGCTATCGTAATATGATGATTCATTTTATTATCGTTGTATTTTTGCTGCTATAGCTCTTGAATTATGAAAAATCAACCAAACTTCGTTATACTCAAACGCTTATGATTTATCTATCAGCAATAGATATCGTTATGTCCATCTATTTTATCACTCGCTTCGTTTAGCGATTTTTCATTTTTGTATTTAAGGCTGTAACATGACCGTTACCCATACTTCTACAACTTTTGAGCCTATTATTACCTCGTTACTCGATAACGATTTGTATAAATTCACAATGTTACAAGCGATGCTGCATCAGTTTCCGCAGACGCATGGCGTTTATCGCTTCCGCTGCCGCAATAACAAAGATTCGGTCTATCCATTAGCAGATATCAGAGAGCAACTTGAGCAGCAGTTAGACAGTTTATGTGAACTGCGTTTTTTAGAAGATGAGTTAGAGTATTTACGTAGTTTGCGCTTTATGCGTTCAGACTTTGTCGATTACCTTGAGCTATTTAAGCTGAAACGTCGTTTTATTACGGTTAGTACAGACAGTAAAGGTCGTTTATTCATCGACATTGAAGGCCCGATGATTCAGGCAATGTTCTTTGAAGTCTTCGTGCTGGCAATTGTCAATGAGCTCTATTTTAATGCGCTATCAAATGAGAGTGTGATTGAAGAAGGTCAGCGTAGGCTGGATGAAAAATTCGCATTATTACATCATTATGCAGCAGAACAAGCCAAAGACAGTCGTGGTACACCGCCATTTATCGTCGCTGATTTTGGTACTCGTAGACGATTTAGCAAAACGTGGCAAGCGCATGTGGTTGAGACCTTGCATAAGGCTGAACCAAAAATAGTGGGCGGCACTTCTAATGTTTATTTAGCAAAAAAACTAGGTATGACGCCGATTGGTACGATGGCGCATGAGTTTATGCAGGCATTTCAGGCGTTGGATGTGCGTTTGCGCGACTCACAAAAAGCGGCGCTTGAAGCGTGGGTGCATGAATATCGCGGTGACTTAGGTATTGCGCTGACCGATGTCGTTGGAATGGATGCGTTTTTACGTGATTTTGATTTGTATTTTGCCAAGCTTTTTGATGGTCTGCGTCATGATAGCGGTGACCCCTATATTTGGGGTGATAAAGCCATTGCGCATTATGAAAAATTAAAGATAGATCCCAAAACGAAGATTCTGACCTTTAGCGATGGTCTGAATCTTAATAAAGCTTGGGAGTTGCATCAATACTTCCAAGGCCGTATTAAAACCAGTTTTGGTATTGGTACCAATCTGACCAATGATATGGGCATCACGCCGATTAATATCGTGCTCAAGCTGGTTGAGTGCAATGGACAACCAGTCGCGAAACTGTCTGATAGCCCCGGCAAGACCATGATCAATAATGACACGTATCTTGCCTATTTGCGTCAAGTGTTTGAAGTTGATGAGCTAGAGTAGGTCGCTTAACTGCTGCTACTTTCTGTTTTGTCTTCTTCAGCGAAAGCGGCATCTAATGCTTGTTGTACCGCATTAATACGAGTTTCGCAAACGCGATAAGCGGCAATGGATTCTTCAACGGTGGTCATTAGATTATCAATATCAGGCTCGTCTTGCTGCTGTAGTTCAGCTGCATTGGTTTTTAGAATATCGTAGGCCGCCTTAAAGGTTTTTGGGGCGGCTTTTTTGCGTTTGCGAGTAGAGGTGGTCATAGTGTGTCCTAATTTCTAAAATTAATGTGAAGTAAACAATAAAGTGACGTTAGATATAGCGGGTGAAAAGTTAAATCGATACATCAATCGTCAGATACTGCTAATATAAATTTTCCTTGCTTGCTATGCCGTTGCAGACAGAGGCTTCGAGAAATCCATTCCAGCAATACTGTCGTGCTTTTATTAGTGCTTTCATTGTTTATGAGTGCTTTCATTGTTTTTTAACGATAGTTTGAGATTATCGTCTTATTAAGGGTATTCAGTAGCAAACACTTTATGTGGCTTTTATGTCCAAAATCTGTGCCTTTGCTTCGCCGTCTTTTAAGACAATACGTATCGTCTGTTCAGCATGAAGCTGGGTACTACTGGTGAGTATTTGCTTGCCTTTTTCATCAGTCAATATGCTATAGCCTTGCTTAAGCACGCGAGAAGGACGATGCAATAACACAATGTCACGCAGATGCTCACTATCACGCTGAGCTTGTATTAGCTGTTGCTGAGTACTGTGCATAATGGTTTTTTGATGATTTTCACTATGAGTAGATGCAATGGACAACTGCTGATAAGCCGAGGTTTGAGTCTGTGTATTTAGCTCGGCGGTTTGTCTGGCAGCTTGCTTCACTTGGCGCTGGGCGCTTTGCTGAATGCTACGCCACGCATAGTTACTGTCTTTTTGTAGGGCAGTCAATTGACCCGTCGTTTGTGACTGTATTTGGCTTAACTGGCGTTCTGCTCGCTGCTCAGCACTATTTAATTGGCGCTGGGTGGCTTGTTTTATTTGTGCTTGATAGTGCAATGTCTGAGTGACCAATTGTGCTAAATGGCTACTAATGGCGGCGATGACTTTTGATGGGGTGTCAAAACTGGTATGCGCGACCTCATCTAAGATGACCTTGTCACGCTCGTGACCAATGCCGACCCACACAGGGATCGGCTGTTCTGCAACCAAAGCGGCAAGCTCATAATCGTTTAAATAAGCCAAGTCACCGACTGCACCGCCGCCACGAATAATAACTAATAAATCGGGCAAGCGCTGATAAGTGTCTTGAAACTGTTGCTGGGCGCTGACGATGGCTTGACGTATCTCAAGAGGGGCATGATTACCCTGAAACGTGGCGTGATGGTAATGAAAGTGACACGCGCCTGTATGAGCTAAGCGATCGGCATCGGCTTGAAAATCGCCTAGTCCTGCTGCTTTTTCAGGGGCAATGACCAGCACATGTTCAATATCAAATGGAGGCGGCAATTGCTGATTGAGGTTCAATAATCCCTCGCCAGTTAAGCGATCAACCATCTGTGCATATTGTTTTGCCAAATCGCCCAACGTATAGCTGGGATCAATGTCTTCAATGGTAATAGAAAAGCCATATTGTGCATGAAAACCTGCCGATACTTTTAATAAAACCGTTAAGTCGCGATCCAAGGGCATACCCGTTGCCCGCTCAAACTTTGCTAAGACGCGAGCGGCTTTAAAGCGCCAAAGATTGCCACGGCAGCTGGCGACAACTTTGCCATCGTCATCTTTTTCTGCTAACTCAAAGTAATAATGACCACCTTTGCTAGACAGATTGCGAATCTCTGCTTTTACCCACACGCGATGACTAAAGGTCTGCTTGATAACCATGTCAACCGCGGATAAGTAATCACTAAGACGCAAGACAGTATCTTCTAAATTGGTTTCTATGTCATTTTCTTGTGCTGCCAGTTCGGCCTCTAAGGTCGCCAAATCCTTGGCAGGCGTTAATACTTTAGCTTGTTTGATATTGGAGAGATTGGGTTTGCGCATAATAGTAGACCAAAGGTGATGAAAGCTCAGAAACTGACGGCATAAAAACGAACTAAGACGTATAAAATATTAGATAGGATAGTCTAACGCAAAAATGTCCGCACAAAAAGCAAAGCCAACAAGCCGCGATAGAATATTTCACGTAAACTTGTTGGCTATAAACTATTTGTACTTAGTCAGACGAGTCGATATAAATAGAAACATAGGTTTCAATTTCTAGTAACGAACGTTATCTGAGCATTTGAATAACGAATTTATCTTACTGACAACGGAAGTTAATGGTGTATTCGTAGTCATCTTTACGTGACAAATCTGGTGTGCCAGTACCAAAAATTGAGCCAACGACTGCGCCAACTTGACCAACCATACGTCCAGTACGCTCATCTAAAATACCGTTATATTTTACTGTGTCCTCGACGATAATCACTTGTTTGCTACGGCAGGTTTTTTGCGCGCTATCTATAGCATTTTGCTGTGCCTTGACCTTGGTGTCTGCGATGCCAGTCGTTTCATAAAGAGAATTAGCACGTTGGATAACGGGTGATGAAGGTGTCGTTTGGCAAGCGCTTAAGGCAAGTGCAGCTGCTAAAGTAGCAGTTAAGGTAGCCGTTTTAGTGATGGTATTCATAAATGATTCCTAACTCCTGAAAGTTCAACATAAAAATTAAATAGTAAAATTAAGCAGATGTTACATCAGCATGACATCATAGATTATACTGCTCAACAACGGCTATAAATCTAACCTATTCCTGCGTTGAGTGTCTAGACGGTTATTGTTTTCTATATTTCACAGATATTGCATATTAACCTTGCATGTTGGCACAGTGATGAGCGACAAAGGTTGAAATTACCCATATTTATAGACACTGATGGGTTGTTTTAAGTCATCACTAATCAAAAAACTGCACAAGCTGCACTCTTACACAGCAAATCACTTGAAATATAAACCATATCTAGGATAATTGACCTATTCATTCTCAATCAGTAAGTAATTTTATGCAATTGATTCCGGCTCCTGCTGGCGTGCTCGAAGTCGACGCGCTTTGGCAACAAGACAATCCTAACGATCCACAGACCGACACAGTGGCACTGCTTTGTCATCCCAACCCTCTATTTGACGGTACGATGAATAATAAAGTGGTCACGACTATGTATCGTTTCGCCCGTGATAACGGTATGCATGTGGTGCGCTTTAACTTTCGCGGTGTGGGCCAGTCGACGGGTGAACATGATTATGCTGAAGGTGAAGTAGTGGACGCAATGACCGTGCTACAATGGATTGCCGAACAAACCAATGCGCGTAAACTATGGCTTGGTGGTTTTTCTTTTGGCGGTTATGTGACAGCGCGTGTGGCTGAGCAAGTGCTTGAAGCGTCTCATATATGGGGCGTAAGCGACTTTGAAATTGCTAACATTGCGCTTATTGCGCCATCGGTTGAAAAAAACGACAGTAGTGATATACGTTTACCAGCCGATAAAACTTTTGAGATTTATGGCAATGCGGATGAAGTCATTGATCCTCAGAACATGCAAGCATTCGCCGAACAATTAGGCATTGCTGTCAGCGTTGTGGATGGTGCTGGTCACTTTTTCCATGGTCGCTTGTCAGAGCTTAAAGGTTTATTAGAGAAACACAGTTTTGGTAGCGATATATAGTTTTTGTACTTGCCGATATTGTGATGTGGTAGTTCTATCAAATAATAGTTTGTTATCACTTTATGTTTACGCGGTAAAAAAGCATTAACCAATTACTTTAATATTTATTTTATCTAATGATGAGTCGTATTATGAGTTTATCTCCATTGCAACGTTACGAGCAAGCCGTCAGTACGGACGACTTTACTCAAGATGAGCAGCAATTCAAGGCCATGAGCTATCTTGATGAGGTTCATCATCAGCTCATCAATAGTGTGGATCAAAAAAAGGGTTTTTTTAGCTTTTTAAAATCCAAACCTACCGCGCCCAAGGGGTTATATATGTGGGGTGGAGTGGGCCGCGGTAAAACATGGATGATGGATATGTTTTATGATTCTCTCACCATTGAGCGCAAGATGCGTCTGCATTTTCATCATTTCATGCAGCGCGTGCATCAAGAGTTACATAAGCTGCAAGGTGAGAGTGATCCATTAGAGAAAGTGGCTGATATTATCTATGAAGAAGCGGTTATCATCTGTTTTGATGAATTCTTTGTCTCTAACGTTTCTGATGCCATGATTTTAGGTGATCTTTTCACCATGCTGTTCAATCGTGGCATTACTTTGGTCGCAACGTCAAACATTGAGCCATCAGGACTCTATAAAGATGGGTTGCATCGTGATCGCTTTTTACCAGCCATTGCCGAAGTTGAGCGTCATACAATGGTCATGAATATCGACTCTGGTATTGACTATCGTTTGCGTGTGTTGCAGCAAGCGGAACTATTTGAATCACCCATGACCAAAGCCAACCACCATTGGTTGGCCAACCGTTTTGCTAGCTTATCCAATAACCAAAAAATCAGTTATGAGCCCATCACTATTAATGGCCGTGAAATAAAGATCAACGCTCGTACCGAAGATATCCTGTTTTGCGATTTCCGTCATTTATGTATGGAGCCGCGTTCAGCCTCTGATTTTATCGAAATCGCTAAGCAATTCAACACCGTACTGGTTAATTCAGTACCAGCGCTGGATGATGATTTGCGTGATCCGACGCGCCGTTTTATTTACCTCGTTGATGAGTTTTATGATCGCCGCGTAAAGCTTTTAGTTCGAGCCGAACAATCGATACTGGATCTGTATCAAGGAGAGAAGCTGGCGTTTGAGATTGAGCGTACACGTTCACGTTTACTTGAGATGCAGTCAGAGGATTATTTAAAAATGGCGCATCGTATCGGAGATGCTGCATAATCAGTATTTTTTAGCGTCAATAGGCCTTAATAGTCAGTCAGCTCAAGATAAAAGATTTAGTTTTGAATAAAAAAACAGGTATAGATAATAATAAATAAGGATCGATAATGACGTCATATGATGAAAATGATGAAGCGCAACAGGAAAAAAAATTGTCCATTAATAATATAACAATGGATAGCCCGCCGTTATCTGCTGAAGCGTTGGTTGGCTGGATTAACTCAAGACGTAGTATGGGCAATTTGGACGCGCCAGCACCGACTCGTGCCCAGATTGAAGCGGCCATTGAGTGTGCCGTAACCGCGCCCGATCATAAGAAACTGCGTCCATGGCGCTTCATCGTGACGCAAGGCGAATCTCGTCATGAATTAGGACGTGCCTTGCTCGAAGCTGCCCAAGCAAAAGCGGAGAGAGAGGGAGACGTATTGTCTGAAAAAGACATCAGAAAGACGCAGACCATGCCGTTACGTGCCCCCCTTATCATCACCGTTGTCACTAAAATGCAAGCACACAAAAAAGTGCCTCCTTTTGAGCAAATGTTAAGTGCGGGCTCTGCGATACAAAACCTTATTTTGGCCCTAAAAGCGCAAGGATTTAATACCTTATGGCGTACTGGATTACTGTGTAATGAACCTGCCGTAAAAGCATATTTTGATGTTGGTCCAGATGATTATGTGACTGCTTTTGTTTATACTGGCACCAGCCCCAAAGATGAGCCTGCCCGTAAAGCTATTGATATCGAGCCATTAGTACGATTTGAGTCATAATGTCCGTAATAGATAACCGCACTGTCTATTTAATAGAATGAGCATCTAAAAAGACAGTCGGTCTCAGCACACAAATTGTGATAAATTATTATTAATAATAAGCCATTCAACACGGATAAAAAAACATGACCAGTCCTAGTGATAGTAAGAAAGACAGCAGTAACGATAAGAGTGGAAAAGATAAGAATACCGCCGAGAAGCAAAACAGCCTTCTGTCAGGAATTATCGAACGTGCGACCAAATCAGGTATCGGCCGCAAAAAACTTAATCCTAGCGCGGTAGAGTCCGCGGTGGCAAAAAACATGGCGGCCATTCACAGTAATCCTACCAAGCTGCGTTTGGCATTTTTAGGCGGTGGTAGTTTTGGTACGGCAATGGCAAATTTAGCGGCACGAAATGGCTGTGATACCACACTATGGGTACGTAACAAGCGTACCGTAAAGGCGATGGTAAAAACCCAAACCAACAAAAAATATTTGCCAGGTTATAAGCTTGATGATCGTCTGAAGTATAGTCATGACTTAGCAGCATCTGTCAAAGACAAAGACATTATTTTTATCGCTGTACCAGGTTTGGCGTTTCGCGAAACCTTAAAAAATATCGCGCCTTTCATTAGCGGTCAGTCTATTGTGTCATTGACCAAAGGTATGGAGAAAGATACTTTTGCAATGATGAGTGACATTATTAAAGAAGTATTGCCAGAAGTGAATTTTGGCGTGATGTCAGGGCCAAATTTGGCCATAGAAATCATGAAAAACATGCCTTCTGCTACCGTCATCGCCAGTGAGTCTGAACCATTACGCCATGCCGTACAAGCGGCGCTGCACAGTGCATTCTTTCGAGTATTTGCCAGTGATGATATTTGCGGTGTTGAACTGGGTGGTGCGCTCAAAAATATTTACGCGATCGCAATGGGTATGGCTGCCGCCTATGATGTCGGCGAGAATACTAAGGCGATGATATTGACTCGTGCTTTGGCAGAGATGAGTCGCTTTGGGGTAGAGGCAGGCGCGAATCCACTAACGTTCTTAGGGTTATCAGGCGTGGGAGATTTATACGCTACCTGTAGCTCAGAATTGAGCCGTAACTACCGTATCGGTAATATGCTCGGTCGTGGTATGGACATCGATGCGGCAGTAAAAAAACTTGGTCAAACAGCTGAAGGCGTCAATACCATTCAGCAAGTACATGAAAAAGCCACCAAAGAAGGCATTTATATGCCCATCACTCACGCACTTTATGCCGTCATTTATGAAGATAAAGCCGCATTAGGCGTTGCACTACACTTGATGGAAGCAGGATTCCGCAGTGACGTTGAATTCGTTATGGCTCACGATCATAGTAATGCAGCGCTTACCGCCCAAATGAAAACGTCAAGCAGCGCTATAGATGAAAGTGGCGATTCTGGCAGCAAGTAATCATTCTCTAGCGTAGTAATAAAATGAGACCGTATTAAAATAGTGTACCCAGAAAAGGAAGACAAGGACGGTTATGAAAATTATATTAGTACGTCATGGTCAAGCAGAAGACGAATCGCGTCCAGATAGCGTACGTCAGCTGACGGACTTTGGGCAGCAGCAAGCCGCGCAAACGGCAGAATATGTGACGACTCACTATCATCCAGATTGTTTTGTTGTGAGTCCTTATGATCGAGCGCAGCAAACACTGGCAGCGCTTCAATCGCGTGCGCCAAAAGTACCCTCAACTATACAGAATAATATTACGCCCGCTGATGATGCTCGTGAGGCTTTAGTAGACTTAGCTGATATAGAAGCAGAATGTCTCGTCGTGGTTTGTCATATGTCTATCGTTGCTCATATTGCTGGCTTGCTAACGGGAGCGTATCCTGAGTCGTTCTCTCTAGCAGAAGCAAGAGTGTTTGAAATGGACTTTGTGATGGGCGGTATGGCACATGAGGTTGATCGTTTTGTTCCTGAGCAGCCTTACTGACAACTGCCTCTCTATAATAGCTTCACTAATTAAGGACACGCTTAGTGTTACATGTTTGGTTACGAGCGCAGCATAGTCCATTAGCTGTCTGGCATGAAGATGTACAACGATGGGAAGTAGTCGAGGGTTGGCAGCAGCTGCAAGCTATCTATGGTAGTTACAAAACCAATGCTCAAAAAACGTTGTGTCTCTATTTTCCCTCAAGCCATGTATTACAAGTAGATACTGACTTTAATACGGCTCAGCTTAAACAGCTGGGCATTAATGGTAAACAGTATCTATTTGAAGAGATCTCGCTCACCCCTGTTGAGCAACTGGCCATTCGGCAAATCAGTCATGCTGACCATCATCAACTATACGCACTGGCGCAAAGCGATATCGAATCGTGGCAGCAAAGCGCCAAATTGGTTGGTATGAATATAACAGCGTTACTTCCTGATTTTCTACTGTTGCCAACGCCAGAAGAGGGTGCAGGTCAGCAAGTGACACTTTATCAAGATACACAAACCATGATATTGCGCCAGTCATTACGTCTGGGCATGGCTGTCAGCTATTTACCGCTGATTTTTGAGCGCTTTCCGCATTTAACCGAAGTAAATTTATTGCCGCCTATAGAGTCGTCTGACAACTCTTCAAATCTGTCTGCTAGCGACGACGTTACTGACGCTTTTAATGGCACTATAGAGTCTAATCGTCATGTTGATTTGCAAAAGCCATTAACGCAACTCAATGCTATGGCGCAAACTGCTGCGCTTATCACTGAGCATCAGTTACTATTAACCACGTTGACCACGACGCCAATACCGCTTGAAAATCCCGAACGTCATGGGCTTAATTTCTTTGTCAAATCAACAGATTCACAGCTATCGCCGTATCTGCGTGTCGCAATGATGGTCGCATTATCAGCATTGGTACTACAAATGGCGACCGATGGCGTGCAATGGTATCAGTACAATAATGCAACCGTTGCAACCAAGAGCGAGATTGCTAAACAGTATCAGTCTTGGTTTGCTAATGAGCCATTGAGTGCCCGTACAAAACTGCAAGTACAGTTACAACCCAAGCTGAACAGTGACAGTCAAACCCCTGCTTCTCATATGGCAGCGTTGGCTCGAATATCACCTTTAATCAAGCAGTCTTCATTGCATGCACAAGCGTTAGTCATGCAGCCATCGTCACTCAGCTTTACCTTGATTGCCCCTGACCGAGATAGTCTCGATCGGTTTACGAGCACACTGGCGGCACAGGGTTTAAATGCTAAGCTAGAGCAGGTTAATGGCAGTGAAGAAGGGCAATTTAGTGGTCAAGTCACTGTGAATGTTGTAGAAAATAAAGATACGCAAGCAACTGTGGCGGCATCATAATTGATTAGTCACTTAAGTGATAGAAAAAAGGTCAGAACATGAAACGATTACAGCGCCGCGCCAAACATAATAAAATGAATCCTGAGACCAGCAACGGTATTGGAAGCAACGTGCTGTCAGAGCGCATGAACGGTTTCCAACAGGTATTGTCATCGCGCTGGCAAGTACTGTCTCCACGCGATCAGTTGGCGTTAGCGGTATTGTCTGTATTTTTGCTGTTATTTATTGGTGGCTACGGAGGTTATAGTATCCATCAAGCAGCCAGTCAGAGTAAAAGTGACTATCAAGAGCAAGTGGGGGATTATTTTTGGTTGCGAGCGCAAGCAGGTAATATCAATAGAAACGCCGTGAATGCGACCAATACTGCTGACGGTGAAGCAGCGATGCCACCTGCCAATAGCGTCAGTGCGCTGTTGAGCAACGCTGGTATTGAAAATGCTCAAGTAGTCGCAGCGGGTGACGCGGTACAGCTGAGCTTTACTCATCCTAGTCAGGCAGTCGTCAGTGCAGCGCTTGGTCAGCTTGAGCAGCAAGGCTGGCAGTTTACTCAGTTATCCATGCAACAAGATCCGACAAACAAAGCCATTCAGGTGCAAGCGACGGTTGCGCCATAGGGACGGTTACACCATATGAGAGTTACTTCATAAACAGGCATCGTATGAAGTGCTATCTAGTGGATCGACTATATTGCCGTTCGATAGATTGTAGAGTTTTTTTATAATAACCTCCTCAATGATTTACTTATTGTGAGTATCATTGAAAAACTCCTTATTTGGCACAATTAAAGAATGATTAATTACTGTCAGATATAGATATTTACGATGAATCACTCTCCTAAACACAAACCTGATGAGCGTATACGCCAACAGACCAAAGTGGCTGACAACCATTATAGTGATTCTGTTGGTACAATATCTGATAATGAGATTGCCCAACAAGGAAACTACAATATTATGACCGACAATAAGCGCCGATCTTTAATCACTTATAATCACATTACTTATTTCTTGTATGTGATCAGCTATTTTACCGCTGGTTTGCTTTGGATTGTACCGATTGTAATGAACTACGTGAAGCGTCGTGATGCAGATGGCTCATGGCTAGCCACACATTTTGATTGGCAGATTAAGACTTTTTGGTACAGTATCGTCTTGTTTTTTATAGGTATTGCCATTGTTTTTTTTGCATTGGGTGGGTTTGGTATCAGCATATTGACTGATGGTGGCGGAAACATTGCTATTGGTTCGGTACTATTAGCTGGATTTGGTTCACTCATTATCTTTTTTACCTTCATTTGGCACCTTTATCGCATTATCCGAGGCTGGATAGCGTTGGCTGATGGTCGGCCTGTACCTTAGTTCTCATATGATGGTTATTTTTTTACGGTTAGGTTGGCCTGTTTCCCGTTTTAAAAATGGCGATCTGCTACCGCTGCTTAGTCGCCACTTGACTGTGTCTAATTCGATTTAACTATAGAAATTTACTGCATGAAACTTTGCTCTTATTTCTGTTAAGCTGATATAATCGCAGCGCTTGATTTTATTCGCACTTTTCACTCACTATTTATTTCGACCAGGGTCTGTCCTTACTATGTCTTATGCCTTACTTCGCCCTTTTATGTTTAGAATGGATCCAGAACACGCTCATGAGATGACCTTATCTTTATTAGATAAAGCTCATAAAGCGCGCGTGTTAGGTTTGGTGTATGGTCAGTCGATGCAGCCAACAGATTGTATGGGTTTACAGTTTTCTAATCCAGTTGGCCTAGCAGCAGGACTGGATAAAAATGGTGATTATATCGATGCGTTAGCTGAGCTGGGGTTTGGTTTTATAGAAGTGGGCACGGTCACACCAAGACCGCAGATTGGCAATGATAAGCCAAGACTATTTAGACTCAAACAAGCCGATGCTATTATTAATCGTATGGGTTTTAATAACGAAGGCATCGATTATCTGGTCGAAAATGTCAAACGCTGCAAATATAAAGGCAATATTGGTATTAATATCGGTAAAAATGCCGATACACCCGTAGAGCAGGCGGCTGATGATTATGTTTATTGCTTAGAACGTGCTTATCCGCATGCCTCGTATATTACCGTTAATATCTCCTCTCCAAACACCAAAAACTTACGTGACTTGCAGAGTGGCGACGCATTGACTCAGCTTTTGGATACGATCAAAAACCGTCACAATCAATTAGCAACCGAATATGGCTTTTATGTGCCATTGGTACTCAAAGTTGCGCCTGACTTAGAGCCGTCACAAGTGGACTATATCTCACAGCAGTTGATAGATTTCGAGATTGATGGATTGATTGCGACCAATACGACTTTGAGCCGCATAGGTGTTGAAGATTTGCATGATGGCGACCAAACAGGCGGTCTATCAGGTCGACCAGTGAGCCACATTAGTACCCAAATTTTACAACAGTTCTCTGATCAGCTCGATGGTAAGGTAGCTCTGATTGGCGTAGGCGGTATTGATAGTGGTGCCAAGGCTGTCAAGAAGATTGAAGCGGGTGCTGATATGGTGCAGCTCTATACGGGGCTTATCTATCGTGGACCTGGACTGGTACAATCTTGTATTCAAGCAGTCGGTGGTTATTACGATGCGATGGAAAGTTAAGTTGTTAATCAATTAATTGTAATCTAGATGAAAAAACTCGATCTTAAACCAATAATTAACAATTAACCTTGTCACAAACATCCAATGAAAATGAATAAGATATAAGGCGTAACACATGAGTGGTCTAGATATCGTGATTGCTGTTGTTGTCTTGATTGGCTTATGGCGTGGCTTTCAAGTAGGACTGATTAAAACAGCAGTGGGCTTAGCAGGTTGGTTTATTGCCTTTATAGCTGCTACGCGTTTGGCGGGAGCCGTGTCGCCGCAACTATCAGGTATCGTACAAAATCCTGTTTTACAAACGGCACTGGCATTTTTATTAGTGGTGATTGTGATATTGGCTATCATGCATTTAGTCGCATTTGTCTTTTCAGGTGTGCTCAAAACCTTGCGTTTGGGTATAGTTGATAAAATGGCTGGTGGTGTACTGGGTGCCGCCAAAAATGTACTAATGGTGTTGGTTGTTCTTAGCGTTAGTGCCCCTTTATTAATTCAAATGCCGCAATGGCAAACCTCGGTACTCGCGCCTGAGCTATTGCCTTATGCACCGATGGGCAAAGAGCTGGTTTCAGATGTACTAGGTATCGCTTGGGATCAAATCAATCAGTCATAGAATTTTATGTTTCTGGTTTATTATATGGCTGACATTTATTACGTATGATTTTAGCCTCTATAATTTCTTGTCGTTTCTATAATATTGTTTTTGTAACCCAATTATCCTTGATAAAAAATTGTTTAATAGCATCTATAGCTCATAAGAGACGATAGATTAAATATTGATAGCTCTTTTTTTAAATAATTGAAAAGATACATATTTTTAAATGTTTAACATCATCAGGTCGGCGGTGAGTGACAGTCCAAATTTCTATCGTTTACTGTCAGAGATTTTGCCGTTATTGTAATACTAATGTATGGGTCAAAATAGGATATAACTATGTGTGGAGTCATTGGAGTTGCAGCTCATGAGCCAGTCAATCAGATTCTTTATGATGGTCTCACGATGCTACAACATCGCGGGCAAGATGCCGCTGGCATAGTCACTTTGCAAGATGGAAGACTCTATCTACGTAAAGAAAATGGTATGGTACGTGACGTTTTCATGAATCGCCATATGATGAAACTGGTTGGTAAATTTGGTATCGGTCATGTTCGGTATCCAACTGCTGGTACCTCTAGTAGTGCGGAAGCCCAGCCATTTTATGTCAATTCACCTTATGGTATCACGCTTGCACATAACGGTAATTTGACCAATGCTGAGAGCTTGGCCAAATCACTGTACATCGAAGATCGTCGCCATCTAAATACTGACTCAGATTCTGAAGTACTGTTGAATGTACTTGCGCATGAAATGCAAAATTTGGGCAAAACCAATCCAACCGCTGCTGATATTTTTGAAGCAGTAAAAGCGGTTTATAGTCGCTGTGAAGGCGCTTATGGGGTGGTTGCTTTGATTACGGGTCATGGTCTACTTGCTTTTCGTGATCCAAACGGCATTCGTCCGCTTATTTTTGGTAAGCGCATGGCAGAAAACGGCGGCACCGAATACATGGTCGCTTCAGAATCAGTGGCTTTGACAGGATCAGGCTTTAGCATTATTCGTGATGTGAAGCCGGGCGAAGCTATTTTTATTGATTTAGATCATAAGCTTCATACTCAGCAGTGTGTAGAACAGCAAGAATATACACCTTGTATCTTTGAGTATGTCTACTTTGCTCGTCCAGATTCAATCATGGATAATATCTCAGTTTATAAATCACGCTTACGTATGGGTGAAAAACTGGCAGATAAAATTCTTGCTGAATGGGGCGAAGATCATGATATCGATGTGGTCATTCCTATTCCGGATACCTCGCGTACTTCAGCGATGGAGCTGGCGCTTAAGATGAATATTAAGTACCGTGAAGGGTTTATGAAAAACCGCTATATCGGTCGTACCTTTATCATGCCGGGTCAGCAGCAACGCAAAAAATCGGTTCGTCAAAAGCTTAGTGCTGTACCGTTAGAGTTCAAAGGCAAAAACGTATTGTTGGTTGACGACTCTATCGTTCGTGGTACGACCTGTCATGAGATTATTCAGATGGCACGAGATGCAGGCGCTAACAAAGTATTCTTTGCGAGTGCATCGCCACCAGTCAAATACCCGAACGTTTATGGTATTGATATGCCAGTGCGTAGTGAGCTTATTGCCTCCGGTCACACGACAGAAGAGGTGCGTGATATTATTGGCGCTGATCGATTAATTTTCCAAGACTTGGATGATTTAATTGATGCAGTAAAAGATACCAAGCACAGTAAGGTTGAAGGCTTTGATTGTGCCGTTTTTAATGGCTGTTATATCACCGGTCAAATTAACGAAGCGTATCTTGATCATCTGCAACAACAGCGTAGCGAAACTGCCAAGACAGGTAAAAAAGGCGTGCAGATAGTTGCTGATACCCCAGTTGATATGATGGGTGTTGAAGAGATGTAATTAGTTATAGATTAAAAGTATCATCAGAAAATAAAAGGCTGCATTCTAACGAGAATGCGGCCTTTTTTATAGTCAAAATACCGCTAAGTTTTTTCGAAATTCTCAAGGCTTTCTTGTTGGTTGTTATCAGGGTATGTCATTAATTATAGTCAGTGAAAATTAATATCGATACATCACACACTGCTGCTATCAATTTTTCTTGCTTGCTGTTCCTGCGCAGACAGAAGCTTCAAAAAATTGATATCAGTAGTAACGTAGCGTTTTAGGGTGTTTTGACTATAGCATGCTTAATTGATAGCATTAGCTTAGAAAATTAGTAAATACCCACAATAAACCATTAATAGCGGCGATACCGACAACCATACTTACCAATAACTGACGACTGACATGATAGATTAATAGTACCAAAAGTAAGGCACCAATTTGTGCCATTAATAAATGCAACTCTGCGCTATTCATACCAGTAGCTGCCGACAGGTCTTGATAGGAGAGGCTGGTCAAAATGAGTAGTACCATGACTGACAACGGTAAACTCTCATTTAATCGATGAAGCCAAGGCGTATCCAAAAGCTTTTTGGGTATTAAAGCGGGAAGGGCGCGGGTAATAAAGGTAACAGCAGCCATTGCAAGAGTAGCAAAAATAAGATAACTACTGCTCATCAGTTTCTCCAATAAAACCACGCTTTGCCCAAATGCCACGCGCTAAAATCATCAGCATACAAATGGTAATCGCTACCAATAATAGCCAGTTGCTCGTAAATAAAGAGGCAATGACTAAGGAGATTACAGCGATGCCAATGGGGAAATAACGTTTGATGCTTTGAAATTGTTCATAAGCCAAAATCGCAAACAGACAAACCAAGGCAAAGTCCAAGTGTGGCACCAAATCGCTGAGCGCACTACCGATTAGCACACCAATCGCGCTTGCTAGCACCCACCAACTTTGATTAAAAAAGCTTATTGGCAGCATCAATGATTGTCGTGATTCGTCAGGTAAACTGGTCATGACCGAAAAAGTCTCGTCAGTAAGAGCGAATAGGCAATAAGTTTTGGCAAGCTTGTGTTTTGGCAGGTACTGCAATAATGGCATACCATAAAACACATGACGCAAATTAATAGCCGCAATATTCGTAGCGACACTGCCAATCGGCAGACCAGCGCTCAGCATCGGTAAACAAGCGTATTGAGCCGCGCCCGCATAGAGTACGATACTGAGCATAATGATTGCCCATACAGGAATGCCAGCAACTTGTGCAAGCACACCAAAGGCGATACCTGCAGGCAGATAGCCCATTGCTACTGGCAGGCTTTTTTTGAAACCTTCGACCCAGTTATGGCTGGTTTTAAATTGTTGGCTTATCTCATTTGAATGAATAGTCACACGGTATCCTAATTTTTATTACTATCATTTTTGCTTATCATTATTTTTTACTAAAAAGCTGAGTTAAAAAATCACTCAATCAAAACAGTATTAAACATGAGGCTGTAATTTTTCATAGCTGCCTGTTTGATGAGCGCGATATAAGAAGACACTCAAAATAATGAATCTTAATAACAATAAACACCATACGCTCAGCCAAATGCCCGTCATATCCCACTGTTGATAGAACAACCAGCTTAATGGAAAAAAGATGGCGGCTAGTATTAGGGCGGCATTACGAATCACACTGCCAGCGGTTAAGCCAAAAAATATACCATCTAACCAGTATGCGCCGACGCCAACGACAGGTAGCAATACAGCGTATAAATGGTAATCATAAGCGAGTCTAAAGACGGGTTCGATATTGGTCATGAATTGCAAATACAGTGGCATCACAATCCACCATATCGCACTTAACATGATAGCAAGGCCATAACTGACGACACCTGTACGCTTCACGATGATGCGAAAACGAACCCAATCCCGTCGTCCTGCTGCTTGACCGCTTAAGGTCTCGGCGGATACTGCTACGCCATCAAGGGCAAAGGCTGAGATACTGAGGACTTGGAGTAAAATCGCATTGGCGGCCAGTATGACATCGCCACCTTGGGCAGAAAGACGAGTGATCCAAGCAAAACTCAAGGTCAAGATAAGTGTACGAATAAAGATATCTTTATTTAGTGAAAATAGCCTAAGTATTTTTTCTTGAGTAAAATGTTGTCGATCAGCAGTGAATAACGCTTTCCAAGTTATTTGCAAATGTTGACGACTCAACCAGAGTGCCAATAAAATACCCAACCAAAATGCAATGGTGGTTCCTAGTGCCACGCCAACCAAGCCCATTTGCATCGTAAAAACAAAAAACAAGGTCAAAATAATGTTAAGTATAGCGATAAAGCCTTGTTGATAGAGCATATAACGCGTTTTGCCTTGTCCTGCAAACCAGCCAATAAAAGCAAAGTTCATCAGCTCGGCGATCACACCCCAAAAACGTACATCCAGATATGTCTTTGCTGCAAGCCCGCTATCAGGATTGGCTGACAAAGCTTGCAAACCAAAATCAATCAACCAAGGTTTTGCCAATAGTAGAATGCTGCCAATAAAAAATGCTAATAACAAGGCACGTTGCAAGATAGACAGTAGCGGGGATGGTACTAGGTTTACTGATTTTTTCGTATCATTGACAGAGCCGTCAACATGGTTGGCTAACTGTCCGAGGGCTTGAGCGGATAGTCCAGATGAGGCGTATTGTAAAAAGTTAAAACTGACGAGCAATAGCGACAACAACTGTATGGCCAAACCCATGCCAGCAAGTTTGGCGGTATCATTCATATTGCCGACAATCGCCGTATCGATAACGCTTTGTAGGGGCATGGCCAAATTGGCCAATAATACTGGCAAGGCAATAGCAATGATACGCTTATATCGGGTATCAATCGGTGGCATTGCGCTAGATGGCGTTTTAGTCATTGGCATTTATGGCTCGTTTATATTGAAACAATAAAGAGGATAAAACGCTGTCTGTTAACCGATAGATAAAGTCAGCGCAGCAGGTTTAATGATTGAAGAAAAAACAGTTATAAAGATAAAAGCACCTAAACTCATTATTCATAAGTCAGGTGCTTTTATTTAAAGATCATTACCGTTTACTTAGCTATGAATCTTAGAACTGCTTAAATTTATCTAATCATTAACTTAATCAGTTGCGGCTAAGTATCATTAAGCATTGTCTTGTTCAAACATTTTTGGATCATTAAAAGTGACAATTTCTTCTTCGAATTCTGGTTTTACTTTCACAATAAAGTCATCGCGAGATAGACCCATATGCAATGGAATTGAGCTTGCAATATAGGTAGATGAGTAAGTACCAGCTATCAATCCAATAAACAATGCCACTGAGAACCAAAACAGTCCATCGCCGCCTAGGAACAACATCGCCAAAACAACCAAAAGTACAGTGGAGATGGTCATAATCGTGCGGCGAAGTGTCTCTGTTAAAGACAAATCAACGGTCTGGCGCGGCGTGATGCCACGAACGCGGCGGAAATTCTCACGGATACGGTCATAAACAACGATAGTATCATTTATAGAATAACCAACCAGTGCCAAAACAGCTGCCAAGACGGTTAAGTCGAAAGGGAAGCCAAATAAGGCAAAAACACCAATAGTCACGATAGCATCATGAAATAGCGATAATACAGCACCAAGCGCAAGTTTGAACTGGAAGCGTAAGGCAACATAACCTAGCATACATACCAATGCTAACACGAGTGCCATGACTGAGTTTAGATAAATCTCATTACCAACTTGGCTGCCGATAATGTTAACGTTACTAATTTCAACGTTATTATTAGGGAGGGACAGTGCTTTGTTAAGGCTAGCATTTAGTCCATCGACGCTATCTGACTGAGGAGGAAGACGAATAAGCAGCTCTTGCCGTGTACCAAGATACTGTACTACTGCATCATCAAAACCATTAGCCGCCAGTGATTGTACCACTTCGACCTGCTCGACAGGCTGCTCGTAATTTACATCTGCTGAGACACCACCAGTAAAATCAAGACCTAAGTTTAGGCCATTCACTGCAATAGCAATAATACTAGCAATGACCAACAATAAAGATAAAAGCGCCATTGGCTTCTCTATCTTCATAAATGGAATGATACGCTGATTGCCAACGGCTTTAATACCACCTTCAGATTGTGCTGCTGCATCATCTGCAGCATTGCTCAATGCTAAATTAGGGTCAATAGCTGCGGAAGTATCAGACATTTGCGTGGCCAATGCTTGACTACCTTTTCCGTTACCTTTACCACCACGACGAGTTTGGCTTTTACCTGATGTGGCAGTGGTTGGGTTATTGGTTTTGGTATTACTGCCTTTACCATCGCGGCGTGGTTTTTGACGGCGGCGCGTGCTTGCATTATTTGCATCACTGTTTGAGCCACCTGAACCATTTCGATCTGGATTGTTCTGCTGTTCTAGAGGGTTATTCTGTTCGATCGCCATAATATTCTCCTAACCGATGCTCAAACGTTTGATAGATTTACGCTTACCATAAGCAATCTGTATCAGCGCGCGAGTGACCAAAATAGCGGTAAATAGCGAGCTGACAATACCAATAGCGAGCGTAATCGCAAAGCCTTTAATTGGGCCAGTACCAATCGCGAATAGGATAAATGCGACTAATAAGGTTGTAATGTTGGCATCGAAAATACTACTAAATGCTCGGTCAAAACCTGCCACGATAGCAGACTTTGGTCGTACACCGTTTGTAATCTCTTCACGTATTCGCTCAAAAATCAGAACGTTGGCATCAACTGCCATACCAATAGTCAAAACGATACCAGCAATACCAGGCAAGGTTAAAGATGAGCCTAAGATTGACATAATGGCAATGATAATAATAACGTTGACGGCAAGTGCCACGTTAGCGATTACGCCAAAAAGACGGTAGAAAATAATCATAAACGCAAACACTAATAGATAACCGATCTGAGTAGAGAATAGACCTTTATCGATATTTTCTTGACCTAGTGATGGGCCAATCGTACGTTCTTCTACAAAGTACATTGGGGCAGCAAGTGCGCCTGAGCGTAATAAAAGCGCAAGTTCAGCCGCTTCAGCACTGCTGTCTAGACCTGTAATTCTAAAAGATGAACCAAGCACCGCTTGAATGTTGGCACGATTGATTACTTTAGTCTCAGCATAAGGCGTTCTTACTTCGACAGTTTCTCCCGTCGCCGGATCTTCTTCATAAGTAATTTTTTGTTTGTTTTCAATGAACAATACCGCCATTTGTTTGCCAACAGCAGTCCGTGTAGCGTTCTGCATCAGCTTGCCGCCAGCACTGTCCAACGTGATACTTACTTCAGGAGAGCCGCTTTCATCAACACCCGTTTGAGCATTGGTCACTTTATCACCAGTAACAATCGCTTGGCGCTGTAGCAGTACAGGAGGCCCATCAAGTGTTTCAAATGGGAACGCTTCGGTACCCGCTGGAGGAATGCCACCTACATAGCTTTCGCTGTCTTCAGCGACCATACGGAACTCAAGATTTGCCGTACGCCCAAGGACACGTTTTGCTTCAGCGGTATCTTGTACACCAGGTAGCTCTACAACGATACGACTGGCACCTTGCGATTGTACCAAGGCTTCAGTAACGCCCAGCTCGGCAATACGGTTACGTAAGGTCGTCAAGTTTTGATTGACCGCATAACTATTAATTTCGTCAAGCGTTGCATCATTATAAGCCAAAATTAAGGCTGGCCCTTGATCGTCAATAGAGGACTGTAGACTAAACGTATTACCCATCGAGCTTTGTAAAACGTTCTGTGCACGATTACGGGTATCTGTATCAGAAAAATGTAGTGATACGCTTCTATTTTCGGTCTTGATGCCTTTAATCGCAATTTGCTCGGCACGTAGCTCACGACGCATGTCACGGCTGGCACTGGTCAGACGCTGCTCAAGCGCTTTGTCCATATCGACTTCTAACACAAAACGGACACCACCGCGTAAATCAAGGCCAAGCTTCATTGGTTTTGCACCGATGTCACGTAGCCACTGCGGGGTTGTTTGCGCTAGGTTAAGTGCGACCACATAGTCGTCGCCCAAATTCTGACGTAGCACTTCTTGAGCTTTGAGCTGATCAACTGGGTTGTCAAGGCGTACCAGCGCACTATTACCTTCAAAGGTACCATTATGGTTTTTTAAACCAGCGTCTTTAAGCAGGCTTTGAGACTGGGTTAAAATACCTTCAGACAACTGTGTACCCGCGGCAGCGCTCGTAATCTGCACGGCAGGCTCGTCAGGATATAGATTAGGGGCAGCATATAGACCGGCAATAATTAGCACGACGGTAATAAGTAAGTATTTCCAAGCGGGATATTGCATAATCACTTCTTTAGGTTGATAAACGACTGGCGACGTAGGCCACAAGTTAGCAGATGGGAAGTTAGCGATAGCAATGGTCGAGTGCCATGTGTGGCAACCGTCATCATGTACCATTGCGATCATCCGCGATGATAGTAAAGCAAATAATACAGACGCATCTTTATGTATTCTTCAAAAACATGTAGTTTTCAAAAACATATAATTTTCAAAGATATAAGGTCTTCAAAAACACAGGGTTTTCAAAGACACAGAGTCTTTAAAAATATCACTGATAAAATAAACAGAGACATTATATTTAAAATAGAAAAATAGACTATTTATGAGTCTATCAAGCTATTTTAGGTCACTACGTTACAGCGAAAATGACCGTAGATAGTGTACGGTCATTTTTAGTCATTACATTTACTGATGATACGACCATCAAATCAAACAATCATTAGTAAGGGACTATTAATGATTAAACGCTTTCAATGGTGCCAGTAGGCAATACTGAGATAACAGAAGCACGTTGTACTTTGACATCAGTATTGTTATTTAGGCTAACAACGGCATAATCGCCTTCTAGGGCTTTGATTCGGCCCATTAAGCCACCAGCAAAGATAATTTCGCTACCAACGCTCAAGGCGTTAACCATAGCTCGATGCTCTTTAGTACGCTTAGATTGTGGACGGATAACCAAGAAGTAAAAAATGGCAAAAAAGGCGACCGGTAATAAGATTTGACCGAACTGTTCCATATCTCTCTCTCAATAAATTATAAATAACAATAAATTTAGACGCATAGTAACAAAAAATCCCAGCCTTGGTAACTGTTAATCATAGGCTGAGTGTGTTTTTATTAAGGTAGTCGCATGCTTACGACGCACCTATTGCGATAATTTTTTCGTCAAATGACACAAGTGATGCCAAAGTGCTGAGAGTATACCAAATTTCAAGTATTAAATGGTCGTTCGGTAAGTGTCAGAAAATATCAGGTACAAAAAAATAAAGCCTTAAAAATAGCGACTTATTGTGAAATATCATCATCAATGCTACTATCAAATGGTAATAATTACCTGCATTTATCATGCGGTTTACTGGGATATAATAAAGTCTAATATGAAATACTAAATCGGCTTTGAGTCGCTATTTATAGATGTTTTACGGACATCTTTGCCTATTTTAGAATCTAATTCTATTATCTGGTATAGCTTGCTCATTATATTCCTTTTCCCTTTTTTCTGTTTAGGTTACCCAACTTGTTCACCACTTTTATGTTTGTACCTCGTTTATGTCGTCCGCGCGCTTATAAAGAAGCGTCAGCTAAACCTCCTCCGACGACACGCCATTCTATGAGTTCTAGCTATACTAAGCCAGTCTTTGGGCTATCGTTATTAACGGCGATGCTCATAGCGTTATTGCCATATCCGGCTTTTGCAGCGGGGGCAGCCACCACCACGGAAGCGTTAGCAGCGCCAACAGCCACCAGTGTTTTACTACTCATACTTTTTGTAGCTGTTGCCATCGGCATCTCTTTTATTTGCTCTTTGGCAGAGGCGGCATTGCTCAGTATGACACCGTCATATATTGCTGACATTCAAGAAACCAATCCAAAAAAAGCAAATATGCTAAAACGATTGAAGGTTGATAATATCGATCAATCGTTGGCGGCTATTTTGACCTTGAATACAGTGGCTCATACGTTAGGTTCTATCGGTGCTGGTGCTCAGGCAACAATCGTGTTCGGTAGTGCATGGTTTGGTCTGTTTTCTGCCGTAATGACATTGGCTATTTTGTTTTTGTCTGAAATTATGCCAAAAACACTCGGAACGGTATACTGGCGTCAATTAGGCGGACTAGTTGCTTATTTCGTCCGGGGTATTATCCTGCTGTTGTATCCTCTGATTTGGATCTCAGAAAAATTAACCAAACTTTTGGTACGTGGCAAAGAGCCTGAAACCTTTAGCCGTCGTGAGTTTGCGGCGCTTGCTAGTATCGGTGAAGAGTCGGGACAAATAGATCCATTGGAATCACGTATTATTCGTAACTTACTGGCGTTCGGTGCCATTAAAGTCGAAGATATCATGACGCCACGTTCAGTGATGCTATCGTTCGAAGAAAACAAAACCGTCGCCGAATTATTGGTTGATCGTCCAAAACTTACCTTTTCACGATTACCGATTTATGATGGTGACTTAGATAATATTACTGGCTTTGTCTTAAAAACAGATATGTTGTTGGCAAAAGTTAACCATGCGATGCATAAGCCATTGACTCAGTTTAAACGAGATATCACTTTTGTATTTTCAAAAATGAAACTGTTTGACTTGTTAGAGCTTATGCTAAAAAACCGTATTCACATTGCGATTACGGTCGGTGAATATGGTGAAGTAAAAGGTCTAGTGACACTAGAGGATGTGTTTGAGACTTTACTGGGTCTTGAAATTGTCGATGAGATAGACCGCGTTGAAGATATGCAAGCACTGGCTCGACAAATGATGGACAGACGAGTAGAACGTCTGGGCATGAAACTCAGTGATGATGAATATTATGAAGATAGTGGTACAGACACTAGTGGCAAGTCTTAAATGTCTGCGCTGAGTTATAAACGGCGGCAATCGGCTCACTAGATGCCAATTTTTTATCCACAGTAAGTCTATAAAGTGACACTCCTATAGTAATTGTTTTCGTATCTTGGTATTCGCAATAATTACACAGGGTGTCACACAGCTGTGAGAATTGAATGATACGCTCACTCTATGATACAAGTATGCCGTTATAGCTTTTAACAGGGCTTTTTAGAACATCAACAGTGCTTTTGAAAACAACAATATCTTTATGGATAACAGTGCTATCATAAAAATGAAGCATGTAGAATAAAAGCGTCTAGTCAATCTGTAATGGATCTAGGGCGTGTGAAGCAATAACTGTCTAATAGGTTTTACTCACCGATAGATAAACGTCAGTCGTCACTAGATGACAATAATAACAATAGTATCGCTAAGGACTATCATGAAACGATTATGGGGAAAGGGGCTGCTAGCGTTATTAATGAAAAGTGCTAGCATCGCTGCGGTAGTTGCCGTTGCAAGTACCGTAAGTGTCAGTGCGCAAGCAGCAACCATGACCGAAGCTTTGGTACAAAATTATATAGCAGCAATGAAGTCATCTGCGAATAGCCAAAATGTCAGTCAAGTCGCTCGTTTGGTCTCTGATGACGCGCTGATTTCATTGTCTAGAAAAGGCAGATCTACTAGCTTAGATAAAGACGCTTATCTAAAACTGCTACAGAATAGTTGGAGTGACACTTCTAGTTACAGCTATGATATTGCTGTAGATAACATCGTTATTACTGGTGAACAGGCTAAAGCCAATGTCACGACTAATGAGAGTTGGGTTAAAGATGGTCAAAAAATCTCGTTTGTCACAACATCAAGAGTTACCTTAACAGTAGCTACTGGTAACGCAGTATTACTACGGGCCGTATCGCAAGTGGCTATTAACTAAGTCTCAATTAAGTCAAAAATAATATTGATTGAGTGGAAATTAACCAGTTATTGGTTATAAGGTAGATTCATTAGCTGGTTTTTAGGAAAAATGATCTTTTAAAAAGATTATTTCAAACGACAGTGATAAGTTATGAATAATTACTACCCATTCGTCATATTAAACAATCGAATTATCAACTGTTTTAATCCAATGGTTTAAATGTTGACTTAACTTTTGGTCATTATCTTTTTATATTAGAGTAGTTTTTGCTTTACATTGCATACTATACTATCTATCAATTTTATCTTGTCACTTTCTGTCGTTAGGAAACTTCCAATACCATGTCTACTGTGCTATCAAACTCTCGCTCATTTATTGCGTTGCCACTGACGCTTGCGGTATCCACTTTACTTATCAGTGCTTGTAGTAGTAATACGTCAATGATAAAAAATAAGGGTGCGACCAATAGCTCGTCAATCATTACTAAACGTCCCGTTAGTCAAGTTCCTGCATCAGGCAGTAGCTCTGATTATTCAACTGCTTTTTTGGATGCGGAGAGTTTGGATGAGTTAGCAGACCTATTAGAAGCCAGTGACATGACAATGGTGGAAGGTAACAAACTTGCTATTCAGCAATACGGTGACTTATGGAATCGTTTGCGGGCTGGTTATCGTATGAATGGCGGTCAGCCGACATATAATCAGCGCATTGAAGGACAAAAAAGTTGGTTCACCAGTCGACAAGACTATCTGAATCGTTTGACTGCGCGTGCCAGTCGCTATATTTACCATACGGTACGAGAAGCCGAGCGTCGTAATATCCCAACGGAGCTTGCTCTACTGCCAGTCATTGAGAGCTCTTATGATCCAAGTGGCACGAGTAGTGCAGCAGCAGCAGGCTTGTGGCAGTTTATTCCAAGTACAGGTCGAATTTATGGTTTGAACCAAAGTAGCACCTATGATGGTCGCCGCGATGTTATCGAATCAACACGCGCCGCTTATGACTTTTTGACAGCGCTACACAATCAATTTGGTAGTTGGGAGTTGGCACTAGCGGCTTATAATGCGGGCCCTGGTCGTATACAGAAGGCAATTGATGCCAATGCTGCGCGTGGATTGCCAACAGATTACTGGTCGCTTAAATTGCCCACTGAAACCATGAACTATGTACCACGTTTTTTGGCGGTGGCCGAAATTATTGCCAAGCCTGAACAGTATGGCGTCTATTTACCGGCTATTGCCAACCGTCAGCATTTTCGTAGTGTGCCAGTCAATTATGGCGTGAGTTTGTCAGAAGTAGCACAGATAACAGGCGTCACTTATGATGAGCTAGAAAGATTGAATACAGCGCTAACATCGGGACGTGTTGATTCTTCAGGCCCGCAGCGTATCATTATTCCTAATGATGTGAGCCTCAATACCGATGCTAAATTAAGCTTATTAAGAGGTAATGGCACGGGTAATATACTTGCATCAAACAATACAACAAGCAGCCCCACTAGCACGTCGAACACGTCAAGCACACCAAGTTATAATAACAAGCCTTATAGTGCCTCTTCATTGCCCACCAATAGCAGTGCATTGGCTGATTATGCGGCGAGCGCTAGTGTTCCTCAGCAAACGACGAGCTACATTTCACCATCTACTACGTCATCTAGCAGCTCTATCTATAGTAATAATGCGTCCGTACGTACTGAGCCACCATTGACGACTGCCGAAACGAATAAGATCAATGCGGAACTCAAAAATAGCAACAGTCTACCGACCACTTCTGCTCAGATCACACAAAACAATACGATTGTCCAAGAACCGCCGCTAAGCAAAGAAGAGCGTGATTTCATTGCCAATCAAATACGCAGCAGTACTTCTGAGACCAATGTTATCAATGCTGATGGCAACATTAACCTATCAGCAGTCCAGACACAGCAATCTATCCTAGAAGCCAGTGGTGAAGAGAAAAAGCTTAGCTTTGCGAAAACATCAGTTAGTAAGCCAAAACCGCAAGGCACTCGTACGACTTATACGGTAATGCGTGGTGACACGTTATCTAATATCGCCAGTCGTGCTGGTGTGAGTTGGCGTGATATCGCAGAATGGAACCAAATAGATGCCAGCGCTAGTCTGTTATCTGGTAGTACTTTGTACTTATATAATGCTAAAACTATTCAGCCTTTAAGCACTGATAGTAATGAAAAGACGAAGCAACCGGATAGCTATGTAGTACAAAGCGGAGATACGCTGATTGGGACAGCCAATCGCTTCGGTTTGTCAGTGACTCAGATAGCCAGCTATAATAATATAAGCAGCCGTGCTGATTTACTAAGAGGCCAAAAGCTGTGGTTAATACCGGGCAAAGTAAAGGTGCCTACTGTAACACCTGCAGCACCATCCACTAAACCAAGCAAATCAACCACTGCTACCAAGAACTATAAAGTAAAAGCGGGTGATGGTCTCATTGCACTAGCGCGTCAATTCAATGTTTCGACGGACACCTTAGCCTCTCTTAACGGTATGGGTACGACAAGTTCATTGTATGTTGGCCAAACCTTGAAGGTGCCTGCTAGCGTCGATTTTAATTCTGCTACCAGTTCTAGTAGCCAAAGCAGCTCAAGCTCAGTGGCGACCACTAACTATAAAGTAAAATCAGGTGATACCTTAATCGGAATTGCTAATAGTGTGGGTGTTAGCCCAACAGAGCTTGCAGCAGTGAACAGTAAGTTTGATGCCAAAGCACGTCTGCAACGCGGGCAAACCATCAAAGTACCCGTATCTAAAGAATTGGTAGATCGTCAGCTGAATGATAAAGCAGTCAGTTATAAAGTGAAGTCAGGTGACACCTTAACAGGCGTTGCCCAACGCTATAATATCGACCTAAGTGATTTAGCAACAGCAAACAATCTCAAAACCAATTCTAATCTTATACTGGGTCGTACTATTACTATTCCTGCTAACGGTAGTGCCCCTGCTGCTTCTAGTAGTAACAATCAAAGCAGCAACAGCCAAAGCAGTAGCAGTGCTACTAGCACAGCGAGTAGTAGTGGCAAAAAACTTGGCAATACTGAAAGCTATAAAGTTAAATCGGGCGATGGTTTGATTGCGCTAGCACGTCAATTTGGGGTGTCAGTAGAAGATTTGGCGACGACCAATAATCTGACAACTAAAGCACAGCTACAGCGCGGACAAACGCTTAAAGTACCGAAATTAACTGTTAGTTATACCGTTGGATCAGGAGATAGTTTGATTGGCCTAGCGCGTAAATACGGCGTATCTACGCAAGAGTTGGCTGAAATGAACGATATCAGCGCAGATACTATGTTGCAGCGTGGTCAACGTCTAACCGTTCCTAATAAATAATGAAGTGTTGCAGTCGATATAGGTTTATCAACAGCAAATCATAATCTACAAAAAAGCTGCTCTCATAAAGAGCAGCTTTTTTATTTGGTGAGTCTCAAATGAAAGTGTCTGCAACATTATATAGTTAAATATGTATAGGGCGTGTTGAACATTCACAGATAGGCACTGCTGATGGCTAAAATAGCGCCAAACAAGGAGCAAGTCGACGATAATGTTGATACCTTAGCTAGAATTGCAACGTAGTATGGGGCAATTTTAGCATCAGCCCATAGGGATAGAACTCTTTTTTGCCGCTTCATTGTTAAAAAAAGATGCTTAGAATGACTAAACTTACGATTTTTAACGTCGAATCGCCTAAAAAATAGTTTCCGTCAGTGCCATGGTTGAATGTTCAACACGCCCTAGTTAAAAAACAATAAAAGCGTGACAGTACTGCTGGAATGAATTTTTTGAAGCCTCTGTCTGCAGAGCCGCAGCAAGCAAGGAAAATTTATATCCGTAGTATCTAACGATTGATATATCGATGTAACTTTTCACCAACTATATCATTAAACGCTGTGAGTCTTTATCGTCTCAAGATAGCTTCTGATATTACTGACGTAATGCATCGCTTGGCCATAACGACTATTAGAGGCTTTATTGTCCGCTAAATATGCATAAATGTTTGCCCAATTTTTATCATCGATACCTTGATCTCTCAATGTACGCTGAATGCTTTTGATCGCATTCGGGCCCATATTATAACCAGCAAGCGCAAACCAAATACGGTCAGTTTTTGGTACATCAGCAAAGTCATCTTTCATCTGCTCTAGATAACGTGCGCCGCCACCGATACTTTGATAAGGGTCAACGCGATCTAAGACACCCATCGCTTTGGCTGTGTTATTGGTCAGCATCATGAGGCCACGAACACCCGTTGGCGATACCGCATTGGCATCAAGATGTGACTCTTGATATCCCATCGCTACCAGTAATTCCCAATCGTGATTATAGTTACGTGCTTGTTCTTTAAAAGAAGACTGATAATCAGGCAACTTTTCTGTCAGTGTTTTTTGGAAATGATCTTGACTATAAGAATCTTTCAGTAGGTTTTGATTATAAAAGGAAGCCAGCTTTTGCGTACTTTGCAGCTTGATACTGTCACATAAAAAGTAACTGGCTTTTTTTGACAATGGGTCATTAGCCGAACTAAACGTCCAGCTAACTTTTGGATGCAAACCGTTCTTTGTTAGGCTTGTATCGTAACCGCAGCTGACATTAACAGACGATAAATTAAGCTGGCTCTTTAGCTGAGTGCTGGCCGTGGTCAATGCCATATCTGCTTTGCCGGATCGTACGGCTTTCAGTGCAGCTTCTTCATTGGCATAAGCTTTTAAATCAATATCAACACCCAGCTCGTCAGCATAAGCACGTACCAAATCATAGCCAAAGCCATGTTGAAAACCATCAGTAGCAAAATAAGTGCTATCACCTGGGACAGCGGCAATGGTTAAGGTATTATGTTGCATGACATTATCATAGGCTGGCATCTGCGCACCGACTATCGTCAGACTCTCAGCAGGTAATGAGAGAAGGGCGATACTAGAAATCTGCATCAACTTTTTAGTTCGAGCAAAACGCGTCGATTTTTTTGGGGTAACGGATGAAACGATGTTACTTTTAGTGCTTAGTAGGCGTTCAGAGGGACGCAATAAATAAGGAATACGGCGTTTGGTCTCTTGCGCAGATACTTTTACACGATAAGTAATACGCTGCATGGATGTCTCCTGATTTTAGCCATCCTACTTACCCTAAAATATTAATGAACGCATGCTCATAAACGACCCATACATCCATACAACATTTTGGCTGGTATCACACTTTTTAATAATATAAGCGCAAGATCAGCTTGTTTAACTATAATAATGCTAATAACTAATAAACAGTACCGCCAATAAATATTTTATAACGCGGGCGATACAGTTTTTCATTAGCTGTTTATCTATCGACATATCACTTAAGAGGATTAAAGTATTACTCTTAAAGTACTCATGTAAAAACATGGACGCACCATGCTGCGAAGGATATAAATCAGATGATTCCTTCATCGATAAATAGATAGGGCTAAAGATAAAAAAGCTATTACAGTAAACACAGGTAAGGTCATGAGTAAGTTATCAAAACAAGCCGTAGCTTAATTGATCGATAGGATAGTAAGGTAGTGACACTAAATTATCGTTCAATTTTGCTACGTTGATACCAATAACGACTGGCTCTTTGAATGGTTCATAACAGAGGCAGGATTAATGATATTTTTGTTCAGCAATAGCGGCGAGCGACCCTATTCGATAGTTAATAAAGCAATTATAAAAATACACTATCAAGCAGGTAACCATAAGCCGTTATTGCGACGCTGAAATCAGAAAATATTAGGCTGCTAAAAATATATCGTGCAGACATAATAACTTCGCTAGTAGAATATCCAAGCTCTCATCTATCGTACAAAACAGTCGCCATACAAAAAATAGAATTTTGGACATTTACCATCATTCAAGCGCTATAACCGGAAGCTATAATAAATGGGACGTCTCATGACAAGACGTTCTTTCTTCACTTAGTAATATGCGGTTGCAAATTGTATTATTCAAGTTAAGTTAAGAAATTAGCGATAAAACTTAACAATCGGGCTATAGACGGTTAAAAATAATCTTATTATCTATACATTAGCTAAGATTAGAGCAATAAAAGTCACATGTTATGAGAAAAGCAGTTGCCTTTAAAATCCTAAAACAACATCCAAAAACTACTTATAAACTGAATCTAATTACTATCTGTTGATAATGACTGTGTGTTCATAATGACTGTGTTTTCATAACAACTATGGGTTTAAGCGGGATTATCAATATCAATGAAGGTCACAGGTAACCCAAACTGCTGAGCAATAATATCTCCTAACGCTTGGATGCCACCACGTTCTGTCGCATGATGACCACAGGCAAAATAATCAATGCCAAGCTCGCGTGCGATATGAGTGGTGCGCTCTGATATCTCGCCTGAGATAAACGCATCACAGCCCATCATGGCTGCTTGCTCGATCATATCTTGTGCGCCACCTGTACAGATACCCACACGTCCGATTAGCCTATTATCATCCACATCAATATTAGTCCTATTCGATACATTATAATTCGCAGAAATATGTAATGGTGAACGTCCTAATGCTTGGGTAATTTGCTCAATGAGACTTTGCGCACTCTGCGGTGTGCAAGTGGCTATGTTCCCAACAGGGTGCGCCTCATTAGGATAAAGAGCACCAGTGATGGTCATATTAAGTAATTCAGCAAGCTTGGCATTGTTGCCAATAGTAGGATGAGCATCAAGCGGTAGATGATAGCCTATCATAGAGATGCCATTTTGCATCAGTTTGCGTATACGTTGGCCTTTCATTCCCGTAAGAGGGGCAGGCTCGCCTTTCCAAAAATATCCATGATGAACCATAATGGCATCTGCATTGTCAGCAATCGCCGCATCAATCAACGCGTCGCAAGCTGTCACGCCTGTGACGACACGTTGAACCGCTCGTCCACCGTCTACTTGTAAGCCGTTTGGCGCATAATCTTTAAAAGCGTCTGCCGACAAATAATCGTCACAAAATTGCGTTAGATCTTGTACGCTAACGGTAGTAGAAGAATGCTCAATAGCAGAAGAGCGTTCAGTTGAGATATCACTGGTTGTCATTGTTTTGCTTTCCTTATAATTATTGCAGTAGAGCAAGCCTTGATAATTAATATAGGGCTTGTCATAACGAATATTTCTGATAACTGCTATTTTAGCATGGTGCTGTAAAAGAGTAGACAAAGCTAATAACTGAAATGGTACACGATACGTGACAACTTGGTAGTGGGGGCGGTTATAATTTGCATACGTATATCTATCAAATGGTATTACGCTTAAATAAGTATTGCACAACCGTGGGTATTTAGTTAGCTGTGGCTACTTAATGCATTGTACTTAACGAATTGTATATTGTAGTTAATGGTCAACACGCTTTTGCCTTAGGTATCTTCGTCTGTCTGTATCAAATTTATAGAGGTTTTATATGTCGTCATCTCGGAACACCAATAACAAGGCGTCTGTCGTAAAGTGGTTGCCTTGGGTTTTGTTACTGATAGTGATTGTAGCTTTTATTTGGTTATTTACGAGTATGAAGACGACATCGAATGCTACGTGGGAGCCACCGAGAACCACGGCCGCTGAGCAGCAAGCGTCGGCTCCTGCTGCTGACACTCCAGCGCCTATTTCTTCTTATCACAATGCGGTCGCCCGTGCGTCGCAGTCGGTTGTCAATATCTATACCACGCAAACGATGGCTGAGCACCCTTATATGGATGATCCTGTTTTGCGCCGATTTTTTGAGGATCATGGCGATCCATCACAGGAGCAGGGCAATACCAACTTAGGCTCTGGCGTCGTCGTATCAGAAGATGGCTATATCGTGACCAATGCTCACGTTATCGAAAAAGCAGATGAAATTGTCGTCGCCTTTAATGATGGCCGCAAAAGCCGCGCGAAAATTGTTGGTACTGATCCGGACAGTGATTTGGCGGTGATTAAAGTAGATATGACAGGATTAACACCATTAGGTTTCCGTAAAGATCCTGCTCGTGTTGGTGATTTAGCATTGGCCATTGGTAACCCATTCGGTGTGGGTCAGACAGTTACTCAAGGTATCATATCAGCGACGGGTCGTACTGGGCTTGGGGTCAGTAAGTTTGAAGACTTTATCCAGACCGATGCGGCTATCAATCCGGGCAATTCAGGTGGCGCGCTGGTCGATGCTCACGGTGAATTGGTGGGTATCAACACCTTGATTTTTTCACGCTCTGGTGGCTCGATGGGGATTGGTTTTGCTATTCCAACGTCGATCGTAGAGCAAGTGATGAATGGCTTGATTAAGAATGGTCGCGTCAGCCGTGGTTGGTTGGGTATCGAGATACAATCACAATTACGCGATCCAACTCAGCTTGAAACCTCGACGGGTGTAGAGGTGCTAAAAGTCGTCGATGGTAGTCCAGCGGCCAAAAGCGGTTTGCGTGTTGGCGATATTGTTTTGACGATTGATGGGGTAGAAATGACCGATGCCAACACCCTGATTCAGTACGTCGCTCGCAAAGCACCCGACAGCGAGCTAAATGCCCAGATATTGCGCAAAGGTAAAAATGCGCAAGTGAAGATACAGTTAGAAGAGCGTCCAGCACAAGAGTCAGTTGAGCAACCAGTAGTGCTTCATGATGAAACGCTTGGCGGTGCAGGTCAACCAAATCTAGAGGATGGAACACAAGAAGTGCCCATGATGTCAGAGGCAGAGCGTGACCGCATGCGTGAAGAGTTACTGCAACTATTTGAACGAGATGGCGCGCCTTTATAATGGTTGTCGTAAAATAGGGATAGAATAAAAAAATAAAAAGCGCGTTGTCTCGACAGACAGCGCGCTTTTTTTTAATGCTAATTTTAATTTTTGATCAGTAGTTTGTTACTCTACGATAGGTTCATGATTGATATAAATAACCCCTTGCACACGGCAGCAGCAGGGCAGGATTTCATCATCCTCAATCATCGCAAGCGGGTTAAACGGGTAATCGATGATATGTGAGCTGGCAATACGTTTGATTCGGCAACTGCCACAATAACCCTCTCGGCATTGATAATTGACCTCATGCCCAGTGCGCAGTAGGCCATCAAGCAGACTTTCATCATCGTGCAAGTAAAACTGCTTCTTACTCGTCATTACCCAAGTCATAGTTGATCCTATAGTCAACGAAAAGTTAAATCGATACATCCATAGTCAGATACTACTGGTATAAATTTTTCTCGCTTGCTGTGTCGTTGCTGACAGAGGCTTCGAAAATTCATTCCAGTAGTACTGTAGTGATTTTATTGTTCTCTATCTATATCTCAATTTTCCTGCCGTATTGCCATTTATATTGCGCGTTGCTTTATTCATTTATCAAATATTTTATGTCATTACAGGCATCAGAATTTAAACAGTTACAGCTCAAAGTCATTACCGCTCAAAGTCATTACCGCTCAAAGCCATTACCGTTCAAAGTCATTACAGCTCAAAGCTTTTATAATTCAAAGTCATCAAAGTCACTGTCTGATAAATCAGAATCAATCTGACCAACCAAGTATGAGCTGATTTCTGTTTCTTGCGGCGCAACTTGCACGTTATCAGAAGACAACCACGTATTAATCCACGGAATCGGATTTGATTTTGATTTCGGGAATACTGATGGCAAACCAACGGCTTCCATACGCAAGTTAGTAATAAACTCAATATATTGGCACAAAATATCTTTATTTAGACCAATCATCGAACCGTCTTTGAATAGATAACCTGCCCATTCTTTTTCTTGCTCGGCCGCTTTACGGAAGATTTCGATACTGTCCTCGTAACATTCTGCGGCAATCTCAACCATCTCAGGATCGTCACGACCGTTACGCATGAGATTCAGCATGTGTTGAGTACCCGTCAAATGCAGCGCTTCATCACGTGCGATCAACTTGATAATCTTGGCATTGCCTTCCATCAGCTTGCGCTCAGCGAAGGCGAACGAGCAGGCAAATGACACATAAAAACGAATGGCTTCTAATACGTTAACCGCCATAATGCAAAGATACATCTGTTTTTTTAATGATCTCAAATCAACCGTAACTTGCTCGCCATTGATATTGTGCGTGCCAGCACCGTACAAGCTATATAATTGTGAGTTGCGGTACAGATCATCATAGTACTGAGCAATATCAGAGGCACGTCCTAAAATATGCTCATTTTGCATAATGTCGTCAAAGATAATATTTGGGTCATTGACGATATTACGAATAATATGAGTATAACTGCGTGAGTGAATGGTTTCGGAGAACGACCATGTCTCAATCCACGTTTCAAGCTCAGGAATAGACACCAGCGGCAATAACACGACGTTTGGGCTACGACCTTGGATAGAGTCAAGTAGGGTCTGATACTTGAGGTTACTCAAAAATATATGCTGCTCATGCGAGGACAGATTGCTAAAATCCATACGGTCGCGTGACACATCAACTTCTTCTGGACGCCAAAAGAACGACAGTTGCTTTTCTATCAATTGCTCAAAGATTGGGTGCTTTTGTTGGTCATAGCGCGCCACGTTGACTGGCTGACCAAAGAACATCGGCTCTTTTAGCGCATTGTTTGGCGTTTGAGAAAAAATCGAGTAAGTCATGGGACTGCCTTTATAAGTGATACGTTTGTTAATGTATATGGATTTGACTGGCTTTAATTTGATATTATTACAAAGTTTTGGATGATAGCTATTTAGATTATAGGTTCTCTAGTGATATCTGTGATGATGCTTGCCCATCGTTCATATAGGCTTTGAAGATTTCACTCAGCTCACCATCATCTAATGCTTCCAATTCATCGAGGGCGCTTTTACGCAGTGTGCCCAAGTCAGCATTTTCCGCTGTTCTTTGTATTTCTCTTTTGGTCTGCTTCTTTACTTGTTTTTTGGGTGGTTTCGGCGCTGCTGTCTTTAACTCTACGCTTGCGCTTAACTGCTGACGCACGTCTGCAATATCAACTTCGACTTGTACGATATGCGAGCCACCATCGTTGAGGTCTGAAAATACGTTTGGGATAAACAAACCACCGTCTTTGATGATTGCGGTATATTGCACGTGACCTCCGTCGTTTTAGTTCTATCTGTATGTTTTAATTATAGCGGTAAAGCCAAAGTATTTTACTTGATAAGCCAACCATTATTATTCGCAATATTTCCAATCAATTCGAAATATACGCTATCAGAATGTTTCTTGAAATCTTGACCGATATCCATTCTAATTTCGCTAATCAAGCCTTTAATCTGTTGCCAATTTAAATAGCCGATAAAGTCTTCAGGCTTACTGTTATTTATGTCAAATGACTCTTTAAATAGCATTGGCGGTTGATAACGTTTGCAATCATCTGGTGAGGCATGAACAACTTCCATAAATATACAATATTTTCTGTCGTTATCTGCGGCGAATCTTAATTCAAGTGAACCACCATCACGGTAAGTTATTGCATTAGCGGAGCGTTTATAAATGATTGGTGAAGACAGCTGCATTTTATCCAACCTATTTAGTAGGCATAGGGTAAATTCCATGCACCTTTTCAATTATTTTATAAAATCGATATGCTAAGCGCACTTTAATAAGTCTTTTACATAATCAGACTCTTGACCGTTCCAACCACACTCTACACAAACACCATCTGGAAAATGATGGCTACAATTTAAATAGCCATAAAGTTTGTGAGCGCAATTAGGGCATAAACTTGCCATCTTCGAGCTAAGTGTAAAGTATGATGATGGGCACTCATCACAGGTGCTTTTTGCTTTATTCATAACTTGGATCAAAGCCTAATATTTTGGTGTTTCAAGCTCGATCCAACATACGTTAGGTTTATATCTTGTTATTGCCCATACTTTTTACACTAAATAATTTTTGTCTAGAATAATAAATAGAGTTTTTTTCTTTAAAGTTTGCATAAATAATTGGATTTTCTATAGTAGACTTTTGAGAAAAGTTTATATCATGTAATTCTAAACAATCTGAATAGGATAGCATGAACTGTGCTACCTTATATAAATACGGTATATATTCTTTATATTCATCTTTAACATATTTTTCTTCAGGTACAATATATTTAGGTATTTCTATTTCGGTAACTTTATTGTCAACATCAAAAGGGTTGTTAATATTATATGACGATAGCTTATAGCAATTATTATCTTTGCAAATTTGTTTAAACTGAATATTTCTATTGGCTAAAATTTGCATCAAATTTTCTTTTTCATCTTTTGATGTTTGTAATCCAAAAAATATAGATTTAATAGCATCGGATCTATGATAGTTCTTCTCAGGTATATCGCTAATAATACGATATTCTTGCTCGTTTGACCAAGATAGCTCTTTAGTACCAATAGTTATTTTAAATATATTCTCAGATATAACATCATTCATACTGATACTTAAGGGGTTATCCACATAATTAATATCAAAATGTTGATACATAGGCACGTTTTTTGATATTAATTCTTCCAAATCATATTCAATACATATACCTTTATGGTTGTCAGCATAGTATGCCCATAAACTATTGATAGCATAATCCTTACTTAGTGAAAATATACTGCACTCTGAAATCTTCTTTTCAAGAGAGTTGAAACTTTCCCTTAGATCTTTGGAAGAATCTATTTTTCCTAATGAACTGATTTTCTCGAAAAAGTCATCTATCATTTCTGTAGAGTAAGTTCCTTCATATGGATCGTTTAAAGTTTTCTTAGAAGCTGCCCAAAAATAGTTTTCTTTTAAGCTATCGATATTATCTTCATTTAAAGTACGGTATTTATATACTTCCATAACTACTCCAGTTAGTGACAATATATACTACTATCGAAAATGAAACCCAATACATCTACTTTGAACAATTGGGTGTCACAACCTTCACCCAATATACATTTTCAAATATAAATTCTTAATAAGCGAACCCAGCCCCAAAGCTGAGTCCACTTTTTGCAAACCTAGATCTTACATGCACCACCAGCACAATCATCTTCCATATCCGCTTGGACATCGTTCGCACCATCACGCGTGTTATGGTAGTACAACGTCTTTACACCTAGTTTATAAGCGTTGAGCAAGTCTTTAAGCAATATCTTCATCGGTACACGGCCGCCTTCATAACGAACCGGATCGTAGTTAGTATTAGCAGAGATACTTTGATCGACGAACTTTTGCATGATAGCGACGAGCTTGATATAGCCATCATTATTAGGCATTTGCCATAGTAGCTCGTACTGATCTTTTAGCTTATCAATCTCAGGCACGACTTGCTTTAAGATGCCATCTTTTGACGCTTTGATAGAGACCAGACCGCGTGGTGGCTCGATACCATTGGTCGCGTTGGCGATCTGACTAGAGGTCTCAGATGGCATCAAGGCGGTTAGGGTAGAGTTGCGTAGTCCGTGCTCAGTGATCTCGCCACGTAGTGTTTCCCAATCTAGGTGTAGCGGCTCTTGGCAGATTTTATCCAAGTCCTTTTTGTACGTATCAATCGGCAAGATACCTTGCGAGTAGGTTGTCTCATTGAACGCGGGGCAAGCGCCTTGCTCTTTTGCCAATTTGTTTGACGCTTTCAAGAGGTAGAATTGCAACGCTTCAAATGTTTGATGGGTCAGACCAAGCGCGCTGTCGTCTGAATAGCGCACGCCATTTTTGGCAAGGTAATAAGCATAGTTAATCACGCCAACACCTAGCGTACGGCGACGCATACTGCCGTTTTGAGCCGCTTTGACTGGATAGTCTTGATAGTCGAGCAGGGCATCAAGCGCACGGACGATCAGCTCGGCTGGTTCTTCGATATCGCTGACGTTTTCGACTTTACCCAAGTTAACCGCTGATAGCGTACAAAGCGCGATTTCGCCTGCTTCGTCATTGATATTATCAAGTGGCTTGGTCGGTAGGGCGATTTCCATACATAGGTTTGACTGGCGAATCGGCGCAACCGTTGCATCAAATGGGCTGTGCGTGTTGCAATGATCGACGTTTTGGATGTAGATACGACCCGTGCTGGCACGCTCTTGCATCATTAGGCTAAACAAGTCTGCTGCTGGGATTTGACGACTACGAATGCTTGAGTCATTTTCGTATTTGGTATATAGCGCTTCGAATTTATCTTGATCTTCAAAGAACGCATCATACAAACCAGGCGTGTCGCCCGGAGAAAATAGCGAGATGTCTTGACCTTTAATGAGGCGGGTATACATTGTTTTATTTAACTGAACGCCGTAGTCCATATGACGGACACGGTTGTCTTCGACGCCGCGGTTGTTTTTGAGTACCAAGAGTGACTCAACTTCCAAATGCCACAATGGGTAGAACAACGTTGCTGCACCGCCACGTACGCCGCCTTGTGAGCAGCATTTCACTGCGGTTTGGAACAGTTTGTAGAATGGAATACAGCCAGTATGTTGTGCTTCACCGCCGCGAATAGGGCTACCAAGGGCACGGATACGACCTGCATTGATGCCAATACCAGCACGCTGTGACACGTAGCGTACGATGGCGCTGGTGGTCGCGTTGATTGAGTCTAGGCTATCACCACATTCGATCAATACGCACGAGCTGAACTGGCGCGATGGTGTACGCACACCTGCCATGATTGGCGTTGGCAGTGAGATTTTGAATTCTGAGGTAGCATCATAGAAGCGCTTCACGTAGTTCAAACGTTCTGATTTTTCATAACGGCTAAACAGGCACATACCAACGAGCATGTACAAGAACTGCGGGCTCTCGAACACGGTTTTGTTCACGCGATCTTGGACGAGGTATTTACCCGCCATTTGCTCAACGGCGGCATACGCCAAATTCATATCGCGCCAGTGGTCAAGGTATTCTTCTAACTCATCAAATTCGGCACGGCTATAGTCAGTCAGAATATGTTGATCGTATTTGCCCGCATCTGTTAGCTTTTTTACGTGATCGTATAAGTGTGGCGGTGTAAATCTATTGTAAGCAATTTTACGTAGATGAAAGATCGCCAAACGCGCTGCTAGGTACTGATAGTCAGGCGTGGTCTCAGAGATTAGGTCGGCCGCTGACTTGATAATAGTCTCATGGATATCACGAGTCTTGATGCCTTCATAAAACTGGATGTGCGACTTTAGCTCAACTTGAGACACAGACACGTTTTCCAAATCGTGAGCTGCCCACTCGATTACCTTATGGATTTTATCCAAATCAATAAGCTCTAATCGTCCGTCACGTTTGGTCACTTGGATTTTATCAATATGTGTCATGCTGGCCTCTATTTTTGGTTGCTTATATTATTCGTTAAACGGTAAAACCCGCTCACTCTTTTTTATCACGCCACTCATCAAACCACGTTGAATAATAGTGTTGACTGCTCTTTTTTTGAGCAAAAAGTGACCACTACTCATAGTGACGGTTAAAATCACTGAGTACTACATATAGCGTGTTTGTTAATTGGTAGGCACAATATAGCGGGAAATTTTTGAAAATGCTATATTGATTTTAGATGAAAACTATGTTGCTAAGAGGTTGCAGCGTGTCCAAATTTTAGCAAAGGACGATGGGATAAGGGATGGAGGGCAATGATAAATATAATAAAAGTTTTGTAAAAAATAGCGCTAATTTAATTTTTATATATTGTCTAATTAACTGGCCATAATCACTGTTATGTCATGAATATTTCGGGTACAAATTGTACATTAAACCATAAAAAATCGCCACCCATATGAGCGACGATTTGGAAGAAAAAGGGGTTGCTTTTTCTAAACAACCATACGAACAGTTTTGGCATTATCAAGTGATGCATAAAGCACATTGACTTGGTCAGCGGCCGTTAAGTATAAATTGACTCGCGCTGAGTGAAAACGACCCGTTTTGGAGGGCTTAACCTCTATAGAAGCCAAATCAAAATCAGGGAACTGACTGCCCAAAATAAGCTTCACTTCATTAAGTAAGCTTTCATGCTCGCCTTCGTGACCGATGATGCTCAACGGGTAATTCATCGGAAAGTCCCAAAGCTCAGGATTTTGGATATCCGTTTTTTTGCCTTTTAGGACACCTTCATTAGGTGTCATGTCCGTCATTTCGATTTCTTTTTCAGACGCTTGATTATTAGTGTTTTGTTTGGTGGTGTCTTTTGGATCGTCGCTCATAATGTGTGCCTTACTTTTATGAAAATGTTAGTTAGTAAACTATCGCTCTTAACGAAAGCCAAAACCTGAGACGTACTGAATCTCTTGATAGATTCAGTTTTTAAATGGTCATGTTTATTGAGGATAGTCGTGTTATTTCCTATTTATAGTGTCATACGAAGAATTATTCAAGTGCGGTAATGGCTATGAATCATTAGCAAGACGCTAGGTAATCAATCAAACCATCATGGTAAATAACCGTTAACAGGAGCGATATCAGGCGGAATATCCGTCTCTCCCAGTGCTTCTAATAAGTTGATCTCAATAGTTCGTGATAGGGCAATCAGGGGCAGTTGGTTGGCAGCTAAGCCAAATGGTTCTTCTAACTCCTCGCTAAGCCTATCAAGACCAAAAAAGGTATAGGCTATCACCGCGCAGATTAAAGGAGTCGCCCAGCCTAGTGAGGACACCAAGCCAAAGGGCAGCATAATGCAATACAGATAAGTTGTGCGATGTACCAGTAGCATGTAAGCAAACGGTAGCGGCGTATTATGAATACGCTCACAAGCTGCCAAAACAATCGTCATAGAAGTCAGACGCTCGTCCATATTTTGTATGATTTGCTCCGACACCAGTTGCTGACGCCGAATATCGCCGAGCTGCTTACCCATTAAGCGCATCAGATAATCCGGTAAGTTCTGTGCTTGGCGCATGCTTTTATGATGCACTGGATTGACAAAACGTTCGACATCTTGCCAAGGCTCAGTATCACGTAATCGATGACGCACAGCATGAGTAAACGCGATGGTCAGGTGCACCATACTTTGCTGAGCATTATGTCCAATCTCTTCTTCATTGTCTATAAAAGAAAGCACTTGGCGAGTTAGGCTGCGGGCATCATATACTAACTGACCCCATAATCCGCGAGCTTCCCACCAACGTTGATAGCTTGCGTTGTTACGAAATCCAAGAAACAACGATAACGCGATACCTAATAAGGTAAAAGTAGCCATACCATAATAGGGGAAAGAGTCGGGAAACTTGTGTTGAATAATCGTGATGACGGTGCTGAGGAGAGTCACCAGCAAAATTTGCGGATAGATTTTTGGAATGATTGATCCACGCAGGGTAAAAAATATTTTGAGAGGATGTGGTGTTTGCCGGACAATCATGTCAGTTTCCTAGCGATAGGGTATAAATGTACTGCTGAGAGTAAAGGGTGATTCTAATACAGAATTGAAATCTGTAAAGCCTAGATTGGCATAAATTTAAAGATATTAAGTTAGAGCAAGGACAGGAGAGGTTTTCTTCTAAAACACTGTTTTTATGAGTTCTAGAAATGCATCTTTCGCGCTATGGTAGCCTGTTTCTTTATTCCAAATAAAATAATTATGAATAGGTTTTAATTCAAAAATTGAATACCCCTTAATACCATCTAATGATTTGAACTGTTCATATATACCTTTGGGAACCAACGATACTCCTGTCCCAGAGCTCACGCATCCTAGGATAGTCCCATAACTCGCTATGCTAGTAATGGGAACAGAAATGTTACTCTCTGATAACCAATTTTCTAGTGCTTTTCTATATGGGCAACCATCAGGCCACATATAGATATTCTTCCCAATTAAGCTTTCTGCAGAGTCAATGTTGTCAAACATAGAAGATGCAATTATGACTAACTCTTCCTCATAAATCTTTTCACAATTAATCTTAGGGTGAGCACTTTTAACCGCAATGATAGCACCATCAATTTCGTGTTTTAACACCTTATTCTCTAAGTTTTTCCATGTGTCAGTAGAAAACTCAATTGTTACTTCTGGATAGGTTTGATGGTATGTCGACAATAGCTTAGGTAATCGACTTGTCGCTGAAGATTCGATGGCACCGATACTAAGCCTACCTGTAGGGGTGGTTCCAAAGCTGATAGACCTTTTGGCCTCATCACAAAGGGTGATAATTTTATTCGTATATTCTAAAAATATGACTCCAGAAGGACTAAGAACCAGTCCTCGCCCTTTTCGAATAAACAGCAACTCATCTAACTCTTCCTCCAAATTCTTGATCCTCGCCGTTATATTGGAGGGAACACAATGGAGTTGTTCAGCTGCTCTTGCAATACTTCCAAGGTCTGCAACTTTTTTAAACATGAGGAGTTGAGATAGTTCCATAAACAGTCACTTAAAATGAGTTATCGACTCAATATAAATCACTTTTATTTATCTGTCCAATAAATTAACCTTATGGAGGTCGAGGAACAAAGCTGAGCTGCATGCTTTAGCAGCGGCACACGTTTATTCTCGATTGCATAATATCTCTTTTGACATTGAACAGTTGAGACGAGTAATGCTCCATTACAATGCCAAAGTTGGCAAATCTTTTCGTGCCCTTCATCAAGCACTGATAGAGTGAAATCAATCAACATGCATGTTCCTATCGCAGCATTTAAGCAGCATTTGATAGAGCATGTATGTTTAACATGACGAATTAAAATATGTCTATTGATCTTTATACGTTAGGTCTTTTTTCATTTTTCGGTGGGTTAATTGATGTTGCAGTTGGAGGTGGGGGATTAGTTTTGGTGCCAGCCTTACTTCATGCTCTACCAGAATATACAATCACAACTGTATTTGGAACGAATAAAATTGCTGTATGGGCCGGCACATTGTCATCTATATTTCAATATATGAAACGCGTTAATATTGTTTGGAAAATTGTTATACCTACAGCTTTATCTGCCTTCTTGTTTGCTTATTTAGGTGCTATGTCAGTGTCTTTAATACCAAAGGAGGCAATGCAGGTCGTAGTATTTCTTCTGCTTGTTATAATGGCTATTTATACGTTCGTAAAAAAGGATCTGGGGACGACACATCAGCAGTTAATAGGGAGTAAATTAGAAATAACTAAAGGAACAATTTTCGGTGGATTAATTGGATTTTATGATGGGTTATTTGGTCCAGGTAGTGGAAGTTTTCTATTGTTCCTGTTTGTTCGAGGATTTGGTTTTGATTTCCTAAATGCATCAGCCTCAGCAAAACTAATTAATATGGGGACATTTACTGCTGCACTTTTATTTTTTATCCCTTCTGGTAATGTACTGTGGAAAGTGGGGCTACTGGTAGCCATTTGTAATATTCTTGGGGCAATTGTCGGCGTGTTTCTCGCGCTTAGATATGGAAGTCGTTTTATTCGAATCGGCTTTTTAGTCCTGTTGATTTTTTTGATTGGAAGAATGGGGCTTGATATTATTTATACTTATTTAGAGTGAATTTGGAAGGCAATTAGTACTTAAAGAACCAAAAATTATAGGTTATGACGTGGCGTAATATAGTCAACGAAAAGTTAAATCGATACATCCATAGTCAGATACTACTGGTATAAATTTTTCTCGCTTGCTGTGTCGTTGCTGACAGAGGCTTCGAAAATTCATTCCAGTAGTACTGTAGTGATTTTATTATTCTCTATCTATAGTGCCTAATCTCGGTGATCGCTAAACCTATATAGCAGGCACAAAAAAAGCCAAGATAAACTCGGCTTTTTTATGTTTAGATTACTAAAGGATTAGTCGTTCTCAAGGAAAGAACGCAAGTGCTCAGAGCGTGATGGATGACGCAATTTACGCAATGCTTTTGCCTCAATCTGACGAATACGCTCACGCGTCACATCGAACTGTTTACCGACTTCTTCTAACGTATGGTCAGTTGGCATATCGATACCGAAACGCATTTTCAATACACGCGCTTCACGCTCAGTGAGGTTGCCAAGCACATCACGAGTCGCTTCACGTAGTCCAGCAGCCGTTGCATCATCTACAGGACTTGAGATAGTACCATCTTCGATGAAGTCTCCTAAATGCGAATCTTCATCGTCACCAATTGGCGTCTCCATTGAGATAGGCTCTTTGGCAATTTTTAGTACTTTACGGACTTTAACTTCGTCCATCTCTAAGCGTTCACCTAATTCCTCAGGTGTTGGCTCGCGTCCCATTTCTTGTAGCAACTGACGTGAGACACGGTTGATCTTATTGATAGTCTCAATCATATGCACAGGGATACGAATCGTGCGTGCTTGGTCAGCGATAGAGCGGGTAATTGCCTGACGAATCCACCACGTTGCATACGTGGAGAATTTATAACCACGGCGATATTCAAATTTATCGACCGCTTTCATCAGACCGATATTACCTTCTTGGATAAGATCCAAGAACTGTAGACCACGGTTGGTATATTTTTTGGCGATAGAGATCACCAAACGTAGGTTAGCTTCGACCATTTCTTTTTTGGCACGGCGAGCTTTTGCTTCACCAATTGCCATACGGCGCGCCACGTCTTTCATATCGTGGATTTTCATGTCGAGCTGTTGCTCGTAATCACGAATGCGACGTTGTAATAAGATAACGTCATCGGTGACTTTTTCTAACGTACCAGCAAACGCAGGCTTGCCTTTGATACGCTCAATGAGCCAATCAACATTGGTTTCATTACTTGGGAACGTTTTACGGAATTCTTCACGCGGCATACGACCACGGCGAATGACCAAACGCATGATTTGACGCTCTTGCTTACGCACGTCGTCATAAACATCATGCATAATAGCCATGACTTGGTCTGACAAGCGATTGTTCAACTTCAACATCATAAAGCGTTCTGCGAGTAAAGCGTAAGCCTCGTCAGCTTGCACGCTACCACGGCCATAATCTAGCAAGGCTTGTTTGGCTTTGATAAAGAGGTTTTCGATCTCTTCTAAACGCAAACGTACTTCTTCTGGATCAATACCGCTGGTCTCTTCTTCGGCTTCTTCTTCAGAGTCGTCATCGTCTTCATCATCGTCATCAAGCGACGCTGCTTTGGCTTTTGCTTTGATAACAGGCGGGTTTTCTTTCTCTTCTTTGATGCGCTCTCTTTCTTCTTTTGCTGCCTCTTTTGCTTCTTGAGCAGCAATTTTGTCTTCTTCGGTTTCTGGATCTAAGAAACCTGTGATGACATCAGAAAGTTTTTTCTCGCCATCTTGTACTTTTTGATATTCATCAAGGACAAACTGTACCGTACCTGGCCAAAAAGACATCGCATGCTGCACGTCACGAATACCTTCTTCGATACGCTTAGCAATGGCAATCTCACCTTCGCGGGTGAGTAGATCGACCGTACCCATTTCACGCATATACATACGCACAGGATCGGTAGTACGACCAGGTTCAGTCTCAACAGAGGCCAATACAGCCGCTGCCTCATCCGCTGCCATGTCATCATCACTTGAATCGTCGTTCATCAAGATGTCATCGGCATCGGGGGCTGATTCAAAGATTTTAATACCAACGTCAGTTAGCATTTGCACAATATCTTCGATCTGATCGCTTTCGGTAATAGAGTCGGGCAGTTGGTCATTCACCTCAGCATAGGTAAGATACCCTTGCTCTTTACCCATCTGGATTAAGGTGGCCAGCTGAGATGTGGACTTAGAAACTGACTTATCGTTCATAAATACTCGCTTACTTGCATCGGACATTTTTATATTGTGACTCGCTATCGCTTGCTGGTTGCGTTGATCTTATCAATCGATTGATCAAAATATGGCGTAGAGGTTGTCAATAATATCAAAAATGAGTTGATATGAATAAAGGCTCAAAACACTACAATAACAATGCTGAAAAACAGCTAAAAATTAAAAAAGCTTCAAAAGAACAATATCTAAAAAATAATAGCCTCTCAAAAACAGCTACTTAAAAATAATACCTAAAATTTGCGTTAAACGATGCATGCTCATAATCATTCACTAAGCAGTGCTATAAATACACAGCGACATAGTTTAACACAGACCACAGTAGTCAAGCACGAGGTAGTGATGCCTTCCAATCATTTTTTACTGATTATTTGCTATCAGCTAAATGTTTATGGTGCAAGATATGCTACTGGGCATAATCATTATTAGTGGGGGCAGCTACGATACTTTTAAAGAGGTATCATCTGAGAATTAAAAATTAAGATTGAACCGTGACCATCTGTGCTGATTGCTCAGCTTGCTGTGCGCGCAACCAATCATTCAATAACTGTGATTGTTTTCGGACAATCGCCAGCTTGATATGGTCAGGATTTTTTATCAAATCTTGCATCTTCTTTTGTAGATGTAGTTTGAGCAACTGCATAACCAAGTTCTCAATCTGCTCATCCAAGCTCAAGATATTCCTTGCCGTCAATGTCTTATAAAATCCACTCCAGCTACGGCTAAGCGTTTCTTGAGTGATCGGTTTTAGATTAGATAAGATAAAGTGCGCCGCAGCGTTGGCATCTTTTGGCAAGTAAGTAAGACAGCGTTTGATGGTAGTCACGATATCAATGAGCGCCGTGTCTTGCAGATCTTCCCAAGCCAATGCACGCAATATATCGGGCGATGCTTTTTGTTTGATATGGGCCGGCAGATGTAAACCATTGATACCGGCCTGTTGCCAAATCATCTCAATTGGGTCATCAAGCAGTGCCCGCGGCTGAAACAAAAAGCAGAGCTGCAATTGCTGACTGATGGTCATGTCACCATCAAAATCTAGTAGCGCATCTTTGGCCTCAACGTTTTGACTGCGTTTGCCGCCAAGCTTTTGATAAATCTCATTATTAAGTAAATAACGAAAGCTACTGCCTTTGGGTAAGGCGGTGGTCAATGAGCGCACCTGAGACATAAGCTTGGCTTTGCCTTCTACCAAAGTTAAGTCATAACGCTCGCTCAAGTACGCAAATATATACTGTGAGAGCGGCATAGCATTGGTAATTTGTTGACGCATGGCATCGCTGCCCTGACTTTTAATAAAGGTGTCAGGGTCATGATTATTGGGTAAGGTCAAAAACCGCAGTTCTTTATCATCAGCCAGCACAGGCAGCGCCACTTCAAGCGTGCGCCAAGCAGCTTTTTGTCCAGCACTATCGCCATCGAAACTTAATGTCAAAGTAGGATTTAACGTTAATAACCGTGATATCTGACTCTCGTTAATCGCCGTGCCCATAGAGGCGATGGCACCATAAATGCCCACTTGATAAAGGGCAATTACATCCATATAGCCTTCGACCACGAGCCAGTTATCAGCGCGCTGCTGGCGTGATTCATAGTAGCCATACAACACATGCTGCTTATGAAAGACGGGCGAGTCTGAGGAATTGATATATTTAGGTTTGACGTCATCATCGAGCGCTCGACCACCGAAACCAATGGTACGACCTTGATTGTCTCGAATGGGAAAGATCACGCGATCGCGCAATAGATCATAATCTCGCCCAGACTCTGAGCTGCGAACCAAACCAAGCGCTTTTAGACCAGCGATATCTTGCGGAAACTGATGCTCAAGATGCTGCCAACCAAAGGGCGCATAACCCAAACCAAAGGTCTCAAAGATGTCTTCGGTAATACCACGCGATAAAAAATAATGCTTGGCATGAGGATGGGTCGTGAGACTATGTTGATAAAATTGCTGTATTTGCTCTAATAGCTCATATAAGTTGCCGTCTTTATCCGCATGATTATTTATACCATGCAGATCTGTGGTCTCATCAGTGCCTGTCAGCCATGCAGGCGGATAGCTACTATCATGGCCGCTTTCATAGTCTGAACTATAAGAATCATTTGCATAAGGCGCTGAGTCGTAGACGTCTAGTGGCGGGTAATTTTCGTAGCTACTGTTTCCATAGTGACTGTTATCATCGTAGGCAAGCGGATCTGTATTAGCTTGGGTATTCTGATCTTGAGGATTAGACGCTGTATTTACTGATGATTGATGATCAGCGGGTACTTTGGTATGGGGTGCTTTGGCAGCTGGTTTTACGGCCGGTTGCTGCTTGGTGCGCTGATAACTGACGTTTTGTTGCTCTTCTTTTGGGACTTCGATACCCGTTTGTTTTGACAGCTCATTGACCGCTTCAATAAACGTTAGGTTTTCATAGTCGCGCAAAAAACTAATGGCGTTGCCACCGACACTACAGCCGAAGCAATGGTAGATGTTTTTTTGTGGATTAACATAAAAAGAAGGGGACTTTTCGCCATGAAAAGGGCAGCAGCCTTTATATTCGCCTCCCGCACGTTTAAGCGTGGTATGACGCCCAATAATACTGACTAAGTCAGCTTGGCTATTTAGTTGCTCGAGGATATGGTTAGGAATGCTCATACAAAAAACAGTTTACCATAGGTCAATTAGGTGGGGCAGAGATTATAGAGTAGAGACAGAAAAATAAGGCCAACTGAGCGTTGACCTTATTATTTATGATAGGCAATAGATGATATAAAATTAACGAAAATAATTAGTTGTTATTCATATCTGTGTCATTGCTCGATGGCGTTAGCATAATGCTGTCATTAGTTTCAGGTAAGGTCGTGCGGCGCGTTGGATTTATATTTTGTGGATCAACGTTCGCTTCTCTAGCCGTAGAGCCAGTGCTCGATTGACTAGTCACTCTTTCCGCTGAAGCCTCAGGCAAATCTAAGCCTATATTGAGACCGCTATTACGAGAAGAGAAGTCGTTGGCGACAGGTGCATTGGTAGTATTTTCGCTAGGCAGTCTTAATTGATTTGCATTACGAATCATCTGAGTCTTGGTTGCGCCATTGTATGCGCCAGTTGCGGCTGTCTTATCTGTTATGTTTGAACGCCCAAGCTTGCCAAAAGTCACTTTGTTTAGCCAAGTGCTATCACGTTTGGTTTTTAATTTTACGCGGCCGTCATTGGTCAACCAATCTGGGTAGTTGATCTGCAATAAAGTTTTGTACTCATTCGCCAAGTCTGTTAGACCCAACTTGCCGTTACTATAAGCAAGGATAGCAATGGCTTCTGGCGTTGATTCACTGAGCGGATAATATTGAAATACCCATTTGGCACGGTTGACTGCGGCAACATATGCTTCGCGCTCGATATACCAATTGGCGGCGCTCATCTCACTTTCAGCAAACTGATTATAGATAAAGGTCATGCGCTGAGCAGCATCGGGCGTATAAGGACTGTTAGGGTATTTGTTGATAAGCTCTTGAAAGTTTGCAAAGGCGATACGTAAATATGCCGTATCGCGCTCGGCTTGATTTAGCTTAAATAATTTTAAGCCCTCTGATGAGCCTTGCATATTGGCCACACCGCGCACATAGTAAGCATAGCTGACTTGCGGATTAGAAGGGTATAGACGGATGAATTGCTCGGCACTGGCTGCTGCCGTTTCATACTCACCGCTTGAATATTGTGCGTACATCATGTCGAGTAATGCTGGTTCAGCATACTGTCCGGTAGGGTAAAAGGTACGCAGACTGGTCAGATCTTCGATGGCTTGGTTATAGCGACCTTTATCAATTTGGGTGATGGCGTCATTATAGTAATTTTGCTCTGACTTTTCGGCAGTTTCTACCGCATCGACATCTTTACCGCCAGTCAGGTTTTTAAAAGTCTGACAACCCACTAGGTTCACGCTTAGCGCAAGCAGGGTTATTGAGGACAGTTTGATAAACGTATTGCCAACAGCTTGCATACTTCTTCTCCGACACAAGATACATAATAACAGCAGCGCTATCATGATATATAAAAGGTTAATAATAAAAACGATGCGTATGGCATCAGGTAACGGTCTACTATTGAATATGCTTATAGTTAAACGAACGCATTATTAGCATAATTTTTATCGAAGGTGATATTGGCTCAAGATCACATCCAATTCTAATAAAATAGCGGTATTCTAAAATATAGTGCCATAGCATACAGCAAAATATGGCTCCACTTTATAGAATAACGTTCGCTTCGTCTATTTTTTCACCATCTATATTGTAGTAATGTCATGATGAGTCGTTATAAGCAGCCACCACTGACTCTTTGACTAAATGGTTGACGCAGTATGACAGCATTTTAGTGTTAGGCTTAAGAAATCAGCTTATCTTTTTGATGCCACTGCGTTAAAGACTGTTTATCTGCTCAATTATGATGAGGTTTGCAAGATATAAGACAGTCTGCCACCAAGATACCACGTCATAGTTGATGTCAGTTTGGCATTTTAACATGAGCGGCGATTTTGAGCGATATTGAATCTCGCCAGCATTGACAAATATACAGTAAATTACAGCAATGTCATATTCTAGAGAGTTAATCGCTAATGCTTTAAACAATGAGCTGTAATCAAAAAACGACAGATAACGCATCGCTTCTATAGGGCTTAAGCGCTCGGCATGGTACACTATCGCGATATTGCCCTCGCTTTTTTGACAACGATTATTTGGATGACGAGTTACCAATCAGCGAACGACAGTCTATTTGTTTATAAACTTACCTTTAGAGTTGCCTTGCAAAACGATGCTAGGGACTTTGCCATATATAAATCTGCCATGAATAATAATGCTATGACTACCCATTTACCACCGAATCAATCGCTAGATACTGATTCATCAGCACAAGAGTCAACGATGCCAAACGACGTTTTAAAGAATAATGAGTTATCTGACAACAATCAAACAACGCTTGATGAAAAAGTCCATGATGAAGCTTTGTCAGAAGAAGAAGCTCTGTTAGAAGATAGTGACGCATTTGACAACGAGCTGACGGATAGTAACGATGAAGAGGGTGATGATATTGACGATGGCGACGATGATGAAGCGCCAATTGCTGGTCAAGCCGTACCTGTAACGATTGATATGACCCATATTGTTACAGAAGATGAGTCAGGTTTGCGTATCGATAAGGTGGCATCGCAAATATTTACAGATTTTTCGCGTGTACAGATACAAGGCTGGATTACTGATGGTAGTTTGCTTTATAACGGCAGTGTACAAAGACCAAAAGTTCGTGTTAAAGCAGATGATGTATTGCATTTATCGACCACGTTGCAGCAACATGGTGAAGATCAGCCAGAAAATATAAATATCGATGTCGTCTATGAAGATGATGAAGTATTAGTGATTAATAAGCCTGTTGGTATGGTGGTTCATCCTGGTGCAGGTAATCAGACAGGCACCTTGGTCAATGCGCTTCTGTATCATTATCCGCAGCAGAACCATCTGCCACGTGCAGGCCTAGTGCATAGGATTGATAAAGATACTTCTGGGCTATTACTTATCGGAAAAACCAAGCCAGCACAAATGGCACTGATGGATCAGTTGAAAGATAAATCAGTGTATCGCCACTATAAATGTGTGGTTGCAGGTGATCAGGCAAGTCTATTGCGCCACCGTCGTATTGACGCGCCAATCGGTCGTCATCGTAACCAGCGTACCAAAATGACTGTCATGACCGCAGGACGTGAGGCTGTCACGCATCTGTTAAATGTGACCCCACTTAATGGCAATTATTGCTTGTTGGATGTCGGGCTTGAGACGGGAAGAACCCACCAGATTCGGGTGCATTTAAGTCATATCACTTATCCGATAGTAGGCGACCGTATCTATGGTGGTCGTCGTCAACTGCGCTCAGGTCTGACAGAAGCCCAGCGTCAAGCAATTAGTAACTTTCCCCGTCAAGCATTGCATGCTTACACCTTAGGATTTGTTCACCCAGCGACGGGCGAGGACATCGAGGTGACGACGCCACTGCCTGAAGATATGCAGCAGTTAATGGCGGTTCTGAGTGATGGTTATGATGACGAATAAACAGTGATGCGTAAATAAGATTGTAAAAAATTACTAAAGCATTGTCAGCAATATAATAACGACCCATTAAGACGGTAACTCAGCCATGACAAATAAGCTTCCTGTGACATTGCTGGCGCACATTGATGACGTGGCTGTTTTTCAAACGGCTGCCTTTTCTAGTGGCAGTACTTTTAGCGACATTATTTCTAGTAGCACTGTTTCTGATGATAATATTGTTAATCTCAGTGATTTTGGTGCAGAAAAAAAGCAATCAGGATCGCAGATTGAAGCCAGTTATGGCGAGTTAAACTTGGGTTTGCACGTCAATGACGAGGCGGCAACGGTATTAGACAATCGCATGCGTTTGCTGGCTACCATCAATGAGCAAGTAGCAAATCTATCTTTAGAGAGTAAGCAGCACTTACGCATCAAACGCCTGCATTGGGTTAATCAAGTTCATGGCAAGCGGATTCATGATATTGACGCCACAGCACTGAGTATGGAACCAATGGCCGCTGATGCGATGGTCAGTCAGCAAAAAGGTGTTGGACTGGCGATAATGACGGCTGATTGTGTACCCATTGTTTTATACCAACCTGCTAGTGGTCAGATTGCAGCGATTCATGCTGGCTGGCAAGGGCTTGCATGTGGCGTTATTCAAGCAACCGTACAGCATTTTACTGAGTCTGGACAAATTAAGGCATGGATTGGCGTTTGTATCAGCCAACAAAATTATGAAGTAGATAGCCCTGTCCGTGACCAATTGCTGGCAGGCTGCATCGAAAATCAATTGTTGACTGAGTCTGAGATTGATAATTTCGATCCGTTATACGTAATAAGCTCTGATGGCGTCACTAAGAATGATAGCCAAATTCAGTGCTTGAATAATACAACTGACCAACGACTAAATGACGCTACCGTCGAAGTGCAGAAAATTAAAATTGACTTACCAAAACTGGCCGCCGATCAATTAAGTGCCGCTGGTGTAACGCTAGATAATTCATCACCGACACACTGTAGTTATGCGGATGACCATTATTACTCTTATCGGCGTCAGACCCATTTACAGCAGCCCGCTACAGGGCGTATGGCGCTTGTTATTGTACGCGGTAATTCTATATAAACGCTGAGCATGATGAACTGATTTATTTTATGTATTATCCTTTCTTATTTTTATCCCACCACTTATAGCCATTATTAGAGTTTGTATGAATACATCTGTCGAATCGTCTTTAAAATCTACACCCACTGATAACACGCCCAATGTATCGATTGCCGTTATTTTTCACAGTAACTATGGTCATACTAAGCGCGTCGCTGAAGCAATCGTTAAGGGCGCACATCAGCAATTGCCACAAGCACAGGCCAAAGCTGTCGATGTTCATGATGTCGACTGGGACTATTTGGATCAGGCTGATTTGCTGGTTTTCGGTAGTGCCGTATACATGGGTAGCGTGACGGCTGAATTTAAAACTTTTATGGATGAAACCTCAAAGCGCTGGTATCACCGCAAATGGGAAGGTAAGTGGGCCGCCGCGTTCGCCAACTCTGGTGGACTAAGCGGGGATAAGCTTGCCGTATTACAGCAGATTTCTCTATACGCTATGCAACATGGCATGAACTGGATTGGATTACCACTGATGCCCACAGGTCATGAGGCACATGATTTAAACCGTCTTTCAAGCTTTTTGGGCTTAATGACGCAGTCGCTTGATGGGCCACCTGAAGAAACACCTGGACCTGGCGATATTGATACGGCGATTTGGTTTGGTGATCATTTGGCCAAAACTATTATTAAACATCAGCCTAAATAGTAGCCATTCTTTTTAAAAGCCTAGAAAATCAGGCTTTGAGTTATAGGTTAATTTATAAAACAAAAAAGCAGGTATCAAATCGATATCTGCTTTTTTTGCTTATTCTATTGGGTGTTATTTTGCACAGCGACTGTAGTATAGTCAGTTCAAAATAAAACTGTTATGGTCAGGACAAATATCATAAAACAATTTGGATAAGTCATTTTCCATCCA
>NZ_CAJGZJ010000016.1 GCF_904846225.1 Psychrobacter immobilis | reverse complement strand
CTATTATTTAATTTAATTATTTTTTATCAAAAAATCATAAGTCCTATATTACCTGCTCGTTGTCGATATTATCCAACCTGCTCGAATTACGGCAAACAAGCGTTGGCATGGCATGGGGTTCGAGCAGGCAGTTGGTTATTATTAAAACGTATTGGCAGATGTCACCCTTTAGGTGGACATGGCATCGATTTTGTACCTGTACCTTTAGCGTCATATAACTATCATTATTTACCTGCTATCAACTTATCAACTATTAGCACTCGAGGATTGGGCGTTTACCGAGACAGCAACAGCTATATTTGTCGTCTCAATTATTTAATGAGACCATAGTCGTGTTAAGCGTGACATGGCTTTGGTAGTAGGATTGGTGAGTTACCCACAAGTTATCCACACTCTTGGTATCATTTAAGGTGGATTTTTAGTAAAATGATGCACATTTTATGTAAATGACTGCCAGTGTTGTTGTAATAACGAGTAACGGCGATTTGTGGTCATGACACATGCCCTAATTTTTCATTCCCTAATTTTTTAATCTAGGAAAGGTTTATGCAAAAGATATTTCGGGTGATGATCATCCTTGCGATGTTAATTACCGCTTATCTGCTGATTTTGGCGTGGCGAGATGATTATGCCGATGAACCAGCTGTAGATGCAGTACCAGAAACATCGACTTCAATAGGTTCTGAAATCCCATCTACGAATAGTGCGGCGGGTGATCTTCCAGTACAGACCACGTCTACTGATAGCAATTCGGTGGCTGTTACAACTACTACACCTACGAAAAACGCCAATCTGATCACCGTAAGTACGGATCGCTATGATATAAAAATCAACCCAGAAGGCGGTGATATTGTTTATGCTGCTCTCAAACAATATGACGCGACGCTTAATAGCGATACGCCTTTTGTGTTGTTAGAGAGTAACAGCAATCGCATTTACGTTGCTCAGTCTGGCTTGATTGGCAAAAATGGTATTGATACCGCAGAGGGCCGTGCCACTTATAGCCATACTGCAAAAAACTATGCAATGGAAAAAGGGCAGCAAACATTGTCAGTACCGCTAACTTATAAAAAAGATGGCGTGACAATCACCAAAACCTTTACCTTTACCCATGATAAATATCCGATCGATATCAGTTATAACATCCAAAACGCATCCTCAGCCGCATGGCAAGGACAGATGTTTGCGCAGTTAAAGCGTGATGACAGTAAGGACCCTGGTATGTCTGGTAAAGGCGCGCTGAGCATGGCGACTTATCTAGGCGGCGCTTGGGGCACACCTGAAGATCCTTATAATAAGTTGAAGTTCGGTAAATTTAGTGATGATGAGTTGACGGCGAGCAGTGATAAAGGCTGGGTTGGCATTGTTCAGCATTATTTTGTTTCTGCATGGATGCCTAAGAATTTCACAGGTAAGTTTTTCAGTCGTGAAGCTGATGGTGATTATTTTATTGGCTTTAACAGTCAGCTTGTCAATGTGGCACCCAATAAGCAAGCAACGCTGGATGCAACGCTATATGCAGGTCCGAAAGTACAGTCTGAGCTTAAGGAAGAGGCAGTTGGGCTGAATAAAACGGTCGATTATGGGTTGTTGTGGCCAATATCAAAAGTGTTATTCGCGATATTAGAAGGTATTCATAAGGTTATTGGTAACTGGGGTTGGTCGATCATCCTATTGACGGTCCTAGTTAAAATTGCTTTGATGTGGTTCTCTAACAAGAGCTACTACTCAATGGCGAAGATGCGAGCGATCGCGCCAAGACTAAAATCGCTCAAAGAAGAACATGGCGATGACCGCATGAAAATGTCACAACAGATGATGGCCATCTATAAAGAAGAGAAGGTCAATCCGATGGCAGGTTGTTTGCCTATTTTGATGCAAATGCCTATTTTCTTAGCGTTATATTGGGTACTGGTCGAAAGTGTTGAGCTACGTCATGCGCCTTGGATCTTATGGATTCAAGATTTGTCAGCGATGGACCCATGGTTTATTTTACCACTACTGATGGGTGCGTCGATGTTCACCCAGCAGCAGCTAAACCCGCAGCCAGCGGATCCAATGCAAGCCAAAGTAATGAAGTTCTTACCGATTATCTTTACGCTCTTTATGTTGTTCTTCCCAGCAGGTTTGGTACTGTACTGGACAGTGAACAACTTGTTTAGTATGACGCAGCAGTATATCGTCAACAAAAAAGTTGATGAAGAGCAAAAACGTCGTACCGTAAAAGTGCTCGATTAGTTCTCAAACATTTAGCTTTAAGATAGATAAAACCATCGCGTAAGCGGTGGTTTTTTTATACGTGATTTAGCCAGTCCTAGATAAAATAAGATCAAATATTATCATGCGCTATTTGAAGTTTGCTTTGTCAGTCTGCGTTCAGCCGTCTATAATGGGGTTTTTAGTTATTGAGAGTCATTGTGGATTCCTTAGAGATGGCGTTAACCGCTCCTCATTCGTCTGAAAAGCCTAGCTCATCTGGATTGGCCACGATTGCTGCCATTGCAACGCCACTGGGCCGTGGCGGGGTGGGGGTTATACGTCTGTCAGGTGCTCGTGCTTATGACATTGCTTGCATTCTCACTGGCAAGTCTGCTTTTACGCGACGTATGGCCAGTTTTTGTCGCTTTTATCAGGCAGATGGTACGGTTATTGATGAAGGATTGGTACTGTATTTTAAAGGTCCGCACTCGTTCACTGGCGAAGATGTCATTGAGCTGCAAGGACATGGTGGCATGATTCTGCAGAATCAGCTGTTAGCCCGTGTGTTTGAGTTAGGCGCAAAACAAGCGAGCGCTGGTGAGTTTTCTTATCGTGCGTTTGATAATGATAAATTGGATCTGGTACAAGCAGAAGCAATTGCCGATGCGATTGATGCTACCAGTGCCGCTGCCGCTAGCAGCGCTATTCGCTCACTGAGTGGCGAGTTCTCTCAAAAAATAAACCAATTATTAGAACAACTGATTCATTTGCGTTTGCATGTTGAAGCGGCGATTGACTTCCCTGATGAAGAAGACGTGGATTTTTTGTCAGACGGGGTGATACAAAATAAGCTTGAGCAAACACAAGCGAAGATACAGCAAGTATTAGCGACTGCCAAACAAGGCCAGCTCTTACGTGACGGTATACATGTGGTGTTAGCAGGTAGACCAAATGCTGGCAAATCAAGCCTACTTAATCGGCTAGCAGGACAAGAGCGTGCGATCGTGACTGACGTTGCGGGTACGACTCGTGATACGCTACAAGAGACGGTCGTGCTTAATGGTTTAACGCTACATCTAACCGATACGGCAGGTTTGCGTGAGACTGAAGATACCGTCGAGCGCATTGGTATTGAGCGTGCGCGTACCGCTATCACTCAGGCTGATATGCTGCTGATGGTCTACGATGTTACTCGGGATCTTGAAGAAGAAAGCACGCCATTACAGCTGGCAGAGCAGTTATTTGGTGAATTACCAGAGGCCAAACGCTTACTAATTATCGCCAATAAAAGCGATCTATTAGGCGATAATAGTGGCGAAAGCACAGCGTCTGTTTCACAAATTGAGATAAAGAATCGAGGCTATGAGCAGGTAAATGTTTCATGTGAAACAGGTGCTGGTATTGATACGCTGGTCGAAACCTTATGTGCTAAAGTGGGTTTCCATCCGCCAGAGAACAGCTTAATCGCCCGTACGCGCCATTTAGATGCCTTGCGGCGCACGGCAAATTACTTGGCAGAGGCACATGAACAGTTAACCGTTTTTAAAGCAGGCGAGTTGGTTGCTGAAAGTTTACGCCAAGCTCAGATTAGCTTGGGTGAGATTACGGGTGAGTTTAGTGCGGATGATTTATTAGGTAAAATATTTGGCAGCTTTTGTATTGGTAAATAGTCAATAAAGCGCTTTAATCGGCTAACAAAAAGTCATGTGTCATCAATGACCGATCTCGCTTTTAATATTAAAAAAGGAAAATATGATGCACTGTCCGTATTGTAATGCGTCAGATACGAAGGTTATTGACTCGCGTCTTGCCGCAGAAGGTGCGCAAGTGCGTCGCCGCCGCTCGTGTAACAGTTGCCAAGAGCGTTTTACTACCTTTGAGATGGTAGAAGTGGTGATGCCAAGAATTATCAAATCGAGCAGCAAAATTGAGCCTTACGACAATGAAAAATTGCGTCGCTCTATTTTATTACCCTTACAAAAACGTCCCATCACTATCGATGAGCAAGAAGCGATGATTAGCCGTGTTGAAAAACGCGTCAGACAGATGGGTGAGCGTGAAGTCAGTAGCAAAGTCTTGGGTGAGATTATCATGAGTGAGCTCAAAGATTTGGACGATGTCGCCTATGTACGCTTTGCGAGTGTCTATCGGGACTTTCAAGACATTGATGCTTTTCATCAAGAGATTGCTAACATTCGTCCCAATGAGAAATAGCAACTGGTTGATGAATAGGGCTAAATACCCAGCCGCCTGACAACCTTAGTGTTTCTAATTTATGAAACACATTCTTAAATACTAATTCTCTAAACAACCCTCATTTAACCTTGATTGAGTCCGCCTTTATGTCGACCCAAAACCACGCTCAAGATGCTCAAGACCGTTACTTTATGATGCTGGCTATCGAGCAAGCCAAGCAAGGTTTGTACACCACACGGCCCAATCCAGCGGTCGGTTGTGTCATCGTCCAAGCAGAAGAGGTGATTGGTCAAGGGTTTCATCCTAAAGCTGGCGCGCCTCATGCAGAAGTGTTTGCGCTCAAAGAAGCTGGCACGCGCGCAGCAAATGCAACCGCGTATGTGACACTAGAGCCGTGTAGTCATACGGGGCGCACACCGCCCTGCGCCCTTGCCCTGATTGATGCTGGTGTGAAACGTGTCGTGGTTGCAGGTCTTGATCCCAATCCACAGGTGGCGGGTCGCGGTGTGAGACTGCTAGAGCAGGCAGGCATTGAGGTCAAAGTAGGCGTATTGACTGCACAAGCAGAAGCGCTCAATCGTGGGTTTTTAAAGGCGATGCGCACTCAAATGCCTTATGTGCGTCTCAAAATTGCCACCAGTCTTGATGGCCGTACAGCGATGGCATCTGGAGAGTCCAAATGGATTACCTCCACAGCCGCCCGCGAAGATGTACAAAAATTACGCGCGCAAAGTGGCGTAATTATTACTGGCAGTGAAACAGTCGTTGCCGATGATCCACGACTGAATGTGCGCTCTAATCAATTGGGCGTTGCACCTGAGCAAATACCTGAGCCCATGGTGGTCGTGCTTGATAGACGCCAACGCTTGACGCCTAGTCCGCACTCTGAGTATCAACTATGTCGTCGTCCAGATACTCTTTATTGGCGTACAGATGATCTAACAGCCTTACTAAAAAAGTTAGTGAGTAAATATCAGTGTTATGACATTTTGGTAGAGGCGGGTGCTGGTGTCACAGGAAGTTTTTTGAGTCAGCAATTGGTGGATGAGCTGATTGTCTACCAAGCACCTTGTTTGCTAGGGGCCGAGGCTCGTCCAATGGTTGACTTTAATCCTTTGTCTTTAGCTCAGCAGCTGCGTTTTGACGTTCATAGCCACGAACAGATAGGCTCTGATATTAAGCTGGTGTTATTGCCTTTGTAAAACCCATTATTTATAAACCGCTTATCCACAATTTATAGACAGTGTGGGTTAATTGTGGATAAGTAAGATTACTGGCACTATGTTTCACATGGAACTGTGTATAACTTTGTTTCACATGAAACTAAAAACACAGAATTTCTTTATAAATTACCAATAATATTATATAAATCAACATCTTATTTAATAACTACTTCGTTTGCAAATATTTCTTTAAATTCACTAACTCTGTGGATAAGTTTATAAAAATAAAGGTTTTTATAGGCTTAGGGATTGATTTATCGTTACTTATCCACAACTTATCCCATAATGAGCTAAAAATAAGCAGTTGTTTCACCCAAAAGCTTAAGTTATACAGACATTAGAAAATTAAAGTATATTGTTTATCGCGACAACACAATAATGAGATGAGGTTGATATGTTTACTGGAATTATAGAAAGTGTTGGAAAAGTCAAATCCATGCAACCTACGGGCGGCGATATACGTTTGACGATAGAATCGGATGGGTTAGATTTTAGTGATGTGAAATTGGGAGATTCAATCGCGTCAAATGGGATTTGTCTCACCGTTGTAGATTTTGGGAGCAATCATTATTCTGTTGATGTTTCACGTGAAACTATTGCTCGTACCGCGCTGGAAACATTAAAAGCCGGTCATATCATTAATTTAGAAAAAGCGATGCTACCAACCACGCGTTTTGGTGGACACATTGTTGCAGGTCACGTAGATGGCGTCGGTGTGGTCAGTAAATCGCAACAAGATGCACGCTCTATCTATATTGAGATTGAGATACCACAAGAATTGGCGCACTACACAGCGACTAAAGGATCTATTACGGTCGATGGTATCAGCTTAACGACCAACCTTGTACGTGACAACATTGTCTCTTTAAACATTATTCCGCATACGGCACAAGTGACCAATATCGCCAAGCATTGGCTGGTTGGAAGCAAAGTGAATATCGAAGTAGATATCGTCGCGCGTTATCTAGAACGTTTGTTAAACAAGTCACAAAATAGTGGCATGAATGCGCCAAGTCCACAAAGCCAAATTACAGAGGCATTTTTGGCCGACAATGGCTTTATGAAGTAGCTGCTTATAAAGTGGTTGTTCATAAAGTGTCTGTTGATAAAATGCTGTTTATGAATTGCCTACTTATGAAGTGATTACTATCGTCAATTCACGATAAAAAAATACGGTCGTGCTAGGATAATTTTTCGCAGCCTCTGTCTGCGCAGGCACAGCAAGCCAGAAAAATTGTTACCAGCAGTGAATGATGTATCGATATTACTTTTCCCTGATTATGTAAAGTAGTTATAAACTGAAAATGAAAGCGTTGGCGAAAATAGTGGCATACGTATAGATAAGTAGTAGGTTTTCTTAGGATTCTATAAATCTCTGTAAAACCGTTTCTAGCGCTTTCTTGTTGATAGGTTTGGTCAAAAATTCGTCCATGCCTACTTGTAGACAAGCGTCACGATCCTCTTTGGTATCGTTTGCTGTCAGTGCCACGATAGGAATGTCATCTCCTTGTGCGCGGATAGCTTGAGTTGCTTGTAGCCCATCCATGACTGGCATTCGACAGTCCATCAGAATCAGTGAAATCTCCTGACGCTGCTGTTTTAGTTGTTCAAGCGCTTGCTGACCATCTTCTGCAACCACACTACGATAACCAAGCTTGTCCAACATTTTGCACGTTATTTTTTGGTTGGTTAGACTGTCTTCCACCACTAAAATAAGTGGCGATAGGGTAGGACTGACAGCGTTATCTTCTAAGATGATGAGCGGGCTACTGTTCTCTATAAGGCTAGCAGATTGCATAAGCTTTTGCCTTGTTGGTGAGGTCAAGCGCAGTATCTCAGAGAGCAATAAATTCATCTCCAATGGCTTGCTCAAAAAGCCCTCATATTTGTCTAACAACATAGAAGGAATGCGGCGTTCAGGTTTCATGCTAAGTAATATTTTAGGTAGTGAAGTGTGGGCAATTAAGTTATTGATGGTTTGTCGCTTGTTATTTGTCGCCGCTTTGCTATGACCTTCTGCTTGTTCAGAGGATACGAGGGTTTTGCTCTCGTAATACTCATAATCAAGCAGTAAAATCAAGGCATGTGTTTGCGCCTGTGGTGGTGGTTGTTCTATGAGCTTCTGAATGGTGACAGTATTTATATCGGTATAAATAGTAACAGGTATCGATAAGTAGTCACATAGACGTTGCAGGTTTTTAGCAGCAAGGCCTTGATTTAGCACCGCAATCAAATGCACCTGAGTTAAATGGTGATTGAGGTGATATACCGATTGATAATTTGGATTGCGACAAGGCAAATACAGAGTAAAAGTGCTGCCTTTATCTATCGTACTTTTTAACTCGATAAAACCGCCCAGCAGTTGAGCGAAGCTATTGGCGTTATTTAGACCCATGCCTGTCGCCGTCATGCTTTGATCGGGCTGAGCATTGGCTTGACTATTATTTTGATGAAACTTAGTCAGTAGCTGGTTTTGTTTATCAACGGCTATACCAATTCCAGTATCTCTTATACTAAAACGTACCCAGTGAGCGCACTCTTCTGCCACTTTATTGTGACTAAAAGGAAGCAGATGATCGCCATTTATTTGTGTGATCTGCGCTTTGGTCACGCAATCGATAGTAAGGGCGACATAGCCTGAGGTGGTAAATTTTATGGCATTTTTTAATAAATCTAATAGTATTTGACGCAGACGAATGTCATCGGTGTCAATACAACGCGGAGAGTCTGGCGCAAAGAAGTAGATCAGCTCCAACCCTTGCTGTCTAGTATCGTTAATGAGTAAATGACTCATTTCTTGCCCAAGCTTATAAATATCAACAGGCTCAATATGAAGGCGAGTTTTTCTCACTTCTATTTCCCCTATATTTAGCGTGTCATTGAGCATCGTCAACATACTCTGGCTGGCTGTAATTAACGATTTTAAGACTTCACTACGCTCGGCAGTCAAGGTGGCAGGATCGATTGGTTCAAGTAAGTCAATCATCGTCTCTAGCGGTATGCGCAGCTGATATCCCATCAAAGAACGGACTTTGTTTAATTCGTCAAGTTTTTGCTTCATCTTTTGGTTTTTTTGCTGCAATTGCTCGGTTTGATTGGCAAGCTCATTGATATTATTAAGAAGTACCGTAAAACCATGAACTTGACCATGTTCACTAAACCACGGTGTGATATGAAGCTGATAAACCTGTTTGTTTTTTAATTCATAGACCGTTAAGGTTCGAGTGAGGCGTAAGTTTGATAGATTTTGCAGCAGTAGTTGAGTGGATTCATCTTTACCAACAAAAAAATCCGTCAATTCATAGTTGCTGTCTTTTTGAGAAAAAGAGATAAAAGCTTGCTCAAAACGTGGGTTAAAAAAGCTAATCTGACCATGACGCATAATCATTAGCATCGGTAACGGTGATTGGTTAACCAAACGCTCGATACGGTGTGTGAGGGTTTTGATACGGCGATAATCACTGTGCAGCTGATAACTAATACGGCTCAGCGCATAACCCAAATGCAAGAATTCCGTCGTAGACTTTTTATGCAAAAATGGCGGCGGCCTATAGGCTGCCTTAGCATGGCTACTCAAGTCATCGGTATAACGTAACAGCTGTTCCCAATTGGTGCGACGAGTGAGCATATAAATTAAAGCAATGAGAAAAAGTATCATTGCTGTCACTAATGGTAGCCAATAACGATAAGATATCCATTCAAACGCAATCGGTTTATGACGCAATATAATATAAATATGATGGCCACTTTTGAGCCTGATGGTGCCTGTCAAGTTGCGACTATTGATTGTATAAGCACTATGACTGTTGTCATTAAAGGACGAGGAGCCAATGATCGGAAAGTTAACGGTCGCAAAAGCAGACTCATTCGGACGCGCATAGCGATGGATATGGGTTTGCCCAGAAGGCATCATAAAAATCAGTTGATAGCTTATGCCCTCAAATATAGGCTTGTCTAAAATCTCTGTGATTTCAGTGTCCAGTGGCGCAGCATGTTTATTGATTTCATGTTGTAAGGAATAAAAAACGTCGATACTTTGTTGTTCACTGTTGTTTTTTATCTCGTAAAATAGGGTGAAATAATATAGCGATAGCATCACCAGCAACGTCAGTGCATGAAATAGGAGTAAGCGCTGTAAGGACTGAAACTGTTGCATGGAAGCAGGGTCCTATATCGATACAAGACAGAATAGTGAATAAACAATCAGTTTGGCATAGAATGGTTTGCTCACGCTATGCCAATATTTACGTCCTGCTTTTATGCTGTAATTGGTTCAAAATAAAAGAAATCTAATTGGAAGGCTATTTTTAGGGTGGATTTCTCTCGCCTGTTTTTATTATAAAGATAAATCGTGTCATTAGTCACGTCCGATTGCCACTATTACAATCATGGCACAACATCGCAAACTCCCCTATAATGAGCAAATCAACCATATATAATGCATCATTATGACTACAATTGCTTCGAACGCCAATCTATCTATGCCTTCTACTGCTAATAATGAACAATCGAGCCAGCGTTTAAGGGTGGTGTTTGCTGGTACGCCTGAGTTTGCTGGTATTAGTCTAGAGTCACTTATCGTTCAGCAAGACGCATTGAATATAGATATCGTCGCTGTGTACACGCAGCCGGATCGTAAAGCAGGTCGAGGTCAAAAACTGTCTGCTTCGGCGGTCAAACAAGTCGCATTAAACCATGACATTGCCGTTGAGCAACCAGCCACCTTCAAAAAATCGAGCATGGAGGGCATGGCGGCACGGCAAACATTGCGTACCTATCAACCAGACGTCATGGTTGTCGCTGCTTACGGACTGATTTTGCCGATCGGTGTATTGACCACGCCCACTCATGGCTGCCTAAATATTCATGGCTCGTTATTGCCACGCTGGCGCGGTGCAGCGCCTATCCATCGCGCGCTATTAGCTGGCGATGCTGAGACAGGCATTACTATTATGCAAATGGATAAGGGCTTGGATACGGGCGATATGCTTTATAAAGTCAGCTGCGCTATTGAAGCAGAAGAGACAGCGACAAGCCTGCATGATAAATTGGCGAAACTTGGCGCGGCGGCCATCACCACTGTGCTAAAAGATTTACCCCATTATCAAGCGCAGGCGAGTGCTCAAGATGACAGACAAGCAAATTACGCAGAAAAGCTCGTAAAAACCGAAGGCGAAATTGACTGGACGCAACCTGCTACTACTATTGAACGTCAGATTCGCGGATTGACACCATGGCCAGGTGCTTACACTTTTTTAAAAGGGCAGCGTGTCAAAATATTGGCCAGCTTGCCAGTGAATACATCGCAGCAAACTCACGAGCCAGCTGGCACCGTCATCAGCGTCGGTCGTAAAGCAATCTTGGTAGCTTGTGGTAAACCAGATGATACCAAACAAGAGCGTAAAGCAGAAAACTCTGAGCAATCAGCCAGTACATTAGCTATCATGCATTTGCAGTTTGCGGGTGGTAAACCGATGACCGCTGAGCAAATTTGCCAAGGTAATCAGCTAAACGATGGCGATCAATTTACTGGCGAAACAAACTAATTTAACTGAACTGAACTGAACCTCATTTAATAATGAGTCACTTATCTATAAATATTCTATTGATAAATACCCTAACTTGCACAAGACGCTATCGATGATGCGTCAAGGAAATAAAACTTAATGAGACAAACCAGCACTGCGCCAAGAAACAATAAGCTCAAACCGTCAAGTAACCTCATCATGAACGGCAGCGTACGCGTGCGTGTGATTCGTACCTTATTAGCGATTCAGAATGGTCAATCGCTCTCAAGCGTTCTTGACCCACTATTGAATAGCCTGCATGACGGTGATAAAGGTTTTGCTCATGCGTTGCTACTAACGACCTTGCGCCAATGGTATGCCCTTGAGCGCCTACTGGATAGTCTGGCTGATAACTCCATTGATGAAAAAGAAGTACGTACGACTATTCAAGTAGGCTTGGTACAGTTGTTGTATTTGGAAGTGGCCGATCATGCGGCGATTCACGAAACGGTTGAAGCGGCCAAAGAAATTGAGTTCGCACATGCGACTGGTTTAATCAACGCGATCTTGCGCAAAGTCGCTAAGAACCCAAGTAAGTTTCGTAAGAAATGTGATAAAAAGCACAGCTTACCCAATTGGCTTGCTTATCAGCTTAAGCAAGATTGGAGTGAAGAGTATGACGATCTGATGCAGGGTTTACGTCAACCTGCACCGATGTTTTTACGCGTAAATACAGCGGTTACCTCGATAGAAGATTATCAACAAGCCTTGAATGAGGCGGAGATTGAAGCCGATTTGGTTGAGCTTACGAGTGGCTTACAACTTGAGAACTCGTCGGATACAGCGACATCTAATAGTATATTAACCAAAGGACTAAGATTACATCAAAGCACCGCAGTAAATGCCTTACCGCAATTCGCTGAAGGGGCTGCTAGTGTACAAGATATGCACGCTCAGCTTGCAGCGCCGCTTATTCATAACGCGCTACTCAATAAGTTGAGCGTTAAAAACGATGATGTAGACCTTGATACAGACACGAATAACAATAATAGTAACAACGAAGTCCGCATTTTAGATGCTTGTGCAGCGCCGGGTGGTAAGCTTGCACATTGGTTAGAATTAATTAGTTCAAATGAATATTCGCTGTTTCACGTGAAACAAAACGATGAATCCGTTTCTATGGTTTCGAAAGTGAAGCTAACTGCGATTGATAATGAAGCGCCACGTATCGAGCGTATTCATACTAATTTACAGCGCTTGAATTTAAGTCAGCACGACTTGCAGCAAGCTGAAAAAAATATTGAGCTTAACATTGTCTGTGCGGATGCAACCACATGGCAAGGGGCTGGTAAGAAAAAGAGCAAACTCGTATTTGACGCTATATTGCTAGATTCTCCTTGTACAGCGACGGGTGTGATTCGTCGTCATCCCGATATCAGTATCTTGCGTACTGAAGAAGACATCGAGCAAACGGCACTGTTGCAAGCCGATATATTGCATAATCTATGGCCACAGCTTAAAGTTGGTGGTTATCTGTTGTATGTCACGTGCTCTATCTTAAAGCAAGAAAACGTCGAGCAAATGCAGGATTTCATGACTCACTATACTAATGTAGCAGCCGTTGAATTTAGCGACGATTGCAATTGGGGTATCGAACAAGCGATCGGTCGTCAGTGCTTGCCGATTGATAGCGAGAGCGGCGACGGCTTTTATTATGCGTTGCTACAAAAAACTGCTGAATAAACTGTTTTAATTAATCATCTCATTGTAGACAGGACACTCAAATGAAATATATCAGTACCCGTGGTCAAACTGAGCCGATGGATTTTAGTGATGTGCTTTTGATGGGTCTGGCACCAGATGGCGGGTTGATGCTGCCTGAGCATTATCCAAACATTGATAGCACTGTACTCGATGAATGGCGCACGCTTAGCTATCCAAAACTTGCGATGGCAATCATGCAACGCTTTGCGACCGATATTCCTGCGGCTGATTTGCAAGATATCATTGAGCGTACTTACACCGCTGATGTTTTCGGTTCTGATGAGATTGTGCCTGTCCGCAAGCTTGAAGATGACTTATATATTTTAGGATTGTCAAACGGTCCAACGCTGGCGTTTAAAGACGTTGCCATGCAGTTTTTGGGCAATGCTTTTGAATACGTGCTCAAAAGAAAAGACGCGCGTATCACCATTATCGGTGCAACCAGTGGTGACACGGGTAGTGCGGCAGAGTATGCACTGCGCGGCAAAGAAAATATCGAAGTCTTTATGCTGTCACCGCATGGCAAAATGAGCGAGTTCCAGCGCGCGCAGATGTATAGCTTGACTGACGACAATATCCATAATATCGCGATTGATGGCATGTTTGATGATTGTCAGGATATTGTCAAAGCGCTACAGCAAGACGCGACGTTCAAAGCGTCTTATAATCTAGGCACTGTGAATTCTATCAACTGGGGTCGCATACTGGCGCAGATTGTTTATTACTTCAAAGCTTACTTTGCCGTCACCAGCAGTAATGATGAAAAAGTCAGTTTTAGTATACCGTCAGGCAATTTTGGTAATATTTGCGCCGGTCACATCGCCCGTGAAATGGGCTTGCCAATTCAGCGTTTAATCGTTGCCACCAACGAAAACGACGTGCTCAATGACTTCTTTAACCAAGGCGCGTATCAGCCACGCCCGACTGCAAAAACCTATATCACCTCAAGCCCGTCAATGGATATCTCCAAGGCTTCTAACTTTGAGCGTTTTGTTTATCTATTGCTAGAAAAAGACAGCGCCCGCGTTCATGAGTTATTTGAAGGCGTCAAATCAGGTCAAGGTTTTGATTTAGCGGATTTGATGGAGGCGGTCAACACGCGTTATGGTTTTGCAGCAGGCAAATCTACCCACAGTGACCGTTTACAGACCATTAAAGCGCTGTATGAGCAGCATGGTGAGTTGGTTGATCCACATACCGCTGATGGCATTAAAGTCGCTAAAGCATTACAGTTAGAGAATGAGATTATCATTTGTGCAGAGACGGCATTGCCCGTTAAATTCGCCGATACGATCGTTGAAGCCATCGGTCACATCGATATCGCTCGTCCTGCGCATACCGAAGGATTGGAGAGCTTACCGCAGCACGTCGTGATATTGGACAACAATGCTGAGCTAGTCGCTGAGCAAATACGTCAGCATGTCACGGCAAACCCAGCGTGAATAACATAGGGTTATAAAGTCCTTTCTTAAAAAAATCTCAAAGAAAGTATCCACATAAAGGTTACACTATTGTAATAAATTGTTTATGATTGTGTTATGGTAGATATGATTGTAATATTAGAAACAGCGTCGGCAAGTCATCATTGTGCTAGACGCTTTTTTAGCACTACCACCAGCCAAAATAGCCGTATATATTGTGGATATAATAATGAAGATGCGCTTAAAAAAGATAGTAAAAGCCCTGCTAATCACAACATTTAGCAGTGCAATGCTGATGACTACTGCCTATGCTAACAATCCACCACCAGCTATCAAAGCGGATGCGCCCAATCGCTATATCGTCAAAAAGGGCGATACATTGTGGGACATCTCAGGTCGTTATTTGGACAGTCCATGGCGCTGGAAAGAAATTTGGGCGACCAACAAACAAATCAAAAACCCCAATCTTATTTATCCCAATGACATTCTGATCTTGTGTGTAATCCAAGGAAAGACGCTCATTGGTGTGGATACTGGTGAAGGCTGCGCTGGGATTGAAAAACAATTAGTAGGTAATGTGGTTGCTAGTTCAGTGACGGTAACTTCCACTGCTAACAGCATTCCACCTATCCCATTGTCTGCTATTCAGCATTGGCTAGATAAGACAATCATCGTCAATCCACAAGATTTCAACACCACACCTTATATTTTAGCGTCCAAAAACCGCAACTTAATTACGGCTGCTGGTGATAAAGTTTATGCCAAAGGCGTGCCCCTTATCGTCGGTCAGCGCTATGGCATCTACCGTGAGGGTGAGCGCTATGTCGATCCCAAAACGCAAGCAGTTATCGGTTTAGAAGTCTCGCAAGTGGCAACAGGATTGGTTACTTCGACAGAAACCAATGGTGTCACTAGTTTGCAGCTCACGGACAGTTATGGTAAAGAAGTGCGCGAAGGTGATCGCGTATTTGTAGAGCTAAATAACTCTATCCCGCCCGTGTTTTATCCAGCCCCTGCCTCTGTCAGTCGCGGTGGCTTGATTGTGCGGATAATGGACTCAATCAGTTCAGCGGCAAAGGGCAGTGTGGTCGCTATTAATCTAGGTAGTGAACAAGGTGCTAAACCTGGTGATGTGTTAACGGTCTATCAAAAAGGGCCGTTGGTACGCGACACCAGAGACAATGACACGCCTGTGCGTTTGCCAAATGAGCCAAGCGGTATGGTTATGGTGTTCAACACTTTTGAGCATATTAGCTACGCTTATGTGTTAGATTCTGAGCTACCGATGAATGTCGGTGATCAGTTACTACCGCCGCCTTATCTATAATATATATAGTCACCAAAAGTATCATAACCTTTTAAGGTCTTTTAACTATAGCGGTTTCATTAAATGAGCCAGTCTACATCCGCCTATCGAGATAACTATTTATGACGGCAGTCTCCTCTTTATTAACCGATGATCAGCGCGCCGTATTGGCACTGTGGTATGAGGTGAATGCGTCATTATCGGCTTATCATAAGCTCATTACCTCTTTTGGCCATGCACAGCTTGCTTGGCAGGCCAAAGTAGAGGCTTGGCGGCAGCTGGGTATTCATCATACTCATCTTAAACGTCATGAGCAGCCCGAGCAAACGAACGCTGATATCGATAAAATTCAACAGGCATTAATAGCAGGAAGCTATGGGCTACTATTCGATGATCAGCCTGACTATCCTGCCCAGCTCCTACATATTTATGATGCGCCGCCTTTGTTATTTTACCGTGGTAATAGTGCACGGTTGCAGCAGGCACAAATCGCTATCGTCGGTAGTCGAAAACCCACCGCCCATGCGCAAAAAACCACTTTTGATATGGCGCAATATTTAGCGCAGGCAGGTTATATTGTCACCAGTGGGCTTGCGATGGGGGTTGATAAACGTGCCCATTTGGGCGCTTTGGCACAGTCGGACGTCGAGTATAAAGGCCGTACGGTTGGTGTGATGGGGACGGGTATCGACATCAATTACCCCAATCATCATGATAAATTGTTTAGCCAGATTATCGAGCAAGGTGGTTGTATTATTAGTGAGTTATTGCCGCATACCCAGCCGCACAAGCATACTTTTCCTCGCCGTAATCGCTTGGTTGCTGGACTGAGTCTTGCGACGATCGTGACAGAAGCAGCGGTTCGAAGCGGTTCGCTGATTACTGCGCGTCTGACCTCTGAGCAGGGCAAGCAAGTCTTTGCGATTCCCAGCCATATCGACAATAGCAACGCAGAAGGTTGTCACCATTTGATTCGTGAGGGCGCGACGTTAATTTATCATCCTCAACAAGTCATCGATGATGTGAATAGCCAGTTGATTCATAATAATTACTCGTATCAATCAGCAAATGACTCTGAAAGCCATGTAGCCAATCACGATGACAGCCAATCAGGTATTCATCAGCCATCTCGTGCGACAGACACCGATAAAGCGATTACACCAAGCACGCCATCTAATATCAATTCGCAGCGCAGCGCTATCGCCGTACCTGAACATTTAACGGTGATTTATCAGCAGCTTGATTGGCATGGGCAGGATTTAGACGCGCTTATCAGTGCCACTGAACTGACCGCGCCGCATCTGATAGGACAGTTGATGGAGCTTGAATTATTAGGCATTGTCAACGTACAGGGTGGACGTTATTTACGCGCTTAACGTTATAATTTTTGCCAAAAATATAATGCTTAGTTTGTCTTATCCACTTTTAATGACTGCTAGCTGAGTCAATGATCCGGCTGTGCTATTATTGACGCTGATTTTTACACCATCACGACTTATTCATACTATGAACCCATCTACTCCTACGACTACCACTTCTGTGATTCAAGCAGCCAACTGTCTAAAAGCTGGGCAACTGCTTGCTTACCCAACCGAGAGCGTGTGGGGAATAGGTTGTGACCCCTATGACGAAGAAGCCGTTCAGCGCATTTTAGCCATCAAACAGCGGCCACAAGCCAAAGGTATGATTGTCATTACTGACAGTGTAGAACGCTTGGCATCTTTGCTAGTAGCGTTAGATGAGGCGCAGCGTGACTCTATTTTAAAGAGCTGGCAAACAGACAGTAAAAATGTAGATTTGCAATATAAGCAAGCCCATACTTGGCTAATCGCTATTCCGCAGACACTGGCTATCACTATTCCGCCTTGGATTACAGGGCAGCATCAGACGGTCGCGGTGAGGGTGATTGCTCATCCTATTATCCGTGAGCTTTGCCAACAGCTGGTCAGCGTCCATAACCCATTTGGATTACTGGTTTCTACCAGTTGTAACCCGTCAGGACAACCGCCTGCCAGTACATTTTCTGAAGCCTATAATTATTTCGGTGAGCAAATCAGCTACTTGCAAGCTGAAACATTAGGCTATACGTTGCCCAGTCAAATTTGTGATGCGAAAACAGGATCAATTATCCGTTAACACTGATTGTCCGCTAGAGAAGTCATATTTTTTAATAACTGATTTTATATTTATTTCTGTATTGACAGAAATTAAAGAATAGCGCAAGATGGTTTAAACAGTAAATTAAATATTCAGTTGATAATTAGCCAATCGAAATTTTATAAATAATTAAATGGGTAGCAATTATGAAACTTAATCCCGTCACCGAAAAATTTATCTTACATTGGGGTGAAATGGGTTCGCAGTGGGGCGTTAACCGCACTATGTCACAGATTCACGCGTTGTTATTTATTATCGGTAAACCACTAAATGCTGAGGAAATTACCGACACGCTGGGAGTGGCGCGTTCTAACGTTTCAAACAGTATCAAAGAGCTACAGCACTGGGGTTTGGTACAAAAGGTTTCAATATTGGGTGATCGTCGCGACCACTTTACGACCAATACCGATGTTTGGGAATTGGCACGTATTATTGTGGTAGAGCGTCAGAAGCGCGAACTTGAGCCAACCGTTCAGTTTTTACAGGAGCTGATGGACAGTCCTGAGTTTGCACACGAAAACAATGAGGTAAAAGCTCGTATCCGTGACACACAAGAGTTCGTTGAAACGCTTACCACTTGGTCATCTGAGATGCTCAAACTACCCACAAGCATCCTTAAAAAAGTCCTCAAATTGGGCGCTAGTATCAAAAAGGTTTTACGCTAGTAACAAGAGTTATTAATTGAAAATAAGAAATTTAAGTAGTAATTTCTGTTTAAACAGAAATTTATGTAATGAAGATAATCATCAACTGAGATTTATTACTGACTATAAAAAACGGATGTGTAATATGAAAGCGAATAACACACAGGGTAATAAAAACATAGCGATGAAAAATACGATCAGCGTAGTGGATTGGCAAGACTTGCGCCAGTTAACGCGCCGTCAAATCGCTTATAACGTTATGTTGCCTTATCCATTTTTATTGTTGTCGTGGTGGTTTGCCAGTCAATCATGGTATGTCTTAGCATGCGGCGCTTCTTATTTATTTTTTGCGGCCGCTTTCCGCCAAGCACACGATGGTTACCATCATAGTTTGGGTACAGGTAAACGTACGATTACCGCGTTATTATTACTGCTTAGTGTGTTATTGATGACCAGTTTGCACAACATTCGAGCCACTCACATGGAACATCATCGTAACCCGTTAGGCGATAGCGATGTTGAGGGCAGTCTGGCAAAAGTGTCGTGGTGGCGCGCGATGTTAGGTGGCGTGAGCTATCGATTGGATATCTATCGTCAAGGATTACGCCTAAGTAGCCGTCGTAATCAACGTATCATTTGGTTAGAGTTTGGTTTGATTGCTTTGGTCATTATCGTCGCAATCATATTGACCGTGTTTCCTGTCTCTGCTCTTGCGATGACAGCGCAAGTACTGGTCTATCATATATCGACGATGATGTTGGCAAATGCCAGTGTCGGTATTATCGCAGTGTGGGGCGTGCATCATGATTGTGATGAAACGATTGCTCGAACTGAGCGCAACCCATTGGTCAACTTGCTGACGTTTAACTTACTCTATCACGTAGAGCATCATCTATTTCCTGCTGTACCATCCAATCATTTACCGGAGCTGGCCAAGCGTTTAGATACGGTAGCGCCGCACCTGACCAAAGCACATGTATTGCCAACCATAGCTAACATCATGGATTTTATAAATAATCGTTGGAATAATATAAAAAATAACTATCGCTATAATCACGATGAAAATGACTGTCCTATTCGTAAGCATTTTGTCTAATAGTTATGCTAAATAACATTGAGACACTTATCCACCAATTATCCACAGCAAATTCATTGGCTTTACTAACGCCCTATTTATACTTAATTAACGATAAATGTTAATAGGATAAATATCATGAAAACGAATAATAATGTCGCTGCTTACCCTTATTTATCAGTGATTATTTTGTTTGCAGGTCTGGGCAGTGTGGTTGGTGGATTGATTGCAGAGCTGGCTTTATTGTTTGTTTTTAGGCATGCAGATTTTGCTCAGATTGGTTATCAACCATTACTATACGTTGGTTTATTGGGTTTTATCCCCGCATTATTAACGGGCTTTATCGTCTCCTTTAAAAATATATGGCGGGGTAATCATAAAAGTATAAGCACAACCTTTGTAATTGGCTTTATAACCTCAGCAGGTTACATGGGTGCAATTATCTTATATTTAGGCATCAACTCATGGTTAGAAGTGGGCGTGCTACTGGCCTTTATGATGGGTGTCGGGTTATTTGGCGCGATCAATTCAGCTATCGCCAGCTGCATAGCTTTACCAAAACCATGTAAAAGTCGTTTTGATATATGCGCTAAAAAAGCAGACGATGGCTATAACAGGTTAATTTTTACCGAATGATAATTATGAAAAATAATGTACATAGGGAGTAGGGCATGAACATTTTAATCAGTGGCGGCTCAGGATTTTTAGGAAGTGCATTCAGCCAAGAGATTATGGCGCGTTACCGTGCAGAAAATAAAACGGTGCATATTACTTGGCTGACGCGTGATAGCAGTCAGGCGCATCCTAACGATATTGACATGATGACTTATGATGAGCTGACAAACTCCGATAAACGCTTCGATGTGATTTTAAATCTAGCAGGTGCAGGTATTGCTGACGCACGTTGGAGCGATGCGCGCAAAGAGCAACTGCTTGCCAGCCGTGTTAAGCCCACCGAAGCATTATTGGCGTTTATCGCTCGTACGATTACTAAGCCCACGCTAATGGTCAGTGGATCTGCCATTGGTTGGTATGGTACTCAAGGTGATAAACCATTGACCGAGAGCAGTGACTTCCAAACGGATTTTTCTCATCAATTATGTGATAAATGGGAAAAATTGGCGTTAACCGCAACCAAATATGGTGTACCTGTGGCTATCGTGCGCACTGGCGTGGTGATGCACCCTGAAGGCGGTATGCTCGGCAAACTATTAACGCCCTTTAAAATGGGTGTCGGTGGTCAATTGGGTGATGGCAAACAAATCATGAGCTGGGTCAGCCGTGAGGATTGGGTAGGGGCGGCGATATTCATTATTGAGCAGCATCTTGCTGGTAAAGCTAGCATTGAACAAGTTGAGACTACGCACGTTGAGCGCGCCAGCATAGATGAAAACACCTTGCAGACGGCAAATGACAAATCAGCGGTCATCTACAACCTCACTGCACCCAATCCTGTGACCAATCACACGTTTACCAAAACCCTAGGCGCATGGCTACACCGTCCAACATTTTTTACTTTACCAGATTTTTTACTCAAGCTAATGTTTGGTGAGATGTCTACATTACTCATTGATGGACAAAAAGTATTGCCGCAAGCACTACAGGACGCAGGCTATGAATTTAAACAGCCAACGCTTAAACAAGCATTAGAAGAGCAGAAATCGTAAATGATGCCGTTATCAATGTACTGATTGTTTCATGTGAAACTTCGTTCTTATTTATATGGTACTTTGTTTCATGTGAAACCTAAATGGAGCTGGTTATGAATAATCTAGATAGAGATATCGTTGCTAATAAGTATAGTCAGTCCTAAATAAAATAAGATCAAATCTGATCACGCGCTACTGGGACGAACTTTCCTTACTTGCTGTGTCTGCACAAATAGAGGCAACGCAAAACTTATCCCAGTAGCACTTTGCTTGTTTTATAGTGGATTGGCTAGGGCTTGAAGACATCGCCGTATAACCTATGCAGGATCAATCACATGACTATTCAAAATCATATCAATAGCAGTATAGAACACAAATAAGATTTAACTTTTAATTTCACTTTTGACAGAAATAAAGTAAACTAAAATCATTGTTACTGAACAAGCGGTTGCTTAATCTGAGTCGCTACTGCTTATAACAAAGCAAGGAGAACCCCATGCGTCATCCTTCGTTAGCCAATATTGAATGGCAAGATTTGCGTCAGCTCAAGCCCACTGAGACCGTTTACAATATCTTTTTATCATTACCTTTTTTATTGTTGTCATGGTGGAGCGCGTGGCAGGGGTTTTGGCTACTTGCTCTTGTTGCGACTTTTTTCTTTTTTACCGCAGCGCTCAGACAGGCGCATGATTGCTATCACCGCACTTTAGGTGTGAGTAAAGTCACCACAGAGCTAATGCTATTTATGCTGAGTATCACTATGCTTTGTAGTACGCATGCCATTCGGCACACTCATCTCAATCATCACCGCGATCCGCTGGGAGACAGCGATGTTGAGGGTAATTGGGCACGCCTGCCGTGGTATCAAGCGATATTGGGCGGTGGGCTATTTTCAATGGCAATTCAGTGGTTTGGCTTAACGCATGGTAGTCGCCGCAATCATATTTTCGTTGCCTTTGATATGCTGCTTATTTTTGCAGTGATTGCCAGCGCTTTTATTACGATGCATCCAGTATTGATGTATCACGTATTGGTAATGATATTGGCCAATACGATGGTGGGATTTTTTGCAGTATGGAGCGTCCATCATGGTTGTGATGATGTGGTATATGCCCGCAGTGAGCGTCATCCATTGATTAATTTACTGACCTTTAACTTGCTCTATCACATCGAGCATCATCTGTTTCCAGCGGTGCCGACCAACCATCTACCGATACTGGCCAAGCGTTTAGATGCTAGCGCTCCGCAGTGGACGCAGCAGCCAGTAATTCCTCTTTTATCCTCAGTCAATCAGTATCAACAATCTAGAGTGACTGAAAAATCCCATTCCCATCACCTTGATATTTAGCTATTACTCAAAAAGGAGTCGTAAGATGATTATTCAAAATCATATCAACAGCTATAGAGAAGAAGCGCATTTATCCATCACCATGTACTACGATGATGCTTGCGTCATATGCAGTACTGAGGCGCATAATATGCAACTGCGCCAGCCGCAGAGGATACACCTAGTTCCTGTGGACGAGGGGCTTGATAAGTTGGCCGCCGCAGGGTTCAGTCGTGAGGATGCGATGACTTATATGTGTGTGCAAGACAGCTACGATAACTGGTATACGCACATGGATGCCGTGCGACTGCTGTATAAGACAAGCGGTGTCAAATGGTCATCGTTATTGTTCTTGCCAGTGGTTAAACAAATGGGTGATTTTGTGTATCCGTATGTCGCACGCAATCGTTATAGAATTCCGAACTGGGTGACCAAACTGGTTTATGGCAAAGCAATAATGCAAGCTTGCGAAAATGGTGTTTGCAAAATTGCTCCTGACAAACGTTAAATACTTTTTATTATGGGTACTTATTCGTAGTTGATACTATTTTATTTGGCTTTGCGACACTATAGTCAGTGAAAAATTAAATCGATACATTAGTAATGAGCACTACGACAGTAAATCAGAGTAAATAAAACTGATAGATTTTCATTAATGAAGTTTTTGTGGAAAAGAAGGCCCCCTGTTCAGAGCATTAGGTTTTTAACGTAAGATAGCGTTATCTTTATCTGATTAGACTTTTTTATGTGGTCCTTTATCGTTTTCACTCAGTTGCTGGCTATTATGACCAGCGTTCTTTTCTGGTGGTTAATAAAACCAAAAACGACTGCTGCAAAAATCGCGCTGATAGCGACTGTCTTTGTTATCAATAATGTTGCTCTCATTTATGGCTTGAGTGAGTTTTGGGGCGAGCGCTTTCATGTCTATTTGGTCGTTAGTATTTTGCAAGGGTTTATGCTTTATGCTGGCCTGATAGCTGCTGGGGTTGCACTAATTGTCTATCAGCTCTTTAAGCGAAAACCTCGTCCAATACTTTTGCGCGTATTTGCTATCGTTACTTATATCGCTATTGTTAGCTTAGCGGTATTTAATGCCTACTCGCCCATCGTACATCATCTGACAGTTACGATTGATAAGCCGCTAGATAAGCCAATGAACATCGCACTTGTCTCCGATACGCATTTGGGTAGATGGTTTGGCAATCGGCAGATAAAGAAAATGGTGAACCTCATCGATGCAGAGCACCCCGATGTGGTGGTTATCGCTGGTGACATTATGAATGACACGACGATTGCTTATGATAATACAAATATGCATGAGCAATTATCGAAGCTAACAGCACCGCTTGGCGTCTATGCGACTTTGGGCAATCACGATTATTTCGGTTATGACAAGCAGATCACTCAGGCGGTGGAAGCAGCAGGTATCAACGCCCTTGATAACGAGAGTGTGCTATTAGATGACTCAGTATGGCTGGTGGGACGCTCTGATGACATCGATCGTACCAGACTATCAGCGGATGAGTTATTGACGCAAGTGGAGACAGACAAACCAATTATATTTTTGGAACACCGTCCTAGCGCCATGGATGAGATTGGTGCTCTACCCGTTGATTTGCATCTGTCTGGTCATACCCATGGCGGGCAGATATTCCCGTTAACGATATTAATGGATTGGTTGACACCGCTAAACTATGGCACCAAAAAAATAGCCGATACGCAGTTTTTGGTAACCTCTGGTTATGGTATTGGGGCAGTGCCGTTTAGACTGGGTACGCGTTCTGAGATTTGGATAATTACGTTACAATCTAGTGTATGAGTCATTTAAATAAATAATATCATCCCTATGATAAAGCCTCTACCATATCTAAATGGTAGAGGTTTTTATTTGCTGTTAGGCTGATTAATAGATGCTTTGCTCGTCTTGTTAGCTGAAAACATACTGCATTGACGCCATCATACTCAAGGATTCTTCATGCGCTATACCTTTTTTATCACCATTTTTGCGCTGTTGCAGCTTTTTAGTTTTGGCGCTGCGCTAAGCTTGCAATGGTGGTTACAGCCTTGGCAGACAGCAGCGCTACGAATTACCGTATGGATCGCCGTATTCGTCATTACTAACGGCTTGCTATTATTGAGTGTCAAAAGAGCCTTTGCCAATAGCTATCGCTGGATCAGTGGTTGGATGTTGGTCATGCATTTTATGTTATTGACCGCTTTAATAACCAGTCTGCTATATGGCGGGTATTGGTTAACTCTTTCGCTAATGGGCGGTGTCGCAAACACTTCCTCAATCGATCTTGGGTTGCGCGTGCTGGCATTGGTGATATTTGCAGGACTGTTCGTCTACGCGCTATATAGCGCTTACGTTCCTGTCGTACGCAAATTATCGATTCACATCGACAAGCCATTGGCTAAGCCGCTACGTATTGCAATAGCCAGTGATTTACACCTAGGGCGATTGTTTGGTAGTGGGGCGATAGATAGGTTGCAACGTCTTGTCGTGCAGCATAAAGCAGACATACTGCTAATGCCGGGCGATATTATGGATGACAACACGCAAGCATTTGCTGATTATCAGATGGCAGGAAACTTGGCTAAGTTATGTAAAAGCTTACCGTATGGCGTCTATGCGACGTTGGGCAATCATGATTTATATGGTCACGAGCAGCCGATTAGTGAAGCGCTAATTGATGCCGGTGTCCGTTTATTAAATGATGACGTATGGTGTATAGATCATGAGGGTACGTCCATTTGGCTGGTTGGTCGCTTTGATAATCACAAGCAGCAGCGCGTTCAGACCACTGAGCTGTTGGCGCAGGTGGATATAGAAAAGCCCGTTATATTGATGGATCATAGACCGAGTGATATCACGGCACACAGTCAGTTGCCAATCGATTTACAAGTATCAGGACATACGCATAATGGCCAAGTATTTCCCGCCAATTTTGTCGTAAGCGCCATTAATCGATTGGGTTACGGTTATGAAGCCATTGGAAAAGGTCACTTTGTGGTGTCCTCCGGTTATGGCTTTTGGGGTATTCCATTTCGTTTAGGCTCGCGCTCAGAGGTTTGGTTCATTAGTCTGACGGGTAACTAAAACCGTCAGCAAAAACCTCCGAGATACTGGCAACCTAAGGCACTGGCAACCTAAGGTACTGATAAACTAAGTCACTAACAAATACCTATGCGGCTAACTGGGATTGCGCCTCAATAATGTTATGTACGAAATAAACAAATTCATCAATCATATCTCTTGTTTCTTGACCAAGACCTTCGTGAATATTCATAAAATGAATAAAACCATGCGGTGCACCCAGTACCGTATTTGTTCTAACTAAAACACCATGATTTTTTAGCTGCTCTGCATAAGCAAACGCTTCATCGCGCAACACGTCCAATTCAGAAACGACAATATAAGTCGGGCATACCTGACTGTTATCACCCAGCATAGGTGAACTAAGCACATGCTGGCGTGGCAATGGGCTGTTTTGGAAACAAGCGGCATCAAAGACTGCCACATCGGCATGATCTAATAGCAAACCTTCACCATACAAATCCCAGCTTGGATAATTTGTCTCGACATCAGTCACCGGATACAAAGGCATTTGTGCCAATGGCTTGGGTAAGCCTTGTAACAAATCAAAAATCTTCTGACCATCGATACCCAAATCCAACCATGCATTTTCGGTGGGGGCAGTGATTTGCTGCGTCACCAGCGCGCACAATCCACCACCCGCACTATCACCTGCTAGGACAATACGTGACGGTGAAGCCTTTAGCGTGTGGCAATGCTCAGCCAGCCAAGCATAAGCAGTGATACAATCTCTCAATGCAGTCGGAGCAGGGTTCTCAGGCGCTAAGCGATAATCAACGCTGACGACTGGCCAGCCCGTTTGCTCGCAGATGGCATGGCAAAACTCATGGTGAGTGTCGACATCACCAAGACAAAATCCGCCCCCGTGAAAGAACAACAACACCATTTCATCAGGATTATGAGTATGGCGTTTATTAAGACCAATGTGCTTAAAACCAAGTTGATTTGAGCCAACGCTTGCTTGATAGCAGCGAATGGTCATGTCGCCCTCGTCAGCATTGGCAATCACTTCATCTTCCCAGCGAACAGGTCTCTCGCCTTTTTTGGTAAAACGTTTGATATTGCTGAGCATGGTGTCACTGGCTTGCTTCCATACTTTTGGCGCTTGCATTGCCACTGCATCGACGGCAAATCTTTTACGCAGCTCAGGCATTGGCGTGAGCTCTAACGGCGATTTGAACTTACTATTGACAGCGAGTATCAAACGCAGATGAGCATCAGCATACAGATACTGTTTTGACGTAGCGCCTTTTAAATAACCGACCAACCTCTCTAATATAGGGTTTGGCAGATAGCCCACGCTTTTCATCGCATAATGCAAGGTATGGGGTTGACGACTGGCGATTGGCTTGTAGCTAAATATTTTTTCTTTCACACTCAGACGCTTTTCGTGATTGTCATTTTCACTGTCACTTTTTTCGACGTCATTATCTACTTGGTCTGTCGATACCAGTTTTAACGTCATCAATGCTTTGTTCATTAAAGTATTGATTGATAATGGGGTTGAATTAGACATAATAATTCTCATAAATGATGGTCAGTATTCGCCATCCTGCATTGGCGTTTACTTCAATGTGCTTAAGCTATTGATAACCATCATAAAGTAAGCCCACATAATAATAAGTGTTTCTTTAGTAAGGCTTCGACTACTAATGGTAAGTCATTTGCAATCGATCACGTTTTTTAATGGATTTTACTATTAATTTTCGTACAAGGTTTAACGGCAAATATCACGAGCCAACCGCAAAGATAATAGGCGTTGTGGGCAAAGAAAAGTGTCTTTTACGCCTTTTCATTCGTATTTAGCCTGCATTTGTTGTAAATGAGAAAAATTCCTACGATTTAGGCTTGAAATTTATCCTTGTCACCTTTATCAAGCAGCTAGTAAAGCGCATTAATAAAAACAATGAGTAACAACGGTTAAGTAGCCAATAAATCAGAGCGCAGTCTCAGCATAAATAGCGACTAGCGGATTTATGTTGTGCTATATCAATCGTCATTATTAACATTCTAAGGAGCCATCATGAGCGAGCAAAATACCAACAACGAATCCCCTGAGCAAAATCTGGCACATGATAATGTTGAACACAGTGCCAGTATTTTAGAAGAAACCATCAATGAGTTTGATCCACAACATAACTCAGGTGAAGATTTGACCATCGATACTGAAATCGATCTTGATACTTTTAAAGCGCGTATTGCTGAGCTAGAAGGTGAAGTCAAGCAAGCAAAAGAAGGTACAGCTCGTGCCAATGCAGAAGCTTACAACGCCCAAAAACGTATGGAACAAGAAGCCGACAAGAGCAAAAAGTTCGCCCTGCAAAAATTCGCTAAAGAGTTACTAGAGATCGTTGATAACTTAGAGCGTGCCATTGAAAATGCGGATGCCAATGATCCAGTCGCTGAAGGTGTACAACTGACTCATAAAGCATTAGTGGCCGTATTGAATAAAAATGGTGTAGAAACAGTTGATCCACAAGGCGAAAAGTTCAACGCTGATTTGCATGAAGCAGTCGGTATTGACGAAGAAGCGGAAGCAGATACAGTCGGTACGGTATTGCAAAAAGGCTATAGTCTGAATGGTCGTTTATTGCGCCCAGCCATGGTACGTGTTGGACAGTAGTTTTTAGATCAGCAATATTTTTGAGGTGATAAACCCTACTAATATTAAGGTTTTTCACAAAAAGTCACATGAAACACCGTTTTTGCTTGGTTATTGACTTGAAAAATTAATAAGCAAACCGATATAAAGCAACAAGTGACCGACTATGGTCCGAACATTTATATTTAAAACAATTAGGAGCAATTAATTATGGGTAAAGTAATTGGTATTGATCTAGGTACAACCAACTCATGTGTCGCAGTAATGGAAGGTGACAAAGTTAAAGTCATCGAGAATGCTGAAGGTACTCGTACCACGCCATCAATCGTGGCGTATAAGAATGATGAAATTTTGGTTGGACAATCAGCCAAGCGTCAAGCAGTCACCAACCCAAACAATACGTTATTTGCTATCAAGCGTTTGATCGGTCGTCGTTTTGATGACAAAGTCGTGCAAAAAGATATTGGCATGGTTCCTTACAAGATTGCCAAAGCTGACAACGGTGATGCTTGGGTAGAAATCAACGGCAAAAAACTAGCGCCACCACAGGTTTCTGCTGAAATCTTGAAAAAAATGAAAAAAACAGCAGAAGATTATCTTGGTGAAAGCGTCACAGAAGCTGTTGTAACGGTACCTGCTTACTTCAATGACTCACAGCGCCAAGCAACCAAAGATGCGGGTAAAATTGCGGGTCTTGATGTAAAACGTATCATCAACGAGCCAACTGCCGCCGCCCTTGCCTATGGCATGGACAAAAAGAAAGGCGATAGCACCGTTGCTGTTTATGACTTGGGCGGTGGTACCTTTGATATCTCAATCATCGAAATCGCTGATGTTGATGGCGAGCAGCAATTTGAAGTATTGGCGACCAATGGCGATACATTCCTTGGTGGTGAAGATTTCGACTCAGCGTTGATTGATTTCTTAGTAGACGAGTTTAAGAAAGACCAAGACGTTAACCTAAAAGGTGACTCATTGGCGATGCAGCGTCTAAAAGAAGCGGCAGAAAAAGCGAAAATTGAGTTATCAAGCGCGCAAAGTACTGAAGTGAACTTGCCATATATCACCGCTGACAGCAGTGGTCCTAAGCATTTGGTTGTGACTATCAGTCGCTCAAAATTAGAAAGTTTAACCGAAGCATTGGTACAACGCACCATGGGTCCTTGTAAAATTGCCCTTGAAGATGCTGGCCTAAAAATCGGCGATATCGATGACGTCATCTTAGTTGGTGGTCAGACTCGTATGCCACTTGTACAACAAAACGTACAAGAATTCTTCGGTCAAGAGCCACGTAAAGACGTGAACCCTGACGAAGCAGTAGCAGCAGGTGCCGCGATTCAAGGGGCAGTATTGTCTGGTGAAAAAACCGACGTATTATTACTTGACGTGACACCATTGACACTAGGTATCGAAACGATGGGCGGTGTCATGACGCCAGTTATCGAGAAAAACACCATGATTCCTACCAAGAAATCACAGGTATTCTCAACAGCTGAAGACAACCAGCCAGCCGTGACCATTCAGGTTTATCAAGGTGAGCGTAAAATCGCTAACCAAAACAAACAGCTTGGTCGTTTTGATTTGACGGATATTCCACCAGCACCACGTGGCCTACCACAGATCGAAGTATCTTTTGACATCAATGCTGATGGTATTATGAACATTTCAGCTACCGATAAGGGCACTGGTAAAGCACAAAGTATCCAGATTAAAGCAGATTCTGGTTTGTCGGACGAAGAAGTTGAACAAATGGTTCGTGATGCTGAAGCGAATGCGGCAGAAGATGAAAAATTCGCTAATCTTGCGCAAGTACGTAACGAAGCAGATGGCCGTATCCATGCAGTACAAAAAGCGTTGAAAGAAGCCGCAGATAAAGTGACTGACGAAGAAAAAGCAACGGTAGAAACGGCTATCACTGAGCTTGAGACAGCAGCTAAAGAAGACGATCACGAAGACATCAAAGCCAAGCTTGAAGCGTTAGACAATGCTTTCTTACCCGTTAGCCAAAAGATTTATGCGGATAGCGGCGCTGGTGCAGAAGGTATGGATCCGAGCCAGTTCCAACAAGGCGCGGATGCAGCAGAGAGCAACCAAGCTGATGATGATGTCGTTGATGCTGAGTTCACTGAAGTAGACGAAGACAAAAAATAATACCAAACTCAAAAGCGCGATTAGCTGTGTTAAACTCGCTTAGTCTACTAACTAGTAGTACTTACGCTCGTTTTCCTTCCTAATCAAGCTTTTGAAAATGGTAAAAACGATAAGTAGTTAAGTTAGAAAAACGCACCTTTCGAGGTGCGTTTTTTTATGGCTGATGGTTTTGTATAGTTAGTAAAAAGTAATGTCGATACATCGTGCACTGCTGATATCAATTTTCTTGCTTGCTGTGCCTGCGCAGACAGAGGCTGTAAAAATTGATATCAGCAGTACTGTGGCGCTTTTAAGATATTTTATAAGCGTCGATGATCAGTACTTCATAGGTTAGATAGACACAAGGCTGTCCATTGTCATCTTTTCCTGAAAACTGTTCCCAGTATGCGCGCTCAAACTGTTGCAAACGCGCCTTTGTCCAAGTAAAAGGTGCTGTGCTTTGATCGCTTCCTATGTTTTGCAATTGAGTTTGATTGGTCGATACGCCCGTTAATTTCATATGTTTTAGCACATCATAGGGTCGCGCAAACGGGATATCAAAGCGCTGAGTAGACAGCTGAATTCGATTGAGTTTGGCCTCATCTAATGCTGATTGCCACGCTACAATCTCTGGATAATGTAATCCTTGTCCAGTGAGTGCTTTGATTTGCAAAAAATTATTAGATGTAAAAGTGCTGAGTAGTAGCTGTCCGCCTGCTGTTAGCCGCGTTGCTGACTGCGATATAAACTGTAGAGGATTATCAAACCACTGTATGGCATTGGCGCTAATAATTAAGCTATGGTTTGCATCCAAATCCATTGTTTCTGCATCGCCAATACGCACTTGAGCCGTTGGCAGTATAGACTGTAAATTCGTCTTTTGCTGCGTGCACAGCTCGTTAACGATCCAGCGTTTGCTTTGTAGCGTTGCCGCTAGTAACTGGGTCATTTGCCCAGTACCTGCGCCCACTTCAAGCACGCTATCTTGGGATTGATGCGCGATACAATTGAGCAGGCGCTGACAGATATGTTGTTGGATATGAGCATGCTGAGCATAGTCGTTGGCTTGTGCAAAATGACGGGCGATGGTCTGCTTTCGAGTGCTCAGATCAGACAGTGAAGTAGGATTTTTCATAACGTTTTCTTTAATCCAAAATATCTTAAGTATGTGCGTGAGCTATATTAATGAAACGTTTTTTAGGGCACGTTCTCATTGTTAGTCCATTTATATAGGATCGCTTGAATTGAGGACACGCCCTAGTATAAGTGCTCCATCAAACGTTGACAGTCAGCCTCACTTATACGGGCATTCATTACCAATCGAATACGGGCAGTATTGGCAGGAACGGTCGGCGGTCTGATGGGTAAAGCATAAAATCCAGCGGCCTGTAGCTGCGCCGCTTTGGCAATGGTTCGGGCATTATCACCCAATATATAAGGCACGATAGGTGATTGATAAGCCATCTCTTGTGATTCTGATGGAACGCGATGCACGGGGCTGATGGCTTGGCTAAGCTGTAATGATATCTGTGCCAAATGTTGTCTACGCGACTGCAATTCTGGCATTTTTGCCAAAATAAAACGTGTCCATGCATGGTTCAGTGGCGGTAAAGCGGTACTAAAAATAAGAGGTCGCATGTGATTGACCAGCCATGACTTAACCGTATCATCGCACAAAACATAGGCGCCGATTGAGGCAAACGCTTTACCTAACGTCCCCACCAGATAATCGATATCAGCAAGGGTTTGTGTTTCTTCTGCCAGCCCGCAACCTTGATGACCAAGTACGCCGACCGCATGCGCTTCATCCACATAGAGCTCGATACGACTATCTAGTACTTTTAGGCGTACTAAGGTAGGTAAATCTGCGCGGTCGCCATCCATACTAAAAATACTTTCGGTGATGATAATAATACGCTCAACGTTATCTTCAACTTGCGCCAATAACGTTGCCAAATGCTCATAATCATTATGACGATACCGACGATAAGCGCACCATTTATTTTGGCTGAGGCGAATACCATCAATGATACTGGCATGTACCAGTTTATCTGCCAACATAAGGGTTTTAACAGGTAAGGCCGTTAGGGCAGGTAACAGACCAATATTGGCATGATAGCCACTGTTCATGACTAACGCTGATTTTGGCGCGGTGCTGTTTTTTTCGCCTGCCGCCATTTGATACCAGTGTTGTAATTCATCTTCGAGCATTTGTAGTTGGGCATCATTCCCTGTCAAAAGACGCGAAGAGGCGGCACTCATTTTGGGCAGCTGCGCTGTCGGTAGCTGTTGCATCTGCTCAAAAAACTCATATTGTAGTGCTGTGTCACTACTTAATCCAAGATAGTCATTACTAGCGATATTCAGTAGAGTTTTGCTCTTACTAATCACGTAGCGTCCTTGATGTTCAATATCTGGTAGTTGACGGTATTGCTGCTTGTCTTTTAATTGGACAAGTTCTGCTTGTAATCGTTTATGGATGGACGTGGATATCATGAATTATCCTTCAACCTATTTTAAATTGATGAGGGTAGGGGGTATAGCGAGTAGGAAGTATTGCACAAAATCAAGAGATGTAACAGAAAGTTTCATATCTCGGTCTTTGTTACCCACACGCTGATAAATACTTTCAAATCTTAACTGTCATACCATCAAACACTGACAGATCCCTTGAAATAGTTTGTTACTATATCCTCATCGTTAGCAAACAAGGCGATCGGGCCAAAAGGCCAACATAAAATACATAACTTGTTTGTCCATATATCCTCTAAGGAGCTAATAATGAAAACTCTACAAAAAACTCTACTTGCCCTAGCAGCAGGTTCTTTATTAACAGTAACTGCTCAAGCAGCTGTTGGTTATGGTAACGGTTATACAGGTCAGCCATACGTTGGTGCAAAAGTCGGTCAATTCGATTTAGACATTGATGGCGCTGATGATCCAACTGCTTATGGTGTCTATGCTGGCTATAACTTTGATCCTAACTTCGGTATCGAAGCCGAATATGTCGGTTCAGATGATGCTGACTATAGAGGCGGTGACATCGATGCCAAAACTTATGGCGCTTATGGTACTTACCATTATGCCTTCCCAAACACTGGCTTATATGCCAAAGGTAAGTTAGGTGTTGCTAAAACTGAAGTAGAAGCTGATTACAATGTTGGGGCGCTCAAAGTGTCACGTTCAGACGACGATACCAGTCTTGCTGGTGGTGTAGGTCTTGGCTATAACGTCAACCCTAACTTCGGCGTTGAAGCAGAATATGACATGCTAGGTAGCGACACAGACCTAATGACTGTTGGTGCTAACTTAAAATTCTAAATAGCTAATTAGGTATTTGTTAAATAAAAAACGATCGCTTCGGCGGTCGTTTTTTTTGCTTTAAATTTTAGTAAATTTTCTTAAGCCTGTCTAATGTAGATATACCCTATACTGATGATTTTTAAGAAATTATAAAGTCTAAAAGTGTGTTACATTAAAACTATGATCTTAAAGAATAAGAGGGGAGGTAGCAATTATGGAGACGCTATGGATGATTGAACCTTGGCATTGGCTAGTATTAGGGTTTGCGCTGATGATTGCCGAAATATTCATTCCCACTTTTGCTAGTTTATGGTTTGGTGCTGCCGCTATTATTGTTGCGGCTATAGCATGGCTATTACCGGTTCCTATCTTATTCCAAGTATTGATTTGGCTGACCCTATCCGTACTCTTTATGTTTGCTTGGGTCAAGTATATCAAGCCGCTATCGATAGACCGTACCAAAGCCGGACTCGGCGGCAGCGTGATCATTGGCGAGACGGGTATGATCATAATTAAGCCGCAAGGTAGCGCGCTTGGGCTTGTACGTTTTAGCGTACCGATCGTTGGCGCTGATGAATGGTCTTGTCGTACCCAAGGTGACGTCGTTGAAATAGGTGATAGAGTCGTCGTCACAGATATCGTTGGTAATGAGCTGATTGTTGCCTTGACTAAACGTATTGCTGCCCCTAGCGCTACAGTTGCTCAATCAGATATTACTCCTACTATCGAGAGTCGTCCTGTCACGCATGATATTAAGAACAATCGATTAAATCTTAATAAACCCAATTTAGATAGAGTTCGCCTCAAAAACAAGTTCACTGATAAGTAACTTGCTGAAGCTTCATTTAGCTTAGTAGCGACTTGTAGTATCCCCTCAAGTAATAAAGCGTAAACACATACGACATTGCTGCACCATTGAAAGCAATGGCTCAAGGAGAGCGTTATGAACAGCATCTTAAATAGCCTGAATGGCGTTAGTATCGTTATGTTGGTACTAATAGCATTGATTGCTTTCACTGTATTCAAAGGGGTGCGCATCGTCCCTCAAGGTTATAAATGGATCGTCCAGCGTCTCGGTAAATATAATCAAACGCTTGAGCCTGGCTTGAGCCTAATTATTCCTTTTATCGATACCGTTGCTTATAAAATCACGACCAAAGACATCGTACTTGATATTCCCTCGCAAGAGGTCATTACTCGCGATAACGTAGTCATCATTGCCAATGCCGTTGCCTATATCAGTATCGTTCGTCCTGATAAGGCGGTTTATGGTATTGAAGACTATGAATATGGTATTCGTAATTTAGTACAGACGTCATTGCGCTCGATCATCGGTGAGATGGATCTGGATAGTGCCTTATCTAGCCGCGATGAGATCAAAGCCAAGCTCAAACACGCGATTTCAGAAGATATTGCGGATTGGGGTATTACTCTAAAAACCGTTGAGATTCAAGACATCAATCCATCGCAAACCATGCAAATGGCGATGGAAGAGCAGGCTGCTGCTGAGCGTCAACGTCGTGCGACAGTGACTCGCGCCGATGGTCAAAAACAAGCCGCTATCTTGGAGGCTGATGGTCGTCTAGAAGCTTCGCGCCGCGATGCTGAAGCGCAAGTGGTGCTTGCCAAAGGTTCAGAAGAGTCTATTCGTCTGATCACGGGCGCTATGGGTACTGAAGAGATGCCGATCGTCTACTTACTAGGTGAGCAGTACATTAAAGCGATTCGTCAGCTAGCAGAGTCTGACAATTCTAAAATGGTGGTTTTACCGGCTGATATTCTGAGTACTGTGAAAGGTATGGTTGGTGATAAGCTAAAGGTTTAAATATAGATAGGGTTTATCACGTTATATAAAAAAGACCTCGCTTGAGGTCTTTTTTATGGTGAATTACTGTCTTAGATACTCATCGCTCTAGATAATTTTATTATTAGATATAGTCAGTGAAAAATTAAATCGATACATCAATAGTCAGATACTACTGGTATCAATTTTTGTGTGGCTTTTCTAAATACGTATCAAACACCATGGCGACGTTGCGCCCGAGTAAGCGGCCTCTCGGTAAGACCCGAATACCTGCCGCATCCATATCGATGAGCTTGTCATTCTGCATCTCTCCCAGCTGTTGAATCTCCTCAATAAAATAAGTAATTGTGTCGATACCGAATTTTTGATTGACGTCTTTGAAGTCAATATAGTCGTGGCACAGTAAATTCATAATCACATATTCACGTAAGCGATCTTTGATTGAGGTTTTGATGTATTTAACCGCAGGCATGACCGTAGTATTGATTTGTGCAGCATCGATATTGGCCTGATAGGCTGATAAGTCCGTGTTGTTTTGGAGGATGTAACGCGTATTGTAATTGGCAATTTGACTGATAGATGACACGCCGAAGCCCAGTAAATCACAGTCTCCCATGATGGTATAACCCTGAGGATTACGATATAGCTTGCCGTCGCGTTGTGCGATGGACATCTCATCATCGGGCTTCGCAAAATGATCAATGCCGATATATTGATAGCCAGCTTCTGTCAGCGCATTGATGGTATTACCGAGCATCGTAAGCTTAGCCGCTGAATTTGGTAAGTCTTCCTTCTGGATTTGATGCTGGGTTTTGAAACGCTCAGGCAGATCCGCGTAATTAAACACTGATAGACGATCTGGCGACATCTCAACGAGGCGGCGCACCATATCATCCAAGGTCGTCAGCGTTTGATGCGGCAGACCATAAATCAGATCAATATTGATAGAATGAAAGCCAAGTTCACGTGCCTCATTTATTACACTTTCGATCAATTCTATTGAATGAACATGGTCGTCGGCGATTTGTACTTTATCATCTAAGTCTTGTACGTTTAAACTGATACGATTAAAACCCAGATTACGTAGCGTTTTTAGTGTGTCATTGCTCAGCTCGCGCGGGTCAATTTCAATAGAATAATCGCCTTGGTCTTCAGGTAAAAATGTAAACTGCGTCTGCAAAAAATTCCACAGCTGAACTATTTCTTCATCACGTAAAAACGTGGGTATAGCACCGCCTAAGTGTAGCTGTTTCACTAAAGGGTTGCTGCTGTCCTCAGACGTAGATAAGAAGCGACGCTTTTGCTTAACCTCGGTGATTAAATGCTGCAAATATTCGCCTGAATCACCATTACTTGGAGCAGTCGTTTCATGATTGGTGTAAATATGATGACAGAATGGAACCTGAAAATATAAGGACAATGGCGCGCGGGCTTCGCGGTTTTGAAGAATTTTTGTCTCAAGACCAGCTGTTCCAAGACTGTCAGGAATTGGCACGAACTCCATCGCCGTCGGATAAGAAGTGTAACGTGGGGCTGAACGATTATACTTACGGATCATGGCTTCGTTAAACGCGGGCAGCTGTTTACTGGTGATACTACCGCGGGTACTGGCATAAGGGCTTTCTGTCTGCATAACAGGGCGTGTGGTCGTCGGCTGCTCTTCGGCACGATTATAGGGCTGCGGATTGTTCTGTTCTGAATTCTCTGTCATGCGGTGTTCCTTGTGTTGATCCTAAGTATTGCTGCTGTTTATAGTCGATTCACTTTAAAAGTGGTACAGGGCGACTGAGAGTGCATATTTTTAGAATAACAGTTTCGTAGCCTCTGTATTAGCAGCAAGCCAGTAAAATTCATAGCAGTAGCGTATTTAAGCTCGTATAACCGTTTTACTTTCGGCTGACTATAGCTCAATTTATAGAAGCCAGTATAGCAAATCCTTATTGGCGGTTAGGTGGTCGGTTAGTTTTCTGCTCTATTTTTTACTGACTAAATTTAAAAGGGCTGATTGCATAAAGCAAAAAACCCCAGAGTATATCTGAGGTTTTTGGTACAACTGATTAGATTCAAATAATAACTATAGTTACTCTCTCAATTCGATCTTATTACCGACTGCTTTGTTAGCCACTTCGCCAGCATTGAAAGGCAAGCGTATCCAATCTTTAGCAGAGTAACGACGGGTCTGATCACGATGGAAAGGACGAGTGGTATCACCCGCTTGCGAGAAGGCCAATAGCGCTTCTACCACAGGGCCTTTACTATCAAACGTTACTGATTGCATGTAGGTTGGACCGTTGGTCACTGGGCCATAAGTGCCATCGCTGTTTTGACTTGAGCTTGCGACATTGAAAACGCCTTCACCACCAAAGCCACCGTGCATAGGGATTTTTTCACCGTTTTTACCCGCGTCAATAACGAACTGCACGCTGCCTAGTGTTGCATCTAAGGCAATATTTTTACTATTGTAATAGGTAATCGAGTCACCTAATGCTCTACGCGTGTTCTCATTAATGATCAGATCACGTGGTGTATTAACTGGATCAGCTTCATTAAAAGGAGTGCTGAATCCTGCATTGGTAAATCCACTGACATTATTAACACCTCCAGAAGGATTAAGGTTAGTCCAGAATTTTCTAAAGACATGAGCGCCTTTGCTATCGAGGTTATCACGACGATCCCAAGTAGCTAAAACATTACAGGCTTGAGTCCCATCGATAGTACTACCACCAGTTACAGGCAATGTCGGTTTGACTTTACAATCTTTTAGGACGTCATCAAGGACCAGTTCAGCCGCATAACTACGATTACCATAAACAACTTGCTGCATATTTTTTAGGTTAAAAGTAGTACCACCTAAACCATCTTTATTATCTAATCGATCCAAGATTTGCGTAAATGCCATGCGAGTTCGCAATGATAATGGAGTGGCTTCAGGCGTTGAGACTCCAGCGAAAGATACTAAATTACGTTGTAGTAGTGGTGAGAATCCAGTTAATGGTTGTTTTGCATTACTGAGCCAATAACTATCGTTAGAATTAAGAGCATAATCATCACGTATTATAAACGGCAAGTTTGAACCACCAAAAATTCCCGCTTGCGGTGAGTCAGCATCATTGCCCCATTCACAGGCAGCACTACTACCATTAAGTGCAGGTAAATCTGAGGCAATTAAAGCACCAAGAGCAGGTCCAAAAGATGGACTACTACAGGCTGCTAACTTTTCTTTAGTGACATTAGGTACAGTTGAAATATCAGCATAAAGCGCTTTACCATTACGGTCGGTAGCGATGGTATTAACAAAGCCAAGGCCTAGAATTTTTTGCATTCTATCGACCAGATCCTCAACGCTAGTGGCCATATTCATACTGCGCCATTGATTGAGCGCGCGTGGATTTTCAGAGGCAGCATCACGGATAGTATAAGCTACATTGTTAGCATCACCCCATGCTGGCAAGCCAGGATTAAGTAGCTGAGCATTTAATATTGGTCCATATTGTGAAACATAGATGTTTCGAACTATGGACGGTTTATTATTTGGCATTTTAACAGTAACTGGAACCGTTTCAATGTCACGTTGTTCAACCACACCCGCGTTGTTTACATAGTTGTATTTAAAAGGATTACCTTTGACTAGGCTAAGCTGATAAAGGGTAAAACGCTTAGCAGTCGATACGGTATGACTCCAAGCCACATCTTTATTAAAGCCGATATTGATAAAAGGTTGCCCTTGCTGAGCGGAACCCATTACATCAAGCTCACCTGGTATCGTTGTATGGAACTCATAAAAACGCTGAACCCCTTCCCATGGTTCATGTGGATTGCCATACATGACGCCACTATCAGTACCTGTTACCTCACTACCGAAGGCATAAGCGTTACTACCGCCATCTAATACATTGATAGTCGTCATATCGAATTTTTCATCTGACTCTGCTATAGGTTCAGGGCTACTCATTCTAGAGCTACCCATAACGATATCTGACACTGGAGGAGTCGCTGCTACGATTTGTCTGACGAAGTTAGAGAGCCCACCACGTAAGTTGGCTTTGCCATAGACCGTCAACAAATCATCTAGTGTGATCTCACGCACCCATTCAGCATTGGCACAAGTAGGATCGATATTAGCCACACCTTTATCACGTAAATATCGACTATAACCCGCCGCATAACCTGTGACTGCATCAATAGTTTCAGGGTCTTGAGCCGCCAAGAACTCAGCTTTTCTCTCAGGCGAGTTGTACCACGTGTAAAAAACGTCACTTCCTTCGTTACCTTGAGCACCTAAATAAAGCATGCTTTCACCTCTAGCAACGACCACTTCACGCGCTAGTGAACATAAATTATCTTCGGCAAAAGCATAGCCGACACCATAGCCCAGCCCTTTATAATCCTTCGCAGTAATATGAGGTATACCAAACTCGGTACGTTGAATATCTGCGGAGTAAGTCTGTTTAGGAGTAGACGAGCTATTGTCGTCGTCTCCGAAACAACCAGACAGTCCTACTGAGACTGCCACCGTCAGTAGCGCGAGCCGAGGCACACGCCGATTAAGCATTTTGATGCTCATAAGCTTATCCATCCATGGTTAATTGGGGTTACATAAAGCCATATGAAAACAGCACTCATTGAGCTTTATATGATCAATAAAATCCTTTTATTGCCAATGCTCTTGCTGATCTTGTGTGTCTTATAATGAGGCTGTATTAATGAGTCACCACATAAGACTGAAAGTAAAAGCATCGGTTTATCATATAACAATTTTTGATATTTATGCCAGTAAATAAACGGCATAATAAAAACACGACATTTGCGCACTGATTGATAATACTTTATCATCAGGCCCTACCTATATTAGGAAGCAATAATGTCGTTTGCCCAAGTCTATACCCGTTCGGTCGTCGGTCTGCATGCACCCAAAGTAATTATTGAGGTACATTTATCACAAGGTTTGCCTGCATTGACCATTGTCGGCTTGCCTGAGGCGGCGGTGCGAGAAAGCAAAGACCGTGTACGTTCCGCGATTCTTAACTCAGGTTTCCAGTTTCCCAATCGGCGTCTGACGATTAATTTAGCGCCTGCGGATTTGCCAAAAGATGGTGCGCGTCTTGATTTGCCTATTGCGATAGGCATATTGGCCGCAAGCGGACAGCTCGAACCAGATGTGCTATCGGGGTTTGAGTTTATTGGTGAGTTGGCGCTCAATGGCGAGCTTAGGCAGGTGACAGGTAGCCTAGCAGTCGCACGAGCAATCAAAGCTGAAGGATTGGCGCTAAAGATATCTCAGGCAGTAGAGGATAGTGGACGAGAACTAAGTGATCAATCATCTGCACCGCAGTCTACTCCGCAACTAATCGTACCCATCAAGAACGGTGCTGAGGCCAGTCGTGTGGAAGGCGTGACGATATTAGCCGCCCAAAGCCTAAAGAGCGTTTGTAATCACTTGCAGTCACTGGCAGATTCTGGTGATATAGAGGCACGTTTAGAGGTTGTGCAGCCCAGTCCTGCCCCGCAGCAGATTGGTTATCAAGTGGATTTGGCGGATGTTAAAGGTCAGCATCATGCGAGGCGTGCGCTGGAGATTGCCGCAGCGGGTGGTCATTCGTTATTATTTACTGGGCCGCCCGGTTCTGGCAAGACGTTAATGGCCTCGCGACTGCCGACTATTTTGCCAGACTTGAGCGCTGAGGATGCGTTAGAAGTTGCCAGTACATATTCGGTGGCAGACAGTGATTATGATTATGGCACACGGCCTTTTAGACAAGTGCATCACACCATATCAGCGGTGGCATTGGTCGGTGGTGGCTGTCAATTCCAACAATTAATGTCAAATTCCAAGAATAGATGTCAAAAACGTATCTTCATCTTTCTTGTCTCACTCAAAATACCTCTCAAAAAAATAGCTGACTCGCTACCTAGATTAAGTATTCTGGGGGTGAGTTATGTTTGATGCATTGTTCGATGCTAACGGCAAAAAAGTTAAGTTCATGGGTATGGTTGATATCCGAAAATACTTTAAGGCATGTTTGAGGGGCAGTTATAAGCCAAAGACTGAGTATGTCGTACTGTGGTATGGGCCAATACGCTATCGTAATAGACGTAGGGTTGTTCAAGTGCATTTCTTAGACTCTGATACTAAATATCAGGTTGTAGTTGAAGTATCAATCAAATTAATACCAAGGTTACCCATAGGGTCAATTTGGGTCAACGGGAAGTGCGAAGAAAAGTACGAATTTGAAATCTTATATACCACATTAGATGCGCATGACGATAATAAAGACGAGCGCCCAAACCTTACCTATACTAGCCATTATAGTATCTCAGAGAAAAAGGGTGAGTATATTCTTAAGCCTGATAGCTATCCCGTTAATAAAATCAAGACAGACGCTAATAGCAATCTCGTTGTACAGACTGATGCCACTAGAATAATCATCCCAGCGGTTTTATTTTTTGTTGCACACTATGGGGTGTCTAAAGAGATCAATACAGCCCTTATTAGTTGGCATAAGCAGGAAGTCGAAAAGAGACTTAATCTAAATGATGATTGTGGTGGTCTAATTACCATTCCTGATCGATGCGTGATCGCCGACGCTGTATTTTTATGGCATCTAAAAATAGACTCTTATACCAAAAAAGTAGTTTGGGAGCTTAATAGGAAAATGCTTAGGAGTAACCTAGCTTATCTTCCTTTAAGAGCCGAGCCTTATCACAAGCAAGAAATCCACCTTAAAATAGCAGGTTTGAGAATTGATGAGCAGACCTTGCTTTGTACCGAAATTTTAGGTATCTCTATGCCGCAAGGACAGCCAATAGAATACAGGATAGACAAACCTAATTCTGCCACATACGGCGATGGTACCATCCCTCATACCTCAAGAATCAAACCCCTCTATAACACCGTTGAGTCTGATGAGATTTTACTAGAGGCTGAAAGGGACGCTAACAACATAGTTACCGCTGTAATCAGGCATAGAGTAGAGCAGATAGGCACTATACGGGCGCTCATAAAGGGTGAGAATTTGACTTTGGACGAGGTTGTAGATAGATGTAACACGGTCATACGGCTGCCTCAAAACGAGCCTGACGCTTTTGCAGATGGGGAGGGCGGTAATTCTAATGGCGACATTGGCAGGATACAAACAGTATTGGATAGCGATGCAGCCACCTCCCTACAGAATAACTTTGAACGTCTTTTACGCTATGCTCAAGACCTTAAGGTCACTTTGGGTTATGCTCCCGTAGTCATAGACTGCGTAAACCTTGCTGGCGAAAATATATTTATCGGTGAGACAGTGCGTGGTATGCGCAGTAGACAACGTGATCTTAGTGTAGAGGTGATATTCGTCATGCGCCTGATTACTAATCTTGGACTTTTTTATTTATTTGATTGCAAGAAAGAGGGCGCCCAAACCAGCGGTCTTGTTATAAAAGTAATAGATCAAGATGCTTTGACAGCAGACGTTATAAGACAAGTTGTAGGTCAGTTATTTAGGGGTAATGGTCGTCTGTCTGATGTAAGCGCAATATCTAAATTTGGCATCATCCAATACTTTAAACACACCAACGGTGAGGGTGTTAATTGGGTTAAGACAGCTATAGATAATCTGAAAAATGGGGTTTCAGATGAGTAAATTAATAGCAAGTTTAACTTTATTGTTAATAACAGCTTGTGCCCCTGCAACACCAGAATACGATGAATACTATGGTGCAGGTTACATCGGCGTAAATGAAGCGTTGTGGCCTACTGAGTACACAACACCTTATCCATTCACTGTGCCCTATGGTGAGATTTCATGCGGATCTCATCCTGCCTTTGGGCGTGAGGTATATTTTGAGCCTAAAGGGTATACCGATGAGTCTTATATCGGTACGCCGCTCAATAAGTCAGCGGTAGACTCTTTAAGGCAAAGCAATATGATCTCAAACGTACCCTATAGTATTAAGGAGGGTGCCGATCTTAATGAGGCTATAGAGGTAGGTTTGAGGGTATGTGATGAGTATCAAGAAAAGCTAGATTTCAATAATAACCTTTAGCCTTAGTAACTCATAATTAATGTATATATAAAATAGTTCTTATTGTATTACGATATTAAGCTAAACTAATGTAAATTTACAACTAAAGGAGTTTGCAAAATGATTAAATTAACTAACAGTCATATGAGTAGTAAGTTTCAACCTTTTAAAGACCAAGTTATTAGTCATTTTAGGGTAAAGCCAGTAGTACAAGATATTGATTTAATTAAGATTTCTGAAAACAATATAAGTCAGCTAATTGAAGTAAAAAAATCTAAAAAGACAAATTACATTTGGAAACCATTTACTAAAAGAAATTATCCAAATCTTGGTTATGATCGTCTCGATGATTATAATTATAAAGCCTTATACGCTTTAGGCGAGGCGTTAGATGTTAAGGTATGGGTATACCACTACACACAAGACCACTTGGTTGATGAGGGTATAAACTTTTATAGAATATTAGACTCTAGCTTAAATATGACTGACCGCCTTACATGCTCTTTACAGGATTTTGAGTCCAAAATTCTAGGTAATCAATCTTCCAAATGTGAGCAAAGAAATAGTAATAAGGTAAAAGATTTTGATAATCCCAACATAGCTGCTAATCAGAACAATTTATTTTATGTTTTTCAAACAAATCAGGTTTTAAAAAACCATTATTATGTAGAGTATGGTGGTATCTGGACTATGCTTGTATCTAACCCTAGGACATATCAACCCTTATGGCTTTATATTGAGGTTGATATAGAGGCTAGCGGTATTGATCTAGACCAGATAATATTGAAAGATGAGTTTTATCCTCAAATTGAGATACATGAAAAAACCAATACGCCTCTATCCATAATTTCTTATAACCATGATATGACTAAATTTATAGTATATGAATATAATAATGACAGGTTCAATAGGATGGAAATGGACTCTAGTGAAATAAAAAACTACTACGGTTCATATATTCAGTTATTAAATTAATCACTGTGACACTGTATACTTATTATATTAGATCGAAAATTTAATATAGTAAGTACACATTACTAACTCATGGTTTTGACGTTATTTTCAATAAAGCTTATGTCCGTGACATCTAAGTTGTATTTTAAGTATAGCTGCTTGTCGATATCTGAGATACTTGCTGTCCAGTCAATATCGGAACTAGGCGTGAAGTCTTGTAGAGGTATCTTTGACCATGTTTCTTTTGTGGCATTATCTTGGGTTATTTTCTTGATACTAAGTAATAAACGTAAGAATTTACTCTTTAGATACTTCAACAGAGCTTCAGCTTCCCCTTCAGTTTCAAATTTACCAAAAGAAATAAATGTTTGTGTATGACCAGTTTTTGGCGGTGCTACTACAGGTGTACTTAATACTTCACCTACTTTACCTCCACCATTCGTCTTTGGAAGAAAGACCTTCCATCCGTTAAGGTTACCACCATCCTTAACATAGTCAGCATCGATATATTTATAAACTCGCTCATTGTTTTCTCTACCAAATATCTGTACTTGTTGATCGCTTTTTTTATGATCAGAAAAAACTTCAGGATATCTATCAAATATGTTGGAGCCCATCGATAATGCTTCGCTTTGCTTTGCCCGACCTTTTAAATTAGGGTGCTCCTCAAGTAGTTTTGGCATAAGTTTATAGGAACTACGTACATAAATAATCTCACCTAACTCTACAAAACCATTAAAGTTAATTACTTTACGCATAATACTGTCTAGCTCTGGAAGGCTAACGAATGTTTTGATAGCACCAAAATCTTTATCTTCGTCACGATATAAAACGGATACCCCTCCTTTAAAGCCAGTATCAGGAAAAACTCTAGATGCTTCTGGATTATAATAAACAACTTTTACATGCTTATCATTCAGGATTTTTTTGTTCCATTCTTTCGGGGTCTGTCCTGCATTAAACAAGAATCTTGCTGGAGAAATTAAACAGTAAGTGAAGCTACATTTTTCTGCTAAATCATAAAAATTTTGATAAATTGGGGTACTACGATTATTGTTAGAGTTATCCTCTTGATAAGGTGGATTACCAACTACAACATCAAATTTCATTATTTCTTATCTCCAAATAGTTCATTGCACTTACTCTTGAAATCATCATCACCTTTAGCATATGGAGTTGTATCTAAGCAAACGATATGCGAGCTATTGATAACTTTGGCTGACTCATCAAAACCAAAAACAAAATTGCGGGCAATATTGTAAATTATTTCACTAGGGGCGAAACCATAAATTTGGTTTTCTAAGATGTGCTTGAGGCGTACATTATCATCTGGAATCTCATTTGCTAGACCAACATATAAACGCCTTACAATTTCCGTCAGGTATAGACCAGACTTAACATACAGATCAGCAAAGGTTTTGCTAGAGTCACTAAAAATATCTGGATTTTCTTCTTCCAATATATCCACCATCATTTTTACGACTTTCCTTGGAGTGAATATCTGATTGGTTTGTTGAGGAGGAATATAATCAAATATATCCTCATCTTGACTTTCATCAAAGTAATTGGCAAGTTGAGTGCGTTTTTTTAAAAACTCTTGCACAGATTCGTTAAATACTGTTTCATCAAAAAAGTTAAATTTATCTCGCAGAGTTCTAAATTGATCTAAGGTAATACCAGTCACTTCTTTAAAAACATTTTCGCTGATGCGCTTATCAAAATTCTCAATTACAGTGTCAATTTCACCATACGCCATTAAGAATGAGGGTATGGTACGAGCAAAGCCACGTAAACGGGCACGCACATCATCTTCAACGGTATTTTTCTTTTTATCCTCAGCTTTTTGCAAAATAGCATGGTTTGACGCTTGTATTTGCTCTTGTGTCTTAGCGGCAACTTTAGCTGCTACCTCTTTTTGATAGTCCTCTTGTATTTGTATTTGTTTTGCTTCATAAGCCGCTTTAGCATCAGCTATTTTCACTTCATCAAGATGAGACCTTGATACTTCTTGCTCGTACTCAACTTCCGCTTCTTTTTGTTTGATATCAGTTTGTCTTTGTGAAATCTCAACCTCACGAGCGACTGCTTTGGCTGCATTATTCACAATATTTTCAGCAAAATTTTGAGTAACACCATTGTCTTTAGCAGCCTCTTTGATACCCTGTGCCACATTATCAATAAAGCTTTTTTCAATTGCCTTCGCATGGTTGTCTTGAGATTGTTCGCTAAAGGTGTCTACTGTACTTTGAATATTAGCATAAGTCTTTTCACCAAAGCGTGCTTCGGTTTCTGAGATCACAATATCTGCATCGACTTGAGCCTCACCTTCACTATCAACTGTAACATCTTGCGTATCAATGGGGTCTTGAGTTTTTCGAAGAACATTTTTACCAACCTCTACAGGATTAAGGTTTTCAAGGATTTCTCGCACTTCTTGTGACGCAAAAATACCGGACACATTCTTAAAGAGTAGGTTTGACATAAAGCCACGACGTACCACCTCTTGAGCCTTGATAGCTTTTGGTATAGTCAATACTTGAGTAGCATCAAGCTCAACCATACTGCCATCACTATCCTCTGCAATGACTGGGAAGAAGTTTAAAAGGTGCTTAATATTCTCTTTACGATCATCGCTTGTACCGCCACCGTTTACCGTCCTACGAGATAAATCGTTAGCAAACTCTTCATAGATGATTAATGTGCGTTCAGGTGCAAAATCAAACACGTAGGCATTTTCTTTTTGATATACCTGATCATCTATCTTATACTCCCAAGGATTTTGCGCACGGAAGGCGGCTTGCATATACAGGCTAGGTGACTTTATGTTTGATAACATCAATACCGCTGTCCATTCAGGAATAGTGATGCCTGTGGTTAGCTGACCCACAGATAGCGTAATGGTTTTATCGTGTGATTGAACAGCCTCTCTTACTCGAACAAGCGATTTATCACTAATAATTTCGGCGCTATCATGACCTTGACCATCCCCTGCGGCAAGGATGATCTCATAATTTTCAAAGACAGGGTGTTCTCTTAATAGCTTTTGCAGTGCTTTGGCACTAGCTATGCGGTTTAATAGCCAAAAGGTGTGTTTAAGCTCATCACGCAACGCCTTGGTTGAAAATGGATACTTCTCATTACGAGACAATGAATCTAGCCATTTCTTAACATCTGCTTCATGGACAAACTTGCCATTATCTTGTGTTTCAAAGAACTCATTAAGATCGAAAGCATAGTCAATGTTCTCGCCCTCAATTTTTGCCCCTTTATTTACCTCATCAGTGATAGCTTGACCCATTTGATAAGAAAATAGATTTAAACGAGGTAATTTTTCATAAGGATTGTGTTCGTCTGGATTGTCCCAAGTAGCTTTAGCGTTCTGCTCATCTGCATAGCTCCAATTATAAATCTCATCTTCATTAAATATACCGGCAGCAACGGCTTTGAAGGGTGTGCCAGATAAGTGTAGAGTAAAGTCACGGTCAATATTATCAAAAGCTAAATCCGTTTTAAGGGTATCAACCCCTTCATGAGCCTCATCAATGACTAGCATGTCCCATGTCATGTCTTTGACCCAACCAAGCTTATTGTAGTTACCACCAAAACTAATTGCTCCCTTTAGATCTTGTAGGGATATAAAGGCAATCATGTTTTTTTTACCAGAGGCCGTCTGTGATAAAAATTGCTCTCTTGTCAAGACAGGGCGCTCACTTAAGGAGTCGCTGGTAGAGACAAATGCAAAATCAGATTGCCACGCAATAAACTTCTCAAAATCATCAAACCAAGAGTTAGCGATACTCGGTCTGTTTGTTACAATAAGTACTTTGGTTGCATCTATTTGACGAGCTAAATCATAGGTTGTTAGCGTCTTCCCAAATCTTGGTTTAGCGTTCCATAAAAACTCACCTTTGGGATAAGATTTTATATAATGCATAGTTTGGGCCACTGCAGCAGCTTGCTCATCTCTAAGTTGATACTGAGCTTTCTCCTTTGCTTGATCATAAGAGTTTGCCAAAAAGCTTTCATAATCAGCATAAGATCTTTGTTTTAAATTATGCTCATAAAAAAACCACTCAGAGTTCTCAAAACGTTTAATTTGCTTATGTTTGATTAGATAATCATGAAGCCTTTTGTCTGTGAACTGCTCGCCTGATTCAATAAATATAGCAGGTGCATCCCATAACTTTTCATAGGTAAGTCGGGCTGTAAGTGTTTGCTCTTTGATGCGATCATCAACGTTCTTACGCTCGGTATAACCTATTTTTACCCAACCATCCTTTTTTGGAACTTCTGGTAAGGTATAAGCGTAAATTTGCGGATAAATAGGTTTTGCAGTTTTTATTTTGGGGGAATTACTCATTATTATCTTAATCCTTTATCAAAGAGTTCCATCTTGTTTTTATCCCAATTCATTATTCTGACACGCTTACCTAGTTTTTTTGAGCTTTCTTCACTATCAAGGTTCTCATCAAAAAGTTTCAACTGACTTTTAGTAGGTTTTTTTCGTATATCGGATAACGGGATAATATACTTCAAACCATCCATCTGAAATAGATTGTAGCTAATAATATTAGCTATGACAGCAAGGTGCTCATAGGTTGGCTTATCTTGCCACTTAGCAACATGGTAATCGTAGTAAGTGTATAGTAGGTTCTCGCGTGCCAATAACAGTGAATCACCGTTCCATTCAAAGCCATAACTGGCTTTATAGGCTTGCTCTACCAATTGATGCCATTCAGATTCTTTATCTACCTCAGAATTGATACGTGCCAATTTACGATCAACAAAGCCTACGCGATCAGGCAGAGGTACTTTATTACCTGTCTCCATATCATAGCGCGTTGCCATATAAGGCGCTTCACCACAAGTAATCTCTAACCACTTACGGTTAATATAGGTTTGTAAGTCATCATCACGATAGCTGGCATCAATCACATCATTTTGTTTTTTAACAATCCAAGTAGGGGTAAATACCTCTGCTTTAGATTTAGTGCGCTCTTTTTGAACATATTGCAGTTTTAAAGCACGAGGTACAATAAGGTTTCCCCTGTGCCCTGTTATTAACTTAGGCTTGATCTGATAAGAGGCACCATAGCTCCTACCATATTTTATATAGTTCTCATTTGCCCAAATAATATTGCGAGGTTTTTTAAAAGTGGATGTGGTGCGATCAATCAATAACATATCAAGTATGTCTGGTATTTGCTCAAGAATATCATTCTCAGAGATATCAGCAGAACCAAATCGCATTTTAATTTTTTTATCCCGACATATATTTTTAATTTTTGGACTGTATGGCTTTTGACCAAAAAGACCGTATTTCTCTATATATGTCATACGCTTTCTACTATTAGTAATAAGATTCATATTATCTCCTGTGTCTTTATAACCTAATCTAATCAAGATATCTCTATTTAATTGCAAGCTTCTAAAAATTAACTTAGATGTATACTAAGTAGTGAATAACTATTATATTTTCGGTAACCAATACTCTTTGTCATTAAATATTATTTTTGACATTTCCTCATTGCATGGCTGGATAGTTAACGTCTTGAGCGCCTTTAATTGAATATTTATCTTATGAAAATACGCCATCCCAAGTTGTAACCATAACAATTCATCCTTGTCTGATAACGGTTGAGGTTGGTTGTAGAGTAACATCAGTTGCCTTTCAATCTCACCTTTCTTGGCTTTTAAGACAGCATCTTTAGAGGGCTTCATGCAGACTAAGCCCAAACCATACTCTCTATTCAAAAACATTGCGAAACCATATAGCGCGCTGTACTGACCGTGCTTAACTAGCAAATACCCCTCTATTTGTTCCTGATTGGGCGTATTTGAGGTCTCAATGCTGTATTGAGTACATAGGTCTATTGCGGGTTGCAGAGCTAACCTGATCGATTTAAGCGAGGTTTTACCATTAAGCAGTTTTTGCTCTAAGTATTGATGGTAATCATTGATGCAGCGAGGCGCTTTACCATCAAATTTAGCCAACAGATTAATAATGCGCTCTTCTTCTGCAATCTGCTCTTTAATCTTAGTATCTACTACAACTTGCTTGGTCTTTATCAGCCACCGCAGCACGGTTAGATGCTCGCGTAGACCGTTTGGCTTGAACTCATTTACCAATGACTCGTAGCTTGGTATCTTGCTCCATAGCTCATCACAGCGAACAAAGAAGTCAATATAATTATTATGTTTAAGAGTAGCGGTCATGCTACCTTTGTTGATCATGAACCATTCAGTAAAGTCGATATAGGCTTGTCTCATTAGGATTGTGGACAATAAGTAACTATTAACCTTCGCCTCATGCTTAAGTCTTTGTGACCAGTAGCAGTCATTACATCGCCTGCCCATACCAGCAGGCATAAGTTTATGACAACTCTCGCAAGGTATATCACCAAAGTCATGACACTTTTGACACATAGGCCCTTTATCGCTATCGACAAGCTCTCTGTACCTATAGCATAAGGGACAGCTTTGCATAAAATGACTCTGATAACAGCTTGTACATACCGCATGATCATGAGATAGCTTTGAATATCGACTAATATCCCTTTTAAACTCACCACACTCAAAACATTCTTTCTTGGCCTTAAAATACCCCTGATAGCAGGTTTGACACACGCGCCCGTATTCAGTGTTGGCTCCATCTTTAACCGCCGAACCACCACAACGAGTACAGGGCTGATTCATGCGGCAACTACTACAGACAGCGAAATCTTCTTTTTTATGCAAACGGTTTATCTCACCGCACTGACTGCAAGGCTTTTTGATAAACCATATGCGATAGCAATTAGCACAATAGGTATCGCCTTTATAGCGTCTTTTAATTTTGACGTTTTTATTAGCACAAGAGTCGCATCGATGCTTAGTCTTCTTTATGCTTATCATAATTCTCCCTCATCTGCATCTTGCGCTTAAGCCTGTTCCAAGCCGCCATTACCGCTTTTGGTGAGGTTGGCTGCATATCTTCTGACTGTGCAGTGTAGCGACGCGCTGGTACGTGGGGTAGTTGATCATAAACTTGAGCAAAGGCTTTAGGGATAACCGTGTATTTTGACCACTGGAAGCTGTTTTGGGTGATATTAAGAACTGTACAAGCTTTGATCCAATCATCACCGTCAATTTGCAATAGGTGATAGGCGCATTCAAGTAATGCAGTGCGTTCCTCTATCGGTAAATAATCAAACCTGAGTGCTGTTTTAGGTAGCGATAAATCACTCGTATCAAGCTCTAATGTGGTTAAGAGCTTGCCAAACATATAGTTAGGGTTTTGCAGACCTCGCCTGACTAAATTAATTAAAAATAGCAGGTACTCAAACCACTGAGCCATACTGACCACTTGCCCTAAAACCATGCCTTGCCTACTCAAAAAAGCCTGATCAGCAAGCTGTTGGAACTCATTAAGCGCCTTGCTAGGCGATGTGTCCAAAATTGCCTTGTCCATCTTGCCCAAACAAGAATGACAGCGATTGATATACCGCTGCTCTGGGCTTAACATCTGGGGCTGGTAGGGCTGATTACAGTGAGCGCAGTCTACCTGTAAGAATGTCTTGTGCTTCGTGCAGCAGACAGACCACGTAAAGCGCCATTGCAGTTTAAGATAAGCCTCTTTATCGTCACTCATACAGTCAGGGCAGTAGGGATAACCCAGCCTTGAGTATCGATTGCGTTTTGACAAAGGAGTTGTCCATTGCAAGGGTGTCTTACTATCCGACTTAATAGACGTATCCTCTGAGAAATCGATCAATATCTGATCATCAAAAGTATCGACGTTATGACCAGTTAATATCGCGATATCCGAGGTGATTTGTCCATCGAAGTGATTAAAGCCTTTGTCAGCATCATAAGTCCATATACGGTACTTGGGCCAATAGTAGTAGGTAAAGGTCAAAGGGCTACAGCCATGCTTAAGCGCGGCACGCACTAGCCAAGACGTTAAGCTTTCACCACTTATAAAAGGTGTAGCAAAAGCTAGTGGTTTTACCCAATAATTTTGCGAAGTCCCTTGGTTGGTTTTAAACATGATTTGCCCTTAATGTTCTCAACAGTGATTTCTTCTTCACCTGATTCAATGGCGCTAATAGCGCAATCATTAATCAAGCGCTTCACATCGCCAAGGTTGCCTGTACTAATGCTATAAATTAGATTAACTTTTTCAGTTTCAATAAGCTTGGATGGCTTTTTGAGTGGTAAAATCTTCTCAAAACTGCCAACCAGACGTTTAAACTCTTTATCATTGCGCCATAGAGACAGTTCAGCCACATCAAAGCGACTAGCGTGTTGCGGGTCTGTGTGTAGAATACGAATAGCGTCTTTAGTGCCACAAAGCACGATAGGCATGAGCAATTCATTGCATAGGAATTTGATGACATTCATAATGGCTCGTTGCTGTCTTGCAGTACCCGTGAGCATTGAATGAACTTCATCGATAATGAGCATTTTGCCGTTGGTGTGCCTAAAGGCATTGACGACTTGGTATCTTAATTTATTAGTCGCATCGGTGGGTCTGTATGGCAATTGAAACGCCTCAATGATAGAGATATACAGATCCTTTTCACTGGCAGTTGGGGGCGCTTGTATCTTGATTATAGGGATAACTAATTCTTCATCAACCGTATAATTCTCTCCGAACTTGTCATAAAAACGATTTATGATTGTGGTTTTACCATTGTTGGAATCTCCAATAAGCAATAGGTTTGGCATACGATGTTGCTTTACATGGTTCATCAGTCCTTGCATAACATCAATAACTTGATTAGCAGTGTCGTAACCCACCCAACGCGGAGAATGGATAAATTCAATCCTCTCTTTATCAGGTAGATGAGCGATATGCCTAAATTTCTCATGAATGTGGGTGTATAAAGGGTCGCTCATCAGTCAATATCCTCAAAGTATAGGTCATCGCCATTCTCATTGTCATCATCACTCTCAAGGCTTACCTCTACCGCCTTTTTGTTTAATATCCTAGTTGATTCTGGCAAGGTATCTAATATATCTACTTCCTTATCTTCATCTAATTTCAACTTGTCATACATTACCTGCGATTTAGTATGGGCTTTTTTACGCTGCTCACTTCTACGCATCTTTTTAGTTGCACTTTTAGACTCTTCAACTAGGATTTGCATATCTTGTAATGCTTGATATATCAGCGCCTCGTTAACGGTTCCTGACTCCTGTTTAACTTGCCTATAAATACTCCTGTACTCCCACAGGCTAATTGGTGGCAGAACTTGATTTGCTAGTGGCACAGGAAAGTATTGCAGTAACTCAGGGTCATAAAACCATACTCTAGTAATGTCCCTTGGATCTTGTCTAAAGATAAACTTAGTCTTATTGCCATTATCATCAGTATGATTAATGAAGTTGTTTAAACAAGCATCGTAATACTGCAAGCCATCTATTGTTGCGCCATTTCTTTGAATAGTGCGCTCAATACTAGGCATGAAATCCAGTACTAGTGTATGAGGGTCTGATGGAATGGACGGCAACCCAACACCGCTCTCAAAGCCATCACCAAATATCCCTATGCGCCATTGCTCTTTAGGACTGCGATCAATACTTGAGTGTATACTTTCGTGATAATCCATCGTGACATAGGTAAGGAACCATCTTTCAAACTCATGCAAGGTTAAACTGGCATGCTTTTCAGAGTTATATTCGTCCTTCTCTCTAATATTAGAGAAGGTGGTACCGGGTAATTCATGGACACGTTTCATCATAGTGCCAATCAATCGTTCAATATGACCACCATACTCAGGTCTTGCTACTGGTCTAAACTCAAGATTGATACCATGAAAAGCGCAAGATTTTTGCAGACTTTGGGCCCTAAAGTCAGAGCCATTATCAACATGGATTTTTTTTGGCACCCCAAAGACATTCCATTTAATATCGGATAATCCAAACTCAAGCAACAACTCATCTTTTGGCAAGATGCTTCGTGAGATGCACATGCTAACTGAGGTAACAGACGGTGCATCTAGTGAGATGTAGTAGCCTGTGACCATGCGACTGTAAACATCAATAGCCACTGTAATGAATGGCCTACCAATAGGCTTTCTGTGCTTGTCATCAACCAGTATTAAATCTACTGGTGTATGGTCGATCTGAATAACACTAAGAGGGTAGTTGGCATCAGGGAATTGACCCGCTTTAGGGGTGAATTTTTGTTTTGCACGTTTTCTTTGACCACGCCCGCGCAACAAGTCTTTCTCTTTAATCTCACTGATACGGTTACGGATGGTGTTCTTACTAGGCTTCTCAATCCCTTCTAAGTGACAACGCCTAAAGATTTCTCTAATAGCAGCTTGTACATTAGGTCTTTGAACCGTAAGGTAGAAGTTATTGATGACATCGCTGATGATATTTTCCATATCGTCATCTAAACGTTTGGCTCCTTTTCGCCAACCCCTTTTTTGGTCAATTAAAGAGCCAATTGATCCTGTTGATTGATAAGCATCAACCCATCGTCTAAGAGTACGAGTAGAAACACCTACTTCCTCAGCTCTTCTTATATAGCCTTGCTCACCTCGATAGTGATCCTCACCAAACCAATCGTTTTCCAAAATGAGTGGGGTGATAGCTAGGTGCTTCTTTTGGGCTTCTTGCCATTCATCATCACCAATGTCATTAAGGTCAATGACAAACGAGCTATTTGCACCATCGGTCACATTATCAAAGTCATGGATAGATAAAACCTGATTACTCAGGCTTTTCAAGTTTTTAAATACCGCTTGATTTAGATCATCAAGATACTCAATAAGCTGGTACTCATCATTGTCGCTTTTATTACGATAAATCCCGCCAAGTACCATTTGAATATGATTGCGGCTATATGGGCTGCTAGTATCGAAATGAGTGCTCATTCTTAACCCTATTGGTTTGGTTACTACTTCGTTATTCAACATGCCAGACCTCCATTTGCGGGTCTTTAATGTCACCCCAAACATCAAACCCTATTTGCTTACTTGCCATTAAGTGCCAAACTAGTGCATGTCCATCAGGTCGATAAAGTGCCGACTTAAAGTATCTTGCCAAGATATAGTCAACAGTAGTAATACCACGTTGCTTGATATCAGCAAGTATTACCTTAACCTCTTGCTTACTAACACTTACGGTCTCATAAGCCCTTAAAAAGTTGATATTATCAAGCGCTTCATGCCGAATCCTATCCTCATCAAATATGATGAACCTAATACCTTTTTCTTTGCAGTATTGCCTAGCTGCTTTCCACTTATCAGACCAGTCCCGCCAGTTTAGTTGCCACTCACTTTTTGGCTTAACCTCTGCAATAAACGACTTACCTGATTTGGCGTCTAGCTCCACGTAGTAGTCAGGTGTGTAGTGGTAGGTTCTACCATTTTTAGTAAAAGGTATTTTTACAGGCTGAGGGGTTATGTTCTTAACATCCTCTCGAAAAGCATGATAAATAATAAAATCTCTTTCTAAAGTCGATTCGTAAGCAAGGGGCTTTTTCTTATAAGAAATGACACCTGAAACACTCCGTCTTGTCGGTTTTATTTTACGGGTTTGATGTTTGAACATTATGACACCTATTTCTGGTAATTTGTAAGAAGTTGACACCTATTACTGGTAATATCTGACATTTATTGTAGGTAATAATATGCTACAGGCAAAAAAATAAGGCCTTATTATGACACTTATTGTTGGAATTGACAGTGGCTCACGTCCCAAACCTGGTGAGATTACGCTGGCCAATAAAGGCGTTTTGTTTCTTGACGAGTTGCCAGAGTTTGATCGTACGGTGTTAGAGGTGCTGCGCCAACCATTAGAAGCCAAGCAAATTACGATTAGCCGTGCCAATTCACAGATGACCTTTCCAGCCAACTTTCAACTGGTCGCGGCGATGAATCCTTGCCCGTGTGGCTATGATGGTGACGGTTCAGCAAGATGTCGCTGTCGTCCCGAGCAGATTAAGCGCTATCAAGACAAATTATCAGGGCCGCTGTTAGATCGCATTGATTTGCATATTACCGTCCCTGCGTTGCCGATTGCCGATCTACAAAATGCTCAAGCTGGAGAAACCTCTGAGCAAGTGCGGATTCGGGTCGCTGCTGCCCACAAATATCAATTAAAACGGCAACAGAAAGTAAATAACGAGCTTAGTCCTAGCGAGATTGATCAATATATTCAGCTAGGAGAAGGCGAGCAGCAATTATTACAGCTCGCTCAGCAACGCTTGAACTTATCAGCACGCGGCTATCATCGAGTATTGCGAGTCGCACGGACCATTGCTGACCTTGCGGCTAGCGTTGATATCACTAGCGTCCATGTGTCCGAAGCGCTCAGTTATCGCAGTAAATAACTGGCTTTGTGTTGAATTATTTATCATTTATCCTTTTAAAATATAATCAACCAATGCGGCAAAGTCATCAAACACTTTAGTAGGATTTAGCTCACGAATATCTTGCCCGTAGTTATAGCCGTAAGATAACCCCAGTGTATCCATATTGGCATTTTGTCCTGCCAATATGTCGTTCTTTGAATCGCCAATCATCACCGCCTTATCTGCGCTGATCCCGAGGGCATCACAGACATGCAATAGTGGGGCGGGGTCTGGTTTTTTGACAGGCAAACTATCGCCGCCCAGCACTTCAGTGAATAAATCTTGCCAGCCAAATGATTGTAATATTTTTGGCACAAAGCGAATAGGTTTATTGGTTACGAGTGCCAGTTTAAACCCTGCCGCTTGTAGCTGTCTCAATCCACTATCGACATCTGGATAGGCGACGGTTTTGCTACCGCTAAGATTCTTATAAGCATCAAAAAACACCTGCTCAGCGTGATCGGCTTCCTCGACCGTCAATTCACCTTCTAACACGTCCACCTTACCGACCAATGCGCGCTCGACCAGCATCCTTGAGCCATTGCCTACCCAATTCCGTATGCTAGCGATAGGGTAGGGTTCTTTGCCAAGCGTGGTCAGCATCGAGTTAGTCGCATCCGCCAAATCTGGCACGCTATCGATCAAAGTACCATCAAAATCAAAAATTAAAAGTTGTTTATTATTGTTTGTCATTATTGGTTGTCCATGTGATAAATGGTTTGGAATACTGGGGTTGGTTCTCATTACCTTACGTGACAAGTCGTTTAATCGGCTTATTTTGTAGGCGGCTATTGTCATTTTTTTTGCTTTTCAAGTTGAGAGATATTATGCATTAGTGAATTTAAAGTCTACTCGATATCTTTATAACGGTCGCGATGCGCTTTTTTCATCGTTAGATACTGCTGGTTTTCGCGGCACAAATCCCATTTTTGTTTAAAAATACGCGCAGATTCTGCCTTAATCACGTCTTCCTCTTGTCTTGGCAGCTCTTCGCGCCCATGTGCACCGCTTTGGCCTTTTTTATCATCAGGGACGGCTCCTTTGTACTTCTTGCCACCTTTATGATTGGCATAGCGTCGGGCACGTGTATAGCCCATCTGAATAAACTTACGCGCCATATCCGCACCGACGAAGTCATCAGCCGTCAGATAATCTAAAAACATTTGATAAATCGTCTCGCTGCTTTCTGTGGCAATGTCAGGGGTCGCAAAGCGCCAATGCGGCAATATTTCAGACTTATAAGGCTCTACCAATAATACGCCTTGCTCACCGCGACCGACACGATATAATTCAGGCTGCGCCCGCAAATCTAAATGTTGATAGTCTAAATCGTAATCAAACTCTCTCATAGCGTTATCTGTAAAAGGTATTATTATTTAGTATACTGAGTCCAGTAGTTTAAAAAATAGTCTAAAAATGTTGTTCAGCTGTGAAGATGTGATATTTATACGCTATAGCCAGTCCTAGGGCGTGTCCTAGATAAAAGGTATACAAATATTATCACGAGCTATTGGGATAAACGTTACTTGCTTGCTGTGCCTGCGCAGACAGAGGCTATGCGAAATTCATACCAGTGGCTCTGTGTCCGTTTCATAATGAATCGACGTTATTTGCAGACGATTTATTATAAAATGCTCAGAACGCGCCAGTACCACTACTTGTCGGGAGTTCAATTATCGTGAATAAAAGGCTTATCCCTTGCTTGAGCTTTATAGTGTCGTTAAAAAATACGGTCACTATAACCGCATTGCTAATGATGGGAATATTGACCACCTCCATGGCTCATAGCGCGTGGTTTGAAAACCTGATACCACAAGGTGAGACTTATACAGTGCGAGAAATAGATCGTGATTTGGCATTTGTCATCGATGGTTTTATCTATGATGCCCGTACTTCTTGCTTTTTAGCAGTGGGCGATCGCGTGGTGTTTTTTGAGGGGCGTCACGGTACGGATTATCGCGCAACGATTTATGATCTGGACTCGCGTGAACGTTGTCAGCTATTATTGAGAGGGCGTTTGTCTTAACGAAACGCCTGTTATGACAATGCTTTCAGACATAAGGTTTTTTAGGTATAAAAGATTTCAGACATAAAAAAAGCCCCAAACATTGCTGTTCGGGGCTTTTAGAATGCTATAAACAAATGGTGGCTCGAGGCAGGTTCGAACTGCCGACACACGGATTTTCAATCCGTTGCTCTACCGACTGAGCTATCGAGCCGTCTTCGTTGAGGACGCTATTAAACTAAATATACGACCTGCTGTCAAGTTGTTTTTGCATTATATATGATAAAAAACCATAAATAATCTGATAGTGATGAAATCAAAGGGTTTAATAGCTTTTTAATCTTTCACCCGCAGCAGCTCGTATTCTCTCATGATGCGATGAATATTGGCATCAACAGGCACAAACTCACGTACGCCTTTTCTTACTTCGGCGTCATAGACCAATTTAATAAACTTGGCATCAATGGCGCGTTTGCGGTTTTCTGTATGGACAGTGAGGTATTGCAAACGTTTGGCATTGGTTTGTCCGTCATCAAAGCAAGCAACCGCGGCGATCGGTTTGTCATTGAACATACCGACATAGAGGCATTGCCCTCGTTTAAAGCCTTGCTCAACGAGACTTAATACCTCGAAACCGCTAGGCTGCTCATCATCGCTATCATATAAGGCATGCAAGCGCTCGGACAGCTCATTATCGCGGGCAGGCTTTTTAATCAGGGGTGTATCCAAGCTATTGATGGCGATCGCTTCTAAAGGCATAGCAGTTCCTATAAACAGACGGTTTCTAGCGTCAGGTCAATATAAAAAAGAGACAACGGGGCTGGGATAAATTTTTTGTCGCCTCTGTCTAGATAATCACAGTAAGCAAAAAAATTTGTCCCAGTCACGCAGGATAGTGTCGTGTATCCATTTTATTCAGTATCGACTATATAAGATAATATAGCGCGGTGCTGTAAAGTTGTCGATGGTAACGATTAATAATGCTGGTAACGATTAATAATATTGAACGTAATATTTTAGCAGAATGGCAAAAATTTGTGCGTGGTTTATGGCTTGGTCGTGGCAGTAAATGTTAGGGTTTGTTATGATGAGTACAGACAGTGTCACCGATGCTAAAAACCCGATGCTTTAGTGTCTTGTGTAAACACAGCTTTCTTTGAGAAATTTTTTAGAGCTAATTTATTATTAACTGATTTAGACGCTAGCAAAATGTATTGGGTGCTTTTCTGCCCTATTTTATTGACCGCTTTTTATTGATAGAGAGTCGCCATGACAGCCAATGCCTCTGAGCAAAACCCTTCACCAAATGCAAACTTATATGGTCGCCCTGAGCGTATCGCGACTGTCGAACGCAATACGGCTGAAACGCAAATCACTTGTACCGTAAACCTTGATGGTACGGGTCAAGGCACGGTGGATACGGGCGTACCATTTTTGGATCATATGATTGATCAAATCAAGCGTCACGGTTTGTTTGATTTGGATATCAAATGCAACGGCGATACCTTCATTGATGACCACCATAGCGTCGAAGATACGGGCATTACGCTTGGGCAAGCATTTAACAAAGCGCTTGGCGACAAGAAAGGTATCCATCGTTACGGACATTTTTATGCGCCATTAGATGAAGCATTGACACGCGCCGTCGTTGATCTGTCAGGTCGTCCAGGTCTGCATATGGACATTCCATTTACGCGCTCGCATGTGGGCCGCTTCGATGTTGATTTGTTTAGCGAGTTCTTCTATGGCTTCGTCAATCACTCATGGATGACGGTGCATTTGGACAATCTTAAAGGCAAAAACAGTCATCACCAAATTGAGTCAACTTTTAAAGCCTTTGCTCGTGCGCTACGTATGGCCTGTGAGTACGATGAGCGCGCATTGAACACCTTGCCATCGACCAAAGAGGCGTTTTAAAATGAATTTAAGGCTCTGCTACGGTGTTAGTCAAACTTGGCGTACTAACCAGTTGTACAGCCTGCACTTGGCTTCCTTGTAGCAGAGCCTTATCTACACGTTATCAATAAGATTTGATTGTGTGCTATTTAAAGCGATTCAAAATGAGAACTAATTAATGACCAAAATTGCACTATTAGATTATGGCATGGGTAACTTGCACTCAGCCAGCAAGGCGCTATCAGCGGTAGGGGCGGAAGTCTCTATCACCAATGACCCAAAAGTCGTCGCGGCGGCGGATAAGATTGTCTTTCCGGGTGTCGGTGCCATGCGTGACTGTATCGCTGGCATGCACGAGGCAGGCATTGACGAGGTGATACGTCAGGCGATATTTAACAAGCCTGTCATGGCTATCTGCGTCGGTATGCAAGCATTGTTTGAGCAATCTACTGAAAATGGCGGCACAGACTGCTTGGGTATCTTAAAAGGCCAAGTAAAAGCGTTCGATCCCACATGGACGGACGAGCAAGGCGCGACGATCAAAGTACCACACATGGGCTGGAATACCGTCAGTGGCATGGATTTTGACCATCCATTATGGCAAGGTATCGAGGACAATTCGCATTTTTACTTCGTTCACAGCTATTACTGTGAGCCTAGCGACAGCTCGCAAGTGGCTGCCATTTGTGACTATGGACAGCCGTTTTGTGCCAGTATTATCCAAGACAATTTATTTGCGACCCAGTTCCATCCAGAAAAAAGCCATACTGATGGCTTGCAACTGTTAAAGAATTTCGTCGAGTGGAATGTATAAATAGGCGATAATAGTGAAATGACCATTTGATTTAGTAGTAGGGTAGGTTATCAATTGTATAATCTACCTTTTTTATTCTCAGCAATAACTTTCTAGCTATCATTGTCTATATTCTGTCCTAAATAAAATCAGGTCAAATACTATCACGCGCTACTGGGATAAATTTTCCTTGGTTGCTGTGCCTTCGCAGACAGAGGCGGCGCAAAACTTATCCCAGTAGCACGGTGTTTGTTTTATAGTAGCTCGAATATAGTTATACTCTCAGTTTTTTCTACTCGCTTATACTTGGAATACTCTAGTGGACTTTACCGCTTTTAAAATGAATGTTGTTGAAACAACTGGCCTTGCCAAAGATGCGCTGCATATCTATGTTGGCATCGGCATTTATCTGCTTTGCCTGATGGTGTTACGCCCTATCATCAAACGCCAAGGTATTCGATCGTTTATCGCCTTAATCATCGTGACTGGCGTTGCGTTATTGGGAGAGTATTTGGATAATCGAGAGACGATTGAAGCGCTAGGCTTAGCTGGTTTAAGTCGTGAACAGCTGGTTGCGAGTATCCGCGATTTGATTAATACCTGCCTGCTATCTTATGTGCTTTTTGCGTTGAATAAATGGACAACCATTTTTCGTCCCACTGCAGCCGAACCAACAGCTAAGTTATTAAAAAAACGATCTTAGGCTTTTACTCATAACAACCAGTTAGCGTTCAAAGTGTGATTACTCAATTTCTAATACAAAGTTACGAATACTATGACCATACCTAAACGCGTCTCATATAGTCTTTTTTTAATGACTGGCTTATTTATTATAAACAGCTATCACTCAGCAATGGCAGGTCAAAATGCCAGTATTGATTTGAGTAAGCCTATTTCTGAAGCGCTGCTGGCTCAGTATAATCGTGACGGTATCGAGCTCGACTATGACAACACGCCCGTATTGAAGCAAGTTTTCGTAACGAATAACAATGGCGCGGTCGCACGCCAATTACCAAGTGGTGCCGCTAGAAAACTAAAAGACTATACCTTTGGTGAGAAGTTAGAGGTTATCGAAGAGCAAAAAGACTGGTATGGGGTTCGAGATAGAATTTATAGAGAAGATAATGACGGCGTTACAAAGACAGACGTTGTCAAATGGGAAAAAGTCTATGTCAAAAAAGCGCAAACAGGCGCTATTGATAAGATAGCTTTGACTCCCGAGGACTTAAACATCATATCGTATTTATCAGTTGATAAAGACTATGAGCATTTGGAAGAAGATAAAGTACTTAACGATTACCTAAAAATTGAGCTGATTGATAAGGCTTTGTTTGAGAAAAAACGTCCACTTGCTGTTAATTTTTTATCAAAAGATAAAAGTATTAAGAAGAAAAATGGTGTGCTATCAATTGCAACCGCTGGCAAGGTAGTAACGTTCACTGATAAGGACGTAGATAATGATGGGTATCAGATTTTTGAGTACGTAGGTCAGATTGCCCCGTTAAATCAGTATCTAGTCAGTGGAGGTTACTGGGAAAGCGGTGACTATAAGATGATTGATAAGGATACAGGTGAGACGACGCAGACGTTTATAGAGTATCCTTATATTTCACCCGATAAAAAATATATCATCTCAGCCTATACCAATCCGTATGAACAAACTACCGACTTGCAGTTATATAAAATTGACGGCAAAAAAATCACACCTATCATGAGTGCAGGTTTTAAAAACTGGATGCCAGCTATCGAACCAGAAGATATGTTTTGGGCAAGAGATGGCTATCTTTATCTAGCTGTTAATCACAGTGCTGCTTTTTGGGCAGTGGATGGCAATATTAATAAACAGCATCAATATATTAGAATAAAGGTGGATCTATAGAGACTCCACCCAGATTTATATAAATCTATCGCCCGTCATATAACGCGCGAACCACGTCACCGATCACTTTAATACCATCAGTCAGCGTTTGCTCATCAGCGGCGATACTCATACGGATACATTCATGTGCGTGCTTATAATCGCTCACATCGACACCGGGGAAGAAGTGTTCGCTTGGCACAATAAGCGTGCCTTTTTCTTTTAATATCTCATAAAGCTCACCGGTAGTAATCGGTAAATCTTTAAACCACAACCATAAGAATATCGCCCCTTCTGGCTTGTGAATCACTAGTGGATAATCACCCAATGCTTCTTTTAACAGCTTCACGGCGAGAGTCGCCTGCTTTTGATAAAACGGCTTAATCTCATTATCTGATAATTGCTTGATACGATCGTCTGCGACCAATGGTGTGGCAATCGCTGCGCCAAATCGTGTCGGCGCTAGATTCACCACCGCATTCATCGCGCTGACCGCTTCGATCACTTTCGCATCAGCAACGATGATACCCGTACGCATACCGGGCAGGCCAATTTTGGACAAGCTAAAGCAAAGAATCGTGTTGTTATCCCAATTCAGATGCGCGTCAGAGTAGATGATATTTGGGAAAGGCATACCGTAGGCGTTATCGATAATCAGCGGTATGTCATAGCGTTTGGCAATCTCGGCCAGATGCGCCATTTCCTCATCGGTCAGCACGTTGCCCGTTGGATTGGTCGGGCGCGAGCAACAGATAGCCCCGATACGACCTTCTTTTAACGCTGGCAAGTTCTCTAACGCTTCAAAATCAACACGATATTTAAAGAAACCTTCCTCACCATTATGCGTCACTTCATCGATATGCGGTAATACGGCTGCGAAATGCTTCCCTTCCACATGCACATCACTATAGCCAATATACTCAGGGGTCAATGGCAGTAGAATGGATTTGTCGACAGACTGGCTTTCTTCATCTTGGTTCTGTTCATCTTTAAAAGCACCGCCAAATAGATTAAACAGATAGAAAAACGCATTTTGTGAGCCATTGGTCAGGGCGATGTTTTCTGAGGTCAGGTTCCAATCGTAATGACGGTTAAAGAAGCCAACCAACGCATCGATAAAGCCTGCATCCCCTTGCGGATTAGAGTAATTCGCCATACTGATAATCGCGCTACTATTCGCTTCACCTGTATCATTGTCATTGCCAAGCGCCTTATAAGTTTCCAAAAACAGCTCATTGACGGCATCAATTTTGGCAGGGTTACCACCGCCCAGCATGTTGACAGGCTGATCGCTTTTTAGCGCGTCACCCAAATCGTCCATCAATTGTGAGATGCCAGTGGGCTGGGTAAATTTTTGACCGAACTTTGAGAATTTCATAAGGCTACCATGCTGTTTTGGAGAGAGAGTTATAAGTTGGTATTGAACCGATAAAGTTGGGCTAGTATAGCAAATGAGGGCTAGGTAATCCCCTCAATAAATAAGCAAACTGCATGGCTAATATTGGTTTATATATCTATACACTTTATGAAGCAAAAAACGCCTTCTAGGTGAATAGAAGACGTTTTGGGTTTGATGTTTTAGGAAATTGGTATTCTGGAGCTAATCTCGCCATTCTCTCACATCTTATATGCCCGCTACTGTCAAGGATAAAAGCCATGCTGTAGCGAAATCCATTATGACAATCAAAGAAATTGCTCAAGTTAGGAGTAGGTTGCTTTCCAAGCACATGTAAATTAGATAAACTAATAGAGTAAAGTTTTTATTAACAAACGATGTCTAAGTATGAAAATAGTATTTTCAATGATACTATAAACTAATTTAAGTCTCAGTAACCATATTAATTAGATATTTTCTTATCTATATTTTTATTATTGTGAAATGTCTGTAAATCATAGAATTTTTTATGATTATAATATTTTATTTCTTCTAATAATTTTTTATACTCATTACATAGCTCGTCGACATAGTCAACTTTTCTTCCTGCACTATCAATATAGTATCTTCTGAAACTATCAATATTAAATGATCCTTCGTCGTTTTCACTAGCACAATAAGAAAAGTTCATATTATCAAATAAGCTTTTAACTATGGATAAGTCAGTTTCATTAGCAAGCTTATCTACTTCTTCAATTATAATTGTATCTATAATATAGTCAGTTCAAAATAAAACTGTTATGGTCAGGACAAATATCATAAAACAATTTGGATAAGTCATTTTCCATCCA
>NZ_CAJGZJ010000015.1 GCF_904846225.1 Psychrobacter immobilis | reverse complement strand
GCCATGTGAGAGTAGGTCATCGTCAGCTCTCTATTCCTCATTACCCCCTTACACAAAAGTGTAAGGGGGTTTTGTTTGCGTGGGGGTTGAGGTAACTCGCTCATCCATTGCTTAAAAGTCTCCCTTCACTACTCACTTTTACTTTCCTCATCCGTATTCCCCACAGTATGCCCGCGTCTCTCAGTTCGATAAATCTTTTATTATGCCTCATGCTTTTTTACTAGATATAATGACTTCATGGCTGTGAATTTGTTAACACAATCTATCTTTCTATTTATATTGTGGATTAATTCTATCAGTGCTAAATTTATAGCATCATAATTTCTTAAGTTACTTAGACGGTGGTTTACTAAATCTATAATTTTTTTATATGAAATTAATAGCTTTAGCAGATTGGTGCGTAAATCATTAGCTTCAAGGGAATCATAAGTATGAGTATTATAAGATTTTTTAAAAAGCATTCTAAAAAAGATCAAAAAATCCTCTTAGCTCTTGATAAGATTGAAGCCGAAATGAAAAAAATCGGACTTTGGCAAGAAAATCCTCCAAGTGTTAATGTAGATAACTATCTTCAAGCACCGTCTTTCGAGCTGTGGCTGCAATGTGTCTTTTTGCCAAATGCTCGTAAAGCGGCGCAGACAAGTACGTATCCTAATAGTAGCCAAGTTGGATTGATGGCTATGCGGCAATATGATTATCACAGCCGTGTAGAAGAAGCCTCTAATCTAGTAAGCCTCCTGCATGATTTTGATAAATTGGTGGTAGGCAAGTAAAGAATGGCAGATGCAAACATAGTTATGGCTTTTCTATTACGTCTTCCATTCGACTACATGTACTTGCGTACTGCGGGTATTAGACAGCTGCACAATTCAACCTAATCGCTCTTCTATTAAAATTCTTATCGTTTGCGTTGCTGATATGACTGATATTTAATCATCGAAATAATCAAACCAATATCTACACTCGTCGAGACTGGTTAAAACCTATTTTTAGTTTAACGTTAATTTAATTGGATTTATCATGTATCAAGAAGGTGAGATAGAAATATCTAAGTGTCAGTGTTGCCATGAAATGTTTCCAGTATTCACGTTCGTAGCAGATACAGATATGCTGACAGTCGGTTGTGTTGCACTTACTGCACTAGGCAATCGAATAGCCTTAACTGAGCAGCGGCAGGATGAAACGATAGATGAACTAGAAGCAAGAGTTGGGGTAGGTTTCAAATCTGTGTCGGTATACTACATAGACACTCCAATTAAACCTAACTTATCTTTTTCAGAGTTTCGCAAGCGTTATAAACCACCAATGCCGATATATTCATGCATTAAGTGTGGCGGTAATTCAAAGGTAGTGCGAAAGGAAACAAGAAAAGAATTTTTGGGTTATGGCACTATTACAGTTTACTAGGCCAGTTAATAATTCTGTTAAATATGTTGAGTTAGATTTCCATGTGCATTAGCTTTATAAGGAAAGACAATGATTCTACCATCATTTAAATATCATCCAAATCCAATCAATACCGGTGCAATTGAGACAACTAAAGAAGAGTGTGAATGTTGCGGTAAATCTAGAGGCTATAGGGCTACTTCCACAATACACTCAGTAGACGAAGTCGAGACCATTTGTCCTTGGTGTATTGCTGATGGTTCTGCTGCTAAAAAATTTGACGGAGAGTTTTCAGATTCTCATCCATTGTTTTCTGATGGGATCAGAAAAGATATTATCGAGGAAGTGTGCGAGCGGACACCAAGCTTTATTTCTTGGCAACAAGAACGTTGGCTATCCCACTGCGATGATGCTTGTGAATTTCATGGCGATGCTGAAAAGTCAGACCTTGAAGCTCTTTCTGGTGAAGAGTTAAACAAATTCTTAGCTGCTGAATATATAAAAGCTGAAGATTGGCCAAATATATTACAGTCGTATCATAAAGGTAGTGACCTAGCAATATATAAGTTTACGTGTAGGGTCTGTCGTAAAAATCAGTTTTATACCGATTACAGTTAATAACACTCAGTTAAAACTTCACTCTAATCTAATCTAATGTAAGCTTAAGACTTAGACTATATAGTCAGTGAAAAATAATATAGATATGTCACACACTGCCAAAATCAATTTTCTTGCTTACTGTGCCTGCGCAGACAGAGGCTGCAAAAATTGATTTTAGCAGTACTGTAGCGCTTTTAAAATATTTAGACTATACGTGATTGAGCAGGCGCTAAAAAAATCCGATAAAGTTTTAGGTAAAAGGTATGAAAAGAATCAATGTGATCGGCACTAGCGGAAGTGGTAAATCTACCTTTAGCCGTATGTTAGCGACGACATTGGGTTATCCCTATATTGAAATGGATGCGATGTTTTGGCAACCTAATTGGCAAGAATCTAGTGATGAAGAGTTCTTTGCTAAGCTTGAAAGTTGTCTGTCGCAAGACAGCTGGGTTCTTGATGGTAATTATAATAGGACGGTTGATATAAAATGGGTAAATATTGATCAGGTTATATGGATAGATTACCCGTTCTCTCGCACGGTTTATCAAGCAGTAAAACGCGCGTTTCTTCGCTCAGTCATCAAAACGGAGCTTTGGGAAAATACTGGTAATATTGAGACATTTGGTAAGTCATTCTTTAGCCGTGATTCCATTATTATCTGGACATTAAAAACCTATAAGCGCAACCGTATCCGCTATACAGAAATGTCCAACGATCCTAAGTATCGTCATATAGAGTTTATAAGACTGAAAAGTCCTAAAATGGCTAAGGCGTATATAAATGGGATACGCGTATCGTCAATTATTTGAAGGTCAGACATTTGTAGTTGACTTGGTTCCGATCTTTTTAATACCTCAGCCACCTATCACTTAGAATTATAATACAGCTTTAATAGCCTTTGGAAATTGTCATGAATGTCACTGATATAAAAGTATTTGTTCCCAGTAAAGACTATGAAGTCTCAAAGGCGTTTTATTCGGAAATTGGTTTTAAACCTAAATTTATAATAGATGATTTAACGCTTTTTGAGAATGGAGCGTGCTCTTTATATTTGCAACGGTTTTACAATCAAGAGCTGGCAGATAATTTTATGCTGCAAATTTGCGTGTCAGATATCGAGGAAGCATTCAATGTGTGCTCAAGCTCGGAGCATAAAACTAGAATCACATCTATTCAGCAAGAGGCGTGGGGCAAGGTATTCTATTTATGGGGACCAGCGGGTGAGCTGCTTCATATTGCCGAGTTTGATCGTTAATAACGAGTTCTGCAAAGATAGGTTTTGTGCAGTGCTCCAAGCTAGCTCTCGTTGTAGGTATTATTTTAGATGTGTATATCAAGGATAGATGTGTGAGTATTCAAAGAGTGGCACTCATCACAGGTGGTGGTCGAGGTATTGGTGCTGCCACAGCGAAGCTGTTTGCCAAGCAAGTAAGTTGCTGAAGCAATCTATTGGCTGGCGTCAGATAAATCCTCTTTTTCGACTGGCAATTTCTTAGATATCACAGGTGGATTGTAAATGGAGTAAAGAATTTGAGAATGAATACCAAATGTATGGCATTTTTGTTTGGTTCATTTGCTTGCTTCAGATAAATCCTTATTGACTATAATCTCATTTTTTATTTAACTTTTTATATTTATCTTTGAAAACATACTAAAGTAACTTTCTATATGACAATTATATTGTTGATTAGTAATATCAGTGCTAGATTAATCGTTGTAACGTACAGGAGGATGAATGGAGCTTTTTGATATAGCGGTAAGAGTAGCTGAGCTAGGTCTGATCGTATATGAAAATTACGATGAGCAAGAACTTCAGGTTGCAAGACCTGCATCACTGCAAGGCTCCTTGTTTCGGGGTTGGACTGAAGATCAATTGTCAGCGATTGGTACTACGTTATTAACAATTAATGCGCCTTCAGCAAAAGTTACTATGAGAGGAAAAGGTAGAAAGGCTAAATATTTGGTTAATATCAGTATTTCTGCTGCACCAGGTCCTGGACCAGAGTGGTTTAATGAAGAGTTTAAAGATACTTAAGCAGTATTTGAAGCGATAAAAGAATGCTACTTCTCTGATCGAATAGATTCTAGCAATGCGTCATTGGAAAGCTGGTTTGGAAGGTAAGTTTAGTTGTAGTAATTCATTAATGTTTCGTTTCTAAATTAACATCTACTAGGATGTTTAGTTTAAAGAAAAAACTTAGTCACTAATTTTTTATGTCTTATCGGAATAATCGAGAACATCAGGAACCTTGTCATAATTTAGGCAATGAAATTCGAGAGTTTGATAGTTGGAAGATATCTATGTTTTACCAAAAAATTATATAAATATTAAACTTTAAGGTAGTGCTATGACATCCATAATATGTTGGAGAAATAAGGAAGATTTTGACAGTATTTGGGCAGTTAGTGATTCGAGAGTTTCTAGCGGTAGCAATATTATGATAGATAATTGCCCAAAATTATTTCCAATCACAGCATATACGTTTGAAAGTTCTGACTATCTAAAGACACATCCTAAAGTTCTATTTAGGTTTGGATTTGGGTTTGCTGGTAGTACTTTAATTGGTACAAATGTAAAAGAAATGCTTAGTAGCTTTCTATCCAACTTAAGGGAAATCAACTACTACGATGCTCCTAATTATCCAACTGACAAAAAAATGCCTTCTTTGATGGATGTTGCAGAATTAACTAAAAAGATAGGCGATATATATATAAAGAGTTTAGGCTTGCTTTTTCCGAAAAATACAAGGTGTGAGTTTGTAATTTTCGGCTATTGTAAATCAGAGGGTAGGTACTTATCGATTAAACTATCGAATAGCCCTGAGTCTCCAGCTGAAATTAAAATTGAAGAGGTGGATATATCCGATAATTCATATCTTATCCTTGGAGATAGGAAAGATGACATTGAAAATAAAATTGAAAAGATAAGATTAAAGTTCGAATCTGATACTATCAATTGGTGGAGGTCTCCTATCATAGTATTGACTAGTCTGCTGAAAGATAAAAGTGTAAATAGTATTGGTGGGTATTTGCAGCTATGTATAGCTACTCGTCTAGATGCAAGAACGCTTTTTTTATCTACATCAGAGCCTTTTGATGCTCGGTTTGTTGGCTTTAAATTGTTTAAAGATATAATAACATTAGGGGGCTATTCTATAAACGTTTCTGGCGGTGTAGGTATGACTATACCTAGTGAGGATGGTTGGAATTAATGCTTACATTATACATTTATGAAATTTTTTCTAACAGTATTTAAAATCTGTATATATTATTCTATTTAAACAGTTTGAGCTTTATATGTTATATCAATAAAGTATCTAATAATAATCCAATAACAACCATCAAAGAGAACCCTATGACCACATCAAAAGTAACTTACCAAGGCGATTTGCGAACTACCGCCATTCATCTGCAATCAAACAATGAAATTATCACCGATGCACCAACTGACAATCAGGGCAAAGGCGAGGCGTTTTCACCAACTGATTTGCTAGCCACCAGTTTAGCCAGTTGTATGCTGACCATTATCGGTATCAAAGCCGCTGATATGGGCATTGATATTACGGGTACTACCGCTGAAGTGACCAAGATTATGGCAGCCGACCCAAGACGCGTAAGTGAAGTGCATATCATTGTGACTTTTAATCAGACGCTTGATGACAAGACGCTAAAGATATTTTATAACACAGCTTTGACATGTCCTGTGGCCAATAGCTTGCATCCTGATATCACTCAAAACGTCGTCTTTAGCAACGGCAATCAATCTTGAGATGGCTACCAAAACATTACTTATCGTTGCGCATGCGCCATCACCTAATACTGAAAAGTTGGCGCAAGCGGCTTATAAAGGTGCCAATCATCCTGATATAGATATTAATGTGATTCTTAAGTCGCCTCAGGACACGCAGCCAGAAGATGTGTTGGCAGCAGATGCAGTATTGTTAGGGACGACTGAGAATCTTGCCTACATGGCGGGAATGACTAAAGATTTTTTTGATCGCTGCTATTATCCTGTGCTGGAAGAAAAGCAAGGGCTGCCATTTGCTTTATACATTCGAGCAGGACAGGATGGTACGGGCACTAAGCTAGCTGTCAAGACCATTACCACGGGATTGCGTTGGTCGTGGATTCAGGGTGGTCTAATACTAAAGGGTGATTGGCAAGAGGAATTTGCTGAGCAAGTTGAAGAGCTAGCAATGACGCTTGCGGCTGGAGTAGAAGCGGGTATCTATTAGTTTTTGCTGCTGAATTGGGTTTAAAAGGCTGTTATGAATAATAAAAATTTAGGCAATACCGATATCAATCATGAAAACAAGCTAGTATTTTCTCAAGCTTGTGAGAACAACAAATATTCTATTTTGGCAGTTTTGCAAAAAGAGTTGGCAGACACTGTACAGGTACTGGAAGTTGGCTCAGGAACGGGTCAGCACAGCGTTTATTTCGCACCAGAATTGCCACATTTGAAATGGCAAACTAGCGATGTTTTGGCCAATCATGCTGCTATCCATGCTTGGCACGCGGCCTATCCTGCTACTAACTTGTATGCACCATTGGCTTTTGACTTATCCAGTGATTCAGTGCCTATTAACACTGATCTTAACATGCCGTACGATGCGTTATTTACGGCCAATACGTTACATATTATCGATTGGCCTTTAGTGGAGAGGTTATTTGCTTTGGCAGGAGACATATTGCCTTCATTTGGAAAGCTCATTGTCTATGGACCATTTAATGAAAATGGACAATATACCAGTGCCAGCAATCAACAATTTGACATGAGCCTACGCCAGCGCGATCCAAACAGCGGTATCCGTAATAAAGAAGATATCTTAGCGTTAGCAAACAAACATCATCTGATGTTGAGTAATACGTATGAGATGCCTGCCAATAATCAGCTGTTAATTTTTCAGAAAACTGAAAACTGAAAACTGTACGCCAAGCCTAGCAAATCATAAAGCACCACGATAGAGTGAATTATTACGCTATCATGATGCTATTTAAACCGTCATAATATTTTTAAATAAGAACAGGCCTTAAGAAAAATTAGTTTCAGTTTATTTATATGTATCCGCTAAAAAATCTAAATAACGCTTCCAAGAGCGCTCATCAGCTCGAGCATCATATTTGTCGCCACCGAATACGCTAAAGGCATGTTGCGCGCCGCCATAAGTAATCATTTCATGAGGCACTTTGGCAGCTTCCAAGGTCTTACCCAAAGTAGTAAAGCTCTCTAAAGATACCGATTCATCAGCAGAACCATGAAACACCAATATCTCTCCAGTCGTTTTATCATAACTTTGACCAGTTGGAATATCAAAAGCACCGTGGAAAGGCACAAAAGCTTTTTGCTCAAAGCCAGATCTTGCAATCTCTAAAGCAACCGTACCGCCAAAACAATAACCCATCGTTACGCCGTCACGGACATTGTTACCTTGTAGCTGTCCTGCCGTCAAAGCACCAGCAACGATGCGTCGCATCTTGTTTCGGTCATCATATAGTGCGCCAGTTAAGCGTTTATTCTCTTCAATAGAAGTAGGGCGAATGCCTTGCCCAAACATGTCTGCTGCCAGTACGTTGTAGCCTTCTTCTGCCAACATGTCAGCGCGCTTGCGCTCGTAATCCGTTAAACCATCCCAATCATGAATGAGCAAAATAAATGGGGCGTTTGCTTTATCCGCTTTAGCGTAATAGCCTTCGTATGCTTGGTTATCTACTGTATAGGTAACCGTTTTAGTAGTAATGGCGGCCGCCGTTTGGCTAACCGTCAAAGCCATTAGGCCGAATGACAAATAAGTGAGTGAAGAGCGGACAGAAAGGACGCGCGTAGACACTTGCAATGAAAACATAAATAGCCTCATATTTTGAATTAGAAAATAAACAGTCGGCTATCGAAAGTGCCCACTATCATGACAGGTTGTATTGGCGATTCGCTATTTACGTGCCACAGCTTATATAGCAGAGTATCAAACAAATGGTGACAACCTATGACTGATAGTAGCATGGGCTCAAAGCAGCTGGGCGTAAATTTTATACGTTGGATGCAAACATTAACCAAAAATCAACAAGGTTCGCCATGTTCCTTTTATTATTTTTAGTTACTATAATCCATTGATAAGTTTACAAATTTCTCTAAACCTAACCATTATTATTTTTACAGAACAATTTTATAAATTAGTCTCATTTGTATAGCGAAGCGATTATCTAATAAATTGTCATGGATAAGACCTAAAAATTTCATTCGCTTGGCAATTATAAACTCATTCATCAGCTAGGATATTTTATGAAAAAGAATATTGATCATAACGACCCCGCCAAAGACATGAACCCAGAGCGTGGTAATGGGGGCGAAACTCATCAACGCGCAGGGGATGACGATAAGGTACTTACGACGCAGCAAGGCGTTGCGATTAGTGACAATCAGAATTCTCTAAAAGCGGGTAGCCGTGGTCCAACGTTACTAGAAGATTTTGTATTACGTGAAAAAATCAATCATTTCGATCATGAGCGTATTCCTGAGCGTATCGTTCATGCTCGCGGTAGTGCGGCGCATGGTTATTTTGAGCTGACAGAGTCACTAGAAGAATATACGACGGCCAAAATCCTCACTGAAACAGGAAAACAGACGCCACTCTTTACGCGTTTTTCTACTGTAGCTGGTAGCAAAGGCTCAAAAGATACGCCACGTGATGTTCGCGGTTTTTCAGTAAAAATCTATACCGAAGAGGGCAACTGGGATTTAGTTGGTAATGATATGCCTATCTTCTTTATCCAAGATGCCATGAAATTTCCAGATTTAGTTCATGCGGTTAAACCTGAACCTGATCGCGGATTTCCGCAAGCAGCTTCCGCTCATGATACTTTTTGGGATTTTGTTTCTTTAAGTCCTGAAACCATGCATAACGTGATTTGGCTAATGAGTGATCGCGGGATACCGCGTAGCCTACGCATGATTGAAGGTTTTGGTATTCATAGCTATCGTCTGATTAATAAAGATGGCAAAAGTACCTTTATGCGTTTCCATTGGAAGCCAGTGCTTGGGGTGCAATCAACCACTTGGGACGAGGCCGTGAAAATATCTGGTGCTGATCCTGATTATCATCGTCGAGATTTGTTCGAGTCGATTGACAACAGTATGTTTCCTGAATGGGAATTCGGTGTGCAGCTATTTACCGAAGAAGAAGCAGATAAGTTCCCGTTTGACCATTTAGATGCCACCAAACTGATTCCAGAAGAAATGGTACCAGTCAAAATAGTGGGTAAAATGGTGCTAAACCGTAATCCTGATAATTTCTTTGCCGAAACTGAACAAGTAGCCTTCTGTCCATCGCATTTACCACCGGGTATCGACTTTAGTAATGACCCATTATTGCAAGGTCGTCTGTTCAGTTATTTAGACACCCAGTTGTCACGTTTGGGCTCACCAAACTTTGCACAGATTCCGATCAATGCGCCAAAATGCCCGTTTGCTAACAATCAGCAAGATGGTCATATGCAAATGCAAGTACCAAAAACACGCGTGCTTTATGAACCACAAAGTCTAGATCCGACACGCCCTCGCGAAAGTGCCAAACGTGGTTTTGAGTCATTTCATGAGCAGCTCGATGATGGCGTGAAAGGTCGTATTCGTGCTGAGAGTTTTGCAGATCATTACAGTCAGCCGCGTATGTTCTACCGCAGCCAAACGGCTACTGAGCAAAGTCACATTGCCTCTTCTTATGCCTTTGAGTTAGGTAAAGTTGATACGGCACACGTTCGTACTCGTACGCTTAGCCATCTAAGAAACATCGATGAAGAGTTGGCTAGCCGCGTTGCAAAAGCATTGGGTATGGAATTGCCAGAGCCTGCGGACGCAGCAGCACCTGTACAAGATATGGCTATTTCTCCTGCCGTAAGAACGATTGGCGTCACACCTAAGAGCTTAAAGGGTCGCCTAGTCGGTATTTTAGTTGCTGAAGGGTCAAGCCGTAGCGAAGTTGAGAAGTTCGAAAAAGCGGCTATCGCTGCTGGTGCGAGTGTCAAAATCGTCGCTCCTAATAAAGAAGTGACTTTAGATGATGGCACGCATATCCAAGCTGACGAGCGTTTGGCTGGTGCTCCTTCAGTAATCTTCGACGCTATTGTAAGTATCATCATGCATCCACCAGCCAAAAAGCTGGCCAAAGACAGCGCTGCATTAGACTGGTTTAACGATGCTTATGCGCATTGTAAAGCGATCGCTTATTGCCCTGCCACTGAAGAACATATCTTGAGTAAGTTACCTATCGAAAAAGATTCATTTGTGACGCCGCTTGATGATGTTGATGGCTTTATTGAAAATGCTAAAACGCGTCTGTGGGAGCGTGAGCCAAAAGTACGTGATTTGGCATAATCCATAAAATTTATAATTAATATGAAGACTCAGCCTAAGTGCTGGGTTTTTTTATGGATAAAAATTCTATTATCAAATATCTCTCAAGCAATCAAAAGAATAGTCACAAGCGTTCACTGAAAGGACGTTATTTTGTATCAATCAACGTTATACTAAAAATATAAAAAAAGTCAGGTATAAAAATAAACGAGTCAGGAATAATCAATGAGCTCATATGAAATCGTATGCTTAGAAGGATACATTCAAAGTATGTATCTTGCGATATATCCTGATAGGATCCTGCTCTTGGACGGTGGTTGTCGTCCTGATGTGGCGATGGTATTGGACTATATTAAATCGACATTACAAAGACCAATAACGGACTTAAAAGTAGTCGTAGTGACGCATATGCATCCAGATCATGCGGGCGGTGCAAATAAGTTTAGAGAAAAAACGGGTTGTCTGATTGTGTCAGCAGATAAAGAGCACCAGTGGTACAGTGGGTTTGGCGGGCGTGCTATGCATTTTGTGGATATTAATCTTGCGCATTATGTAGCGAGACGTCAAGGTCGATCGCCCAAAAATCTACATTATTCAGCACATATCAAGCCTGATATCAGAGTCAAAGAGGGTGACTTTGTGCCAGAATTTAATGAGTGGCAGGTGCTTGAAACACCAGGACATACAGACCGTGATTTGTCTTTGTTTCATATACCCAGTCGGCAAATATATACGGCTGATTTAATTATCAAACTGCATCATAAATTCGTTGCGCCTTTTCCCATCTATGATCCCAAAGTTTATATTCAATCGTTACAAAGAGTCAAAGATTTACAACCTTCAATGGTGATGATGGCACATGGTGGTGAGCTGGCGATAGATGAAGCGACTTTTGATATGCTTATCAGAGAAGCGCCCAAACATCCACGTACGATTAAAGACACTATCAGACATAAGCTACTATGGCGCAAAAATGCTGACTTCAGTATGTTTAAACGAAACCGTAAAAAATAAAATAAACCTTTATACAAGAAAAAGCCCAACCACTATTTATATAGTAGCTGGGCTTTCTGAATATGGTGGGCCGACCGCGACTCGAACGCGGGACCAATTGATTAAAAGTCAACTGCTCTACCAACTGAGCTATCGGCCCTGAGAAGCATTGAAAAATTGCACTGCAATTTTAGCTTCGCAAGAGAAAATTCTTTAAATAGAATTTTCTAAAAGTTATGCTAACAATAAATGTATATTATTGCCAACAAGAGTAACTCCTTTAAAAAAGAAATTACTTAAAACTAAACTCATTAAGCTAATGCCGAGTAGGGCAAAATGCTTAACAAGCATACTACTAAAAATGGTGGGCCGACCGCGACTCGAACGCGGGACCAATTGATTAAAAGTCAACTGCTCTACCAACTGAGCTATCGGCCCTGAGCGAGGATATAATGAAGCATTGCTTCGTCCGAGCGCAAGAGAGTTTTCTTATTCGAAAATTCTAAAAAACTCGATATCCAAACTAGGTTCAAACTTCACATCTTATATACTGAATAATCAATATTAAAAGAGGCAGTAAGCTTGCTTCATCGTCTAAAGATTTTGTATCCCTAAACGTGAGAGCACATTATATATATAATTGTGACAATTACAACCCCGTATTCTAAAAAAAGTGCAAATCTCTCATAAAAATCTATATTTTTTCAAAATTCCATGGCTATATCTGTTTTGAGTTCTAAATATTCACATTAAAGGTGTTAATAATTGAGTACTAGTCTCTAGAAAGCGCCTCGACAGGATCTAGTTTTGCTGCATTACGGGCTGGCAAGAAGCCAAATACAACACCAATCAGCGTTGAGCAGACAAAAGCGGCGATAATAGAGGTCGGTGAATAGATAACTTGGAAGCTATCACCACCAACACGGTTGATTAACTCACCAATGGCGAATGCCATGCCAATGCCAATGAGACCGCCTAAAACACAAACCAAAATTGCTTCAATCAAAAATTGCTGCATGATATCGCTTTGGCGCGCACCGACTGCCATACGTACCCCGATCTCATTGGTGCGTTCAGTTACTGATACCAGCATGATATTCATAACACCGATACCGCCAACCACTAAAGAGATAATGGCAATGGATGAGATTAATAAAGTCAAGGCCGTCGTCGTCGATTCAATGGTTTGGCGAATAGAATCTGAATTGCGTATACGGAAATCATCGGTGCCATGACGACTCTCCATCAATTGCGAGATTGCCGACTCAGCAGCCGAAGAAGAAATGTTATTGTCAATCAGAGCGACGAAGCTATCGATATTGGAACCGCCTATGATACGCGACATCATTGTAGTATAAGGCATATATAGCGTCGGTGTGTCGACGCTGCCACCGAAGCCACTCGTATTGGGTTCAAGGATACCAATAACGCGTCCTGGTACACTACCGATCAGTACCACTTCACCAATAGGATTATCATTATCAGGGAAAAAGGTTTTTTTGGCATTGTCATCAATAATAATGTCTTGTGTCCGACGTAGAATGCTTTGCTCATTAAAACCTTGACCTTGACTCAATGTCTCACCACTGACGCTAAGATAGTCTTCACCGACACCACTAATGCTGGCAGCTTCTTGTATGTTGCGATAGCGCACATCCACATTGGTATCAAGCTGAGGGCTAACGCTAACGACATAGGGCTGATCTGCAACCGCCTGAGCATCTTGCGGGGTCAAATTGTCATCGTTATACCGTCGTCTTGGATCGCCATAGGGATAGCCATCACGCACCGTAATGGTATTGGTACCAAGCGCGCTAATATTAGATAGTATTTGCGCCTGAGAGCCTTTTCCAAGCCCAACGACTGATACTACTGACGCAATACCGATAATAATTCCTAGCATAGTCAGTAAGGTGCGCATTTTATGAGCACGCATCGCGAGCAGAGACATTTTAAACGCTTCAAATAGGCGATCAATGAAGCTACTAAAAACGCTTTTGCGATTGTTGTCTAAAATTGGCGCGGGTTGTACGTGATTTGGCTTATAATTATCGTTCTTATAATCGGCAATCACGTAACCATCTTTGAGTTCAATCACACGCTCGGCTTGTGCGGCAAGACCGGGATCGTGGGTGACCATGATGATAGTATGACCCTGAGCATTTAGCTCGTACAAGATTTTCATCACGTCTTCGCCAGATTTGCTGTCAAGCGCCCCTGTTGGCTCATCCGCCAAGATAATGTCGCCACCGTTCATCAGCGCCCGCGCAATAGAGACACGTTGTTGCTGCCCACCTGAGAGCTGATTGGGACGGTTATTGACTTTATCAGCCAATCCCAAATCCGCTAATAACTTTTCTGCACGCTCGCTACGGGTTTGTCCATCCATACCCGCATATACTGCAGGTACAGACACGTTATCGCGTGCGTTAATATCACCAAGCAAATGGTAACGCTGAAAAATAAAACCAAAATGCTCGCGGCGTAGCTTCGCCAGCTCGTCAGCATCTAGGCGACTCACTGATTGGCCGTATACTTTATATTCACCAGCAGTCGCTTGATCCAAGCATCCTAAGATATTCATCAAGGTTGATTTACCAGAACCTGACTGCCCAATGATAGCGACCATCTCACCTTGATTGATGGTCAGGTCGATATCATGGAGCACACGAATGGTTTGTTCACCAGCTTTGAATTCTCTTATTAGCCCTTTGACCTGCATCAATGGGACATTTGCTATGGTAGTAGGGCTGGACTCTCGGGTATTCATTTGCGATGCTGCCTATATCCATACTGCTTATATAATTGCGCTTATCGAAAGCGGTTAAATGCTTATCAATTAAGATTGATGCCAATTTTATGTTGAAGCGTTAGAACGCTCCACCACCTTTGCCGCCTTTTTCTGGACTTTCTTCGCCTAGTATCACTTCATCACCTTCTTTGAGGCCACTTAAAATCTGTACATTGACGCGGTTGTTGATACCGGTTGTCACGGTTTGGTCAACCACTTGGCCATCTGCTTTTAGAACGCGAACGTTGGCTGTTTTTACATTTGGATCATCGTTAGCCGCAGTATTAGCCGCACCAGCTTTGTCTTTTTTGCCGACAGGCTGTAAGGCAGCGGGAGGAATCAATAAGGCATTTTTTGCTTGATCAATAACGATATAAACCTGCGCAGTCATATCGATACGAAAACGCCTCTCAGTATTAGGCACTTCAATATAGCCGACATAATAGATAGCAGCGTCTGTTGTGCTGGTGTCACTAATTACTTCAGGGGCAGGCTCGAGCGCTTTGAGGGTAGAGTCGAACTTTTGATCAGGATTACCAATGATATTAAAGTAAACGGGCATATCAGCCTTGACGTTAATGACGTCGGCTTCTGATATTTGAGCATTAATACGTACCGTTGATAAATCCGCTAAGGTAACGATGGTAGGCGCTGTTTGATTGGCATTCACTGTCGTGCCTTGCTCAGTAGTAATTGATACCACCGTTCCTGATATGGGTGCCCGAATCGTGGTGTAACTGAGATCTTCCTCAGCAGTATTCACGTTGGTTTGTGATTTTCGTAGTGCGGCTTGTTCACTATTGATATTGGCATCTGCTGTCGCAATGGCTGCCTTGGCGGTATCGATAGCCGCACGAGCATTGGCAACCGCTGCTTTGGCTGTCTCTACGCTGGTCGCTTGAGTGTCATACTCTTGTTGAGATATCGCATCAATGGCAACTAAAGACTGCAAACGGATGAAGTCAGACTGCGCTTGTTTTAGCTCGGACTGGCGGCTAGCAAGGTCAGCGAAAGCGCCTTTTAAGCTGGCTTGTCGGCTCAATGATTCTGCTTGGGCGCTTTGAATCGCGGCTTGGCTTTGCTCAAGAGTGGCTTGCTCATTACTTAAATTATTCTTTTGCGTGACTTGATCGATTTGAGCAATAAGATCACCTTGCTTCACTTCATCACCAACCTCAACGTAAAGGCGTTTTACTTCACCAGAAACCTGAGCACCAACATCAACGGTATTCAATGCTTTGACTTTGCCAGAAGCCATCACGTTATTTTCGATATCGCCAACCTCAGCTTTTGCTGTTAGATAGTTGGGTGTCGTGTCTTCTGGTTTTAAGAAGGTATAAGCCAATGCCCCGAGTGCTATGACAATTAATGCGATAACTCCCCATTTAATAGCAGATTTTTTGCTCATTTTGCGCATAACAACAGTCCAGTCACAATTAAATCAAGTGTAGCTATAGTAGAGACTTCATTCACAAAATGGAATGGGAATTAGTTTAAGAAAGGTTAAGGCAGCGTTAGACACAGTAAGAATAGAGGAGACTTGCTGTTAAATTAGAAGCAGTGAAGCGGTGTCTTTTGAAAATGGCCAATTTTTTTGATAGGAGTCGTTATTGAAATAACGACTTAAGCGAGAGAAGCTGTAAGATATAAATAGAAGAATTGTCAATCTGCTAAGAGGGGCTTTTACGTTTATTAACCTACTTTTGTTCTTCGTAGTTTTTTTAATTTTTTATAAGTAAGGCCGTTCGAGTATAGAACTTAGGTATAATGAAATTCTCAACAAAATTTCTTTAGTTAAAATGTCTATTATTATAAATCGGATAAGGTATCTTTAATATGTGGTTAATTATTATCATAGCAATTGCTATTGCCATACTTGTTTGGGTGGCAAAAACCTATAATAGGTTGCAGACTGACATGCAGTCCATTCGTGAGCAACTTTCTAATTTACAGGCAGCATTGAAAAAGCGTATAGACTTGGCCAATCAAGTAGTTGATATCGCTCAAGGCTATGGTGAGCACGAGAAATTAGCTCATTTATCAATCAGCAAAGGCAATCAAGCCATGGATTCGATGAAAGCGTTAAGCCAAGCATTTCCAGATTTGAAAGCCAATCAAACTTATCAAACGTTAATGGGTCAACTTGAGAATTTAGAGGAAACTATTTTACAGCGTCGTGAACGATATAATGCTAGTGTTCGTAATTACAACAGTTATCGAAATAGTGTGCCCACAATCTTCATTGCACAAAAGCTATCATTTTCTATAGCGCCTTATTATGAACTTGAAGATCCAGACTTCATGGAAAAAATAAAACTGTTTGAACGTGATGATACAGAGGCACTGCAGCAGCTCATTGAAAATAGCGGTAAATCTGTTAGTAGTACCATTCAAAGCTCTAAGACTAAACTGCAAGAACAGTTAGGAGATATGCAAAATAGTAAGGAAAGCAATAAATCGATGGCTGCTAACAACGTAGATAGTCAAGATTTACAAGTTCAGGATAGTGATTTTGAGCTGTCTACATCTGATTTGATAAACAAAGAAGCATCAAGGATTGGAGATACTAAGTAAATTTAATAAGCAAACTAAAAGTGGTGCTGTGTGTCAATGGCAGTACCATTATCGGAAGGAAAAAATACCTTGTTTGGCAGTGAACAAACGTTTTCCTGCCAATTCAAGCGCTGCCTGCAATAACAATTCCCATGCTGGCTGGCGAATCAGTCCTTTGATGGCTTGATCACAGCGATAAAGTAGCGCAGGCCATTCGGCCGTTTGAATTTTTGACTGACGGCGGCAAGCTTGTTGGTACAATCCTTGTTTGCTACGCCAAATACCAAGCGCTTGCGGATCTTGTCCATCCATCAATTGCATAATTTGACGCATGTCTTTACTGATTGCCCATAACACTAAGGTTGTCGGCTCGTCCGTGGCTTTGAGCTGAAAGATAATTTTTGCCACTTGCGTGCTATTACCTGCAAGCATCGCATCCGATAAATCAAACACGCTAAATTGAGCATCGCTAACCAAGGCAGCTTTTAAGTCTTTGATATCCAGTGCGACACTGCTAGTCGATTGCGTGAGCTTACTGCCTTCTTGGAACGAGTCGTCATTATCACCGACGAGCTGAGGCGCAAATAAATAGGACAACCGCCACAAGGTTTGATAAGCACTTAGTAGATGGTGTTCTGTATGCGACATGAGCAGCTGCCAAGCATCTTGAGACAACTTTAATCCAAACTGCTGAGCCTGTATCTGCAGGAGCTGCTGACGTTGCTGCTCATTATATAAATTGCAGTCGATGACATGACCATACTGAGTAAAAGGCGCAAACCACTTGCTGCTTTGGGCGCGCTTATCTTGTTTAGGCGTGAGCCATAATAAGCTATGACTGTGCGCCCCAGTTTGAGCATCCTGTGCAAAGCGTTCTAGTTCCTCAATCACTGCCTTGTCTGGTTTATGATTGCCCGTCACGATTAACGCGCTGGCATCATCAAACAAAGACTGACTACCAAGCTCTGATAATACTTCTTGCCAGCTCTTAACCGATATAAGCTCTATGCGCTTAATTGCATAATTCTGCGCACGCCAATGCGGGCGTAAAGCGTCTATGAGCCATTGACTCAATAATGCTTCATCACCATGCGCCAGCCACAAGCCAGCTACTGCAACTGAGGATTGTTGCAGTTTTGGGTAGGCTTGTATAAAGGTATCTTGCATAGATGAGTGGTACACAGGTTAATGGAGATGAGTATTGAATGTACAGCGCATGATACCGTTAAGGATCTGGTACCACTACTGCTGTCTCTGCTGGGGCATTACCAGCCTTGACAAGTTTGGCGCCATTCGATGTCACCTTAGGGAGAGAGATGGCAACATATTGATCAGTGATACGGCGTGCCAAGCTATCATAGAGCCAATCACGAACCTGATCGCCTTGTTGATCGTCGGTACTGACGGATGCATCATTGTATTGATAGCTACGCTCGACTTGGATAGGATTGCTTAGCGTAACTGGTTTGCCGTTTTCGATCGTTTGATAGCTGACGTTTGCTGATAGTACCAAGCGGATTTCTGTCAAAACACCGACCAGCTCATAACGTTTAAAACGGACGTTACTGATATCGATAGCGGCAATTGGTTCAGCACCAGCTCGTTGATTATTGCTAACAACATCTGCCGTTGTCATGTTATCAATAACATCGACACTTAAAGTTTCTAGACGCCGCGTTAATGGCAGTTTAAGAGGAAACGAGGTACGATTATCTTCGATAATCACCGCCGTTTTGGCGACACCAAACAGCATCGGAGCATCATAGCCACGTAGCTGAAAACCACAACCGCTGAGACCTGCTGTTGCTCCAATGACCGCAAACATTGGTAGAGCAGCAAGTAGGGCAGTTGCTAGCTTTTGTCCACCTGATTTTTTGGTAAGACAGTTTTGTTCGCTTAATCTGAGTTGATGTGACTGCCCAGCTTTATGCTTATACGACATAATCGCTATCCTTAAATTATAAGAAGGCTTAGAGTACTCAGTCCAAAAGTACTCAGCCTAAAACGCTTAGCTTAAAACAGTTAGCCTGCAACCACGATATTCACTAGCTTATTGGGTACGACGATTTCTTTTTTGATCTCGCCAGTAATGAATTTTGCCACACTTTCCATGGTACGCGCTTGCACTTTTAGCTGCTCTGGATCGCTATTCGGTGCAACATCCATTTTACCGCGCATTTTACCATTGACCTGTACCACCATCGTGATCGTATCTTGCACCAGCGCACTTTGATCAACGGCTGGGTAATTTAACGTCGCCGTATCTAACCCTAACTGTTCAAGTAAATGCTCGCCAACGTGCGGGGCATAAACGGATAGCATGATAAGTAAGTCAGTCAATGCCTCATGCTGTACTTGCAAATCTTGCTCATTATTAGATTTAAAGCCTGACAGCTCATTGGCAAGCTCCATCAAACTGGATACTGGCGTGTTCAATGCCAAACGATCACCCAAATCATTGTCAATCTTGGCAATCGTCTCATGAGTCTTACGACGCAAGTTTTTGGCTTCTTTGCTTAGGCCGTCAGTATTTAAGTCGGCACTATTTAGCGTATCAAGGCTTAAGTTTGCAGTCGCAAGTGCTTGCATATGCTCAGTCGCAAGGCGCCACACTTTTTTGACGAAGTTATAAGGACCTTTCAATGCATCATCTGACCATTCTAGCGTTTGATCAGCAGGAGCGGTGAATAACGTATATAGACGTACCGTGTCAGCACCATATTTATCAATGGTGATTTGTGGGTCGACACCATTATTTTTTGACTTAGACATTTTTTCGATTTTACCAATCGTCACCGGCTTGCCATCTAGCTTTAATAGGGCTTTAATCGGTTGACCGCGCTCATCAAAGTCAATATCGATATCTTCTGCAAAATAATAGGTCGTACTACCATCGGCATTGACGCGATAAAAAGTGCCTGCCAATACCATCCCTTGAGTCATCAAGTTGGCAAACGGCTCATCGCCTGTTACCAAGTTCTCATCACGCATGAGCTTGTGGAAAAAACGCGCATAGAGTAGATGCATTACCGCGTGCTCGACACCGCCAACGTACTGATCGACAGGCAGCCATTTATTGGCGGCAGATTTGTTGACCATGTTTTGTGCGTCATTTGGGCTAGCAAAGCGGGCATAATACCAGCTTGACTCGACAAAGGTATCAAAAGTATCGGTTTCACGCTCAGCAGGGTTGCCGCATTTAGGGCAGTTGGTATTCACGAATTCTGGAATATTTTTTAGTGGGTTACCGCGTCCATCAGGGACGACGTCAGTTGGCAGGACGACTGGCAAATCTTGCTCTTCAACAGGGACGGTGCCGCAATGCTCACAGTTGACCATTGGGATAGGGCAACCCCAATAACGCTGGCGAGACACGCCCCAATCACGCAGACGATATTGGATTTTTTTCTTAGCCAGTGCTTTTGGTTCAAGCTTAGCCAGCATTGCCTCAAACGCTTGCTCAAAATCCAATCCATCAAACTCACCTGAATTGATCAAAGTATTGCGTTCGGTATAGGCGAGATTGCTTTTGGCATTATTGGCTTTGGCATCTGCTTCTATCGCATCAAAATAACCATTAGGCACATTGATGACTTGCTTGATAGGCAAATTGTATTTGGTCGCAAACTCATAATCACGCTCGTCATGAGCAGGAACTGCCATCACTGCACCTGAGCCATAACTCATGAGCACATAATTGGCCACCCAAACAGGCACTTCTTCGCCAGTCAGAGGATGCGTCACCGTTAAACCTGTATCCATACCGATTTTTTCAGCTTTAGCCAGATCCGCTTCAGCGACTGAGCCTTTTTTGCAAAGGGCGCAAAACTGAGCAATCATGTCATCATTTTCAGAAGCGTACTGGGCAAGTGGATGTTCTGCGGCAACGGCGACATAAGTCACGCCCATCAACGTATCGGGGCGGGTGGTGAATACGTCTAACGTATTGCTTTCACCAGCCAGCTCATATGGGAAATGTACTTCCATACCCGCACTACGGCCAATCCAGTTGCGCTGCATGGTCAATACTTCAGAGGGCCAATGACCTTCTAGCTGATCTAAATCATCCAACAGCTCGTCGGCATAATCGGTAATGTTAAAGTAATACATGGGGATGTCACGTTTTTCGACCGGAGCACCACTACGCCAGCCTTTGCCATCGATAACTTGCTCATTGGCTAAGACCGTATTGTCGACTGGATCCCAATTGACGGTGGACAGCTTTTTATAGACTAAGCCTTTTTTGTATAACTGTAAAAACAACCACTGCTCCCATTGATAATACTCAGGGCTACAGGTGGCAAATTCACGTGACCAGTCGATAGACAAGCCTAGCAATTTGAGCTGCGCGCGCATGTTGTCAATGTTGGCAAAGGTCCATTTGGCAGGCGGGGTTTGGTTGGCGATTGCCGCGTTTTCTGCTGGCAAACCAAATCCATCCCAACCCATTGGTTGCATAACTTCATAACCTTTGAGGCGATAATAACGGCTTAAAACATCGGATATAGTATAGTTACGCACATGACCCATATGCAGCTTGCCGCTTGGATAAGGGAACATGGACAACATATAACGACTTGGCTTATCGCCGCTCGGCTCATTACCCACTTCATAGCGCTTGTCTGCAGCCCATTTGGCTTGCTGCGTCGCTTCTATCGCTTGTGGATTATAATAATTGTTTTCTGATTGGTCAGATGTCACGGCATTGCTCATAGTCGGCTCGAAATTGGTTAATACAGATAAAAAATAGGTGGAATTTGACAATGCCATAGCATAGCGTAATTTGGCAAAAATTGCGACGATATGATGTATTTGCTAATTGGATTTGTGGATTAAAAGTCATGTATTCTCTATATATAGTCAGCCTTAGGTATAATGGAACAATTAATGATAATTCACGAGAAACTATTATGACCATCACTATTTACGGTATCAAATCTTGTAGCACGATGAAAAAGGCCTTTACTAAGCTGGATGAGGTAGGCATTAACTATGATTTTCATGACTATAAAAAACAAGGCATCGATAAAGAAACAGTCCAGCATTGGGTAGACGAGCTGGGTATCGATAAAGTACTGAACAAACGCGGGACGACGTGGCGCAAATTAGATGACAGTCAGAAACAAGCGGCTGATGCTAGTGTGGATAGCGCAATTGATTTACTAGTAGGAAATACCAGCATGATTAAGCGTCCGATTATAGAAGGTCAGCTTGAAGATAAAAATCAGGGTCAATCTCTACTTTTATGTGGTTATGATGAAGGGGTGTTTGATACAACATTTCAGTAAATAAAAATTTTCATAAATATGCTGTCACTTTTATTCATTATCACTTATGCTGTTTTTATTGGAATTAAGTTCAGTTGTGAATGATATTCAATGACGAGGATAAGACGATGAAAAAATTATTAATAATGGCTACCCTTGCAGTCGCTCCTTTAATGGTCACAAGCGTGCAAGCAGCTGACTCATCTACCAAGATAACGTTTGCAAAAAACAGTTATTGCGGCAGTTTTGCCGGTAATATCAAAAACGGCAAAGAATTTCGCTTATGGCTCACGCCAGATCAGAATCTAGTCATTCGCAACGTGGGCGATGACCAAATAAACGTGGCCTATGTATCAGGGCCCAGTGGACGACTAAATGGTGAACGTTACGAGAACGAAACTTCTTACACCACTGAGAGTAAAGGCAATCACCGTATGAAAGTGTACGGCAATAGCAGCTACAGCTCGATAGAGTTTTGTGCTTACTAAACTCTTTAAGGAAATCGTAAAAAAACCCGAGTTTAGAACAGTCTAAGCTCGGGGTTTATCATGCCTAAAACAAACCAAATCACACTGGCAAGCCAGATAATAAGTATATACAGACGAATTTGTTCTGCATTCCAATCTAGCGCAAACCAGTCAATAAGAAAAAATGATTTCCATCCTTCCACCCATTTTGCGCCACCATAGCCAATAATCCACCAGCAATACAGGCTTTCTAAAATAAACAGTAGACACCATAGCCATAATGCCATTGTGTACTCCCATTAATGCAACTGCTAATCCAATGACTCTAATTCACGACTGATGAGTGTGCCGACCCCTTCGTTGGTGAAAATCTCGAGCAAGGTGGCATGAGGCACACGCCCGTCAACAATAACGGCACTTTTAACGCCGCTACGTACCGCATCAAGCGCACACTGAATTTTAGGAATCATACCGCCTGAAATCGTACCGTCTTCAATCAAGCTTTCGACTTTCTTTGGCGTGAGCCCCGTCACAACCTCGCCGTCACGACCAAGCACCCCTTTGATATTGGTTAACAGCATTAGCTTCTCTGCTTGCAAAAACTCTGCCACCTTACCTGCGACCAAATCAGCATTGATATTATAGGTGTTGCCTTCGCTATCGACGCCAAGTGGCGCGATCACTGGAATAAAGTTAGAGGATATCAGCATGTTAATCACGTCTTTATTGACGCTGACCACATCACCGACGTACCCCAAATCGACAGGGACAGCAACACCGTCTGCGCCGATTTTTTCCATCACTAGTTTTTTGGCAATAATCAAGTTGGCATCTTTACCCGTTAGACCAATAGCGCGGCCACCGTGCTTATTGATTAAGCTCACGATAGATTTATTGACGCTACCACCGAGCACCATTTCTACGATATCCATGGTGCTTTTGTCAGTGACACGCATGCCATCGATACGGTCTGACTGACGACCCAGTTCTTTTAACAAATTATCAACTTGTGGACCGCCGCCATGTACGACGACAGGATGCATCCCCACCGTTTTTAGCAAGACGATATCACGAGCAAATGAGCTTTCAAGCGCAGGATCAGTCATGGCATTGCCGCCATATTTGACGACGATGAGTTTGTCGACAAAACGCTGAATATAGGGCAGAGCGGTGGTCAATACTTCAGCGGTGATTTTGGCATCATTCAAATTAAGCGTCATTACAAACTCCTACAGTACAATTTTAAAGGGGTGATTTATTTTTGGCAGCATTGTGGTCTAATAATTAACATGTCGCTATCAATGTGTCACTATTAATGAAACAACCGTTAGTGTGATACGCCTACTCAGCAGGGAGAGCAGCAATTTGTACGGCCAGTTTTTTATCAAAAGGACGGCATAAATCTGCGAATTTTGTTTGAATATCTTTAAGGTCATCCAAGCTGTCGCCCGCAAAGCGCGCGGTTAATTTGTAGCTAGTATTTGATTGACGCAATACACCAAAACCGTGAGCAAAATCCAAACGTACGCCATCGATGCAGCTCAGTGTGGTCCCAACTGGCAATAGATATCTGGCTTGCTCAAGCGTCATATGTTGTTTGTCCATCGAACAATGACAAAGCGATGGCGAGCAGGTATTCAGTAGATTATGGTCAAAATCGTCTTCTGCAGTCACTTCTACAAGCTGGCGTAAATACAGACAAAGCCTAGCCAACTGATCGACGATTGAACCCTCTACGTGTTCAGACCGCGGCATTGGTAGGTAGTGGTCGGCGGTACTAACCATCGCAGGTAAATATTGAGTAATATCTGTTAGAGCTTTTTTACCACCGAGTTTGCCAGCCGTTGATAACCAATGCAACAATCGTAGTGCCGCATACATAGCATCATCATAAATAATAAAGCGGCTATCGTTAAATATAAAATGTCCTGATAACTCGCCAGCGAAGACAATTTGACTGCCTGAGTGCTGCATTTGTTGGCGCATAAGGCTGCTACCCGTTTTACTTAGCACGGGCAATGTGCCAAGCTCAGACAGAAGCTTTGGTAAATGATGAGAGCATTTAATATCAAAGAGAACTTGCGATGTTAATAATGAATCAGGCAAAGATTCAGGATATTCAGCCAGTGCCACTTTTGCCAATAGATAGAGTAAATGATCAGGCACGACTACCTTACCGTCATTGTCAACGACCATCAAACGGTCTCCATCGCCATCAAAAGCGATACCAATGTCTGCTTGATGCGCAAGAACATGCTGCTGTAATTGCATGAGACGATGAGGTTCAGTCGGATCAGGATTACCAAAGGGAAAATCGCCGTCTGGTGTGTCGTTGAGCATAATGACCCGTTGACAAAAACAGTCAAATAAACGCTGGGCGATGTTGCTAGTCGCCCCATGCATACAATCAATCACTACTGTCAAATCAAGTTTGTCAGATGATCGGTGATTATCTTTAGTCTTCTGCTGCTTGACTGGATGGATTTGCTCAAATACCTGGGTAATAGCCTCAATATAAGTCGTTGCAACTTGCTCATCAGATAATATGGTCTGCTTACCAGCAACAGACTTGTTAAGTGCAGATAACGGCTGATACTGATTGATAATATCTTTTGGAAGGTCGCTTTGATGTTGAGCCGTGTTATTGATCAGGTGCTGATACAGTACTTGAATGTCGGCGTCGCTAGGAGATTGGTGATTTACTAACCACTTGATACCCAAAATGTCTTTAGCCGAATGACTGGCCGTCACGATAATACCATGACCCTGATATTGCTCTGCCCAAAAAACCATCATTGGAGTGGTTACTAGGTTCAGCTGAATAACTTGTAAGCCCTGCTCAGTCAATATTTCAGCCAGTCTTTTAGCGATAATATCACTACCCAAGCGCACATCATAGCCGATGACGATAATGGTGTTTTCAGAGTCGATGTTTTGCGTAAATGGGCTGTTTTTTGAAGGAATATCTTTTGGATAATAAGGAGTGGTATTATAAAGGTGAGCGAAAGCACTGCCCAACGCGTCTATAAAATCAGGAGTAAAATGCTGGCGTGACCCGCGAATATCATAAGCACGAAATAAGAATTGCTGCGTAGCAAAAGACGGCATCGCTTACTATCCTTATTATCGTGGCTAATGTTAAAGTGATTAATAGTGTAATAGTTAATAAAAAATAAATCGCTGACTATAGTCAATCCTATATAAATTGGATACGGTGTCAGCCTTGCTTAGTCTACTATTTGTAGTACTTTCGCTCGGCTTCCTTTTATCCAAATTACATTGAACCAACTATATTATTTATGCAATTTAGGGTAAATAAAAATTCAATGACGATTACTGACGACCTGAATGTCCAAAACCGCCAGCACCGCGGATACTCTCGTCACTAAATTCTGCGACAACTTCAAACTCAGGACGGGCAACGGGTACGACGACATACTGCGCCATACGTTCTGCTGGATTGAGGACAAAGTCTTCATTGCTACGATTCCAGATACTGACCATCAGCTCACCTTGATAATCGGCATCAATCAGTCCGACCAAGTTACCCAAGACGATACCGTGCTTGTGACCCAGACCTGAGCGCGGCAAAATCATTCCGGCATAATTAGGGTTTTGAATATAAACAGCAAGACCTGTCCCTATTAAATGCGTTGCACCCGCTTTAATCGTCAAAGGCTCATCGATACAAGCACGTAAATCAATGCCAGCACTGCCATCAGTGGCACGAGTAGGAAGAGAAAATGCTTTGTCTTCGGTGATTTTAGAGTTTAAGACTTTAACTTGTACAGCTTGCATAACGCACTCACTTAACGATTTTTTTAATTTAAGTTGATTGGATATTTTATAAATAGAATAAATTTAATGGTAAATATTTTAACTTTTTAACACTGCAGATTTTCAAATAGACATAATAATGCCTTTGACGTAAAAGCAAATAATAGACTGTAGCTGAAATATCAGCACTAAAGCGTCAGCACTAAAGTATCAGCACACTGGCTAAGCCTAAGAACGACATGAAGCCCACAATATCCGTCACGGTGGTTAGAATAACCGAGGCTGATAGCGCAGGATCGATATTCATGCGCTTCAATGCTAATGGAATGCTGATTCCTGATACATTGGCCGCAGTCATGTTAATGGCGATAGCAAAACCAATCACCGCGCTAATTTTAATGTCATGAAACCACAATTGCGCGATAAACGCCATGATTATCGCCCATATGATACCGTTTATCGCACCAACCCACAGCTCTTTATTGAGTAGCCATACACGGTTAGAACCACCAATTTGACCCATCGCCATACCGCGAATGACAACGGTAAGCGTTTGTGAGCCAGCGATACCGCCCATACTGGCAACCACCGGCATGAGAATCGCCAGTGCCACCACCTGTGCCAATACTTCCTCGAACTGTCCAATCACCGCTGCCGCCAAAAGCGCGGTACACAAGTTAATGCCCAGCCAAACGCTACGGCTTTTGGCGCTGGTTAAAATAGGAGCAAACAGCTCCTCGTCTTGACTGACACCCGCGAGGTTTTTCATGGTGCTATCGACATCATCTTGGATAATTTCCATGATGTCTTCACCATTCAATTGACCGACAAGCTCACCATGACTATTAATGACGGGCGCAAAACGAATGTCTTCTGAACGAAAAATCGCAGCAGCATCTTGAATATCTAAGCGGTCATTAATGGTAATAGCATTATCAATCAGCGCTGAGACCAGAGTGTTTTGATTGTGCTTAATCAAATCTACCAGACTGAGTAGTCCAAGTAACTGCTGGCTTTGATCGACGACCAGTAGCTCTTGGCTTTGGTCATCAAGTAAATCATCGTTTTCGCGTAGCCAGTACTGTACTTGCGCCAGACTAATATCGTCCCTTACTTGGATAATATCTGGATCCATATAGCTGCCAACTTCCCAGTCAGCATAGGTATCGAGCTTATTAACCTGAATCCTAATATCTTCATCTAGAGTCGCCATGACCGAGGTACGCACGCTCTCAGTAACGGTATCTAAAATCTCAGAAATATCTTGCGCATCAAGGTCTTGGGTAAAAAGTGATATCTCTTTTGAGGAGATATTTTCCATCAAAGGCTGGCGTGTATCGACATCAAGCTCAGCGAGCACTTCACCTTTTAAGTTATCAGGAACTTGTTCCCAGATGATACGTCGTGCTTGGGTCGGGAAGGATTCGAGTAGGTTGGCAATCTCATACTCTGACTGTTTGACTAAGAACTCAGCGATGTCGCTATGCGCGTCTTTAGCTACCAGCTCTTGTAGATATAACAGCTTATATTCGGCACTATATTCTAACGGATTATAATCTGCCTGCAAGGTGGGCTGACGATCAGGAGAAGGCGTGGGAGCAGGCATAATCGTTCCAAAGTAGTGGGTGAATAAGGTGTTTGCCAACCGTTAACGTCATACTAACAGTCTAGCGCTCAATGTATCGTGGCGATAAAAATATAATTATTTATTGGTCTAGCGCTTGCCCAGCAACGCACGAATATTGGCCAAATATTCATCAGCGACTGCTTCTGGATCCTTGGTGGCTTTTTTCTTTTTGGCTTTGGCGGGCCAATCGATATGATCTTCTGGCAGCTCATCTAAAAACCGTGACTCTGACGTGACGCGCATTTGCCCGCCAGCACGACGTTGGGTAGCCAAAGTCAAGGTCAGCTCACGGCGAGCACGGGTAATGCCTACATACATCAAACGCCGTTCTTCTTCGACCGTCTCGCTCATTATAGAGTTGCGATGTGGCAGCATTTCTTCCTCAAGTCCCATGATGTAAACGTAATCAAACTCTAGACCTTTTGCCGCATGCAAGGTCATCAAATTGACCTTGTTGGTATTCTCTTCTTCTTGCTGCTGCTCAAGCATATCGAGCAAAACCAGCTTACGAATGATGGTATCGATGGTCCGGTCTTCGTCTTCTTCTGCGCGGTTAATCAAAGACTGAATACTGGTATAAAGCATGTCGATATTATCAATACGGTTTTTTTCTTGTTGTGGCGTTTTGGCGTCGCTACGGACAAAGTCGATATAACCCGTCTCGTCAATCATTTGACGCACGATAGGCACAGGATCAGGATGCTGATCCAGCTCACGGGTATAATGTTCGATGAATTCACCAAACTCTTTTATAGTGCCATAGGCTTTAGACGGTAACACATGAGCGAGACCCGCATGCGTACAAGAGGCCAGCAATGATATGCTGTGTTCTTGCGAAAATAAGCCTAATTTTTCTAGCGTTGCTGGTCCCATACCGCGCTTGGGCGTGTTAATAATGCGCAAAAATGCACTGTCATCTTCTGGGTTGAGAATCAAACGCAGATAGCCCATGATGTCTTTGATTTCGCTACGGGCAAAGAACGACTGACCACCGGACAATTTATAGGGGACTTGTAGCTGACGCAATTGCGCTTCTAACATACGTGCCTGAAAGTTACTGCGATACAGGACGGCATACTGTTCCCACTCATTGCCAAAACGCAGCTTGTGGGTAACGATTTCTTTGGCCACGCGCTCAGATTCATCGTCATCATTACGGCAGTTAATAATACGGATTTTTTCGCCTTGACCTTTATCGGACCACAGCTTTTTTTCAAATAAATGCTCGTTATTCATAATGACAGCGTTGGCAGAAGTCAAAATGCGGGTGGTTGAACGATAATTTTGCTCAAGCATGACGATTTTTAGCTTCGGGAAATCTTCCTTGAGTAGCGCCATGTTTTCAGGCTTAGCGCCACGCCATGCATAGATAGACTGATCGTCGTCACCAACCACGGTAAAACGTCCTTGTGGTCCGACCAGATATTTAATCATTTCATACTGGGCGGTGTTGGTATCTTGATACTCATCGACGAGCAAGTAGCGAATACGATTTTGCCATTTGTCGCGCAGCTCTCTGTTTTCACGCAGTATTTTGGTTGGCAATACAATCAAATCATCAAAATCAACGGCATTGTAAGCCCGTAGATTGCGCTCATATAAGGCATAAAGAGTCGCAAAAATCATATCTTCTGGATCGTCTAAAGTTTCCATGGCCTTATCAGGCTCAATCAGATCGTTTTTCCAGTCAGAGATGAATTTAATGGCTTTACCGACCAGTTCGCGACTTTCAGCGCCGCTCAAGTTGTCGCGCATCATCAGCTCCATCAGCAAGCGCTTACTGTCATCGCTGTCCATGATGGAGAAATTGCCCTTTAACGGCGTATGAATCAACTCATAACGCAGGAATTGTAAACCGAATTGGTGAAAGGTCGATACCGTCAAACCGCGCATTTTTTCGCTGGGCAGTAATTTACTGACACGGGCTTTCATCTCACGCGCGGCTTTATTGGTAAAGGTCACCGCGGTGATGCGCTCGGCTGGCATGTTGCATTCTTCGATCAGATAAGCAATTTTTCGGGTAATCACCGACGTCTTACCGGAGCCGGCACCTGCTAGCACAAGTAGTGGACCGGATACGTAGAGCATGGCTTCTTGTTGTTTGGGATTGAGTTTACTCATAACGTGACCTGTAAGACAAAAGCAAAAAAGAAGACGGCGCTCATATCATTATATGTAAAATGGACAAATGAATACGGCGTATATTATGAAAATTGATATCGTGGAGCGTTTTTAATAAAAAGTCATCCATCGAAAGTAGTAAAATTGGCTGCTTAACAAAAAATAAGTCATTGAATTTAGGTGGGCCATTATAAAGCAAAAAAGGCGGCTTTGGGGGAGGAGTTGACGGCGAACATCAGAGCATTAAATGATAGACGAGAATCTTATAAAGTGACTGTAACCGTTGATAGTGGAAATTATGAACCACTAAATAGTGCAAAGTATGAACCGCTGATAGAGAAAGGTATGAATTTGGCGTTTATATCAGCCATGTCTATATCATAATTCGCAGTAAAAAAAATACCGTTTTTTTGAATATAAAGTGACCATTCAATACAGCTAAAAACTAGCTTTTAAAAACCGATAAGCGTATAGTACGTAAATAATTTATGCCAGTTGTCACGTCATTATTGACCACGTGTAATGAGCTATTAAATCAATTAAGTAAACTATCGAATATGATATTGATTTAATACGTTGATCTTACGTTGTTAGGAGATGCGTTAGGCGACCAGCCTTTTATCCGCGCATACCGGATATCTACAGTTGATCACGTCTGACATCGTCGTTAATAAGCTTGATAATTGGTTATTACCAGCACAGACCCTAAACAGTAACTTAAATACAGTGGCTCAATGACAGTCGCTTTGTATTTTTGTATGTGTTATGCCTGTCGCTAGACGGCCTTGAAGTAGGTCAGTACTAGCGCTGGGCTTGATACTCGATTGGGTGAGGAGCACGTATTATCATGTCTGCTTTCAATTGGTCAGCCATTGCTTTTATCTTAGCCGCCATTGGGCTAGTTGTCTTTATGCTGGTCGTTCCGCGTTTGCTTGGCGGCCGCTCTCAGGGCTTACAAAAAGAAGAAGTATTTGAAGCGGGTGTTGTCGGATCTGGCAACGCCCGTATTCGTTTGTCTGCTAAATTCTATTTGGTGGCAATCTTCTTTGTGATCTTTGATTTAGAAGCGCTGTATTTGTACGCTTATGCTGTGTCTGTTCGTGAAACTGGCTGGATTGGGTTTATTGCAGCAGCGACCTTTATCATCGATTTGTTAATCGGTCTGGTATACGCTTTAAGTCTGGGCGCGCTAAACTGGGCACCTGCTGACAAACTGCGTAAAAGAGTACGTCTTTATGCTGCGCCTGCAGGCTTTAATTTGGCAGACATCACCAAGTTCGATGGTGTCGATGAGCTGATGGTTGACCCAACTGGTAAGATACCAGCACAGTCTTCAGGACAGATTAATGTCTCAAATAATATTGAGACCAATCGTCGTCATCTACAAAATATCGATCATATTAATATCACAGGTAATGTTACTTCTGTGGATTTTGTGTCGCCTGCGAAAAAAGATAACGTGAAACGCTAATGATATACGCTTCGTATCTGTAGGCTTTTCATACCCGATAAATACGAAGCGTAGAGATATGATGGCACCATCATATCGATATATGAAGTTTATATTAATGATCATTTATTAATAATAGAAGTTAAGGCAATGGTGATGGCACAGTAATGGTCACGCCAAGCCTAAAATAAAGGTTGTATGTTATGAAATACACACTAACAAAAGCCAACCCTGATGCAGATATCTATCCTGCACAGACCAGTCAAACAGTCAATGATCCTATCGAAGACGAAGTCAATAAGAACGTCTTTATGGGTCGTCTAGAAGACCTCGTTCATTCGACAGCAAACTGGGGGCGCAAGCACTCATTATGGCCATTTAACTTTGGTACTTCTTGCTGTTATGTCGAATACGCAACCACCCTAACGGGCGTTCATGATTTGTCACGTTTTGGCGCAGAAGTCATTCGGGCATCGCCCCGTCAGGCAGATGTGATGATCGTGGCGGGTACTTGCTTTGTCAAAATGGCACCGGTCATTCAACGTCTATATGAGCAAATGCTTGAGCCGAAATGGGTCATCTCTATGGGTGCCTGTGCCAACTCTGGCGGTATGTATGATATCTACTCTGTCGTACAAGGCGTCGATAAAATTATCCCAGTCGATGTCTATGTGCCGGGCTGTCCACCGCGTCCAGAAGCGTTGATTCAAGGGCTAATGTTATTGCAAGAGTCGATTACTAAAGAGCGTCGTCCGCTGGGTATCCATGTCAATGAGCAAGGGATTTATCAGCCACAAATGACGCCTGAGCGTGATCGTAAGCAAGCGGATCGTATTGCGGTCAAAAACTTGCGTAGCCCAGACAGTATTTAGTTGATTTATTTGGCTCGGTAGCCAGCAGTCAATCATTTATAGTATTGCCAAGTACGCGTACGCTCCTCATAGCTCGGTTATGATTAACATAGTTCAATTATGATTAATGAAGGAATACATCATTCATGGTCACGGTAGTCGAAAACATAGATCCTAAGATTAAGCCTATCCCAGCCGTTATCAAAGAGCTGGAAGATAAGTATCATGGCAAGTTTGTGATACAACACACTGTGGATGAGATTCCAACAGTATGGGTGGCGCGTGCTGATTTGCTCGATATTCTCTTATTCCTGCGTAAGTTGCCAAAGCCTTATGTCATGCTATTTGATTTATCGGCGGTAGATGAGCGCCTGCGCCAGCATCGCCAAGGCATGCCTGATAGCGACTTTACGGTGTTTTATCATCTAATGTCGTTTGAGCGCAATAGTGACGTACGCATTAAAGTCGCGCTGAGTGAAGATGATCTCAATGTGCCGAGTGCCACGCAGATTTGGCCAAATGCTAACTGGTATGAGCGTGAAGTGTGGGATATGTTTGGGATTGTATTCAGTGGTCATCCGCATTTGACCCGTATTTTATTACCCAAATACTGGGAAGGTCATCCACTGCGCAAAGAGTATCACGCGCGTGCGACTGAATTTACACCTTACTTCCTAAACACAGCCAAGCAGCAATACGAGCAAGAAAATCTGCGTTTTGTCCCAGAAGAATGGGGCATGAAGCGTTCGGGTCGTGATGAAGATTTTATGTTCTTGAACATCGGCCCCAACCATCCTTCTGCTCACGGTGCTTTCAGACTGGTACTTCAGCTGGATGGCGAAGAAGTCGTGGATTGTATTCCTGATATCGGCTATCACCATCGCGGCGCAGAAAAAATGGCGGAACGCCAAACATGGCACTCATTCATTCCTTATACCGACCGTATCGATTATCTCGGCGGTGTGATGAATGAGCTGCCTTATATCATGTCAGTCGAAAAGCTGGCGGGTATTACGATTCCACCTCGCGCTGAAACCATTCGTGTGATGATGAGTGAGTTTTTCCGTATTACCAATAATCTGCTATTCGTCGGAACATTCATTCAGGATGCAGGCGGTATGACGCCTGTTTTCTATATGTTTGCTGATCGCCAAAAAGCCTATGACGTTATCGAAGCAGTAACAGGCTATCGTATGCATCCAGCTTGGTTCCGTATTGGTGGTACTGCTGCTGACTTGCCTCGTGGTTGGCAACGTCTGGTACGTGAGTTTTTGGATTGGATGCCAAAGCGTTTGGATGAGTATGTCAAAGCGGCACTACAAAACAGTGTGCTAAAAGGTCGTACCCAAGGTGTGGCGCAATATAATGCCAAGCAAGCATTGGCATGGGGCGTGACTGGTGCTGGTCTACGTGCGACAGGGGTGGACTTTGATCTGCGTAAAGCCCGTCCGTACATGGGCTACGAAAACTACGACTTCGAGATCCCTGTCGGCTATAACGGCGATGCGTATGATCGTTGTATGGTAAAAGTCGAAGAGATGCGCCAGTCATTACGTATTATTCGTCAATGTATGGATAATATGCCGCAAGGCCCTTATAAAGCAGATCATCCATTGGCTGTACCGCCACCAAAAGATCGCACATTGAACGATATTGAGACGCTCATTAATCACTTTATCTCAGTTTCTTGGGGTCCTGTGATGCCAGCGGGCGAATGTACGACGATTGTAGAGGCGACCAAAGGATTGAACAGTTATTACATCACCTCAGATAAAGCCACGATGAGTTATCGCACGCGTATCCGTACGCCGACCTTTGCCCATTTGCAGCAAATGCCGTCAGTGATTAATGGCTCTCTCGTATCCGATGCCATTATGTATCTGGCGTCGATTGATATTGTGATGGCAGATTGTGATCGTTAATGCATTATCCAATCAAGTCAAAGCGCTCAAAAAGACAGGTTAATCCATATATTATTGCCAAATGGCACACCAAAATGCAGTCATATCAAGCGGTGGCGACAGTCTTTTTAAAACAGTCGTTATCGTTTGAGTGATAAAGCGTGATGAGTGAGGAAAGATAGAAGATTATGAAAATTGTTTCCGACAAAATGCCAAAAGTCGATGTGGCAAGCATTCTCACCACTGAGGAAATCGCTGCCATTCATGAGTTTGTGCACCATTATCCGCAGGCACGTGCTGCCTCGCTTGACGCACTAAAAGTTGTGCAAAAACGCAACGGCTGGGTGGATGACGCACAAGTGAATGCCATTGCCAACCTATTAGACATTCCGATGTCAGATATGGACGGAGTCGCTACTTTCTTTAACCGTATTTATCGTCAGCCTGTCGGTCGTCACGTGATATTAATTTGTGATTCAGTCGCCTGCTACTTGACGGGCTATGAGGCGCTATCCGCTGAACTCAGATCGCAGCTAGGTATTGAGTATGGTCAAACGACGACAGATGGTCGTTTTACGCTATTGCCAATTTGCTGTTTGGGGAATTGTGATAAAGGTCCTGCGGTGCTGATTGACGAAGACACTTATGGTCCCGTTCAGCCCACTGAGGTCGCGCAATTATTGGAGCTATACGCATGAGTTTAACGATTTCAGAGCAGATTGCTCGTCGCGGTCAAGGCAAAGCACCAAGCCAGCTTAATGAACAGCGCGTTCCAATTTATGGCGATAAAGAAACCGCCACGAGCGAAACCAGACCATTAACATGGCGTTTAGCGCATCATGATGCCGTGCTTGATTTGGCAACTTATGAGTCTCTAAAAGGTTTCACTGGTTTAAAACAAGCGTTGAATAAATCCCCCAAAGAAGTGGGCGATATGGTTAAAGCTGCCAACGTTAGAGGTCGCGGCGGTGCTGGTTTTAACGCGGGCTTGAAGTGGACTTTTATGTCGCCACCTGATGGTTTGCCGCGCTACCTCATCTGTAATGCTGATGAGATGGAGCCGGGTACATTTAAAGACCGTTTATTGATGGAGCGTCTACCGTTTCAGCTGATCGAAGGCATGCTGATTACGGCGCACGCTATCGGAGCGACGGACGGTTATATCTTTATACGCGGTGAATACATTTTAGCCGCTCAGCGTTTGGTTACTGCCATTGAAGAATGTTTGGCCAATAACCTCATGGGCGACAATATTTTAGGCTCTGATTTTAGCTTTAATCTCCATGTGCATACGGGTGCTGGTCGTTATATTTGCGGTGAAGAAACAGCGCTGATTAACTGTCTTGAAGGTCGCCGTGCCAATCCACGTACCAAGCCGCCGTTTCCACAAATCTCTGGCGCATGGGGCAGACCCACGGTGGTCAACAACGTTGAGACCTTATGTAATATGCCCGCGATCTTAAATCATGGCGCAGAATGGTATCAGTCTTTGGCTGATATTAAAGGTACTAGTAAAACGCCGGGCACTAAGCTATTTGGTTGCTCAGGTTTGGTCAATGATCCGGGTCTGTGGGAGCTACCATTTGGATATACGGCTCGCGAGATTATCGAAGAGTTGGCGGGCGGTATGAAGGACGGCAAAAAGCTCAAAGCGTGGTTGCCAGGCGGCGCATCAACGGACTTTTTAACCGCGGACCATTTAGATGTGGTAGTGGATTTTGATCCGATTCAAGAAGCGGGTAGCCGTTTGGGTACTGGGCTAATCATGGTCGTCGATGAAACGCAAGATATGGTGCCATTATTACGCAATCTTGAGATTTTCTTTCAGCGTGAATCCTGTGGTTGGTGTACGCCCTGCCGTGATGGTCTGCCTTGGGGCGTGAAATTGCTCACTGCCATCAACGATGGCGAAGGGCAAGTGGGTGACGTAGAGAAGTTAGAAGGTCTCACACGTGATTTATGGATTGGTAAAACTTTCTGTGCGCACGCGCCAGGTGCGATGGAACCACTGATGAGTGCGATTAAGTATTTTCGTCCTGAGTTTGATCAAAAAATCGCGCAGGCAGTTGGTGTAGACGTCATTGATGCTGCAGCCAATCAACAGCCAGTAGTGAAATAAGGAGAGCGGCATGGCAGTCATACATATTGATGGAACCACTGTCGAAGTAGATAGCAGTGATAACTTGCTACAAGCCTGTTTGTCACTCGGCATTGATGTGCCGTATTTTTGTTATCACCCCGCACTCGGCTCCGTAGGCTCGTGCCGTCAGTGCGCGGTCAAGCAATACCAAAGTAAAGAAGACATGGAAGCAGGTCGTGGTCGTTTGGTGATGTCCTGTATGGTCGCACCCAGCAATGACATGTATATATCCGTCACTGATGATGAAGCCAAAGCCTTTCGTAAGTCGATGGTTGAGCTGTTGATGACCAATCATCCGCATGATTGTCCAACTTGTGAAGAGGGCGGTCATTGTCATCTGCAAGACATGACTTATATGTCAGGTCACAGCCGTCGTCGCTACCGTTTTACCAAACGCACGCATCACAATCAAGAGCTTGGGCCATTTATTGCCCATGAGATGAACCGCTGTATCGCTTGCTATCGCTGTGTCCGTTTTTATAAAGACTATGCGGGTGGCGAAGATTTGGGTGTTTATGGCTCAAATAACCGTGTTTATTTTGGTCGTGATAAAGATGGTCAGTTCGAAAGTGAGTTTTCGGGTAACTTAACCGAAGTCTGTCCAACGGGTGTATTTACTGATAAGACGCATTCAGAACGCTACAACCGTAAATGGGACATGCAGTATGCCCCTAGCATTTGTCATGGCTGTTCAGCAGGCTGTAACATTTCACCAGGCGAGCGTTATGGTGAATTACGCCGTATCGAAAACCGCTACAATGGTGAAGTGAACCGTTACTTCCTATGTGACCGTGGTCGCTTTGGTTATGGCTATGTCAATCGTGAAGATCGTCCAACCCAAGCGCTTGAGCGTATCAATGATAAGCACGTCAAAATTAATATTGATTATGCTTTGGATGAAACTATCAAGCGTATCAAAGACAAAAAAGTCATCGGTATCGGCTCACCACGTGCCAGCCTAGAGACCAATTTTGCGCTAAAAAACTTGGTTGGCTTTAATCACTTTTCAACGGGTCTGAACCATCAGCAGCAAGCATTGGTCAATAAATGTATCGAAATTCTAAGTACCGAAGGCATTTATAACCCAAGTATGACGGATATTGAAAGTCATGATGCGGTATTGGTTTTGGGCGAAGATATTACCCAAACCTCATCACGAGTCGCATTGTCAGTACGCCAAGCCGCGAAAAACGAAGGCCTGAAAATGGCAGCGGCATTGCAGACGCAACCTTGGCTGGCTGAACCTGTCAAGCGTATTACTCAAGACGCTTTAAGCCCAGTCTATGTCATCGATGTGACGCAGACTAAGCTAGAAGACATTAGTAAAGTCAGTGTGGTCGCAACGCCTGAGGATATTGCTAAGCTTGGTTTCAAAGTAGCTGATGAGATCGCTCGTTTTTCTGATGATTTAGCAGAGATCACGGATGCACAGGCGACTGCGCAACCAAATGCTGACACTGATACTGATACTGATACTGATGGTATGCAAGCGCTCGCTCAGCAAATTGCTTATGATTTGATACAAGCGGATAAGCCGTTGATCATCTCAGGTACTAGCTTATCGTCTACCGCTTTGATAGAGGCGGCTGCACAAATCACTCAAGCATTAACGCAAAAACGGGTGGCCATTCAAGCGACAGAGCATAATCAAGTCGAAACTTATAATGATAAAGTGCGTGATGAGCAGCTTCGTGCAGCGGAACGACAAGCACAAACCGATCAGCCTAAAGAAGATCAAGAACTTTCAGCCAAACCAGATAAGCCAGCAACGGGTACTGATAAAGAAGCACAAGACAATGTCGAGCGCGCACCTGCTGAAAAGCTGGAGCTAAAAGAAGTAAATAACAGCTATCACACGCAAGCTGGTATTTATCTCACGGTTGCTGATGCCAATAGCATGGGCGTTTGTATGCTTGGTGGTCAATCGGTAGAAGAGCTACTCGCCACTGATTTTGATGTGGTCATCGTTGCTGAAAATCAGCTGACAGATGCGATTGATGCCAATAAATTAACGCAATTATTGGCTGATAAAACGGTAATTGCTCTCGATCATCAGCTGCTTGATTGGCATAAAGATGTCGATATTGTATTGCCAGCAGCAAGCTTTGCTGAAGCCGATGGCACATTGATATCAGCTGAAGGCCGTGCTCAGCGCTTTTTCCAAGTGTATGACAACAATTATTATCATCCAATGAGTGGTATTAAAGAAGGCTGGCGCTGGCTACATGCCGTCCATAGCAGCTTGGAAGGTAGAGATGTTGACTGGACACAGCTTGATGATGTGATTAATGCTTTGATAATTACTCATCCTAAGCTTGCTGGTATTAAAGGCGCGGCACCAGATGCTGATTACCGCATCACAGGACTAAAAATCGCGCGTCAACCTCGTCGTTACTCAGGTCGTACCGCCATGCGTGCGCCGATCTCAGTCCATGAGCCTATGCAGCCAAAAGATTTGGATACAGGCTTAACCTTCTCTATGGAAGGTTATAGCGGTAAAGAAACGCCAAGCTCGATGATTCCTTTTGCCAATGCGGCAGGTTGGAACTCACCACAAGCGTGGAACAAATATCAAGATAAAGTCGGTGGTCATCTGAAAAATGGTGATCCAGGTGTGCGCTTGTTTGATCAGTTAGAACGTCTAGCCATTCGTCAATATGTGGCTCCAGAAGCAACGGCTTCGTCCATAACTGATATGCAACAAGGACAAGCCAAATTGGTGCCTATCTATAATATCTACGCCAGTTCAATGATGGCCTCACGTAGTCCAATCGTCGCTGAGCAACTGCCTGTTGCGACATGGCGTATTGGCATTGATGATGCCAAAGAGTGGAACATTACGACTGGCGATTATTTGGCTATCGAAATTGATAAGCAACAAATCACCTTGCCAGTGCAGCTCGTTGGTTATTTAGCAGAAGGCTGTATCGGTTACCCCGTCGGACAAGTAAGCATTATTCATCCATCAATGCCAGCATCCGTACGCAAAGTCGATGCGCCCGTTACGATGATGGGCGACATGGCGAATGATCGTTTTTTGACCAATGAAAATGCTGGCGATAGCCTTGATGACAACCGCGCAATGCAAGTAAATACAGCGCCGACCACCACACAAGAGGTGTAATATGCAAGTGACTCGTATTATCCCTGATGTGCCAAGCTTTTTGGCTGGTAGCCTGAGTTTTGATGCTTGGTCCATTTTATTTATGGTGGGGCAATCGCTGGTCATATTCTTAGTGGTGGTGATAGTTGCCGCTATGATGATCATCTATGAGCGCCGCATGTTGGCGTTGTGGCAAGACCGTTATGGTCCAAACCGTGTCGGACCTTTTGGCTCATTGCAGCTGGTCGCGGATATGCTCAAAATTTTCTTTAAAGAAGATTGGACGCCAAATTTTACTGATAAATTTATGTTCACCTTGGCACCTGCGGTCGCGATGTTTACCGCATTGGCCTCGTTTGCCATTATTCCTGTCTCGCCAACGCTTGGTGTGGTTGATTGGGACATTGGTATTCTGTTCTTCTTTGCGATGGCAGGCATTGCAGTTTATGCGGTGATGTTCGGTGGTTGGGCTTCTGCCAATAAATTCTCGCTATTGGGCGGCCTGCGTTCAGCGGCACAAACGATCAGCTACGAAGTTTTTTTAGGTTTATCGTTAATGGGAGTGGTCGCATTGACAGGCTCGTTTAATTTGCGTGCCATTGTTGAGTCGCAAGTTGACGGCTGGTATATCATTCCGCAGTTTTTTGGGTTTTTGACATTTGTGGTGGCTGGTGTGGCAGTAACTCACAGACATCCATTTGATCAACCAGAAGCAGAGCAAGAGCTGGCTGAAGGCTACCATGTCGAATATTCTGGCATGAAATTTGGTATGTTTTTTATCGGAGAATACGTCAACGTTGTGCTGATTTCTGCATTAATGACGTGCTTGTTTTTCGGCGGTTGGCTTGCGCCTTTTAATTTAGATATTCCATTTATTCCACCAGCTTTTTGGTTCATGATTAAGACGTTGTTCTTTATGACTCTATTTGTTTTGGCTCGAGGCTCCCTCATGCGTCCGCGCTATGATCAGGTGATGAACTTTGGTTGGAAAGTTTGCCTACCAGTAACGCTGATTAATTTATTGGTTACTGCGGCAGTCATTTTGATCTTTTCTCCGACGTTGTAATCATCACTGATGAACTAGGGTAAAGCTGATAAGGATAATAATCCCATGTTTACTACTATAAAAAATATCGTCATTGGACTATTTACCATTGTCCGCAGCATGTGGATGGTCAATAGTCATGCGCTCAGGCCACGTGACACCATTCTTTATCCTGAAGTGCCAGTACCTGTACCGCCACGTTTTCGTGGGCGCATTATCTTAACGCGTGACCCTGATGGGGATGAGCGCTGTGTGGCTTGCAACTTGTGCGCTGTGGCGTGTCCAGTCGGCTGTATCTCATTACAAAAAGCCGAGCGTGAAGACGGCCGCTGGTATCCAGAGTTTTTTCGGATTAACTTTTCGCGCTGTATTTTTTGCGGATTATGTGAAGAAGCCTGTCCGACGACCGCTATTCAAATGACCCCAGATTTTGAGCTGGGCGAATATAAGCGCCAAGATTTGGTTTATGAAAAGGAGCATTTGCTCATTTCAGGACCAGGTAAATATCCTGACTATAACTATTATCGTGTGACAGGTATGGCGGTAGCAGACAAACCAAAAGGCGCGGCTCAAAATGAATCTGCACCTATTGATCTACGGAGCTTGCTGCCATGATGAATATTTTGAACCATCCTGAATTGGCAGGGTTTTATTCGCTCGCGGCTGTGGCAATATTTGCCAGTCTGCGTGTGGTGACTCAAGCCAATCCAGTCCATGCTATTTTATCGATGATTGTGTCATTGCTAGCGATTGCGGGTATATTTTTTATACTAGGCGCACCATTTGCAGGGGCACTTGAAATTGTTGTTTATGCCGGCGCTATTATGGTGTTATTTGTTTTTGTCATTATGATGCTGAACTTAGGTATGAGTAATGATGAGCGCGAAGAGCGTTGGCTCGATGCGGGCACTTGGGCGATACCGACAGGTTTGACACTTATTATTGCTGTTGTGCTTTACGCAATGATTGGTTTTAACGACGACGGAGCGGCTATGATCGGCGGCACTACGATTTCAGCCAAAGTGGTTGGTACGGTGCTATTTACTAAGTACGTCATGTTGATAGAAGTGGCGGCTCTGCTACTATTGGCGGCTTTGGTTGCTGCCTATCACTTGGGTAAAGAGGCAATTGATGACGAGATTATCGGTAACGAGAGCCGAGATTTTCAACCGATCGTGGCTAGTATCAAGCAACATGATAACGATAGCACTCATACAAAACACGATGCGGTAAAAATGGCTGAACCCTACGAATATAAAGATGTTGACCCGCATGACTATGTAAGTATGAATGCAAGCACGCAGGTAGGTGTGAAAAAAGTCACGCGCAAGGAGTCAGACTGATGGTACTAGCAGCGAGCGTGGCACAAGATGTGTCAAACGTGCCGTTTGCCCACGAGGTGGCAGGCTTTGTACAGCCTGTCGCTGAGGTGCAGAATGTATTGGGCATGATCCCTATGAGCCACGGATTGATTTTGGCAGGTATTTTATTTGCTATTGGTCTGTGCGGTGTCATGGTACGGCGTAATTTCTTATTTATGCTAATGAGCCTAGAGATCATGATGAATGCGGCAGCACTAGCATTTGTGGTAGCAGGTAGTCGCTGGGTTGATGCAGATGGACAGATTATGTTTATCTTTATTTTGACGTTAGCAGCAGCAGAGGCCGCCATTGGTTTGGCACTATTATTGCGGTTTTATCATCAGCGTGGGCATCTCGATGTCGATAGCGCCAATGAGATGAAAGGATGATGTCATGAGTTTATTACCATTAACCTTTATATTCCCGCTCGTTGGCTTTTTGATTTTAGCCTTTATGCGTGACAAGTTAACGGAGCAGGTAGCAGCGATTGTTGGTGTCGGTAGTATGCTGTTATCAGCATTATCCACACTGGTTGTCAGCTATACTTTTTTAACGACCAATCCAGCAGGAGCGGTAGTAGAGATACCTCTGTGGACGTGGTTCCAAGTGGGTGATTTTGCCCCGAACTTTGGGCTGAGTTTCGATGGCTTGGCATTGACCATGACGGGTGTCATTACGGGTATTGGCTTCTTAATCCATTTGTTTGCCGCTTGGTATATGAAAGGCGATACTGGATTTGCCCGTTTCTTTAGTTATATGAATTTGTTCGTCGCCAGTATGTTGTTGCTGGTATTGGCAGATAACTTGTTCTTACTCTATCTCGGTTGGGAGGGCGTGGGTATCTGTTCGTACTTGCTCATTGGCTATTATTATCATGATAGAGCCAATGGTCGTGCTGCGATAAAAGCCTTTACGGTTACACGCGTAGGTGACGTATTTTTGGCCTTTGGTTTGTTTTTATTATTCCGTGAATTCGGTACGCTTAATATTCAAGATATTATCACCCGCGCGCCAGAAGTATTTGATATTAACAATCCAACGATGATGTTGATTACTATGATGCTTGTTGGCGGTGCAATGGGTAAATCGGCCCAGCTGCCATTACATACATGGCTTGCAGATGCGATGGCAGGTCCGACGCCTGTATCAGCGCTTATTCACGCAGCAACGATGGTCACGGCAGGGGTTTACTTAATCGCTCGTTTGCATCCATTGTTTGAGCTGACGCCAGGTATTTTATTGTACTGGGTCGGCGGCGTAGGGGCATTGACGTTAGTTGTTGCTGGATTTTGTGCATTGGCGCAAACCGATATCAAACGTATCCTTGCGTATTCGACCATGAGTCAGATTGGCTATATGTTCTTAGCACTCGGTGTTGGTGCATGGCAAGGGGCGATCTTTCATCTGATGGCGCATGCTTTCTTTAAAGCGTTGTTATTTTTATCATCAGGTGCGGTCATTCTTTCGGTACACCATGAGCAAGACATCTTTAAGATGGGCGGCTTACGCAAAAAGATACCGTTGGTATTTTGGTGCTATGTCATCGGTGGCGGTGCATTAGCTGCGATTCCTTGGGTTACCGTTGGTTTCTACTCTAAAGAAGCGATTCTTTGGGAAACCTATGCCACTGGTCACTTAGTACTGTTCTATATGGGTGTGTTCGGGGCTTTCTTAACGGCAATTTATACGTTCCGTATGATTTGGATCATATTCTTCGGTGAAGAAAAAACCCATGCGCATAAGTTGTCAGGCGTATCGTATTGGTTGCCTTTGACAGTATTACTCGTGCTATCGACCGCGGTTGGTGCATGGATTACGCCACCATTAGACGGTGTGTTGCCAGAGAGCGTTGGTCACTTATTAGAAGTTGCGGGTCAAGCTCATGCTAAGCATACTGCAGAGTATATAGCGATGGGCGCGATGGCGGCAGGTCTAATATTGGCGGCACTATTATATGTCGTCAATAAAGGTAGAATGCTCGCTAGCTTTAAGCGCTCACGTATTGGTGGCGCGCTATATCACTGGTGCTACCATGGCCTAGGTTTCGATGCGCTATACGATATAATTTTTGTAAAACCCTTTTTATTCATCGGCCGCTTATTTAAAGCCGACCCTATTGATAAAACGTGGCTTCTATTACCTAAGCTGGCATCAGCCGGTAATAAGGTATTGTCTGCGACGCAAACAGGGTCACTTCGAGGTTACGCTACAAGCTTTGGCTTGGGTATGGCTGTATTGCTGGTGCTGGTAATGATGACGGTGGTATAAGATGATTGAGTTACAACAAACGTGGATGCTACCAGCATTGATTGCGATTCCTTTTATTGCAGGGTTGCTATGTTGGTTAGTAGAGCGGTTTAATAAACGTCTGCCGCGCTGGATTGCTTTAATCGGTATGACGTTGACCTTTGTATTGTCACTCGTATTGTGGCAATACGGCGATTTTGGCGGCATGAGCAAGCAGGTGATAGCACCAGATTCTGCTGTGCCGTGGGTCGCCCAATTCAGTGTGCCGTGGATACCAAGCTTTGGTATCAGCTTTCATTTAGCGTTAGATGGTTTGTCGCTCATGATGGTGGCGTTAACTGGGCTGCTGGGTATTGCAGCAGTGGCTTGTTCGTGGAATGAGATTCAGCGCCGCGTGGGGTTTTTCCATCTAAATTTGCTATGGAGTCTAGGCGGGGTCATTGGTGTTTTCTTAGCGATTGATTTGTTCTTATTCTTCTTCTTTTGGGAGATGATGCTGGTTCCTATCTACTTCTTGATCGCGATTTGGGGTCATGATGTTGTAGGAAAAACCAAAGAATACGCAGCAACTAAATTCTTTATCTATACTCAAGCTTCTGGGCTAATCATGCTCATCGGTATTTTGGTATTGGTCATTATCAGCTATGCCCAAAAAGGCGTGGTCAGCTTTAATTATAATGACTTACTCGGTACGCCACTTGGCGGCTGGGAATATCCAATCATGCTATGCTTTTTTATAGGTTTCGCAGTTAAGTTACCGATTATTCCTTTTCATGGCTGGTTGCCAGACGCCCATGCGCAAGCGCCAACCGCAGGTTCAGTGGATTTGGCAGGTGTTTTGATTAAGACCGCTGCTTATGGTTTGATTCGTTTTGTCTTGCCATTGTTTCCTGCCGCGTCACAAGAGTTTGCACCGATTGCGATGACATTAGGTACGATTGGTATCTTCTACGGCGCGTGGTTGGCCTTTATGCAAACGGATATGAAGCGTTTGCTGGCTTATACCAGTATCTCGCACATGGGTTTTGTAGTATTGGCCATTTACGCAGGCACGTTACTTAGCTTACAAGGCCTGATGATTCAGATGCTCGCGCATGGCTTAAGCTCGGCGGCACTATTTATCATGGCAGGTCAGTTGTATGAGCGTCTGCACACACGTGATTTGACTTTGATGGGCGGTATGTGGGGACAATTCCGCTACTATGCGCCGATATTGATGTTCTTCTGCGCCGCTTTACTTGGTATCCCAGGCACCGGTAACTTCATTGGCGAATTTTTGATCTTATTTGGCTCATTTGCTCAGTATCCAGTATTTGTGGTATTTGCAACGTTCAGCTTGGTATTGGCAGGATTGTACTCACTTATCTTAATCCATCGCGCCTTGTTTGGCGCCAATAATATCAAAGAATTGTCCATGCATGAGACCAAATCACATGGCTTGCCAAGCCGCAGAATAAAAGATTTGGGTAAACGTGAGCTGTCATTGTTATTGATGCTAGCCGCTGGACTGGTGTGGCTTGGCTTATATCCACAACCGTTCCTTGATACGTCAAGTCATGCGATGCAATGGATCAATAATGCATATTTATACAGTCAAGTAACACAGGTAGATGCGTCGCAACTGCTTGATGCAATGGAGGCACGTTAAGTCATGAATAATATTAAGATGAATGATTTGATGGGGTTGTTGCCTTATGCGCCAATTATTGCCGTGGTTATCACGGTATTGGCAGTCATGATTGCCATCTCAATTAAACGCTCACACATGGTTACTGGTACGATCACGGTTGCTGGTTTAAATATTGGTTTATTTACCTTAATCGGCCAAATGCTTGGCATCATTGAGAGTGGAGATGTTGCGCCAACTGCTGAGCAGCTATTTGTCATTGATAACTTTGCTCAGTTTAATATGGTGGTTATTTTTATCTGCGCATTGGCATGCTGTACGTTATCTTATGCGTACTTGATGAATTTAAAAGACAATAAAGATGAGTTGTATTTGCTCATGTTGCTGTCAACGGTTGGTGCGCTGCTAATGGTAAGCGCGCAGCACATGGCATCGTTCTTTATGAGTTTAGAGATGCTCTCAGTGCCATTATATGGTCTGCTCGCCTATACTTATATGCGCAACCGCTCACTTGAGTCGGGTCTAAAATACTTAGTATTATCTGCGACCGCATCAGCAACATTACTGATGGGCATGGCGTTTATTTATGCGGAAGTGGGGTCGCTTGCTTTTAAACCTATTAGCGTGATGCTGCCCAATCTCTTTGAATCGCCACTATTGATATTAGGTGCGGCGATGACGATGTTTGGTATTGCCTTTAAATTGTCTGCGGCGCCTTTTCATATGTGGACGCCTGATGTTTACGAAGGCGCACCAGCACCAATCGCCACATTTTTAGCCTCGGTATCAAAAGTGGCTATGATGGCATTAGCGGTTCGTTTCTTAATTGATACGTCTTTACTGGCATTACCGTCGGTACAGATGTTGTTGATGGTGATGGCGACTTTATCTATTTTGGTGGGTAACTTGTTAGCCGTACGTCAAACCAGTCTCAAGCGTCTACTTGGTTACTCGTCGATTGCCCATATGGGTTACGTGTTGATCGTTATCGTTAGTATCGGTGCAGCAGCTGATAGTATCTCTAGTATGTATATGGCGATTTATGCGTTTACCTCTATTGGTGCGTTTGGTGTTGTGACCTTGATGTCTAGTCCTTATCGCTTGTCTGGTGAAGCGGATGAGCTGACCCATTATCAAGGGCTTTTTTGGCGTCGTCCAGTACTGACCGCCGTCATGACTATTATGATGTTGTCGTTGGCGGGTATTCCTTTAACGGCAGGTTTCATTACCAAGCTATTTGCGATATTGGCTGCTGTACAAGGGACTCATTGGTTCTTGGCCGCGATGATTATCTTAGGTAGTGCTATTGGCTTGTTCTATTATCTACGCGTATTGCTCACACTGTTCAAACGTCCTAAGCAGTTTATTGAATTTGATGTTTCTAAACAATGGGGCATTCGGACAGGTGGTATTATGGTCATTGCAGTAACAGCCATTATTATCTTCTTCGGTATCTTGCCAAATAGTATGATTGAATGGGCAAGTCTGGCACGTATTTGGTAGGGTTGGCAGATTTGGTCGTTTGTTTTAAATTGTATTAATAATAGCTAGCAGATAAGTCGTTGTACGCTGGTGCTGCTACTTATTCATTGTTACTGTTAGAAAACCAAGATGCGCCTGCTTTGTGATAAGCTTGGCGCATCTTTTCGTTTGTATCGTCTAAAATTTTTAATAATAAGTATGAAGACTAGGTGAGTGGACAATTATTATGAGTGACAATATTCAAAAAGTAACGGTGCTCAGTAAAACCACGTGGACGCCAAACCTGTTTAGTTTTACGGTCAGCCGTCCTGATAGCTTTAAATTCACGGCAGGGCAGTTTGTACGTTTGGGGGTTAATCCCAGTCAATTAAAATATTATAAGCAGCAAATGGAAGTAAATGATGACGCTTCTGATGCAGCACTGAATGAAGATATTTTTCGTGCTTATTCGATCGTTTCCTCACCCTTTGATGAAGTGTTAGAGTTTTTTTCTATCGTGATTCCTGATGGCGCATTTACGTCTCAGCTACAGCATTTGCAGATAGGTGACGAGCTGCTACTCAACACAATGCCGTTTGGATTTCTAACGTTGGCGCGTTATCAGCAACCGTTACCCAAAGATTTATGGCTGCTGGCGACAGGAACAGGATTGGCGCCATTTTTATCCATGCTACAAGACTTGAAAACATGGGAAGACTACGAGCACATTGTCCTTGCTTATAGCGCACGCTCGATAGAAGAGCTTGCCTACGTCAAAAAAATCGAAAGCTTGCAAGCAGATTTTGGCTCATTGGTGGACAATCCAGCGCAATTAATTTTTGTCCCAATCGTCACTCGGGAGTCTGTCGAAGGCGCATTGACAGAACGTCTACCACAGCTGTTATTGGAAGGCACGTTACAAGAGCGAGCAGGCATCGAGCTGGATATCGATAGCACGCACGCCATGCTATGTGGCAATCCTGACATGGTAGACGACACAAAAGAGGCATTAAAAACGCTGGGCTTGATTATGAATCGCCGAGGTGAGGGTAATATTGCCGTAGAAAATTATTGGTAGAGATCCGTTATTAGGGCGTGGTGTTAACTTGAGCTCACTACAAACTATTTTTAAAAGTAAAAACGCGGTATCTAAAAGGCTAATGTCTTTTAGATACCGCGTTTTTATATTAGGTAAAAATGAGCATTATTAAACTTGGCTGGGTTCGGTCGCGTCAGCAATCGGTTTGATAGGACCTTGCATCAGCTGAGGCTCGTCCTCATCGCTAATAATGTCCTCATTGCTACTGGTCGCCAATAAATCACGATAGTTAATTTGAGCTTTCAAAATCATTTGTTCTTCTTCAAGTTCCCCATAGTTCACTTGAACCTTGTGCAGAGCGCTGATAATTTTTTTATTATTTTTAAGCCAACGATTGATATCGAGGTAAATAACCTCGTCTTTTGGGCGAGCAATATTGATATAGGAAAGAATAAAGCCTAAAGGGTCTTTTTTGAGAATGCTATGATAAAACCAGATAAAAAGCTTGATACCTTGGCGTTTTAGAAAAGACTCGCAGCGTAAGTTAAGGATATCCGTATAAGTCTGTTGTCCGAAGACAAAGCGCTGAACATTGCGATCGAGCTGCACATGAACCAAACTAAAATTACTGGCGATCTCCGCATAAATACCAGCCACATTGACGGTGCAGTATAAGCGAAACCAGCCATCATGCATCTCAACACGTAATTCTAGAACAGCTTTTACATTATCGGTCACAAACTTTTGTAGCGCATCATTGACGTATTTTTGTGCCACAGGTAACGCCAGTTCATCCTCAAATTTATCGGTCGTTTTATTATATATCTGTTTGATCGACTGGGTGAGACGATCCCAACCACCGCTAAATGATTCGTCGAAACGATAGCCAAGATTTTCAAAAAATTCATCAAGATTGTCTGAATTATTCATGTTATCACTCATGTTATCAAAGCTACTCAAACTTATTATCCTTATACTGATAGGGGTCGTCATTGAATAAATGGCATAAAAATTGTTTATCAAAAAATTATAGTCGAGCTTTATTCAGGTTGATAGTCGCTCTAATATCGGGATTTATAGCTATATTTGACTAAATTTTACTATGAACACTGCCATAATGTTTTGAGCTGAGAAGGCTGAGCGTTTATATTCAACAAGCCAATACTTATAAAGCAGTATATAACAAATAGGCTGACAGCAAAATAAACACATGCATTTTGTATCGCTCATTTAATACCGCTGGTCAGAACACACCATCGCCTTAAGCGAACTATACTTGATTTTTGAGATTTTTGAGTACGCAGTCTATCAATAAATGGTCTAACAGCAATCGATGTTGCATAAATAGCATGTCATGAGCGAGATAAAATTTGCTATTAATGGTTATGCTGGCAGTGCAATTCTATGTCATGTTATGATAGCGCCGGCATATATCTCATGTTTTACTATGATAGAGCTTAATTTTGGTTCGACTTATACTCATCAGATGAGACCTATTGTGGCCTATATCAAAGATTCGCAAAGCTACCACTTTTCTGCACAAGCGCCGAAGCGTAACTTCAGTATGCCTGTTGCTATTGCAATAGCCGTTGGATTACATGCACTGATTATTTTTGGTATTAGCTTTTCTATGGGTAAAGATCCTGCGTCAATGATGCAAGATGTCGCAAAAGCGCTAACGGATAATATGCAACCAAATGAGGACGCACATTTTATTGCCAATGCTTCACAAGAGGGTGGTGGTACGATAAAAGAGACGTTAAGATAAGAGACCGATCAGACGAGTCCATTGTCTGCTGAACAAATGAGCGAGACAAGATCAAAAGTCATTAAAATGCATTTATTAACAAATTTATAGAATAAAGAGTCAGTATGGAATTTTTAGGTTTTACCGTAGATATCGCTAGTCTAACCAATAACGCGTTAAGCTTAGCCATGAAAGTTTTATTAGCCATAATAATATTCGTCGTTGGGCGTTGGTTGGCCAAAAAAGCAGTTGTCGTGGCACATAAGATTATGAAGCGTGGCCGCTTAGATGATACCGTTGCCAGTTTTTTAGGTCGCATAATTTATGGTCTGTTACTGGTCGTTGTTGTCCTAGCAGCGTTGAGCAAAGTGGGCGTACAGACCACATCGGTTGTCGCGATATTGGGTGGTGCAGCTGTTGCGATTGGCTTATCACTAAAAGATCAGCTGTCTAACTTTGCCGCTGGTATTATGATTGTGACGTTTCGTCCATTCGTAAGTGGCGATTATGTGCAAATTAGCGGCTATACTGGTACGGTGACCGAGATTACTTTGGTTAATACGCATCTGACCACCACTAACAATCACGACATTATTATTCCTAACAGCGATATCACGACCTCAGCCGTCACCAACTATTCAGCACTGCCGAATCGCCGCGTCGATATCACGGTTGGTATTGGCTATGATGCTGATATTAAAGTTGCTAAAAATGTCATGATGGATTTGGCAAAAAACAACCCGTTGGCCTTTACCGATCCTGAGCCTATCGTGCGTGTGACGAATTTGGGTGATAATTCAGTAGATCTTACCTTAAATGTCTGGACCACCAATGCTGACTGGTGGTCGATGCAGTGTGAGTTGCTGGAGCAATTTAAGCAAGCGTTGGATGATGAAAAAATTGAGATTCCATTCCCGCAGCGCAGCGTCCATGTCAAAGGTTTAGATCAGATGATTAACCAAATGGGTGAGTCACAAAAGCTACCGATGACCAAAAACTAATTAATAAAAAGTTTAGGGCGTGTCCTCAATTCAAGCGATTGTATAGTCAAACCTCTATAAATCCGCTACATCGTCACCCCCGCTTGATGTACTATAGTCAAAGAATAACAAAATCGCCACAGTACTTCTGGGATGAATTTTTCAAAGCCTCTGTCTGCGAAGGTACAGCAAGCGAGGAAAGTTTATACCAGTAGTATCTAATGTATCAATTTAACTTTTCGCTGACTATACTTGTACTATCTGTGCGTGGCTTCCTTGCATCGAAATTATTCGGATTCGACTATATCTAAATGGGCTAAAAATGGTTAAATTTTGCCAAACATTGTCAAATAGCTGATTAATATCTCGATATTATTTGCGCTATTTTCCTCGTTTGACGGTAATTTATCTTATTTTTATAACCATTTTTAAAATGAGGCCACGCCCTAGCGAATAAAAAACAGATCGATAAGAGAGTTACGATTTAAACATACGGATTTGGCAGGTCTAAACGTGCCAAAATCTCAATCTCGAAATGCTCCATCTCGTCTTGTTCGGCCTGTCCAAGTTCGTGATCAAACCCTAATAAATGCAGCACACCATGTATTAATAAGTGGCTAATGTGCTGTGTGACGGTTTTGTTTTGCTCTTCGGCTTCACGCACCATTACATCATGACAGATAACTAACTCACCAAGTGGTAGGGTGGGCATTAGTTCAATAATGGCGATTGGTAAGTCACTTGGATAAGATAAAATGTTGGTCGCATAATCCTTATCACGCGCTTCCAAATTCAATGCACGTCCTTCAACCTCATCTGTGATATATATATCTAACGCCTTAGACTTTTCTTGCCACAGTTCAGGATCAATATCTATAAAGTAGGGAAGCGTCAGACCATCATTATTGATGCGCTCACTCATATAATCTAAAGTCGCCAGTATGATAGACAGTAAATGATGGCGATCATAAAACGTATCAAGTATATCGTCATCAATACTCTCAATGGCATTGATATCTAGTGCTGCCAGACTTGTATTATGATCTGTAATTTCATTAGCTGTATTAGAGTTGTCGTCGTTAGATAGGCTCATGTCATTATCCTTTTAGGGTCTCAATTTTTTTTATTGTTTCTTAGAGCATGTCATCAATTAGCACACTTAATCATTTGGTGGTCTTAAAATGGCTAAATTTTGTCAAACATCGTCAAATAGCTGATTAATATCTCGATATTATCTGCATTATTTTCCTTGTTTGACGGCAATTTATCTCATTTTAAGCCTCACAATCTAAATGATGACACGCCCTAGATTAACAAATAAAGTGCAGTTTCAAACCAGAGGTGAAAAAAAGACCCAAATGCACTAGCATCAAAGGTTCTATCCACCGCCAAAGCGAGATTGTAACCATAAACTATACACATCTAAGCCTAGGTGAACGATATCAGATTTAAGCGCTTAAAGGAGCAAAGCATCGTATTAAATTTATAGGCGATGCGTTAAATAGAAGTCCAAATGTCAATGTCGTGGTTAGAGAAATTAGGCGTCACTAAAGCCTGTGAGGTTGTCGAGCAAGTTTTGTACATAGTCCAATAATGCTGATCCTATTACTTATCAAGTATCATAAAATTAGTTGACCATTACAGCTAGTATCCAAAGTTCTAGTGTTTTTATGATTTATCCTTAAACAGGTTGATAAAGTTAAAATATAAGTCAATTTTACTATCTAATTAGGGCTATAAATCGCTACTATAATCGGAACTTAAATTAATGATATCTATCAGTGAACAAGCCTATAATCTAGATAATAAAAGTACAGAAAATAAGCTGTAATACTGTAAATAACATAGCAATACGGTCAATAAATGGGACAAAGTATAAAGGGGTTATTATATAAGGAGATAGGTTATGCTAAAGTTTCGTACAGATCATTTAAAGCTTGATTGTAAGAATTACAACTATAAGCAAAGCAGCACTGTAAAGCGCTATTCTTCTCGGCTAATGGTAGCGACTATGTTAGTGAGTAGTAGCGGCTATATACAAGCAGCGACAACTAGCAATAACTCATCAGCTATCAAACCTATCACCGATGTCACGACTAATGTACAGCGCGATTGGCTCTCTGATGATGGTCAATTTTTACTGACTTTATATACAGGTGTATGGGATCCGCACGGTACTTTGTTTTATCTAAAAAAGCGTGGCGGGGTTTCGGTTGAAGGCTTTCAAAAAGGTCTAGATATCACTTTGAAATCTTATAATCCTGAGGTAGGTTTGAAAGCGCCGCCAGAATACGCTATCGCTGGCACGCTTAATCTACGCAACAATACTATGATAGGTAGCGTGACTTACTATCCAGAGAATAAAGCGAAAACTTCGACTCGAAAAACCACTTTTACCCCAGCGATTCATATCCAAGGCGCTTATCCGCAATTTGTATTTAAATACTATGGTTTTGAAGATCCAAATTGGCATCGTTGGACAATTAGCAAAGTCGAGGTGATCAATAAAGACACCAAGGCGTTAGTACAAACGCTAACGGGTTTTAAAGCGCAAGCCTACAGTACCAATTATGCCGATATGAACTATGATGGCTATCTCGATTTGGTGCTACAGGTAGGAAAAGACATTGAGGATAATAACTTTGTTTACTGGCTTTATGAACCAAAAACCAAAAAGTTTGTGCGTGATAAAACGCTAGAAGCGATATCAGGCTATCCTTCTCGCTATCCCCATAAGCGCCAATTGCATCTGAATAAAGACGCATTGTTAGAGCGGGTCAACGGTCAATGGAAAAATATGCCTTGCTGCTATGCTGATTAACAATACATATTTAGGTACTATAGTTTTATCGTATTTTTACCGCTATTCTAGCGTCGATTACATCAAAAAAATCCATTTTATAAAATAATACCCATTTCCTGCGCGGATTAAAGCAACCCGCGCAGGAGGTTTTCTACATGCTGCCTATCGAGTTGGGGTCACCCGCCAGATGGTATTAGAAAGGTCATCGGCAACGATGAGTGCTCCTTTCGGATCCACTGTCACGCCCACAGGTCGACCAAAAGTCTTGCCATCTTCGCCTTGGAATCCGGTAACAAAGTCAACTGGGTCTCCGGCTGGCTTGCCGTTGCTGAATGGGACGAATACTACGTCGTAACCCGCTGGGTCTGAACGGTTCCAGCTGCCATGCTCACCGATGAAGGCACCTTCTGTGAATTTGCCACCCATGGTTGCTGTCGAGAATGACAGGCCTAGAGGAGCTTTGTGCGACCCAAGGCTGTAGTCCGGAGCAATCGCGGCGGCAACCATATCAGGTTGCTGCGGCTTGACCCGCGGATCTACATTCTGGCCCCAATAGCTGTAGGGCCAACCATAAAACTTACCTTCTTGAACCGAGGTCAAGTAATCGGGTACCAGTCGTGGACCGAGCTCGTCACGCTCGTTGATGACTGCCCATAACTGGTCAGTGCCGGGCAGAATACCCAACGCCGTTGGATTACGCAGGCCGGTTGCGTATGGTCGGTGAGCGCCAGTCTTGGCATCAATCTCCCAAACTCTGGCGCGATCTGCCTCTACATCCAATCCGTTTTCAGTAATGTTGCTATTGGAGCCAATGCCCACGTACAGGAATTTCCCATCCGGACTGGCCGTCATCGATTTAGTCCAGTGATGATTGACTGTGCTGGGCAGGTCGGTGAGTTTGCGTGGCGGTCCGCTAGCCTTGGTCTGACCGGGCTGATAATCGAACTGTACCACTGCATCCTGATTGGCGACGTACAGTTGGCCGTTGATTAGCGCAAGGCCATAAGGCGCATTCAGATTCTCGGCGAATACGGTACGTGTCTCGTAATTGCCATCGCCATCCTTGTCTCGTAACAAAGTCAGACGGTTACCGCTCTTGACTGCAGTCGTGCCTTTGCCTTTGAAATAACCAGCAATGAGGTCCTTGGGACGTAGCTTAGGCGCATTGCCGCCCTTGCCCTCAGCGATCAGTATATCGCCATTAGGCAAGACCAGTGTCTGCCGCGGAATCTGCAGGTCAGTGGCAATCGCTGTAATTTTATAGCCTGATGGCACTACAGGTCTATGATCACCCCAACCTGCCGGCTCAGCGATTTTCAAGGTGGGTATCAGGCCGCGTTGAGCTTTAGGCAAGGTCGGGTTGGCACCTAACTGTTCTGCATCGTCTACATTATTTTCGCCACATGCACCTAAGAGAGCAGCGAACAAAACTATCGATAGGATATTGAGTGGTTTCATCTTGCACCTCCAGTACGCCAGCTGGCGAGGCCAATCCAGGTTGCAATGCAGGCTAGGATGACAGTGATAATGGATATAATAAGCCCAGCTGGCATGCTAGCCCAGACGTCCTTTGCATGAATGAACGAGTTGACGATACCCAGCACAAAGGTCGCCAGTAGCAACAGAAAATAGATAACTGGTTTACCCATGCGCTTATCAGCGCGAACCAGAGATACAATCGAGCCAAGCCAAGCCAGACCGTTAAAGACCAGCGCACCTATCAGCATCCAGGAAGCGAAGTTCTTCCATTGCAGCTCATAGCTGGACCAATAGGCGTAATCATTAAGTAAGACTCCGATAAACAAAGGCACTATTCCGGCCAGAAAAAACGCATGCAGCGGGTGCAGCGCGGTGCCGGAGTATCGGCCATCAGCACTAATCATGGCGGTTTCCTTATTGCGGGTAAACGAGGATTCGATCGACCGTACTTATTTTACTGGTCCGAACTACCCTTGATGGAATTCACATTCTATGAAATAGAAGTGTACCTCAAAACATACCAAAGCCAAGAGGATTCTTCAATATTTTTCGAATTATTTCTTGAGAATCAACCAGTTATTAGTGCTTAAATGAGCACTAGTTCTTTACCATGCAAGGTAGGTCAACCATCAATCTATAATATGAGGTTATCTTACATACATTGTCTATATTACTTATTCTCTGCATATTCTTAGGAAATTATGAGACATATGAGCTATATTCATAAAAATAAAGACTGGACTGAGCGGTAATGGTCAGATAAAAACTGCTGACATTGATTAGCCGTGTGCGACTATTACAAGGCCGCTTACTAGGCAAACTGCTAATGCTAGGATTCGATTTAAATGTCAAGGCAAAGTTAGTCGAAACACAGTTAGAGGCGGTGACTTTAGAAATCGTTAAAACCTCTGAGATAGAGGATTAGACCTTAAATAATGGGCAATTACGTTACTCAGTTGCGTAGCATCTAAATGTGGATGATGCCAGTACGCTAGTGGCTACTCGTGAGATGATCGATGCAATAGTAGAGATGATGCTAAGTGCCACTTATCATTATCAACAGCCATTATTGTTGGACGATTTAACGGGTCGACACATCAGTGATCGGTTGCAAAGATTGTTTAGGCATTTTTTTCATCTTAATTATAGCGCCGTTTCTTACAATCACTTTAAATCCTAGCTTGTCATACAGGTGTTTGGCTGGGTTATCATCAAACGTTGTTAATTCAATCACAGCATCTTGGTTTGCTGTGCCTGCGCAGACAGAGGCTGCAAAAAATTGATATCAGCAGTAACGTAGCGTTTTTAGGATGTTTTGACTATATTTCCCTAAATTTATTGAACCTTTACTTTGCCAGCCCGAATTGATAAAGGCCAAGTAATTCTTTTCTTGCTGTCAGGATTTCCCCATTCAGGTAACAAAACTATTCGAAGCTGATCCACTGGATTAAAGCTCAGTACCTTTTCAGCTTCTTTGACTGCTGACCAAGTATTAAAATAACCAAGCAGTTCATCTAAATTCCAAGACTCCTCCATATTGACAGCAGGCACTTTGATCTCTGTAAATGGGAAAGGTAAGCTTTGATAACCATCTTCTACATGCTGTCGTTCAGCTGGCCAATATGGACCAATAGTTTGATAATAGAACTGTTGAATGAGGGCATCAATTGCACCTTCTACATGCAAAACACCATAGGTAATTAAGGCCAAAATGCCGTTAGGTCGAGCAATACGCTCTACTTCTTGATAGAACTTATCTAAGTCTAACCAGTGGGCCGCTTGAGCGACGGTAATCAAATCAACCGACTCATCAGCCAATCCGCTTTGTTCAGCCAAAGCTGTTTGATAGATCACATTATCTTTTTTTTGGGCTTTGGCTATTTGAGCTGAGCTTGCATCAGTAGCAATCACCTCTTTAAATCTTTCGGCTAATAGCACAGAAAGCTGTCCTGTACCACAACCGCAATCCAGAACCCGGTTTTGAGTAGGGCATAAATCAGCAAGCTCATTCACTAAATCAAGAGTGTATGAAGGACGGTAGGTTGCATAGCCCTCAGAACCTTTAGAGAAATGGTCCTTAAAATCTAAATCTTTCATACCTTCACCCATTATTTAATTTTGTAACCATATTATACATCAAGATGTTATTCGCTGTAGCGATATGATCAGTCAGTAAGCTATGTTGAAGAAATTACACATCTAAAATTGGTAAGATATTGATTTTAAAAAAAGTTTGCTATAATTAAAAAAATAAGAACTTATAGTGCAAAATTTGATGCCTAGACTGAAACGGTTAATAAAATGTCGATAATGAGTTACAGAACACACGTCAAATAGCACAATCTAGTCACTAGATTTTGTTTGGGACTATGGCACACTTCTTATTAGATTCAATTACTTAGTATTGGTTTTCCTATAGGTCAATATTAAAGCCATATTAAAAACTGCAACAGCTTTTAATGGGCAAATAATTTCGAATGCAGGAGGTATTTGACCTAAATATGGCGCTTCACTAAAAGGGAATAAACGTGACTTCAGGAAGAAGCATCATTATAAATAGGCCACCTATCTATATTCCGCCAAAAAACTTTGGGGACTACTTATCCCATCAGCAAGACTATTGTCTGTTTCTAGATATAGATGGCACGTTGGCCGATTTCACATTGAATCCTAAAAACAGCATTATCCCAAATCCAACCTTAATACTTTTACAAAAAATACAAAGCCATGGTGTAAAAATCGCTGTCGTGACAGGACGCAGTCTGGCTGAAGCAAGGCAAATGCTGTCGCCTCTAAGCTTGCCAATTGCTGCGACACATGGACTAGAGATAGCCTTCGATGATGGTAGCGATAATAATGAAACAAACGTTGCATCTGTTGACACCATTGAACTTGCTGTAATAAAGCAAGCTATTATCCAAACTTGTATTCCTTTTGATGATTTCATCGTAGAAACTAAACCCTATTCTGTCGCCCTCCATTTCCGCCAAAATCCTGCTTTGGCTGATGCGGCTTATGCCATCATGACAGAAACCTTAAAAAGTCATACTAACTGGACATTGAAGTCCGGTAAATATGTTTGGGAGGTGGTGCCAAAGGGAGTAAATAAAGGCACAGCCATTCTAACCTTGTTAAAACATATGCAAAATGGCGACGATATTTGGCCTATTTTTATGGGTGATGATCTTACTGATGAAGCCGGATTTATGGCGGTACAAGGTGAAAGTAAATCAGTAGAAGATTACCAGCAGCTAGTAAAAGGGATGGGTATCAAGGTCGGTAGTGAGCCCACGCATGCTCATTACTATGTACGTAATATTCATGAGGTGACTATCTTGCTGAGCAGTTTTTTAGTTTTTTGCCAAGAACATAATGCGCTAGTAAAAAAAATGAGGCGCGTAATATGAGCCGATTAATCGTCTTGTCTAATCGAGTTAAAATGCCTGATAACAACCCAATGGCAGGTGGCCTAGCGATAGCGTTAGAAGATGTATTGGTTGGAAAATCAGTCATTTGGATGGGATGGAATGGTGAAATTGTCGATAGCTGTAATAATGGTTATGACAATGAATTTAGCAGTAGTAAACAAACGGCTTTAGCCGACGCTGACGCACCGTTTGCGGATACGTTCATCACTTATATGACCACTGCGCTTACTACTGAGCAGTATCAGCATTTTTACTGCGGATTTGCTAATAATGTACTGTGGCCATTAATGCATGAGCGAGTTGATTTAATTTATCAAGAGCCAGAGTATTATGCAGGCTATCAAGCGGTAAACCGTCTTTTTGCCAAACAGTTAAAAAAGATTATTGAGCCTGATGATGTGATTTGGGTACATGATTATCATTTTTTAAGTGTGGCGTATCATTGTAGGCAGTTAGGTATTCGCAATCGCATCGGGTTTTTTCTGCACATTCCATTTGTCTCATTGCCATTCTGGCAACAGCTTGATAACAGCTGTGAACTCACTAAACATCTTGCTCATTATGATGTACTGGGTACTCAAACTCAGCAAGGTAGAGCAAACTGCCTTGGCGTCTTCCAGTATTATTTAAAAGATTATCTTATAAAGGATCGTCTTTTAGGAAACCCGCCAATAAGTAATTTATACATGAGGCAAAACTTTGCTAGATCCCTTACGTCATTGAGCGGGCAATTGATACTCGATCTAAATTTAAAACCTCAACACCTTTTAATGATTGGTGCTTATCCAATCGGTGTGAATGTGGAAAAAATCCAACAGCAGGTTAGCCATTTGCATTCGCAATGCTCATTACCATCCGCTAAGCCTAATCAAAATAAAAAGTTCATAAAATCTACAGCCCAACAGATTATTGCGGTGGATAGGATTGATTATTCGAAAGGATTGTTAAAGCGTTTTTCGGCATATCGCGACTTTTTACAGCACAATCCGTCATACCAGAATCAGCTGAAATTACTACAAATTGCCTGTCCTAGTCGCTTAGATTTACCTGCTTATCAACGACTTTATCATGAGGTTAAGACCGCTGTTACTGATATTAATCAGCAGTTTTTAACTCATGACTATATAAAGGGCGAGACAAAGAGCGAGTGTATGGATAATTGGCAGGCTATTAGCTATTGCGAAAGCGTCATAAGCCACGAGACATTGATGATGAAGTTTTGGCAGAGTGATATTGGTTGGGTCAATTCGCTTAAAGACGGTATGAATCTAGTTGCCAAAGAATATATCGCCGCTCAAAATCCTGATAATCCTGGCGTGTTATTGCTCTCACGCTATGCTGGGGCAGCCGAGCAAATGCAAGCTGCGGTCATGATTGATCCACATCAACCAAAAAGTATGACAGAGGGTTTAACTATTGCTTTGACGATGCCATTAGGTGAGCGGCAATCGCGCTATCAATCGTTACTGCAAGGACTACAGCAAGATAACTTACAGGCTTGGCAGCAGAGTTTTTTAGATGACTTGTATGATGTCAAAAAAATTCAACCAGATAGCTTGATGCCTGCCGCAGTCCAAATGTCTGACTTATCAGAATAATTAGGAGACCGTCATGCTAGCGTCAGAGAAAAAAAATCCTTTATTGTCAGAAATTAAAACCAGTATAGAAAAGATTATAGGTGCTGATAATCAAGCTATTAGGACGCTTGGCTTAACTGATACATTACGTCATGATATTTTAAAAACCTTAATTAGCTATAGCAAGAAAATCCCGCATCCTGCGAGTAAAACTACCAGTGTAAATGGTGCAATCTCAGGCACATTAATCCGTTGGCAGATTTTGGCGTATGTAGCAGGGGTGGATTTAACAATTGCAAAATGGTTTGAGTCGCATTTGGATGCGCTAAGCATTTTATATGAGCTGGGCTATGCTAAAGCGAATCAAGGGTTATGGGCTGTTTGGGCAGCAGAAGGTAATCCTATAAGTTATGAGCAAGGAAAAGTCAGCGGTACCAAAGCGTGGTGTTCAGGGGCCAATATGGTTAATCATGGGCTCATGACGTATCGTAATGCCGATGGTCACGCGCAATTGCTTGTCGTAGATATGCACCAATCTGGTATTGAGATTGATAATGAGGAATGGCAGGCGGTAGGGATGCAAGCCACTGATACGGCCACGGTAGAGTTCCATGAAGTAATAGCTGATCAAGTTGGGACAGCCAATTCTTATCTAGAACGGGTAGGGTTTTGGCATGGAGCGGCAGGGGTTGCCGCTTGTTGGTTTGGGGCAACGGCTGACCTAGCAGAGTATTTAATTAGCGCCTATCAGCAAAAACCAAACGATTATAAAGCCATGTATTTGGGTCAAATTAGTACGGCATTGGCAGTCACTCAGCAGTATTTTCATTATGTTGCTGATTTAATCGATAGTCAGCCACAGCTCAGTCACGAACTTGCCATACGCCAGTTAAGATCACAAGTTGAAAAAGTCGCTCGCCAAGTAATGGAAATTATTGGGCAAGCATTAGGAGCAGCGCCATTTTGTCGCAATGCCCATTTTGCAAGGCTCACAGCCGATCTGCCCGTGTTTATCCGCCAAAGTCATGGCGCTTTTGATTTACAGAAAATCGGCGAGCTAACTAGCGTTTTAGCCAATAATTTAACAGACAGGCAGGGCAATATATGGCAAATTTAATATCTGACGAAGCTATAAGAATTATAAACAAAGATGACGCCATCAAGCATGCTGCTACCTTTGAAAGTTATGAAGGACACCATCCAATCGTTGGTGACCGTGTTATTGAAGGCGATGGCACCAATCAAGATACTTGGAAAAATTGGTCAGGACTGCAAGAGCTACCTCGATTTGATATGGCAAAAAACTTTGCCCCGCATCAACGAGTCTGTATCTTTGCCCCGCATCCTGATGATGAAATACTAGGCTGTGGCGGCCTGTTGCAACAATTGGTGGTAAATGGCAATCCTATCGTTCTTATTCATGTGACCAACGGCACACAAAGTCATCCAAACTCGCAAGTTTATTCTCAAGAAAAGCTCAATATTATCCGACCCCAAGAAAGTGTTAAAGCGTTGGAGGTATTGAGTATCGCTCATCAGGTCACAACGATTGCTTTAAACTTAATAGATGGCAGTGTCTTTACCCAACAAGATCAGTTTCACCAGAAATTATCTACCATTATTCAACCTGACGATATTTTAATAACGACCTTTATGCGCGATGGACATCCTGACCATGAAGCAACTGGGCAGGTGGTCGCCTCATTTGCCAAGCAGCATCATTTGGCCTGTTATCAAGTGTTGATTTGGGCGTGGCATTGGGCAAAACCTGCCGATAGCCGTATCCCTTGGCACTGTGCCATGAGAGTTGATTTAACAGCCGAGCAATTACAGTGTAAAATAGAGGCCATTACCTGCTTTGAAAGTCAAATCACTGCGGATGACAGCACGGGCAAGCCGCCAATTTTATCTGCGCAAACGATTGCTAGAAGTAGCCAACCTTGGGAGGTTTATTTATATGAGTCACATCTCTAAAACTAAGCCATCAATGGATAACAGTAACTTAGTCGATAGTTTAGAGTATTCTAAAACTGTCTCGGCTGACGATACTGCTACTAGCAACCAATCAGATGCTTATTCAGAATCGTACTTTGACGCATTATATAATGACAATACCGATCCATGGCAGTATCAAACTCGTTGGTATGAAAAACGAAAACGTGATATGTGTCTAGCGATACTGCCGCAATCTCAATATGACAATGCCATTGAACTAGGCTGTGGTAACGGTGTGCTTAGTGAGTTATTGGCTCAGCGTTGTCAGGCTTTGGTCAGTATTGATGGCAATCATCAGGCAGTGAAACTTGCCAAAGAGCGCTTAGCAGAGTTACCTCATGTTAAGGTGATACAAGGGGTGATTCCCAATAGATTATTGACTCTAAAAGATGCCGTTATAGAGGCTTATCCTTTATTAAATGAGACGTCTACTATGCAAGAACCCTTTGATTTAATTGTCATTAGTGAGATTTTATATTATTTGTCACCCAATGATATTGATATGGTTATCGCTTGGACGCAGCAGAACCTTGCTATAGGCGGTACATTATTGTGCTGTCATTGGTGCTATGCTATTGAGGGTTTTGCTATGACAGGTGAGACCGTGCATCAGCGCTTACGCCTTGCTTTTAACCTCACAAATAATGAGAAGCATCAGGTCGAATTCAATCATCAAAGCCAAATGGTAGACAGCGATTTCTTATTAGACGTTTGGCAACGTTCCCAAAGATCGGTAGCTATGCAAGAAAACTTGGTATGACAAAGTGTAGCAATCAGCAAAATAGGACAGGGTAGGAGATATGAGAATCTGTATTGTAATTCCTGCTCATAACGAGGCGATGACTATCGCTAAGTGTTTGGCATCAGTGCAGACCGCTATCGATCAATTACCTTCAACGATTAAGGCGTACCCGCTGGTGGTACTCGATGGTTGTACTGATGACACGCAGACATTGGTTAAGGCCACAGGCGTCGATTATCTATGCTGTGATTATGAATGTGTGGGACAAGTTAGAGACATGGGCATTCGGCATGCAATCGCCAATGGGGCAACATGGCTTGCCTGTACAGACGCCGATTCATTTGTGGCTGTGGATTGGTTGATACAGCAAATTGAACATATTATGCACCAGCGGACTGATATGATTTGCGGTGTGGTGGATATTGATAGTTGGGCACATTTGACACCGCAAACGCGAGAGGATTATATGACTCATTATCAAGATAGGATGGGACATTGTCATATTCATGGGGCCAATTTAAGTTTTAGCAGTGAGGCTTATCTGGCTGTTGGTGGCTTTGCTCATCTACCTTGTCATGAAGATGTGGATTTGGTCAAAAGATTTGAAGCCCAAAGCTATGCCATTACTTGGAGCAATCGTGTCCGTGTGATGACCAGTAGTCGGTTGCAAGCCCGAGCAAAAGAGGGTTTTGCCGCTTTTTTAACGAATTTGGAAAAAAATAATACACCTTAAAATATAAAATTATACTTCCCTATTATCGAGTGTAGATATACCTCAATAATAGGAATTGTGAGTCATGTCGAATAAGCCTACTAAATTAGATGACCACTACAATATGAACGTTTTCAGTTTTATTATAGATTGAATAGAGCATTTATGCCTGATGGTATGAGCACTTGAAAGTCTTCAATGTATTCTTTTATCTCCAATTCACTGCCCACTCCCGATTCATCTCAATTGAAAAAAGATTATGATATAGCGATTATTGATTGATCATTCAATACACCTAAAACACTTGTCTTGATGACAATTGTTTGGGTTCTAAAAGTATTTTTTATTGCGATTACTGATACTTACGATTACTGAGATTGAGTGTATTCTAAGAGTTGCTGTCACTAATAAGCGCAACAAATCCGATTAAATACTTCAAAATATTATATAAATTGATTCCAACAAAATGTATTGGGAAAGGACATTGTTATAGTGGCTATTACTAAAGTTCAACCTGTGAACGATACAAAAGGCCCCATTATAAGTGATGGTTTGGCGCTAGATGCACCGCAAAAAATACTGATAGTAGGAGGTTGTATTGCGGGATTTTTGCTACTGATTTACTTATTGGATACTCAGTATATTTCTCAATCGTTGCTGCTTGGTATTGGCTTGCTATTAGGTTATACCCTGTTCCATGCCCGTTTCGGTTTCACTTCTGCTTTTAGACGTATGATGTCAGTGGGCAATGGGCAAGCTATGCGCTCGCACATGCTGATGCTCGCTGTCGCTGTCACGTTGTTTGCACCCATTCTTGCCTATGGCCTTACATTTTTTGGAGGGCCTGTTGCAGGCTATGTATCGCCAGTAGGTGTAAGCCTGATAGTGGGATCATTCATATTTGGAATCGGTATGCAACTTGGGGGCGGCTGTGCTTCTGGTACGCTATATGCATTAGGTGGCGGGCGTTCTGTTATGTTCGTGACTTTTATTTTCTTTATAATCGGAGCGACAATTGGTGCTTATCATTTGCCGTTTTGGACAGAAGAGATGCCAGCTTTTGAGCCTTACTCACTTGCCACTTCTACTGGTCTTGGCTACAGTGGCGCTTGGGTCTTGTCTCTTACCCTTTTTGGATTGATTGCGTGGGTAACGTTAGTTGTGGAAAAGAAAACAAACGCACCAAAAATGGCACCTATGCCTTCAGCTAGAGGTTGGAAGCGCATTTTTCGTGGTTCTTGGCCACTATTTGCCGCAGCGATTGTCTTAGCTGTACTTAATGCCTTAACTTTGATGACACGGGGTCAGCCATGGGGTATTACTTCTGCATTCACGTTATGGGGCTCTAAAATTGCTAACGTTCTAGGAGTGGATGTAGCTAGTTGGGGCTACTGGCAAGGGCCTAATGCAGCGTTGCTTGATGCCTCAATTTTTGCAGACTCAACTACGGTATTGAATATTGGTATAATCATTGGTGCGTTTATAGCCTCAGCTGCTGGTGGTCTATTCAAATTCACACAATTTACAGCAGGGAATTTCGCCGCCTCAGTTATTGGCGGATTGATGATGGGATATGGCGCACGACTTGCGTTTGGCTGTAATATTGGTGCTTATTTTGGCGGCATTGCATCGTTCAGTTTGCATGGCTATGTCTGGGGGATTGTTGCAATGGCAGGAACTTTTTTGGCTTTATACTTGCGACCATTATTCGGACTTTCAGTTCCAAAATCTAATGATTCTGTCTGCTAATGAAAGTTATTACTCATCATCAGGCTGAAATAATTAAATTTAGAAAGGCTCATAACTTGTTATGGGCCTTTTTTATGTTCTGAGTCATGCCTTCGCCTTTATTATACAAGCATACTAGACTGTATTGAGCATTAGCATTAGCATTACTTTGATTTGACCCCTGACGTCAAATTCGTAGACATCAACTTGTGAGGTTGTCACTTTAGTAAACTCAGATTAACTAGAAAAAAAGGATACGCTCGTTTTTTCTTCATAAGCAAACTCTACCATGTAAGGTAGATCGACCATCAATCTATAATATGACGTTATCCTTACGTGCTTTAATTTTATTAGCTTTCAATTATTATGTAATCAAAAATCCACTACATAAATTAGCGTAGGGTAAAATTCAACACGCAGTTAGGAACTACGTTCTTATAGCCTTTTTGCGTTCACTCTAACGTCGATTACGCCAAAAATAATGCATTCATCGTAAAAAAATTATTTCAGATTATCATTCAAGCTAGCTTTCTGTCTTAGCATCCTTGTACGTCATTTCTGATAAATGAAGTCGAGAATTATTGACAATTAAAATGATAATGATTACTATTATCATCATAATTTTCATATTCATTTGCGACACGTTGTAAAAACCCCTCTGTTTTTATAGCGTGTCGCAAATGAATGTATCCGATCCAAAATCGATAAGCAATTGAATTCAATAACTGGCATCAGGATTTTAATTAATATGCTCAGAGCTAGAGTGAGTTTTCTTGATTTGCGCTATCATCTTTCGTTTTGAATTCTATAATTCAGGGTCACTACATTCTACCTACTGGTAATGCAAATCCCCGGTTCACTAATCTCTAGTAAACATAATTTAACGGCAGCAGTTCAACCTTAGGAATAGCAATGAGCGGTTTTAATCAAAAAGAACAGTTATTTTATGTGTTAAAAGATAGAAGATTTTTATTATTGCTGATGCCTTTACTTTTAACGCCAGCTGCTTATGCCGAAAATATAGTGATGACTGAAACCAATCCAAAACCAGAAGCCTTGCCTGAAACAATGCTAGATACCATTATCGTAACGGCGTCCCGTTCAAACATAGAACAAGAAAAATCACCTCAAACCGTACAAATCATTGAGCAAAAGGAAATTGAGCAGCAGCTACAAATTTCTTCGAATTCATCTGATGTTCTGAGCAATTTATTACCTTCTTATACACCAAGTAGAGGAAAAATGAATGGCAGTGGTGAAACACTAAGAGGTCGCACGCCTTTAATTATGATAGATGGTGTGCCACAGTCAAATCCTTTACGACCAACAGGAAGAGAGGTTCACTCTATCGATTATTCAATGGTAGAGAGAATTGAAGTCGTCCAAGGTGCGAATGCGACCAATGGTATGGGTGCCACAGGTGGTGTGATCAATATCATCACAAAGAAACCAAAGTCCGGTAAAGCCAATCAACATTTTGGTATTCAAGCGACGATACCTACTGACACGGTCAATTCAGATACACTCAGCTATAAGACCAATTATGGTGTGAATGGTGTCCAAGGAGACGTTGATTATTTACTGTCTTTATCTTATGAAGACCAAGGAAAGTATTTAGATGGGGCAGGGCAGCAAATCGGTGTTGATAATACACAAGGCGATTTGATGGACTCTCGAATGTATGATGTCCTAGTAAAAATGGGTTATCAAATTGATGATGATCAATATGTTCAAGCCAGTATAAATCGCTACGAGATAAAAAATAAAAACAATTACACCAGCGTAGCAGGTAACAGAGAAGTAGGCATTCCGACTACCTCTATTCGCCAAAAACCTCCAGGTGATACACCTTACAATGACGTATGGACGTCGAGTATACGATATGAAAATGCAGATATCGCTGGTATGAAGCTGGATGCGATGGTGTTTAATCAAGAGTTTGAAGGTCTATTTGGAGCGACCAATTCGGCAACTTTCCAGGACCCTAATCTTGCGCCAGAAGGTGAGCTGTATGATCAATCACGTACCAAAGCCTCAAAAATTGGTAGCAAAATCAGCTTAACCAAAGATGACTTAGTGCAGGGACGTTTGAAAGTAACCGGTGGTTTGGATACGCTCTATGATAAAGGCAAGCAAGATCTCTATGGCACTGGTAGAACTTATGTGCCTTTGTCTACCTATACCAGTTATTCGCCATTTCTCCAAACTGAAATTGCCGCCACAGATAAGCTCACCCTTCATGGCGGCGTCAGAAGAGAGATTGGTACGTTAGAAACAGATGATTATAGAACACTGCCGCGCTATAACAATGTGCTGGTCAAAGGTGGTGAGCTAGATTTTGAAGAAAATTTATATAATGCAGGTATTGTCTATTCTCCCATAAAAGATATGGCCCTTTTTGCCAATTATAGTGAAGGCTATTCCATACCTGATATTGGTAGAGCCTTGCGCGCCATTAATACCCCAGGTTTAAGTGTAGACAACCTAAACCAGCTCAAGCCGATTTTGACTGAAAATATAGAGTTGGGTACTCGCATGAAGATCGATAATACTAATTTAGATTTGAGTGTTTTTCAGTCAAGCTCAGACTTTGGCGATCGCTCTCGTTTTGATAAAGAGACAGGTGCTTTTTTGATGGCTAGAGAAAAAACTCGTATCCGTGGTTATGAAACGAGCATCTCGCAAAGTCTTGATGATCATAAGCTAAAATTGTCTTATGCACATACCGATGGTAAATATGATACTGATGAGAATGGCTCACTTGATGGTCGAATAGGTGGACTAGACATCGCACCGAATCGCTTGATTGCTTCATGGGGCGCGAAATGGACTGATAAAATAAATTCATATCTACAAGTCAATCATGCTTTTGACCGTAATTTTGATGGTCAAGATTTGGATTTTGATGGCTATACACTGTTAGATGCCACAGTCTCATATAAATTACCTAAAGGAGTTGCCAATCTCGCAGTGTCAAATCTTTTGGATAAAGAATACATCACTTATTATTCACAAAGTGCGCTTGATGATGATGACCGCTATTTTGCAGGTCAAGGTCGTACCGTGACCGTTGGTTATTCGGTAGATTTTTAGTCCATCTATTTTAAAAAAATATTATAGCGTAATATTTTTCGTACTCGTCTTTATATTGAACGGTTTATAGATAGAATTAGAGAGAAAGTGGTGTGGCTATAAAATGCTTGGTAATGAAAGATGATAGGATGCTGTTCTTCAATAAAAAAAATAAGTTTAAAGTAATACGCTTTGTATACTTTGCCGTTTTTACTTTAAGTTTATGGTTGTTTGCCGCAGTATCCGTTCACGCGTCTGCTGACACCAATAGCCGCACAGTTAAACATGCGCTTGGTGAAACGGTTATTCATGGACAGCCAAAGAGAGTGGTGAGTCTGTTCCAAGGTGCAACGGATACATTGGTGGCACTGGGCGTCGAGCCAGTTGGCGTAGTAGAGTCTTGGGCGCAAAAACCCATGTATTCGTACCTACGCCCAAGACTAAAAAATGTCACTTATGTGGGGCTAGAGACCCAACCAAGTCTAGAGGATATTGCGTTATTAAAGCCTGACTTAATTATTGCATCGAGATATAGGAATGAAAAAATTTATGGGATTTTATCGCAAATCGCACCTACGATAGCGCTAGAAGAGGTTTATGATTTTCGTCAGACATTAAAAACAACAGGTAAGGCGCTTGGTAGAGAACATAAAGCCAACCAGCTACTTGCTGATTGGCAAAAACGTATTATTGACACACGTCATAATTTACAAGCACATTTTGGCAAAGCGTGGCCACAAAAAATATCTTTATTAGATTTTCGGTCCGATCATGTACGCTTGTATACTGCCAATAGCTTTTCGGGTGCTATATTATCGGATTTAGGATTCAAGTGGCCAAAAGTTGTTGCAGACAAACAGTGGTCGCTACAAAAGTTAGTGAGTAAAGAAAGCATTCCTCTTATTGATGCAGATATGTACTTTGTGCTGATGAAAGATGATCCTTCGGTTAAGAAAAACTATCAATCATGGTCACAGCATTTATTGTGGCAGCAAACGCAGGCAGCTAAAACCAATCATATTTATAGAGTTGATAATATTTATTGGAGCTTAGCAGGCGGTATCATCAGTGCAAATCATATGCTTGATGAAGTGGATAGTATTTTTCATCCACCATATCAACGCCCTTATCAAGGTAAGCCTCAATGATTCCTTGGTGGCAAAGTACCCAAAAACCCTTTTTAATCTTAGTCCTTGGCATCGTACTGTTACTCATAAGTTTTGTCTTGAGCTTATGTATTGGCTCTACTTTTATATCGCCAAGCACTGCGATTCAAGCATTACTCAATCCTGACTTATTAAATATAGATCACATACTAGTAACGACGACGCGACTATCGCGAAGTGTGATTGCAGTGGTCGTCGGCGGTTGTCTTGCCGTAGCTGGCTGCCTGATGCAAGCATTGACGCGCAATCCTTTAGCTTCTCCTAGCATATTTGGTATTAATGCGGGTGCGACGTTCAGTATTGTTGCTTTTTCGATAATTTTTCAATTAGATTCGATGCAGCAGTATGTATGGGTGGCTTTACTGGGTGCATTTGTCGCGGGCGCTATGGTTTATATCATAGGAACGATGGGCAAAGGCCGATTTAACCCGATTAGAATTGTATTAGCTGGTGCGGCCATTACCGCACTTTTTGGATCATTCACGCAAGCACTACTAGTGATTGACCAAGAGGGTTTGGACAGTATTTTATTTTGGTTAGCAGGTTCGGTAGCGAATCGTCAACTGAGCATGCTTGGTACATTGTTGCCCTATATTGGTGTCGCGCTGATAGGGGCTTTTTTACTTGCAAAACCAATCAATATCTTAATGGCTGGTGACGAAGTGTCCAAAGGATTGGGGCAGAGGACGGCGGTGGTTCAAATGACCATGGGGCTAGCAATCACTGTGCTGGCAGGTTGTGCGGTCGCGATGGCGGGAAATATTGTCTTTGTTGGCTTGATCGTCCCGCACATTGTTCGAAAGCTGATGTCCACTTCTATTTCTCATGAATGGTTGATTCCGGGTTGTATGGTGTTTGGTGCGTCTTTACTATTGATCGCTGATATTGTTGCTAGAGTGATTATTTTTCCTCAAGAGATTCCTATAGGTGTGATGACGGCATTCCTTGGTGCACCACTATTTATCTACTTGATTCGCCGAGGCATGCGTCATGGTTGATACTTATTCATTACGAATTGGCGCTTTTTCTCGCATCATCAATACTCGTACAGTCATCATCGTAGTCGGGCTTATTTTTTTAACCGTCGCTCATTTATTATTGTCATTATGCATCGGCAAGATTCCGCTGTCGTTATGGCAAGTCATTGGCGTATTCGATGAGTTGGGAGTCACGGATAAAAGCGGTATTGGCTTTATTGTCGATACGCTCAGGTTCCCTCGCATCGTTATGGCAGCACTGGTCGGTATCGCATTATCCTTGTCTGGACTAATTTTACAAACCATAGTTCGAAATCCTTTAGCTTCTCCTGATATCTTGGGAGTCACTACTGGAGCATCAGCGTCCGCCATCTTTTTTATGTCTTTTTTGGCGCCTATTATGAGCATGCAACTACTGCCTGTATTTGCCATGATTGGGGCTTGGTTTACCGCTTTTCTCATTTACTTGCTCGCATGGCAGCGTGGCATAACGCCCATGCGTTTAATTTTGATTGGTATTGCTCTGTCTGCTGTGATGGGATCAATCACGACATTGTTGCTCGTACTGAGTCCACTCACATCCTCTTTGTCTGCCTATGTTTGGTTGACGGGTAGCGTTTACGGCACCATTTGGCAAGATGTTCAGTATTTTACAATGTGGTTACTGGGACTGTTACCCTTATTGATGATGGCATCACGCTGCATCAGTTTGCATGAGCTTGAGGATAGCATTATGATTGGTTTAGGTCTGAGGCCTGAGCGCGAGAGAATGTTATTGCTGCTTTTAGCCGTGGCTTTTGCCGCAATCGCGGTTGCTTATGCAGGTGCGATTGCTTTTGTTGGTCTTATTGCCCCTCATATTGCAAAAAATCTTGTCGCTCGTACTTTTGCTGGTTTAGCGATAACCAGCTCTTTAGTTGGTGCCAATTTGGTTATGCTAGCTGATCTGATTGGACGAACTGCTTTTTTACCATTGGACTTACCAGCAGGCGTTTTTGTAGCAGTAATGGGAACTCCTTTTTTCATTTACCTCTTAATTAAAAATAAATAACCTCGTAAAGGAGATAGGTATGAACCCATTACAAGGTCAGTCATTGACGTTGGGCTATAGTCAACAAGCGATCATTGAGCAATTAGATATCGATATTCCTAAAGGAAAAATTACCGTTTTTGTGGGCAGTAATGGTTGTGGTAAAAGCACGTTATTGAAAGCGTTTGCTCGGCTTATTAATCCCAAACAAGGTCAAGTCATCTTAAATGGGGCTGATATTCAGCAACGCTCAACGTCACAAGTTGCACGAGAGCTGTCTATTCTCCCACAATCGCCGCAAGCACCTGAATCGATGAGCGTCTATCAATTGGTTCGTATGGGACGTTATCCACATCAAAACTGGCTAAAACAGTGGTCAGAAACGGATGAAGAAAAAGTTATGGAAGCGTTAGAACGTGCCAGCTTAATGGAGTTAAAAGATCGTTTGGTAGATTCTCTGTCTGGTGGACAAAGACAAAGAGCATGGATAGCCATGACATTGGCGCAGGATACAGACGTTATATTATTGGATGAACCAACTACCTATCTAGATCTTGCTCACCAAATAGATGTTCTAGATTTACTTTATGATCTCAATCGCGAACAGAACAAAACGATTGTAATGGTATTGCATGATTTGAATTTGGCCTGTCGTTATGCGCATTTTATGGTGGCGATTGCCGATAAAAAAGTATTTGCTCAAGGCGAACCTGCTGATATTTTAGATGCTCATAACGTTAGGCATATTTTTGGTTTGGATTGTCATATCGCCGCTGATCCAATATTTGGTACACCCATGTGTATTCCTTTTGGCAAAGGAAACAAACGCTCATCTCTGGATACAAGTGGCGAGATAAATGAGCAAAAAAGTGCATTACAATGACTCCTTATTTTTCTAGTCATTCTGATCAATGGCAGGTCCTATGTGATTCTTTTGGCTTGGTAGATGCTGAACAGAGGAGTCCTGACACCTCTATTTGGCTACCTCAACTGTTAGATCATGAACAGTGTGAAAAATTATTATATCAACTCACGCCACTTATCAATTCACCCTCGCTCAAAGTCACCGCCTCATTATTAAGTAAACGTTATGCTTATTTAGCCACGGCAGCAAGCTTGTATGCCATGACGGTCTACGATGTAGGAATCGATATGTCGGCACAAAATTGCTTTTTAGACTACAGCTATAAGGAGGACTTATGGCAGTCAAAAATGCCCATCAGTAATTATCTCGTTAACCGCCCTACAGATAGTGCTGATAGAGTGGTATGGCGAAAAAAGGTCGTCAGTAATATTTTTGCCAATAATCTTGCCTTGTTATGGCAAGTATTGGTGGATGTAACAACAGTTCATCCGCGTATCTTATGGGAGAACACAGCGGTTCGTGTGTATTCGTTATATGAGAAAAAAATCACTACCACATGCCCGATAATGAAAGAAAAAATCGAAGAAGACTATGCGTATTTAATAAAAGAAGCCATGCCTGAGGTATTTGGAATAGATCACAATCCATTAAGACGCTACGATTATAAAAAAATAAAACTGACTGAGGATAGTGGCTTAATCCGTTTAAGAAAAAGTTGCTGCTTTTATTATAAAGCCACTCAGCCTATGGAGTATTGTAGCAACTGTCCATTACTGGTAGTCAAAAATAAAAAAATAAAAAGGCGGTTTTAGATAGATAAAATAATCTAGGGCGTTTTCTCAATTTAAAAATAATAATAAAAGGAAATAACTTATCGTTAAACGATTGAAACAATGCATTCATCGTAAAACACTTATTTCAGATTATTGTTCAAGTTAGCTTCCTACTTTTAAAATCCTTACACATTGTCTTTATTACTTATTCCCTGCATAATATAAGGAGATTAATAATTTAATCTCTGCATATATCTGAGGAAAATATGAGGCATATTACCTATATTCATGAACATCCAGACTGGACTGAGTGGCAATGGTCGGACAAAAAACTATTACCATTGGTTAGTCGCGTGCGGATATTACAAGGCCGTTTGCTTGGTAAACTGCTAACGCTAGGTTTTGATCTAAATGTTGAGGCACAATTAGATGCGGTGACTTTAGAGATTGTTAAAACTTCAGAGATTGAAGGTGAGTCACTAAATAATGAACAAGTGCGCTCCTCAGTTGCGCGGCATTTAGGGTTAGATAATGCAAGTATGCCAACGACTACTCGTGAGATCGACGCAGTGGTAGAAATGATGCTAAGTGCCACCTATTATTATCAGCAGCCCCTATTGTTGGACGATTTACTTGGATGGCATCGAGCATTATTTCCAGATGGGTATAGTGGACTTTATCGAATTCAAGCAGGCAGTATTCGTGATGATAGTAAAGGGCCTATGCAAGTGGTCTCTGGTGGTTATGGTCGTGAGCAGGTTCATTTTGTTGCACCTAGTGCCAATAGGCTATCAGATGAGTTAGAAAAATTTCTATCGTGGTTTAACATTTCACCAAATGAGCAAGATAATATAGATTTGGTCATAAAAGCAGGTATTGCCCATTTATGGTTTGTGACTTTGCATCCGTTTGATGATGGCAATGGACGATTGACTCGTGCCATTACTGAGAGGGTGTTGGCGAAAAGCGATGATAGCGCTCAACGTTTTTATAGTATGTCAGCACAGATTCTTAAACAGCGTAATGACTATTACAAAATACTGGAGCGCACGCAAAAAGGTGATAGGGATATCACGGATTGGTTAGTTTGGTTTTTACAAACGCTAGAACAAGCACTTATTGCAGCTCAAACGACCACGGATAAAATCATCAATAAAGCAAGTTTTTGGCAGACCCATCGACAGCATGCTTTGAACACTAGGCAGGTAAAGATGTTGAATACTTTACTGACTAATTTTTATGGCAAGCTGACTACTAAAAAATGGGCAGTTATGACTAAGTGTTCTATAGACACGGCACTAAGAGATATTAATGATCTGATAGAGAAGGGGATGATGCAAAAATCTGAGGCTTCAGGACGTAGTACAAGTTATGAGTTGGCCTTGTGATGCGTAATGCAATAAACGAGCTAGTTCGGCGGTATATTTTAATTGGTTATATTATATCGGTCTACTAATAGGTTTGAAGGGTGAAATAATTGGTTCCCTTGGGGTATACCTAAATAAGAATGCCTTAAACGATCCTTTTCTATCTAAAGTCATTTGTCATGACGTTTGTTAAGAGATTATGTTAGATGCGCTATATAGGCATTGAACTAGCATATGTTTCTCAGAACATCGAATCTCTGATAATTCTAGGGTTGGTCACTTAAAGCTAATAGTACTTATTCAGAGGTAACAGCCTGCCACCTAGATTTATCAATAGACATATTAATAGTCGTCCACTGCTTACCATCAACCATTACATGTTGATTTATTAGTAGGTTTTCGACAAATCCAACTTGCCCATAGCATTTGATAGCCCCCATATTCCAATCGTATACATTCAAGTGCACGTATTCACACGCCATATCATCGAAAGATTTTTTCAATAATAGTCGTATGATTTCTTTACCTAAACCTTTACCACGCATATCAGGATGACCAATTAGCACTCTACATAACTTGGCCGTCTTATTATCCTCACGGTAAATCTCTGCCATCCCTATAATTTGTGTGTTTAGCAATCCATTATCATAACTTTCTGTGAAAATAACCTTAAATGAATACCTTCGACTATCGTTTAAATATTCTTTTATTTGCTCTTTATCAATAGGGTGTTGAAAAATACCACCGCTAAATTGAATCAATTCATGTTCATTACTAATCCAGCTATTCAAAAAATTATAGTCATCAGCTATAAATGGTTCTAAATATATCATTACCAATCCTTATTTTAATTCACACTTCATCATATTCGCAAAACACTGAAGTAAGGGTAGACACTTCTTTATACACAGATTTTGCTAACTGTAATTTCGTTTTCGTACCTACCAGTAGGTCCGTAACCACCTTCAGAGCCGATCACTCCGACCACGCAAGTTTCAAACAACTTATAATAGTTGTCTTGACCAATTTTATTTGAGCCTTCCATCAAAAGTTGTTTGGGATCTGCCACATAGTAGACCTTGCCATTCGCATCCAGCTCATGTACCTCAAAGCTTCTCTTAAAGATTCCACGCACTTCTACTGCTTCTGGAATTTGCTTTGCTATGGCTTCTGATGGGTTTTCTTTCACCTCATTAACGCTGTTAGACTCTTTATTGCTGCAACCTATACTCATAAATATAAGTGTCGCAAATCCTGCGACTGCCAATCTGAGGTTAGACATTTAACTTTTCCTCTAAAAGATATCAATAAATTAGACTTCATATAAAGCAAGGTCAAAAAGCTGGTTATAAATATAAACACAATTATTTTTTTAATGGATTATTATCGACTAAATTGAGCAGTTCTACAATGAAGTTGATGTTCTTTAATTGAAAAGTCCTACTAAGATACTAAGCGTTTATTATCTTAGTAGGAACTTGAATCTTTATGATAAGTTGCTGCTAATTAGGCTAAATTAAGGGTTTAATATTTAGGACGTCGATAGCAAAAATAATGCTCGCCTCACTACCAACGTTGACACCAATCAACATACTAATTCGTCTGTAAGGATAAGTAGAATGAAAATTGACATACGTCATGCCGAGCCAGAAGATGCAGAAGCGTTGCAAGCCATTTATACCGATGAGGCTCTATATGCAAATACTTTGCAGTTACCTATGCCATCAAAGACCCTATGGCGCAAGCGACTGGCGGATATACCTGACAATATTCATGTATTAGTGGCTGAAGTTGAGGGTAAAGTGGTGGGGAATCTGGGGCTTGAGATCATGGTATCAAAGCGTCGACGCCATGTAGCAAGCTTTGGAGTCAGCGTAAAATCTGCGTTACAAGGCAAGGGTGTAGGCCGAGCGCTTATAACCGCAGCGCTGGATTTGGCTGATAATTGGCTGGACATAAGACGTATTGAGATTACTGCTTACACCGATAACAACGGAGGCATTGGTTTATATAAAAGCTTGGGCTTTGTGATAGAAGGTGAAATGGTGGATTATGCTTATCGCAACGGCGAGTATGTCAACGCCTATCAGATGGCAAGAATTCGAAAAACTAAAAATGGATGATGCTAATAAAGCTTATCTCAAAGGTGGCTTGCTTAAGTATTATGCCTAATATGCGAAAAGTCACCAATATTTAACCATGGAGTGCCACATGTTTTTTACACGTAAGGCAAACCTGAACGATGTATCAGATATTGCTCATATACACTTTGAAAGTTGGAATGCTACCTATTCGAACCTTTTACCCGAAACGTATAGAGACAAAGAAAATAACTTATCTCAAAAAATGGAAATGTGGGAAAAGGTATTACCCAGCTCTGGTGTGAATACATGGATAGCATATGATGCTAAGAATACTACTGTAGGATTTATTTCTTACTTTAAGAAAGATCACGAGTGTGAAATAACCACTCTGTATCTTCTACCGCAATATCAAAATTTAGGGATAGGTACTAAGTTAATGAACGCAGCCCTAATTGGTGCTTCTCAATGTAATAGCTGCTCTAGTCTATCTTTATGGGTTTTACAAACCAATCTATCTGCGATTAGTTTCTATGAAAAATTTGGTTTTAAGTCTGACGGCCAATGTGATGAAGAGTTATACGAGGACACCAAAATAGTAGATATCAGAATGGTAAAAGCACTCTGATATCTATTATTTTGAGTAGTGTCGATTCAATATAATTTGGATACAAGGAAACCAAGTGCAAGCTATACATTAGTATGGTTAGCGAGGTTGAGACCGTATCTGATTTATATAGGATTGACTATAACTCAAAAAACCCTGAAAGTTAATCAGCAGATCATACGTCAGCAAGAAGCCATTATTTGCTAGATTCATGAGTTTCTATTTTAAGGAATATCAAAAATCTTAATCTATAAAATTATCTCAAACAAGCATCTGCGTATGGCACTACTATTTTTGCTGATTCAGCAAGTCATTGTAGCGTCATCAACATATTTTATTGCTCGCCTTGCACAAAGTTTGACCGAGGATAGTATTTCAGTTTTGTATATGGTGCTATTTGCCTTCTCTTTAGTGGTGGTTTATGTGCCTGCGTATTTCTGTGTCACCAATACGGAGCGTGCTAAGTACGATGCTCATAAACTATACAACGATACTGACCCCTTGAACCGCCCCGGGATTGTCGGAGACTCAACATTCTGAGAGAATACGACAATGAAAAAACAAACCTACACTCCTGA
>NZ_CAJGZJ010000014.1 GCF_904846225.1 Psychrobacter immobilis | reverse complement strand
AATGTCAGATTGAGTAGTCATTGCTTATTCTCCGGTTAGTGGATTATAAGCAGTTACACACTTTTTGGGAATGTCTCCTAATACTGGATCTATAAGCCTATAATATTATTAGGCTAATTAGCTTTCTAGCTGATCGATCATGCCTTGATATTTCTCTTTTTTCTCAACGATTTTTTTGCGCTCTTCCTTACTATCTGCAGATTCTTTCTTATCTTCTTCTTTCTTATCAAAAGCTTCCAGCTCAGCGTCTACGCCTTCTACCAGTTTGTTTAACAGCATAGAAACCGCTTTTTCAGAAACACCATATGTCATACCAGAAGCTTCAGACTTAAGGTCATCTTTGAGCTTAGAAGCCCACTGATAGATATTGGCTACTGTTGCACTGTATTTATCGTTTTTATCAGACTTGTCGCTATTTGATTTATCATCATCAGACTTCTTATCGTCTGACTTTTCTTCGTCTGATTTATCGCTCTTATCAGACATAAAGTCATCTTTAAGCTTGGTAGCCCACTGATAAATATTGGCTATCGTAACGCTCTTATCGTCTTTATCAGACTTATCATCTTTATCATCTTTATCGGACTTATCGTCTTTATCGGACTTATCGTCTTTATCGGACTTATCGTCTTTATCGGACTTATCGTCTTTATCAGACTTATCGTCTTTATCAGACTTATCGTCTTTATTAGACTTATCGTCTTTATTAGACTTATCGTCTTTATTAGACTTGTCATCTTTATTAGACTTATCGTCTTTATTCGAATGAGCGTCATCGGAAATGACATCGTCCCCTTTTAACACTTCTACAGAAGTGACGGCACTATTTTTAGGAGCTTCTACTGAATCATTCTCTACGTTATTATTAGAGGAATTATTTGACATGATTTTGGCCCTTTTAGTATTAAGTTATTGAAAAACATCGATACTTGATACTAAGCCAGTAAACGCTTTTGTTCAGTATATTAATGTAAATAGATGATATGAAATACGAGTTTTCCTCTATCGATACTTGCTGAATCAGTCTCGATAAGTAACAACGGTAACTTATGTTAGTTTTTATACAATGATAGGTAGCTTGTCGAAAGACTTTGAGATACAAAGGTTAATGGCAGATGCTAGCTTACTATAAATAATCTTTTATCAACCATTTCACAGCAAGACAGACAGGTGACTTTTCTTAACAGGATTCAATAAAAGCACGCCAATCTCTATGCTAAAATTCTTTCAATATTTTAATTATAGGATGTCATATGTTATTTACAAAAGAAAATTTAAAGACAGCGTCTGGTTTGGCCATATTATCCGTCGGTCTGTTTGCTACCGCGCAAGCATCAGCAGCAAACACCTGCGATAACGCCTACACTCAAGCGGACATAAATAAATGCACAGCAAACGGATTATCTGCTGAAGACAATAAGCTAAATCGCTCATACAGTGATTTGAGGAGTTTATTGAATAGTAGTGAAAAAAAGCAGCTAAAAGGTGTGCAGCTGGCATGGATTGATTTTAGAGACAAAGCTTGTAAGTTTTCTGCTCGCGGCTTCAGTGGAGGTAGTGGCTATTCAATGGCATTGAATGGTTGCTTGACGACGTATACGCAGCAAAGACGTGTGCAGCTTGATGAAGAAATTAAGAATATTAAAAGTAAGTAATCGCTAATACTATGATGAACCACGATGAGTTCGTCATAGTATTTCGACTAATAAACACACAGCAAGTGCTTATTAGAAACAATTAAGCGGCTTTAGGTTCAGACTTACTACTGGCATAAATAAAATAAAGCGCAATTGCCAAGCAAATTAACGCAGCGATTCTACTGACTGAAAGACTAATCGCCTCATTTCCTAACCAACCAAAATTATCGATCAATACGCTCATACTCAGCTGACCAAAGATAACCGCCACCGTTGCCACAGCAGTACCAATACGTTGAACCGCAACGACCATAATGACAATATAAGGAACACCGCATAAAGCGCCAAGTAGTTGCCATTTAGGCATATCCATTAAGGTGACCGTATGATTTGGCTCGAAAAAGAAAATGAGCAAGGCAGTTACTACCGCACCCACAGAGAAGGTCAAAAAGGCGCTTTTGAATACGCCAACATTGCCGCCAAGGCGACCATTTAATGCGGCTTGAATACTTAAAGCCGCGCCGCCAATTATGGCCAATACAATCATTAAAATAAGCATCATCTTGATTATCCTTTTGCCATAAAAATAAGGGCGGCAATAATGAAAAATAAAGCAATAATTCGCTTAATATCTATTTTTCGCTCCATGGTTTCGAACAAACCATAATGATCTATGATTAAACTCTGAAATACTTGACCAGCCAATATACCAATCATGGTCAGCGCGATGCCAATAACAGGCGTCACCACGGTTAATACCACCACATAAACAGGTCCTAAAATACCGCTAATTAGCAGTAAGGGCGGCTGTGAGAAAAACGAAGGGCTTTCTCGTGGGCTAAAAAACAACATCAAAAAGAACGTTAATGCGGCACCAACACCAAAAATACTCAGCGTTGCCCACAGCTCGCCCACTTGACTGCCTAGAGGGCCAAGTAATCCCGCCTCAACCGATAGCCCCATACCACCTAAAACAACAACAAGTATCAATAAAAATTGCATGAAAAAATCCTTAATAGGCAATGTGCTGTAGCTTATAGCAAGTGATACCTACAAAAAACCGTTATAATATAGAAATGACCTTTGCATAAGTTGCACAAATGAATAACGCAGATAACATCAGCATAAAAACCTTACTATTTTTTATCAGTGTTTTTAATGCTCAGAGCTTTTCAGTGGTGGCGCGAAAAGAAGGGGTTTCCGCTTCAAAAGTGTCTCGTATCATAAAGCAGCTAGAAGACTCGTTAGGACAGCAGCTTTTTTATCGCAATACACGCGCCGTCATTCCTACTGAAGCAGGCCGCGTATTCATGAGCTATGCTAATTCTATGACTGAGAGCATGAACGCGGCACAAAAAGTACTTCAAGATAGGAATTTAGAACCAGGTGGTTTACTGAGAATCAACGCGCCCGTATTTTTTGGACAACGACACATCGCACCTTGGTTGCCAGCGCTGAGTGCTCAATATCCTAAATTGCAGATAGACTTGACCCTGACCGATGATTTTATTGATCCTCATCATTATGCAACAGACGTTATTTTTAGGATTGGGACTTTAGACGATTCAGCTTTCCATGCACGTATTTTTGGCGAGCAAACCTACTATCTTGCTGCCGCTCCAGAGTACATTAATAACAATATTGAGCTGCAAACACCGTCGGATTTGATGCATCATAAATGTTTGGTCTATAAAGGCTCATCAGGACCAAATCGTTGGCTTTTTAAGAAAAAAGAGGAAGATTGGCACTCTTACTTAGCACCAGCGCTGTTAGTATCCAATAATGCAGAATCCTTATTGGTAGCAGCACTAAAAGGTATGGGTATTGTGCTGTTTCCCGATTGGTTAATCGGTGAGTATTTGAAGAGTGGTAAGTTAGTAGAGTTGCTGCCTGAGTATAGTGCAGCTGTGAAAACAACGACTCAGCATATAGCCGCGATTTATCCGAATACACGTCATGTCTCTTTAAATGTTAGAACGTTGATTGATTACTTTGCTGAGGTTTACGGAGAGCCGCTTTATTGGCAGCTTTATTAGAGATTTATAATCTAAAGAAATAAACAGTCGTATCTTGCCAAATTAAAGTAATCTGGCTACATTTTGAACATCTAACTTTGACGATGAATTATTACATGTTAGGTGAATTTCTTTGGCGCTTCTTTACTCAAAATAAATATTAGAACGGCTCCTAAGATGACCGCACTCGCCACTACGAACTGCATAGTTAATTGTTCAGACAAAAAAACCACGCCTAATATGGCAGCAAGTACAGGTACGCACAATTGCACTACCGCTGCTTGTGTATTTTTTAATAATGGCATGGCTGTATACCATATACTGTAGCCAATGCCAGAGGCGATCACCCCTGACGCGCATGCCAATAACACTCCCTTGACCGTGATGTTATCTAAACTGACATCTAGATAGTTCATACTTATCAGCAACAGTATCGGAACTACTATCAGACTTCTGATAAAGTTAAAACCAGTGGCTCGCAGCGGTGACACACATGACTTGCCACGTATACTATACACTCCCCAAGCAATACCGCTGATGGCCATGAGTGTCGCGGCCAGTAGGGAAGGGACGGCTGCTGACGGTAGCATTAAATAAATGAATCCTGCTACTGCTATGATAAATGCCATCCATTGTAATGGTCTTAATTGCTCTTTTTTATAGACGCCCCAACCAATCATAGTGAGCTGAACCGCTGAAAATAAAATCAGCGCGCCAGTGCCAGTATTCAATTCCACGTAGGCAATCGAAAAGCATAACGCATAGACCACTAGGCTGATGCTGCTCAACCAACTGCCTTTGTCATTCAATAGCGCGTCAATAGCGATGCTGCCAAGCTTTAACCTTTGGCGTCGCAATTGATAAGTATGGATCACCATGATAATACCCAAACAGCCAGCGGCGCTCAGCAGGCGAATAATGGTGAAGCTCCATGCATCTATATACCCTTCCGCTAACGCCATCCTACAAAACAAAGAGTTCGCTGCAAATGCGATTAATGCAATCATTGTATAAATCGTGGCTTTCAAAATAATTCCTACCATTGATAATTTGGTTTTCGAATAAAATAGACAAGCATGGATTCTTAGATAAACGTTTTTGGACAGACGAATAGTATGGAATATTTTTATTGATTATACTGATAATTGTCACGTTAAACATTGCGTTACTGATTGTCTCACAACCAATTATGTATTGTCGTCTTTACTGCAAAAGTCTTTTTTTAAATTGAATAGACGATTATTAGATTGATGATAAGCGCTGTCTGTGTGAAAGCTAAAGGTTCAAAACCTTACTAATATCAAACTCAACAAATCGGATAAAAACGATAAATAGGAAACAATCATATGGATTGGGCAAGTATTTTTATTCATGACACAACGTGGATGTTTGCCGTTGAAATTCTAATACGTGTCACAGTGATGTTTATACTGATTATTTCGTTTTTACGATTCACAGGCAAGCGCGGTGTCCGTCAACTGTCTGTCTTTGAGCTGACCATCATTTTATCATTGGGTTCTATTGCAGGCGACCCTATGTTCACTGAAGACTTGCCGATTATTCAGGCAGTACTGATTATGAGTACTGTTATTTTGCTTTATCGATTGTGTACTTGGGCGATGATGAAGTTTCAGCCTTTTGAAAACCTTTTGGAAGGGAAGTCGCTTTATATTGTAGAGGACGGCAAGCTTGTACTTGACAAGATTAAAAAGGGTCAGATGTCACATGATGAATTTTTTGCTGAAATGCGCCAGCAAGGCGTCGAGCATTTGGGGCAGGTGCGGACGGGCTTACTAGAGACAGACGGCAATTTCAGTATATTATTGTATTCACCTGAAGAGACAGGCTATGGCATGCCAATTTTTCCTAAGCAATACCAAGCAATCAAACAGATAGAATCAGAGGTTTATTACGCTTGTATGCATTGCGGCTACGTCGATTATATCTCTGATCCTAATCAGCTGTGCGAGCGCTGTGAGAATGATTGTAAGGACTGGGCCAAGGCTTTAAATAGCCAAATTGTTAGATGATCCGATAGTTAGGGCGTGTCATATAGCCAAGTCAACATAAAAAAGACACTACGCAGATAAAAAAGATACCACAAGGCTGAAATAAATTTTTTGTCGCCTCTGGCATTAATGGCACAGCAAGAAAAATTTGTCCCAGTCACGAAGTATAGTGCCGTGTATCCATTTTACTCAGTATCGACTATGGAATAAGAAATACATTGGGCGGTTTTGTGTTGGTTTGCTAAAAATGTTGAATGACACCAATTTAAAACTGCCCAATGTTTCATCGTTTTAATCTATCTTAATTAATTTAGGCAATTTTATACCAATCGATTTTACGAGTCATAACCATTACGCAAGCGAGTAGGACAAAGCAGAAGACAGCACCAAGCAATAAATTCATATCTTCGGTGGTTAATATGCCAAAAAATGCTGCATACAATCCAGCCAATGTGATAGTGAAAATCATGGCTCGTTTTATGCCGCCTAGTACGTAGTAAGTATACCAACCAATGAGACCAACACAAGCACTGGCGGCAATCGCATAAGCTTTCCAAAATACAATTTGTTCAGCAAGTGGTAGTAATAAAACATAAAAAACGAACAGCGCACAACCGACTAATAGGTATTGAATAGGGTGAATGCGGCTAGCTTTAATCACCTCAAATAAGAAAAAGGTGCCAAAGGAAACTAAGATTAATAATAAAGCATATTTCATCGTTCGTTCGGTCTGTAAATAAACGTCATTAGGCTCAGCGAAACTAACGCCAAAGCTGTTTAGGCGCACGTTTTGGTAGCTGTCAGGCACAGTGCTGCCATCTGCTGTGACGACGCCTTCCGTTACTGATATAGCGGCGTCAGGATACATAGATTGGTCACTGGTATAGAGTGTGGCTTCACTCGTGATAGTACATTGGTTATTAGCAATGCCGACACACTGCGATAAATCTTGATTATTGGCGACCGTCAAATATTGATTTTGCCAATTGGCTTCAAACCCTTTAGCCGTAAATTTTTTGGCATTTGGGAGCGCCTTGCCAATAAAATTTGGTGCATACCAATTACTACGCATGGTCAGGCTGAAATTTTGCCCCGTAGGTACAGTGTTTAAATTGCTAATACCTGCTAATGGTAGATCAATCATGATGTTAGTGACTTGATTGTTATCAGTATCATTGGCAGTATCGGGCGATTGATTATTTATACCTGTACTGGCTGGCGAGTCGCTATCACTATTCGCGGTTACAGTATTAGACTCACTCTGCTGGCTAGTAATTTTTTGCGTTGAACGGTTAAATATATCTTGAGGAATGGCCACTTCTACATAGGTTAGATCTTTCAACAGGGGTGATTGCGGATAAGTTGCTGTTATTGGCTTTTTATCAATAGTCACCGTTGGCAGAGTCGCAACACCGCGCAGATCTGACACTGGAATGATTAATTTTGCTTCATTCCAGTGGACGATGATTTTTTCTGGTTTTGTTTTATTGTCAGTGGTCAAGCTTAACATTTGACTGTTTGTGTTAGCAGTAAACGCTTTTAAGCGGCTGATGCTTTGATCAAAAGTGTAATTTTGATCAAATGTCAGTGCGCCATTGTAGCTGGTAGCATGATAGATACCGCGTTTGTACATATCAGTGCTGACCTCAAGATCTTGCATTGCTTGAGTTTGATTTGCAAAGATGGTTTCAATTTTTGAGTAAGATGGCGCGCATTTATTGGTTGCTTCAGACGCCTCAATTTGGCATTCAGGCGTCACCGTGGTGGGAATGACAATAAATGGTGTGATGACTTCTTGCGGATTAACATGCTGCTGGGCAATCTCTCTTACCACCGACTCTGCATAACTTTGTCGCTCATAAATGACTGAACCAATCATAGTGAGACCGATGGCAAAAATAACGCAAAGTCCAACGATAATGGATAATTTAATCAATAGTGTTTTTTGCATGGGAGTTCCTCATATGAGCCTTTAGTCTGAAACTGTCAATAAAACAGTCAATAGGCTTAAAGAAATCATAGAGAAAGAATGAAGAAAACATATGTAAGAACGGTGGAGACTGTGTGGAAAAAAACTAATACTTTTTGGTATCGCCAACCACTTTATCCATAATGGCAAACAGCAAGCCTGACAGAACAAATGTCATGTGAATAATGACCTTCCACATAAGTTTATCAGCCTCGCCTTCGCTCATGTCACTTGTTATGTCCATAAATGATTTGAGTAGATCAATCGCAGAAATAGCAACGATAGCACCGATGACTTTGAGTTTTAGACCAGAAAAATCTAATTTACCCATCCAGCTAGGGCGATCGTCGTGATCATCCGTATCGATTTTGGAGACAAAAATCTCATAGCCACTAAATATGATAATAAGTAATAAGCTGGCAACCAACGAGATGTCAACCAAGACCAATATATCTACAATCACACTCGCTTCAGAGACAATCAGAATGTCTGCAAACATACCCCAAAGCTTTTGAACGAATTTGATAAATAGTAAAATGATGCCAAAAACCAGCCCTAAGTAAAAAGGCGCTAATATCCAGCGGCTATTAAATATGGTTTTTTCTAAGTAGTGTTCAAGATTTTTTAGCATGGACATCTCTGAAAGGTTAAATGGAAAGTTGTAGGTCAACTATTTAGGACATGATATATGATGGGTTTTATACAGCCATTCAACTACTTGTTGTACTCGCTCATTTCTGTCACCACCAATGCGGTAAAATGACTTTTGATGATTCCTTAGCTGGTTCTCAAAAAACCCACTAATTTCTTCACGTTGATGCGGGCTATCACGTAAGTCATCAGCGATCCATGGGACATCAACCTCCGTCAATAGTATCAAGTCATAATGATGGTCTAATGCTGCTTTGGTCAATGATTCAGGACAATCACCATAATACCAATTGGCATAAACCATTAGCTCAAACAGGCTAGTATCACAGAATAAGTAACGATTTTTTTCTGATAGGTGAGCCGTTTGTTTAGCCAGTTTGTTTTCTAACGCCATCTGACCTTGTGCGATAGGGAGCAGGTCATCCCACGTACAGGTAAGCTGCTCGTCGTCCCACTTTGCTTGTAGATATGTGCGCATATACTCTGGCACCCAAGGACTACCGAAATGGGCTGCCAAGTCGCGGCATAGTGTGGTCTTGCCTGTGCTTTCTGCCCCTAATATCGCGACGTTGATGACGAATTTAGGCGTATGCTGCGTGAGGTTGTATGCGATAGAGGCGCTGCCATTCATAATAAGCCCAGATTGCAATGAGAGTGAACACTACGTATTGTAATGCGGTAAAAGTGAGACCTTTATAAAAATACAGTGGTACTGAAATAGTATCGGCGATTATCCAAAGTATCCAATGCTCGATTTTGCGCCGTGCCATCAGCCACATTGCCATCAAAAACAGTGCGGTTGTCAACATGTCGGTATAGTCGACCCACGTAAATAAATGCAGACCAAGAATGGCACCATCAAAGCTAAAGCCATTGTTAATGACAGGACGGAAATAATAAACGGCAGCAACGAAAGCGACGGTAGCAGCCGCTAGCGCCGCCAATGTCGGTACGTCTTTTGCACGTAAATGTTCAACTTGGATAGTGTTTTGGGCATCAGTGTTTTCTAATGATTCATCTAAACACTGTCCAGTAGGGTTGATGTGATCTCTATGCTTCTTAGATGCTTTATTCTGTGACCAGTTGATCCAGCCATAGACACTCATGATGGTATAATAAGCATTGATAAACATATCGCCAAATAATTGCCATTTCCATAGCAAATAGACAAATATAGCTGTGCTTACAAGGCCAATGGGAAATACCAATATATTGGTTTTGCTGGCGAGTAAGACACTTGCCACGCCAAATATAACCGCAATCAACTCAAGTGCTATCAGTATAGTCGAGTAATCAGCGTACTGACCAAATAACCAGTTTAAAAGTTCTGCCATGAGCATGCCCAAATATGAATGTTTATTGTATTTGACAGGTTTCCACGCAATTGGAATGCAAGCAGATTCACAGTCAAATAGCGCTAATTATAACGTAGCTATCCCAAAATAAAGACATTCTTTGCTTATTTTTCACAGCAAACAGATTATTTGTAACAAACTATTAGAAAAATAATAATATTCAGGCATAATAAAGGCACTGATTTTTAGTTTACAGTTATTCACTGAAGCAGTTATTTACTGAAATAGCACGACTGTTATTTTTTCACATTTATGCTTATCCCAAGCCCTATAGTAGTAGACAAGGAAGCTTATCATGACGACTTGTATCACAGGCACTGGCCTGTATATTCCGCCTTATAGCATCAGTAATGAAGAGTTGGTAGAGTCATTTAACCAGTATGTTGAAAATTATAATGAAGAACATGCTGATGAGATAGCAGCAGAGACTGTTACGGCACTGCAACCTTCATCAGCGGCCTTTATCGAAAAGGTATCTGGTATAAAATCACGCTATGTGATGGAAAAAGACGGTATTTTAAATCCTGAGATTATGGCACCGGTTATTGCTTACCGTAATTTGGGCGAAGAGCTGTCTGTCATGGCAGAAATGGGTGCTGCGGCGTTGAAAGACGCACTGGCTGATGCAGGGCTTGAAGCCAATGATTTAGATGGTATTATTCTTGCTTGTTCAAGCTTTCAGCGCACTTATCCTGCCGTTGCCATCGAAATTCAAAATGAGATTGGTATGGTGGGCGGTTTTGCTTACGATATGAACGTCGCCTGTAGTGCGGCAACTTTTGGCCTATCACAAGCGCATGGTTCTATTGTTTCTGGTCTAGCCAAACGTGTTGCTGTGGTTAACGTTGAGATTACCTCAGCGCATCTAAACTGGCGCAACCGTGATAGCCATTTCATTTTTGGTGATGCAGCGACCGCTTCTATTGTTGAAGACTTAGATACGCCAAGAGGCTATGAAATCCTTAATGCTAAGCTGTTTACAGAATTTTCGACCAATATTACCAATGAATATGGGTTTATGGATCGCTCAGAGTACTTAGCAGCGCAAACGGAGATGTATGCTGATATCAAAGATCCTGTCACTACCAAGCTGTTTTTACAAAACGGCCGCAAAGTATTCCGTGAAGTCTGTCCAAAAGTGTCAGAAATCATCACCGAGCATTTGCAAGAAAATAACATACCAACGTCTGATGTTAAGATGATGTGGTTGCACCAAGCCAATGCCAATATGTTAGATCTAATTCTACGTACGGTCATCGGTAAAGAAGCGGATAAAGCGATTGTTCCAAGCGTTATTGCTGAATTTGCCAACACCAGCTCAGCCAGCCCTATGATTGTCTTCCATCGTTATAAAGATGAGTTGTCATCTGGTGATTTGGGTGTGATTTGCTCATTTGGCGCTGGTTACTCAATCGGTTCGGTACTGGTTCGTAAAGTATAGTTTTAGACTTTAGACTTTTGTCACGATTAAAATAGCTAAGAGTATTCTTAGCTATTTTTTTATGTTGCCATTTTTTCTTGACTATCTTTTTTCCCTGATTATATACAGACATATTATGAAAACAGGGTAATAGTGATTCGGAATAAGTAGAGATGATTATCAATATAATGGCAAGATTTCTTAGAATAAAACTAAGATTGGTCAGAGGTTTTAATTTACCTCGAAAAATTTGCTATAATCACGCTCTTATTCCTCTTATCTAATTAAAAGTCCTTTTATGAAAGAATCCTTACGCCTGCGTTTAGACCAGATGGTAGACCGTTATGAAGAGGTCACCGCCTTATTATCAGACCCTAGCGTCATCAGTGATAATAATAAATTCCGTGAACTGTCTGTCGAGCACAGCGACTTGATGGATATCACTACTTTATGGCAAAACTACGGGCGTGCAGAAACCGATCAGGCCGATGCAGAAATGATGCTAAAAGAATCCTCAGATCCTGATATGAAAGAGATGATGCAAGAAGAGATTGATAACGCACGTGAGACCATCATAGAGATGGAAGAAGCGCTTAATTTGATGATGCTGCCAAAAGATCCCAATGACAAAGTGCCAGCGTTCTTAGAGATTCGTGCGGGTACCGGCGGTGATGAAGCAGCGATTTTCTCTGGTGACTTGTTTCGTATGTACCAAAAGTACGCGCAGACGCAAGGTTGGACAGTGGAAGTACTATCAGCTAGTGAAGGTGAACATGGCGGTTACAAAGAAATCATTACTCGCGTCTCAGGTAATAGCGTATATGGTCGTCTCAAGTTTGAATCTGGCGTACACCGTGTGCAGCGTGTTCCTGAAACCGAAAGCCAAGGCCGCGTACATACCTCAGCCTGTACCGTGGCTGTCATGCCAGAAGTTGAGATTGATGATACCGTTGATCTGAACCCAGCAGATATCCGTTTTGATACGTTCCGCTCAAGCGGTGCAGGCGGTCAGCACGTCAACACCACTGACTCAGCCGTACGTTTAACGCACATTCCAACGGGTACCGTGGTAGAGTGTCAACAAGAACGTAGTCAACACAAAAACCGTGCACAAGCCATGAAAATGCTAATCTCAAAGATTCAGCAAGTCAAAGTGCAGGCGCAGGTCGATGCGGCTGATACCATACGTCGTGACTTGGTTGGTAGTGGCGATCGCTCAGAGCGTATACGTACCTACAATTTCCCGCAAGGGCGTATGACGGATCATCGAATCAATCTGACTTTATACAAGCTCGATTCTATTATGGAAGGCGATTTGAATGAGATTCTGGATGCGTTGTTACGTGAGCATCAGGCTGATTTGATGGCCAGTATTGGCGGTGAGTAATAGCGTTTTAATCGTAAGTAACGTTAAAAATATAAGCATTGCTATAGTAAACTATCTTATAAACCAATCCGTATTTTATATGTGAGAAATATAATGAATAATCGTCTAGTTTTATGTCTTATGGGTTTATTTTCTTTATTATTTATATCTGCATGCCAGACACCGTCAGTGATTGATGAACAAAAAGCCCCCATCTCTTCTTCTGAAAATCTTGTAAAAGAATGTCTCGCTAAAGGTGGTGAATACATAAAGCAGGGAAGACTACAGATGCACAGATGCGTCATGCGGTTTTCAGATGAAGGAAAAGCTTGTAGTGACAGCTCTGATTGTCAAGGAAGCTGCTTAAGCTCAGAGCTAGATATTGAGCCGGGCAAATCAAATCAAGTTGGAACCTGCGCCGCTAATGACAGCCCTTTTGGCTGTCGTCAAATTATTGAAGGTGGCGTTACTAAAGGGACTTTATGTATAGATTAATCATATAAATTTCCAAATACAAAACTTAACTTATCAAAATTTGAGAGTGTTATGTCAAAGCCCAACAATCAGAACCAAGACCAAACCCCAGTAGTAGAAGACGCTAACGAGCTGATTGCACAATTGCAAGCAAAGCTAGACGATATCACTGCTTCAGGTAAACAGCCGTATCCCAATACGTTTAAACGCACTGATTATGCAAAAGACTTGCAAACCGCCTTTGACGGTGTCTCGAAGCAAGAAATCGAAGATAACGCTGCGAAAGGTGAAAAAACACAGGTAAATGTGGCCGGTCGAGTCATGCTTAATCGTGGGTCATTCATTGTTATCCAAGACATGACAGGCCGCATTCAGTTGTATGTTGCACGCAAAGAGCTTGATGACGAGACACGTGCGAGTATTAAATCACTAGATTTGGGTGACATCGTTGGGGTTTCAGGTTATATCGGTCGCTCAGGCAAAGGCGATTTGTATGTGCACATCGAGGAAATCAGTCTTTTGACCAAATCATTGCGTCCAATGCCAAATAAGTTTCATGGTTTGGCTGATGTGGAAGCGCGCTATCGCAATCGTCATCTTGATTTGATGACCAATGAGACGACTCGTGATACTTTTATGATTCGCAGTCAAGTAATCAGCGGTATTCGCAAGTTTATGTTGAACGAGCGCTTCATGGAAGTTGAAACGCCAATGATGCATCCTATTCCAGGTGGCGCGGTAGCGCGTCCTTTTGTGACGCATCATAACGCTTTAGATATGCCACTCTATTTACGTATTGCTCCTGAGCTTTACTTGAAGCGTTTAGTCGTTGGTGGCTTTGAGAGAGTATTTGAGATTAATCGTAGCTTCCGTAATGAAGGCGTATCCACCCGTCATAATCCTGAATTTACCATGATTGAGTTTTATCAAGCGTATGCTGACCATCATGATTTGATGGATTTGACCGAACGCTTATTCAATGAATTGGCGATGGATATCTTGGATACAACGGAGATTACCTATCAAGAAGAAGCCATCAGTCTAAAAGCGCCTTTTGAGCGCCTATCTATGTCTGATGCGATTGCAAAGTACGCAGAAAACTTCGACATGACCCGTATTAATGATCGAGAATACCTAGCAGAATACGCATCAACGACGCTTAGACAACAAGTGAAAGATGTCTTTGGTGTGGGTAAATTACAAACGATTATTTTTGAAGAAACTGCTGAGCATCAATTACGTCAGCCAACTTTCATCACCCAGTATCCAGCAGAAACCTCACCATTGGCACGCCGTAATGATGACAATCCTGAGATTACCGATCGGTTTGAGCTGTTTATCGGTGGTCGTGAATTGGCCAATGGTTTTAGTGAGCTCAATGACCCAGCGGATCAGGCTGAACGCTTCCGCGGACAAGTCGCCGAAAAAGATGCGGGTGATGATGAAGCGATGCACTTTGATGAAGACTATATCGAAGCCTTGTCTTATGGCTTACCGCCAACGGCAGGTGAAGGTATTGGTATTGATCGCTTGGTGATGTTATTGACTGACTCTGCCAGTATTCGTGATGTGATTTTATTTCCACATATGCGCCGTAAAGTTGACTCATGATTGGTTAGCCTGTAATTATAATGACAATCAAAGCCGCTTATTGAACATTATATAAGCCATTATAGAATCGGTAAGAAGCCAGACGTTTATGCTGGCTTTTTGCTATAATAACCATGCAAAAATATACTTAAAATAAGCACTCTAACTACTTGGCACAATGGATAGATATGTCGCAGCAATATCAGGTTTTAGCTCGCAAATACCGTCCCAAAAACTTTCATGAGTTGATTGGACAAACGCACGTGTCGCAAGCGTTGATTAACGCGATCGATTATAATCGTCTGCATCATGCCTATCTCTTTACTGGGACGCGCGGTGTCGGTAAGACGACGATTGCGCGTATTTTATCTAAATGTTTGAACTGTGATATGGGTATTACTAGCACGCCTTGCGGTGTGTGTGATAACTGCGTGGCCATCGATCAAGGACGTTTTATTGATCTCATTGAAATTGATGCGGCTTCTCGTACCAAAGTTGAAGACACACGTGAGCTATTAGACAATGTCCCTTATGCGCCAAGTCAAGGGCGTTACAAGGTTTATCTCATTGATGAAGTGCATATGCTTTCTACGCACAGTTTTAATGCGCTGCTCAAGACATTAGAAGAGCCGCCTGAACATGTGAAGTTTTTATTAGCAACCACTGATCCACAAAAGCTGCCTATTACTATTATCTCTCGCTGTTTACAGTTTGTGCTGCGTCCACTACCACAAACCTTGCTTAGCGAGCATTTAGCAAATGTCTTGACCCAAGAGCAGGTTGCTTATACTCAGCCTGCGTTATGGCAATTGGCGAGTGCGGCGAAAGGCTCGGTACGTGATGCATTATCATTGACGGATCAAGCGATTGCTTTTGGTCAAGGGGCGCTGGATGATGCCACTGTCAATGCGATGCTTGGTTTGATTGATGCCGCTGATTTGGTAAGATTGATTACAGATATCTATAATCATGATAAATCTGCCGTCGCCGCCCATATCGAGCAAATGCGTGCACAAATGGTCGATGCTACCAGTATGTTCGATGGACTCGCTGAATTATTACATCAACTGGCATTGACTCAGTTATTACCTGAAGTTGCTCTAAATGTGAACGAGGCGCAGGCAAAAGAGATTAATACGCTGGCGCAGCATATCAGCCCAGATGTATTGCAACTCTATTATGAGATTATCGTACAAGCACGTGAAGGCGTTAGGCTGGCTAGTACACCAATGCAAGCGCTTGAGATGTGTATCTTGCGTTTATTGGCGTTTCGTCCACTGCCTATAGATGAAATATTAAATAATACTTATGATAGCGCTAACGTATCTTCAGAAACACCTACGATAGAAGATACCGCTTCTATGCAGTCTCCACCCAACATTGGATACTCAGCTTCAGTGCCACCAATGCAGCCTTATGATATTGATTATCAAGATCAAGTCAATGAAGTACCGCAAAATGAGACTTATATTGATAATGCGTGGTTGGCCAATAATGCTGCCTCTGAACTAATTGCTGAGCCTGAATCAATTGTTGAACCTGAATCAATTGCTGAACCTGAACCAATTATTGAACCTGAACCAATTGTTGAACCCGAACCAATTGCTGAGCCTGAACCAATTGCTGAGCCTGAACCAATTGCTGAACCTGAATCAATTGCTGAACCTGAATCAATTGCTGAACCTGAATCAATTGCTGAACCTGAATCAATTGTTGAACCTGAATCAATTGTTGAACCTGAATCAATTGTTGAACCTGAATCAATTGTTGAACCTGAAGAAGATTCTCAGTTAACAACACAGCTTGATGATCCACGTACTTTGCTGCGTTGCCCTCCGCAAGATTTAACAGGCGAGTGGACAGCAGAGAAGTGGGACTATTGGCTACAAGTAGCTCGTGAAGCAGATGTCTTAGCTCAAGATGAATTGGCATTGGCTCGTCAAGGTATAATGATAGGCTTATGCGATGGCAAAGCGACCTTTGTTACCAGCGTCGACAGTAAGCATTTGCAGATAACATTTCAGCAGCTAGCCAAAAAATTGCAGCAGCAGTTCACCCAAGCAGAGATTGATTTACAAATTGATAGTGGCGTCATGCAAGCTGAAGATAAAACGCCTGAACGCCGCCAACAGGCCCGTTTAGTGCAAGCCAAAACGGTAGCAGAGTCAAAACTGCTTAATACACCAGTGATGCAATACTTGACCGAGCGTGGTGAAGGTAAAATGGGTAAGGTTCAGTTATATTAAACAATCAGAAAACCCATTGTTAAAATTATTTAAAGATATAATAGTTATTAAACGCGAGTTTCATATAAAATATCAAGGCGATGTCAACCTATCTCCTTGATATTTTTGCTTTTATTGGCTAATAAATAAATCTATTTTAATAAAAATAGCGCATTTAATAACTGTCAGTAAAATTAAAATCCGTTATAATGGTTAAGTTATATTAAAAATTAAAATGCAGCCTAGGTGAGAATATGTTGGATAATTTACGCGGTATGGCCGTGTTCGCCAGTGTGGTCGGACATGGTTCTTTTAGTGGTTCAGCTCGTGAGCTTGGTATTACTACCAGTGCAGTCAGTCAGCAAATTCGCTCATTAGAAAATGAGTTGGGTGTGGTGCTATTACATAGATCAACTCGTAAGCTGAGCTTAACAGAAGCGGGTGAGAGCTTTTACGAAGCCGCAAAAGATGTGGTCAGTGCGGCTGAACAGGGTAGGATTAGAGTCAATCAGCTGCGTGATGAGCTAGCGGGCAGCTTACGTGTGGCGACAACACCTGAGCTTGGCGTTAATCATATTTTGCCAGCCCTGTCTACATGGATGGCTGCTCATGATGACCTTAGTATTACGTATTTGGCCGACAATCACTATATCGATATGATTGATGAGCGCATTGATATCGCGATTCGTATGAGCCCTAGTATTAATGATTCTAATTTAAGCAGTCATCCATTGACCGATGTACGTCAAATGCTGGTCGCTTCGCCACAATATCTACGTCAGAACACTAAATTGCAGACGCCAAAAGATTTGGCTGATCACCAACTAATTTGTATTGAAATCATGAAAGATGCCAATCAGATCGATTTGATTCAAACAGAAACGGGTAAAAAAACGCGCACAAAAATGCACTCACGCATCTATACCAACAACGTATTTATGGCTACTACTTTGGCAAAAGAAGGTCATGGTCTGGTTAGGATGATGGAGATGGATATCAAAAAAGAACTGGAAAGTGGTGATTTGATCGAAGTCTTGACTGGCTATCAATTACCAAGTTTTGTGCTTTATGCAGTGACTTTGAACCGTGACCAACAGCCTGCTAAAATTACTCGCTGCTTAGAAGTTCTAAAAAAATATTTTCATGCCAATTAAATGTTGATTTGATTACAGACTAATGATTTTTAACAGTAATCAGTAATCAGTAATCAGTAAAAAGCCTATAGAGAATTTATATCTATAGGCTTTTTTTAAGCTTAATGGCTAATGATTGTTAAAATCTGCGTTAAAAAGACGGCTTTAATAAATCAATTAAACGCTCAGCCACTTGTGTACTCTCATCACGGCTCATATTAAGCGGCGGTAGCAAACGTATCACATGACCACCAGTGACGTTGATAATCATTTTTTGTTCATCACGCGCCCGATCGACCAGTTGACTACAGTCCATATTTTCTGGTAATGAGATACCAATCATCATTCCAGCACCGCGGCTGCTAACCCCATGTTGTCCTAATGCATCGACTACGGTCTCTCGAATGAATAATCCTTCGCTGACGGCATTGTTCATGATGTCACTATTTGCGAGCACCTCGTATACGCTATGCACAACGCGACTGGCCAATGGCGTACCACCATAAGTAGAGCCATGACTACCAGCACCAAACAAACCATTCGCACGACCGCGTACCATACAGGCACCAACTGGAAAGCCGTTACCCAATCCTTTAGCCGTCGTCAACACATCAGGACGGGCATTACTATGCTGATAAGCAAAGTATTTACCCGTGCGTCCATTACCTGTCTGCACCTCATCAAGCATAAATAGCCAGTTATGAGCCTCACATTCTGCCTGTAGTTCTTCAAGATAAGTAAAACCATTGTCAGCTGTATTGAGACCACCTTCACCTTGGATCGGCTCTACAAAAATGGCACAAATGTCGTCATGGTCTTGAGCGACTTGTTTAACCGCTGCAATGTCTCCAAACGGCACACGGATAAAGTCTTCGTCCAATGTATAAAAGCCTTCACGCGCTTTTGGGTTGGCAGTAGCAGATAATGACAGTAGCGTACGACCGTGAAATGATTGCTCCATGACAATGACTTTGGGACGTTTAAAGCCTTGCTTGTATGCATACAGGCGCGCAAGTTTTAACGCCGCTTCGTTTGCTTCTGCACCACTATTAGCAAAAAACACGCTGTCCATTTGGGCGGCATTACAGAGTAATTCTCCAGCACGCTCCTGCCAATTGATACCGAATAAATTACTCGTATGCACCAAAGTCGCTGCTTGCTGTTGAATGGCGTCGGTTATCTGTGGATGGCAATGTCCGAGTCCGCATACTGCGATACCAGTCAGCGCATCTAAATAAGGCGTATCATCTTTGGTATATAGCCAACTGCCTGAACCACGCGTAAAGCTGATTGGTTGACGATTATAAGTGGGCATAAGGTAAGTAGCAGACATATAAAACATCCTTGGTATAATGGATTGATTAAAGGTACAGGTTACAATTCGTCAGAGAAAGGCGTGGTTTCCGCAGGTAAAGTGTAGTCTTCATTTGCCCATGCACCTAAGTCAATAAGTTTGCATTGGCTACTACAAAATGGCTTATATTTATTGTCCTGCCACGCCGTCTGAGTGCCACAACGTGGACATGGATAAGTCTTGGGTGATGTATTGGGAGTAGAGTCAGTCATAATAAGGGTGAGAGTATCCTTGAAGTTACTTGTATGGTTAGTATCGTTAGCAAATGGCAGTCAGTGCTGCTTGCTGCACTCTTATGCAAATTGCGATTGATAAATGCATACTCGCTGTCGTTATATTACTATTGAAGTGGATTGGCTATATAATAGCATGTGGTCGAATAATGGCAAAAGACAAATACTTTAAGGGCAGTAAATGACTGACAATATTGAGCTTACGCACCAGCAAGCACGTGCATTTCAACCAGAGAAGCTCTCGGCACCGCGTGACTTTATCCTCCCAAATATAATTGATGAAAATAAAGATAATATGCCTTTGATAGTAGAGATTGGTGCAGGGAAGGGGAAGCACGCTCTTAGCTTTGCATTACAAAACCCTGATAAGCATTTGATTGCTATTGAGCGTACACGTAATAAGTTTGAAGCGTTTGCTAAATTAGCGACCTCACAAGACTCAGCGAATTTAGAGGCTATTCATGCTGATGCAATTGCTTGGATTGTTCATGCTATAGCACCGAATAGTGTGGCTAAAATTTTCATCCTTTACCCTAATCCCGAACAACATAACCCCAATCAACAATGGTTAAACATGCCTTTTTTTGAATTTCTACTATCACGCTTACAAGTCGGTGGGGAGGTGATAATGGTGACCAATATCGAAACGTATATGAACAATGCGGAGCAGCAAGCAACTGAGGTATGGTGTTTACCAAATACTCGGCATCAAGTACCAAACGACAGCCAACGTACGCACTTTGAAGTGAAGTATTTGGCGAGGCAAGAAATATGCTGGGAGCTCAGTATGCAAAAGCCAGAGGGATACAAGACAAGGTTTGATGATTGGCGAGTCGGCACTACAAATTAAAAAATAGCCTAAGTAAAATTTTATAGAGTATATCAAAAGGCACACTAACTAGAATTTAAGCGGTTCTTAAAGCACTGAAAAATCTAGTAGAGTCAAAGAACATAGCGTGGATTTCTTATTGAGTTTTAGCGCCAACTTACGCTTTAGAACACGACCTTATTTTAATATAGGATTATCAACCTATAAATAAACATTAAATAAAAAATAGCCTAAGCAAAAAAATTGGAAAACAAAAAAAACCGCCACTAGAAGTGACGGTCCAGAAATCAGAGCTTAATTTACATTATAAATAAGGTTTTACTAGCTTATTAGAATCAGTATATGAATCTAATACTGTAAGAAACGTATAAGCACCAATAAACTTGCGACTGATGAACATAAATTCTTTTGGTGGAAGATTAAATTCGAAAGATTGCATCGCACGTGTTGCCACGGTTGAGAGACGTGAGTGCAGTTTACTGTTTGCCCAAATATAGCGTTTGCTTTCATCTAGGCAATTAGCTGGGATGTCAGGGTTAATGGCAGGATCGCTGAAAGGTTCAGTAGCCAATAAGAACAACGAGGCAATATCAAAACGTACTTTATCACTCATGCTATCGAAGAAGTCATAGCCAGTCATTGCTTGCATCATTGCTTGATGGTCATGGCGATAGCCAGCTTTCAATAAACCGTGAGCAATAGTCAATAGGTTAGTATCGAACTGACGAATAGCACCAAAATCTAATAAGACCAATTTATCGATACCATCTTCATTGTCATTGATACGAACTAAATAGTTACCAAAATTTGGGTCAGTCTGCATCTCACCCCACACAAAAATCTCTTGCATCATGATTTCAATGGCGGCTTGACCGATAGCGTTACGGCGCTCTTGAGGTAATAGTTGTAACGCCTCAGAAATAACGGTAATGCCTGACTCATAGGACATGCATAATAGACGCTTTTTGGAATAGTCCCGATTAATCTTAGGAACGACATAACGCGGATCGTTACTTAAACGCTCATAAAAACGTTCAGTGGTCGCGGCTTCTGCTTCATAATCGACTTCGTGATGAAGTAGGTCGCGTATCTCTTCAAACCATGCATCAAGCGAGCGGGTTTGCGGAACGATATTGCTCACTTTCAATAACTGTTTAAATAGAGCAAGATCTGAGTTAATAGCATCTGCCACGCCAGGATATTGAATTTTTAACACTACTTGTTCGCCAGTTGCAATGACTGTGGCGCGGTGTACTTGAGCAAGTGAAGCTGTTCCAATAGGAACAGGATCGACGTCAAGCTCATTTAGCTTTTCTCCCAACAACTTTTGTAGCGTTAGTTCTATCGTTGGCCATGATAATGTGGCGGTGTCATCATTTAATGTTTGTAGAGCACGTGTGATCTCAGGTGGCAAGATATGCTCGCCATAAATCGCCAGCATTTGACCAATCTTTACGACTGAACCTTTTAACTTACCAAGTTCTGATGCAAGATAATTTGCTTGTGTTTCCATAAACACCTGATTACGCGCTGTGCGTGCTTCTTTATTTAAGAACATGCCAGACACACTATTACCCGCCCAACGACGACCAATATTCAGGGAGGTTTTGGCAATCGACATTCGGCGCTCAAACCCTGAGGTTTTTAAGTTATCGATTGATTGCTTATTATTAAAAGGTTTAGACGTATCATTTGCCATAAATATAATCATTCATCCAGTTGGTATTGATGTGTGGGTTCGAGACCTACAATACAAGGGAGATACGATGTACAGGTACAAAATTGTATCATATAAAGCCCATTTGGTTGATGGGCCTTCGCTGGCTAATAGCAGTTACTTTGTAAGAAGTAATATGATGGTAAGTATTGCTATATTTGAAATATCGCAAAGTGATAGTAAAAATAAGACCTAGCATCATGCTAGGTCAAATAATGTAAGACGAAAGTTAATGAGGCATATAGAGAGACAAACTGCTTATTTATTTCGCCTAATTCACAATAGTTTATTGAGATTTTTCACGGCTGATAGCATGGTGACCTATGTCACGACGATATTGCGCCCCGTCAAAACTGATTGCGCCTGTTACTGCTAGTGCCGCTTGTTGAGCATCAGAAATGCTATCTGCTAGAGCAGTCACACATAGCACACGTCCACCGTTAGTGATCACTTCCTTTTCACCATTTTCTTTTCCGTTATCTACGACATTGTCATCAGAAAACGCGGTGCCAGCATGAAAGACTTTAACCATGCCATTGTTATTGACATCAAGCTCAGGCAAGCCAGCAATCACGTCACCTTTTGAAGATGTCTCAGGATAACCCTTTGAAGCGACGACAATACCAAGAGCAGGGCGGGTATCCCATTTAGCCTTACTCGGTAACTGACCTGCCAGCCCTTTTGCCACCAAATCTACCATTGAGGATTGCAAACGCATCAAAATAGGCTGTGTCTCTGGATCACCAAAGCGGCAGTTAAATTCGATGACATAAGGGTCGCCTGCTTGATCAATCATCAAACCTGCATATAAAAATCCAGTATAAGGGTGGCCTACATTTTTCATCGCATCAACCACTGGCTGAATGACCTGTGCCATTACCTTGTTATGAACATCTTGAGTAACGACTGGCGCAGGAGAGTAAGCACCCATGCCGCCTGTGTTCGGTCCTGTATCACCTTCAAAAGCGCGTTTATGATCCTGACTGGTTGCCATGGGTAAAATATTTTCACCATCGACCATACAAATAAAGCTGGCTTCTTCACCTTGCAAAAACTGCTCAATCACTACACGGCTACCAGCATCACCAAATTTATTGTCCGCAAGCATGTCATCGATTGCTTCATGTGCTTGCTCGATAGTTTCTGCAACGATGACGCCTTTACCAGCGGCAAGCCCATCTGCTTTGATAACGATTGGTGCACCTTGCTCATTAATATAGGCTTTGGCAGCGTCTGCGTCCGTAAAACCTTGGTAAGCGGCTGTTGGAATATTGTTCTGTGCCATGAATTCTTTGGCAAAGGTCTTTGAACCTTCTAATTGTGCACAGTACGCCGTCGGCCCCCAAGCTTTGATACCAGCATCACGGCAAGCATCAACGATACCAGTGACTAAAGGTGCTTCAGGTCCAACAATGACCATATCAATAGCATTATTTTGGCAAAACGCTATGACCGCACTATGCTCATTAGCGTCGGTAGATTCCAATACGACGTTTTGGCATTTAGATTCAAGGGCAGTACCAGCATTACCAGGCGCGACGTAGATATTTTTTACATTCTCATCTTTTGCACATTGCCAAGCTAGTGCGTGTTCACGACCACCTGAACCAATCACCAAAATATTCATCATACGTCTTACCCTTAGCATTAAAGTTAATAATGAGTGAGTCATACACTCTTAAATACAGGCGTATATTCTAACAAAAAATCTGTACCGATTACCACGAGTATCCACTTGCCAGCAATTAATCACCAATAAATAAACATTTGTCTCATTAATAAATGTTATCGGCATGTTGCTGATTCATGAAATGATGTTGTAGGCTTTAGCTCGCGCCTTATGTGCGTTACACTTCACTAGATTAATAGTATTAAATCCTAATTGCTCATATTCTTACGATATAAGGGTAAAAAAAGGAGAAAAACTTAAAAAAAGTAAGAAAAAATAGAATAATTTGCGTAAATGGATATACTGCTTCGCATTATGAGTAATATTATATGTATTCATACGATGCCAGTAATAATACGAATTAATAAACACCAATAAATGCTAAACCAAACCTGTAAAAAAGGACGAAGGACATGCCAAACTCTCTCGGTATCGCAAAAGAGCGCATAAGCCAGATAAGCGATATTGCTACCAGTTATGTACAAAAAGATAAATCATTATTTGACCACTTTATTCATAGTTATTATGAACCATTATACCAAGAGACCGCTGAAAACATCAGCAATACTGACTTGGCAGGTATGGCATTACATCATTTTACGCTACTCAAAGCCTATGATGGTAGTAAGCCACAACTGACTGTGCTAAATCCAATGGCAGAAGAGCAGCATTTTCATAGCTCACATACTGTCATCCAGATTGTTGCTTATGACAGACCATTCTTAGTCGATACTATTTTGATGAGTCTTGAAGCAGAAGGTATCGACGTTCATCGTACTTATAATATTATTATTAGCGTCGAGCGCAATGATGACGGACAAATCACAAATATTAAAGGCGCAGATGAAAGTGCGATCTCTCATTTGTCTTTGATTCATTGCGAAATTGCTTACCAAGATTCTGAAAACTTGGAAGCACTACAAAAAATGCTGTTAACCAAAATCGATACGCTAGATACTGTCGTCGGTGATTGGAAAGAGATGCGTGCCAAGCTCACTGATATTCAAATTGAGCTATCCAAAAAGCCATTACCAGAAGTATTTTATTCGCAGCAAGAAATACAAAATTTCTTAGATTGGATATTGGACGATCATTTTATATTTTTGGGTTACCGCGAATACCGTTTAGAAGGAGGCCAAGCTGTTGAAGTCGATGCTGAACCTGCTGATTTAGATTTATTTGCCATTGGTAATAGTGGCCTTGGTCTATTGCGTGGTGCTGAACAAGATAAGTTATCAGAAAGCTTTACCCAGCTACCTAAGATGTTAAAGCAGCTATTGACTGAACCGCGAGTATTGATGCTTTCTAAATCAAGCCGTGTATCGCCTATACATCGCTCAGTATATATGGACTTTTTGGGTATTCATAAGTTTGATGACAATGGCAAACTGGTTGGTGAATATCGATTTATCGGTCTTTTGACATCACAAGCTTATCAGCTTACTGTACAGCAAATACCGCTATTGCGTGAAAAAGCCAATAAAATTATGAAGATGGCAGAATTACCACGTGATGGACACGCGCATCATAAGCTGATGCACGTGATTAATACCTTACCGCGCGATGATTTGTTTCAAGCCAGCGTAGAAGAGCTGTATCCTATTGTTTCTGGTATCAGCCAATTACAAGACAAAAAGAGTCTACGTCTGTTCAGCCGTATTGATCATTATCAGCGTTTTGTCTCATGTTTGGTCTATATTCCGCGTGATAAGTTCAATACTGAGCTGCGTATCAAAGTACAAAACGTCCTAAAAGAAGCTTATGGCGGGACATCATCAGGCTTTACGACTGAGTTCAACGAATCTGCTCACGCTCGTGTCCATGTTCATGTACGTACAGTGCCAGGTCAAGTAAATGACGTCAATACAGAAGCGCTTGAAGCCAAGTTATCGGCACTAATGCAATCGTGGAATGACAGCTATCAAAAAGTGTTGCTCGATAATGTAGGTGAGCAGCAAGCCAATGCGTTAAATCGTCGCTTCTTAAACTATATTCCTGCCGCTTACCAAGAGCGTTTTGATGCTCGTACTGCCGTTGAAGATACCAAACGTTTAGCAGTACTGACCACAGAGCAGCCAATGATTTGGCATTTGTATCAGTCAACAGGTGACGCAAGAAATCAGCTACATCTTAAGCTTTATGGTCGTGAGCAACCGGTTATCTTGTCCAAAGTATTGCCAATCCTTGAAAACTTCGGGGTGTCGGTCATTTCTGCTCAGACTTATGAGTTTGACTTACCAGAGCAGCCTATTTGGATGCAAGAGTATGAGTTGACTTTAGAACATGTCGATACCGTCAACATGCAAGTGGTGCGCGGTCAGTTTGAAGACAGTCTAAAGCAAATTTGGGCAGGACGAGTTGAAAGTGACTCTTTCAATGAGTTGGTATTAGTTACCAAGTTAGATACTTATGATGTGGTCGTACTTCGAGCATTATCACGCTATATGATGCAAGCAAAAGCACCGTTCTCTAGTGCTTATATTCAACAAGCTGTCGTAAAAAATAGTGATATTAGTGTGGCCTTATGCAGTCTGTTTGATGCGCGCATGAATCCTAAATACAGTGAAGATGCCCGCACAGAGCAGACAGCGACAATTCAAGAACAGATTAACGTCGCCCTTGCAGATGTTGATAGCCTAGATGAAGACCGTATCTTACGTTGGTATTTAGACTTAATTAACGCCATGGTACGCACCAACTTCTATCAGACGGATACCGATGGTCTACGCAAAGATCGTCTGTCGTTTAAATTCTTGGCAGCAGACATTACAAACTTACCACTACCCAAACCGATGTTTGAGATATTTGTTTATTCTCCGCGTGTTGAAGCGGTGCATTTACGTGGTGGAAAAGTGGCTCGCGGTGGTCTGCGCTGGTCAGATCGTATGGAAGATTTCCGTACCGAGGTGCTTGGTTTGGTCAAAGCACAGATGGTAAAAAATGCGGTTATTGTCCCTGTTGGTTCAAAAGGCGGCTTTATCGTCAAAAACAAAACCATGGCAGATGGTCGTGAAGCGTTCCAAGCCGAAGGTATCGCCTGTTATCAGACGTTCTTACGCGGTATGCTTGATATCACAGACAACATTGTCGATGGTCATATTGTCCCGCCAGCCAATACCGTGCGTCATGATGAAGATGACCCATATTTGGTCGTTGCTGCTGACAAAGGGACTGCCACTTTCTCTGACATTGCCAATGCCTTGGCTGCAGAATATAATTTTTGGCTTGATGATGCCTTTGCTTCTGGTGGTTCAGTAGGTTATGACCATAAAGCGATGGGCATCACAGCACGCGGTGGTTGGGAGTCGGTCAAGCGTCACTTCCGTATGCGCGGCATGGATATTCAGAACCGTGATGACTTTACCGTGGTTGGTATTGGTGACATGAGTGGAGACGTATTCGGCAACGGTATGCTGCTCTCAACTCATACCAAGCTGGTTGCAGCCTTTAACCATCTGCATATTTTTATCGATCCCAATCCAGACACAGAAGCTTCTTACGCTGAACGCGCCCGCTTGTTTGAGATGCCTCGCTCATCGTGGGGAGATTATGAAAAATCACTCATTAGCCAAGGTGGCGGTATATTCTCACGTCAAGACAAAACCATTGCCATCAGTGCAGAGATGAAGGCAATTTTTGATATTAAAGAAGACAAGTTAGCACCCAATGATTTAATCACCGCGTTGATGAAATCGCCTGTCGATCTCATTTGGAACGGCGGTATCGGTACTTATGTCAAAAGCGCTAACGAAACTCACGCTGACGTCGGTGACCGTGCCAATGACGCGCTGCGTATCAACGGTAATGAGCTGCGTGCAGCCGTTGTAGGCGAAGGCGGTAACTTAGGTTTTACCCAGCAAGGACGTATCGAATACGCCCAAACGGGTGGCCGCATTTATACTGACGCCATTGATAATTCAGGCGGCGTTAACTGCTCGGATCACGAAGTCAATATCAAAATCTTACTTGGTAAAGTCGTCGAACAAGGTGACATGACTTTGAAGCAGCGTAATGAGCTGTTAGAAAGCATGACTGATAATGTGGCAGAGCTGGTATTACGTCAAAACTACTTACAGCCACAAGCGATTGAGCTTAGCCAGATCGTTGCGGCAGCAAATTTGAGCGAGCATCAGCGTTTTATTCAGATGTTAGAAAGTGAGGGTCGTCTTGACCGCGCCATCGAATATTTGCCATCAGATGAAGAAATTGCAAAACGCCAAAAAGCAGATACTGGTCTGACCAATCCAGAGCTCGCAGTCGTGATGGCTTATGGCAAAATGTGGGTTTATGACAACTTGTTGTTATCTGATTTGCCAGATGATCCATACTTTATCAATGAGCTACGCAAGTATTTCCCTGATGAGCTGGCCTCACGCTTCTTTGATGAGATGACTGAGCATCGTTTGCATCGTGAAATTATCAGTACTTATTTGACCAATAGTGTGGTCAATCGTTTAGGTATTGAAGCGTTGTTCCGCCTTTTTGAGGAGACAGACCAATCACTAGCTACCATCATTCGTGGGTATGCGATTAGCCGTGATGTCTTTAATGTGTCAAAAGCTTGGAAGACGCTTGAAGCGCTGGACAATCAAGTCGATGCTAAGTTACTACTAAATCTTGAGCTGCGTCTGCGTGATGCGCTTGAACGTGGTGTGATTTGGTTTATCAATGCCTTTGGTCAAGACTTGCAAGTCGCTGACATGATTAGCCGCTTTAGTAACAGTGTTGAAAAACTCACCAAGTCAGGCGGTTTTATTGAGCAGCAATTTGCACAATATTTGCAGGAAGATACCACGAGCTTGATGCAAAAAGATCTGTCTAATATTGATGCAGCGTTGTTTGCAATGCTGCCATATCATGTCGATGCGCTTGATGCAGCACTGCTTGCAGAGCAGTATGAGCGTCCTGTCGATGAGATTGCAACATTATACTTTGAAGCGTATCAAGTATTGCAACTAGATTGGATGATGGATAATATCGCCAGCTTACCGCAGCAAAATTATTGGGATCGCCGTGCCCGCCATGCATTAGTAAATGAGTTGTCACGTAGCTTGCGTCTGCTTATGGATGTAGTGTTGTCGAAACCAGATGCGAAGCAAGCTTTTAGTGAATGGCGCTCACGTCATTTAGATCAGCTGGCATCGGTAGAGAACGAAATGCGTAAACTTGATGACCTTTATAGTAACGATGAAAACAGTGAGGTGAGCTTATCAACACTCTCAGTATTGATGAGTGAGCTTAGTGGTCTAGTGACTAAATAAGCCGGTCTATGGTTTATAAATAGCTTGTTAATAAAAACCACCGTTATTCATTAGCGGTGGTTTTTTATTGTTCAATAAATAATGACGTTTTAATTGACGATTTTTTGGCAGCCTTGGCCTGTGATCTGGCTAAAGCCGCCTGAAAGTTTTTCAACTTTAATTTGAGTTAAAATACGATCTTTTAATGCCTGAACATGCGAGATTACCCCGATTAACTTGCCTTCTTGTTGCAAGCTGGTCAGCGTATCAAGCGCAATATCCAATGACTCTTCGTCAAGTGTGCCAAAACCTTCATCCAAAAATAGCGAGTCGACGCGAATATTTTGACTGGCCATCTGCGAAAGTCCCAGCGCTAGTGCTAGGCTGATAATAAAACCTTCACCACCCGATAGGTTTTTGGTACTGCGAATTTCACCACCTTGATAGTTGTCAATTACATTAAGCTCAAGCGGACTGTCGTCATCGCGAATCAATAGATAGCGATCACTCATTTTATGCAGTTTGGTATTGGCCTGATTGACCATCAGATCAAAGGTAAGACCTTGGGCAAAGGTACGGTATTTTTTACCATCAGATGAACCAATCAATTTATGCAGTTGCTGCCAGACTTGTAATTTTTGTTTTTGAGCACCAATGGCATCATGCTGTGCTTGCTGGCTATCTTTTTTCTCATCATTGGCTTTGAGCTGCTGACTTATCGCACCAATCGCTTCAATCCGCGTATTGACCTCATCTTGTACTTGTACCTGTCTTTGGATGAGCGATTCTCTATTATCGGTAGTAGGCGGCTTGGCCTGTTTATCTTTGAGTGCTTTTTGGGTATCGGCCAATAAAGATTGCGCCTGCTTTAACGCATAGTCGATATGTTGCTGCTGCTGACTGAGTACATTACGCTCATCAATAGGCAGACGGGCTGCAGTAAAATCAGCTTCATCAATGAAATCAGAAGCAATTAACGCTGACTGAAAAACAGTTTCTTGGTTATCAAGCATATCGATTGCTGGCGTTATCTGTTCGGTCACGTTTTTATTTTTATCAAGTAATTGTTTGAGCGTGTATTCAGCACTATCCAACTGTCTTTGTGCATAAACGTGCGTAGTTTGTGCCTGTTCTAGCGCCGCTCGTAAGCGATTGTCTTCTTCTTCAGGGTTGTTATCAGCAAAGACATCATGTCTATCTGCTTTTAATTTTTCAAGTGCGGCTGTTTTTTCTGTCAATAATAGAGCGAATTTACTAAGCGCATGTTCCTCTTTATCAAGCTGAGTTTGCTTGGTTTCGATTTGTGTTTCTAAGCGATCAAGTACTGTTTTTAGAGTTTGTCGTTCCTCTTTAAAACCGTTGAGCTGATTCTTTAGGTCTAAAATGGCGCTATGATACTGACGCAGTGTATCAATATGTGGATCATAATCCGCTTCGGTTAGTATGACTTGCTTATCGATGCTATCTGTCAGTGGTTGTAATGAAAATGAAGGCGCCAAGTCTGACTGAGACTTGTCAGCGAATTTTTTATTAAATAAATATTCTGTTAGTAGCTGTGATATGGCATTTTGCAGAACCTTTAACTCAGAAAAATTGTCATTAGACTTTTTATTGATACTGTCTATAGTCAAGGAGCTGACTTTGATATTATTTTCAATCTCACTAATATCACTTGCCAGCTTATATTGCTCTTTCTCTATACCGTCTATTGTGTGACGAAGCGTGTTGAGTGAGTCGTTAAGTGTCTCGTAGCGAGACAACGTCATTTTTAGAGAATTTTTACGTGTCGCAAGCGCATCTCTTGTGCTATCTAGCAACGCTAATGTATCTGCCTGAGTATCCATCTGCGCCAGCGGTTGTATCATTGTGGTAATAGACGGAGATTTTGTTTTGCTTAATGCTGCAGTAATTAACTGGCTGATATCCGCATCTAATTGTTGTATTTGGTCATCAAGCAATCTTTGCTGCTCTTGGCGCTCTTTCATTCGATGTTCTTTGGTCGCCTGATTGATGCGCAGCTCGGATAGGGTTTCGTCTAAATCAGCTATGGTCGCATCCAGCGCTGTTATCTGTTGCTGCGTCTGAGTTACTTCATTATCTTGCGCTAAATGCGTCTGATTTTTACTATAAGGATGCTCTAGCGCACCGCATAGCGGGCAAGGGTGGCCATCTTTTAGATCAGAAATATAGTCTTCTAATTTGGCAACTTTTTGTAGTAAATGTAGCTGGGTTTGTTTGTCTTGACGCTTGTCTTTAGCGTCGTTAATGGCTGACTCGTTACGGTTTATAGCATTAGCGATTGTTGCAAGCTCATCATGGAGGACAGGAAAATCTGCCTCTATTTTATTAGATTGTACGCTAAGCTCGTTGAGTCGTTGAGTCTTGAAGTGGACTTGTTCAAGTTGGCTACCAAGGGTATCAATCTGCTCTTGCTCGTCTCGTATATCAGTCAAGGACTGCGCTTGTATTAATGCGGCTTGCTGTTGTTGCACTGACGTCAAATCATCCTGCGCTGCTGTTTTTGCAGTATTTTTTACCCCTTGCTGTTGCTGCAAGACATCGAGATTGGTTTGGTGATGTGCTATTTGATTTTTTTGGCTCAAGTTGTCATTGGCCAAGACCGCATTGTTTTGTAGAAGTAGTTTTAGGCGACTACAATGACCCTTAAAGTTGGCAATATCACTGTCGATATCATTTAGGGCAGTTGCGTCATTAAGATGCTGCTCTATGACCACCAATTTTTTTTGAGTCGCATCAGCATCTTGTTGATGTTGTCCTATCTCCTGACGTAATCCTTGGGTGCTGGTCGTTAGGGTTTGTTGACTTTGCTGAGTGTCTTTGAAGGTATGCGTTAGCTGTGCAATGTCTGCATCAAGTACGCGTGCTCGTTTAATCTTAGGCGAGGCAGACTGCCATTCTTCATCAGATGCTTGTGCACTATTCTGTGCTTGTTTTAAATGTGTGGATGCTTGCTTTACATTATCTTGCTGCTGCGGTAACGTCTGATTAATCTGCTGCTGCTCGTTTTGCAAACGTTTTAGATGATCGCGACTGTAAACCAATTGGCTGAACTGACTGTCAATCTCCAGTGCTTTATTGGCAGCGCTTAGCCGCTTGGCATCATCTATAAAGTCTTGCTTGGCTTGCTGAGCATGCGCTAGGTCGTTGTGGTAAGTACTTAATTTTTCTGTTAACTCTGCAACGCTATCAAGCCATTTAATCTTTTCACTCAAGTCTTGAATGGTTTTTTGTTGTTTGTATTGAGCGTCTTGATGAGACTGTAAATTGGCTTTTAACGCATTTTCGTCGTCAGTGTCTAGCAGCATCAAGCCATCTAAACCGTATTGTAATTTACTAAGAACCTCTTCCTCATCGCGTTTTTTTTCATGGACGTTCAATGAGATTTTGGCGTAGATATCTGTACCTGTTATTTTCTCTAAAATGGCTGCTCTATCGCCAATATCTGACTTTAAAAAAGCGGCAAAACTGCCTTGTGCCAACATGATTGAGCGGGTGAACTGATTAAAATCCATACCTATTAAGTCTTGGATATAGGCCGATGTCTTTGATTTTTTTTCTTCTAAAATTTTGCCCGTTTTAACTTCACTAATCTCATGTTTAATTGGTAATAGATTGCCTTTGGCTTTTTTATGAGCACGATGTTGATACCATGAGCATTGATATCGTTTGGTGTCTATCTCGATGATGACTTCTGCTGAGCATTCGCCCATGCCTTGCGTCATAATCTCATTTGTCGAACCAGTAATATCACCCAATCTTGGTGTTTGGCTGTATAACGCCAGACAAATGGCATCCAATATAGTGGTCTTGCCAGCGCCTGTCTGCCCAGTAATGGCAAAAATGCCTTCATTGACAAAGGCGGCGTCACTAAAATCAATGTGCCATTCGCCTTTTAGAGAATTGAGGTTTTTGAGTCTGAGTTCGATTAGGCGCATGGATGAATCTTATGATTAGTGGTGTTAGAAAATACAAGAATTTGAGAGGTGTGAGAAGAGCTGGATGATGAAATATCAGTTATATCATTCCGCCCGACTGTCCTCATGATGTAGGTTGTAAAGTATTTGTCCATAAGCATCGCGTAATAAGTCTTTTTGCGAGTCAGGCACATCATTGATCGTTAAGCACCGCTCAAACACGTCCATTTCATCTAAATCCTGTAGCGTCTCAGAAGCTTGCGGTTGATTAAGGACTTTGTTATAAATACGCGTATTCTTAATTTTCAATACCTCAAACGGTAAGCCATCTACTATCGCCTGAATATGTTCACGTAAGTCACTGACGATATCATCACCTGTATAGATAATCTCTAACCAAATGGACTCAGTTTGGCTAAGCGATTGAATCGTTTTTTCGATTGCTATTAAGTCGCCTGATATTTGTGCCAGTTGTTGAAATTTTGGGATTGGTAAAGAAACTACTCGCATCTGATTCAAATCTTCTTGATGCAATACTGTTGCAGTTATATTAGAAGTGGCTGAACTTGCTGATGTTTGCTTGATATTTTGATCTTGCAGATTGATAGTGTTTTCTTTGGCAGTAGCAGTAGGATTTGCTAATTTATCACTTTCTGTTGACTCATCAAAGCCAAATAAATCATCCATGAAGCTATTTGCTTGATCCACCACCTTTTTAACCGTTTCTTTTGTGGGTACTACTGTTGTGTCTGTAGAATCTACCTCAGAGTGCTCTAAAGCATTTTCAGCTATGGTTTCTGAATCTAAATTATTTTTATCAGAATCCTTTAGCGCGGCAACGAACTGTACGAGCAATACTTGTTTTTGTTGCTTGGCTTCACCAAAGCCCATGGCGATGGGCGAGCCTGAATAGCGAATGCTCTCACGACCACCGACACGCTGCGGTACATGTAAATGCCCAAGGGCGACATAATCAAAGCTTTCATTAAACATATCTGCTGATACTTTACCGAGCGAGCCGACATAAAGCTCACGAACACCATCGTCATCGGTGGTTTTGCCGCCAGCAGCGAATAGATGCCCTGTGGCAATAATAGGAATATGACGTTGATGTACTTTGACTAATTGGGCTTGTTTGGTTTTGGCAATATGAGCGACTTCATCATAGTGGGCGCAGATACCTGCGATAACATTGGCATCTTTGGTTTGACCTGACTCGCCAGCTTGACTGCTGCGCACATCACGATCACGCAGATAGGGGACAGCAGCAATAATACAATGGGGATTGCCTTTTGCGTCGTCTAATACCAACACCTCATCATCTAAATCCTCACAAGCAGTACCAATAACATGAACGTTTAAGAACTTGAGAACATTGCTTGGCGCGTCCAAGAAGGTAGGGGAATCATGGTTACCTGCGACGATGACGACATGTTGGCAGCATGATTTTGAGACTTGACCCAAAAACTCATAATACAACGCTTGAGCTTTATTACTAGGTGTCATAGTATCGAATATATCACCAGCAACGATCAATACATCGACTTTTTGGTTGGTAATAGTATCTTGCAGCCAATTTAGAAATGCTTCAAATTCACTGTAGCGCAATCGCCCATACAGTCTTCTCCCTAAGTGCCAGTCGGACGTGTGTAGAACCGTTAAGGGTATCGTGCGAGTGTCTGACGATACGGGTGGATCAATATGAGATATGGGCATAATTAAGCAATAATAATTGGCAGTAAGAAGTCTTTATTTTAGCAAGAATTTTTAATATTTGCTGGGGCAGGTATTATCAATAACAGCTGACAAATTCTCTAAAAACCCAACCAATATAATTATCGTTTTTGGCATCAAAAATTAAAACCCATGGCTTGCCTTTATCGTCATAATCTAGATCTGTGATATAGACGACTTTGCCATTACTCAACTTTCCTGTCACTTTGCCCGCGGCACTACTGCGTACATTAAGCTGACTTCCTGTTGGATCAGTCACCTTGCAAGTTTGGGCTTGGACTGGCATGATGAATAATAAAGATAAAAATGACAATGCTAATAATGTCTTAGTGAATGTCATGCTCATTCTCCTTAAATTTAATAAATGCTATTGATGAAAAACCATAATATTTATAAAAATGATAGCACTTTTTATACAACTTAAGTCAACTTTATATTTTATGATTTTAAGTATAGTCGATGCACTATAAGAAGAACACAGCGCGACTGGAATGAATTTTGCGCAGCCTCTGTGATAGTAGCAAGTAAGGAAAATGTATACCAATAGCGCATTTAAGCTCGTATAACGATTTTATTTTCAGCTGACTATAAAATAACATAACTATTTTAAGCCATAAAAAACCACACTAGATAATCTATCTGTGTGGTTTTGATTTTCATGATATTTTAATCAATCGCTAATGGCACTAGACTCTCAGAGCGCTATTGTTCAGCCAAATTAGCGACCATCGATAGCGCATGTGCTTGCTGGCGTGCAGACGGTTTTGTATTTTTATTGGTAGCAAAGGAGCCTTCACGTAACCAGTTATCCGCGCTGGTATCACTGTTTTGATTATCCTGATTATACCAAGACAAATCGTGATGTAAGCTGACTACATTGCCCATGATAAGTAGGGCAGGCGTTGGTAATTGTGCTTGCTCTTGTTTGGCAACAATGGTTGCAAGTGTGCCAGTCAATACTTGCTGATTGGCCATACTAGCATTTGATATGATAGCAATTGGAGTATCGCTACTGCGTCCTGCGTCAATTAAGCCTTCGGTCAAGCGTGCCAGCGAATAAAGACCCATATAAAATACGACGGTCTCATCGATATTTAAAAAGCTTTTAAAGTCGTTATTAGGCGCACCTGCCTTTAAAAATCCAGTGACAAAACGCACTGATTGCGAATGGTCACGATGAGTCAGAGGAATACCTGCATAGCTTGCCGCTGCATTGGCCGCCGTGATACCGGGTACGACCTGATACGGAATACTGTGGGCGCGCAGACTTTCAATTTCTTCGCCGCCGCGTCCAAAAATAAAGGGATCGCCGCCTTTTAGTCGCACCACACGTCGACCTTCTTTGGCACTATTGACCAATAATTCATTGATACCGAGCTGTGCTACGGCATGGTTGTTGCGTTTTTTACCAACGAATACCTTGTCGGCATCACGGCGGCATAGATCTAACACTTGCGGTGATACCAGCGCATCATAGTAGACAATATCTGCTTGTTGCATCAAACGCAGCGCTTTAAACGTGAGCAATTCTGGATCACCTGGACCTGCACCTACGATATAAACTTCACCTACAGCCGTTTGCGCTTCTGTTGTCTCGTCTAAGATGACGGAGGCAGACGCTAGAGCTGCTATCGTTTTTTTATTGATAGCGGCTGCGGTACTATCTAAATCGGCTTGCAGTTGCGCGGCCGCTTCTTTTTCATTACCAGCAAACATCAGCTGACTTACTTGGCCTTCAAATGCACGCTCCCAAAACTGCCGACGTCCGGTGAGCGTAGGTATTTTGGTTTTGACTTCAGCGCGGAAATCACCTGCCAGCTTGGCCAATTTTCCGTAGCCTTGTGGAATCAAGGTTTCAAGACGGGCACGCAATAGACGGGCGAGCACTGGCGCTTTGCCATTGGATGAGATGCCAATCACGATTGGATTGCGATCTATAATCGCCGGAAAAATAAAATCACATAAATGCGGGGTATCGACGACGTTTACAGGAATATTCAGCGCGGTGGCATCGGCATGAATTTGATGATTCAGCGTCTCATCATCAGTCGCAGCGATAATGACGCGAGCGCCTGACATATAGGTTTTATTATAATTTTCATAAACCAATTCATGCTTGGCTTCGTATTTGGTAGGGCTTAATAATTCTTGTATCTCATCGCTGATATTTGGCGCAAGGATGGTAATACAAGCGCCTGCGCGACTGAGCAAGTCGGCTTTACGTAGTGCCACTTCACCGCCACCCACGATAAGCACTTTGCGGTCTTCTAGTTTAAAAAATAGCGGGAAGGTGTTCATAGCGTCACCATTTATTGATTTTATTGAAGAGATGCCGTCATTATGAGGGATTGCAGAGGTACTCTCACGTAGTGAATTGGCATTAGCATATTCGTTTTTGTCATGATAATAGTGATTTTTGGTGAGAAAGGGAATAGAGAGACTGGATAATTGGTGGATAAATATTTGTTAATTATGAAAATATATTATTGATGGTGCCCTAATTGTCTGTATTTAAAAAAGAGTACACCATCGAGGTGGAAAAAACAATAAACGATATTTAACCGTCTGCTTAAAGCTTACTCGAATTCGCTCAACATCTTAGTAATACGGGCATCTTTCTGTTGCCAGATATCTTCCAACCAATCAAACATCATTTTTTTGGTGGCTTCATCGCGGTCATAACCGCCATCCATAATTGCCGCAAATAATTCATCAGGAATCTTCAAACGAGTCACATCAACGCCCAAACGACGAATATTACCTTTCCACAAATCATCATAATCCGGCGTGCCATCTGGATACACAATCGTGATGTCTAAAACAGAATCCAACTGAGCGCCTAATGCATTGATCGCTAATGACAAACCGCCAGCTCGCGGTTTTAGTAAATGCTGATAAGGGGATTCTTGCTTGTCGTGCTTTTCTGAAGTGAAACGCGTGCCTTCCAAATAGTTGAGTAGGGCAAAGGGTTTGTTTTTTAATTGACGACACGCGCGCTTGGCTTCAATCAAATTTTTATTCTTAAGTTCTGAGTTTTTCGCCATCGCTTTGGGAGAAAATCGCTTAATCATGGGAAAGTCTAAGAAGTAAAACGCTTGACCAATGACCGGAATGTAGATCAAGTTAAACTTGGTAAAGAAACGCGTTAAAGGTAGTGTGTCTTGGCTGATATATTGCACGATACTGGTATCGACCCAAGACTGATGATTACTCACCAGCAGATATTGTTTGTCCTCGCTAAGGTCTTCAGGCAGGGTAATACGCCAGTCTTTGTGGGGTAGCGCATGATCAATAACGGCATTATTACTATTAATCCAGTATTTAGTGATCTCAATTAGTGCGTCATCAGCGCGTTTTGAGCCCGTTAATACTTTCACCGCGCCAAAAGTCCAGATGGGCAAACCAACAGCCACGCTATTGGCAGTGAGGACACCAGCGCCTGTCAAAAATGAGGCTACCTTACCGACTGCCGGTAATTTATCATGAAGCTTTTCGTAGAGTGAATCGATCTTTTTTTTAGAGGGCATAACAGATATCCATAGTAATGAATGCAACAAAAGCATTCGTGATTTAGCTTTAAGGGCTGGGCCTAATGACGGGCAGATCTCGACAGCAAGCCATAGAATAACTCAATGTTATACGATAAAAAGTAAAAAAAACGTTAAAAAATGGCATAAAAGCGTTAAAGAGGCAATTTACCACCTAATAATGCGCTATTGCTCAATAAATATTGATGAAAAGTAAAAGGCCTGTATTTGACGCAAACCGTATAACGTTGCCGTATCAAATACTATAATAAACACAAAAAAGAAGCGATGACATTAAAATCATCGCTTCTTTTTTCTTAAAACTATCTCTTACGCGGTGTTTGTCTACAACTGGGTATGCAAACCACACTCACGGCTTTCTTCTACTTTGGTTGGATCAAAGTAGTCAAATTCATTTGGCAAGCTTTGCTCTTCAAGATAGACATCTAGATCGGCGTCTGTTTTTTCAAATAATGGCGCAACTTTTAACACACCATCTTTTGATAAGCTAAGCACGTCTAGACCTTGACGGAACTCTGTTTGATCTTTACGAATAGCGTTGAACCACACATCAGGCTTTAGCTCAGTTAAGGCACGACGGAACGGCTCAAGCTTTACTTGATCCGTGAATTCGTCATGCTGCGGATTATCGATACCTGGGATACCGTTCATGGTCGCATCACGATAAGCGGCTGTTTGCTTAGGAATATACGTGACAACATTTAAGTTCAAATCACGGATGACCTTATTGGCAAATTGATACGTCGCATCGGTGTTGTAGCCTGAATCAACCCACAATACCGTGATGTCAGGACGTTGTTTGGCAACCAAATGCAATATCGCTGACTCGTAAGGACGGAAATTGGTCGTGATGATTGGGTTTTCCGCTTGAGTTAATGCCCATGCCACGATTTCTTCTGGCGACTTGCCTTGTAGCTCTTGGTTGGCTTGATCGATATCTAGATTTGGGTGTAATTGGCTCATGGTACGTTCCTTAATGGTTATTAATATAAAAATAGCTAAATTAAAATAAGAGGGGGAATAAAGTTAAGCGCCCGAAAACATCGGTAACGCGGCGGCATTTCGGCCATCATAACTGCTAGCAAGCGCATTAAATGCTTGACTGATATCAGAGATAGATTGCATATCGTGCTCACTAAGCACAAAGCTATCGACGCCCGCACGTAGCAAATAAGCAATTTGATCACGGCCAAACTTGCCCGCCATACGAATCTCGCCTTGATAACCGATTTGACGTAGAGTTTGAGCGTAACTGAATCCGCGACCATCGGTAAAAACAGGGACATGAATCACGATCAGTTCTTGCTGTAATAAAAACTCTGGCACACCAACCAATACATCCGTATCGCTATCAGACGTGACCCAAACACCAACACGGCTGGTATGTTGGTGCACTAATTCACGTAACTGTTGTAATAACCCGCCAGCGATTTTGCCTTTATTATCGAGCAAATCAGTAAACGGCAGTACGATCTCGAGCTTTTCTTGTTTCTGTAGTAATTCAACTAGCGATATATGTGATAAAGCAATACCATCCGGTAGCTCGTCGGTGCTAAGCGCCAACCATGTGTCGTTTTGACTGATATCGATACCATCGCTGTCTAACACATGATGATTACCCATAGACCTTCTCCTTAAAAGGTGCGATGCCAACACGATCGACCAAGTCAGCGAAGCGTTCTACGTCATGATCATTGCTCACGCGCTGCTCTATATAGACGTCTAATATTTTTTGTAGCGTAATAGCCACATCTGTCGCGGGCACTGCTTTGCCCAATATTTTACCAATTTTGGCATCATTGCTGGAATTGCCACCAAGACTTATTTGATACCAGTGCTCGCCCTTTTTATCGACGCCAAGGATACCGATATCGCCCGTATGATGATGGGCACAGGCATTCATACAGCCCGACATATTGAGGCGAATCTCACCCAAGTCATATAGGTAATCGAGATCATTAAACTGTTTTTCGATTTGCTCAGCGATATTATGGGTTGTGGCATTGGCAAGTGAGCAATAGTCCCAACCAGGGCAAACGATCATGTCTGTTAGCGTATTAATATTGGCGCGGGCTAAATGCAACTTAGACAGTTGTTGCCACAGCTCATACAAATGATTGGTTTGCACATCTGCAAATACCAAATTCTGCTGATAGGTACCACGCAATTCACTAAAGCTGTATTTATCGGCCAGATCAGCAAGTGCATCCATCTGTGATTCGCTAAGATCGCCTGATGGCACGTAGCGACCGTCTACCACACCCGCTTTTAAAGAAATGACCACAGCGCGATAACCGGCAACTTTGTGTGCCACAGTGTTTTGGGTATACCAATTGGTAAAATCTTTATCGCTCTCAAGCGTTTTTTGTAGCTCTGACTGAACTTGTAGCGCATCAAAAGCCGCGTAGTCAGGCTCAGTGAAAAAGCTACTGGCAGTCGCAAAATTGGCATCGGTTAGGGTTAGCGCGCCGTCTTTGGTATGCGCTTGCCACTCGGCATCGACCAACTTGGCAAAGGCTGGGCCGCCCATGCTCTCAACCAATATCTTGATGCGTGCTTTGAACTTATTATCGCGGCGACCATGTAAGTTATAGATGCGCAAAATAGCATCTAAGTAGCTAAGCAGGTGCTTACGTGGCAAAAACTCATTGATTACTTTACCAATCACTGGCGTACGTCCCAATCCACCACCAACCAACACCTCAAAACCAAGCTCACCTTCCTCATTGGTTTTTACATGTAGGCCGACATCATGTACTTGTGTCGCGGCGCGGTCATTGGCAGTACCAACCACAGCGATCTTAAATTTACGCGGCAAAAAAGCAAATTCAGGATGAAAGGTTGACCACTGGCGAATAATTTCGCAATAAGGGCGCGGATCGGCAATCTCTTCTTGGTGAATGCCAGCATAAGGATCGGTCGTGGTATTACGAATACAGTTGCCAGACGTTTGGATAGAGTGCATCTGTACCGAGGCCAGCTCTGCCAAAATGTCTGGCACTTCTTCAAGTTTTGGCCAATTTAGCTGAATGTTGGTACGAGTGGTGAAATGTCCGTAACCTTTGTCATATTTACGGGTAATTTCTGCCAATTTGCGTAATTGATAAGTCGCAAAAAGACCGTAAGGAATCGCAATGCGCAACATCGGCGCATAACGCTGGATATAAAGACCGTTTTGCAAACGCAGTGGCAAAAACTGCTCTTCTGGCAGCTCGCCTGCCAAAAATCGCTCGGTTTGGTCGCGAAATTGAGCAACTCGTTCCTCTACCAAAGTCTGGTCAGCGTAATTATATTGATACATGACGTAATCTCAGTTTTGTTTTTAAGCTTAAAGGCAGCGACGAAAATGATTTGCGTGTGTAATAGGTTTTATTGCCAATCGCATTATGAATAATTCAGCTTACCATCATATAAGCTTGCCTCCATAAACATAAATTCCTTTCAGACATATCCATATCCAAACACAGCATAAATTTTCATAAAGAAAGTTAGGTAGCCTATGCTTATCAAATTTAACGTCTGATTATTGGCACATTCTCTTCGGCTTTTAGCTTCTTCTTGCGTTATCTCTTATTTTTCCTTTATTAAGGTTTTAACATTCCTATGACTCAGACCACATCAAAACTCGTTCCGCCACATGGCAGCGCTGCGCTTAAGCCACTATTATTAAATGGCGATGCCCGCACTCAAGCGCTGAAACTTGCCAGCACATTGCCCACCATTACCCTAAGCTCACGTGAGCGCGGTGATTTGATTATGTTTGGTATTGGCGGCTTCACGCCATTGAATGGCTTTATGAGTCAAGCCGATTGGCAGGGCGTAGTTGATAACATGCGCTTGCAAAGTGGAGACAACGCTGGCTTGTTCTGGCCGATTCCCATCACTTTGTCTGCGCCAAAAGCGACCGCCGATAGTCTAAATCAAGGTGATAAAGTCGCCTTGGTGGCACAAGATGGCGAAATAATGGGTATCCTGACGGTTCAAGAAACCTATACCATTGATAAAGCGCATGAGTGTCAGCAGGTATTCACGACGACAGATTCGGAACATCCAGGCGTTCAACAAGTATTGAGCCAAGATGATGTCAATGTCGCAGGCAGTGTTGAGGTATTGAGTGAAGGTGAGTTCCCAACCCTATACCCAGAAATCTACAAAACACCGGCTGAAACGCGCGCGATCTTAGATGCGAATGGCTGGAAAACGGTCGCTGCCTTCCAAACTCGTAACCCGATGCACCGCTCGCATGAATACTTGGCTAAGATTGCCATCGAGATTTGTGACGGCGTATTGATTCATTCATTGCTAGGCGCGTTAAAACCAGGTGACATTCCAGCAGAAGTGCGCCAAGAAGCCATCAAAACCTTAATTGATAATTACTTTAGAAAAGACACGGTTATTCAGGCTGGTTATCCATTAGACATGCGTTATGCTGGACCACGTGAGGCGCTATTGCATGCCGTATTCCGTCAGAACTATGGTTGTAGCCATCTGATTGTTGGTCGTGATCATGCGGGCGTTGGTGACTATTATGGTGCCTTTGATGCGCAAACTATTTTTGAGCAGGTCGGTAAAGACGATTTGATTACCCAACCTCTAAAAATTGGCTGGACGTTTTGGTGTAATGCTTGTAATGCCATGGCCTCTGACAAAACCTGTCCGCATGATGCCTCTGAGCATGTCAAAGTTTCTGGTACGAAACTGCGTAAAGCACTGTCAGAAGATGAAGAGGTGCCAGAGAACTTTAGCCGTCCAGAAGTATTAGAGATTTTACGTGATTACTACGCAGGTATCGCTAAAGAAGAACGTGCTGAGGTCAAGCTCACTGGCGCTTCTGCTGTATAAATAATGTGCTATATGTCTTATTATTAAAGAATAAGACATTAAGAAATGATAAAAGGGGTCAGATTTATTATCTGATCCTTTTTTTTATTATCTAATTATCTAATGGATCAATTCATTATTAACAGAGGACTTGCTATTGCACCTGAATAACTTGAACTTTTTCATCTCAAAAATCTTTAGTTATTATGAGGCTGCATAAACAATCAATAAAATTACTTATGCCAAGTTCATCACTCGATAAGCTGATTCGTCATTAAACCTTTTTCAAACAAACTGCTAGCATGGTTTTCATTATCCATAGAGCCGCAATCAAAGCGTTATCGGTTTTATACCCTTATCGATATTTTGAAAAATTGGTTCTGTTAACGTTATCGAGAATATTTATGCAATCCATCACTAAAAAAATTACTCAAAAAAGTATTCAGTCCTTATCTCATCGCGGCAACGTCCGGAGTCCTCAACGTCTTAGCGCTAACAAAGGCATGCCAGCGCGCATGCTCACTATAAGTGGTGTCATGGCAGCGACCCTGCTTGTGACAGGCTGTGGCTCAAATGAGGCCAAAACACAGGGCGCGTCGACGACTGCGGGTGACCAAAAAAACATCAGCCTATTAAATGTCTCTTATGATGTGTCGCGTGATTTTTATAAAGACTATAACGAGATGTTCAGTGAAGACTATCAGAAAAATAATCCGAACAGTACAGTAGACGTCAAACAGTCGCATGGCGGCTCAAGTAAACAGGCATTGTCCGTTGCTAATGGCTTGCAAGCCGATGTGGTGACCTTTAACCAAGAAAGTGATATGAATCTGTTGGTCGAAAAAGGCTTGGTGGCTACTAACTGGCAGCAAGCTTTACCAAATAACGCTGTGCCCTATACCAGTACGATGGTGCTATTGGTACGTAATGGTAATCCAAAAAACATCAAAGATTGGTCAGACTTAGCCCGCAATGACATTGATATCGTCACACCAAACCCAAAAACCAGCGGCACAGCGCGCTATGCATTTTTGGGTGCTTACGGCTATGGGCTGCACCAATTCAAAGAAACCCCGCAAAGCCATGCCAAAACCGATGACTTTATGAAGAAGCTACTGGCAAATGTGGTCACTTATGACAATGGTGCGCGTGCCGCGACAACCAGCTTTACCCAGCGTGGCCTAGGCGATGTGCTGATTACGACCGAAAACGAAGCCCATTTGGCTGCCAAGCAATTTGCCAAAGGTCAAGTCGATATCGTCTACCCCAGCTATTCTGTATTGATTAACAATCCCGTTGCCGTAGTGACTGCGGTCACTGATAAAGCAGGCAAGACTGAGGCTGCCAATGCTTATCTAAAAGGTTTATGGGAGACGCCAGCACAGGAGCTAATGGCGCAGATGTACATGCGTCCTAACAATGAGCAAGTTCTGGCGGCCCACAAAGACACCTTACCTGACATCAATACCTTTGATCCTGTCACCGTCTTTGGCTCTTGGCCACAAATTATGGACACATTCTTTGTAGATGGCGGGCGTTTTGATCAGCTGGCAAGTAAACTTTAGATCTCAGTGAATGGTTCAATGAATGTTCCGACTATAATGAGCAACCACAGTAATGTACCAAGTGCTATCCAAATGTAATTCAAAGGAGTCAAGCCGCTATTACTTTTGCCTTTGGCATCTAAACTTGCGATATTCGCCTGAGATTGTGCCTGCCATGTGCTGAATGTCATGACACCAACCAGCAATATAGTAGATGCCAAATATACGATCGCAATTGGAGAGATCTTGTCCAACAACTTAAATAAAACTTCCCCAATAATATATACCACAGCAGCGATATGTAATCGCGGATTAGCAGTGCTTGTCACCTTGTTGGCAGCTAGTTCTATTTCTTCAAATAAGCTATAAACAAAAAATATAGCAAAAATTGCTCGTGCTATAGGCCACATTTTTTCGCCAGTGGCTTTTCGCCGTATGTTCCACTGTTTCCAAAACCAGTAATAACTGTAAAAGCTAAAAGTAACTATAAACAAGATGAAAAACTTCTTTTTAGCAACCACGTAAAATATAGGGGTTTCAGGTGTTAAAGGTAGTGGCAATGGTGGTGGCTGAGTTAGATCGCTGGCGGCTGACTTCTCTAAATTCATTCATTATTTCCCTGTATATATAGAATTATTTTATAAGTCGATTATAGTCGAAAAATATAACATGGAATGATTAATTGAATTACCAAATAGCAATTTTAGGATAAATGATCTATGGTTTAGCGAAAGTCAATAATCATTATTCCTTTTTGGCAATAACATACGCATATTCATCATTAAACATAATAAGGTGGCGCTGTTAGCATACTACTATTACTTAACCGATACCTTTGAGGGTTTTATGACAGACGCCGCGCGTTATCAACAAAAAAGCAAAACACTTAACGTCTTTAGCATCGCAGGCGTTGCATTAACCTTGGGTCTTGTTGGCTGTAGTAATAGCGATCAGGCAGAGACGACGGCGAGTGCTGATGGCACTGCCTCAACCACAGAAAAGCAAGATATCGAGCTACTGAACGTTTCTTATGATGTGGCACGCGACTTTTATAAAGACTACAACCCGCTATTCGTTGAGCATTATAAAACCGAACATCCAGACAGCAATATCTCAATCAAACAGTCACATGGTGGCTCAAGCAAACAAGCATTGTCTGTTGCCAATGGTCTGCAGGCGGATGTTGCAACCATGAATCAAGGCTCTGACATTGAGTTACTTGAGAAAAAGGGTTTGGTTGAAGCAGATTGGGAAAGTAAATTCCCAGACAATGCCGTGCCATTTACCAGCACGATTGTATTTTTGGTGCGTAAAGGCAATCCAAAAGGCATCAACGATTGGGAAGATTTGACCAAAGACGGTGTTGAAATTGTCATGGCCAATCCAAAAGTGACGGGCAATGGTCGTTATGCGTTTTTAGGTGCATTAGGTTATGGTCTTCATGCTTTTAATAACGAAGAAGCCCCTGCCAAAGTTTATGTGAAAGATATGCTCAAAAACGTCAAAGTCTATGAAAGTGGTGGGCGTGCCGCTACGACCACTTTCGTTCAGCGTGGTATCGGTGATGTCTTGGTGACTTTTGAGAACGAAGCCAACCTTGCCGCGACTGATTTTGGTGCCGGTAAAGTAGATATTGTTTATCCAAAATACTCTATCAAGTCAGAAAGCCCAGTGGCGATTGTAAAGTCAGTGGCTGACAAAAAAGGCACAACGGCGGCCGCAAAAGCCTATCTTGATTACTTATGGAGCGAGCCTGCTCAGCAGTTAGCGGCCGATCTGTACTTACGTCCTAGTGTCAAAAGTGTTCTGGACAAAAACGGTGACAAATTACCGCCAATTGATACTTTCCGTCCGAATGATGCTTTTGGGTCATGGGATGAGATCATGAGCACCTACTTCAGCGATGGCGGCGTGTTCGACCAGCTAGCCATCAACGCACCGCAGTAATCATGGTCTAAGCAAAACTACTGCGCTACCAGTTAACGTCATGCAGTAAGTCATGAAAACACCCATAAAGGACATGGCGTTCTGCGCTATGTCCTTTATAACATGGCTCTTTATGAAATAGACGAACCAATCATAAACTTGATACAACATGGTCTTACGATAAGTACCATCAGTTCGGCAATAGGACATCACTATGAGTGCAACATCTTCTTCTGCCAGCAAACCCCTTGCTAAAAAAGGGTGGCTGAAACGCTTGCGTCAACGCAATGTGATGCCTGGGTTTGGCCTGAGCATGGGTATTACTGTCTTTAGCTTATCTTTATTGGTGGTACTGCCGTTTGCCATGATGGCCTATACCACAACACAAATGGGCTGGACTGGCTTTTGGGAGACCATTACACAGCCGCAAGTCACCGCTGCTATCAAGTTGAGCTTGTGGATGTCATTTTTAGCCATGCTCACCAATATGGTGTTTGGTACGCTGGTTGCATGGGTACTCGTGCGTTATGAGTTTTGGGGTAAGTCATTGATCAATGCCTTAGTTGATCTACCATTTGCTTTGCCAACCGCCGTCACAGGTATCTCGCTTGCCACTCTCTATGCCCCTAACGGTTTAATTGGGCAATGGTTCGCAAAGTTTGATATTCAGGTCGCTTTTACGCCTATAGGGATTTGGCTCGCCTTAGTGGTAGTGAGTTTCCCTTTTATTGTCCGCGCCGTTCAGCCTGTATTAGCAGAGTTATCGGTTGAGTTTGAAGAAGCGTCAGCGGTATTGGGCGCCAATCGCTTAACCACGTTTCGTAAGATTATTTTGCCAGAGCTGCTACCCGCGTTATTGATGGGTGCAGGCATGATGTTTGCGCGTGCGACTGGCGAGTATGGCTCGGTAATTTTTATCGCGGGTAATATTCCGATGCAGTCTGAGATTTTACCGCTCATTATTATCAGTAAGCTGGAGCAATTTGATGTTCAAGGTGCCTCTGCTGTCGCGTTATTTATGCTTCTGATCTCATTTGTCATTTTATTGACGATCAACATTGTACAGTGGAAGCTGTCGCGCCGCGTAGGAGCTCGCTAACATGCAAATATCCAATAGTTATGACTACCAAAGCAACCCAGCAACCAAAGATACGCCATGGATACGCCGTACCTTTATCGTCATCGCTGTATTGTTTATGGTTATCATGTTGGTCGTGCCATTGCTTGCCGTATTTTACGAGGCCTTCAAAGGCGGCTGGCAGCTTTATGTTGCCTCGCTTGTCGATCCAGAGGCATTAGAAGCCATCAAGCTTACATTGATTACGGCTGCTATCGTCTTGCCAATTAACATGATTATGGGCATTGCCATTGCATGGTTGGTCACGCGTTATCAGTTCAAAGGTAAGCAGCTGGTCACCACCTTGCTCGATTTGCCATTTTCCGTGTCACCTGTTGTTGCAGGCTTGATGTTTGTCTTGTTATTTGGACTCAATTCCACTATTGGCGGCTGGCTTGAAAGCATGGGCTTCCAAGTTATTTATGCGGTACCGGGTATTGTTTTGGCGACGCTATTTGTCACTTTCCCATTCGTGGCACGTGAGCTGATTCCACTCATGCAGACCCAAGGCGACAGTGAGGAACAAGCGGCTCTGACCTTGGGCGCTTCAGGTTGGCAGACTTTTTGGCATGTGACTTTACCAAACATTAAATGGGCGCTGCTTTATGGTTTGATTTTGACCAATGCACGGGCGATGGGCGAGTTTGGTGCGGTGAGCGTGGTATCAGGTCACATTCGCGGTGAGACCAACACCATGCCGTTATTGGTTGAGATTGCTTATAACGATTATAACTTTACCGCCGCTTTTGCCTTATCGAGCTTACTTGCTGCGCTAGCACTAGTAACCTTACTGATTCAGCAGGTCATGACAAAGCTACAAGAGCGTAAGTTTGCTAAGTCCGAGCGGTTGGCAAGTGCGCCTGAGCTGCCAGTGAGTGCCAATGCAACGTCTCCTACCAGTCAAGATGAGCCGTAGTATTTGAGTCAGTAGTAGGGCTTAAGCCATTACTCATTTAATAATTAAGCAATTAGTCGTCGTTAAAGCAAGCTGCCACGATACGCCAAAAGAGACAATAAGAGATATCACTATGAGCATCGAGATTCGCAACGTTAATAAAAAATTTGGTGATTTTACTGCGTTAGACAATATCAATATCACCGTACCAACTGGTAAATTGACCACGCTTTTGGGGCCGTCGGGCTGTGGCAAAACCACTTTGCTACGTATTATTGCAGGTTTAGAATATGCCGACGCTGGACAAATATTGTTTGATGATCTGGATGTGACTGATACGCCTGTGCAAAAACGCCATATTGGTTTTATGTTCCAGCATTATGCGCTGTTTCGGCATAAAAACATCGCGGATAATGTCGCATTTGGGCTGACGCTTTTGCCAAAAAACGAGCGACCCAGCAAGGCCGATATTAATAAGCGCGTGGCAGAGCTATTAGACCTCGTCCAATTGCCACAAGTCGCCAATGCTTATCCGCACCAATTGTCAGGCGGGCAGCGTCAGCGGATTGCGCTGGCACGAGCACTTGCCGTCAAGCCAAAATTGTTGCTACTTGATGAGCCTTTTGGCGCGTTAGATGCCAAAGTGCGTAAAGAGCTGCGCACTTGGCTAAAGAACATTCATCATGAATTGGGTATTACCAGCATTATGGTGACGCATGATCAAGAAGAAGCACGTGCAGTGTCTGATGAGATTGTCGTAATGAACCAAGGACGAGTAGAGCAGGTAGGGACATCAGAGGAGCTGATACACCAACCAGCCAATGCCTTTATCAGTGATTTCTTAGACTTGGTATAACCATGTTTCTCGTTATAATCCTACTTACGACAATAAAAAAGACCTATATAATGATAGGTCTTTTTTATGCATCAAGCTATGTCTGATTCGATATCAATGGAGGATATCAATATTAGAAGTTAAGCAGATTTTGGCATATCAATCTCTTTGGTTGATATTTGCTGATAGGTGATATCTAAAATATCTTTACACCATTCTGGTAAATCACCTGCTACTTCATACCACATCCATGTGCCATCACGGACACAGCTTAAAATACCCAGTTTCTTTAAATGATTCAAATGACGCGATATCGTTGGTTGTGGCTGATCCAGTATTTCTACCAGCTCACCGACACAGCGTGCTTCTTTTTTGAAAAGAATTTGAAATATTTTTAAACGGGTAGGATCAGATAATACTTTAAATAACTCAATGGGTCGTATCGCAAAATTATTATCAGACATAGAGTAATTCCAATGAAGCTTTATTAATAAGCAGTCAATATAACAGCAGTTATCTACAAAATCGATTAAAAAATGAGCTAAATTACAGTTCGTCGCCAATTTAATACCTTTCATACCATTCAGTCACATATATATCCACATTCACTTACATTAATTATCTGTCTGTAATGTAACGATATTTTATGAATAAATAATAGTCAAATACTATTGCAAATGATAATAATTATCGTTATTATACGTACAGCAATAAGCACGATATTGAGTGGTTAGCTAAGGAAGATAACAAACCAATGACTCTCATTATCGCCGCTTTACATTCACAAGCAGTAAAAAGCAGTTATTGAATAGTGATATTCAGAGGAGCCAGTCTATGTACGTATGTATCTGTAACGACGTAAAAGAAAAGCAAATCAAAGCCGCGATTGCTTCAGGTATTGATACGCTTGATGGTCTAAAAGCTACCCTCGATGTTGCGACTTGCTGCGGCTGCTGTGAGCCTATGGTCAATGATTACCTAGACGAACACCATGCCAAATTAGATGATTTAGCGTATGCTGTTTGATTATTATCGGCTTATAGATTTTCTACTTCTGACCACTTAAACGCCTCTCCATTCAGTACTACACCTTCCATATTTTGCCCTTATCCTTCGCTTATTATGCTTAAAGGATAAGTCGCGCTGCTTAGATAACAGTCTCTGATAGACTCTAACAAAATTACTTTGCCTTATCTTCTTATATTGAGTATTGTAATCCATAGCGTTAGGCGATAATGATGCTAGCTAATTATGATTCTCAACTAGCATCTTATTCTTAGTTCTTAACATTACAAGCCATACAAGTGCCTATATGCTACTATCTTTGTCTAATGTAGTAAGACATTTTATCGATTCTGATTTTTAATCGTCAGTTTACTGACATTATGACCATAATATGGTTAATGATGAAAGTATAGCAATCTGTAAAATCTAAATAGGGGAGCATAAGTTATGATAGGTAGCCAAAAAGTCATCGATTATTTGAACTTTTTATTAGGTGGTGAGCTTGCTGCTCGTGATCAGTACTTTATACATTCAGAAATGTATGCTGAGTGGCATTATGGCAAATTATATGACCGCATTAATCATGAGATGCAAGATGAAACCTTGCACGCCCAAGCGATCATTCGCCGTATTTTGATGCTGAGCGGCACGCCTAAAATGACCGTCGATGCCATTCATATCGGAACTACTGTCCCTGAAATGTTGCAACTGGATCTTGATTTAGAGTATCAAGTACAGCAGCATTTAAAAGACGGTATCGCTCTTTGTGAAGCAGAGCATGACTATGTCACTCGTGAGATGTTAGTTGTACAGCTAAAAGACACCGAAGAAGATCATGCTCATTGGCTTGAGCAACAGTTGCGCCTTATCACTATGATTGGTCTGCCCAATTATCTACAAAGCCAAATGGCTGAAGTCACTCCTAACCTTATTTAATATCACGATAGATATGAATAGTAATACGATGTCGCTTAAATAATAAATACGTAAGGAGAGAGATAATGAAAGGGGATAAAGAAGTCATTCGCGCGCTAAATAAGGTACTGGGACAGTCGTTAATTGCGATCAATCAGTATTTTTTGCATGCACGTATCGCCCGTCATTGGGGATTAGAATCACTTAATGATTCGTTGTACAAACAATCTATCGCTGAAATGAAGTGGTCAGATGAGCTGATTGCTCGTGTTCTATTGTTAGGCGGATTGCCAAACTTGCAAGAACTGGGCAAAGTGATGGTAGGCGAAGATGTACCAGAGATTATTGACTGTAATCTACGCTTAGAAAAGCAAAAATTCGCTATTATCACCGATGCTATTACATTATGTGAGACACAATCTGACTATGTTTCTCGTCATTTATTGGTCACCTTAAAAGATGGCAATGAAGAATATCAAGATTGGCTAGAAACACAAGAAGACTTGATTGAAAGCATAGGCGTAGAGCGATACATCCAATCACAAATCAATGATGATGACGCACCTTAATCGCTTAATGATGTGATTGTCAGTAATGTGATTTAAACTTGCCAGCGGTTCATTTATTTAGATATTAGATAAATAAATGAACCGCTGGCTTTTTTACACCCAGATTTTGTGAATTTGAAATTTTTAAGTCATCAATAATCAATAAAGCCCACGTCCATCTTCAGGTTTCAAACGCAAGAAATGTAGACCCGATAGTATGGTAAGAATGCCAAGTGTCCAGTAGGTAAAATGAAATGCCGTCAGAGTATCTACTTGTAGACGGTCACGTAATAGATTTAGTAGGGCGGCGCCAAAAGCAATACCGAAGCTAATAGCGAGCTGCTGGTTGACTGCCATCAAACTATTGCCACTGCTGGTCTGTGTGCCTTGTAGATCGCCGATTGTAATGGTATTCATCGCGCTAAACTGCATCGAGTTACAGGCACCCATGAGGACTAATACAGGCACAAACCATAGCCATTGCGAAGGATTATTGAACTGCGCCAATACAATAATAGAGATACCCAATAATGAAGTATTATAAACCAACACTTTACGGTAGCTGTAACGCTGAATGATCTTACTAACAAATGGCTTCATTCCTAACGCACCAACAGCAATGGGCGTGAGCAACCAACCCGCCTGCGAAGGTGAGTACTCAAAAACCACTTGTAGCAATAGCGGTAATAAAAAAGGTACGGCACTAATGCCAAATCTCGTCGATAGGTTACCGACAATGCCGATTCGAAAGGTGCGTACGCCAAATAAGCTTAAAGGAAATAACGCGGCTTTCCGTTGCTTGGCATGCCAAATATAAGCACCGACTAGCACTGTGGCAATGAGAGCAAGCAATAAACCATATAACTCATTCCCTGTTTTTGAACCAAACTCAACGGCTAAAGTAAATCCAAAAGCGGCGCTGCCAAATAAGCCAAATCCTATCCAATCTAGACGTTTGGTATCCTCAAATAATGCAGGCACAAGTTTTTTACCCAGTATAAACCCAGCTATTCCCATTGGAATATTAATCAAAAATATCCAGTGCCAGCTGGCATACTCTACTAAATAACCACCCAATAACGGACCCACTAAAGGCGCAATCAATGCCGGAATAACGGCAAAATTCATCACCGTCAAGAGCTTATTGCGTGGGTAAGATTTGACCAAGATCAAACGGGCAACAGGCGTCATCATCGCGCCGCCCATACCCTGTACGATACGTGAGCCAATTAAGAAGTCTAAATTGGGAGAAATAGCGCAGAGTAATGAGCCAATGCAAAAAATCACAATCGCCGATAAGAACACACGACGTGTGCCATATTTGTCTGCTAAAAACCCGCTAATTGGAATAAAAATGGCCAAGGTTAACGCATAGCTGATGACCGCCCACTGCATTTTAAGTGGCGACTCACCGAGCGCTTGTGCCATTTGTGGCAGTGCTGTGTTCAAAATAGTGGCGTCTAAGATTTGCATAAATAGCGCCACCGCTAGCACGTAGGGTAGATATTTATCTTGTGTTGGGGTTAGCGTTACCATGTAAATCTCATTAGATATTTCATCATAAAATAAGCAAAAATAGCGTATACGACTGAGCCGCAATAGGAGCTCAGTCGTATAAAAAAGAATGAATCATAATAGGGTGTGTTTGATCCTTCAAAGCCAACGCCATCAAACAACGAAACGCTGTGTGATAACATTGATTACAAGAGAGGGCTTTAACATAGGGGTCAGTTCTCGTTATAGTAAACCCTCAGCAACGATTTCATTCAAAGAATATAAGTGGTGTTAGTAGCGTTATCACTAACATTATAAATGTGAATCAAAAAAAATAAATTGAGGTTATGTTATGAGTCAAGATAATAATAAATCTAGCAACGATAATAATGAACAAAACAGCGCCTATGTACCACCAAAGGTTTGGGTACAAGATAAAGACAACGGTGGTAAGTTCTCAGGCATCAATCGCCCAACCGCTGGCGCACGTTATGAGAAAGAGCTACCAGTCGGTGACGCGCCTTTACAGCTGTATTCTTTGAATACGCCAAATGGTGTCAAGGCAAATATACTGTTAGAGGAATTGGCTGAGCTTGGTGTTAAAGGCGCTGAGTACGATGCTTATAAAATTGACATCTCTAAAGGCGACCAGTTTGGTTCAGGATTTGTGGCAATAAATCCCAACTCAAAAATTCCAGCCTTGGTTGATCACTCTAATAGTGCGTCAAACGCTGACGCTAAAAATAGCGAGACCGATGAGCCCATTGCTATTTTTGAGTCAGGCGCTATTTTGATGTACTTAGCAGAAAAGTTTGGCAAATTTATACCACTATCAGCAGGGAAAGCGCGGGCTGATTGTCTGTCTTGGATTATGTGGCAGATGGGAAGTGCGCCTTTCTTAGGCGGCGGCTTTGGACATTTTTATGCTTACGCCCCTGAACCGCTAGAATATCCGATCAACCGCTATACGATGGAGACCAAACGTCAGCTTGATGTGCTCGATATTCATCTAAAAGACAATGAATACATGTGCGGCAATAATGAAGAAGATTACAATATTGCTGATATGATTATTTGGGCGTGGTATGGGCAATTGGTACTTGGCAAACTATACGATGCAGCAGAATTCTTGCAAGTAGACGACTACAAAAATGTAAAACGTTGGGCGATACAAATTGCTGAACGTCCAGCTGTCAAACGTGCGGTAGACTTGCATTTAAAACCAATCGACTAAAAAACGATTGTTAGTAAACAGGTATAAAAATAAGGCCGACAAGAGAAGATATTCGCTTGTCGGCCTTATTTTTATTAAATTCATTGCTATTCTGTATATGACCTATTAGAGTAAAGATCCATCTGATTTATTTACAAAATATCACTTTAGTACAACAAATAGAAACATCAATGCGTTAAGATGGTAGTGCGCTATCGGAATAGACAGGTGTTTATACCCTTTCTATTAAAGAGTAACTTTTATTAAAGAGTAAAAGCTATGAAAGCTCATAACCGTAAGCTAAAAAATTTATCCTTACCAGTAAGGAATGCTGGCTCAGGTTTTGCCAGTACCGTTACCACTCAAGACCGTCAATTTATACCTATTTATGGATACTTAAAGTCCTATTACATGACTTGCCGAACCATCAACTCTAAAAAAATAAAAAAGATACCACTATTAATGATTAAACCTAAAATACTATTATCGACATTTGCTGCAATAAGTATGGCTTTATTTAGCACAGCAAGTATGGCAAGTTCAGGTGTCGAATTTGTTAGTCAAGACTGGCAGGTTGCCTGTGATAACACCCTGACTTGTCGGTTGGCAGGCTATCAATCAGAAAATGATAGCGAATTCCCTGTATCGATATTACTCGTACGCCGCGCAGGTGCAAATGCTGGCGTGGAGGGAAAAGTAAAGATTGGCGGTGCTAAAGAAAGCTCGTCTAAAGCGTTAATGAAACTGGGTGATCGTCACCGTATGTCATTGTTTATCAATGATAAAGATTATGGCGAAACCAAAATGTTTTCAGCTTCTTCAGGCGACGCCGAACTAACTGCCACACAAATAACGGCGCTACTAGATGCTCTGCCCAAATCAAGTAAAATTGAGCTGGTACTGCGTAACTCCCGCTGGCAGCTCTCTGATAAAGGGGCTAGTGCCGTTATGCTAAAAGCCGACGAAGCTCAAGGCCGAGTAGGGACGCCAAGCGCCTTTATTGATAAGGATAGCGTCTCTAAGCCCAATAGTAGCGTACGGCTACCTAAGGCGGCGCCCATCCTACGATTTGTAATGCCTGATCCAAAAGTGGTCTCTAGTAATAAAAAGAAGTTTGTTATGCGGGCTTCTCAGCTAACCGCATTGATGAAAAGCAGTATGAGTAATGTCGATGATGATTGCCCCAATTTATCAGATAAATCGCCTTGGCTTGTCAATCGCCTCAATGGTACGCAACTTCTAGTACAGCATGAATGTTGGACAGGGGCTTATAATGTAGGCACAGGTGCATGGGTCATCAATGATAGCAAGCCTTATAAACCAAACTTGGTAACCACCAGCGCGACAGGCTACGATAAAGGCCGAATCACTTCTGTACAAAGAGGTCGAGGTATTGGTGATTGCTTAGCCAAAGAAGAATGGGTATGGACAGGCAAAGCATTTGAAAAGAGCCATGAAAGCACGACTGGACTATGCCGCTTAATAGAAGTGGGCGGCGCATGGCAACTACCAACCTATGTCACTGAGGTGAAAGTGGCGCAATAGCTGTGAATAACTGACTCATTAAGTCACCTATTTACAGCGGTCATTATTCACAATATCAGGCTTATTTTTACAGTAATTAAAAAAATAGGTACAGATAGTTTTTTATTATGCTATACTGCGTCGCCACGTTAGCTTAGGCTTTCGTGAATTATGAGATTGATAACATCGCCTGCGATTTTGGGTCTAGGATGACCATAAGTAATTGTTGCCGATGATTTTGTGTACTCAAATAACATTTTATAGAAATATCCGTTATTTTTGACTCATATCTTATCTACTAGCCTATAAATTTGGTCTAGATTGGTTGTTGTTCGCCTTTATTTGCTTTGGACAAAGTATTAATAATGCGCTTATATCAAACAAGGATAAGACACTCGGCACTACCACCAAAATACGTCAGACAGCACGAACGCATTTATTGTAGAGACTCTAAGCTTTATTGGCTTGGTCTCTGATTATCGACACTTTTATGTGGTCCGATAATTCTTCAATGAAGGCAGCGTGGTGAACGGTTATCAGTGGTATGCATCAAGCTTGCTGAATTTACAGCAGCTTATACTTACCAAGGATTCCCATGACTGACATCTTATCTGCAATCGCCGCTGAAAACGGCATCATCGAAAGCACTGATACTCCAAACACTGACACCAATACTCAAGCGGCTGCTACTGACGCCACTGAAGAGAACACAGTCACGTTTACGAGTCTTGGCATTGCTAAGCCGATTCTTACTGCGCTTGATCGCAGTGGCTATACCAATCCAACACCAATTCAAGAACAAGCCATTCCTTTCGCTCTAGCGGGCCGTGACTTACTATTGTCTGCACAAACAGGTAGTGGTAAAACAGCAGCATTCGTTATTCCAGTATTGGATCGTTTGAGCCGTGCGACTAGCTTTGACAAACTGACTAAAGCGCTTATTTTGACGCCAACGCGTGAACTTGCTCAGCAAGTACATGACAGCGTGCGTACATACTCTAAAGATATGCGCGGTCTATTTTGCGTGCCATTAGTTGGCGGCGCTCCATACAATGGTCAGATTACTGCTCTGAAAAAAGGCGTGCAAGTTATCGTTGCAACGCCTGGTCGTCTACTTGACCATATCAATGCAGGTCGCGTTGATCTATCAAGCCTAGAAGTCTTGGTACTTGACGAAGCTGACCGTATGCTAGACATGGGTTTTGCTGATGATATCAGTGATATCCTACGTGCAGCACCGACTGATCGTCAAACGATTATGTGTTCAGCAACTTGGGATGGCCCAGTAGGCAAAATCGCTGCAAGCTTCACAAAGAACCCTGAGCGTGTATCAATCAAAGTTGAATCAGCACACATCGAAGAAAAAGTGTACTACTGTGATGATTTTGATCACAAAAACCGTTTGCTTGACAAAATCGTTTGCCAGCAAGATATGGAACAAATCATTATCTTCGCTGCTACCAAACGTAGCACTGAAAAACTGGCCAAACAGCTACAAGAAGCGGGTCATAAAGCAAGCTTCTTACATGGTGATTTGCCACAAAGCAAGCGTAACCGTATCGTGCAAGACTTGCGTAATGGTAAAGTTAAAATCCTAGTAGCTACAGATGTTGCCGCTCGTGGCCTAGATATACCAGCTATCTCACATGTCATCAACTATGACTTACCGCGTCAAACGGAAGACTACGTCCATCGTATCGGTCGTTGTGGTCGTGCTGGTCGTACTGGTATCGCTATCAGCTTATGTAGCATGGATGATCGTCCACAGCTAAATGCTATCAACCGTTATTTAGATCGTAAAATGGAAGTATGTATCATCGAAGGCATGGAGCCTAAGAAGACTTATGTTCCTAGCGAAAATAAAGGCAATGGTCGTGGCCGTGGTCGCGGTCGTTCTAATGGCGGCGGTAATGGTCAAGGCCGTGGTCGCGCGGGTGGTGGCTATCAAGGCAATCCTGCTAATGCTCGTGGTCGTTCAAGCGACAGCGCACCTACTGGTCAACGCGCCAGCAATGACAGCGGTTATCAAGGCAAACCACGTGACGCGTCAGGCAAGCCAAATGAGCGTTCAGGTGGCAAGCCGTATCAAGGCAAGCGCACTGGTGGCCCAAGCCGTGGTGATAGCACTGGTGTTCCACGCGGTGAGCGTGCAGCAACTGGTCGCGGTCGTCCAAGTGGCAGCCAAGGTCGTCCAGCAGGTCGTTCTGACAGCCGTGGCCAAGGTCGTTCAAACGGCGGCAACCGTGGTAACAACTCGTAATAACGCTATTGTTAATGGTTAATAAAGGCTTTCAATCGAAGCTTCTAATTTAACCAACTAACCTAGTATAAAAAAGCCAGATACTTGTTATCTGGCTTTTTTGCGTTTGATGGTTTTATATTAATAACGATTACTATCGTCATAGTCGATATTAAATAAAATGGATATAAGACACTCTACTGTATGACGGCGACAAATTTTTCTTGCTTGCTATGCCTGCGCAGACAGAGGCGACAAAAACTTATCCCCGACCCGTTATATCTTTTTTATATTGACCTGACTAAGGTTTAAAATAAAAGAGACACGCTGAGATGTTAAATACGAGATAGTGGCTTGCGTGTTTTTTTCGCCTTGTCTATACTGATTCACTTTTGCCAGTTATCTGTTTCGGAGCACACTGATGCCTGCCACCTCAAGTTTAGCAATTGATAGTTTGCCTTTAGCATTTGGCATCATTATGGCCATTATTGGCTTGGTTTTTTATACCCAAGGCTTACCGAACAAATTTTGGCGTCGTTTTTATGCGGTATTACCCGGTATTGTTCTTTGCTGCTTTATACCTGCAACGCTAAACAGTTTAGGTGTCTTCGCTGATGGCGTTGGCTCGCAGATTTATGGTTTTACCGCGACTTATCTATTGCCAGCAAGTTTGCTGTTGATGACGTTATCGATGGATGTTCCTAAAATATTGGGATTGGGCTGGAAAGCGATTGCCATGTTTTTCGCTGCCAGTATTGCCATTATCATTAGTGGGCCTATTAGCTTAGGCATAGCTAAGTGGGTGTCGCCTGAGATGTTCACGGATGATACGCTATGGCGCGGATTTTCGGCAGTGGCAGGCAGTTGGATCGGCGGCGCGGCTAACCAAGCGGCCATGAAGGAGCTGTTTGGAGTTAGCGACGATTTGTTTGGTATGATGATTTTGGTAGATGCCACCAATGCTTCATTGTGGTTACTAGCAATCTTGGTTATGGCCAAGCACAGCGCTAAGATTGATCGATTTTTAAGAGCAGACACGAGTAGTATTGATAAAGTAATTAGAGCCGTTGAGAGCTATGAGCGCGATCATGCTCGTCCTGCTACCTTAAATGATTTGATGGTGATGTTTGGTTTGTGCTTTGCCATGGTAGGGGTGGCACACTTTCTCGGAGGGCAAATTGCTGCCTTTTTTGCGCCGTACAAATGGGCAGTACAATACAGCTTTGCCAGCTCATTTTTTTGGATGGTGGTGATTATTACTTTGATAGGCGTGATTTTTTCGTTTACTAAAATTCGTAGACTCGATCACGTTGGTGCCTCCAAAATGGGTACAGTATTTATCTTTATATTAATTGCGGCTATTGGTATGCAGATCAATCTAGCGGGTATTGTCTCACAGTGGCGGTTATTGCTAATCGGCTTCTTATGGATGAGTATTCATGTCGTTATTATCTTCGCTGTCGCTAGATTGATTCGTGCGCCGTTTTTCTTTTTGGCGGTGGGCTCCAATGCCAATACGGGCGGTGCGTCATCAGCGCCAATCGTTGCGACGGCATTTCATCCGTCGCTTGCACCCGTTGGTGTATTTTTGGGAATTCTTGGCTATGCAGTGGGCACATTTGGCGGTTACATCAGTACGCAAATGATGCGACTGGTAGTGGGATAGCACATTCAAATTAATAGCGCTGCATTATCACCATTACTACACAAGACCCGCATTGATGCGGGTTTTTTAGTATTGTCAAACTGAAGAGGACGCAAGTTATTGTTTTGTCTATCTGTGCTAGTAATACGTAACGGTAGCCTTTAACTTTAAGAAGTACGTGTTACCCTCCTTATCAATTACTGACTGACATGCCCTAGCATTCAATAAATATTTTTATAATAAAAAATGATTTACAAGGAATAATAAATTTATGACTAATACAGATAAAAACCCCACTTTTAACAAAATTAACAGCCACCTTAACGACAATAATACTAGCAATCATATTCAGGTCAGAGGAGCACGTGTTCATAATTTAAAGAACGTTGATGTTGATTTGCCTCGCAATGCGCTGGTGGTCTTTACAGGTATATCAGGCTCAGGCAAATCCTCATTGGCATTTGGAACGTTGTTTGCCGAATCGCAGCGTCGCTATCTGGATTCAGTGTCGCCCTATGCCAGAAGGCTGATTGATCAGGTCGATGAGCCAGATGTCGATGCGATAGAAGGGTTGCCACCCGCTGTCGCTTTACAGCAGCAACGAGGCACACCTTCGGTTCGCTCCTCCGTTGGCAGTGTGACAACTATCTCCAATGGTTTGCGTATGCTTTATTCACGAGCTGGCGAGTATCCAGCAGATCAAGATATGTTGTATGCTGATGCGTTTTCACCCAATACGCCAGATGGTGCTTGTCCGACGTGCTCGGGTATTGGCCGCGTGTTTGAGGTGACAGAAGCATTACTGGTGCCAGACAACACCAAGAGTATACGTGAGCGTGCGATCGCAGCATGGCCACCAGCGTGGCAAGGTCAAAATCTTAGCCGTATATTAACCACGCTGGGTCATGATATTGACAAGCCTTGGCACACACTACCAAAAAAAACCCGCGACTGGATTTTGTTTACTGATGAGACACCCACGGTGCCTGTTTATCCTGAATACAATATCGAGCAAACGCGCGAAGCGATTGAGAATGGTGAAAAACCAAACTACATGGGGACTTTTACCAGTGCCAAAAATTTCATATTGCATTCTTTTGCGACGACCCAAAGCCCGCGTACCAAAAAACGCGTCTCACAGTTTATGCAGATATCTGTGTGTCCAGAATGCCATGGCAAAAAGTTAAAAAGAGAATCACTGTCAGTCAAATTTGCAGGATTGGATATTGGCGAGCTGTCACAGCTAACGCTCACTGAACTGGCATTAAAATTAGAGAAAACAGCTAGCACCAAAGTAGCTGATACAACACCAAACCGCGAAAAAGCCATCGTTGCTCAGCGTATTGCCAGTGATATCCTCTCCCGTGTGGAGGCGCTGACGAGGCTTGGGTTAGGTTACTTATCGCTGGAGCGTACGACACCGACGCTATCTCCTGGTGAGCTACAGCGCCTACGACTGGCAACACAAATCCGCTCGCAGCTTTTTGGTGTGGTTTATGTCCTTGATGAGCCATCGGCAGGTCTGCATCCTGCAGACACTCAAGCCTTGCTCAGCGCGTTGGCTGAGCTAATCGCGGCCGGTAACTCTGTGTTTGTGGTCGAACATGATGTTAGCGTTATTAGACACGCAGATTGGGTGGTCGATGTCGGGCCAAAAGCTGGTACGCATGGTGGTGAGATTGTTTATAGTGGGCCTGTTGAGGGACTGCGTGATGTCTCTCAGTCGCATACAGGTCAATATCTCTTTACCGATGCTGCTAACGTTCAGACGAAACCCAGTACAAGATCGCCAACCGCATGGCTAAAGCTGGCAAACATCGAACGAAACAACATAAGAGGGTTGGATGTCGCATTTCCGCTTGGAATTATGACGAGTGTCACTGGTGTGTCAGGTTCGGGAAAGTCAAGTCTTGTCAGTCAAGCGTTGGTTGAGCTTATCAATGAGGCGTTGGGGCAAAAAACCGTTGAGGAAGCACCTGTAGGTGAAGCCGATTTGCTTGAACAGGAGCTTGATTCGGTAACAGGTGGTGAAATCATTGCTGGCATGGAACACGTACGTCGTCTTATCAATATCAATCAAAAAGCCATTGGACGTACGCCGCGCTCTAATTTGGCCACGTATACTGGATTATTCGATCACGTACGTAAGCTGTTTGCGGCAACCAAACAAGCAAAAGCAAATAGTTTTGATGCGGGTCGCTTTTCATTTAACACGGTAAAAGGACGCTGTCCAAATTGCGAAGGTTTAGGTTTTGTCAGTGTTGAGCTGTTGTTTTTACCGAGCGTCTATGCGCCTTGTCAGGTTTGTCACGGTCAACGCTATGACGATGAAACACTGGCGATTACTTATCGAGATAAAAATATTGCTGAAGTATTAGATTTGACGGTTGAAGCCGCTCATGAGTTTTTTGTCGATGAAGCACCTATTTTGCGTGCATTAGAGGCGTTGCTACAAGTTGGGCTTGGTTACTTACGTCTGGGCCAGCCAGCCACTGAGCTGTCAGGCGGCGAAGCACAGCGTATCAAGCTTGCGACCGAGCTACAACGCATACAACGCGGCGACACGCTTTATATATTGGATGAGCCAACCACAGGTCTACACCCTGCCGATGTATCTATGTTGATGACGCAATTAAATGGCCTCGTTGATGCTGGCAACACTGTCATCATGGTTGAGCATGATATGCAAGTCGCCAGCAACAGCGATTGGATTATCGATATCGGGCCAGGAGCGGGGGATGCGGGCGGGTTAATTGTCGCTCAAGGCACGCCAAGTGACGTTGCCCAATCAAAAGACAGTCGTACGGCACCGTTTTTATTGGTGTAATAACGAGTCTTCAAATTGGGTCTGATACTCAGATAAAATTTATCCCCAATAATTGTCAGGGCATTTGGGCAATTCAATCAAAGTGCGACGTAACGCCTCTGACCATTGATGACGAATCGTATTAAAGTACTCATCATGTTCATCGATACGGCGACCTTTGGGCAGGGTTAAACTGTCATTTTTATAAAGCACGAAATCTATCGGCATGCCGACCGATAGGTTCGAGTGAATCGTGGAGTCAAATGACAGCATTAACGCACGAGCTGCATGATTGACATTGGTATCGTATTTGACGGAGCGATCGAGTATTGGTTTGCCGTATTTGCTCTCACCCAACTGAAAAAATGGTGTGTCCTCAGTGGCTTTAATACAATTGCCTTCAGGATAGATCATGTATAGCTCAGCGGGCTGCCCTTTAATTTGACCACCAAGCATAAACGAGCTGGTAAAGGCACCATCAACATTAGCATTAGCGACCGCTTTTGCATGATTCATCTTCTCACGCATGCATTCACCAACCATTTGCGCGGCATCAAACAACGTCGCTACTGTATTGAGATTGCTCTCAACACGCTGGTCAATATCATTTTGTAGTTTGTTGAATACCGCTTGCGAGGTCGCCAAGCTGCCAGCAGTTTGTAGTACCATAAAGCGCTCGCCCTCAACGCCATATTGGTACAGCTTTCTAAAGGTTGAGATATGATCAATTCCTGCATTGGTACGGGTATCACTAGCAAAAACCATCCCTTCTTTGAGACGAATAGCAGCACAATAAGTCATAAAATACCTTTAATGAATAAACGTAATAAAAATAGCGTACGTTATGGTAGCTTTGTGACCAATACAAGACTGTAAAGATTTTCGTAGCCGCCACCCATTCGTACGCCGCGGACAGGCGCAGTATCAAGATAATCTCGCCCAATGGCCACATACACATGTGAATTTGGAGTAAATGCCTGATTTGAGATATCAAACGTATACCAGTAGCCATCTAGCCAAACCTCAGCCCATGCGTGGCTTGCCATATGGTTTTCGGTGTCGTCATACAGATAACCTGACACATAACGGGCTGGAATCTGTTGATCCCGCAAGACACTTAAAAATACATGCGTATGGTCTTGGCACACGCCCGCACTTGTCGCAAAAGACTCAGCAGCGGTTGTACCCACATGCGTGACGTCTTTGACAAAGGGCATTTTCATGATAAGCGCATTTGCCATTGATTTTAGGCTGTCATGGGTGGGAGTTTTTAGATATGGCGCTGCAAATTCGCGCATCTCTTGTGAGCATTTAGTCAATGGGGTTTGTACAGTAAATAGCAGATAGGGAACATGATCCATATCCTCTAAGCGTTTGGTTTCGGTATTGATCTCAACGATGCCTGACGCTTGCATTTGTAAGTTGTTATGCGCCTCATTACGACTCAGCGTGAGCCAGTCGTTACCAAAGCCGTCCTTTTGGTTGGTCGCCACTTTAGGAAGCATTACATCCCATTTATGAATGATTTGGTGCGGCATTTGCATGGGTGTCATGCGTATATACTGTACACTGCGCTGCGCCAGCTCATCGTAATAATAGTTCGTTTGGTGACTGATTTGAAGTTTCATGGTATTTCCTCATAGCGTCTTTCTATTTTTCTGTTTATTTCATATGTCTCAATGAGCGATTATTATTAGTTTTTGGCTAGACACCTTGACGCAGTATGAGATTAAACTCTTTACTAATCAGCGCAAAATCACTAAATTTCTTGGATCTGATCATCTGGTTGGTCAAGCGGATAAGCTCACGCCAGCGCGTATTCTCCGGCAACTCATTAATCCAGTGCTTAAATTCAAGGCTGACTTCTATTGAGTCCTCCTCTAACAAGACGGCACGCTCAAGCTGCTCAAAATGACGCCCTAATTGCCAAAAGCACGTCACTGTCGCATGCTCTTGTTTCATTGCAGCGTTACACGCATGTAGCTGCAAGGTCGCGGCCCGATAAGTACCGGCACTTGATAGTCGCTTGATCAAGTTATATAACTCAGCGGTATCTTTACCAATGACACCTTTGGCCTCTTGTACATTATCCTCAATTGATTGCACGATATTGGGTATGATGTTTTGTTCCAAATCAGACATCATTTGCGCTTTTATGGTTCTAGTCGATTCCTCCTCATCAGCACCAAACCCTAAGTGACTGATTAAGTGTTTGATCTGTGATTTTTTGAGATCACCTTTGATGAGTTGTTTCATGACATCGTCATAGTAATACAGGCGCTCACTATATCGACCTAGCCATATTAAGTGACTGGCGGTAGATAGTAGCAGTATCATGGGAGCATCATCTAAACTCTCATAGCCTGTTTCTAAGGGCTGTACGCGATTATAGTAGTTCGCATGACCTGAAGCATTGACCTCTACTGATGATAAAGACGCGCCCTTACCAGCTGGCTGGCTGTCTAAATCACTGTCATCAATGATCCAAGTGTCTTTGATGCCGCCGCCTTGTGATGAGTTGACGACCAAAGAGCCTTCAACCATTGCCACGCGTGTCAGACCACCGGGTACAATGTCTACGGTGCCATCACCATGACTGAGAATAAAGGGACGCAAGTCAATATGACGCGGCGCGATACCGTCGCTCACGGCAGTAGGGTTGGTAGATAGTGAGATAGTCGGTTGGGCAATAAAGCCCGCTGGGTTTTCAAGCAAGCGTAAGCGATATTCTTCGATCTCTTTTTTAGTCGACGTTGGACCAATCAGCATCCCGTAGCCACCTGAGCCTTGCGTTTCTTTTACCACAAGCTTGCCTAGATTATCGAGCACATATTTGAGCTCGTCGGGCTTACGGCACTGATAGGTTTTGATATTAGGTAAGATAGGCTCTTCATTTAAGTAGAACTTAATCATATCTGGTACGAAAGGATATAAGCTTTTATCATCAGCCATGCCCGTACCTGGGGCGTTAACGATAACCACGTTGCCCGCACGATAAGCACTCATTAGCCCCGACACACCCAATATAGAGTCAGACTGAAAGGCTAACGGGTCAAGATATGGATCATCAATGCGGCGATAAATAATGTCGACTTGTACCTTGCCGCGAATGCCTTGCATGTAGACTTTGCTGTCCTCAACGACCAAATCATAACCATGGACGAGTGGCACATTCATCTCATGTGCTAAAAAGGCATGCTCATAATAGGCGCTGTTAAAACGTCCTGGGGTTAAAATGACGACTTGTGGATCATATTTGGATGTTGAGCTGGCAAGACAGGCTTTGAGACGGTTGGGATAATCACTGATGCCCATAATCGGAGTGTCAGCAAATATATCTGATAATAGTGTCTCTGATATATTGCGGCTCTCAAGCATATATGAGACACCTGATGGGGTGCGTAGATTGTCTTCTAAGACACAAAATCTACCGGTCTCATCTCGAATCAAGTCAATACCGCTGATATGCGAATAAATGGGCTTATCAAGCTCAATACCCATCATCCACGGTTCATAGCAGCCACTGGCATAGACGTAGCTGGCAGGTACAATATTTGCCTTCATGATGGCTTGGTCATGGTAGATATCATGCAAAAAAGCATTGAGAGCGGTGATACGCTGTTTACAGCCTGCCTCTATTTGTTTCCATTCGCTCGCGGCAATAATGCGTGGAATAATATCAAACGGAATCATACGCTCGATGTTTTTGGCATCGCTATAGACTGTAAAGGTGACCCCTTTGCGGTAAAAGATGTTTTCTGCTTGTTCGTTTAGATAATTGAGCGCATCCATGTTGATGTTATCAAGCCAATTGCCAACGGCTTGTGCAACTGGACGATACTGGCCTTTATCCGTTTGGAGCTCATCAAAGCTTGGTGCTCGTGATGGAGGCGTGTCTGCTAAATCTTTGGCGGGCGTATCCTGCGACTGATTTTGTGATTGGCTCTGCGATTGGCTTTGCGATTGTTCTGAATCGCTATCCTTGTCTTTTATACTCGCCTCGGAGGTAGCTATATCCTTATTTTGATTCTGACTTTGGTCTTTGATTTGACCTATTGACTGGTCTTCTTGAGATTGATTTTGGCTCTGAGACTGGGATTGAGATGATTTTTTATTCATAAGTACCTCACGCATCCTTGTTAAAGTTATACTTTATGATAAATACTCTGTCTATACTAAGCAGGGTAACACTTGTATTTCGCCCAACAGGTAATGTATCTCTTAATTAACTATACAACGTATATGAAACAATATACAACAAGAGTTAGATAATAGGTATTGAATAACTTTAAAGCACTGGGGGATTCGCTGACGTATGGCTATAGCGCTAGCATAGAGACTGCTTATCCTGCGGTCCTTGCCGATTTGAGTCAGTGGAAAGTGATGAATGCAGGAGTTAATGGTGATACATCCGCCGATGTGCTGGCCCGAGTAGATGACATTATCAAACAATCACCTGATTTGGTATTGTCTCTATCATTATAAATATAATTAAAATTCAGATAACTTAAGATATCGTTATTTTTATTGGTTTATTAAAAGACAGGTTTTGTGATAACGGACAAGCATCCGTAATATAAATTATGAAGACAACAATAGTCTATAGATCACAGTATGATATTACGGGACGAGAGCTTTTTATGAATGATGATGCGGTAAAAGTAGAGATATACGAAAGTGCAGATGGACAGACACAGATTGAGATTCGCTTAGAGCATGATACTTTGTGGCTCTCGCAAGCACAATTGTCCACGCTGTTTGAAAAAGACTCTGATACGATTGGTTTGCACCTAAAAAACATCTATAAAGAAGGTGAGTTGGACTCGGAAGCAACTACCGAGCAATCCTCGGTAGTTCGTCAGGAGGGTAAGCGACAAGTCCGTCGTAATATTCGATTTTATAATCTAGATGCCATTATTTCTGTGGGCTACCGTGTCAACTCCAAAAAAGGCACTCAGTTCCGCATTTGGGCAACCCAGCGCTTACGTGAATACTTGGTGCAAGGATATACGCTCAACCAACAACGCTTTGATAAAAACTCCAATGAATTGCAGCAAGCGTTAAACCTTATCAGAAAAACAGCGCAAAGCCCTGAGCTGAATACCGATGAAGGGCGCGGCTTGATTGAAATAATCAGTCGCTATACACAGACGTTTTTATGGTTGCAGCGCTATGACGAGGGTCTATTGGATGATCCAGCAGGGCAGGAAGGCGGCATATTACCCAGCCCAACTGAAGCAATGGACGCACTCAATAACCTAAAATCACAGCTAATCGGTAGAGGCGCGGCGACTGAGTTGTTTGCTAAGCCTCGTGGTGACGGTTTGAGTAGCGTACTTGGTAATCTAGAGCAAACGGTGTTTGGGGAGCCTGCTTATCCAACTATCGAGAGTAAAGCGGCGCATTTATTGTATTTTATGGTGAAAAACCATCCCTTTACTGATGGTAATAAGCGCAGTGGGGCTTTTTTGTTTGTAGATTTTTTACATCGTAACGGACGCTTACTCAATGATAAAGGTGAAATGGTGATCAATAACACAGGTCTTGCTGCTTTGACCTTGTTAGTCGCTGAGTCTGACCCGAATCAAAAAGAAACCTTGATCAAGTTGATTATGAATATGTTGTCGTTGGAGGTTTGATTTTAAAAAATGCGTTGTTTCTTTTTCTTGTAAATCACATTTAATTGAGTTATTTTTTAGTGTCGATTACATTTCATTAACCAAGGAGAAACAGTTTGCATAATAGATTATCACCGCTCACGATTTCAGTTGTCACTGCGCTGACACTACTTACAGGCTCACAAACATTTGCAGAAGCCCAATACGGTGATTATGGTAAAGAAACGGCGTTAACGCTTGCGCGCGACTATGCTGGTCGCTATACCGGATCTGATAAAGAATTCCAAGCTGCTAACTATATGCAGCAACGTATGACCATCGATGGCAGTAACAATCAAGTCGATCGTCAAACGTTTAATTTTGTCGCACCTCGCGGTTTATTTAGTGGTCAAACATTAACGAGTAATAACATTATCGTGACCCAAAAAGGTATTGCTGATACCAATAAAACGCTATTTGTCGGCGCACATTATGATTCTGCAGTAGCCTATCCAAACTATGAAAATCTAGAGGCATTGGACGATAATGCTTCTGGGTCTGGCGTTTTGACTGAGTTGACCAATAACCTGAGTGGCATTGACACAGAACATGATATTCAGTTTGTGGCATTTGGTGCAGAGGAGGGCGGTCTCAATGGTTCAAAGGCGTTTGTTGATCAGCTCACTAACGCAGAAAAATCGACAGCACTGGGTATGATTAACTTAGATAGCTTGATTACAGGCGATAAGATGTATGCCAATGCAGGACGAAATGCTTACGACGATGGCGGCAATGAAGTGGCTGCCAATGTAGGACTGCGTGAAAATGCGCTGCGTATTGCAAAAGAGCTTGGTATCACACTCGACGTCAATCCAGCCATCATTGCACCAGGCGCGACAGAACCCTATGAACCTTATGGCGTTGGCTGTTGTAGCGATCAGGAGTCTTTTGATAATGTGATGCCCGTCGTCGGATTTGAGGCGACCAACTGGGGTCTTGGGCCTGATTATGATGGTTACACACAAACGGAAAATCCGAATATCCCAGATGGCTATACGTGGCATAATCCCGAATTAGACAATGAGGACGTGCTTACTTCTGCATTCGGTGAAGAACGCATAGCACAAAGAATGCGTGACTATTCGCGTATCATTAGCAAATTGATTGTTGAGCAAACCAATGCTGACATCATTGCCGCAAACAAAAGCGCGCTTAACCTACAAAACAGGATGGGTGCAGCCTTAAAGGACAGTGCTGCTGATTCGCACTCAGCGGTTCTTGAGCGTGCCAATGCTTTGGCTTTACCTGCCGCTGATAACAATGATGCCTTTGATGCTTCGCGTACTCAGGTTTGGGTAGACGGCTCTCAAAGCTATGTTGATTCTGATAACGTGCAAGAAGGTACTCGCGCCAATATTGGCATCTATGGTGAATACGTTGTGCAACCTAGCTGGCGTGTTGGTGCTGGTCTACAAGCGGCCAATCAAAACAATAAAACTATAGAAAACGGTATTAAAAAAGACACCAGCTATGGCGTTCAAGCCTACTCGTTACTGGGTGGTAAAAATAAGGCTTGGTGGAATACGACTTCTATAAGCTTATCTAAACATGATTTAGATGTTAATAGCACCGTCAGACTAGATGGCAATGATGGTATCAACATTATTAATAATAGCGAACGCGGTAATGCTGATGCAGATGTATTTAGTGCTTACAATGAGCTTGGCTACAATTTTCTTATCAAGAAAAATGTCGCTCATGGCGCTTTTTTAGGTTTGAACTACAGTGATACCGACATAGACGGCTACACGAGTGGCGATGCCAACTCTCGCACAGCCCTCAAAATTGACAGCACATCTAGTGAGGCATGGGACTCAGAGCTCGGTTACCAGTTGCAGTATGGTTTTGATTTAATGGGTACGCCCGCCAAGCTTCAAAGCAAACTTGCTTATGTGCATGTCATCGAAGATGGTTTAGTAGATCGTTTATCGACAACCTCTTTCGCTGACGGGCAAAAAAGAGATATTAGTATTACCCAAGTAGACAAAGATGATGACTATGGACGTTTTGAGCTGAGTGTTAGCAACAAGGTTCATAACAATGTCTACGCTTATCTGAATGGCGATACCACCTTTGCACGTGACGATAAAGACAGCTCAATACAGTTAGGCTTACAATATCAATTTTAAAAAGTAATGTATGGATGACAGCCTGCGCCGCTCCATGATTCATTTATGAGCCGCGTTTTTTATACATTTTAGTATAGTAATTATAATGGCGTACTACTGATTATCTCTATAATATGTGTAGGACAGCTGGCCTATATACTAAGAAAAATAGGGATAAAGTGTATGTTTGACATCATAAAAGACTGGCGTGAGCAGCGCATACTGGATAGTAGTGAATTCACCCATGAAGACTGGATGCGAGCTGCTGAGCGTATCGTGATATTGGATAGGTTGAATGAAGACGAGCTAAGCCACTTGTTTGATTTGGCGACCTTGTTTTTGGATGATAAGTCGATTGTAGGCGCACAAGGTTTTGAAATTACTGATGCTGTCAGACAATCAATTGCGCTACAAGCATGTTTGCCTATCTTAAACCTAAGTCTTGAATGGTACGCTGGCTGGTCGTCAATTATCATTTATCCTGGTTCATATAAAAGCGACAGCACCACTGTAGATGAGTTTGGTATCGTCCACGAAGGCAGTCAGCACCGTAGCGGCGAAGCATGGCAACGTGGACCCGTCATATTGTCATGGCAGGATGCCAAACATTCAGGAGAGCGTGATGGCCACAATGTCGTTATTCATGAGTTTGTGCATAAGCTCGACATGATGAATGGCCGTGCTAATGGTTTTCCGCCAATGCAGCCTGATATGGACCCTACGCGTTGGACAGAAATTATGACGCGCGATTTTGAAGATTTTCAAACGCACCGAAAGTCAGGTTTAGATCGTTATGGCGCCACCAATCCAGCGGAATTTTTTGCCGTGCTCAGTGAAGTATTTTTTGAGACGCCGCAAAAGTTGGTTGACGCATATCCAGATATTTATGAGATTATGGTGAAGTTTTTTAAACAAAGTCCACTTCAGCCACAACCATAAATTCAAAATTACATATTAAAAAATAAATATAAGAAAATAAAGAAACAAAAAGGGCAGTGCTTCATACACGAAGCATTGCCCTTTTTCAACATACTTTATATGACCATTCAGATGCTTACACTTTTACTTAAACCGTCCACTGATCGTTAATGACAGCGACGAGATAACGCTTGCCCTGATACTCATCAAACACCAATCGCAGTACACGCCAATCCATACCAGCGTATTGCTCAGTGCCTTTATAATAAAACTCAACCACCTCTGATTTTTGATATACGTCTTTTAAATTATTGATTGAATTACCATTATTGGTAAGCTTGTTGGCGCTGATATTCGTATCATTGAATTTCTCGCCATCCACCCAAGTATCCAAGTATGTCGGTAGCGGCGTGATTAATAAATCACCAGTGCCGTCTTTTTCGCCCCATGTGAAGCGAATATTGGATTGCTCTAAATACTGTGTGTATTGCGCACGGCTAAAGACTTTATCAGACTCAGGACGCACGTAGGCATACATTGAAAAACGCACACCACGTGTGGGATGAATATCATCAGTGATTCTAGAAAAATCCTTATTAGCCAGTGCGCGCTGTATATGTAACGCTTGTTGGCTAAGGGTTTGCTGATTGATATCCGTATAAACAGTGTTTACTGCGCTTCTAGTTGACTGAGATATCATGATATCACTGGCATTGGAAACAGATTGGCAACCAGTCACGGTTAAAGCGAGCAACACAAAAAGACTTATGGAAATCGATTTTGATGGTTTTTCTTGAAAATAATTAGAAAATAGCGTCATAAACACATCCTTGTCAAAGTGGTTATTAAGTATGGATGAAAGAAGCATAATATGAATAAATAAGAACATACCATGAAATCGTTAAGCTAGCGCAATTTCGATAGGAAAACCTGAATGATACGATATTACAGCAGAGTCCTAATATGGCTATGATGTAATAGACCTTAATATTAATAGTATAAAAGTTCGTAGAGAACGACATGCCAATATATAAATCGCTGACATTGTTATTGATCATAGGACTGACGACCGTCGGTAATGCTACAGCAGATGTGATAAATGCATCTCAGAAGCAAGATGCCATGGCTGATATAAAGATCGCAACTATTACAAAGATGTACCAACAAAACATCGATGACCAAGGTATGAGTAATCCTGCGGTGCTACAGCAATATGCCAACGCTGACTTACAAGCAGCGATGCAGCTAGCACAGGATTATTTTGATAAAAATCAAATGTCCTGCAATCTTGATTATGATGTGCTGTGGGATTCTCAGGATCCTGATTACACCCAAGACAAAAAATTCTCGATGACTGAGCAAGGATTGGTTCAAGTCAGCTTGGTGCAAGGGAGTGATATCTATTATGATTTGTCATGTGATTCTGACGATGAGCGTTCTAATTGCCAAATTTCAGATGTAATCTTAGATCAAGATGGCAGAACTTTGCGTAAGTATTTACTTGAGACTTGTCGTTAGTAGAAAGCTGAAACTGATCTTAAAAATATCTAAGCGAAGATAATTTTGCAAACAAAAATACTTGGTCAAATATATAAATTCTATGACACAAATGGCTATTCACTTAACTACTAAAACCATTGGTTTGTTTTCGCATAATGTATATTATGTTAAATAGACAGTACCTATTAATATATTTATGGGATTATAACTGCCTAATAAAATACTATTCGGATTAACTGGTAACTGCTTCAAAATAATATGTGTCGCCTGTTCAAGCAATCGTTTTAATCATCACTAAGCTAATTATTAATCTATCTCTCCTGTCAATTTAATGTGGCGTCCTTTTGGATGCTAGTTTGCTTTAATCTATCCCAGAAAGCTTTTATATAAAATTGTTCTGCTTATCATCGTATTATCTGCCTCTGCGAAAAGCTATAATCAGCTGTTTATTTGGTATTTCACCTCAATCGCTATAACCGTTACCTAGTAAACCAATCGGCTATTATGTATTCGTTGATAGCTGATTGGATCTTTAGTGTGAATACCTTTGAACCACAGTCCGCCTTCACGTGCTTATATGTAGAATACCGTTACCCATAGATTGATAGCTGGTATTGAATATTAAAATCCTATTTGATGCTTCTTACCCTATATTACGGCTAAGAGCGCATATAGGCTTTAATACTGATAGTTTTATTTAGTTTGACTGTAAGTCTAGTTTCGATATATTTTATCATTGCGATCATCATGCCTAACCACGTCGTAATATCTTTTTACTTCGATTAACCTGAAAGCTTTCCAAATTACTGAATTACTCATGAGTATTTTCTAACGCCTATACTTCCTGCAAGAAATTTTGATATAAAGAGCTAAATCGATACCCTCCAAATTTGCACAGAACAGTACTATGACCCTGATTTTTATATTCTGTGCACGTACAGGAGCATGGTTTTTTGTGTAAATAAACCGAACAACGCTATCAACGATCACAAACAGTATGATTGCTTTTAATCTGTCTGAGGTTTATTACCTCAAACGCCATATATATCAATGAACACATGGCTTACTCCCTCTCTTTCCCTTATACTATAATTATCCCCAAGTGAACCTTGGGGATAATTAGTCTTTGGTATCTATGAAATAAAGGGCTTTTGGTATATATGTTAAAATATCAGTGTCCACCCTGGTGTCCAATGGTATATCTGGTTTATAAATAAAATGCTTTTGATGAACGATAGTTATTTTGACAAATATAGCTCCAAGTTAATAGATGAATATTTTTAATTTATCTTACATGTAATAGTTAGGGTATAGATAATGGCTGTCAACAATATAAATGAGATCAATAAACTTGAGTGCCGAGATAAAGACTATTCAGTCAGTATTTCAGACATTTCGGGTTTAAGTGTTCGTATTTATCCAAATGGTAAAAAGGAATATTACTTCCGTTATTCGCATCCACACATGGAAGGTAAACGCCCTAGAATGATGCTGGGCCGAGCTGATGAGATTAGTCTCCATGAGGTTAAGTATAAAGCAGACTCTATACTGAGCATGCTGGCCAAAGGTGTTGACCCCAAGGCTATACATCAACAAGAAAAAGTGAATAAATATGCTCACTTAAAAAATGCAACGTTTGCTGAAGTTGCACAAGCCTGGAGAGATAATAAGATAGCGAGTTATCATCAAGGTAAATCTAAAAAGTCTTCTTTTAGTGAATCAACACTCAAATTTTGGGATTTGTGTCTAGGATATATGTGTCGTGAGATTGGCGATTTAAGGATGAATGATATTACCAGCGAGATTATATTGACTGTGTGTGAAGCTATTCAAAACAATGAAAATCAAGCAGCATTCGTTGGAGCCAGCACTCGACTTTATACTGAAAAGGTATTTTCATTCGCTGTAGCGAGAGGACTCTGTGAGAAGAATGTGGCTGTGGATACTCGTGGAGAGCTTGCACCCGCCAATTCAGGCAAGCATTTACCAGCGATTACTAAACCTGATCAGTTTGCCACTCTCCTAAACGACATGTCCAATTTTAAAGGCGCAAGTAAAATTACAAGAGAAGCAATGAATTTGCTGCCTTATTTGTTTGTACGTAGTGTCGATTTACGTTCTATGCGCTGGCAGGACATAGATTGGGATAATAAAATATGGGCGTTCTCCCCTACTAAAGGCGAAGGTCGTGATGATATGGTATCGCATTTGGTCGTTCCATTAGCCACTCAGGTTATCGCGCGCTTACGAGAAATACAATCAATCACGGGCCACAAAGAGTATGTATTTGCATCGATGCGCGCTTCAAGCAATCCCTATATTAGTAAAGCCACGCTAGTACAAATATTTCATCGGCTTGGATACAAAGATGTGCAATGTGCGCATGGATTTCGAGCATCGGCTAAAACTTTGCTTATGGAACAACCTGAGTTACGTTATTCGGATATCGTAACAGAGTTACAGCTGGGTCATAGAATAAAGGACACGCATGGCGGTGCTTATAATCGACTGGATGAAATAGATATTAGAGTAGAAATGATGCAAGTTTGGGCGAATTATATAGATAAGCTCCGAAATTTATCTCAATATAGTTAATCCTAAATAAAATAAGGTCAAATATTATCACGCGTGACTTTTACAAATTTTGCTTGCTTGCTGTGCCTTCGTAGACAGAGGCGGCGCAACACTTATCCCAGTAGCACTGTGTTTGTTTTATAGTGGATCGACTATAGTAACTTTGGTGTTTAACAAAAAATACTGATGTGCTGTGAATGCTATTGTGATTAGCTCAATGTTAATAGCAAAAAACCGCCTTAATAGGTGGTTTTTTGCTGCTGATTTTTTGTTAAGACATGGTGCTGGTAGCTTTCAGAAAATTCTATTTAAAAAATTATTTTACCAAGCTAAATTTATAGTTTAACGTTATTAAAAAATCATATGAGCACATAATGCAATAATTGGTAATGAAATAATAGTTCTTAATAGAAAAATTATTAATAATTGAAAAAAGCTGACGGGAATTTTTGTTCCTAAAATTAATCCTCCTACTTCCGACATATAGATTAATTGAGAAACTGACAAGCAAGCGATGACAAATCGAGTTAACTCTGACTCTATTGAAGAACCAATAATAGCAGGTAAAAACATATCTGCAAAACCTACCATAATAGTTTTTGACATTTCTGCTGCAAAAGGTATATTCAATAACTCTAAGAATGGAATAAATGGCATACCTAAATAATCAAATACAGGGGTTTCTTCTGCAACGATTAAGCCTATAGTCCCGATTGCCATAACGACAGGCAATATCCCGATCCACATATCCAAAATGTTTTTTAATCCATCTTTTAAGAACGTAAAAAAGCTTGGACTCTTTTCTGCTTTTTGAACGGCTTTATGTAAACTGTGGGTAAATAATGTTTCTCCTTTAGGAATGGTTTCATGGTCTCTATCACTGTTTTCTATTACATATGTATTTTCAATTTTAGATAAAGGTAATAACCTTGGTACTATTAAAGCACAAACAATTCCGCATAAAGCAACGACTCCAATCATATTGATAAAGTAGCTTTCTAGTTTAACCTGAGAAATTACAACCAAACAGAATGTAATAGAAACTGCTGAAAAACTGGTGGCAATAACTGCTGCTTCTTTTTTAGTATAAAATCCGCCTGTCAATTGTTTATCAGTTAATAGTACGCCGATAGTTCCATCACCTAACCATGATGTTAAACAATCAACAGATGATCTACCTGGTAAACCAAATAAAGGTCTCATTACTTTACTTAATAAAACACCAAAAAACTCTAGCAAGCCAAAATCAAGTAATAGTGGTAGCAACAATCCAGCCAAAAAAAACACGATAAAAAGTATTGGCATTAATTCATATAATATCAAACCCCCAATATTGTCTGAATATATAAATTCATAACCATACTTAAAATAGGTAACTGCAACAAAAAATGCACCAAGCATTCTAATAACAAGCCAAGGTGTTGTAACATTCAACAAATTATTTAGAAACGCATTATTTAAAATTAATGAAGGTTTCATGATTTTAGTATATAAAGTACAAATCAATGTAGTCATAATTGAAATTACGACTAATAATGGCAAAAGCTCATTCATGTAACCTTGTATATAATCCTTTAGTACAGATATAGGAATGGTAAACCCTTCTGCATATGATACAAACTTACCATCTACATAGGGAATGGGAAGTACGAAGACCATTAAACCTATGATAGATGGTATAAAGAATTTTAAAAAACCTCTGATGCTGGTACTTTTACTGACACTGGTAACATCTTGACTTGACGTATTAGCTTTAATAATTTCCATATTATTTTTGACTCCCTGTCCCTTTTTTATTCAACATATAAAATGTTATATAATAAATTTCTATATATTGAATATCCTAACTCGTTTTAAATGGTCCATACTAATAATGATTTAAAAGAGACTGCGTGACTTTTTCTAAAATTTTGAATATTCTAGTTGAATCATCTTTTGAGTTATTATATAAAGGATTGATTTCTGCCATTTCCCAACAACATACTTTCTCATTTTTAATTAATTCTATATTAAGTTGCATCGCTTGCTCATATGAAAGACCATTCATTGCAGGAGTGCCTGTTCCTGGTACATATAAAGGATCAACACTATCAACATCGAATGAAACATAAATATGGTCGCAATATTCTAATTTTTTGAAGATTTCTTCTACGGTAGAACTGATTCCTTTTTGAGTTATTTCAGCAACGGAATATAAAGGAATTTTATGTTTTTTAATTAATGCCATTTCTTCTTCTTGGTAATCTCTAACGGCGCAAAAAACTATATTTTCTGGTTTAATTGATGGCTCATCAGAAGCTATAAATTTTAACTTCTCCCAATACTCTTTTTCTTTCTCAGAGAGGTCATTACGCTTACATTCTAAATTATCAATTGCACAAGCCATTGCTAAAGGCATTCCGTGCATATTTCCTGATCCACTGGTATAGGGTGAATGAAAGTCAGCATGGGCATCTATATAAATTACACCAATCTCAGAATCAGGGTGCGCCATCTTGAGACCATGCATCGTTCCTGCACAACTAGAATGATCTCCAGCTAAAATGATTGGAAATTTATTCTCATTTCTTATATCTTTTACTTTATGTGCTAACTTAGATATGATTGGTTCAATTACATCAGCATATTTTGCATGTGAAAATTGTGATTCCCCTTCACTATTACTATCATCTTCGATACTTTCAAATTGCAGTTTTTCAAAATAATCTGCATTGAGTTCCTTCGATGACGCTTTCAATGCCTGAATACCTAAAGAGGCGCCTTTTTTATATCCTGCAATATCCGAATAAACTTCTACTATTCTTATATTTTTCATCGTATCAGTCATTTTTTTCTCCATTAAAGAAAACAAATTTTCTATATTATTTGAATTAGTAATTAAATTAGTTTTTTCTTATATTAGATCTCTTGCAAAAATAGCAAAGAGATTTAATATAAGAAACATAAGGTTGCACCAATCACTTATGACATAGCCATAGCTTCATGCTTCACTGTGCTAAGCTTCGTTCGTCGCTATGTTAAGCTTCATTCGTCGCCATGCTATGTTCTTTCACTACCGAATATAGATTTTTAGGATCAGCTTGCTGAGGTATCAAATCTAAAATCTCATACCCTTCTTGCTCTCTGATTAAGTCTCTTAAAAAGACCAAGGCCGTAAAATCTTCTGATGCAAAACCAACACCATCAAATACTATGAGATCATTAGCTGACTCTCGGGCTTGCACTTCACCTTTAAGAATGCGATGAAATTCAGTAACAGGAAAGTCGCTTGATAAATTTTGGATCTCACCTTCAATGCGTGTTTGAGGCTCAAACTCTACAATCACACGATCTGCTCGCATTAATATATTGCTATCCAGCTCTGTCTTACCGGGACAATCACCGCCTATCGCATTAATATAAACACCTTTTTCAATGATATCGTCTCGTAAAATAGTGGCATTTGTCTTATCAGCTGTACAGGTAGTAATGATCTCTGCACCTAAAACAGCTTCTTCTAACGTGCGACAAACAATGACTTTTAAACCTGAGTCTGAAAGGTTATCAGCCGTTTTCTGCGATGCCGCTGAGTCAATATCATACAAACGAACTTCTGAAATACCTACTATGGCTTTCATACCTAATGCTTGAAATTCAGACTGAGCGCCGTTTCCTATTAACGCCAATTTTTTAGCGCCTTTTGGCGCACAATGTTTGGCCAACATAGCGGATGTGGCAGCAGTACGTAATGCCGTAAGGATACACATTTCTGTCAGCAAAATAGGATAGCCAGTTTCGACGTCAGACAAGATACCCATAGCCGCCACGGTCTGTAGATTTCGTTTGGTATTAATTGGATGACCATTGACATATTTACAAGCAAACATATCTCCATCGCTTACTGGCATCAACTCGATAACACCGTCTTTAGAATGCGAAGCAAAGCGAGAAGATTTTTCAAATTGATCCCAACGGAGAAAATCTTGCTCTAAAGCAGCTACTAGATCCGTAATACATTGTTCAACACCATAATCGTGAATCATTTTAGCCATCGCTTGTACACTAACGAATGGAACGCCTTCCTTGGGTGATACGATAAATTTAGACATTAATTTTGCTCCTTGATAGTTTTTGTAACTGACTTGAAATATCTTAGCAAGGCTGAGTGTTAGTTAAAATGCAAAAAACTCACTAAATAAGCACGATTATTTTGCATTTTGCTAATACATACTGTACATTTTGCTAAATACAATCCACGGTAGGTCAGAAATATAATGAGAAGGTATATTTACGATAGTTTAGATAGCGAGCTTATCTCAGAGTTGAGAGGAGATGGTCGAGCCACTATTTCGCATCTCGCTGAAAGGCTGAAAGTATCTCGTGCCACGATACAAAATCGGCTCGATAGACTGATCTCTAACGGTGCAATTCTTGGCTTTACTATTCGAGTGCATGAAACTTTAGATCAAGAAACTGTAAAAGCGCTCATGATGATCGAAATATCTGGACACTCCACATCTAAAGTCATCAGAAAACTACGAGGCATACCAGAACTGGTAAAGTTGCACACAACCAATGGTGCATGGGACCTTATTGCTGAAATAAACACGCCGACCCTAAGTGAGTTTGATGAAGTGCTTCGTCAAGTGCGAGAGGTTGAAGGTATTCTAAATAGTGAAACGAGTGTCTTACTTTCGAGTTTTTAATATAACTGTACTCAGGAAAATATGTTCAGCACAATATAAGGATGCAACTCTTTAGTGAGGACTTGAACCTTTGGCTAATTGATTTTTATGCTTATGGGCTTTTAGATTGAATTAGTATATATCTGAATGTGTTTAATGATCGGGTTAACTATTCGAAATATGTTTCAGTGCTGGCAACCCAATAAAGGCTCATGTCTTCTTCTTTTAGAGATGCCATTTCAGTTGTACGGCCTTCACTATCAATAAACTCAATTAAGTATACAAAAGGAATTTCATCGAATATGTGTACCACAGTTCCCACAGTTCCCACATCGCCTACTTTGATGTAATCTTGATTTTTTCTAACTTTGATAACATCATTTATGTTTAACATAGTGCTAAGCCTTATTTTTCATAATATGTTTTTATCGGAACAAGGTGGTACCCTAGTGAGGACTTGAATCCTTGGCTGTAGGCTAGAATTATCAACGGTTTCAAATTTATGAAATGGTCGCAG
>NZ_CAJGZJ010000013.1 GCF_904846225.1 Psychrobacter immobilis | reverse complement strand
TTAAACCCTATCGAGAAAAAGTGGGCACAGGCTAAGTTTCTACGCCAAGGGTGGATGGAGAATAATCTACCTAAACTGTTTCATGATATGGGTTGTATCTCTTTTATTCTGGATTGACTATATAAGTGACGATGATTTTATCAGTCATTATCAATATATTTCTAATTTTAATAAAAATAATATTTGGCATAGATTAATAATACTGGGTGATAAGGTTTCATTTTTTCTATTCATTACTGGAATATTTTGTAGCCTATTCATTTAGCCGTAAAAGGTAGTGATTTTTTATGAAATAATATATAAAACATCACCGCCATATCTTATCCAACACAGTAAACCAATTCTTTGACGTGATCTTTTCAATGAGTTGATCAGAGAAATGTCGTTGTTGCATACGCTCAATCAGCATGGAGATTTGACTGATATCAAATAACTCATCAGGCAATAAACAACCATCAAAATCAGAGCCAAAACCGACGTGATCTTCGCCTAAATGGTCAACCAGATAATCAAGATGATCGACAATCACATCCAATGATGTTTGCGTGTTGCGTTGTCCATCCGCACGAAGAAAAGCCACATCGAAATTCACGCCAACCATACCACCGCTTTGTTTGATGGCAGCCAGCTGGCGATCGGTTAAGTTTCTTGCTTGCTGACATAACGCGTGCGCATTGGAATGTGTTGCAACAATGGGCTGATCGATAATCTCTATCGTATCCCAAAAAGCACGCTCATTCATATGCGACACATCGATTAGCATACGCTTTTCACGACACTTCAGAATGAGATCTTTACCTTGATCCGTGAGACCAGATCCTATATTGGGAGAATGCGGAAATGAGGCATTTAAGCCATCACCAAAGAGGCTTTTTCTGTTCCACAATGGCCCTATACTTCTAAGCCCTGCCTCATAAAAAACATCTAATAGTTCAGGTTTAATAGCTAAAAACTCAGCACCTTCAAGATGAAGAACGATGGCTAGTTGCTGATTTCTCTGGCAGGCTTGAATTTGTGCTAAGGACGTACAAATTTGAATCTGACCATCTGATCGCGCCTGTAATTGCTGGGCAAGTTCTAGTTGCGCACAGCAAATATCAACGATTTCTTGCGATTTAAAATCTGAGTTTGACGGGTTGGATAACTTATCAGGATGGTTGTTCTTCACATAAGCGTAGGGCGGCAAGAAAATAGAAAACAATCCACCCATCCAGCCCGCTTGGCGACAACGTTGTAAATCCAAATGTCCCGGTAGCGTACCATAAATAAAATCATGCACGGGATCTTCAGCTGAACTCAGCCACAGCCGAGTCAACAGATCGTTATGTCCATCAAAAATCACAGACTGAGCATTCATATTTACTCCGTTACCATGCGAGTAGGAATCAGTAGCTTTTTACTCAATAATTTTTTGCTTAATAACTTTGAGTTTTTAGGGTTCCTAAAGCGTAACTCTTCAAAGGGAACTGGCGTTTCACTGTTTGCACGTGCCTCCTCAATCAGGTAATGATAAGGCGATTTGCCACACACCGGATCGGCGTTTTTGGCATCCCCAGTCAGCATAAACGCTTGGCAACGGCAGCCGCCGTAATCGCGCTCTTTGTCTGGGCAGCTTTGGCACATGTCAGGCATCCAATCGTCACCGCGATATTGATTAAAACTCGCAGACTCATACCAAATATCTGAAAGTTGAGTATCGCGTACGTTAGGGAACTGTATTGGCATTTGTCTGGCAGCATGGCAAGGTAGGGCAGTGCCATCGGGTGCCACGGTCAAGAAAATCTTGCCCCAACCATCCATACAGGGTTTTGGACGTTCTTCATAATAATCAGGCACTACAAAAATGAGTTTACATTTGATGCCCCGTTCTTCAATTTTCTGACGATACTCATTGGTAATACGTTCGGCTCGGACGACTTGCGCTTTGGTGGGTAGCAAGCCTTCGATATTCTCAAATGCCCACCCATAAAATTGACAAATAGCCAGCTCAACGGTGTCGGCTTCTAGCTCTAAGCACAGATCAATAATTTGATCAATTTGATCAATGTTTTGCCGATGAATGACAAAGTTGAGCACCATCGGATAGTCGTATTGCTTGACTAGACGCGACATCTCATACTTCTGCTCAAAAGCATGTTTTGAGCCAGCCAATGCATTATTAACCGTTGGATCACTGGCTTGAAAACTGATCTGAATATGGTCAAGACCTGCTTCTTTTAGGTTGGCGATTCTAGCCTCAGTAAGCCCCATGCCTGACGTAATTAAATTGGTATAAAAACCTTTGTTATGAGCATAGGCGACCAGTTCTTCTAAGTCTTGACGAACCAGTGGTTCACCGCCAGAAAAACCGAGCTGCACCGCGCCCATTTGCCGCGCCTGATCAAACACATCAAACCATTCCCCAGTCGTCAGCTCTTGCTTATACTGCGCATAATCAACAGGATTAGAGCAATAAGGACATTGCAATGGGCAGCGATAGGTAAGCTCAGCCAATAGCCATAACGGAAGTCCTACGGGCGCAGTCATACTAAGTCAATCCAATGTTCACGTTGAGCCACTAACATATATTCGATAATGTCTTGCTCGATTTCAGGAATATCACCAAACATGGCTTTCACCTTTTTAATAATGTCAGCAATGGACGCCTGACCATCAATGTGTTGACCGATGATACTGGCGCTCTCATTTAATTTGATCATCCCCTCAGGATACAGCAGCACATAGGCGTTCTGTGCCGGCTCAAACTGAAAGCGATAACCATGACGCCACACTGGTACGATGGCGTGATCTAGCTCAGGTAAACTCATTTGAACAATCCTTTATGCCAGACATTGTCATCAGTGACGCTTTGGTAAGGGGCTTGATTATGGACATAGGCCAAGCTCAAAGAATCCAAAATAGTCCACAAAATATCCAGTTTAAATTGTAGGATCTCTAGCATACGCTCTTGTTGTTCAACGGTTTTGAATGAGTCGAGTGTAATGGTCAGACCATGCTCAACATCGCGGCGGGCTTGACTTAAGCGCGAGCGAAAATAGGTATACCCTTGCTCTTTGATCCAAGGATAATGTTTTGGCCAAGACTCTAAGCGCGATTGATGAATCTGCGGGGCAAACAGCTCTGTCAGTGAGCTGCTGGCAGCTTCTCGCCATGAGGTACGACGCGCAAAATTCACGTAAGCATCGACGGCAAAACGCACACCCGGCAACACCAACTCCTCAGAAATCACTTGCTCGCGGCTAAGACCAACCGCTTCTGCCAGACTCAACCATGCTTCACGGCCACCACCATCAGGGTAAACGCCATCTTGATCAATCATGCGCTGAATCCATTCTTGACGCACACGCTGATCAGGGCAATTTGCCATGATTGCCGCATCTTTCAATGGAATATTGATTTGATAATAAAATCGGTTGGCGACCCACGCTTGAATCTGCTGCTGGGTCGCTTGTCCTTCATGCATCATGATATGGAAGGGGTGGTAAATATGGTAATACTGACCTTTCGCCATAATCGCTTGTTCAAACGCTTCTGCGCTAAGTGCTGTTTTTTCTTCTTGCATCGTCTTCACCTTGTCTTTGCCTTACAGTTCGATCTGCATGCCATCAAACGCCACTTCAACACCGTGTTGTTTCAATGTCGCAGCCTGTTCAGATTGCTCATTCAATATTGGGTTGGTGTTATTAATGTGGATCAACACTTTACGTGCATTATCTAACTGATCTAAATAATGCAGCGAACCATCTTCACCACTAATGTGTAAATGGCCCATGTCTTGACCAGTTTTGGTACCGACGCCGCATTCTTGCATCTCATTGTCAGTCCATAGCGTGCCGTCAATCATCACGCAATCAGAGGCTTTCATAATCTGCATAATGTCATCGTCAATTTTGCCCAACCCTGGCGCATAAAAGAGTTGTTTTTGTGTTTTTAAATCTTTCACAATCAGCGCAATATTGTCGCCATCATGGGGATCATTGCGATGTGGCGAGTAGGGCGGTGCCGAGCTTCTAATCACCAAAGGCGTCAATTCTAAATTGCTAAAGCTTTCGATTTTAAAGGTTTTTTCAGGATCAATTTGGTTATACTGCAGACCACCATTCCAGTGCTTCAACATATTGAAAATAGGAAAACCTGTCGTGAGATCTTGGTAGACCATGTCCGTACACCAAACCGGAATCGGACACCCTTCGCGTAGGGTCAATAGCCCCGTCGTATGGTCAAGCTGACTGTCCATCAGCACCACATTGGTGATGCCTGTATCTCTCAATTGGCGTGCTGGCTGTGCCGCCTTAAATTCAAATAATTGCTGACGAATATCAGGTGACGCGTTGAATAAAATCCAATCTATGCCATTCTCTGATATGGCGATCGAAGACTGGGTGAGGGTCTTTGCTTCAATTGTACCCAGGCGGACACCGTGGCAATTATGGCAATTGCAATTCCACTGTGGAAAACCACCACCAGCCGCTGAGCCTAAAACGTGAATATACATAAATCAATATTTCCAAAAAAATAAAAGCCCTAATCATCTAGGGCTTTTAATGCATTGAGGTCTAGTAAATTTTAACGTGCTTCAAAATACATAGTGATTTCGAAACCGATACGGATGTCTTGAAAAGCGGGTTTAGTCCACTGCATGGGATTACTCCTGAAGTATGTTATTGGCTCATCAGTAAGATGAATGAAAGTAATTATCAATGGTATTATAAGCCGACCCTTAATGTCAATTTGTTAGATGTTAACGTCAGATTGCGTTGTCAAAATCTTCTAAGTCAATATTTATGGATTGATAGCCTAGGCCAAAGTTATTGCCATACTTATTAAAAATAGGCATTTATGTATTTTGACGATAAGTAATTATAGAAGATATCTACTAAGATACCGTCTAGCTAATGTAAATATTGTCTTCAATACTGTTTTTCATGTGTAGCAAACGAGGGGCGATATCTTCCTCTAATTTATCACGGCTAAGTACAAAACTTGGTGCGCCGCAATTAAAAGTCAATAAACCTTCAGTGGGATGCATCAAGGCCGTGGCAACCGCATTAACATCCTTTTGCCATTCACTAATCGAAAAACAATAGCCATAATCATCAAAATCTTTAAAGGCTTTATCCAGTCCTCGCCTAATTTTTAACCAGTCATCTTTGTGCTTAGTGCGAATGGCATTAAGGATGAATTCTTGCTCGGCTTGCGGCATGCTGGCCAAACACGCTCTTCCCATTGAACTTAAATGAATAGGTAAGTACGAACCGACATTACGCCGCATCGTCGTAGTGCTTGATCCTTGAACGACATTTAGATAGACCATCGTCAGTCGATCGCGAGTGGCCATAGCAACTGCACTATTGGCATAATCGGCCAGTTCTTCCATGTAAGGCGTGACTAAATTATTGATGGAGATATTGGACATCATGGTGTAACCAAATCCCAATACACCGATAGAGAGTTGATATTTACTACTATTTGCCGATTGTTTTAAGTATCCTAACTTGACCAAGGTATAAGTAAGACGGGTGATTGTTCCTTTAGGAAGCCCTGTTAGATGACTCAAATCTTGATTACCAAGATAAGGGCGTTGCGGCGTAAAACAACGAAGCAGCTCAAGCCCTCGCGCCAAAGACGTGACGAATTGCCTGTCATTCTTGTCACGCATCTCTGTAATCGGTTCTAGCAACTCAATATGTGCTGTATTGCTAGCGCCTTTATCGTCAAGGTTTTTAGTGGTCATATATTATGTTTACTCTCAATTAAGTTATTATAAATATGATGGTAGACACGATACTTATTGTATTTTTATAATCAAAAAAATGATTGTACGTTAATAGTGATATACACCTTAAACAAGAATATATTAAAAGTGCATTTAAATTATTGATATGGCTATTATAAGCTATTTCGCTATGCGGTAACTATATTGAATAGTATTACGCCTTTTGTGGATCATACTGTTGTTCTTTGATAAACAAGGTTGGAATGAGACCACATAAGAAATACGCGCCTGCCATTAGCAATAAACCTGCGCCGATAGAGTTGTGCATAGCCATATAACCAATGGCGACTGGTGCAATAACGGAGCCCAACCGTCCGATATTAAATGCACCACCAATGGCCGTACCTCGAATAGCAGTGGGAAAGCTTTCTGTTAAATAGGTAGCGTTGATAGCATATGGAATGCCATATAAGAAACCGAAAGTGATCATCAACCAACCGATGTTTTCTGGAGTATGGAAATATACCAATAGTGGAATAAAAAGGGCTGTACCCATCGTCCCGAATGCAAAGACTATCTTGCGTCCAATTTTATCAGCCACTATACCTGCGATCACTTTTGCAAACATCATGGTGAGATAAGTTCCTGCCATGTACAGTGCCATCTCTTTGAACTTAATACCCAGTTCAGTTTCTAGATAAGAAGGTAGCCAGTTGCTGACCCCAAAATAACCAAACAGTAAAAGACCTGAACTCATGGACCATAAAATGAACATGATGCGATGCTTTGGGTTTTCAAAGATTGCTTTATAAGGATTTTCAGATTTTTGAAGTGAGTCTTTTGCGCCACTCAGTTTAAGGGCACGTGCCGCTTTCCAAGACTCTGGTTCAGATATCAGAAAGTACATTGATATCGAGAGAATAATAGGAATAAACGTTAAGAGATATAATGTGCGCCAGCCATAGGTGGGAATAATCCACGCTGAAATGCTTGTGATAACCAAAGATCCTAAGGTAAAACCTGTCATCAGCGCTGCCAGCACCGTCGTTCGATGTTGGGTAGGTACCATTTCAGACATTAAGGTATTAGTGGCAATGTATAAACTGCCAAGACCCAAACAAGCGACGACTCGCAAGGCGATAAACTGCTCATAGCTTTGTACAAATCCACTAAAACCAGAAAGTATAGAAAACATCGCGGTCGCAATCACGATGACTCTGACACGGCCAAAACGATCGCACGCCCAACCGCCAAAAACTCCGCCAATCGCCATGCCAAACAATGACCAACTGCCCAAAGCACCAGCTTGTATATTGGTCAAGCCAAATTCTTGCTTTAAACTCGAAAGCGTAAAGGCGAGAATCCCGATATCAGCGCCATCACATAACAATACCAAAAAACAAAAAAAGAAAGCCAATTTCCAAGGTTGTTTTTGTATAGAATTTAAGCTTGAATTTGACGTTATAGCTACACTTTTCACAATGTATATCCTTATAGTTGTGAGAGTCAAAAACTATGGTCATATAGCCAATCCACTGTAAAATTAATACAGTGAGTACTATTGGGGTAAATGTTGCGCCGCCTGTGTCTGCAACGGAAAAGCAAGCAAGGAGGTTTTATCCCGATAGCAGATGACAATATTTGTACTTTTTTAGAACTCACTATAGTGACGTTATGAAGGATTTGCGTCCTAGCAAATACCTCCATACGCTTCAATAATGTGACTACCTTTTATCAATGAGATAAGTAGTAGGTTAATAAAAACTACTCGCTAACTTCTTTAATCATGTTACGAGCAATAATAATTTGCTGAATCTGAGTCGTTCCTTCATACAATCGATATAAGCGCACATCACGATAAAAACGTTCAATACCATAATCGGCAATATAACCCGCACCGCCATGAATTTGTACCGCTCTATCCGCAACACGGCCACACATTTCAGTGGCGAACATCTTGGCACAGGATGATTCTGTAATGACGTCTTTACCTTCATCGCGCAGACGAGAGGCATCCAATACCATCGATTTAGCGGCATAAATCTCTGCTTTTGAATCAGCAAGCATCGCTTGAATCAGTTGGAAGTGAGCAATTGCTTGACCAAACTGCTTACGCTCGACGGCATAACGTAGCGCGTCGTCTAACATGCGAGTGGCTGCACCTGTACTCGCTGCCGCAATATGTAAACGACCTTTATCAAGTACTTTCATGGCAGTTTTGAAACCCACGCCCTCGACACCACCGATCAAGGCATCGGCAGGCACGATGCAATTGTCAAAGATGACATCACAAGTATGAGCGCCTTTTTGTCCCATTTTTTTGTCAATTTTACCCAATGTAATACCAGGGGTGTCGCTCTCAACGATGAATGCTGAAATACCACCTGATCTTTTATTGTCAGGGTCAGTACGTGCCATCACGGTAAATATACCGGCTTGAGGGGCATTGGTTATATAACGTTTAGTGCCATTGAGTACATAGGTGTCACCGTCTTTGATAGCGGTGGTTCGGAGTGAAGCCGCATCCGAGCCTGACTCTGGTTCCGTCAAGCAAAACGAGCCAATAATTTCACCGCTGGCAAGCCTTGGTAGATATTTTTGTTTTTGTTCTTCAGTACCATCAATGACAAGGCCTGAAGAACCAATACCATTATTAGTGCCTATTAATGAGCGAAAAGCAGGCGAGGTTCGTCCTAATTCAAAAGCGACAATCACTTCTTCTTCCATCGTTAATCCAAGTCCGCCGTAAGCTTCGGGGATAGTCAGTCCAAATAAACCTAATTCACGCATTTGGCTGATAATGTCTTCTGGTAGACGATCATTTTCTGCCACCCAATCTTCTTTTGGGACCAGTTGGTCGTTGACAAATTGACGAACGGTTTGAACGATATGGTCGAGTACTTCCTTATCTCTAATCATGTAATTCTTCCTTGTTGAAATGAGGTCTAATATGAATAAGGTGTTTATAATCAATCTGAATAAACAGCATAATTGATAGTTTGTTAAATTACAATACTTATGGTTTAAAAAACCGCAATGCGGTATTTATTCGGTATTATGTATGTATATCTAACCAAATTTATACGGATTTTATACTTCACAAACGAAAATAAACAGTATATATTGGTCTTAAATATCGCTATGCGGTACTAATTATTATAACTACTAATGTGCTTTAAGAGTTTCAGGTCTTTACCCAAGGGCATTATCTAAGAACATCGTTTAAAGGACAGCATCATGGAAGAGCAAATCATTATTTGTGAACAACAAGGAAATGGCGTTAGTGTGATAACACTCAATCGTCCCAACGTTCGCAATGCTTTAAACAGTGAATTACGCGAGCAAATGGCAGAGATTTTCATCAAATTAAACGATGATCCACAAACCAAAGCTATTGTCCTAACAGGCGGTGATAAGGTGTTCGCAGCTGGTGCTGACATCAATGATTTCTTGACCGCAAAAACAGTCGATGTGTATTTGCGTCATAGCGAACGTTATTGGGATGCCATTACTAATTGTCGCAAACCCATTATCGCGGCGGTAAATGGCTATGCGCTGGGCGGTGGTTGTGAGCTTGCGATGCACGCCGATATCATTGTCGCTGGCAAGTCTGCCAAGTTTGGACAACCAGAAATTAAAATAGGATTGATGCCAGGAGCAGGCGGCACGCAGCGGCTGTTTCGCGTGATTGGCAAACACAAAGCCATGAAGTTGATACTGACGGGCGAGATGATAAGCGCTGGTGAGGCTGATCAAATGGGATTGGTGTCTGAAGTCGTTGAAGATAAGGCGACTATCAAGCGTGCCATTGAGATTGCTGAACAATTAGCCGGTTACTCGCCTATTGCTTTGACCCAAATCAAAGAAGTTGCCAATCTTGGGGTGGACATGCCGCTACAAGCTGCTCTGGCTTTAGAGCGTAAAGCCTTTCAGATTTTGTTTGATACCGAGGATCAAAAAGAAGGCGCAAAATCCTTTTTGGAAAAACGCACGGCTGAATACAAAGGGCAGTAGGTTGTTGATACAAAGCTGTTCAATATTAAAAACGAGATCATGCAGCAAGACCATAAAAAGGATTATTATGACTGTTAAATCATTGGCCATTATTGGCACCGGTATCATGGGCATGGGTATCGCCCAAATCGCCGCGCAAGCAGGCATTCAAGTACTGCTATTTGATACCAAAGCGGGCGCTGCTGAACAAGGGCGTCAATCCTTGCAAACTACGCTCGAAAAGCTGGCTACCAAAGGTAAATTCACCGATGAGCAGTTACAGGCGACTTTGACTAATCTGATCGTCATTGAGGAATTAGCATTAATTGCCAAAGTAGACATCGTTATTGAAGCGATTATTGAAAACTTAGACATAAAACAGCAGCTTTTTAAACAGTTAGAAGAAGTGGTGTCTGCCGAGACGATTTTGGCCACCAATACCTCATCGCTATCAGTGACAGCGATTGCCTCTGATTGTGAGCATCCAGAGCGCGTCGTGGGTTTTCACTTTTTTAACCCCGTACCTTTAATGAAAATCGTTGAGGTTATTCCGGGCCTCTCGACCAAACCTTTAGTAGTAGATACGCTTACAACTCTAGCCAAACGTATGGGGCATTTGGGGGTAGTAGCAAAAGATACACCGGGTTTTATTGTCAATCATGGTGGCAGAGCTTACGGTACAGAAGCGTTGAAAATATTAGGCGAGGGCATTGCTAGTTTCGAGCAGATTGATCGTATTTTACGTGAAGGCGCTGGCTTTCGGATGGGGCCGTTTGAGCTACTTGATCTCACTGGCATCGACGTATCGCATCCCGTTATGGAGTCGATTTATAATCAATTTTATCATGAAGATCGTTATCGTCCGCATCCTTTAACCCGTCAAATGCTGATAGGGAAAAAGCTTGGTCGTAAAGTTGGTGAAGGGTTTTACCAGTACAAAGACGGTCAAAAAGTGACATCAAATACGAATCAACAACCACCTTATAAGACAGATTCCGATACCACAAACATCTCAGTTTGGATTGGAGCAGATTTAGCAGAAGACAAACAACAGCTGGTTGATTATCTAAATGCTAGCGACATCACTATCGACGAAAACGATACACCAAAACCAGACAGTTTGATATTGCTAGCAATCTATGGCGAGGATACCACCAATGCGGCTATTCGCTATCAAGTAAATCCTAAACAAGCGGTCGCCATTGATATGCTGACTGACTTATCCAAGCATCGCACGTTGATGCCAAGTATCGTCACGCAAGATAACTTTGTGGCCCAAGCTTATGCTTTATTTGGTAAAAGTGCTGAGTTTGATAAAAGTTCAAATGCTGCTGCCGATGCCACGTTGATTACCGAAAGTACTGGTTTTGTGGCGCAGCGAGTCGTGGCGATGGTCATTAATTTAGGCTGTGATATTGCGATGCAAGGTATTGCTTCTCCTGAAGATATCGATAATGCCGTCAAGCTTGGGCTGGGTTATCCGTATGGTCCTATTTCATGGGGCGATGAGCTGGGTGCTAAGCGCATTTTACTGATTTTAGAGCGTATTTATGGGTTAACGGGTGATCAACGTTATCGTCCAAGCCCATGGTTACAACGCCGCGCTAAGCTGGATATCTCGCTATTTACCCAGCAGAACAAGTATTCAGGCTAATGACCTAGTTATTTAACGATATTATTAAACCATATATTTCAATAAAACAAACTCTGAGAACACAACAAGGAAAAGTTATGTTAGATGCTTATATTTATGATGGATTAAGAAGTCCTTTTGGTCGCCATGGTGGTGCATTAGCTACAGTGCGTCCTGATGATTTGATCGCCACAGTAATGAAGAATTTGATCGAAAAGCACCAATTACCGAACGATATTTTTGATGAAGTGTTGATCGGTAATACCAACCAAGCGGGCGAGGACTCACGCAATATCGCCCGTAATGCCGCGTTGCTGGCAGGGTTGGATGTCAAAACACCCGGTCAAACTGTCAATCGTCTGTGTGCCTCAGGATTATCGACCATCATTGATGCCGCTCGCAGCATTACGTGTAATGAGGGTGAGATAATTTTAGCAGGTGGCGTTGAATCCATGACCCGCGCACCCTTTGTGTTTGCTAAGACCGAAACGCCTTTTAGTCGTGAGTTTAAAGTATTTGATACCACGATTGGCAGCCGCTTCCCCAATCCTATTATCGAAAAACAGTTTGGTAGCGATAGCATGCCGCAAACAGGTGACAATGTCGCTCGCAAATACGGTATTACTCGTGAACAGTCTGATAAATTCGCCGCCGACTCTCAAGCTAAATATCAAGCCGCAAAACAAGCGGGATTCTTTGATGACGAGATAACGCCCATTATGGTATCGCAAGGTAAAAAATTACCAGAAAAGGCAATATCCGATGATGAGCATCCTCGCGCCAGCTCTACCACTGAGGCGCTAAAAAAACTTAGACCTTTAAATGAAAATGGAGTGGTCACGGCAGGTAATGCCTCTGGTATCAATGATGGTGCAGCGGCTCTCATTATTGGTTCAGAACGGGCAGCGGATAAGCTAGGCTTTAGGCCTATTGCCAAGATTCTGTCCTCCGGCGCAATGGGTGTTGAGCCAAATATTATGGGCGTAGGTCCTGTTGAGGCCATCAAATTGGCATTGAAACGTGCCAATCTGACCCTTGAGGATATGTCTATCATTGAGATTAATGAAGCCTTTGCCTCGCAAGTACTCGGCTGTCTAAAGGGTTTGGATATCGACTTTGACGATAAGCGTGTCAACCCTAATGGCGGAGCGATTGCGGTCGGACATCCGCTTGGCGCATCAGGGGCTAGGATCGCACTAAGTACGGCGCGCGAGCTGCAACGTACGGGCGAAAAATATGCGGTGGTCAGTTTATGTATTGGCGTTGGGCAAGGGCTTGCCATGGTGATGGAGCGAGTGTAAACCTATAAATATAAACTAAAAAATAGCCTAAGCATATTTTTACTATCAAGGATGACCTAATGACGACCATACTTAATCAACATGAGGACTACCAGCAAGCTCAAGAGGCGTATGGTTTTCCTTTGATTATCAAACAGCTACTAAACCGTGCAAAGATTGCCTCTACGGATCAAACCATTAGTTATGCCAATAAGGTCACTTATACCTATGCTGAGTTTTTTACGCGCGTCAATCGCTTGGCAAATGTACTGAAAAACATGGGTTTGCACGCAGGTGATGTGGTGGCAGTTATGGATTGGGACAGTCATCGTTATCTTGAAGCGTATTTTGCCGTGCCCATGTCTGGCATGATTTTGCAAACGGTCAATGTGCGCTTGGCTGAGGATAAAGTGCTATATACCATCAATCATGCCAAACCAAAAGCTTTGTTATTAAATGCTGAATTTGAGCCAATGGCCAAAAACTACCGTCATGAAGCTCCTTCTATCGAGCAGATTATTTGGCTTGATGACACGCAGTATGGCGAAGACCGATATAGTAAAGACCAATATGGCAAAGACAATATAAACCCCAAGCAAGCTAGTATGCCAGATTATGTTGAGGGTGAATATGAAGCCATGTTAGCAGCAGCCAGTGATACGTTTGATTTTCCAGATTTTGATGAAAACACCATCGCCACCACATTTTATACCAGTGGCACGACGGGCGACCCAAAAGGGGTCTTCTTTACTCATCGACAGATCGTATTGCAGACGCTAGCGAGTACGTTAGCATCTGCGTTAAATGCTGAAGGTCAAGGCGCTCGCTACAATGATGTGTACATGCCGATGACGCCACTATTTCATGTGCACGCTTGGTGCTGGCCTTATGGCGCAACCATGATAGGGCTTAAACAAGTGTATCCAGGACGTTATCTAGCTCCCACGTTGGTGGATTTAATCGAGCAGCACAACGTCACGCTTTCACATGGCGTTCCAGCGATTTTACAGATGCTACTTAAAGAGATGGCAGCACGGGGACGTAAGTTTAATGGGCTGAAGTTGTTGCTCGGTGGCTCAAAGTTGAATGAAGGTTTGGCCAAAGCCGCTATAGAAAGCGGTATTGAATTTATGTCTGGCTTCGGCATGTCAGAATCTTGTCCTGTGCTATCTAGAGCAGTATTCGATGATAAAACGGACTCGATGGAGATGAAGGAGCAGCTCAATTATCGTTGTCTTTCTGGCTCGCCCATTATGCTAGTGTCAATGGAAATCTGGGATGAAAATGGCAAAGCTCTACCAATGGATGGTGAGTCGACAGGAGAGCTGGTTATTCGAGCGCCTTGGTTGACTCAAAGCTATTTTAAAAACTCAGATGCCGGCAATGAGTTATGGCGCGGTGGCTGGATGCATACTCAAGACATCGCCTCTATATCCTCTGACGGTACTCTAAGTATTACAGATAGGCTTAAAGACGTGATTAAATCTGGTGGTGAATGGGTGTCTTCGCTTGAGGTCGAAACCATTTTATCGTTCCATCCCAGCGTCGCTGATGTTGCCGTGATTGGGGTGCCAGATGAAAGATGGGGCGAACGACCTTTAGCGTTAGTCGTTTTAAAATCTGACTATATCGATACCAAAGCGGATGATATTTTAGCGTTAGGTCATCAAGCCGTAGAGAAAGGTCATTTACCAAAGTATGGCATTCCGAGCGAAATAAAGTTTTTAGCAGAAATGCCAAGAACCAGTGTGGGCAAACTTGATAAGAAAAGAATGCGGATGATGTGCGCAAAAAAATTGATTTAATCCAAACAAATTATTGAGGATTATCGAAAACACGCACTCCATCTTACAGACTATTTTTCATATCTGTGTCAATTGGCATGACTAAAAGAGAGAATTATAGTCGGTCCACTATAAAACAACCAGAGTGTTACTGGTATAATTTTTGCGCTGCCTCTGTCTGCGCAGGCACAGTAAGCAAGGAAAATTTATACCAGTAGCGCGTGATAATATTTGACCTTATTTTATTTAGGACTGCATATATGAACGCTTTAGCTATATTACCAGAAATCCAAGAGGCGCTGAATAAAGACAAAAACCATCCCATGCATGGTTTCGCTGTTATCTACTCTCAGCAAGTAGCATGGGGCGATATGGATTCCTTTGGTCATGTCAATAATGTGATCTATTATACTTATGCCCAAAATGCGCGGATTTACTATAACAGCCAGCTAAACCTATTTAATGAAAATACTTTTTCTGTCATGGCAGCATCATCCTGTCAGTATTTCAAACCAGTGACTCACCCTGATACTCTATGGATTGGGGTTCGAGTCAAGAAAATTGGCAATGCCAGCTTGATTCATGAATATACCTATTATAGTACGGTGTCAAATACCATTGTTGCTAAGGGTGAGTCCGTGCTGGTGTACCTTGATAAAGCCAGTGGACAAAAGAAAAACATTGATGAATCAAAAAAAGCGGCGATTACCGCTTTTGAGAGTGTTAATTAAAATAGGCTGCCTGCATTTTTATGAGCCGTTACTTTGTCCATGACACTTAATCGTGTGTACCACGAATAGGGTAGTCATTTTTTCGGATAAAGGATAAGCCATTGGCAAGTACTTCAAGCTCAGGTCTCGCAAAGGGTGCGTTAGAGATATCAATGATTTGAATCTCTCCTTTAGCATTAGTGACGAATACACCAGGTTCAGCAAAAGGGTGATCGGTCTCTTTTTCTGAGCGCGGATCAGAGATATAAAGACCTAGGGTATTCATTTGCTCAACCGTCAAACCATAAGCTATCGGAAAGCTGATATCTAATTCTGCTAAATGCGCTTTTAACTGCTGTTTGCTATCCGCTGATATGGCAATAATATCCACACCCGCCTCAGCAAATGAGGTCTTTACCTTTTCTAACTGATTGAGGTACTTGGTGCAAATTGGACAATGCTTGCCGCGATACACGACTACTAATTTCCAATCGTGCTCATTCTCAGGTTTGCCTAACGATTTCATTGTGCCATCTAGCATTTGTACCTTTATATCAGGGAATGAAATGCCAGCACGAAGTTTTTGAGCGTTATGTGTTTGCATGATTTGATCCTTTTGAGATAATTTGTTCAGCAAGCTTGACAAGGTTTGACGCCATAAAGTCTGGTGTTGGCACCTGAGACGCAGGCAGCATTGCATTATAAGGTCGAGTGAGAAACGCTGCTTGGCAACCAGCCGCTTGAGCCCCAATCGTATCCCACAGATGACACGCGACGAGGCATAAATCCGACATTTCAACCGATAATTCTTTTGCGACCAGTTGATAAGTCTCAGGCGCAGGTTTAAACTTTGCGACTGTCTCAACGCTGAAAGACTGCTCAAAAAACGTACTCAACCCCGCCTTCTCAAGTGGTGTAGGAGAGTCGCTACTGGCTGAATTGGTTAATGTTACTAACCTGAACCCTGCGTCACGTAATTTGGTTAACGCCACTGCTGCATCAGGATGAGCTGGCATGTCACCCATCCGCTGCGTAAACTCATGAATATCGTTCTCTGTCAGCGTGACGTCATGAATATCAGCCGTCATCTGTAATGCACCAACGCCAAGCGCGCCAAAAGGCGTATAGAGACCAGATAAAGTCATAGTTTGCGAGTAAAGCACCAATTGAGCAAACCATTCTCTTAGTATACGTTCATCATCAAATAGGCGAGAAAACAAAGGCGCGAGGGTGTCGATGTCAAGTAGTGTCTCATTGACATCAAAGACAATGACTGAGGGGAATGAGTGAGATGGCATAAATGTTCCTTTTATCGTGATAGATGATGTCAGCAGGTTTGTGATTATAATTAGCTAGGGCATGTCATCAATTAGCACACTTAATTATTTAGTGGTCTTAAAATGGCTAAACTTTGCCAAACATCGTCAAATAACGGGTTAATATCTCGATATTATCTGCGTTATTTTCCTTGTTTGACTGCCATTTATCTCATTTTAAGCCTCACAATCTAAATGATGACACGCCCTGGCTTTGATCAACATTCATATTGCAGAATTGGTTACACTCACTTTAACTAGACTTGAGTAATCATTCAAGATAAAATTAAAGCATTACTCAAACAGTACTGCCTTGCTTATTTCATTATTTGAGGTCATGGCTTTTAAACACTGGAATATATCATGTCACGTACCACAATATATAATCGCCAAGAAGCCTTGGAGCGTGCTATACAGCTGTTCTGGCAAAAGGGTTTTCATGCCACATCCTTAAAGGATATCGAACAAGCACTCGATATGCGGCCGGGTAGTATCTATGCCGCTTTTGGCAACAAGGATGGACTGTTTCAAGAGGCGCTCGATCATTATGCTCATGCGTCATTGACTGAGCTTGAACGTATATTAGGTAACTATGAATCACCCTTACTAGGGCTAGCTGCTTATATGCGTCAACTTGGCGGAATCTGTGATCAAAATATACCGAGTCGGGCTTGTATGTTGGTCAAAAGCTTACTGGAGCTTGGCGCCCGTGAGCAGTCAGCACTTGAAAAAGTCGAAAAGCTACTGGCTGGCATGGAAAAGCGTTTTATAGCATGTTTTGAAGAGGCTCAAAAAATAGGAGAGCTTGATAATAAGCTTGACCCTATTAGACTTGGGCGTCGGTTGCAGGCCGAAGTCATGGGACTGCGTGCTTTTGCTCAGCGTGATGTAGAGAGTCCCGCGATACATGCGCTAGCAGATGATATGGCAATCTCTATAGAAAACATTCGCAAGATTGTATAAATGACGATATAACAAAGGCTGCTTGAGACTTAAGACTTAACGCTTAAGGGACCTTTGTTATACCTAGGGCATGTCATCAATAATCTAAATGATGACACGCCCTAATTCTAATTGCTTATTTTTATTACTAACCAAAAATGGCTTTTATTTTGGCAGGTCTGCCAATTGCTGCAAGATACTCTTGAAATTCTCAACGCCTTGGGCACCGCTCACCAAGTGTTTTTGGTCAAAGATGACAGAAGGAACGCTTTGAATACCTTGCTGACGCCAATGCTGCTGAGCGTGACGCACTACTTCAGCAAAGCGTTGATCTTCTAAAACCACTGCCGCCTCGCTACGATCCAAACCAATCTCCGCTGCAATATCTGCCAGCACTTCTTTATTAGAGAGCTCTCTAGCATGGGTAAAGTGAGCCGCAAACAGAGCTTGCTTTAAATCATGCATGCGACCTTGCTGATCTGCCCAGTGCAGCAGCTGATGCATATCAAGCGTATTATACGTTTGAGTTTCTTCGGTAAAGTTAAACTCAAATCCTACCTCTGCGCCAGCCTCAGTTATGCGGGCGCGACTGGCATCGGATTCCTCTCTACTTGAACCGTATTTTTTAGCGATATGCTCACGCCAGTTTCTGCCTTCGCTTGGGGTGTCGGGATTGAGCTCAAACGGATGCCAATGAATCTCATGCTCAGTGCCAGTTTGCTCAAGCGCTGTTGCCAGTTGTCGATAACCGATGACACACCAAGGGCACACTACGTCCGAGACGATATCTATTCGCAATTTTCTCTTTGAATCATTCATAGTGACTTCTCATTTTGGCAACAGCGAGTTAATCAGCCTTGTGCCATTCATATTTTTGAAAGATACTATCTATTGGCGTGTTAGCGAGGTGGTTGGTATAGTTACTCATGACTTTTTGCGCAGCAGCAAGGACTACTTCTAAGATCTGACGTTTAGTAAATCCAGCATCCAAAAACGCTTGCACCGCCTCGTCATCAACGTTACCACGATCCCGAACGACTGATAAAGTAAAGTCACGTAATGCCTCTAGTTTTTTGGTTGGTAGCGGCGTCTCGTTACGTAATGCTTCAGTGATCGCATCGTCTACTTTCATACTTTTGGCGATGCCAGTATGGGCGGGCACGCAGTAATGACACTCATGCTCGACGTTGATTGTTTGCCAAACAACCGTGACTTCTTCATCATCAAAACTGCTGTCTAAGAACAGTTGGTGCAGACGTTGGTAGCCTTCTAAGAGTCCGGGCGCTTCAGCCATGACGGCGTGTAAACCCGGGACTCTGCCAAACGCCTTGAGAGAAACATCAAGCAATGCCTTACTTTCTGTTGGGGCACTATTTTTGTCGTGTAGGGTAAATTCAGTCATGTAAAAGTCCTTTTGATAGTGATTGATAAGGGGTTGCAAAGATCATGTGAGGAGTTCTGCTATAAAACATCGCAAGAATTTGAGTGAATGCTCAATTTAATAGGTGGTATTTTTTCAATTAGGTCGGCAACTACAACCACTATAAATTATTTTGAGCAATCACTCAAATATAAATTGAATGATTGCTCAAATATTTGTAATGCTCGTTAACATTTCGTCTTTTTTAGAGATGCCTGTGATACTGCTCTCATTTACTGGTCTTTTACTGGCTTATTTGTAAATGCTTTACCCTTAAAAGGCATGAGCAGCAACCCCCATAACGAAGCGTTCTGTTTCGCTTCTGGGTATTCTTTTAGCCCAATATCCAAGTCTTGATCTGATTTGGTGGCTTCACTTTTATAACTACCAAAAATCCAATCCCACCAAATAACACTAAAACCATAATTAGAATTGGTCTCGCTAACACGCTTGCTATGATGAATACGATGCAATATTTGGGTCATTAATACGAGACGTAATGCTTTTTCAAGCGCAGCTGGCAGGCGAATATTGGCGTGATTAAATATTGCTAAGCCATTTAAAGTGATTTCAAAAATCAGTACCGCGATGGCAGGCACACCTAGAGCGCTGACGACTGCAAGTTTGACTCCTACGCTAAGTATGATTTCGATAGGGTGGAACCTAAGTCCAGTGCTAGTATCGATATGCGCATCGGCATGATGGACGCGGTGCAAGCGCCAAAGGATAGGCACTCGGTGGAATAGCCTGTGCTGCCAATAGATGATGACATCGAGCAGTATTAAGCTGAGAATAATAACGACAAGATTGGGTAAGTCGAGCAGATTAAATAAGCCAATACCGTGTTGCTGATTATAAATCGCCACCGCAGTTAAGCCAATGGGCACCGCGAGACGGGCAATCAATGAAGAAAAAAACACTAGCCCAAAGTTGGCAAACCAGCGTTGACGACTTCTGATCGGTGATTGACGTGCTGGATGTCGGTACTCAAGCAGCATCATGATGACTAAAATGCCAACAAAGAAGCCCAGCCGCCACCATACTTCATTAGTCATAAATAACCTCTTCGGTTTTATTCTGCTTATCAGCCTTCATTATTTAGCCTCAAAACGTTTCAGAGTATGATAACCCCCGTAAATACGAGTAAAAATAGTGATGGCGCAGGCTGCCGCAAAAATACTGGCCAGTATCACAAAATGCTGTGGCCAAAGACAAAAGGCGACAAAAAAAGCAATCGTTTCAGTACCCTCGGTTAGCCCATTCAAATAATAAAAGCTCTTATATTTAAACTGCGGTTTGTCTAATTGAAACCTTTCAGCCGCTATCGCAAAGGCCAAAAAGCTAGAGCCTGTACCGATAAATGCGGCCAGTAATAGTGCTCCGGCAATCGCATTTTGTGCAGGGTTGGCCAAAATAAAGCCAAGCGGAATAGCGGCATAAAATAAAAAGTCGAGAGTGATATCTAAATAGCCGCCAGCACTTGTGCTTTGATGGGCATAACGAGCGAGTGCGCCATCTAAACCATCAAAAACACGATTCAATAAAACAGCAATAAGTGCACCAAACCATAGCTGATAAGCCAGTAGGGGCAACGCTAGCATACCTATGATAAACCCAACCACCGTTAATTGGTCAGCGCTGATGCCACGCTTATGTAACACAACCACGATGGGATTTAGTATAGGTTTAATAACGGGTGTAATGTACTTATCTAGCATATGCTTACCTGTTATTTTCTATTTTTTTACATGGATTTTAGCACTAAGCGCCAAGATTAATAATTTTGCCATTTGCCGCCTCAGCATCGCTATGATCGTGAGTGACCATAATGGTCGGTAGTTTATGGGTACGAATTTGCGTAAATACCAGCTGCTGCGTCTCGGCTCTAAGCTGAGTATCGAGCTTACTAAAAGGCTCGTCAAGCAGTATGGCTTTAGGCTCACTTAGTAAGGTTCGAAGTAAAGCCACTCGCGCTTGCTGACCGCCAGAGAGATTATCCGGATGACGCTTTGCCATACCAGCCAAGCCCACTTGTTCAAGGGAGTGCTCTATTTTTGCCAAACGCTGTTTTTTATTATCGCTCTTATCTCCCTTAGGCATCGCAAAAGCAATATTACCGGCAACCGATAAGTGCGAAAACAGTAGGGCGTCTTGGTAGAGTACGCCGATATGGCGCAGGTGCGTCGGCAGGTGACCGATGTTTTGATGATCTAGCCAAATCTCGCCAGTAGCACTAAAGTCACTCGATAAAGTACCCGTAATCCAGTTCAATAAACTTGATTTTCCGCTACCAGATGGCCCCATGATAGTCAGTATCTCACCGCCATAGATCTGCTCATCTAAGCTTAACAGTTGCTTACCTTGACGATATAGCTGTAAGTTTTTTATCTGTAGAGATGATGGCATTTAAGATCCTTTATTTAAGCTGTAATCATTTTTTGAACTATAATCATTGTTTGAGCTGTAAGCATTTTTTGAGTGTCAACAATAGCTTTATTTAACGAGCACCACTGCGAAAAAAATACTTTGGCAGCACCCATGCCAGTATAAAACCGAGCATTGGCAAGATCATTTGCATAATGGCGTAGACGGCACTGGTACGTCTACTAGCGCCGTTAGCCAAGGTTACCGCTTCGGTAGTGATAGTGGCGATACGTCCACCGCCTGCCAGCAGAGTCGGTAAATACTGACCGAAACTAATCGCTAATCCCAAAGCAATAGCGATCAAAATAGGCGTCAATAATTGCGGTAACTTTACTTGCAAAAATACTTTAATAGGCGTCGCGCCAAGGCTAGCAGCGACGTTAGCGAAACGCGCATCTAAATGTCTATAACTGCTGGCAAGCGACAAGAATACATAAGGCAGCACGAATAATAAATGGGTAAAGGCTACGTTTAAAAACGCTGCTTGGTTATGGAGTAATTGCTGCAACCAGACCAGACCAAATAAAAAGGCAATGCTTGGCACTAATAAGGGCAAGTAGATAATTAAACTGGTAAAGTTTGAGATCGACTTATTACTCAATTGCTCAGATTCTAGGCATAGCAAAGTTAATATTATCGCAAATGCAGTAGAGGTTATACCAATAGTCACGGTATTAAATAACGGCGTACTCATCTGCGTAAAGGCGCTTTGAAAGTGTAGCAACACTAGCTGCTCTGGTAAGACGGCTGGAAAACGCCAATAGCCTGCCACCGACCATATAACCAGACCAATGAGCGCTAGAGCGATAAATCCTATCATCAAAACGGTCAGCGCAATGGTGAATTTTTGCCAAATACCATCGTTATAGTGACGTTTGCCATTGACCAATAAGTGACTGCACAGCATTTTAATGATTCTTTCAGCACTAAGCCATAAAGCGATTAATCCGCCCGTTAATACCAGCTGTAGTATCGCACCAGCTGAGGCCTTGATGCGCAAATTTAAATCCACATCACTGAACCATTGCATGATAGTGACCGCCAGAGTGGGCGGCGTATTTGGCCCTAAGATTAAGGGCATCTCGACACTGGCGCTAGCGTAGGCCAATACTGCCAAAAGAGGTAGGCGTAATAACGGATAAAGCACTGGAAACACCGCTTTAAAAAAGGCAGTAATAGGATAATAACCTAGATTTAACGCGACTTTATAATTTAGACGGAGCTTTTTACCCAGCTCAGGCTGTGCTAACGCGCCTAATGACATCAATAATAAAAAAGGCAGCTCTTTGAGTACTAGCCCTAATATGATGCTAATACCGTAAGGATCGTGCGGAAATATGCCTTGCGGTGCCAACTCCCAACCACTAAGCCATGGTGATAATAGCCGCGCAATCATGCCTGAGGGTGCAATCAAAAACCCAATAGCTATCGCTGCTGCGGCATGAGGAATGACCAAAATAGGGCTAAGCAAACGCTCAATACGCGTCAGCCAAACACTATTAAAAAACGCGGCCAATATCATGAGCATACTGACAAAAGCGAGCAAGGTGCTGATTAGACCAGTGGCGACACTCAGGGCGACCATTTGTGTGAGACCAGGCGTTTGCCATAATGCCTCAAACCCTTGTAGACCAAAGGTAGTTTGTTCGATAGCTGGTATCCAACCGAAGGCTGGCAACAGCACACTTATTAGGCCACCAAGTACAGGCAGCAGCAGTAATATCAATAAAAACTTCGGGCTGAGGGTGACGAGACGGGTGAATCGGTCAGCTTTATAAGGGATAACGCTATTAGCATTCGCCGTCTGTGCGCTTGGTTTTTGGGTATTAGGTTTTTGCGGATCGTCTAAGGGTTGGCTCATTTGCTGACTCCATAGCGCGTCTGCCAACCTTGCATAATGGCATCAACCCAACTTGGATGTGGTTCACTCACGGTACGTTTAATCGCATCAAAAGCTAGAGCACTTGGATGCGGTTTAGTGGTTTTGAATAACGCTTGCTGCTCTAGGCTAAGCGTAGTGGGGATGAGTACTGTCTTATCGCCCCAAATGCTAGGGTTCTGTTTGCGAGCTTGTGCTTTAGGACTTAACAAAAAGTTAGCGACTAATTGCGCCGCCTCAGGATGACTTGCATTATAAGGAATAGCGACAAAATGCGTATTACTCAAACTGCCATCACGCATAGCATAGCTACGAATGCTTGGCGGTAAATCATAACGCTGGACGGCTGCTGGCACTTCAGGACCTGAAAAAGTAAAGGCCAAGCTCAGCTCAGTATCGTCGACTAGCCGGCGCATCTGCTCGCCACTTTGCGGGAACTGTTGGCCGTTTCTCCAAAGGCTTGGATGCCATTTATCCAAAAAATCCCATAGTGGATTGAGCACCAAGTCTCGGTTAGTTTCACTAACTGGTTGATCTAAAGCCGCGCTGATATTTGTGCCAGTTTGGGCATCTTTTTGCTCGTGTAGCATCACCAAAGCATATTTCAAAAAGCTCATACCCAAAAAGTCAGGCGGCTTAGGATAACTAAAGCGTCCAGGGTTTTGTTGCGTCCAGCTGGCGAGCTCGGCTAAAGTTGCTGGCGGCTTGTCAAGCGCTAAGCTATCATAATAAAAGGTCAGGGAGGCTTGTCCCCATGGCGCTTCCATCCCATCGGTCGGCACACCAAAATCAAGGGTCACCGATGGGTTGTTGTTGGGATCAGTGAGGGCAAAGTTCGGCAGTTTCGTGGCCCAACCCTTCAATAGTAGTGAGTTCTCACTCATGGTGGCAAAGTTGGCACCATTGATCCAAATTAGATCAACACTACCTTGCTTATCATTATTAGCAGATTTTTCTGCCAGTACGCGGCTGACGGCTTCACTTGTGTCGCTTAACTTTACCTGAACCAAATTAATATTATATTTGTCTTCAACCTCGTCAGCTACCCACTGAATATAAGCATTAATTTGTGGATCTCCGCCCCAAGTGTGAAAGTAGACATCTTGATTTTCACCGCTGTTTTGCAGCTGTTCCCACGGCGACTGATCGTTATCATCTGCTGAATTAATGGTAGAAGCACTGCTGGCAGATATACCTATGCAAACGCCAAGCGCCATAGTATAGATACTATAGCGACCTAGATTCTTAAGTGTCGTTAAAGCAGGCAAAGACTTGATAATTGGCATTTTAGGGCCCGTTATGATTCTGTGTTTTTAGCGCAACGGCTATGGTCAATTCTAAATAAAATAAGGTCAAATATTATCACTAGGTTTATTTTATAGTGGATCAACTATAGGACACGCCCTAATATAACCGACTAACCTCGACGCCAAGTATGGTATTTCTCGAGCAACCCCAATACCTTTTCGGGCGCATGATTGCGTTTCCATTCACCAGCGGCATATTTATTCGCTTCCGCCCAAGTGGGGTACATATGAATCGTGCCAAGTATTTTATTTAACCCCAAACCGTGTTTCATCGCCAATATAAACTCAGGCATTATATCTCCAGCGTGTTCAGCGATAATGGTTACGCCTAATATTTTGTCTTTGCCTGTTGGGGTAATGACTTTGATAAAGCCTTGGTTCGCGCTTTCTATCAACGCACGATCTAAGTCTGCAAAGTCGTAGCGGGTGATCTCAAAGTCGATACCTTTATCGATAGCTTCTTGCTCGTTTAGACCCACACGCGCCACTTCTGGATCAATAAAAGTAGTCCAAGGAATAACGCGGTAATCTACTTTAAATTTCTTTAAGTGTCCAAACAAGCCATTTACCGCCGCGTACCATGCCTGATGAGAGGCCACATGGGTAAATTGATAAGGGCCAGCAACATCGCCCGCCGCATAGATATTAGGGTAGAGGGTTTCTAGATAGTCGTCAGTCTTTAGGGTGCGTTCCGTCTCGATGCCCAAGGCTTCGAGTCCGTAACCTTCTAAGCGCGCACTACGACCGACGGCACAGATTAATTGGTCATATTCGATAGCGGTTTCTTGTTTATCTTTGTGGTCGCCATGCGTCTCAACGATGATATATTTTTTGCCATTGCGAGTCTCACAGCGAGTCGCTTGATTTGAGGTTAAGACAGTGACGCCACTTTTCATGAGCGCTTGCTGCGCAAATTCTGAAACCTCAATATCTTCTTTATCCATTAGGCGCGCGCCTCGCTCAATCTGCGTCACATTGGAGCCTAGACGGGCAAAGGCTTGTGCCAGCTCTGAGCCGACAGGGCCACCGCCAAGGACGACGAGATTTTTGGGCGTCTCATTAAGCTCAGAAAATTTATCCCAAAGCGTGTCGCTAGTCACATAACCCGTCTCTGCTAAACCTGGCAAGTTTGGTATAAATGGACGCGCGCCAGTCGCAATGACTATTGAGCGTGCGGTTAGTCTTTGAGTGCCACCTTCATTAAGCGCAATCTCTATCGTCCACGGATCGATGAATGTGGCGTAGCCTTTTAGGACTTCGACACCCAACTCAGTATAACGCTCGACGCTATCATTTGGGGCGATATCAGCGATGATTTTATGCACACGCTTCATGACATTATTAAACGAGAATGTTGGTTGAGTCTTATCAAGACCGTAGCGTTCGGCATTGCGCATTTGCTCTACGATTTTTGCGCTTTTAATCAATGCTTTGCTCGGAACGCAGCCGTAGTTTAAGCAGTCGCCACCCATCTCACCTGCTTCAATGAGCGTTACTTTTGCCTTCACTGTGGCTGCGATGTAGCTCGTCACGAGTCCACCAGCACCAGCGCCAATCACAATCATATTACGGTCGAATTTTTTGGGTTTGGTATAGTTTTTATAGACGCGGCGTTTTTTTATCAGGTTAAGTATGGCCTTGGCTATTAATGGGAAAATTCCAAGTAGCACAAATGAAGCGATCAAGTTGAACGATAAGATGCCCGATAAACTATCGATTTGCGCCAATTGGGTACCGGCATTAACGAATACAAAGGTACCTGCGAGCATACCGAGTTGACTGACCCAATAAAAAGTTCTTGCTTTAATCGCCGTGACACCCATCAATAAATTGATTAAGAAAAAGGGAAATATTGGCACTAAGCGTAGGGTAAATAAATAAAAGGCCCCTTCTTTTTGAACACCCGCATCAATAGCGGCTAAGCGTTCGGGGAAACGCTGTTTGATGGAATCTCGTAATAAATAACGCGATGTCAAAAAGGCGAGTGTCGCGCCGATACTTGAGGCAAATGAGGCGACCAATAAACCTTGCACCAACCCAAATAGCGCGCCAGCAGCCAAAGTCATAATAGCCGCACCCGGCAAAGATAAGGCAGTGATGACTATATAGACTAAAAAGAACCCACCAATGACTAGCCATGGCGCTTGCGCTTGGTATTGATCGAACTGAGCCATTGAGCCTTTTAAGCCCTCAAGTGTCAATAACTCGTTGAGGTCAAAGTAAAAAAAGCCAACGACTAACATCAATACGGCCACTATTAAAACTGTCTTTTTGGTCATGGGTCATCCAGCTAAATAATCATACAAAGGGGTATAAGCAGGTAAGAGTAACAGGGTCTATTTGTATTATATAGTCAGTGAAAAGTAATATCGATACATCATGCACTGCTGCTATCAGTTTTTTTGCTTGCTGTGCCTATGCAGTCAGAGGCTGCAAAAAATTGATAGCAGCAGTACCGTAGCATTCTTAGAAAGTATCTCAATCTTTTGATAACAATGGGGGCAATACAAGCCGCTAACATCAGAAAACGGTATAGAATAACAAGTCATCAATAGACCCAGTGTATAAACCGAAAGTTGAAAAAATCCGTTTAAAACTTGGATTAATTGACACTAGTTACAAGGCTACTACTATTAGAAAGTTTTTATGTAATGGATATTAGTAATAAGTGTTTGTTTTATGTTGAATGACTGCTCAAATATAGATGTGAGACGCCTACCAAACCGTGCATGAGGGCATTGCGGCTATTTCAGAGACTGACATTAAGAGGCGCGACAATAAGCAAAAACGAATACGATATGTCATATAGCGTTTATAGTTTTATGGGTAGCAGATGGTAGACTGGTTTGTCTATTAAATGACTAATTTGGGTCACAAACCTCATGCGCCAAACTAATGAAAGCTTTAGCAGCAGCGCTCTGATAAGCACCTTTTCTTTGCAGTAAAACCGCTGTGCGCTGAAGTAGAGACGGCGCTAATTCAATAGCGATTAACTCATCGTAGTTATTGGCAATGTTGGACGGCAATAATGTACTTAAAGGCGTGTAACGAACAATCTCAATCACCGCAATGAGCGAATTGGCTTCCATTAGCACTTTAGGCTGAATATTATGTTGACGACAGTAGCGCTCAATCTGTTCGCGGGTAGCAAACTCATTACTCAATAGAACCAGCGACTGTGCATTTAGAGTCGGTAAGTCAATGGCTGCATGTTTTGCAAAAGGATTGCTCTTACTGTTGAATATTTACCCATTATACTGACAGCAACAATACTTCAAGCGTATCAGCCCGTATGATGCGCTTTTTATTATCTTTAACCTAAGAATAGCACCTTTGATAAATGTGAATGAATTAACGACTAGCGACGAGAGCCGTGAGAGCCGTGAGAGCCGTGAGAGCCGTGAGAGCCGTGAGAGCTTTTAATTATTCGCTAATTATCTGCTCATCCCAATATGGCGGTGCACCATAATAATCCGTCATAAAATCAATAAAACACCTGATTTTATGAGGTAGCAGTTTTTTATGGGCATAAACGGCATATAAGCCTAGAGGGTTTGGCTCATATTCTGGTAATACTATGACTAGCTTGCCCGTGTTTAGTGCTTTGCTCGCAATGAAAGTCGGTTGCAGTGCCAATCCAGCGCCTTCAATGGCTGCTTCAACCAGTACATCGCCATTGTTACTACGAAAAATACTGCTTTCCTTAAGCTGTTTTGCCTTTAGGTATTTAAAAATTTGTCCCTTTGTCTCTATATTCATATAGCTATAATGCAAATAGCGATGCCCTTCTAAATCCTCAAGTTGTTTAGGCGTACCTTGAATTTTTAGATATTCAGGCGATGCACATAAAACCACGCGAATAGGCGCGATTTTCTTGGCAATAAGTGATGAGCTTTCAAGCTGTCCGATACGCAGGGCAATATCAAACCCTTCTTCAACAATATCGACTTTTCGGTCGTTCAGCTGTAAATCGACAGTGACTGACGGATAGCGTGCCTGAAAGTCAGTAATCAATTTTGCCATATGCTTTAAGGCAAATGAGACGGGCGCACTGATGCGCAGTACGCCTTTAGGATGCTGCTGTAAGCCGCCTAATTGCGCCGCCATCTCATCTATACTCAATAAAATCTGCTGAGCGTGAATAAAATATTGGCGGCCAGCCTCAGTTACGCTTACTCTGCGAGTCGTACGATTGAGCAGGCGAGTATGCAGCTGCTCCTCTGACTTTGCCACATACTTGCTGACCAATTGCGGTGAGAGCTGCATAGTGATTGCCGCCTTACTAAAGCTGCCTTCTGTCACTACTGCTACAAAGGCGCGCATCGCGTCGATTCTATCCATATTTTATCCTCTATCTGTCGTGATATTAAATCTACTATAAACGATATGTTGATAATTACTCAATATATTCTAGCTTACTCTTTCATCATGTTGATAGTAAAATAGGTTTAAACGTAATGGCTATACTGGCGGGAAGTGCTGAATGCTTCGTTGGTCTTGCCTTGGTATCAGGGTGACTAACGCGCCCTATACTTATCGTCTTCTTATTTATCGCCACTTTATTTATCGTTAACACCAAGAATAATGGAGTCAAACTAATGAACAATGAATCAACTGCTATCGTGCAGCCAGTATTCTTTATACCTCATGGCGCAGGACCCTGCTTTTTTATGGATTGGCAACCAGCTGACACTTGGAAAAAAATGGCTGAATGCCTAAAAAGTATCTCTAATCGTTTACCAGAGCGCCCCAAAGCAATTTTGATGATCAGCGCCCATTGGCAGACGCCTGAGTTTAGTATTATCACTAGCGAGCAACCTGAGCTTATTTATGATTACTCTGGCTTTCCTGAGCATACTTATCAGCTGACTTATCCAGCATCAGGCGCACCTGTATTGTCTGAACAGATTGGTGAGTTGCTTACTAATGCAGGTATAAATAATCAACAGAATGCATTGAGAGGCTTTGATCACGGGGTTTTTGTACCGTTAAAGCTGATGTTCCCTGAGGCAGATATTCCAGTGGTACAGATGTCACTGCGTAATGATCTAGATCCAAAAGCGCATCTGGCAGCGGGTCAAGCACTGCATTCATTACGTCAAGAAGGCGTGTTAATCATCGGTAGCGGTATGAGCTTTCATAATATGCGTGGCTATGGCGATGCAAACTTTACGGCACCGTCAGAGCGTTTTGATGAGTGGTTAACGACGACTATTGCCGCTAATCAAGATGAGCGATCCTCAGCTCTTAGTGATTGGTCAAGTGCTACGAATGCGCTTGAATCTCATCTATTGGGTGCAGAGGAGCATTTGTTGCCGCTTATGATAGCGGTAGGGGCAGCAGGGAGCGATAAGGGGCATAAAATTTATTCTGAGCAAGTGTTGAAAACTCAGTTATCCGCCTTTCAATTTGGATAAATCTAAGGCGTGCTATTACTTTAAAAATAGTAATAAAAATTAGGCTATTTAGCGAATCTTGCTAGTAGCCGTTGCGTGAGTTAAGTTTAATGATAACCGCTACGTTTTTAAGCGTTTACCTAAAATCTCGGCAATCTCACTTGGGATATAAAAATCAAACCTTGTATTCATAATTTAATCAGTCATATAAGAGTGTTAAACCATTTTTTTAGTATTTAGAAGTTCAAATATGACTGCTTATTTCTAATAAATAATTAGCAAAGAAACCTCAATATCAATTAAGTTACCTGAATATTTCTAAAGATAATAAGAACCCGCTAAGATACGCTAGCAAATACCCGTAGAGTTTTATATCAAACCAAGTTTATTGGTTTGATATCCATAAAGCACTTGTTAATTATGTTTATAATATTGGTTAATAGACAACATTGTTATAGAGTAAAAGCGTTTAAATCACAGAAAAGGATTATCTAATCTGTTGCATCAATTTGCCGTGAACCTGTTGTCTGACTGCATCCTAACGATAGGCTTAAGAGTGATGCCTTTCTCACTGTCTTCTGCTGCTTGGTTAATATCTTTTAGATCATAGAATTTAACCAGTTTATCGAAAGGGAATTTACCCGCCATATAAAGGTCTACCAGCACGGGTATTAAAATGCTTGGCACACTATCGCCTTCAACCACACCAATCAGCTTTTTGCAGTTTTGCATGACATCGGTCAGATCTAACGTGGCTGTCGTACCAGGCTTAGAAGCGCCAACAATAGCACCAATACCACGCGGGCATAAGGATGTAATCATATTTGAGACTAGTATACCAACACCCGTAGAGTCCATTGCAAACTGCGTGCCGCCGCCAGTTATTTCTTGAACACGAGCGACTGCATCTTCCTCTTTGCTATTGATAACATGGGTAGCACCCAGTTTAAGCGCCAGCTCTAATCGTGAAGGCACAATATCAACTACGATAATCGTCGTGGCACCGATTGCTGCCGCTGCCATAACTGCTGATAGCCCTACAGCGCCGCCACCCCACGCAACGAAGCTAGAACCAGCCGTTACTTTTAGCGCATTCATTACGGTACCTGCACCTGTTTGAATACCACAGCCTAAAGGTCCCAGTAGTTCAAGTGGTGCATCTTTACGAACTTTGATGACGTTGCGCGCATTTGCCACAGCATACTGACCAAACGATGATTGACCAAAAAAACGATCATTCAGTTCGGTATCGTTGCTTGCAATTAAGGCGTGAGAACCATCAACTCTTTGACCAGAAAAATTATACTGATTAAAGTTTTCGCAATAAGCAGGATGACCTTCATGGCAAGAATCACATTTATTGCAGTTTAAAAAAGTCATGACAACATGGTCGCCAATAGCAATGTCTGTTACATTACTACCGATAGACTCAATAATACCAGAGCCTTCATGCCCCAGAACTATGGGATGCGGTACTGGAAAAACCTGATCGCGGGCGATCATATCGGTATGGCACATGCCTGTTGCCACCACACGCACTAACACCTCGTCATCTTGCATGGTAGTAGTCTTGACTTGCTCAATTTGGAATGGCCCACCTTTTTGGCGAATCACTGCTGCAGTATAGGTGTTGGGAGATGTCTGTGCCATGGTAGTTCCTCTGAGTTACTGACTAAAGATGCTAGAGCCATACGTTTGTCAGTTTTGTTAAAAGTAACAATGTTGAGCGACTAAACCTTACAAGCTGCACTGGCTTCTTTGGCTTTTTGATAAACAGTTTGAGGATCTAAACCTAAAGCAGCGACATCGTTTAGATATTTTTCAGTACCAGCTTCTAACGGACCTTTCCATTTTGGATCGTTTAATGGGTCTGGAATGTCTATCATCGTGTCACCCTTGGCCTTGGCTTCTGCCATGTATTTTGCATCTTCTGCATCAAATACTTTGCCTGCCATAGCCGCCATTTGCATACCAGAGTTGTCATCGATGACTTTTTTGAGGTCATCTGGTAGGCTGTTATATTTGTCTTTATTCATAGTCACCATAATCGCGGAACTATAAAAAGGAATATTGGTATGGGTATTGGTTAGCTCTATCAGTCTAAAAGACCCCGTGGCATCCCACGGCAGACTTAATCCATCTAGCACACCACGTTGCAATGACGTATAAATATCAGTTGCAGGTAAGCCCACTGGCGTGCCACCTGCCGCCTCAATGATATCGCCTGCAATGGCAGAGGGACGACGCATACGTAAGCCTTTTAAATCATCTGGCGTGCGAATGGCTTTATCAATGGTATGCATACCGCCCGGGCCTGTACCCATCATAAATAATAAATGAGTGTCCTTATACTCATCCGCTATCACCCCATCATCATATAAGGTTTGAAGCATACAGTTCATTTGGGCAGCTGAGTTAGAAAGCCCTGGTAGTTCTGCCACTTGGGTCAATGGAAAACGTCCATTTGTATAGCCTTGAAGCTGAGATCCTATATCGACAGTGCCTTTGGCAGTGGCATCATAGGTTACATCAGGTTTACTCAGTGTCGCTGAAGGATAAATCTCAACTTTGATTCGACCACCTGATTCTTGCTCAATCTTTTTGGCCCAAGGTTCAAAAATCTCTGTATGAGTCGCGGCTGTGGCTGGCCAAAAATGTGAAAAACGCAAAGTCGTCGTTTCAGCAGCACCTGCAGCAGCAGTATCGTTTGAGGGAGAACAGCCAGTAGAACCAATTAAGGCGGCCAGTGCCAAACTGATCGTTAGCATCTTTGTCATCATAAGTTCCTTTTGTGATGTTTGTTCTAAATAAGAATTTGTGTTCGTATAGTGAATTAAAATACGCTTTTTTTACTTTGCTGTCAATTGGATTGAGGCTCTAGTTCGTACTCTGAATGACTTGTTTCTGACGTTAATTTTTCAATCGCGGTTATCACTATTTGGCATTGTCTGTGTGCCGCACCGCAATAATTTAATGGTGATAAAACCGCTAGTATTGCAGGATCATCGCTCCAAGATGGTGATGCTGTTGCCAATAATGGTAAAAAAGTTGCTACGAACCCTTGGTGGTTACTGTGTGCCTCATTACTAGCCTGCACGATCAATGGATAGATGTTATCTTTATCCAACTCAAAATGGCGCTGTAAATTTTTGATGAGGTAGGCATCGCTATTTAAATCTAAATTGGCGCTCATACGTTCAGGGTAGACTTGTAAACCCTGCAATAATGTTTTGAGGTAAGCCGCAGCGCCGGCAACCAAAGCAGTGCCTTCCGTCAAGGGCACCCAGCTGGCATGCCATTGTCCTAATGCACGTTCAAAGGGTTGTGCAGTCGTATTGCTTATCACGCTCATATGTCCATGCATTCTCAACGTCGCTGCTTTGATTAAGGCGCATAAGACAGGGTTACGTTTGTGCGGCATCGATGAAGATCCTCCCATACCTTCAATGGCAGGCTCGGACACTTCACCCAGCTCCGATTGGCACATTAGGGCGATGTCTTCAACGATATTTTCCATTGCGCCTGCACAAGCATCTAGTGTAGATGAGATAGCATGAATAGGTTGTCTATTGGTATGCCAAGGGAGTAATGGCACAGATAAGCCAAGCAATGCTGCAACTTGCTGCGGCAAATCATGACGTTCACTCTCCTCATCACTCATGCCAACAGGCCCGCCCCATTGTAGATAAAAACCCGATTGCTCTATTTTTTGTAAATTGGGAATGACCGCTATTAATGAGGCTGCCCATTGCGAAACTTTTGCCCCAAAAGTGATGGGTAATGCTTGTTGCATCAACGTTCTGCCAGACATAGGGGTTGCATGATGTTGTTCAATTAAAAGACGGCATGCTTTGAGCACTGCTATTAAGTCTTTGTTAATACGCTGAAAAGCGGGTTTGAGCATCATCATCATCGCGGTATCAATCACATCTTGACTGGTTAGCGTTTGATGAAAATAGGGCTGTATGTCTGAGGGCAATAATGCTTTGGCTTGTTTCACAAAGGGAATGGCAGCATTGCCTCCTAAATAAGTTTGCGCGCTAATAGCATCAATATCAAATAACGTTAGCGCCAGTGTCTGCTTAGATTGCTGATGGATATTGTCCGGTATTAGGTGGTTTTTCTCTCTCACTGCGACTATGGCCAACTCAAAATCTAGCATCGCTTGGATGAACAGACGGTCAGATAAGTCATTTGCGATAGTGGGGTGTACAAAAGGTTGATTGATTAATCGATTGATTTTCATTTAAAATCCCTAGTTTTGGTAAGCATAAAATAGTATACCTATGAAACAAGATAAGAAAATATCTTCTGATAGTCCAGACTTTGTCGCTTCTCTTGCAGGCGGTCTGAGCGTGTTGCTGACTTTTGATGAAGACCACTCGACGATGACGCTGAGCGAAGTGGCCGAACGCACCAATATGGATAGAGCAAAAGCGCGGCGCTATCTGTTGACTTTACACTCCCTAGGTTATGTCCATAAAGACAAACGGCAGTTTAAACTGTCACCTAAAACATTGAGCCTTGGCGCAAGCTATTTGAGCAGTGTGCATCATCACGATATCATTCAGTTTTACTTAGAGCGTGTGACCGAACAAACAGGGGAGTCTTGCTCATTTGCCGTGTTAGACGGTAACGATGTGGTTTATATTGCCCGCTCTGCGGCTCAACACCGGCTGTTATCTATTGCCATATCGATTGGCACAAGGTTGCCTGTTGCCTATACGTCTATGGGGCGCATTATTCTTGCCAACTTGCCTCAAGAAGAGCTTGAAGAACGTATTAGTAAAATTGAGCTAAGCGCGTATACACCGCATAGCATTACTGATTCTAAAATATTTGAACAAATGCTAAAAGAGGCCAAACAAAAACAATATGCTATCGTCGATCAAGAGTTGGATTCAGGTCTGCGCTCATTGGCACTGCCTGTTTATAAATCAAATAATGAGTTGATTGGTGCAATTAACATCAGCACCAATGCAATGCGCATCTCCCAAGACGTTTTGATTGAAACGTTTTTACCGATATTGCGTGACTGCGCTGAAAAAATCCAAGCATACTATATTTAGTATAATAGCTGGATCTAGCGGAGTAGCTTAATTTAATACAATAGTTAGCTTTAATAGGCTAGTTAATCCAAAGACAAGGTTTGTTATAAGTAAATGGAGACAATCATTTGCTTGTCATCAAAAAAGGTTGCCAACTCGTTATCTAAAATAGCGTTGGCAACCTTTTTTTGTCTGTGACTTACGTGAGCCATGCAATATAGTCGGTGAAAAGTTAAATCGATATATCAATAGCCAGATACTATTGGTGTAAATTTTCCTCGCTTACTTTGCCATTGCAGACATAGGCTTTGAAAAATTCACTCCAGAAATACTGTAGCGCTTTTATTGTTTTTAAATATATTTAATTCTGATTTCAGACTTGGTTTTGATATCGGGCTGATTTTTGAGATTAATAAGCTGATCTTGCTCATTCAGAATAATCGTATATACCAGAAAAGGATAGATTGTTGACAGTATAATAAAAAAAGTATAGCTTAGTTCATAATATGAACATTAATTCTAATTAAGAACAATATATTATATTCGTAGAATACATAGCCGTCACTATGACAGACGCCAACAAAATGCATAAGTTGATTCAATATACGAATAATAATTCTAATATAAAACAAAATAGTATTCGTTAAGTCACACAATGAGCCGTATCAACCTTATCTCTAGGGAGAGAGAACCATGACAGCAGTGTATATTTGTCATCCCAAACGCTCAGCAGTCGGCCGCTACGGCGGTTCACTGGCTGATATTCGACCTGACGATTTGTTGGCGCAGGTGATTCAAGCGGTATTGGCAGATGCGCCTGACTTTGACCATAGTGCCATTGAAGACAGTTTTATGGGCTGTGCCAACCAAAGCGGAGAGGACAACCGCAACGTGGCGCGTATGAGTGTATTGCTATCAGGACTCCCAGAGACAGTACCTGCAAATACCATCAATCGATTGTGCGGCTCCGGTCTTGATGCGGTGGGAACTGCTTTTCGGGCAATCGTGAGTGGTGAGATGGAGTTAGCACTGGCGGGTGGCGTTGAGTCGATGACCCGTGCCCCATTTGTAGTGGGTAAACCTGAAAAAGCCTATGATCGTAGCCAGACCTTACAAGATACGACCATGGGATGGCGCTTCATTAATAAAAAGCTGGATGCTATGTACGGTACTGAGGCAATGCCCCAAACCGCAGAAAATCTAGCAGACAAATACAGTATCTCTCGCGAAGACCAAGATACCTTTGCTCTATGGTCTCAGCAAAAAGCTGCCGCGGCGCAAAATGAGGGATTACTGGCGGCTGAGATCACCCCAATTACGATTGAGCGCCGTAAGCAAGAACCGTTGATTGTAGATAAAGATGAGCATTTACGCCCAGACTCCACTATAGCAGCTTTGGAAAGACTTCATCCCATATATAAGGGCGGCAGTGTGACCGCTGGCAACGCCTCTGGTATCAATGATGGGGCTGCAGCCATGCTCATCGCAAGTGCAGCAGCCGTGCAAAAATATGGTTTGACGCCTGTGGCAAAAATAGAGGGCATGGCAACCGCTGGCGTGTTACCAACTATCATGGGCATTGGCCCAGTGCCTGCCACCCAAAAATTGCTCAAACGTCTCAATCTTAGCTTAGATGATATTGATATTATTGAGCTGAACGAAGCGTTTTCTGCGCAAGTGCTGGCATGTTCCCGCGCACTGGGGCTTGATGACCGTGATCCACGTATAAATCCTAGAGGCGGTGCCATTGCCTTGGGTCATCCACTCGGTGCATCGGGCGCTCGTATCTTGATTTCAGCCATCCACGAATTACAGCACACCAAAAAAGACCGCGCGCTTTGTACTATGTGTATTGGCGTTGGGCAGGGGATTGCCTTGGTGGTTTCACGAGTAGGAGCAGAATAATGGCATTTTTAGCAACAGACGCGCATCTCATTGCTTACCAAGACAGTGGCGAAACCTATTTACCCGGCCTATTTATGGCGCATCCATTGGGCATGAGCCATGCAGTATGGGATGAGGTATGCGATCAGCTACACGGTCACTATCGCTGCGTGCGCTGGGATTTACCCGGTCATGGCAGTAGCGGTGTGGCGACAGATAATGTATCAATAGCGCTGCTTGCCAATGATGTACTGGCGTTGGCAGACGCCTTAGATATTGAAATCTTTAGTTTTATTGGCACCTCCATTGGCGGCGTCATTGGTCAACACTTATGCCAAGTAGCGCCACAGCGCTTAGAGCAAGTATGGCTGACCAATACGGGTGCAGTTATTGGTACTAAAGAGGCATGGGCTGAGCGTGCAGGCAATATTCGCCGCTTGGGACTGACTGAGATGGCACAAGCGATTACGCCGCGTTGGTTTTCACCAAGTTATGTCGAACAAAACCCTGAGGTGTTACAAGGCTGGCAAGTGCAGTTGGGGCGTAATGATGATGAAAGCTACGCTAAGCTGTGCGAGGTATTGGCTCAAGTGGATAACCGTGGAAAGCTTGCTGATTATCCAAGTCATGTGGCGTTAATCGCGGGTGCAGATGATGTTTCTACACCGATTGCTGCACTAGAAACTTTAAAAGCAGAATTTGCTGATGCTAGCATAAGTGTCTTTGAAAGTGTGGGACACGTACCATCTGTTGAAGCACCTGATCGTTTGGTTGAACATCTTCAAACTAATACCGCCCGCGCTACTGTTGGTGAAACAGGCATTGGTTATGAGCAAGGTCTGGTACAACGTAAGCGCATCCTTGGTGAAGATCATGTCGCCAAAGCATCTAAGAACGCCAACACTTTAGACAGCCCATTTCAGCAGTTTATCACTCGTACTGCATGGGGTGAGCTATGGGGTGACAGCAGCTTGACAGTGCAACAGCGCAGCATGATTACTACTGCAATATTGGCGGCGCTTGGCCGTGATGGCGAGCTAGGGTTGCATTTGCGTACGGCAAAGCGTTTGGGTATTAACGAAAACCAGCTGCGCCAAGTGCTGATGCATGTGTCGATTTATGGCGGTGTGCCTGCGGCCAATCATGCATTTTCTTTGGCCAAAGAAAATGGCTGGGGCGATGCGCTTCTTTAATGCAGCCTTTAGCAGCGCTAAATCAACAAGCACACGTTATTGATAAATTTGCTTTATCGCAATGGAGAACAATGCAATGAGCTATAAATATCCTTCTTTTTTACCGCGTGATCGGACATGGCAACCCGCGCAGTATACCCCTGGTTATAAAACATCGGTGACACGTTCGCCGCGCCAAGCATTGGTCAGCATCCAAAAATCCAGTGTCTCTGAGCGCAGTGGTCCGGTGTTCAATGGCCTAGAGATTGGTCAATATGACAACGACTTACTCATGAATTTTAGGACAGAAGGCGCATCAGCTGGTTTGCCTATTGGTGAGCGCATCATTATGCATGGCCGTGTGATTGATCAGTTTGGCAAGCCAGTTGCAAATACCTTGGTTGAGATGTGGCAAGCAAATGCTAGCGGCAAATACCGCCATAAAAAAGATGGCTATTTGGCACCATTAGACCCTAATTTTGGCGGAGTCGGCAGATGCATCACAGATGCGGATGGCTGTTATCGCTTTCGCACTGTACGCCCAGGCCCTTATCCATGGCCAAATGGTATTAATACATGGCGTCCAGCGCATATTCACGTGTCAGTCATGGGGCCTTCAATCTCAACCCGTTTGATTACCCAAATGTACTTTGAAGGTGACCCACTTATTCCACTTTGTCCAATCGTACAAGTATTGAAAGATCCAGACGCGGTCGAGACGATGATTGCCCGTTTAGATATGACCATGAGTAAGCCAATGGATTGCCTAGCGTACCGTTTTGACATTGTGGTTCGCGGCGCATTACAAACCTACTTTGAGGAGTAACCCATGTACAGTCAATACAAATTGCAAGATGACAGTGGTTTGCTGCGTGAGACCGCTTCCCAAACAGCAGGGCCTTTTGTCCATATTGGTTTGGCATTAGAAATCGCCGGTTTTGAATCGCGCTCAGATGAAATATGGCAAGACTTGGCCAAAGCAGACGCAGTCGGTGAGCACATTGAGCTGGTTGGCCATGTTTACGATGGCAATGGTGAGGCCGTACACGATGCGCTCATCGAGATATGGCAAGCAGACAGCAGCGGCCACTATATCAGTGAATTTGACAATAAAAAACCATTTACCAGTTTTGGTCGTAGTGCTTGTGCGCTAGATGGTGATTTTCATTTTAATACTGTCAAACCTGGGCAAGTGGCCTTTGATGGTCAGCATGGCAAACCAATGGCACCGCACATCAATATCGCTATTTTTGCGCGTGGCATCAACTTGCATTTGCAAACCCGTGCCTATTTTGATGATGAGCAAGACGCCAATGCCAACTGCCCCATTTTAAATAGCGTGCCATCTACCGAGCGCCGGCAAACCTTAATCGCCAAAAAAGAGCAAAGCGATGGCAAACCTCGTTATCGTTTTGATATTTATTTGCAAGGGGATGGTGAAACCGTATTCTTTGATTTTTAGCGGACCGTTCTGCAATACAGAGGCATTTTTAGACCGTTAGTATTTTGTATTCAATATCTTTAGGCAAAGTGGAATTTGCCAAATAACAAGTGAGAGGGATTTCATGAATTATAAAACTCAAGTCGCTATTATTGGCGCAGGGCCATCAGGGTTATTACTGGGTCAACTACTGACCAAGGCTGGCATTGACAATATTATCTTGGAGCGCAAAACAGCAGAGTATGTATTGGGCCGTATACGTGCGGGCGTACTGGAGCAAGGGACGACCAACTTGATTCGCGAGTCAGGGGCGGGCGCACGTATGGATGAAGAAGGTTTGATTCATACACACACTGATTTTAGCTTTCAAGGTGAGCATCATCAACTAGATGTAGAAAAATATAGTGGCGGCAAACATGTCACGGTATATGGTCAAACTGAGGTGACGCGCGACTTGATGGAAGCACGTGAAACGGTTGGCGGTGTGACTGTCTATGAGGCCGACAACGTCGAGCTACACGATCTTGAGTCAGACAACCCTTATGCCACTTATCAGCTTGATGGGCAATCATACCGCTTAGATTGTGACTATATAGCTGGATGTGATGGCTTCCACGGGGTTTCACGAAAATCTATTCCTGCCGATAAGATAGAAGAGTTTGAAAAGGTTTATCCGTTTGGTTGGTTGGGACTGATGAGTGACACGCCGCCCGTTAACGATGAGCTGATCTACTGTGCCCATGAACGCGGGTTTGCGCTTTGTTCTATGCGCTCTCCAACCAGAAGCCGCTACTACATTCAAGTGCCAAATACCGACAAAATTGAAGATTGGACTGAAGAGATGTTTTGGGATGAGCTAAAACGCCGTATTCCACCAAAAATGGCGGAACGTCTGGTCACTGGGCCTGCGTTAGATATGAGTATCGCGCCACTACGCTCTTATGTTTGCGAAACTATGCAATACGGTAAATTGTTTTTATTGGGAGATGCCGCTCATATTGTCCCACCCACTGGCGCTAAAGGCTTGAATCTTGCCGCTAGTGATGTAGAAACAGCGTTTCGTTTATTTGTAAAAATCTATGAAGAAGGGCGGACTGACTTGATTCCACGTTACCAAGAAATCTGCTTGGCCCGTGTTTGGAAGTCGGTCCGTTTTTCATGGTGGATGACCATGCTGTTACACCGTTTTGAGAGCGGCGAACGTTTTGATTTTCGCGTACAACAAGCTGAGTTTGAATATTTTATCAACTCAGAAGCAGGGAAGGCGACTATCGCTGAAAACTACGTTGGATTGCCTGTTGAGCCACTAGAGTAAACCTGTCTGATTTAGTGATTTAACTCTTTTACATAGGATAATGCAATGTTAAATAAAGTGACAAACTCTGCTGTCGAAGCCATGAGTAATATCAATGATGGGGCAACCATTTTGATCGGTGGCTTTGGTTTGGCTGGACAGCCCGCACAATTGATTGATGCGCTGATTGCCCGTAATGCTAAAAATCTAACAATCGTGAGTAACAATGCAGGTAACGGTGAGACAGGATTGGCCTTATTACTAAAATCAGGCTGTGTAAAAAAAATCATCTGCTCTTTTCCACGCCAGCACGACTCACATATTTTTGATGATCTATACCGAGCAGGTAAAATTGAGCTAGAAGTGGTACCGCAAGGCACGTTGGCGGCTCGTATGCAAGCCGGAGGCAGCGGCCTTGGTGCAGTATATACGCCAACCGCATTCGGCACGCTACTTGCTGAGGGCAAAGAGACGAGGGTTATTGATGGCAAAAACTATGTATTAGAGTACCCCATCAAAGCAGATTTTGCCCTTATCAAAGCTTTTAAAGGAGACCGCTGGGGCAACTTAACTTATCGCAAAGCGGCACGCAATTTTGGCCCCATTATGGCGGCTGCATCTAACCATACGATTGCCCAAGTCAGCGAAGTGGTTGAACTGGGTGCGCTTGACCCTGAACATATCGTTACCCCAGGTATCTTTGTACACGAAGTCGTTTGTATTCAAGGAGAAGCATCATGAGTGAGTATAAACCGCGTTCCGTTGATGAGATTGCTCAGTGCGTTGCCCAAGATATCAAGGAAGGTATGTATGTCAACTTAGGTATTGGCCAACCAACCCGAGTGGCTGACTTTTTGCCAAAAGACAAAGACATCTTTTTGCATAGTGAAAACGGTGTTTTGGGCATGGGTCCTGCCCCTGATGAGGGTCAAGAAGATGGTGATCTCATCAACGCAGGTAAGCAATATATCACCTTGCTTAAAGGCGGCAGTTATTTTCATCATGGCGACTCTTTTGCCATGATACGAGGCGGCCATATTGACCTGTGTGTGCTGGGCGCGTTTGAAGTTGCCGAAAATGGTGATATTGCTAATTGGTTTTTGGGTCGGCCAAATGATATTCCGGCTGTTGGCGGCGCAATGGATTTGGCCGTTGGTGCCAAACAAGTTTACGTCATCATGGATCATGTCAGCAAGAATGGTGAGCCCAAAATCGTTGAAAAACTTAAGCTACCTATCACAGGCGAAAAATGTGTTAATCGAATTTATACTGATTTAGCCGTTATAGATGTCACTGAAAAAGGACTGGTAGTTCGTGAAATAGTGGTAGGTCTGACCTTTGACGAGTTGCAATCCAAAACAGGCGCGAAGCTCATAGGCTAGTACCATAAAACACATGATTATGGTTTACCAATAGAAAAGCATTTACCCATCAAGAAAGGACTCAATGATGAATAATCATCTCTCTTTTAGACAGCTGCAGGCGCTCTTGCCTGCGACCTCTAAGCTCTCTGACCATAGCACTACAGTATTGTCTTAGTCACTATGATAGATGTGGTGACTCGCTATATGTTTAAGCTCAATGGTTATAGTTTTTCTTCTTACTGGCTGTGCGTCAACGAGCAACATGAAAGACAATAATAGTGAAACTGAGCCTGATATAGATAAGTCCACTATACCCAGCGGAATCTTTACTTACTATAATGACCCTAAAGTATTTCGACTAGCCGCTGAATACTTTTTAATAGGTAGGTTTGTTACGCAAAATGACTGTTTATTATTTGAGACAGATAATGAGCTTTATACGCCTGTACTTCCAGCGACATATACGAAATATACAAAAGGTGACGCTCAGATAACGGTAAATAACGAAGTGTACAATATAGGAGAAACTGGAGATATTTCTGCGCGTCCTACACAAAGAAACTACAGTGGCAATTTTATCACTGAAGGACCGTCTCACTGCTTACTTGATAAGCTTATGAAAATAGAAGTTAGAGATTTAAAGTTATAATTTGAGCGGCTAAAAGGCTTACTATATAGTCAGTCTTTTATAAATAAGATACAATGCTTTTAAAATAAGCGAAGTAGCAGAAGAATCCATGACCTATTCAGCAGACTTTCGAGCGCAAGTGATCAAAAGTGTCAAAAATAAAGACATGACTATTCGTGAAGCATGTACTTTCTATAATATCAGTAAAACTGCATTACAACGCTGGTTGAAAAACCCAACTATCAAACAATCTCGGGATAAGCCACCCAGTAAAATACCGAATGAAGCGTTATTAAAAGACGTTAATCAGTATCCAGACGATTATATGTACGAGCGAGCACAGCGTTTGGGTTGTAGCAAATCGGGCATTGAGATTGCCTTAAAGCGTTTGGGTATCAGTCAAAAAAAAGATATTGGAACATCCAAAAGCCTGTCCGATAAAAAGAGCTAAGTATCTGAGTAAGCTTGATAGTTTAATGCAGGAAGGCTATCCCATTGTTTATATGGATGAGAGCGGCTTTGAGGCTGAAACTATCAGACCTTATGGCTATGCACCAATCGGTAGCCCTTGTATTGATCGCTACAATTGGCAAGCCAAAAAGCGAACTAACGTCATCGGTGCTCTGTATGAAAAGATGCTATTTGCGCTTGATTACTTTGAACAGAATATCAACAGCCATATATTTTATGACTGGTGCAAATTCACGCTTATTCCAAGTCTCAAGACTAAATGCGTGATTGTCATGGATATGAGCAAGGATAAAGCAAAGCACTGCTTTGCCCGAGCGCAAGGCAAGAGCTGTGCTCGAGTGACTCAGTTTCATAAAAATAAACGTATTCAGAGATTACTGAATAGACATGGTCATCGTATCCTTTGGCTACCACCCTACAGTCCTGATTTAAACCCTATCGAGAAAAAGTGGGCACAGGCTAAGTTTCTACGACAAGGGTGGATGGAGAATAATTTACCTAAACTCTTTCATGATATGGGTTGTATCTCTTTTATTCTGGATTGACTATAGTTAGTGAGTCTTTTTTCAATCGACTATAATAAAGTACGTTTGGAGTCAGGTCTGATTGTTTTAGAGCCTCTGCCGCAGCTTTAGTTTAGACTTTATTGAAAAGAAGTGGGCACAAACAAAGTTTTTACGTCAAGGATTGATTAAGAGTAACTTACCTAAGCTATTTTATAATATGGGTTGTATTGATTTTATAAAGACTTAACTATACCGATTTAATATCTACTACTGTTACAGGTAAGATTGATGTCTACGGCTAGCAAGCAACTGAGTAAATAATGCTAAGTTAAGCCCCTTTACATTATTAATAATCATTAAAAAAGGACTATAAGGATGAAAAGCTATTCAACTGTAGTAATGACGGCCTTATTGATAGTCGCTAACACTGCCCAAGCTGAAGTCTATAAATGGCAAGATGAGCTATGCGATATCAAGGGTAATTTTGATAGTAAAAAATACAGCGCCAAACAAATCAAAAACTCCCATTTCATGTTAAATAACTTGAATACCGTTCAGCTAAATAGCTTTTCTTCTCCTATGAACGCCAGCGATATAGATAAAGTATCAACGACAGATATAACCAATTTAGATAAAGAATATGAGTCACGCAAGCGCAAAGTCCAACAATTAGAAGTCGTGCCAGCAGCCCAAACGTATAAGCGTGAACTGTTAAAGTCTATAGAAGGCGAATATTTTCATGATAAATTATCTATTTTGGCTTATCTAGATCCCAGACAAGCGATGAGGTTGAGTCCTCCGATGTGTAAGCAGTACCTTGTCCCGTTTTTTAAAAACGAAACCGCTGTACAGAATAGATGGCAAGAATTTGTTGAAGAGCAAATTCAGGAGCAAGCCCGTATTAGCAGTGATAATGGTAAGTCTTATCGTAGTTCGGCTACAGAGCGTTATCAGGAAGAAAAAGCCAGCGACTCTGCTAACTATGCAAAAATAAATTTGCTTACCTATGGATTTAGTAACTGCGTGAATGATCAAATCTATCATGCTGACTCTCATAAGGTCTTTAGCAATTATAACCAACTCAATAAAACCCTCTTTGGTAAGAGCATCGCGATGGTCTGTGAAGAACCGTGAACCCTGATTAAGCTTGAAAAGACATAGAGCTAAATATTAAAAAACAGAAAATAAAATATCGAAAAATAAGAGGTCTGAACCGCCGTAAGCGCGTTATTGATCAATGGGGTAATAATCGTGAGAGCCTTGATGTTGAGCTGCTGAATCAAGAAAAAAGAGACTATGTTAAATTTCGAGTGCAACCATGGTCGCGCTTGCCTTTAGGTAATAGTATTTATCCTGAGCCAACAGGCGACTGTGAGTACCTGCTCATTAAAAACTTGCAAAAAATTTACCAGTCATGGCAAAAAACTTTAGAGAATATTCAAACTTCTCATACCCTTTACTATTTACAAATTTGGCTATATGAAGAGTATATTAGTCAATCCCAAGTGGTTTGCGCGATAGACGATTACAAAGACTTTTATCAAAATATGTTTGAGCTAGTAGATGAGCTGCCAAAAGATGGTATTAAAAGCTCTATTCACTACAATGCAAACACTGCTCAGTACTTAGATTGTATATCTAGCTAAGTTCCGCATTCTAGTCGAGCATAAAATCGGTCTAATTGAAATCGTGGCTGAATGCTGCAGAAATATACGCAAGCGATATGATTTTAAGAATGCCGCTGTTTGCTAGTCTCGTTAATTTTGAGAATATCTTGCGATTTTTGTAAGAGGTCTATTGTATATTTTTTATAAAAGACTGACTGTACGCAGAATTTTCAGCCCAATTTTAATTTAGATCTGGCGGATGATAAATGTTTATTTTATTAATTAGTCTGAAATATTCCGAAAAATATTATATCTATTTTTTAGTTAAATTTGCCATTCCTCTTTCAAAATTGAATAAATGAATAAATCTGTAAACTCATTATTTACAAATTCAGCTTGTCGTAAAATGCCTTCTTTTTTAAAATTTAACTTTAAAGGTATTTTTTGACTTTTAATATTCTTAACAGATGCCTTTATTTCAATTCTGTTTAAGTCTATTTCTTGAAATCCGTAATCTATTAATTTAATACAAGATTTTGTTATGATTCCTTTTCCTTCTGCACTTTTATCAAGCCAATATCCAATAGAGCCTATTTTATTTTGTGGATTTAAATGATGTAGACCAATTCTACCGATTGCGTTATGGTTCAATAATATTATAAAACTGACTTCTTTTTTTTCTGCGCATAAAATCTCACAATTTTGTAAGTAAAGCTTAAAAGTCTCAAGTGTTTTGATGGTTTCTACCCAAGGTAAAAACTCCGAAAGATGTTCCCTATTGTTGTTAATTACATTAAATAATTGGAGTGCATATTTCTCGGAAGTTACTTCAAGTTGAATATTCTCATCGACTATTATTGTCATAAATTTTATCTCTCAAATTATTAATTCAATGTTTTCTTTATCGTGCACACGATGTCTCTATTTATAGAAATTCAGCATTTTACGAAATCGCAACAAAAATTAAGTTGTGCTAAAAGTAGTAATTTTCTATACACGGCGTTAGCATTCCGTAGTTTTTTCCATTTATAATTTGCTAGAATAAATTCCGACTTAAATTTTTTTCGTGCGTGTGATTATTTCGTAAAGTATAGTCGATACTAGACATCTTGCAAAAATGGCCTTGTGAATGCCGGTATAATGTTTACAGCAAGCATCATTCTGTTCAAGTATAGTCATTCCCTTATAAAATTGTTACGGCGTTAACTTCGCTTGAAGCATGACTGATACGTCTGACACTCGGTTGCCTTGTACCATTTTTAAATTGGATCGACTATAGCTTGGTTATGTTTGGCATATGTTTTAAATATTTGAGGTTCAGTTATAGTCTTTGAGTCTTGAAGCCAATTTTGCAAGAGGTCTAACACAAATCCGTAAATTTACCCTGCGTAAGTAAAATATTTATTCGCTTATTTGTATCAGTACCAGTAAAATGCGCAAATGCTTTCTACACTAGTTTATGAGTAACCAATGATACGTTTAACTGAAATTAAATTGCCATTAAATCATGCACCTGAAGATCTAACGACTGCTATAACGACAAAACTTAAAATTTCTGCTGAGCAAATGGCGTCATTCGTGATGTTCAAACGTGGTTATGATGCGCGTAATAAAAGAAATATCCAATTAATTTATACGCTAGACATCACACTTACCGACTCGGATTTAGCCAATGATTTACTGGTTCAATTTGAGGCAGACAACCATGTTAAAGCAACACCAGATACCAGCTACAAATATGTAGGCGAAGCGCCAAAAGATTTAACCGAACGTCCTGTTGTTATTGGTTTTGGTCCTTGTGGTTTATTAGCAGCACTTACCCTTGCTCAAATGGGTTTTAAACCTATTGTTATTGAACGTGGTAATGAAGTCAGACAACGCACCAAAGATACCTTTGGTTTCTGGCGTCAGCGTAAATTAAACACAGAATCTAACGTACAATTTGGTGAAGGCGGAGCGGGTACCTTTTCTGACGGTAAATTATATAGTCAAGTGAAAGATCCCAATCATTATGGCCGTAAAGTCATGACTGAATTTGTAAAAGCTGGCGCACCAGATGAAATTTTATTTGTCAGTAAACCGCACATCGGTACTTATAGGTTAGTCACCATGGTAGAAAAAATGCGTGCCGAGATCATAGAACTCGGTGGTGAAATCCGTTTTGCTACTCGCGTAGACGACTTGCATATCACTGACTCAAAAGTAACAGGCGTGACACTTAGTAGTGGCGAAACCTTAAAAACTAACCATGTTGTTCTTGCTGTTGGTCATAGCGCTCGAGACACTTTTGAGATGATCCATGATAAAGGTGTTTATATTGAAGCAAAACCTTTCTCGATTGGTTTTAGGATTGAACATAAGCAGTCAACCATAGATAAAGCACGCTTTGGTGACAACGCTGGAAACGAAATACTTGGCGCTGCGGATTACAAACTGGTTCATCACTGTAAAAATGGTCGTTCTGTTTATAGCTTCTGTATGTGTCCAGGCGGCACCGTTGTTGCCGCAGCATCAGAAGAAGGCCGTGTTGTCACTAACGGCATGAGCCAATATTCCAGAAACGAGCGCAACGCTAACAGTGCTATTGTGGTAGGCATCGACCCAGAGCGAGATTACCCAAACCACCCTCTTGCTGGTATCGACTTACAAAGACAACTAGAAACCTTAGCGTTTGAGTTAGGTGGCAAAGACTACAGTGCACCAGCGCAAACCATTGGTGATTTCTTAAAAGGTAAACCAAATTCAGAATTAGGGGATGTAAAACCCTCTTACACACCGGGCATTACCTTAACTGACTTAAGTAAAGCGTTACCTGACTTTGCCGTAGATGCCATACGTGAAGCCATTCCAGCGTTCAATAAAAAAATCCAAGGTTTTGCATCTGACGACGGTTTACTAACTGGCGTAGAAACCAGAACATCGTCACCAATAAGTATTAAACGCAATAAAGAGTTCCAAAGCATTAACACCAAAGGCTTATTCCCTGCAGGCGAAGGTGCTGGCTACGCAGGTGGCATATTATCAGCAGGGATTGATGGTATTAAAGTGGCCGAAGCTGTGGCAAAATCGATGTTGAAGATAGATTAAGAGCGGCGTGTAACTTTATTGGATATTGAGTATTTGGCGGTAATCGTTGAATACCGTTACTAATCGATTACACCTATATATTAAACAATAAAAAGCCCCACAACCAAAAGGTTGTGAGGCTTTAAAATAAACTAAGAATATATTAACTGGTGCGCACACCACGCAACGACAAGGGTTTTAGTGGTTTATATATTATTTTTAACAACAAATTTCACAACTTGTATAGCACTATCAACTTGCCATCCGATCGATATTAGATTTTATATCATGAATGACCTGTTCTGATAAATTTTTCTCAATATCATAGTCGTTAATCATTGTCAGAAAGTCTTTGGCCACTGATGTTACTTGTTCAATAATAGCCTGTGCTTTATTTTGCTTAATGTCAGCAAGTTTAGCAAGTTTGAGTAGGTGCAGGGCAGTAGGATGTCGAGCTTCACCCGCCACATCCATTTGATGGTAACCATTCATACCTGAATTGTAGGCAACATCATAGACGGGCGATAACGACCATCTGCCAGTTTCGTCCATCATAAAAGATAAATTCTTGCTATGATCGTCTTTATTATTAAAGATGACATTAAATACCGCATGTCTAAAGGCTACCTCTACGGCAACTTGTGATTGGGTCAACATACGTACGCAGCGCAAATACTGCAAATAATCTATTGAAGGAATTCGAAAGTCAATATCTAACAAACCCGCCAGTGTATGAGTATGAACGCGTTGATTGCCCATGCGGTCAAAACGCTCAACCCCAAAAGCAGCATGTTTTTCACCGATATCAAAATAATGATGCGCAGGCATGTTTAGGCCTGCTTGCTTAGCCATATCAGCATAAAGTGACTCTAATAGACAAACGCTTTTATGCTCAGATTGGGCAGGGAACTTAATCAGCCACGGCGTTGCGGATAGCTGTTCGCTTGTTAAGTCTGTAGCAATAAACTCGGTTGCTTCATCATATAGGACAAGTGCTTTTGGCCTTGCACCTTGTGGTGAGCCACCGATGACGATAAGCTCAGTTAATATATCACTATCTTGACCTGATAAAATCGATTGATTGGCAGCCGCCAGTTTGGCTAAAGTCAGCTCACCTATATCAATAGTGTCAGATAAGTCATGCTCAGGCTCAAAGCTAAGCGCGCCCATTGCAGAATCACCAATATAAGCCAAACGATCCAAAACACTCACTTGTTGTGCAGAGCTGTCCATAAATTTGCGAAAAAACCTATCCATTAGTAGCATTCCCCAACCATCGGGTAAGCTGTCTAATAATAATCCGCATAAGTAATGGCTCGACGCATGAGTACCATAATACGGTGCTGCTCGTAATGGCATCTCAATGGGTGACAGCTCCAGTCCATCAGCCAGCCACGCTGCATCATAGCCAAAGGTAGGGCGTCGTCCATCCATTGTTAATTTACCAATAAGACGCTTTGCGCCAAATCCTTGATAGTAAACGTTAACAATTGATATCGGTTGATACATAGACTTACTCACCGCTTTTGTTTGAGGCACGCAGGCGTGGATTTTGCTTAGCGATAACATCTTCTATGCTGGTAGGTGCTACATCAAACAATGCAGCAAAATGATTGACCATACCAAGGGTTATAGCAAGCCTGATTATATTATCTAGTGTACCGCCTTGACCTGATTCAATGCGAGCCACAGTACTGATGCCGATCCCAGACCTTTCTGCTAAAGCCGCTTGGGTGAGATTCAATGATAACCGCTGCGTTTTTAAGCGTTGACCTAAAATATTGGCAATCTCACTTGGCGTATAAAAATCAAACCTCATGTTCATACTTTAATAAGTCATATAAGAGTTTTAAGTCGTCATATTAACATTTAGTAATTCAAATATGAATAATTATTTTTCTGAAATAAATAATTAACAAAAAATATTTTTAATCAATAACTGCTCTATACAAAGTTCTTTCACCATAAAAATGGTGAACCTATATATGCAAGTGTTTTGAGAACAGATATAACTGGTTACATTTTAAGCCTTTTAACGGTTAGTATTATCAGCATTTGTATGTGCGTAAATGCCAATGCTATTATTCCTAAACAAACCCCAATGTTAATAACATTACCTAAGAATAATAAAGGTCTGAGAAAGCTATACATCTTATATAACCTGGCTTAAAGGGTTCTGAAGGTTTTAGTATCTCAAATATCTCATGTACTATTGATCTATTATTTACTATAAAAGTGATGCCATTGTTACCTAAGAAGGTTTATTTAGTACGCGACTAGTGGAATGCACTGCAGTGACAGCTAGTAAAGTACGCCTTTATTAAAGATAACCAGCAGATATATCGCAACCAGTCTGAGCTACTAGTTAAAACGGCACACAGTGAAACTTGTGAGCGTTATGGCATTGAGCGTCTATATGCTCACCTAAGTCAGCAAGGCCATAATATTAGCATATACATGGTGAGACGTATTAAAGAAGAACATGGCATGAGGCATCAAATGCTATCGTCACAAACGCTTTAAAGTGACCACTGACTCCGACCATAACAAGCTGGTCCATGACAGCGCACCAATAGAGAGTGTCTGGGGCGTATTGAAGAATGAGCTCGTATATCATCAGGATTAAAAAACCAGATTTGCAGCCATCAACGATATTATTAGATACATCGAGCTATACTACAATGAGGAGCGATTAGCAAAGCACATTCTACTGTATGAAAAGTCAACTATTAAAATATTGGTGAGTAATAAGCTAACAGCCAAGGGTACAAATTAATTATGCCACTACAATTAGCGGTTTGATAATTTTAGCCATTTTGACGGTATCCTATTTGGCGGTATCGGCGAATACCGTCAATAATACCGTCATTTAACGTATAGATAAAGACAACTAAAGACAACTAAAAACGTCTAAACAATAAAAAACCCCATAACCAAAGGGCTACGGGGCTTTAAAATAAACTAAGAATATATTAACTGGTGCGCCCACCAAGACTCGAACTCGGATCGATCGCTTAGGAGGCAACTGCTCTATCCTGTTGAGCTATAGGCGCATTAAGGAGTGACATTGTAAGAAAAACTGACCATAAAAGCAATCAACAAGCGATAAATAGTGATACTTTATCATTATTTACCATTGCTAAGTGCTTTAGAGACTGAAGTGTCTTCTGATGCTTTTTTTGACTGCGAGCTTGGATTAAACAAATCATCTACACTATTTTTATAACCTTCAATACTGTGATAATCGTATTTTTTTAATATGTCTTGTCCCACACTTGATAGCAAAAAATTGCGGAAATTAATAGCGGCAGTGTTGTTGGTTAGAATAACGCCTTCGAGCGTTTGATTGTTTCTCACCGCATAATTATAAGAGCTTAGTGTCCGTGTCTCTGTATTGCCTGTATCCGCAATATCATTATCAGCAGTATCATTGTTTTCTTCATCAGCGTTACTGATATTTGCTTTGTTTTGATTCATCTTATCTTGAGCGGTTTTTATATGTGCTTGTAATGGTGCAAGTCGTTCTTTAGACAGGCTGTCATTAGCAATAATCATATCTGTACCGACAACAAAATCCGATTGCTCGCCACGACTAGAGTTGGTCTTAGATAATATTAAAATTTTGTTAGAAGGTACATAGTTAGCCACTACTTTTATTTGAGGATAACGAGGTTCAAAATTAACGATGATATCGTCTAAAGGCGCTTGTAAGTTATCCTCAGCTTGTATATGTAACGTAACGTTGGATGGGGTGTTTTCATCATCCTCGATCATGGCTGTCGGTTCGTTTTCGTTTGCCATGATAGGTAGTGGATCCATATTTTTACGATTATTAACCCATAACCAAGTAAAGACAGCGATGAAGAATATCAGCAGCAGTAAAATAAATCCAGCTAGCAGCAGCTTGTAATCTTTCATATATAACCGATCTTCTTTTATTAGTTTGGTTTGAAATTCATATAAGACAATACATGTGAGATATGGTTTGGTGTAAAACTACGGATTTAGCACTTCATTTGTCAAATCTGCAAGCATCTCTGCAAAAATATCTTTGCTTGCAGGCGATGTAGTTACCTGACCACCTTTTTTATCACCAATATGATGATTATCGTCATTAGGTCGAGTCGGTAGGTAGTTTGAAGTGGAATTAGGTGAATTGTCAATGGCTTTTATAGATGTTGTCGCTTGATGCACGGCTAACGGTGATTGACCGGCTTCTAGTTCATGTTTTAGCCATTCCAAGCCATGCATTGATCACCATGCCTCAAAGCGTGCTAGTGTGATGCCGCGTACAGACATCGGCAAGTTCAATGTTCGTAGCATTTTTGCCAATATAGGATCATCGATAGATTGGCGGCGGCTCAGATAAAGCGTTTCTGTCGAACCCAAATAAGGTCGCCTGCGTTGCCACGATGCTTCATCAATTTTCATGCGAGGCAATTGCCATAATGCTCCACGATAATAGACAACATAGATACGCCGTTCAGGGTGTATAAAGAGAGCATCAATAGGACGTAGGGGTATATTATGAGATTGTCTTGTCACTAAAAATTCCTTTCAATACTTAACGACATCCGTTGTCGCACATTTTTTTGACATTGTTTTATGAACTGGTAAATAGCCACGAACAATGGCACACTAATCAGCAAAACTCACGAATACCAACCATGTGAGATATTTCTTATGAATTGCCACTATGATTGTTTTTTTACGGTCATCATGCTAGCAGAAATATCGTGCAGTAACGACTGCCAAATATGAATTGATGAGTATCGTTTACCGCACCATTGATCCATGTTCAATACCAATATTTACCGTTGAGTCTCTAGATAGGGATTTTTAGCGACGGTCAGCTGTATTCACCAGCCTTATTATTTTATTCTCTAATCAGATTATCCTCTATGTTTACTATCGTTCAGTCGCACCGTACCGAAAATCTTGTTGATCAACTTCTTGTGCAATATCAGTCAAAGAATCAGCCTGTTTTTGAGCCTTTTATTGTCATTGTGCCCTCGATGGTATTGGGTGATTGGCTGGATAAAACCATTGCCAGCCGCGCTGGGATTAGTACTTTGGTGCGTACCAAATTTTGGGGTCAGTATCAATGGACGCTCATGCAGGATGTGTTAAGCCGCCATAATGCCTATTTGTTAGAGACAGATTCTGAAGCGACCACTTTAAATGTCCCTGAAGTGGCGGTGTTGTCACCGACTGTGATGCAGTGGCGGTTGTTTGGGTATTTGACCTACTACCAAGAGTCGATTGTTAAAGATGAAAAACATCCGGTGAATCCGCTGCTGGCGTCTTTGATTGATGAGCCGCAAGAAGAAGGTGTTCAGCAGGACAATGTACGACAAGACAGTTTGCGACAAGATAAAGCACAACAAGATGCGCGCATTTGGCAGCTGGCAAGTGATTTGGCGAGAGTGTTCAACCGTTACTTGACTCACCGTGAGGATTGGCTGGCGCTATGGTCGCATAATAAGCCGCTCAATGTGGGTGATTTAATAGCAGATAAAGATGCCTTGTCACTGCGCTTTGATAAGTATGCACGTGGTACGCCTGAGTGGTTGGTGGCGCATTATGTTGAGTTAGAAGTTGCCCAACGATTTTTGTGGTCGCATTTGTTTGCCGATGTTCATCAATACCGTGTGGCGCTTGAAACTATTTTTTGGTCAGCGTTAAAAGACAACAAAGCGAATGAGCAAGCTCAGTTGCCCAGAGTACTGCGTATTTTTACCATTCAGCAGTTGCCACAGACTGAGCTCGACTTTTTGCAGAATTTGTCGCAATACATGGATATCACGCTGTTACACTATAATCCGTCAAAGTTATTTTGGGCGGATATTGTTGATAAATCATGGCTACAGCGCCAGCGTATTATCAATCCTGAAAGCGTATTTTTACGGGATTATGGTCACAGTTTGTTGTCGCGTTTGGGCAAACAATCGCGCGATACTTTTGCCATGCTCGCCAACTTGTCGGGTAATGAGCAACATAAAGATGCGTGGGTAGATTGGCAAGATAATTTTGATGATGGTTTTGATAACGGGACTGGTCGTAGTTTTGACGGCAACACCGATGACATTGGCTCTGATATTGACAATACTAACAGCGCTCAGAATGCACAAAATACTCCAAGTTTATTAAGACGTTTGCAAAACGATGTGTTGATGCTTGATGAAAAATCAACCCAGCAAGCAACTGCTGCAAAAGTCTCTCAGGCAATCAATAAACAAATAACGTCAGGCGTTGATCAAGAGAATCAAGAGACACCGTGGTACGAAGACGAGGTATTAGAAAATAAGCGCTTTGAAAAAGATCGTTTTTGGGCAATCTCTTCTGAAGATAATAGCCTAAGCATTCATTCGTGTCATAGTTTGCAGCGTCAGCTTGAAGTACTGCGTATTATGATTGGGCGCTGGCTAAATGAACCTGTCAAATTTGGTGAGAAAAAACGCCATATATCCGATATTGTGGTTTTGTTGCCTGACGTTGAGCGTCATCATGCACTAATTGGCTCTATTTTCGTTAGTGGCAAAGGTCAAGATGGTTTGACGCTGCCTGCAAAGGTGACTGGGGTAGTCGATGCTGATATTCGTCAGTTATGGGAAGCGATCATTGGCTTTTATAAACTATTGGGTAGCCATAATGCTCGTTTTGAAGCAGCTGAGGTATTGGACTGGCTAATGCTGCCGCCCTTGTTTGAAAGTTTTGGGTTGACTCACGAACAAATGAGCCGTGGTTGTGATTTGTTGGTAGAGGCAGGATTTATCCGTGGATTTGATGAGTTGCATCTTAAGCAAACGCTCGATAGTAATGACTATGATTACCGTTTTAGCTTTGCGCAAGCGCTAGACAGATTGACTTTGGGTTTGGTTATGCCAGAGGCGAAGTTGAGCGATTGTCTATATCCTCTAGATCAGGACGATTGGCCTACTACTGCAATGCCCGAAATGAGTTTGCCGCTGCCACAAGTGAGCCTCAATGACGCCATGATTGTGGAAGCGCTTTGCCGCATTTATACGGGTTTGGTAGAGCGACGCGATGATCACACGCAAAAGATGAAAGCGGAAGATTGGCTGGATCAGATTGAGACACAAGTGATTCATCGCTACTTTGGCGATGTTGATCAAACACGTACGATGCGCGCCATCTATAATGCTATGAACGGCTTTAAATCCAGTTTGCGAGCCAACCGCCATTATAGACAGTATGCTAATGACACGAGCGACAACACTGAGGTGGAACAAAAACTGGCGGGCGTTGAGCAATTACCGCTAAAGTTAAGCTTTATGCTAGACAGTATCGAAGACGAGCTTGAAAGTCAGCAGGTCAGTGCTGAGCCGACTGGTGTGATTACCTTTGGTCGATTTGGTGCATTAAGAAACGTGCCTTTTGAGTTGGTGGTGATGCTCAATATGGACATCTCTGAGTTTCCTGGGCGTGATCGTGATAATCGCTATGATTTGATCAAAGCCACCAAATCGCGTCGCGGTGATAGAGTCAGCGAAGATGATGACAATGGTGCATTTTTGGATGCGATGTTGTGCGCACGCAGTGCTTGCTGGATATTTTATAATGGTCAAAGTCTCACTGACACTCATGAGCATCTGCCAGCCAACCCAGTGAGTGAATTGCTACAGTTTTTACAAGGTGAGGTGCAGTGGCAGGTGAACTCGCTTGAGGCGTTAGAGACTTTGCCTGATAATATCGATTCAACCACCGAGAGTCTCAAGCGCTATTTGCCAAAATTAATTAAGCAGTGGCTGGTGACGGAACATCCCGCATTGCCTTTTCATGACAGTCTTTTTGAAACAGAAATTGAAATTGAAGACAATGCTATTGCTGATCAAGGGACTAACCTGTCTGGCCTTAATCTCAATCAGAGCGATACCGCTGACGATACGCAAAGCCAGACTAAAAATGACAGCCCTGCTAATATGACTGATGAGTTGGACGCCATCTTGAATACAGCCATGCGCAAAACCAAGTTGGCTCAGAAAAAACAGTTTCCGCCTGCGCCGCTTTGGCAAGCTGTGTTTAATACCTTAAAAGATCGGACATTCAGTCAGCATTCACCACTGATTGATTTACCCACGAACGCACAATATGAATCAATCGCTCAGGTACTTGGTCAAGGTTTGGGTCAGATGGAACAAGTAGACAATCAAACCTTATCTGCATTGGTCGATATGTTAGCGCTAGATAGTATTACTGATACCAGTAATGCCAACGACGTGACTGAGGCGCTCACCCAAACCGTGTTTGATACCGTATTTAACATTGGGGAGATAGACGTTGAAGGAGTATTGGCCTATCAGGTGCGTCATCCTGCCAAAGCCTTTTTGCGTACTCAAAAAGTGCATGTGGTGCAAGGAGAGCAAGCAATGGCGCATCAAGAGCCACTGTTCCTAGACAGCCTGACGAGCTATCAAATTAAAGCGCATTTGATTCATGAGATGGCTACCGATGCCGCCGACAAGAATATGGGCAAAACAGCTGAGCCAAACAGCCAAATTCTGATGTATCAAAACATCATACCAGCAGGTGTCGCCCGTCAAACCACGATACCCAATCAAAAACAAAAGCTCCAGCAGCAATGTCTCGAATTCAAAGAGCAATTAATCGCCAATGGCTTTGATTATGCTGTTCAGGTCAATATGATCCATGACGGTGAAGAAGATAGCATCTTACAGCTACTAACGCCCACTACCGAGCATCCTGTTCAGATAGAACTAGCAGCGGTGCTGAATGGTATTAATAAAGCGCCAAGCTGTCAGGCAGACACTCATAAAAACGCTGACTCACTGCTTGCCCTATTGCCTAACATTATTAAGATAAAAGGCTCAGTACCAGTGTTAATAGCAGCATCAGGCGTTGCCGACACTCAGCAATCACCTAGGCAGTGGTTAAATATATTGCCCAATTCTGCCAGTCCTAAGCATTTACTCAAGTTTTGGTTGTCCCATCTATATTGGCAAGTGGCCCGCCGCACCACTGCCGAGCAAGTGGTATTAAATGATGGGGTGAGCATTTGGCGTTTTAATAAGTCCAGCTCGCAAGTAGATAAATATAAAGATGTCATCGCATTTAAGCTAAGTCCGATCGTATATGAAGACGCGCTGATTGAGCTGATAAAATGGGCGGTTTTTGCCAAGCTGGCGGGTCAAGTACCGATTACGTTATTGCCGGAGTATGCGCTCAGTTATCTTGATAAGTGTCGCAAAGCTGAAGAAGGTGAGGGCGGCAGCTACTGGCCAAAACGAGCAGATTTCTCAGATTGGTTGAGACCTAGCTATCACATAGATACAGTATACGATACTTGCTCACAGCATGCCATTTGGCAATACGTATTACGTGATCAGGATGCGTTTAAGGCCTTGACAGCGTCGTTAACCACTTTGGCGCTGCCATTATATGGGCCAATGTTTGCCGCACTAGACGGATTGGATGGTTAATTAGTTATAGTCAGCTCTAAATAAAAAAGGCAAAAATTATCACGCGTTACTGGGATAAATTTTCCTTGCTTGCTGTGTCTGCTCAGACAGAGGCGGCGCAAAAATTATCCCAGTAACACTATGTTTATTTTATAGTGGATCGGCTATAGACTGGCTGGTTTTATTCTCTTGATTCAATTAATAATAATTAAAAGTGTACGCCCCTATGACCGATACCAGCTATACCGTTGATATTTCTACAAAGCCGCATTTACCCGATGACTCGCTTGATACATCTACTCACATGAATAAAAGCGAGGATATTGAAGATAAAGCGAGTGTGACCGTGATACCGGCGGTCGATGTTGACTTGAGAGGTAAGCATCTGATTGAAGCATCGGCGGGTACTGGCAAAACGTGGACGCTCACTGGCATTATGCTGCGTCTGCTGATTGAAGTAAGACGTGCACCAGAGCAAATCATTGCCACTACTTTTACACGAGCTGCTGCTGCCGAAATGCGTCAGCGTATTCACGACCGTTTGGTGGATTTTTATCAATTATTACAATGGGTCAACAGCTTGAGTGCGGATACAAATAACAAGGAGCGTTTGTACCCTAAGGTATTACAGGTCACGCCTGAAACTGGTAAGGATAATAAAGCAGGTACTGATAAAAGTGCTCAAACAGACGCTGATGAGCATAATCAAGACCTTGCCTATGATAAGAAGAACACTGCAATCAAGCGCACACAGGCAAAAAAAGCACGTGAAAATTGGCTAGTAGAGCAGGCCAAATATGCTCGGCTACATGATTCCATGCAAGATCCTATTAACCTACACTTAATCGGTTATTTGCTGGATCGTGTCTATAGCTACCCAATGACCGAAGCCATTCGACGCACCGCACTGGTATTGACTACATTGGATAAACTGTTCGTTGGTACGCTTGATAGCTTGGCGCAAAAATGGTTGACTGAATACAGCAGTGAGACGGGTCATCAGCAAGGCATGGGGATTATTGAAGACAGCAGTATTGAGCAAGTGACTGATAGTATCATTCATGATGAGCTGCGTCAGTTTCAAAGCCGGTTACATCACGAGCAGCCTAAACTGTATGCGCTCATGGATCAGCAAGGCAAGCTGACCGCAGTGAGCGATCATAAGAATTTTGTGACTCGCTCGCTTAATTTTATTTCCGCGCCGATTGATGAGGTTGTGGTAAGTGACTTTTCGTTCGAGGGTTACGAGCGGCTTATAAGTACTATCATTGAGCGCAGCAACGAGCTTGATATCTTTTTTAAACCTGACGGCGAGTATTATGAAGTTCCAAAAGGACAGTTACTCAACAACAGAGACTCTTGGCCAAAAATCATTCAAGCGTTAGAAGATTTTGGTCCAGCCGCTTACAAGTTTATATCAGATAAAAAAAACCATACAGGAAAGTTAATTGAGGCCTTTCAGAAAACCGATGATATAGGTAAGCAGTTCTATAAGCCAAAAGACGGCGAAAGGGTTAATTTAATATTTAACGAGTTACAAGTCGTTCGTGATTTTAAACGATATATCGAAGAAAGTAAGAAGCTTGATGAATACATAGTGACTGTTTTGGCCAATCTAAATCGTCATATTGTGCTCGCTGTGCGTGACAGGCTGCCAGTGATTTTGGAAGAGCGTGGTGAGACAACTTTTAGTCTACAGATGGTGCGCCTAAACCAAGCCTTGACCGGTCGGCAAGGAGAGAAGCTGGCACGTTACATTCGTCATCATTATCCGATTGCTCTGATTGATGAGTCGCAAGATATCAATGGCGAGCAAGCCATTATGATTGAAAGTATTTATTTACCTAAGAGTAAATCCAAACAATCGAACAATGATAAGCAGTCAACAACCAATAAAGCCAGCCATGAGTTTTTATTATTGGTTGGTGATCCGAAACAGGCTATTTATGGCTTCCGTGGCGGTGATGTCGCCAACTATAATTATATGAAAGCCCAGTTTGATAAAAGTAGCCTTTGGACACTTGATATTAATCGCCGCTCAAATGCCAGTTTGATCGATGCGCTAAACTGCTGGTTTGGTATGCCAGCACCAGCGACTGCTGACAATAAGCTGTCACAGCTAGGTACGGGTATTTATTATCAACACATCAAAGCTGCGAAACCAAATAACCAGCTGTCTTGGTTTAATGAGCCAGACATGCTGGACAGTGCATTGGTGACGGACGTGCTCTCTGCTCAGCCAGTGAGTTTATTGCATCTGCCTTATGACAAAGATAAAGAGCTTGAGTACGATGAGCATGAAATTACCGCGCGTCATATTGCGACCTTACTCAGTAGTGGTCAGACATTAAACAGCAAACCAATTCAGCCCAGCGATATCGGCGTGTTGGCACGCACCAAAAAAGATCTAAAACGGGTTGAGGATGAGTTGGTCAAACTTAATGTGCCGACCTTGACCACCAGCGATGTCAGTGTTTTTGAAACCATCATGGCAGAAGATGTTGCGGCGCTGCTGAGTGCCATGCTCTATCCGTATCGACATGACATGATTAATCGAGTATTGACCAGTCATCTGTACGGCCTGAGTATCAAAGACATCAAAGCCATGATGACCGACCATGAGTCAGGGGTTTCAGAAAACCACGCTAATACGTTCCATGCTAGTACGTTTCATGCTGGTTTAAATAGCAGAGAAGTTAACGCGGTTAATGATAACAAAAAAAGCTATCAAGACTTTATTTCCTATCTAAAAGAAGGAACACAGCGCTGGCAGCACTTTGGTATTTTATCGGCATTACATTATTTGCTCGATAAAAGCCCTGTGCAACCACAAGGCGTTTGGCAAGCATTAGCTGCTCATTCAGAAGGCGATCGCCATATCATGGACTTGCGTCATGTGATGGATGTCTTGGCGCAGTATGGTTTAGGCATGGGCGAGCATGAGTTATTGGCTTGGTTCAGACAAAACATAGATTCGGCCCCTAACAGCGATTGGGCTAAACAATATCCGCTACCCACAGAATCTGGTGTGCAGCTAATGACCATTCATAAGTCAAAAGGGCTTGAGTTTCCTATTGTCTATGTATTGGGTATGGGCGATGCCAGTAGGAAGTCCGGCAATAAAGAAGACTATGGCTTGTATCTATATAACGCACAACAAGCGCCCTCCGCGTTAGTGCAGCAATCAATACAGACTCATTTAACACAAAATAAAGCGACAGGCAATCAGCGCCGCTTCTCACCATTGCGAGGCTCTGCCACTACCGAGGATTACTACACCGAAATCGAAACGAACGAGGGTTTTGATGAATTACGGCGACTTGGTTATGTCGCCTTTACCCGAGCCAGTGAGCAGCTTTATGTGGTGCTGCGAGATCCTAGCAGCACAAGAGATATGGGTCGTAAACCAGTGTTCTATTGGTTTGACTCACCAGAAGCAAAGTTTGAGTTACCTGATCGATTAAAAGGCACGATAGGCATGATCAGAGGGCATCACGTCAATGATTTTTATGATAATAATGATGCTAAATCAGCAAGCGTGAACGATAATCAGCTTGCCACTACCAAATTAAATGTTAATAAGCCTGCCACAGAGACTATTGAGTATCCTTCTTTTTCAGAGGTTATGAAAACCAATTACTTTTATGGCTGGGCTAAAACCAGTTTTACCGCGTTAGCCCGTCAGCTTGATGAGTCCACGCAGGCAATGGCTGTGGTGGATGAGCGTATCGATGATGCCATAGACATTGATATGACAGAAGCTTCGGTATCGGTCGAGTCTTCATCTAATAGTAATGAATCTCTTGAACCACTCAGTGAGTTCAATTTTAAGTTAGAGGACGATATTCGTTTTAGTTTTATAAAGGGTGCCAATGCTGGTACGTTCTTGCATGAGATATTTGAAAAAATTGATTTTAATAATAAATCACAGTGGTCTCAAGTCATTGATAGAGCAATTAGTAGCTATCAATTGCCTTTGGTCTATAGCAGCGTTGAACAGCAAATCCGCATATCACAAGCGAAAAAGACAGAAGAGAGTCGCCCAATCGATCATGACTCAATAGACGCTACCAAGCATGAGGCATTGATTGGCTGGATCGAAGAGGTGTTATATACGCCATTATTGGCATCCAACCAACCCTTACATTCTATCAATGCAAGTCAGCGATTTGCTGAATTAGAATTTAATATGGGGTTGTCAGAGCGATTTAAAGCGCAAGATATTAATATGCTTTTTCAAAAGTATCTGCCTGATGAGGCCGACAAACACGTCACGCTCGTTCCGCAAAACAAAACGCATTTATATCGTTATCTACGCGGCGAAATTGACTTAGTGTATGAGCATGCTGGCAAGTATTACGTGGTCGATTATAAAAGTAATTATTTGGGAAATAGCCTAAGTGATTATGACGAAGACACACTCAAGAAGGCGATGTCAAAGGCGGGGTATTGGCTACAGGCAGCGATTTATCAAGTGGCGTTACATCGATTTCTTGCCATGAGAATTAGCGATTATGCAGGCAACGAAGACAAGTATCTGGGTGCAGTTGAGTATGTGTTTTTACGAGGAGTATATGATCCTGATTCTCAAACAGCTGCTAATGTATCACAAGGTGTTGATAAGTCCGACAGTAGCGATTTAAACAGTAATAATCGCTATGGACTGGTCACTTGGGATATCCCAATCGATTTTATTAAAGCCTTGGATATGTTATTTGGCAAACCAGATTAGTGGGTTTTAAATAACGAGTTCAACAAAAAATGCCTATTATAGCGATTAACTATAACGATTAACCAAATACAAATAGAGACAAGCGTATATGAGTAATAATAACAATAAAAGCAGGGCAGCCATTGGTTTACAGGAAAGCTGGGCCAGTAATATCAGTGATTATATTTTGCTGCGTCGTCAGCAAACACATTCAGCCTATAAAGTAATTGATGCAACGGTTAATACGGATAATAAGCAAATTAATAAAAAAGAAGACGGTCACTTGTTTAACGCTTTATTTATTATGTTGGCGACGCATTTAGAAGAAGGGCATACCGTATTAACCATTGAATATGCCGAGCACGAAGTACCACTGCAAGGTCAAATCAATGGCGAGTTAGTCACACTATATGCTTGGCAGCAGCAATTATTAGAAATGCTGGCCAAACCAATCCTAGCGCTGATTGAGACTCAAATAGATACGCAAAAAGAAGATGATGCTACAGATGAATCATCGCTATTTGGTTTGCTACATACTTTGTTTGGCAAGCGCGCTCAGATATGGGCGCAGCTGGCACTTAGTAATCATGAAAAAGAGATATTGGGCAAGCGTTTTGATACCGTTTCTGCGCTCTATCAATTGCTCAAAAACACTGAATTCGCAGCTTTCATCGAGTTAATCCATAATCATACTTTATTCGCTAACGTCAATGCTGACATTGATAATAGCAATAATAAAAATAGCCTAAGCAAAAAAAATCAACCTGTTATCTACCAGCTAAGCAAAAAACAAAACGAAAGCAATCAAATGACATCGCTGACTTTTTGGCTACATCGCGCATGGCAAGCAGAGTTTAATTTAGCAAAGCAAATCAATACTATTTTAAATCAACGGATCACACCTCTGCCAATATCGATACCTAAAAATCTAAACCCGCAGCAGGTGAGGGCTATTAATGTGGCTAACAATAGCGCATTTAGCATTATCACTGGTGGCCCAGGCACAGGTAAGACTTATACCGTGGCTCAACTCGTGATTGCACTGCAACAATCCGTAGAGAGTGGGGGTGGTGAGGATAAAAGCATCAGATTTAGTACTGACAGTGCTAGTTTAGCGCTAGCAGCACCAACGGGTAAGGCCGCACAGCGAATGCAAGAGTCTTTACAGGCTGCTATAGACGCTGCCGATATTGACACTCAGTTGCAAGAAGCCAAAACGATTCATCGCTTATTAGGCATTGGTCGAACGGGTAAGCCTCGTTATGACGCCAATAATCCACTTGGCGAAGATATTATCATCATTGATGAGGCATCTATGTTAGGTGTCGAATTGGCAAATTATCTGGTGAGTGCGGTAAAGCCAGGTGCAAGGCTGATATTGTTAGGAGATGCAAACCAGTTGGCAGCGGTAGATGCGGGGTCTGTGCTGGCTGATTTGTGCCGTATTCCGCGGCTGCAGCCTATACATGTGGAGCTAACTGAAAGCAAACGATTTAGCGCAGATTCTGGTATTGGTAAACTTGCTTATCAAATCAATCAAGCAGAGGTAGATACTCAAGCCATTTGGCAATTACTAAGGCAGGACAAGGCACTGAATTTTCAATACGTGAATGCGCTGCAATCAGGAGTGGATACTCTTCCAAAAGATAATATAAAAAATAGCCTAAGCAATCATAAAATAGTTTCAAAAATATCCAAAAATTACTCAGAATACTTAGCAAAGATAGAAATTCTTCTAAGAAATCCAATAGAAAAATCCATGCCAGAATCAATAAAAAATATAATTGGCTCATTAATGGAGACATTTAACCAGTTTAGAGTCTTGACTGCAGGTCATAATGGCGAGTGGGGTGATCGTTATATTAATGACTATCTGACCCAGTGGCATCTTGCTGAACTAAAACTCCCACTGGGTCAAAATACGTGGTTTCATGGTCGTCCTATTATGGTTCTGCAAAATAACTATGAGCTTGGGTTATTTAATGGTGATATTGGTTTTTGTTTGCAAACAGGAGATCAAAGAAGCCGACTTGAGGTGTTCTTTGAAAATAAAACCCAAGGAATCGCTGTCAATTTGCTAAATGAAGAGGTAATTGCTACCGCCTATGCCATGACCATTCATAAATCGCAAGGATCTGAGTTTGGTCATGTGGCCATTACTTTTGATAATAGTCATGCAAGACTGCTAAGCAAGGAGCTTATCTATACGGCAGTGACACGTGCTAAAAACCAAGTAACTATATATAGTACCAAACATGCTTTTGAAAAGGCCGTACAGACACCAACTGAGCGCCATACGGGTTTGGCATTACAGTTTTCTGAACTTGAATAAAGAAGTAAGCATTAAGCAATAAAAAGATTAAAATAATGTTTAAAATACGTCATTTCCAGACTGTATTAGAGTATATCAATGGGCTTATTTATAAGCATATTGCCTACAAAAAGAATACTAGCACTGTATGAGTAGTAAAATTAACAATGAAAGCAAAATCCAAGCAAAAAAAAGCATCCAAATTGGATGCTTTTTTAAAATTCAAATCCGAAAGATTAAATTTTATCTTCTTTAATAGCATAGATACCTGGCAGATGGCGCAAGTAACCATGAAAATCCATACCACAACCATAGACATAGCGGTCTGCGACATCAATACCAACGAAATCAACATCAAAACCAGCAACTTTGCGATCATGTTGTTTATTAAGTAGTACGCAAGACTCAATGGATAAAGGATTTTCTTTGCTCAGTTCTTCAACGACTGCTTTTAGGGTAATACCTTCATCAAAAATATCATCAATCAGTAATACGTGCTCACCCTCGATACGGACATCAGGCTTAAATTTCCAATCAAGCTCATTGGTTCCTTCATTGTCACGATAGCGTGATGCATGGATATAATGCATACGGTGATAAAAAGTCAAATGAGTCAGTAGTTGACCAGCGGGGATAAGTCCACCGTTCATCACGACCATCACAATTGGGTTTAGACCAGCATAATGTAGGTTGAGCTGGGCGGCAAGACGCTCATAAGCAGCAGCGACTTCAATACTGCTGATAAGGCACTCTGAGTTGCGCAGGGTTTTTTCTATTTCTTGATTACTAATTTGGGTCATGAGTTGCGCCTTCGATAAAAGTGCTGCCTATTTTAGCAAATTTTAGTAAATTTGCCCAACATTACATTTTTAATAAAAACATTGTATTTGTTATTCTGGCTTTTCTACGATGAAAGGGCGGTAATAGTTCGCCAAACGATTCAGTGAGCTGTCAGGTAAGTCGGGGAGCAGCTTAGTAAGCGCCATATTCATCCCCTTATCGATAGCTGCTTTGGCAACCGGTACAGATTTGCGTTTAATCAGACCTAGCTTAAGCGTTTCGGCATAACGACTGATAAAATGAGTCAATGTTTCCTCGTTCATCGTTTCAAGCGCCGTTTTAAAGATTTTCATATCTACCTGTTCAGGTGTGACAGCAGCGAAACCTTTGTTGATAATAATAGCATCTGCATCGGATAACTTAAAACCCACACGTTTTACACCTTCATTATCAACGAAGGTTGCTCGATCTCTTAAGAAATGGAAGCTAGGCATCACTTCTTCATTATTTTCTTTACCGAGTAAAATCTTCAGCAGAGTGTCAGTCGCACGCTCAATAGTGACAACAACTTTACGCATGGCTGCTTGGCGTTCAGGGTTTGGAATGATGTCAATGAGTCCAACCAATAAATTATCAATAAGATCGCGTGCTGTCTGATGAGTGAGGGCATCACGATAAGGATAGTAGTCTACCTGCTCATTCGAAGCAACGACTTGCTCTGCCTCTTCAATTAGCTTTTGTAGTTTGGGTGAAGGTACGAATCCAAAATAATGTGCCATTATATTTCCTCTATTTGTTATTTTTAATGCCTTATCAACGTTACATTCATTGCTAAATCGGTTACTATTTAGACAGAATAGTAAACAAAGGCTCACCAGACTAAATGTTGATTAATGACGTGTTGTCATATAAAAAGCAAAGCTAGTTTGAGTGATGCTCTTGCAATATTTTTATGATTTGCCTAATAGTCGGTGAGCCGACTTAATCATCGCACACTAATTTAGCATATTTTTTATAATTTGATTTAAAAAGCTTGAACTTGTAAGGCTATCTAATACTCGTCTAGGGAGAGATAAAATGAATAGTGCTATTGTACTGATATTTGGCGTAGTCGCCATGCTTCTCGGCTACGTGTTTTACTCAAAATTTATTGCCACTAAAATTTTGGCATTGGACAACAGTATTCCCACGCCAGCGCATACAATGAAGGATGGGGTGGATTATATCCCTACCAATAAGTACGTATTGTGGGGTCATCATTTTACGTCAGTGGCAGGGGCTGCACCTATCATTGGTCCTGCCATTGCGGTTATTTGGGGCTGGCTGCCTGCTATTATTTGGGTCGTATTGGGTACTATTTTTATGGCTGGCGTACACGATATGTCAGCTATTTGGGCTAGTATGCGCAATAAAGGTCAATCGATTGGCTCTATTGCTGGTACCGTTATGGGTACCCGCGTGCGCAGTTTAATGATGATCGTTATCTTTTTATTATTACTAATGGTAAATGCTGTATTTGGCGTTGCTATTGCTAATATGATGATCAAAACGCCATCTGCTGTATTGCCAGTTTGGGGCGCGTTGGTAGTTGCCTTTATTATTGGCCAGTGTATTTATCGCTATAAAATGAATTTGGTTTGGGTATCAATTATCGGGGTAAGTGCTTTGTATGGGCTAATCTACCTTGGTCCCATGTTCCCGATTGTGTTACCCGAGACTATTTTTGGATTACCTGATAACGCAGTATGGATTCTGATTTTATTTGCTTATGCAGCAGTCGCCTCCTTATTGCCTGTTTGGATGCTGCTACAACCGCGCGATTATATCAATGGTCTGCAGTTATTCGTCGGCTTAATCTTATTGTACGCTGCTATTTTTATTGCAACGCCCAATATCGTCGCGCCAGCCATCAATACCGCACTGCCTGTCGGTACGCCGTCAATCATGCCGTTATTGTTTGTCACGATTGCTTGTGGTGCGATCTCGGGTTTCCATGGTTTAGTGGCGACAGGAACGACCTCTAAGCAGATCGATAAAGAAGAAGATGTACGCTTCGTTGGGTATTTTGGTGCATTGGGTGAAGGTATGCTCGCGCTGGGTGCGATTTTGGCAGCAACCGCAGGTTTTGCGACACTCGGTGATTGGGAAGCGGTTTATCAAAAATTTGGTGATGGTTCTATTGGTGCCTTTATTGATGGTGGCGCTACTATATTAAATGCGGGTGTTGGTATCGATATGGTGCTATCACAGACGATGCTTACGGTAATGGCAGCCTTGTTCGCGGGTACCACTATGGATACGGGCGTACGCTTACAACGTTATATTTTCCAAGAATTTGGTGAATTTTATAACTTGCCAGTACTCAATAAGAGTGTGGTAGCAACTTTTCTCGCTGTCGGAAGCTGTTTACTATTAGCATTTGGCGCAGGTGGCATCGATGGTGCTGGCGGTATGATTATCTGGCCGCTATTTGGCACGACCAATCAGCTAATGGCCGCTTTAACATTGATGATCGTCACTGTTATCTTGTTACGTAAGGGTAAGCCTGTCTGGTATACCTTAGCGCCATTGTCATTCTTGTTAGTCATGACCGTTTTCGCTTTATTGATTCAGCTAAAAACCTTTTATGTGGACAAAAATTGGCTGCTGATTATCATGGACATTATCATTTTGGTCGCAACCATTTTGGTGACGTTTGAGAGTTTTTCTGTACTACGCAAAGAATGGACGATTCATAAAGGCAAAAAGGACGTCTAAACAGTAGGCAATAGGTATAAAAAACGTCAGCGATTGCTGGCGTTTTTTATACCATATAGGCATGATAGATCATCAGTAACAAGCAAAGCATGGGTAAATTATGGAAAATAAAAATATTATAAACGATGTAGAAAATACTCAGCCATGGTGGCAACGGTTTGTCGCTGGGCTAAATGAGTTCTATCATGCACCTTATCGGCAAACGATGGCGCGCGCTGCACGTGATGAAGAAGATTTTTTTATGCTACTAATGTTTGCCGAGAGTTTAGGTATTGATAATCCTGCCAGCTTTTATACCTTGGAATTGCAGCCGTTATTTTTAGAAAATTTCCACGAATGGCATACACGCATGGGTATGGATAGATGTCCCTTTGACCACGTTGGTTGCTGCTAGTTAATTCTATGTTGATAAAAATTGATTAAAAAATGAGATACGAGTATGGCATTACACTCTCTGCATACATTGGTAGAACAACTGACCACGCAACCCATTATATTTATCGGAGGAAAGGGCGGTGTGGGCAAAACCACAACGGCCGCTGCACTTGCCAGCTATTATGCTAGCCAGCAGCAAAAAACCTTGATTGTCTCAACTGATCCAGCCCATAGCTTGGGCGATGTGTTAAACATAAAACTAAATAACGAAAAAACAGCGATAAATCTTTATCTTGATGCCATTGAGCTAAATCCTGAAGTCATCGTCGATGAGCATTTCGCTCAAGTTGAACGTACGATTAAGTCCTATGCCAATCCAGATATGATGCCCAAAATTCGCGAGCATTTAAGGCTCTCAAAGTCAGCCCCTGGCGCACAAGAAGCGGCTATGCTCGAGTCTATGTGTCAGCATTTGGTCGCGGCAGCGGATGCGGGCTATGATCATATTATTTTTGATACGGCGCCAACAGGCCATACTTTACGCTTACTGGTGCTGCCAGAAATGATGGGTGCGTGGACAGATGGGCTGCTTGCCCAGCAAAGGCGACAGGCGAAATTGCGTTCAGTAGCAAATCATTTAGACAGTCACAATCAAAAAGACAGCGCTCAGCAAAAAGAGGACGCTCAAAAAAACAATGTGGCCAATCCGTTTGCCCCAAAAAAATCTGACCGATGGGAGCAAGCCGTTTCCGTGCTAGAAAAACGCAAACAGCTGTTTCGTCAGGCTGGATTGTTGCTTCATGACCGTACGCAGACAGCGATTGTATTGGTCATGACTGCTGATGTATTACCACTCGCTGAAACCAGACGTGCTATCGAACAATTGGAAGACAGTAAGCTCACGCCAGCAGCGATAGTTATTAATCAACTCATAGCGCCATCACAGTCTGATGAGTTTTGGCAGCGTCGTGCTGATAGGCAACAGCAACTGATGCAGGATATCGAACAGAATTTTGTCAATTATCCGCTATATCCAATTTATCTACAGCAAACAGATGTGCGTGGTACGGATGCACTAAGCGCACTATTGCAACCATCGTCGTAAGGAAGGTATTAAAAACCAGCTATACGTCTAGTCAAGATTGGCTGGCTACTCACGATTATGTGACTGCAACTTACCTGAAAGCGACCAAGCCATATCTAACCGCAAACTTTGGGCCAGTTCTGCTTTACCGCTACTGAGCGATGACCATTGCGGTTTGCCACGTGCTTTTTTGAGTTCACTCGGTAGCTTGTTCGTTGACCATGGTGTCACCGCACTGTCTTCTTTATCGTTATTTTCAGCTATTAGGTCGGTACTGTCTTTATCACCTTTATACAATAGTTGCGTGGCATCAGTAGCCGCGTGCCCGCGATGGCGTAAGGCAGTGAGTAAATCTATCGCACGAGTTGCAAGTAAGGTGATGGTTGCAGGATCAATATATAAACGTTTTACGCCCGTTATCCGATCGGCGATACTACTGGTATTAGACAGTAATCCACCTGCGATACCGCCTATTGCCGCACCCAAGCCTAAAGTCGTGCCCAATGCCGCGGCATCGATGCCTAATCCTAACAACGCGCCAGCTGCTGCGCCAGATGTGGTGCGAATACCATAGCTTTTGAGCAACTCAGGATCAAAAGGATCTTGCTGATAGGCTTGTAATTCAAGCGGGGTCGCTGCCACTGCATTATCATAAAACTTATATAAATTAAGCAGATTGTGCTGCATCACGCGCTCACTTTGTCGAACGGCTTCTTGCATTTGCTGCAATACGGGCATCGGGTCGTCATCATCGCTAATCTCACGCACAAAAGCGGCGACATTCAATAAAAAATCTGCAATAATAATATTAGCCTCATCGTACAGCTGCGCCCAGTCTTCCGTTCGTCTTTGCATGAGTTGTTCAAGCATTTCTGAATGGGTGAGCATGGTCGCAAGGTTTTGCCACAAGCGCATTTCATCTGCAAACTCAAAAGCGACTGAATCAAAGCGGGTAGAGATGTGCAAGTTGCGCCTTGCCAGCATGGTCTGCCAATCATCGATATTGGCATGTTGGCTATCAGTGAAATTAAAAACTGGCATAACAGGTATCGCCGCCCAAGACAAAATAGCCAGCTCGTCTTTATACTTACCCAATACAGGCTCACGCGCATCGACGACATAAACCGCCATATCACTTGCTAGCAATTGGCGAATAACTTTTGCTTCTTGGCTATAGTCATGATTCTGTGGATCATAATTGTTTGAAGCGCCATTCTCATTGCCTTGCGCGATATCTGCTGCCAAAAATTGCTGTAGACGCTCAATACCATCGCGACGACTGGCGGTATTATCCTCTAACCAATCCATGAGTCCGGATGCGTCTTCTAGACCTGGCGTATCATATAACGCCACCAGTACCTCACCAGTTTGGCTATCGGTCAGTTGGGCACGTTCAACATGACGTGTCGTCGCGGCTTCGTTTTTTACTTCACCAAAATAAACGTCACGTAATAGCGTGCGCAAAATAGAGGTTTTACCTGTATTGGTATGACCAACCACCGCCAATTTTAGCGCTTCACCGCTGGCTATCGTTTTTTTGGGCGTATGACTAAACTCGTCATCTTTGGTTAATGCCTGCTTGTTTGATGATAATTCATCATTGGTCGCAATGGCTTGATTGGGTGGTTGTGGTGGTTGATTGTCTATGACAGGCGTTCTATCATAAGCTTTATCCGCAAAAAGCCCGGCAGATTTGGTGCTATTATTATTCTGGTTATCTTTTTTGTTCTTATTACTCATAATAGAATCTTATATAAATTATTGATGCTTAAAAAACATAGTAGCCGTTTATTTTGAATAAGTCTGGATGAGTATCGGTATTCATACAATCATTTTTAATCGCTAATCGGCTTTAGGTGAGGCAGCACTAGGCGGATAAAATAATACTTTGAGCTTTTTCTTTAACCCTTTAGTACGAAAAAACCGTTGCCACATACGGTAAAAAACGCCAAAGATGAGGCTGGCAATATTATCGTGACTGTCTTCGCCAACTGCCCCGTATTTTACGGGATTATTGATAATATCTTCTTCTACATACGTACCAAACCATCGATCAAAGACAATAAGCACACCGCCATAATTTTGATCAATGTACATGTCATTGGTACCATGATGGGCACGGTGGTTGGACGGTGTATCAAAGACATACTCAATCCATTTTGGAAATTTACCAACTGTTTCCGTATGAATAAAGAACTGATAAATTAAATCTAACGCGTAAAAGAAAAATACCCATACTGGATGAACACCAAGCATCATAAGCGGCACAAAGAATACCCACCAGCCTGTGACTGAGTATAATAAACTTTGGCGCATGGCAGTAGAGAGGTTCATATGGTCATCGGAATGATGCACGACATGGGCTGACCAAAACCAATTGACTCGGTGTGAGGCCCGATGAAACCAATAATAGCTAAATTCAACGGCGACGAATATAGGAATGGCGGTGAGTAATGTTACATCAATGGTAAATAGACGATATTGGTATAGCCACAGACAAATGGGCAAGACAATGAGCGCTTGAACAATAAGCTCAAAGCCCAAGTAGGAGCCGCCCAAACTGAAATTGGTCATCGCGCGTCGTAAGCCAAAGGCACTACTACGACCACGCTTGGATTGGTAGAACCATTCCGCTAAAAATAGTAAGAAAAATGGCCCACCAGCCAGCGGTAATAACCATTCTTGCCAGTGCGCAGGTAAAATATTGACCAGCATTGGCTGCCATGATTCAGGAGACATGGCCAAGATACTTTGGTTCAACGCATCCTTGTAACCATCTAATATCTGACCATATTGACCCAGCGTCATAAGGTTATTATCTACTGCTACCATACTGGACTCCTATCCGCTATAAACGTTCCTTGTCATCTCAGTATTATGATACTAAACTTATTCAGAAGTATTGATAAAAACAGTGCCGTGTCAGTTTTCTTTGGCTTAATTAATATGACCACTCACTATTGATCTGTTTATTGATATATAAATAAAACGAATGCCATTAGGCACGAACTTTAACTAGACCAATCTTTCGAGCTGAGAGCGCCGTTTGCCACTGTTGGTATCGAACATTTTCATGGTCTAATAATGATGCTTCTGACGTAAGTCCTGTATCAGTAAGTAGCTGTACGATCAGTCCGTCTTTGGCGTGAGTAGCGATCTGATCGAGTTTGCGCAGTGTGCCACGATCGGGCAACGCGTTTTTATGAATGCCCAGTAGCACTTGCACAGGATGACTCTCTAAATAACGCTGTAATCGTGCCATATCATCACGATCATCAACGATGCCGAAGTTCTCTACCTTGCTATTATCATTAATATTGGCATCAATACCTATTTGCCACCAGTTATCCTGCTCTGATGGATATTCAAGTAACGCCACCAACTTCTTGCCAGCACTCACGGTCGCCTGTGGTGCAATAGGTGCGGGCGCTTCCTGAAAGTCATCAGCATCGACCACGTGACGCTGCCAAAAATTCAAAATCTTTTGATAATAAGGCAGCTTGATATCTAAGCGCATTTTTTTGCGGCGGAACATAAGCGCACAAAATGACCATGCAATTGCTCGCGGCACTATCCCGTACATGAGCAAACTACCCACCAACAAGCTCGACCATTGCCGCGCAACCGTCAATGGCATTGCCTCTGTCACCAATCGGCTCTGTATGATAGCCGTACTGTCTGGCACACCAAAGCCCACCATACTTGGTAGCCATCCGAGCACTTGAGTTAAAGAAATAAGTGCCTGATCGGAGAGTAGGGTCGACTCCCAGCTAAAGCTATACTGGCGTACGATTAATAAAAATATAATCGCAAAGAGCATGCCTGTTAAGGTAGCGAGCCATAATTGATGGCTAAAACGACCTAAATACCAACGCATACCGCTGTGTTGCAACTGACGTTCGTACAAATCAACGGCTGCTTTGGTGACGTCATCTTTACCACGTATGAGATAACTGGGGCTGACAAAGCTGGCAAACCAATTCGATGATTGTTTGCCTTGATTAATCAGTGACATCACAAGCCAGCCGACCAGCATAAGGGTATGAAAACCAAGTAAGCAGACCAATACGTAAAAGAAATTCACGACATTGGCTTGTAACAAGGTAAATAATCCTAAAAATCCCGATATGCACCACACCACACTCATGACCACCATGATGCCTTTGATACGGCCATCAATCTTACCCAATACGCGTGCCAACGCGCCGTTACTATCAATCCGAGCCGCGCGTCGGTACAGTTTTTGGATGGGTTTTCCCTCTTCACTTTGTAATTTTTCAGTGATGAGGAGCGGATCAGTGGCAAAAACATGCTGCTGAGTCTCAAGCGTGCGTACCAGCTCAGTCAGCTGATCTTGGGGTGATAACATAGGGTGATAGCATCCGTATAAAGACATTCATTTAGAAGATGATTTTTGATTATTGTAGCGTATATATAATGACGATTACTGCTGTTATTTTGCAGCGTCTTAAGCCAATAAAAAAATAAACGAGCACCTCTTAAGCATTTTTGTCATGGTAAATGCGCTAAAAATCAGCCAGAATGAATTATAGACGAGATAATGATAACCATGAAGGTAAGCCGTATACTAGGGCATGTCCTCAATTCAAGCGATTGTATCTAAATGGGCTAAAAATGGCTAAATTTTGCCAAACATTGTCAAATAGCTGATTAATATCTCGATATTATTTGCGCTATTTTCCTCGTTTGACGGTAATTTATCTCATTTTTATAACCATTTTTAAAATGAGGACATGCCCTAACAAAAAATACAAAAAAAGGAATCGTTATGAATACCAAAACTTATCTGATCATCGGCGGTACAGGTGGCATTGGCAGAGCCATGGTGGAGCAATTGTTAGAGAGTACGTCTAATAGTGTTAGCCGTGACAGTGTGCAGGTCTTTGCAACTTATCATAAAAGCGTTCCTGATTTTGAAGCAGACAATCTGCATTGGATACCCATGGACATCTGTGATGAAGAAAGTATCAAACAAGCCGCTGATGTCATGAGTCAGCAAACTGGCCATATTGATTGGCTCATCAACTGTGCAGGCCTCTTACACACGGCGACGCAGCAACCAGAAAAATCCCTACGGCAGATTGAGACGGATTTTTTCTTAATAAATATGCAGGTTAATGCTTTAGCTGGTTTGCTTATTGCTAAGCATTTTAAACCTTTATTAGCCAAATCTGAGCGCAGCAATGATCACCCTGCCGTTTTTGCCACCATTTCCGCACGAGTTGGTAGTATCAGCGACAATCAGTTGGGCGGTTGGTATAGCTATCGCATGAGTAAGGCGGCGCTCAATATGGGCATGAAAAATCTGAGTATCGAATGGGCGAGATCACTCAAAGACGTGTGTGTGGTTGTCATGCAACCAGGAACCGTCAACACGCAACTGTCAGCGCCTTTTCAGGGCAATGTGGCTGACGGTCAGTTATTCTCGCCAGCCTATAGCGCGGAGTGCTTGTTAGAAGTGCTGAGCCGTATGACTGCCGTTCAATCGGGCAGCTTTGTGGATTGGGCAGGTGAATCCATACCTTGGTAGCGCCAAGCGATTAAAAATTGGTACTGAAGCAGTCAATCAAAATAGGGCGTGTCGTTGTTGCTAATATGCTAACAACGACACGCCCTATTTTATTTATCAGACCTTGGATACGTCAATACTTAGTTCGTCATGAATAAATCCATAAATTCATTGACAGGTATTTTTTCTAAGCGCTGTTGATCGTTACAGAGGGAGAAAATATCTTCACAGCGACTGTCGATAAAACGTGTCGCCAGACTCGCTCGAAACTTGGCTTCTAAGACAGGCAAACCTTCTGCGCGGCGGCGTTTATGACCGATGGGATATTCTACAGCGACTTTATCGGTACTGGTACCATCTTTAAAAAACACTTGAATGGCATTGGCAATCGAACGTTTACTTGGGTCGTGGTAGTCTTGTGAGTACCGAGGATCTTCTTCTACGACCATTTTGCGGCGTAACTCATCGATCAATATATGATGCTGTTCATGATAATCGTCTTCATAATTCTCCGCCATCAAATCACCTGTCAGCAACGGCACAGCGACCATGTATTGCAAGCAATGATCTCTGTCAGCAGGATTGGCAAGCTCGCCTTGTTTGGAGATGATCCGAATCGCTGAGTCATGAGTGGTCAAAACGATTTTTTCAATATCATCAATTCTGTCATCAATGCGTGGAGATAAAATAACAGCCGCCTCGCATGCTGTCTGCGCATGGAACTCAGCGGGAAAGCTTATCTTAAATAAGACGTTTTCCATCACATAACTGCCAAAGTCTCGCTGAAAAGTGAAGCGGCGTTCGCTCTCAGGTTTGAGGGCCAAGTCCTTATTGGTATGGCTAAAGAGCACGTCATAAAATCCCCACTGCGGTGCCGTTAGTGCACCCGGAATGCCCATTTCGCCGCGGCGAGTAATATCGACCAAACGCACAGCACGACTGGTCGCATCACCTGCTGCCCAAGACTTTCGGCTACCCGCATTGGGCGCATGTCGATAAGTACGCAGTGCTTGTCCGTCGACGATGGCTTGTGAGATCGCAGCCATGATACGCTCGCGTGGTAGCTTGTATAGTTTGGCAACCACAGCCGTCGAGGCTAATTTTACCAAAAACACATGATCCAGCCCAACACGATTAAAGGAATTGTCTAATGCTAGCACCCCTTGAATTTCGTGTGCCATAATCATCGCCTCTAACACGTTTCGCATGGTGAGGGGCGCATGACCTTGGCTGACGTTTTGCTGACTGATATAGTCCGCTACTGCCAAAATACCGCCGAGATTGTCTGACGGATGTCCCCATTCAGCGGCCAGCCAAGTGTCGTTATAATCTAGCCAGCGCACGATACAGCCGATATCAAAGGCAGCCTTGATAGGGTCAAGGCGATAGGAGGTGCCGGGCACGCGTGCGCCATTTGGGGTAATTTGATCGGGGCAATCGGGGCCCAAATGCTTGGTACATTCAGGAAAACGCAGGGCAAGTAGACCGCAGCCAATGGTATCCATTAAACAGTAGCGGGCGGTACTCCAAGCGTCATCACTGTTTTCGTTATCGATGGAGTAATTTAAAACATAATCCGCGATTTTTTGGATTTCATCGTCATATTCTGGACGGACATTGCTTTCGACATTAGACATAATCGTTACCTCTTCCTTGAGTGTGCTATTTCGTTAAGCATCTATCATTACAATGCTCATCAATCAAAAGTAGCACAGTCAATATGGAACAGCCAAATTGAATTATGTTAAGAATTAAAACGTTGCAAGCCGTTTAAATCATCAAATACAGCAAACCTAAAACAAACAAAGCGGCCAAGATAAAAAGTAGAGCGCTTAAAACTTTGTTCGTCGTAGACGATGGAGAGGTGTAAGCCCGCTCTTTTCTCACTTTGGTTTTTTTGGCAACGTACAGCACCATCTTCACATGCTCAATGTTTTCTTCAAGATAATGATCGCCTTCAGGCACAAACCCCAAAGATTCATAAAAGCTCAGTAAGTAGACTTGGGCAGAAATGATAATAGGTCGCTTTTTACCGTATTTTTTACGGCAGTGCGCAATTGCTTGGGTCATTATTTGTCTTGCTATACCATCGCCTCGGTGCGCTGACAGTACGAGTACACGACCGATGGCAGGCATAGCAGCGTTAATGGGCTTGATAGCAGGATCGGCGATTGCAATATTGGACGTAAGCTTATTGAATTCAGGCGGAATAATACGGCAATAACCCACCAACGCTTCATTTTGATGAGCAATCAGGTGCAAGCAGTCGAAATCGACTTCATCCATATCTTGGTAGGCGCAGTTTTGTTCAACCACAAAAACTTGCGAGCGCGCTTTCAAGATATGATACAGATCAACTGAGGTCAGCTCATCAAAGGTTTTGATAGTAAATGTACAGGTCATAGTGGTTCAGCTTTTGACAATAGACTTTAAAAGAGTGGCATTATAACGAGTTAGGCAGGCATTAACCACTGATCAGCCATTGATAGTTTGGCTGATCTTGTCCAAATTTAAACTATCAGACATGGCGCTAAATATCTCGAAATACTTACCGTGTTTTTCATATAGCGCTTCGTGAGTACCTGTCTCGACCACGCGACCATCTTCTATCACAACCAAATCATCGGCATCGATAATTTGAGCAATATTGTGCGAGACCATAATCACCGTGCGGTCTTTTTTGATGAGGTCGAGGCTTTTTTTGACTTGTTGACTGGCAATCGCATCAAGACTGGCAGTTGGCTCATCCAAAAACACAATAGGCGGATCTTTTAAGAACATCCGTGCCAGCGCAATACGCTGCTGTTGACCGCCTGACAATGATTTAGCGGTACTCTCATAACCCTCTGATAACGATATAATTTGCTCATGAATCGAGGCTTTTTTGGCAGCGACGATAATATCTTCATCGGTAGCATTCATATCGCCATAACGAATATTTTCGCTAATCGTACCCGAAAATATATGATTGCTTTGTAGTACCAAGCCAATATTTTGACGCAACTCATGGGTATCGCAGTCGGCCAAATCATGCCCATCTAGACATATAGTGCCAGCATCTGGCGCGTAAAACTTCACCAATAGATTGATAATAGTACTCTTGCCAGCGCCGCTTAAGCCCACCAGCGCCGTAATGCGATTGGGTTTAATAGTAAAGCTGATATCTTTTAGTGCTTGCGTGCCATTAGGATAAGTAAAATCAACGTTTTTTAGCTCAATGTGACCTTTTAGATTTTTACTGCTCCTGCCATCGACATTTTCAACTTGCTCGTCATCTTCTAAGATATCAAAGAAGCCTTCAGCATAAGTCAGGGCGTTATTGATTTGATCATAGATACGGTGCAATTGACGAATAGGGGCGGCCACGTTTTGAAACAGCATGACATGGAATAAAATCATACCGATGGTCATCTGGCCTTTTAACACAAAGTAGGACGTCAGCAGAATGATCACCACCACGCCTATTTGTTCAATAAAGGTCTTTATGGCATCGTAAATAAAACCAATACTACGAATACGCAGCTGATTATCAGTCATGTCTTTCTGAATGGTTAAATGCTTCTCCGCCTCAATAGATTCACGGACAAAAGACTTTACCACGCTGATAGAGTTAATCAGTGAGATGACCAAACCACTTTTGGCTTCTCGATAACCACGCATTTGACGACGAAAACCTTGTAGACGCCGCGCTTGTTTTTGACTGATGAAGAAGTAAATCGGAATGATAATAAGACCAACCAAGCCGATCCAAACGTTGGTCGAAAACATAATGATAAGTGAGACAATCGCACTGGCAAACAGCGGTAGCATATCGATAAAGAAGTTTTGCACAAGACTGGTTAGACTGCTAACGCCATAATCGATACGGGTTTGCAGCTTACCACTGTCGTTTTCGCTACTGGTATAAAACGACATGCGGTAGGTTAGGATACGCTCAATGATTTTTTGTGATAAATCACGCGACAGATTGATGCGAATCTTTTCACCGTAAAAGCGCTGACCAAAAGAGATGAATATCGACAGTATCTCTTTTGTCAAAAGCACCGCGCTGATGATGCCGAGCATACGCAAACCTGCTGCCCAAGGTTCGGCAAGGGTGGCAATCTCGGTTAAAGTATCAACCGCATAGCGCAGTACAAAGGCATTGACCTGTGCGGTAAAAGAGCCAAGCACCGTCAATATTAAGGTCGCTATAATTAAGGTTTTATAAGGCGCAGCAAAGACGGCAAGTTTTTTTAGGATATCCCACAGTAATGCCCGCCGCTCCGTTTTTTTGAGTGGCGGTTTTTTGAATTGAGATTTGCTAAGTTCAGGGGTGGTTGGCATATAGTTGATCTATTAGTCGTAGTCATTAAATAATTGATGATGTGAATATAAAAGTGCTGTAGCAGCAAAAATTTTAGAAAATCTGACAGTTAGCTTTTATGATAGCAGTATTATCCTGTAATTTTATTCGAAAATACAGCTGATGGATGCAAATGGTACAGCTAAGCCGTCTTTACTACCCTTCATAGGACAAAATGGACTGCTAACGAGCAGTCCATTTATTTTAATATCTAGTGTCTTAAGCTACTGATAAGCTTTAAAAACTATCCGCTGGTATAAATACTTGTCCAACCATGATACGACGAGCTGAACGACTCATCGAGACCTTTTTTGCTTGCCAGCGACCATCGACTTGTTCGGTTTTTCCGCCTACTAACAAAGTACCAGAGGGATGACCAAAGCGTACTTCTGAGAATTCGCTACCGCCAGCGGCTTCGTTGACCAATGTACCTTGCGTCGTCGCTGCGGCGGCAATCGCGACCGCTGCCGTGCCCATCATCGCATGATGCAATTGACCCATGCTCATCGCTCGTACGACCAAATCAATGTCATTGGCATCAACGGCTTTGCCACTAGAGGCGCTGTAGCTTTGAGCAGGTGCGACCCACGCAAGCTTTGGCATGTGCTGACTGGTTTGCGCCTCACTAACGTCTTTGAACAGCCCCATCGCAACGCCACCTTTGGCTCGGATACTCTCAAGCTTGGCAAGTAGCTCACCATCACTATTGATGTCACCTTGTAGTTCAATGCCAGTAAAGCCCAAATCTTCAGCCTTCATAAAAATGGTCGGGATACCTGCACTGATAAAGGTGGCTTTGATACTATCGGCATTTAGACCAAAACCAGACACATCAAAATCATCGACCAAATTACCAGTAGGGAACATATCGCTTGATGAGTCTACCGGATCAATAAATTCAATTTTTACTTCAGCGGCAGGGAAGGTAACACCATCCAATTCAAAGTCGCCCGTTTCTTGCACTTGGACATTGCCTTGCGCGTCCGTATAAATGGGCACATGGGCGATGATGGTTTTACCGATATTCTGTTGCCAAATGCGTACTTCACAAATACCGTCATTAGTATCTTTATTGATACTGTTGGCAATTTTTTTCGCATCTACCAAACCCATATTAATGGCACAAGCGCCGACGGCGGCGGTCAAGTTACCACAATTACCCGCCCAATCAATCATAGGCTTGGCGATGTTTACTTGTCCAAACAGGTAATTGACATCGTGTTCTGCTTTATCAGGGCTGTTATTGGCAGGTGACAAAATAACCGTTTTTGATGTGCTAGAAGTCCCATTGCCCAAACCGTCAATTTGTTTGCCATAAGGGTCTGGGCTACCGACGACGCGCAATAAGAAATTGTCACGGTCGCTGCCTACTTTCTGACAGCGTTCTGGCAAATCAGACAATTTAAAAAACATACCTTTTGAGGTGCCACCGCGCATATAGGTAGCGGGGATGGAGATTTGCGGGGCAAACTTAGTATTGGTTTGGCTCATGATTGAAAGTCCTTTTATTGGTTTTAAGTCATATTGACTTAATGGTATTAGTTAATAATTAGCACCTGTGGTAAAATGCCACAATATATCTGAAATATTAATACTAAATTATTCATAATTCTAAGTAAGTTAATCAAGGAGATTGTCATGGCAACAGCAAGTATTAGACTTGACCAAGCGTTAGTCGACAAGGCACACGCAATAGCAAGAGCACAGCATAGAACACCACCAAAACAAATAGAGCATTGGGCTACTATCGGTCAAATTATGGAAGATAATCCTGATTTATCTTACGAATTTGTGCGTCAGTTATTAATTGCTCAAGCAGAAGCTGATGCTGGTATGGTCGAGCCTTACGAATTTGGATAAATGATGACTCAATCTTTAAGTGTTATTCAGTCGCATAGCTTTAAGAAAGTCGTTAAAAAATTACATAAGAATCAGAAAGCTGATTTAGATAATGCTGTGCGTGACATTATTGATAACCCTGAGCTTGGTGAACAGAAAGCTGGCGACTTATCATCTGTACGTGTTTATAAGTTTAAAATGGTAAAGCAATTAACATTGCTAGCCTATCAGATTAACGATGGTGAGCTGGTTCTCACTTTATTGATGGTAGGAGCACATGAAAATTTTTATCGTGATGTTAAATTGATACTTTAACATTTATTTTTTATTCTCATACTGCGCAATAGACTTAGCCAAATGAGCCACATTAGCAGGCGACTTCAATAAATAAAGCGTTTCCATCAAGCTGTCATACTGTTTAAGCGACATCACTACCGCATCATTAGCTTTATAACGATTGATAATTATCACATCAGCATCGTCACTAACTGTATCTAAGATCACTTTAAGATTCTTTTTAGCTTCTGAAAAACGGACAATTTTCATAAATTTTCTCTTAGTCCTAACCTCTATAAAGTATCATACAAACATTACTCATTATCAATAGGGAAAGCCAACGCTATATACGATTTATACAACGTCAGCTCTTATTTTTTATACACTTACAACTCTAAAAACCTAAGCAATATCCAACGTACCATCGATAAACTCTTTAGCAAAGCGCTGTAGCATACCGCCCGCATGATACATTTTTACCTCATCGGCAGTGTCTAAGCGGCAAATGATAGGCACATCAAGTTTGCTACCGTCAGCACGGTTAATCACGAGCGTCATCATACCGCCAGCAGAGACTTCACCAGTGACATCAAATACTTCGGTGCCGTCGATATTCAAGGTATTACGAGTAACCCCTTTTTCAAACTGTAGCGGTAGGGCGCCCATACCGACTAAGTTCTGACGATGGATGCGCTCAAAGTCTTCGGCGACAACCACTTCTACACCCGCTAATCGCACGCCTTTGGCCGCCCAGTCACGGCTTGATCCTTGTCCATAGCCGTCACCGGCGATGATGATAAGGGGCTGCTCACGGTTCATGTAGGTTTCAATGGCTTCCCACATACGCATGACTTGACCTTCTGGTTCCACACGTGCCAGCGAGCCTTGAATCACGTTGCCATGCTTATTATCAATACCGTCACGAACCATCTCGTTTAGTAATTTCGGATTGGCAAAAGTCGCACGCTGCGCGGTTAAGTGGTCGCCGCGATGGGTGGCATAAGAGTTATAGTCCTCAGAGGGTAAACCCATGGTATCGAGGTATTCGCCAGCCGCTGAATCGCCCATAATGGCATTAGATGGTGACAGATGGTCAGTAGTGATATTGTCACCCAATACGGCAAGGGGACGCATGCCCGACAAGGCGTTTTTCTTGGCCATTTTACCTTCCCAATACGGAGGACGGCGAATATAAGTGGTCATCTCGCGCCAATCGTATAACGGGCTTAATGCTTTGCCAGTATCTTTTTTGGCCTCATCAAACATTGGGATATAAACAGCATTGAATTGTTCGGGCTTCACCGCTTTAGCGACGATCGCATCCACTTCATCATCATCGAACCAGATGTCTTTTAGATAAACGTCATTGCCGTTCTGGTCTTTGCCCAATGAGTCTTTTTCGATATCAAAGCGAATGTTACCCGCGATGGCATAAGCGATAACCAGAGGTGGTGAGGCTAAAAACGCTTGCTTGGCATAAGGGTGAATACGGCCATCAAAGTTACGGTTGCCTGATAATACGGCGGTCGTGAATAAATCATTATCAATGATTTCTTTTTCGATATCAGGGTCGAGCGCACCGCTCATACCGTTACAAGTCGTACAGGCGAAACCAACCACATCAAAGCCGATTTTTTGTAGATCCGGCATGAGACCTGCTTCTTCTAGGTACATTTTTACGGTTTTAGAACCAGGCGCTAATGAAGATTTTACCCAAGGCTTACGTAATAGACCTTTGGCATTGGCGTTACGAGCAACGAGGCCAGCCGCGACCATATTGCGAGGGTTTGAGGTATTGGTGCAGCTGGTAATGGCCGCGATAATGACCGCACCATCTGGCATGAGACCGTCTTTTGGTTCAGGAAGCTTATCTCCGTCACCGTGGGCGATACCTTTGGCAACCAAATCAGTGGTTGAAACGCGAGCATGCGGGCGCGAAGGACCTGCCATATTTCGTACAACAGCGGATAAATCAAACTCAAGCACACGGGCGTATTCCGCTTTTTCCATACCATCCGCCCACAAGCCAGTCTGCTTAGCATATTGCTCAACCAGTTTGATTTGAGCCTCAGAGCGACCCGTCAGACGGAGATAGTCAATAGTTTGCTCATCGATATAGAACATCGCAGCAGTTGCGCCATACTCTGGCGTCATATTGGAGATAGAAGCGCGGTCACCAACGCTCAGCTGGCGCGCACCTTCACCGAAGAATTCAATGTAAGTAGAGACCACGCCTGCATCACGTAAAAACTCGGTCATCGCCAGTACTAGATCCGTACCAGTAATGCCTTTTTGCAATTTACCCGTTAGCTTCACACCGACATAGTCTGGTAGGCGCATGTACGATGGATTGCCTAGCATCACGCTTTCAGCCTCTAACCCACCAACACCGATTGAGATCACACCCAAGGCATCAACCATGGGTGTATGGCTATCGGTACCAACCAAGGTATCGGCAAAGGCGACTTGTTCACCCGCTTTATTGTGTACGACTTGGACGACTGGCGACATTTTTTCTAGGTTAATTTGGTGCATGATACCGTTGCCGGGCGGTACAACGTTCACGTTATCAAAAGCATACTGGCACCAGTTGATAAAGTGAAAGCGGTCATCGTTACGGCGCTCTTCGATGGCGCGGTTTTTCTCAAACGCATCTTCTTCAAAGCCTGCGTGCTCAACCGCCAATGAATGATCGACGATTAATTGAGTTGGCACGATAGGGTTTACTTTTGATGGATCACCACCTTGTTCAGCGATGGCATCACGTAGACCTGCCAAATCAACAAAGGCGGTTTGACCTAAGATGTCATGACAAACGACGCGGGCAGGATACCAAGGAAAATCAAGATCTTGTTTGCCTTCGATATGTTGTTTTAATGCGGCAGTTAAGTCCTCGGGTGGACAACGACGAACCAAATTTTCACACAATACTTTTGAGCAAAATGGTAATTTATCATAAGCACCCGCTTCGATATTTTCAACGGCCTCGCGTGTGTCAAAGTAATATAGGTCGGTATCGGGTAGTGGCTTTTTAAAGGGTTCGTTCATCGGTTGTACTAAAGCGTTGTCCATAAGTCACCTTTGGCGGTTGGCTGTTTATATATAAAATAAAAAAGTCATTCTTTTAGCAAAACAACCATGAACATCATATGTGCTAGTAAGTTTTGCTAAAAGAATATTATTAAAAATTAGAGAAAATTTAAGTGAATAATTAAAAAGCGTAACGGCTAATTTCCAATAAATATTCGCTTTAACCGTTATAGGTTTATCAGCCAGCATTATTATTATGCTGGCTGACAATGAAATGATTAACGCGCACTCATATCAGGAACAGGACGCAATTCTTCACCGATATATTCTGCACTTGGGCGAATAATACGATTGTTCGCACGTTGCTCAAACACGTGTGCCGCCCAACCAGTTAAGCGAGAGCAGACAAAGATAGGTGTGAACAGTTTGGTTGGAATCCCCATGAAGTGATAGGTTGATGCATGGAAAAAATCGGCATTGGCGAACAGTTTTTTCTCACGCCACATGACTTCTTCTACGCGGACCGATACAGGATATAGCACCTCATCACCCACATCAGCCGCCAGTTTTTCAGCCCAGCCTTTAATGACCACGTTACGCGGATCTGACTCGCTATAGATGGCATGACCAAAGCCCATGATTTTGTCTTTACGCGCCAGCATTGCCATCATCTCTTTTTCAGCGTCATCAGCCGAGCCAAAGCCTTCGATCATGTCCATCGCCGCCTCATTCGCACCGCCATGTAAAGGGCCGCGCAATGAGCCAATCGCACCTGTGATGCAGGAGTGAAGGTCAGATAAGGTAGAAGCACAGACGCGAGCAGTAAAGGTCGAGGCGTTAAACTCATGCTCTGCATACAAGATAAGTGAGACGTTCATGACTTTTTCGTGTAGCTCGTTTGGCTTTTCGCCTTTTAGCAAATGCAAGAAGTGACCACCAACGGTCTCATCGTCCGTTTCCGTCTCGATACGCACGTTGTCATGAGTGAAGCGATACCAGTAGTTGATGATCGATGGGAATGTCGCAAGCATACGGTCGGCTTGGTCATTTTGCTCATCAAAACTCATTTCGGTCTCAAGATTGCCGAGCATAGAGCAACCCGTACGCAATACATCCATTGGATGCGCGTCCGCTGGGATACGCTCAAGCACGTCTTTTAATGACTGCGGCAGACCGCGTAAGCCTTTAAGTTTGGTTTGATAAGCATCAAGCTCAGTTTGAGTGGGCAAGTTGCCATAAAGCAGTAGATAAGCGACTTCTTCAAAGATGCATTTATCCGCCAATTCTGACACGTCATAACCACGATAGGTCAGACCTGAGCCTGATTTACCGACGGTTGATAGTGCGGTCTTGCCAGCGACTTGTCCACGGAGACCTGCGCCTGAAAGTTCTTTCTGTGCTGCCATGATTACATTCCTTTTGTGGGTAGCTTTTTATTGGGTATTACAGTGAAAAATACGGCTCATAAGTAATCGTTAATGGTCAATGATTAACAGTTATTTATTATCGGCAAACAGCTTGTCTAGCGTTTGCTCAAACTCATGATAGTTCAAGAAATCATATAGCTCCATACGGGTTTGCATGGTATCGACGACTTTTTCTTGTGTGCCATCGTTTAATAAATGCTGATAGACATTCAATGCCGCTTTGTTCATCGCACGAAAAGCAGATAGCGGATACAACACCATACCGACGCCCACACCATATAACTGCTCTGTGGTATAAAGATCTGTCTGACCAAATTCCGTCATATTAGCCAGTACTGGAATATCCAGCACATCGGTAAACTTACAATACATCTCGATATCGGTTAAGGCTTCAGCAAAGATCATGTCAGCACCCGCTTCTTGGAACGCAACGGCACGCTCAACCGCAGCGTCTAGACCTTCGACCGATAGCGCATCCGTACGCGCCATAATGACAAAATCAGGATCTGTTTTGGCATCTAATGCGGCTTTGAGGCGATCAACCATTTCTGAGATACTAACAATTTCTTTGTTTGGGCGGTGGCCACAGCGCTTTTGTGCCACTTGGTCTTCGATATGTACTGCTGCCACGCCTGCTTTTTCCATTTTTCTAATGGTTTGGGCGATATTAAACGCGCCACCAAAACCTGTATCAATATCTACCAATAATGGCGTATCTACGGCGTCCGTAATACGGCGCGCATCTTCTAACACGTTATCAAGGCTGGTCATGCCCAAGTCAGGCAGTCCAAATGACGAATTGGCAACACCTGCACCAGAAAGATATAACGCTTGGTGACCGACTTGGGTTGCCATCATAGCGGTGTAGGCATTAATCGCACCAGCAATCTGTAGAGGTTGATTGTTATCGTTTTTTTGTTTTAGGGCACTGCGAAAGCGTGCGCCAGCTGAAGATGAGGTCATTTTGTCGTCCTTGCATAAGAGGTTTGTATGATCGTTATGGGTATAGATTATACCCAATTATCATCACCTACAAAGTTCGATTTCACTATAATTAATTAGAT
>NZ_CAJGZJ010000012.1 GCF_904846225.1 Psychrobacter immobilis | reverse complement strand
AACTTTTAATGTTGAATTTTATAAGAAATAGAGATAAATTTCTGATATTTTTATTATAGGATATAAAGAAAAGGATATGATAAATACTGGTGACCAATTAATGTGCATAAATGGCAATCCTTTTTTTGTAGAAGGAGATGTTTACATAGTTGGCAATGTCGTAAATAAAAGGTTTTTCGAAATCTTGATAGACAATGATGACCACTGGTATGCTACCAAGGATAGTGACGGTATATACGTGCGTTTTAATTCCCTGAAAGGTAAAATGAGCCATGCTTGGTTTGTCAAAGTAAAGCCCTAAAAGTATTATTAATATGGATTTATTATTCCGAAAAACTGTTCCTACTTGTCCGAAAACTAACATACTCGCTCAGGATTGCGAGCGTCAACCGTTTGGATAACAATTCTAACTGGCATAACCTCAATATCATTACCAGCATCGCCTTTATCTAATCCCATACCTTTGCCTTGCTCATCGTAGCAGCTACCATAGCAGACGTTTAACTATTTGCTTTTGCCGTCAATCTTGCCTCATCAAGCCCAGTCACTAGGTTTTCAATATTCATTTTTTGTATGACTTATCCTTTTTGGTATCAGCTGGTCATTGTTTGCTCACTGCGTAGTCAACGTGACGACTTCATCCGCTACACTATTAGTATGGCTGACTCGGACATGATCGCTTCTGTTGGTATCACGGGTGACTCATACGATAATGCATTGGCTGAAACGGTCAACGGGTATTATAGATCTGAGGTGATTTATTATTTGAAGGAAAACTGGACTGGCGTTAATGATGTTGAATTAACGACCATTGAATAAGTGGCACCTCGAGTACAGCTCTCGTCTTGCAAAGCTAAATCGATAATTAATAGATTTTTAATGCTTCTCAGGTTTAATGGAACAAGGTTATATAGCACTATTGGCTATGTGTCGCCCTTTGAGTTTGAAAAATGCCCAAAATAAAGGGCAGACGGTCAATGACAGTCTACCCTAAATCTATGTTTGGTCGGAACGGCAGGAAGTAAAGTATAGTCTGTATGCCTTGATTTATATGGGTTTGTTGTTTTTGTTTTATGACGATACCAACAATAATACCAACAATCGTTTTTAATAACCCCCTTTTTTGGCTGTTTGCTGCTTCACTCAATATTATTTTGTAATTATTTTCACTGTTTGCCGTTTCAACATTTTTCAACATAGTAGGGCAGTGCTCGCTTACGATACTTGTCGCGAAACTATCCAGCATGGGCAAAATATACCCCGTGCGCGTACTGTTCCATAAACTACCCCTAACATGTCCAACAATTCGTTTTTAGCCGCTGCTTAAGATGTCCGAAAAGTCCCTTACGATACCTGTGCATAAAGTCCCTTTTATGGACTCGCAAAATTACCCTAGTCGATTTAGAACAGTCCGAAAACAGTCCCTTTTTATGGACTCAAAAAATTACCCTCTACGATGTCCGAAAATTACCCCAGTCCTTTTAAAACAGTCCGAAAAACTACCCCTTTATGGACTCCGAAAACTCCTTTTTTATATTGCTCAAAAACCCCTGTAATTGGTGCTTGCCTCGCGTGCGCGCGCGATACTTGTCCATTAATTAGCTAAGCCCTTATGCTGCATAGTTTTGTGATATTGGCAATGATGAGGGAATGCCATGCAAAATGTTAAGTTCTGTCAAGTCGGCGGCTGTATTAATCGGTTTTGAATGTAAGGTTTTATAAGGTTCTAACGTGTCCGAAAACTAACCGTAACCTTACCGTTGTTCCCATGCTCGTACTTGTTAAGAAACTACCCTTTGAATGAGATAGGCGCAAAACTGCTCACATCTAAAACCTTATGGAAACCTTAGTTTTTTTACACTATAAAAAGGGCTTGGTCTGTCCATTGAGTACCACTCATTTAGTTTTAAACCTTAACATTTATTAACATGCTGGCAGTCGGCAAACTGTTTTGAATGTCAACAAAAGGCAACATGCTGCCCATGATTTGCAAGTGAGTATTGAGCGCCTAACCTTAGGTTTCCCTTAGGTTTTTGCAGTCCATAAAAAAAGGCAGACGATAAACGCCTACCTTTGATTATTTTTTCTGTACCTTATGTTTTTGCATGGGACAAGCGGGACAGACGGGACAGCCCTTACGTGGTATGGCTTACAGCCGTCCCGTTATCGTTTTTGGCAATGGGACAGACGGGACAGAAAAGCGAAAATGTAAAATCCTGTCCCGTTCGTCCCGTTTAGGTTTTTAGCAATGGGACAGCGCAATCCCTTGCTGCATATAGCCTGTCCCGTCCGTCCCGTCTGTCCCAGTCGTTTTAGTAGGTTCACAACAAAGTATATCAGCAGTAACCGCGTAAACAGATGGGCGTTGCTTGCCACTAAATAAAGTATCAGGCGCTTTGTAGATTTTACGGTCACCTTGATTGAGTAGTAACAAGTCGGCTTCCTCTAATACTTGTAAGACTTTCTTTTTGCTAAAGGGCGCACATACTTTGTCAAAAGTTTCTTTAGAAAAATAATAGTCCCCTGTTTCCATATTGCGATAGCCTACACGGTTGGGGGTTCTTTCCTCAAAGTCTAAGCGCGTGTTTCTATAACAAGGTTGAAAGCGACTACTGCCATGCTGTTCGATAAACGCCTTGATATGCTCTATGATTTGGCGCTGCTCATGCTCACCATCACGCCCATAGTTATCAAGCCAATTATCTAAGCATGCCATAACGGCGGTGGTTGCTTGTCCTGCTTGCCAGCCTGTAATACCTGCCAGCGTTGCCATTTCACCAGCTGCGGCAACAATAGCGAACCGTTTAGCCACTCTATACGCTTGTGGGGCAAGGTCGCTGTAGTTGCTCATAAAGTCATTTACAAGCTGCCTAGCGGTGGCTGTGGTTGCTGCCTTGTCACTGGTGATATGTTCTAGCCATGCGATACCAGCCACGCCATAGTAAGCCTGTGATAACTCTTTTATCTTATCGGCTTGTGCTGCGCCTGTGTCTGCCAGTACCAAACTATCAAACGTCTTTAAACCTTTGCCAGCATCAGCATCTATATGCGCTACTCGCACCTCAATACCTGCATTGGTTTTCTGTCCTGCTTGCGCCATAAAGTTTTGCAGTGACTCCTCACCATTAGACAAAAAGATAATGCGCCATGTTTTAGCAGTACGGTTATGCCCTGTGGTGGTGCTTCTACCTTTACCTTGACCATTAGCCAGCATGTAAACGGTCTTACCTACGATTTTGGGATCACATTCGCTAATCTCATCGAGTGGTAAAAAGCTGTCGTTATGTTCGCTTGCTGTGCCCTCTAAGGCGTTATCAGTGCTGCGCCATGTCTTAGTGTAGCTGTCAGGCTTGCCCCATACACTAGCCGCTAATTTAAGCGATAAAGACTTGCCCATACTTGATGAGCCTAAAAGGTGAAAGCCGCCCCCGTCATCATCTAACAGTGCGAGTAATTGACCAGCAAACGCGCAAGCAATAGAGAAAACAAAACGGCTCTGTTCGGCAAGTTTCTTGCATAATTCATCACGCCATTGTTCTAGTGTGCCTTGCTGGGCTATGGTGCTGTTGATTGCATGGGCAGACTGATAGACGATTAACTGCCTACCATCGCTGCCTATTGCGCCATCAGGTAATATATATTGCGCCTCATGCCAGCCCAACCTATCTACGCATAACGCCCGTTTATGAATAGGGTAGTTTTGAATATAGGTGTCTAAGTAACTGCGCTGTTTGGGGTTGGTGGTAATGTTCAATCCTTGACTGGCAAGCTCCTTGCGGTATTCCCTTGCATCACCTTGTAATAAAGCAAGTGGCATTGACCATGTGTGTAGCTCGCTGTCATCATCACGCCATTGCAATAACCGCCCCCATGTACCGCTGCTTGTGTCCCTAGTCTTTGCGATAACCTCAATCGGTGAACAAACAAACGCCTTAAACTTAAAGGTTATGTTTGCTGGGTCGTCATCGTTATATTTCACAAAAAACAGTCCATCATGGTATAGCTCAAAACGCCCATCAGCATAAATCATCGGTTCATTCAGCTGTGGATCATCGCGCCATTCAGGATAGTAAGCGGTGTCTTTTAGGTTAATGATTTGAGTTTCATCAGCTGCCAGTATTGCCTCATAACTATGGTTAGCATGTAGCATTGTGAGAATATCAGCTACGGTAACCAACGCCCTAGCATTCACACCTGCCAATAGATTTATCATACCTTTATCATTAAGCGTCATTGGCACGGTTAGCAGTGATCCGCTACTCCAATGCTGAACCATCTTTTTAAAGCAATGCTTTGTCTTTTGAGGGCTAATAATAAAGGTTGTTTTGTCGTCTGCCATACACTGATAAGCATCAATGCCATATTCTGCATCATCAAAAGCAATTATCTCATTGGCTTTGTTTACCTCACCAATGACGATAGCGCCATACCCTGTAGGATCAATAACAATGGGCTTTGCTTTGCTGTTTGGTGTGTAGAATACTGCGCCTACGGGTTGCTTTTTCCTATCGGTGATTGCTATAGCTATCGTGTCAGCGGTGGCTTCGGTTTTGCCAATTTTCTCACCATAATATATAGTAGTGTTGTCTGTAGAAAATAGCAGTCGTTCAGGCTCTAACATGTCCTTGAGTTTGATTAAAAAAGGACAGCCTGCCAGCTGTTCGTCTGTAGCTGGTTTGCAGCCTTGTAAGATATTATCAGCGCCCATGTTGTCCACATGGGCTTTTTCATGGGCGGCTGTTTGTGGTGTGGTGGTCATCTAGTCCCCCTTGCTTGTGACTGGTTCGGCTTACGCGCTGCTCTATACTTTTTGTAGTAGCTTTTGCGCTTGGTGTGCTTACGGCTTTGCTTTGGCGGGTAGCTCTTATTAGTAGGCACAAGCATCTACCTTACCAAAGCCAGTTTGGGCTAAGGGTTCGTTGATAGTGTCCAGTTGGCTATAAAGCAGATTAATCCAAGTATCGGCGGCATCTTGTGACAGACGCGCTAATGCTATGGCTGCATGGGGTTCTATTTGACGGGTAGCGATAAGATGGAATAACTGCCCCATGTCATGCAAGGTAGTAGCGGCGGCATTAATATCACATGCAATATCGGATAGCATGATAGACGGCATTAAAATCACTTCGTCATCATCGGCGGCGGTGCAATCTATTATCTTGATTTGGTGTTTGCTGCCATACAGGGCGTTAATGGCTTGGCGATTTGCTGGCATGTCATGGAATAATGACGGGGCGGCATCATCGCGGCTTACTTTGCCATCAGTCCGATAGTGGTATGTTTTGCCGTTGGTGGTAAAGCCTAAACAGCCGTATTCTTTATCGTTGAATAGCTGATAAGTGCCATTGCCTACAGATGGGCATAGAACGCTGTCACCTGCCTTGAATGTGGCTAGTGTGCTGTTAGTAGTGGTTTGAGTGTTTGAGGTCGTACGGATTGAATTAGGCATGATAGCCTCCTAACGTTTTTTGAGTTAATGCCACGCTATACGGTAAAAGTATAGGGTGACGGGTCTTACTCTCGGTAACGTTAGTAACCGCCCTGCATATTCGCCTTACGGCTCTTTTATTTTGCAGCGTCAACCCGTCATAGTCGGTTAGCAAGTGATTTGCTATAGATATGAGGGAATGCCCCCTTGATGCGCTTAAATGCGCTCTTAGGGTAGTGCTTGATGGCATAGTGACAGCTTGAGAGGCTGCGCTATTATCAGGCACAAAAAAAGCCAATGAGTAACGGCTGGCTTGTCCGCTAACGTTTTTTGAGAGGTCTATATAGTAACCGCTGTTATCATCAGTTGCAATCGGTTTTGCATTGACTGGCTGGCAAGCGATTAATGATAGTAGCAAGCCAATACCTGCCACCCATGCCATGAATATGATAAAGCTAAGTAGTAAGCCGCGCTTATGTGGCTCATTGCGATTGTGTGCCCCGTGGCTGTCTTTTAGACTGGTTCTGTTATCTTTGGTCATTTCTTACGTCCTCCACGTTAAAGGCGATTTCTGCTATGCGTGTCGATAGCTCTTTTAGTGACTCCACTTGTCGGCTGCCTGTCGGTAACAAGCTGCCTAACATCTTGGTTTCTAATTCGGCTATTTGGGTCATGGTGTTAATGGTTGTCACATTGGCGTGCAAGGTAATGATGAGCTGGTCGATAAAGTCATCGGGTATCATCAAGTAACCCTGTTCTTTTAGCCCGTCCATGACTTGAGTTATAAAGTCGTCATCACTCATGGCTTGTTGCCTCCGCTTGGTACGGTAATGCGTGCTCACAAAACATCTCGCTAACAATACCTGCCAGCTCGCTATTGCTCAGTAGTGCTGCTTTGACTGCCACAAGCACGCCTTGGCTAACATCGTCTTTTGTATTGATAGCATCTAGCGCGGTGGCTAGGTGGTCGGTATTAATATAAATATCTTGTACGCGGTCATTCATAAGACGTAAGTAAAGGCTATCCACAGTTACTAGGCGTTCGGCTGGGGTGTCGATTGATATGCTAGGGTGGTTATTCATTTAGTTCACCTCACTGTTAGATAATTCGCTTTCAAGTAATGTTGCTTCATCAAGCCAGTAGAGGCTAAAACGCTTTTCATTGTGCGTTACCATCTCACTTTGAATAACTAGCCCTGTTAGGCGCAAGTCATGTATGCGCTGGGCTAGGCATGTGATTTGGTAAAGGCGGTATGCGTCCCATGTGCTGATCGTTGCCCCTGTCATCAGGTGCGCCCGTATGGTGTTAATTTGGGTCTTAGGTGCTTGCTCATTGGTCACTGGGGCGGTAGCGGTGGCTGTAGTAGTCATGGCTCTATACCTCGCTAGTGGTTGAGGTGTGAGAATTAAGCCATTCGTGAATGTCTGCATAGCTCCATGCGGTCATAGTGGGGCTTAGCTTCTTGCCAGCTGGAAAACGTCCATCTTTTGACCATTCAAAAAGGGTGGTTTTGCTAAAGGGTAGGAACGGCAAAATATCCTTTGCTCTACCCATGCCAGTAGTAGGCAAGTGCATAGCTGGACTGTTTGAGTTGGTTGGTTCGGTGTCGTTCGAGGTGTCACCAGTAAAGGGAATAACTGGCGCGCTTTGGGTGGCTTGTTGCTGTGTCATTTTCATATCTCCATGTTAGCCGTAACGGTGTGCTACGGCTTTCAACATGGTTCTATGGTATGTGGTGAGTTTGACTAAGAAAATTCCCCTAACTTAGGTTTATATATATTAACTTAGGTTCGTGTAGGTTTTATGATGATGGAGGTCTGCCTCCTTCGCTGGCATAATCGGGTGCTATATCCTTGATCCAAGATTTAATATTTCTTGCTTGATCAGGTAGCTCATTGTTAAACCCAAGCGAGTAAAGCTCTGAATATATGATTTCCGCCATTTCAGTAATTTTAATCTTGTTCTGTACGTCTGCTTGCCATTCTTTATTAGCCATATGTTTAGCCATATGTTTAGCCAATAATTTTTGAGGGCTGACGCCTTTCTTTTTTAAAAAATCAGTGTCTAAAGATTTACCTTCTATATTTGGCTCTTCTATATTTGAGATAAGCTCTTCAAGCTTTGTAACACCACTACTAAGTATCAATAAATCACTTTTATTAATCTCGAAATATGGTGTTATATATGTTTTATCAATCTCTTCTTCCTCTTCATCATAAAGATAATAGTCCACAACTTTGGGAGTGCATAACTCAATAGCTCTATCAATAGATAATTTCATTTCTTCTTCATTATCTAAAAAAATATCAATGCTTGGGTATAAGGCGAGAGTAAATGCTACGCTATCCTCAAAATTACTTAACAAATAATCATCTAGATAATCTAGGCTAGAGGCATCGCTATTTGGTATGGCGAGTGGTAGAAAACCACTAAATAAACAGGTTTCATCAATACTACCTGTTGTTATCTTACTATTGAATATGAACTCTCTTGTAGCGTCTAAATTTAGTTCTAGTAATCCGCCTGTATTTTCCATAACTGCAGATAGCATACTATCTATCTTAGGATAAATAGATGTATTACGTTTTGCTACTTCTTTAAGAGTACTTCTGTACAGCTCCATGTCATCGTTTATAAGCTTTACTGACTTAAAAGACTTCATTACATAGTCACCAGCAATCTGAAAGTTTTTGCCATAGATAAATAGTGGTATTTGGTAATGAACAACCTTTTTTAAAAGCTTATGAGCATTAATATTGTCAGTTTTGTATTTTCTATTAAGATATTCGCTCGCCTCTTCCAAACTATAATATTCAGCCTTATCAAAACGTAATGCTATATCAGTATCACTCACAATTCACACCTTTACACACCATTGAATAAAAGTAGGTGCAAGGCAGTGCCAGCCTAAAGGTGTGTGAACGGCTGGCTTTCGGGTAATTAGTCCTAGCCTTGCATAGTCGTTACAGCATGATATTAGCCATGCTTTTGTGCTTGTTGTTTGAAGTCTGCACGGATCAAGTTATCTATCTTGCCAGCGTAGGCATCATCAATGAAGTTTGCCCATTCATTCATCATTTTTGTTCTATAGGGTAAATGCTGCGCTCCGTTATAGGCTTTGCTGATTTTGTTCTCTTTCTCATGTGCCAGCTGTAGCTCTATCGCTTCGTGCATGTATTCCTGTTCGTGTAGGGTAGTGCTGGCAAGCCCTCTAAAGCCGTGCCCCGTCATTCTGCCCTTATAACCCATGCGCCATAGGGCAGTGATAAAAGCGTTTGTACTGTATGGCTTACGGGTTGAGGTATTAAAGAAAACGTACTGATCCGAAAAGCCTAGCGCCTTGATTTGCTCTAAGATTGTCATTGTTTGCGGTGCTAGTGGTACTAGGTGCGGTCTATCCATTTTCATTTTGTCGGCTGGTATGCGCCATAACTTAGCTTTGTAGTCTATCTCGCTCCATTCCATAAAGCGCAATTCTTGAGTACGCACAAACGTATAGCACATAAACCATAAGCCTAGCTTCACCAGTAGGTCACCCTCATAGGCGTTAATATCTTGTAGTAGCTTTGGTAATTGCTGGCTGGTGATACGGCTATGATGCTTCACCTTGTGAGGTTTTAATGCTTCGGTTAGGTCGTTGGCTGGGTTGAGATTGGTTAAGCCCTCACGGATTGCTTGCTTAAAGATTTGCCCTGTTTGACGCATTGCACGCCTTGCCATGTCACTAGCGCCCCTTGCTTCTACTGCCTTACCAATAGCCAAAACATCAGGCGCGGTTATGTCCTCTATGTTCATGTGTCCAATGATGGGCTTAATATCGCGCTGGTATTGTGAGTAGTCACGGCTATAGGTGGTAGCGGCAATGTGCGCCTTGCGGTCATCGTGCCAACGCTGGGCTATAGTATTGAACGCCCTTGAGCCGTCATTGTCTGCTTGTGCCTTTTTCTTATCGTCTTTAGGGTTGATACCATCAGCTATTAAGCGTTTGATCTCAATATTGCGCTGGCGTGCATTTTGTAGGCTCATTACTGGATAAGTGCCAATAGTGAGGGTTTGCTGTTTGCCTTGCCAACGGTAGGCGCTGATCCATGACTTAACGCCCGTATAACGCACCCATAATTGCAGCCCGTTACCATCACTGTGTTTGTCAGGTCGTTTTGTGGCTATAGAGGTGCTACTAGGCTGTAGCTTGTTGATACCTGTATGGGTTAGGGGCATGGGGTTATCCTTTGTTGGTATTGTCCATGTTGGTACTGCTCAATACCAACAATAATACCAACATTCTATATGGAACGCCATACACCTACATAACGCTCAATACCTGAAAAACGCCCAAAATAAAGGGCATACGGTCAATGACGGTATGCCCTAATATTGTGTTTGGTCGGAACGGCAGGATTTGAACCTGCGACCACTACACCCCCAGTGTAGTGCGCTACCAGACTGCGCTACGCCCCGAATGACTGACTATTTTACGCAAAATTATGTATATTGCAAGGGCTATTTATTTTAGCCAAAATCTATAAGCCCAATTTACGTATCACAGTCAGCATAATCAAACAATAATTACCCTTAACCCAATAGCTCTTTTAGGATTTGGTTTACTTGCTGCGGATTGGCGCTACCGCGACTGGCTTTCATGACTTGACCGACCAAACCATTGAATGCCTTTTCTTTGCCGCCGCGATACTCTTCGACCATCGCTTGATTTTTAGCGATAACGTCTTCCACGATGGCTTTAATCGCGCCTGTGTCTGTTTCTTGCTTGAGACCTTTTTCTTCAATGATTTTATCGGCTGCATCATCTGTATCGCCACCTTCGCGCTCATATAAGGCGCTAAATACTTTCTTAGCCAGTTTGCCAGATAAGGTATCGTCTTTAATGCGCGCTAGCATGCCAGCCAATTGCTTGGCGCTGATAGGGGAGTCGACGATATCTGTATCATCTTTATTTAGCGCGCCCAATAGATCGCCCATGACCCAGTTGCCAGCCATCTTGGCATCTTGCTGTCCCACTTCAGCGACCACATCTTCGAAATAATCGGCCAGCTGACGGCTTCCTGTTAAGATACGAGCATCGTATTCTGATAGACCGAGCGCTTCTTCAAAGCGTGCACGACGAGCAACTGGCAGCTCAGGCATCGCTGCTTTAATCTCGTCAACAGTGTGCTGCTCAATGCGCACAGGCAGCAGATCAGGATCAGGGAAGTAGCGATAGTCGTTAGCGTCTTCTTTGGTGCGCATGGTGCGAGTTTCATCGCGCTCTGGATCATACAGCATCGTTGCTTGGATGACTTTGCCGCCGTCCTCGATGATATCGATTTGACGCTCGATTTCACGATTGATCGCGCGTTCGATAAAGCGGAAAGAGTTCAAGTTCTTAAGCTCAGTACGAGTACCAAGCTCGTCGCCAGGCTGACGCACAGAGACGTTACAGTCACAGCGGAACGATCCTTCTGCCATGATCGCATCTGAGATACCAAGCCAAGTGACCAGCTGATGAATGGCTTTAATATAAGCAAGTGCTTCGTGGGCTGAGCGCATATCTGGTTCAGAGACGATCTCAATCAGCGGTGTACCAGCACGGTTCAAGTCGATACCTGTCATACCATCGATCGCGTCATGCACAGATTTACCAGCATCTTCTTCCAAATGGGCGCGGGTGATACCCATACGTTTTGGATATTCGTTCTTTTCGCCTTCATTGACCACCACGTCAATATAACCTTTACCAACGATAGGATTGGCCATTTGGGTGATTTGATAGCCTTTCGGTAAGTCGGGATAAAAGTAGTTTTTGCGGTCAAACGTATTGTATAAACCCAGTTCAGCGTTGACACCAATACCGAATTTTAGAGCACGATCGACCACGCCACTATTAAGCACTGGCAAAACGCCCGGTAAACCCAAGTCGACGAGGCTGGCTTGGCTGTTTGGCTCATGACCAAAATCTGTCGGCGAGCTTGAAAATATTTTACTTTCCGTATTGAGCTGGCAGTGAATCTCGATACCGATGACCACTTCATAGCCATCGACGAACAGCTCTTTACGAACGGCCTCTTTACGGACGATATTGTTATCAGTAGTAGTTGCTGTGTTCATTATACCGTCTCCTTCGCGATGGCAGAGTGTTGTAAATGGTGATCGGTGTGTTGCTGAAATAGATGCGCGGTAGACAGCAGCTTACTTTCTTGCCAATACTGACCAATCAATTGTAAGCCAATAGGCAAGCCTTCTAACGTCAAGCCAACTGGCTGACTAAGCGCAGGTAAACCAGCCAAGTTGACACCGATAGTATAGACATCACCCAAATACATCGTGGCAGGGTCGAGATTGTCACTCAGTTTATAGGCACTGGTTGGTGCAGTTGGACAGGCGATGACATCACAGTTGGCAAAGGCATCTTCGAAATCTTTGACGATTAAGCGGCGTACTTTTTGTGCTTTGGTATAATAAGCGTCAAAGTAACCCGCCGATAGCGCATAAGTTCCGGTCAAGATACGGCGCTGTACCTCAGGACCAAAACCTTCAGAGCGTGAGCGTGTATACAGATCAGTTAAGTCTTTTGGGTCTTCACAGCGATAACCAAAGCGGACCCCATCGAAGCGCGATAAGTTAGAAGAAGCTTCTGCTGGTGCTAGCATATAATAGGTAGACAGAGTGATATCAGGATCAGTGATGTTCACCTCCACAATGGTAGCACCCAGCTCTTCATACTTTTTGAGGGCGGCACGTACAGCTTGCTCGACTTCGGCATCTAAACCTTTACTAAAATATTCTTTTGCAACGCCTATACGCAGTCCAGCAAATGGCATGTCGCCAGCAGCTGCTTCTGCATCGTCAATATCTTGTATATAGTCAGGAATGTCATGTTTAATGGAGGTACCATCGAGTGGGTCATGGCCGATCATTGGTTGTAGTAGATACGCACAGTCTTTGGCACTGCGTCCCATGCTACCCGCTTGATCTAGGCTTGATGCGTAAGCAATCATACCAAAGCGTGATACACGGCCATAAGTTGGTTTGATACCTGTTAGACCGCAAAATGAGGCAGGCTGACGAATAGAGCCACCTGTATCGCTACCTGTTGCGACAGGAATGAAGCCTGCTGCAACTGCCGCTGCGCTACCACCTGATGAACCACCAGGGACACGTTCTAGGTTCCAAGGATTTTGTACGGTGCCATAGTAAGAGCTGCTATTGTCCGAGCCCATCGCAAACTCATCCATATTTAGCTTACCTAAGCTAATCATTCCAGCGTTGTCGATATTAGACACGATAGTAGCGTTATAAGGTGAGACAAAGTTATGCAGCATTTTGGAGCCACAAGTCGTCAGCACGCCTTGAGTACAAAAAATATCTTTATGAGCCATTGGCACGCCTAATAACAGACGATTATCACCTTGTGCACGCATCCCATCTGCCGCTTTTGCTTGTGCGAGTGCTGTCTCAGAGGTATGAGTGATAAAGCTATTAATCTTGCTGTCTAGCGCGTTAATGCGCTTGATGTAGTGTTCAGTCAGCTCAAGGCTGCTAAATTGTTTTTCTTGCAAACCAGTAATAAGCTGGTGAGTACTTAATAAGTGAAGTTCAGACATAAAGTGTCGTCCGTCAAAGTGTTAATAACATAAATGAAATGAGATAAAAGCAAAATATAGAGATAGCACTCTATTCGAGCACTTGTGGTACCAGATATAGGCCGTCTTCAACAGCAGGCGCGACCGACTGATTGCGATCGCGGTCGATATCATGGTTGGCGACGTCAGCCCGCAAGTCTTGGCAAGCTTCATGAATATTGGCTAAAGGTTTGATGTCAGTCGTATCAACGTTGCCAAGTGTGTGCATCATCTTTAATATTTTACTGATGTCGTCGGCATAGCTGTTGGCAGTACTCTCATCGACACCTAAACGGGCAAGGGTAGCAATTTCTAAGATTTCTTCACGGCTGACGTTGCTGTCAGACGTTGATGGTTGCTGTGACATAGTTTCTCCAGTGAAGGACAGTTTTTGTTAGATATAAGTAGTAGATGACCATTTGGTAGATGGCCATTAAGGCAATTAAATACTAAAGTCAGCAAATATAGGCGTTAAAATAGATTAGTACTAAAATCAAGTTTGTGTAAAGTGGGCTTATTATAAAGCATCTGACCCAAGTTTACAGAGCATGACGTTTGATTATTGATGCACAATATCAACCAAGATAGTGGTATCTGCAAAATTGATCATATAATTCACGATTGAACCGCAATTGCTTTCCTATTACGTTCTGAAATACGTTACAGTATGCACCTGCTGTAAAGAAAAATGATCATTTGCCTGTAGAACTTTGTTAGTTATTGAATTAAATGATGTTTCATTAAGTCGAATGGTTGCTTCTGCTATTCAAACTTTGTAACAATTTTTAGCGTTTAAGATTAAATTCCTGACTACTTAATGCAAATATGGGTGTATTTTTCGAGCCAAATCGGTATAATTTAGCCCTGTTTTATCATTTCATTATTATTGCTTAGGTTTGACTTATTGTGGTGTTTAACTGTCACTACAAATAATGTCTATCGACGACCTGCTCAACACTGACGAGTAACCCCTCAGTCAATCTCATTCGCCTCATTCGTAAGACGCTGGATATATTAGCCATGAACCTGTTTGGATTTTTATCAAATAATATCGCTATCGACCTCGGTACTGCTAACACGCTTATTTTTATTCCTGGTAAAGGCGTCGTACTTGACGAGCCTACGGTGGTTGCATTACGAAGTAATCGTACTCAAAACCCTACCGTTGCTGCTGTTGGTATCGATGCAAAGCAAATGCTTGGTCGTACCCCTTCCAATATTACGGCGATTCGCCCACTAAAAGATGGCGTGATTGCTGATTTTGAAGTGACTCAAAAAATGCTGAAGCATTTTATTGGCAAGGTAAAAGCCAAACGTTTTATGGCGCAGCCTAACGTAGTGGTGTGTGTACCTTGCAAGTCTACTCTGGTTGAGCGTAAAGCGATTCGCGAGGCAGTATCATCAGCAGGTGCGAGTAAAGTATTATTGCTAGAGGAGCCAATGGCGGCGGCAATTGGGGCTGGCATGCCCGTTCATGAAGCCAGTGGTTCTATGGTGGTTGATATCGGTGGTGGTACGACTGAGATTGCGGTTATCGCGCTATCTGGTTGCGTCTATGCCGAGTCGATTCGTATTGGTGGCGATATGTTTGATGAAGCCATTATTACGCATGTACGCCGTACGCATGGTTGCATTATTGGTGAGACAACTGCCGAGCGTATCAAAAAAGAGGTGGGCTCTGCATTAAATGAAGACAGCCAACTAGAAGTAGAAGTTCGTGGTCGTAGTATGGCAGAAGGCGTGCCAAAAACCTTTACGGTAAAATCAGAAGAAGTACAAAAAGCACTGAGCGACCCATTGAGTGGTATCATTAGTGCCGTAAAAGCCGCACTTGAGCAGACACCACCAGAACTATCATCAGATATCGCTGAACGCGGTATCGTATTGACTGGCGGCGGCGCTTTATTACGTGACTTAGATAAATTAATTTCAAGAGAGACAGGTCTGCCTGTGACCGTTGCCGAAGATCCACTGACTTGTGTCAGCCGTGGTGGTGGTATTGCGCTTGATTTTATTAATAACAAAAGCTTGAATATGATTTTTGTTTAGATCGTTGTAATGGGCGTAAAGCACTGGGTCAAAAACGCATAAAATTAAAGGTAGCCAGTTGCGCTGCCTTTAATTGCATTAGTAAGTGCCAGAACCCAGTATTGTTAATAAATAGGCCTTAATAAACAAGCACTATTGCTATCGAATATAAGTCAGTTTCGTTAAAAATTAACGTTGATACAAGACTGATATTCGTGATACCCAGTACTGGTTACTGATTATTCTATAATCTCTGAATTAGACGACTTATGACTCCAAGTATTTTTGCGCGCCAGCCGTTATCACTTCGTAAGACTGCTATTGTATTGATAGCCGCTTTGATACTGATGTGGTTCGATAGCAAAAACTCAGAATGGTTCAAGCCAATACGCAATACCAGTCATGCCGCTATGCAGCCTATCTATGAGCTGTCATTATTACCGAGCTATGCCAAGCATTGGACGAGTGGTAGCTTGCAGTCTAAAGAAGCCTTACGCCGCGAAAATATGCAGCTAAAATCACAACTGATACACGCACAAGCCAAGCTCCAGCAGCAAGATTATATTTTGGCACAAAACGCACGTCTGCAAGGTATTTTGTCCACCACCAAGCCTGAGCAGTTTGAGCTTAATCTAGCGCAAGTCATTGGAACCGATGCCAATTTGCTCAGACAAATTGTGGTGCTCAATAAAGGGGTGCAAGATGGGGTGCAAGTTGGACAAACGGTCATTGATGAAAACGGCATATTGGGTCAAATCATTAATGTATATCCCAATACCAGTCGTTTACTACTGATTACCGATGAACAGCAATCGGTTGCCGTCACGATCAAACGTACAGGTCAGCGCGCCATCGTGACAGGAAAAGGTATCCCAACCGCGTTAAGTCTCGATTATGTCTTTAAAACCTCAGACGTGCGCGTGGGTGATGAGCTGGTTTCATCAGGATTGGGTGGCCGTATTCCAGCTGGCTATCGTGTCGGCCGTGTCGCTCATATTCAAGATGCACAAGCTGCTAACTTTAGAAGCATTGATGTGACGCCAACCGCGAACTTTATCGATAACGCTTATGTGTTAGTGCTTCAAGATAAGCTGGTCAATGACAACGATATGACTGCCAATGCGCGCTGATCAGATACTAGCTTGCTCATACTCACCAAACAGCATGTTTATCAATGTCTTTTTAGCTACAGCGTTTAGCTTATTCATGGTCAATCACGCTTTAACAGCAATCGCTAACACTCGCTAAGGTAAGTACTCATGTCGTATCCTGATTCTGAGAATGCAACAGTACTTTTGATTGCGACTATCATTTTAAGCTTCGTCGCAGCTTCATCACTTAATATTTATCCATTAAGTCCTAGTATGGCCACCTTGCGCCCTATGGTCATGATCATGGTGCTCATTTTTTGGTTATTATTTCAGCCACGTTATGTTGGTATCTTTACCGCATTTACCATTGGTCTTATTGCTGATCTACTAATGGATACCCACTTAGGACAACAAGCGTTTGCTGCTGTGGTCGTCGCACTTGTGATCAAAATTACCAGTATCTATATCAGACAGTTAGACAATATCAGTGCGTGGCTAGTAGCAAGTTTAGGATTGATCGTTTTCCAATTGACCTTATGGATATTACAGGTGTTTATCCAAAATGTCTTTATCGCGCAATCTGCTTTGTCATTATTGATGAGTATCATAAGCTGGCCATTGGTGTTATTGGCTTTGAAAAAATTTGTTCGTTAGTAGCTGATACCTTTATGACAATGACTGTTATCAATGATCTATTCTGATTTGCTAATTGATAAAACCTTCAAAATAAAAAATACATAAATTCATATATTAAGAGAATAGCGATGGATATCATTTTAGCATCTGGTTCGCCGCGTCGTCGTGAGCTACTAGAAAGAGCGCAACTGGATTTTAGTCTTTTAAGCGTGGATATCGATGAAACTCAATATGATAACGAGTTGCCAAAAGACTATATTGAGCGCATGGTCGCCACCAAAGCTGACGCTGCGATACAACAGTTAAATGACAGCATCGCAACGAACAAAGATGAATTTGCTGAGCAGCTTCTTATTTTAACCTCTGATACTATTGGCGTACTAGCAGATGGTCAGACGGTACTCGTAAAACCAACCGACCGCGAGCACGCTTATAGCATGTGGCAGCAAATGTCGGATAATGTCCACGAAGTATGGACGGCAGTTCAAGCGTCTCAGGTTTCGCTACTTCCTAAAGATACTAATACAGCAAACCATAAACACATGTTTCAGGTTGTCAATCAACAAAAAATAACTGAACGCACAGAAGTGAGTTTTATCCCGCTAACGGCAGAGATGATGAGCGAATACTGGGACAGTAGTGAGCCTGCTGATAAAGCAGGTGGTTATGGGATTCAAGGCTTGGGGGCGGCATGGGTCAGTCGTATCAATGGCAGCTATACCAACGTCGTTGGCTTGCCGTTGGCACAGACACTAGCATTAATTAAAGAGATGAGAGAGATGGGCGCAGAGCCTATCAATTCGCCAAAAATTGATGGCTAGGGCGTGTACTCAATCTGAAAATGGTGATAAAAATGAGATAAATGGCAGCCAAACAAGGAAAATAGTGCAGATAATATCAAGATATTGACTAGCTATTTGACGACGTTTGGCAAGATTTAGCTATTTTTAGCCCATTTAGTCGCTTTTGTTCAGATTGAGGACACGCCCTAACCTTCTGCACATAATGACACGGTAGGATAATGGGCAAGAGCAGGGCGCATTTGTTACACTGTAAAACTAATAGGTGATTAAAACCTAACAAAGAAGCTAAAAGCTAAGAGAAAGTATTATGTCCGAAGAGCTGCTGATTAATATTAGTCCCATGGAATCCCGTGTCGCAGTCTTAGACAACGGTATCTTGGGCGAAATCTATATTGAGCGTCATCATAAACTGGGTTTGGTCGGTAATATCTACCTAGGTACTGTCGTGCGCGTCTTACCGGGCATGCAGGCAGCATTTGTCGATATCGGTCAATCGCGAACCGCATTTCTACATGTGAATGACATGCAGCGAGAGCCTCGTCCAATCGCAGAGAACAAAAACAAAAATACTGCAGAAACTAAAAAAGAGACAAATGCGGCCACGATAGAGCAATCTACTGATCGCTTATCAGTGAGCCCACCAGTCATCAAGACGCAAAGCAATGAGGTCATACCTGTCTCTAAGACACTGATTCAGCACCGTTTACACGAAAGCCAACGTATTTTAGTACAAGTGACCAAAGATCAATTGGGTAGTAAAGGCGCTCGTTTGACAACCAACATCTCGCTACCATCACGCTATTTGGTTTATTTGCCATCAAGCGAGCATATTGGTATCTCGCAGCGTATTGACGGTGAAGAAGAGCGTACTCGTTTAAAAACTGAGCTGAGTAGTTTGATGCAAACGGTCAATCTAAAAGGTGGCCTGATTGCTCGTACTGCTGCTGAGCGCGTACCTGTCGATAAGTTGGAAGAAGATATTTACTATCTATTGCAACTTTGGCGTACTATTTGTGCTCGTCGCCAAGAAATGAACCATCATCAAAGCTCAGAGCTCATTTATCAAGAACTGTCACTACCATTACGCTCTATTCGTGATTTGGTACATGCAGATACCGAAAAAGTCGTCATCGACAATATCCAAATCTATGAACAAATAAGATATTTTGCCAAAGAGTTTGTGCCTTTTGTGTATGATCGTATTGTGCATTACACCGCAGAGCAATCACTGTTTGATGTGTACCGTGTTGAAGATGACTTACGTGATGCGCTAAAACGCCGTGTTGATCTAAAGTCTGGTGGTTACCTGATTATTGACCAAACTGAGGCGATGACCACTATCGATGTCAATACAGGCTCTTTTGTTGGAGGACGTTCATTAGAAGACACCGTTTATAAAACCAACTTAGAAGCCACGCATGCCATCGCTCGTCAGCTGCGCCTGCGTAACCTAGGTGGTATTATCATCCTAGACTTTATCGATATGCTTGAACAACAGCACAAAGACGATGTGCTTGAGAGTTTACAGTCGCAGCTCACCCAAGACTATGCGAAAACTAAAATTACGCAAGTAAGTGAGCTTGGTTTAGTAGAGATGACACGTAAACGCACTCGCGAATCATTAGGGCAGCAGCTTTGTGAGCCTTGTTCAACTTGTCAAGGTCGCGGCTTTGTAAAAACAGCGGAAACCGTTTGCTTTGAGATATTTCGTGAAATCATGCGCTGTGCCCGTACCTATAATTCCCCTAAAAAGTTCACCGTCGTTGCCCATGCTGCCGTTATTGATTTATTATTGACGTCAGAGTCGGATACCGTGGCAGACCTAGAGTACTTATTAGGTAGGGTGATTACTTTTGATGTCGAAAATTTATATACCCAAGAGCAATATGATATTGTTTTAGACTGATATTTTGCACCTTGTTAATGAGTCTAAAGATAGATATTGTGAGTAAATAGAGTAATATACGAAGGTTAGTATCTTAAAGCACTGTTATATTGCTCTTGCAATCCACAAAATACTATGTATAATATACACCACTGAATTATATATGCGCAGCCGACTAAAAAAGCTGGCGCTATTACAGCTAGAGCATCGTTTCTAGCACTATTTCATTATGCCTTTGCTGCTTTCCAATATATAGGAGGGTCGGCGGGGCTTTAAACTATTTTACTTTTGGCACGCTATAAGTTCGGATAAAGAACTCATTCTGGTTAAGAACAGAAGGCCGCTTTAAGTGAATATTTAACCAAACTGCTTTTGATCATATCTTTGCAATGCAAGAATGACGAAAGCACATATTAGGAGCTTGCTGGCATGGCTAACCAGAGAATCCGTATCCGTCTTAAGTCTTTTGATCATCGTCTGATTGATCAATCTGCACAAGAGATTGTTGATACTGCAAAGCGCACCGGTGCGCAAGTTTGTGGTCCTGTACCGTTGCCGACTCGCATTGAGCGCTTCAACGTTCTAACTTCACCACACGTTAACAAAGACGCTCGTGACCAGTACGAAATTCGTACTCATAAGCGTATGGTTGATATCGTTCAGCCTACTGACAAAACTGTGGATGCGCTAATGAAACTAGATTTAGCGGCGGGTGTCGACGTCCAAATTGCTTTGGGCTAATGCACATTACACACCCAACCCATTAATATAAGATATAAAGAGGTCTAAAATGGCGATCGGTTTAGTCGGTAAGAAATGCGGCATGACCCGTGTCTTCACTGAAACAGGCGCATCTATCCCTGTAACAGTGGTTGAGATTGATGCAAACCGCATTACTCAAGTAAAAAATACTGATGTAGATGGCTACCAAGCTATCCAAATTACCACAGGTACCCGTCGTGACAGCCGCGTAACAGCTGCACAAAAAGGTCACTTCGCTAAAGCTGGCGTTAAAGCTGGCCGTGGTGTTTGGGAATTTCGTGCCAACGAAAGCGATCTTGAAGGTCGTGAGATTGGTGGTGAAATTCTAGCTGACTTGTTCGAACAAGGTCAGATGGTTGATGTTACAGGCCAAAGCAAAGGTAAAGGCTTCCAAGGTCCTGTAAAGCGTCACAACTTTAGCATGCAAGATGCTACTCATGGTAACTCAGTGTCTCATCGTGCGCATGGTTCAACTGGTCAAAACCAGTCACCAGGTAAAGTATTCAAAGGCAAAAAGATGGCGGGCCAGATGGGTAACAAACGTGTTACTGTTCAAGGCCTAGAAGTGATTTCGGTTGATGCCGAAAAAGGGTTACTTGTCATCAAGGGTGCTATCCCAGGTGCCACCGGTGGCGATGTTATCGTACGTCCGTCAGTCAAAGCCTAAGCAAGGGGATTAACGTGGATTTAAAAACAGTTACAGGTGCGGCGGTTGAGCTTTCTGATACGGCATTTGGTCGTGAATTCAACGAAGCACTAGTGCATCAAGTCGTCACCGCTTATTTAGCTGGTGCTCGCCAAGGTACACGCGCACAAAAAACCCGTGCCGAAGTTTCTGGCGGTGGTATCAAGCCATGGCGTCAAAAAGGTACTGGTCGCGCTCGTGCGGGCTCTATTCGTAGCCCAATCTGGCGTGGGGGCGGACGCACATTTGCGGCCAAACCACAAGATTGGTCACAGAAAGTAAACCGTAAAATGTATCGCGGTGCGATGCAGTGTATCCTAGCCGAATTGATTCGCCAAGAGCGTCTGATTTTGGTGGAAGAGTTGAGCGTTTCTGGGCCGAAAACTAAAGAACTGATTGCAAAGCTAAATGAGCTTAATGCACCACGTGCATTAATCGTCACTAAAGAAGTTGACGAAAACTTATACTTAGCCGCTCGCAACATTCCACACGTCAATGTACTTGGTACAAACGAAGTGGATCCAGTGAGCTTGATCGCTTATGATAAAGTGATCATGTCAGTTGAAGCTGCGAAACAATTTGAGGAAGCACTAGCATGAACAACGCAAGACTTTATCAGATCCTAAGAGGACCTGTGTTCTCAGAGAAATCTCAAATGCTTGGCGACTCACTTGGTGTGCAAGTATTTAAAATTGACTCTAACGCTACTAAGCTCGAAGTCAAAAAAGCAGTTGAGATGATGTTCGAAGGTGTTGAAGTTCTAAAAGTAAACACTTTGAATGTTAAAGGTAAGACAAAGCGTTTTGGTAAAAGCATCGGCCGTCGTAATGACTACAAAAAAGCCTATGTTACCTTAAAAGCTGGTCAAGATGTACAAATGGCTGATGCTGGTGAAGAGGTCGCGAATACGACTGCTTCTACTAGTGAAACAGCGAATAACGAATAAGGATTACACTCATGCCTATCGTAAGAGCAAAGCCAACATCACCAGGCCGTCGTTTTGTTGAAAAAGTGGTGCATCCACACCTTTACAAAGGTCGTCCTTATGCAGCGCTTCTAGAATCAAAAAGTAAGTCAGGTGGTCGTAACAATAATGGTCGTATCACTACTCGTCACATTGGCGGTGGTCATAAGCAACATTATCGTATTATCGACTTCAAACGTACTAAAGACAATATCCCAGCAACGGTAGAGCGTATTGAATACGATCCTAACCGTACTGCTCATATTGCATTACTTAAGTATGCTGATGGCGAACGTCGTTACATCATCGCTGCTAAAAAACAAGCAGTTGGCGATACAGTAATGTCGGGCGAGACATCTCCAATTCGTCCAGGTAACTGCTTACCGCTAAAAAACATCCCATTGGGTACTGTGATTCACAATATCGAGCTTAAAATCGGTAAAGGTGCACAGATGGCTCGTTCTGCGGGTGCTAGCGTTCAGTTACTAGGTCGTGACGGTATTTATGCTATTCTACGTATGCGCTCTGGCGAAACACGCCGTGTACACGTGAATTGTCGTGCTGTTATTGGTGAAGTTTCTAATACTGAAAACAACTTGAAATCACTTGGTAAAGCTGGTGCTTCACGTTGGCGTGGTATTCGTCCTTCAGTTCGTGGTGTCGCTATGAACCCGGTTGATCACCCACACGGTGGTGGTGAAGGTCGTAATAAAGGTCGCCATCCAACCAGCCCTTGGGGTCAGAAGTCTAAAGGACTTAAAACGCGTCACAATAAGCGTACTGACAACATGATCATCCGCCGCCGCGCCAAGAAGAAATAAAGGAAGAATTTCATGCCTCGTTCATTGAAAAAAGGTCCATTCATAGACGCGCACTTATTTGCTAAAGTTGAGAATGCATTAGACACCAACTCACGCAAGCCAATTAAGACTTGGTCGCGCCGCTCGATGATTCTGCCACAAATGGTTGGCCTAACCTTATCTGTTCACAATGGCCGTACTCATGTACCGGTTATCGTGAGCGAGCAGATGGTTGGTCATAAACTAGGTGAATTTGCCCCGACTCGTACGTATCGTGGTCATGGCATTGACAGAAAAGCTAAGAAATAAGGTGCTTACCATGGAAGTAACTGCAAAATTACGCGGTGCCGCCATTTCGGCACAAAAAGTTAGACTCGTTGCTGATGAAGTTCGTGGCAAATCTATCGAGCGTGCTTTGGATATCCTAACGTATAGTAATAAAAAAGGCGCTGTGTTTGTTAAGAAATGTCTTAACTCAGCCATCGCCAATGCCGAACATAATCACGGCTTAGATATTGATGACCTAAAAGTCGCTACTATCTATGTTGATGAAGGCATTACGCTAAAACGTATCCTACCACGTGCTAAAGGTCGCGCTGATCGTATCAGCAAGCGTACTTGTCACATCACTATAAAGGTAGGAGAATAAGTTATGGGTCAAAAAGTACATCCAATCGGAATTCGTCTTGGTGTTGTAAAAAAGCATAATGCAAATTGGTATGCTAACCCTAAACAATACTCAGAATACCTCATCAATGACATTCAAGTTCGTGAGTATCTACGCAAAAAGCTAGATAATGCTATGATTAGCAATATCATGATTGAGCGTCCTACTGGTGCTGCTAAAATTACCATCGCCACTGCGCGTCCTGGTATTGTTATCGGTAAGAAAGGCGAAGATATCGAAAGACTTCAAAAAGAACTGACCAAAATTATGGGCGTACCTGCTCAGGTCAACATTGAAGAAATCACTTCACCTGATCTTGATGCACGTTTGGTAGCAGACGGTATCGCAAGCCAGCTTGAGCGTCGCGTTATGTTCCGTCGTGCGATGAAGCGCGCGGTACAGAACAGCATGCGTTCTGGTGCTAAAGGTATTAAAGTTGAGTTGTCTGGCCGTCTTGGCGGTGCTGAGATTGCTCGTAGTGAATGGTATCGTGAAGGTCGTGTACCATTACATACACTCCGCGCTGATATTGACTATTCGTCAGTACGCGCAGAGACAACTTACGGCACTATCGGTGTAAAAGTTTGGATTTTCCGTGGCGAAATCCTTGACGGTATGAACAGTGTTTATAACCCCGTCAACGAAGAGAAGCCTCGTGCGCCAAAACGCCGTGGTCGTGGAAACGGAAACCGTCGAAACTCAGACAGAGGTTAAACTATGTTACAGCCAAAACGTACCAAGTTTCGTAAAATGCATAAAGGTCGTAACACTGGGCTAGCTCATCGTGGAAGCACCGTTGCATTCGGACAAATTGGTCTAAAATCGTTGACTCGTGGTCGTATGACTGCCCGTCAAATTGAAGCAGCACGTCGTACCATCACTCGTAAAATTAAGCGTGGTGGTAAGATTTGGATTCGTGTATTCCCAGACAAGCCTATTACTAACAAGCCATTAGAAGTACGTATGGGTAAAGGTAAAGGTCCTGTTGAATATTGGGTATGCGAAATCAAACCTGGTAAAGTGCTATATGAAATTGAAGGGGTACCAGAAGAGCTTGCACGTGAAGCTTTCACGCTTGCTGCAGCAAAACTGCCCTTTAAAACTACCATTGTTAAGCGGACGATAATGTAATGAAGATCAGTGAATTACGTGATAAATCATTAGAAGAACTGACCCAGTTACTTGATGAAAAGCAACTTGATGCTTTCCGTATTCGTATGGCTAAAGCAACTGGTCAGTTGGGTAATACCCATGAAGTCAGAGGCAATCGTCGTGCGATTGCTCAGATTCAGACTTTGATTAACGAGAAACAACGAGGCGACTCATGAGCGATAACAATCAAACAGCTACCAATGCTAGCGTATTGACAGGACGAGTTGTCAGCGACAAGATGGATAAGTCCATCACAGTTTTGATTGAGCGTCTGGTTCGTCATCCTTTGTATGGCAAACAGCTTCGTCGTTCTACAAAAATCAAAGCCCATGATGAGAATAATGTTTGCCAACAAGGCGATCTTGTCCGCATCAAAGAAACGCGTCCAATCTCAAAAACCAAGTCTTGGACTTTGGTTGATGTGGTTGAAAAAGTAGAAAAAATCTAAGTAAATTGCATTAAAAGCCAGAAGCTGTTAAAATAGCCGCCTTTTTAAGGATGCTGATTGCGCCGAGCGTATATCACTTACATTAAGAGTAAGCAGCGGTTTATTAATATTAAAATGCCGACTACTCATACTGTGCTAGCGGCAGCAACTGGTTTTTATTGCTCATACGTGTGGAGTAACGCTATGATTCAGGTTGAGTCAATGCTGGAAGTTGCAGACAATAGCGGTGCAAGGCGAGTTCAGTGCATTAAAGTACTGGGTGGCTCTCATCGTCGTTATGCATCAGTTGGCGACATTATTAAAGTAACGGTTAAAGAAGCCATTCCGCGTGGTCGTGTTAAAAAAGGCGACGTGATGAATGCAGTAGTTGTACGTACCAAAAAAGGCGTTCGTCGTCCTGATGGTTCTGTGTTACGTTTTGATGACAATGCTGCGGTATTGTTGAATCAAAACAAAGCGCCGATTGCAACTCGTATTTTTGGACCGGTAACTCGTGAACTACGTGGTGATCAGTTTATGAAAATTGTATCACTAGCACCAGAAGTATTGTGAGGTAATCCATGTCAAAATTACGTAAAGGCGATACAGTTATCGTGATTGCTGGGAAAGACAAAGGCAAGCAAGGTACTGTACAAGCTGTAAAAAACGATCGTATTAAAGTTGAAGGCATTAATATTGTCACTAAACATCAGAAGCCAAATCAGGCAACTGGCGTTGAAGGCGGTATTCTTAAGCAAGAAGCTTTTCTGCATATCTCAAATGTCGCAATATTAAATGCGCAAACCCAAAAAGCAGACCGTATTACTTATCAGTTTGGCGAAGACGGCAACAAACAACGCGTCTATCGTTCAAGCGGTGAAGTAGTGGCGACTGCGTAAGACACTAAGGGTGTAATGGTAATGGCAAGATTAAAATCTTTATATAACGAAGAACTAAAGCAGCAAATCAAAGAAGAGCTTGGTTTGGCAAATGTGATGCAAGTGCCTAAAATCACTAAAATCACACTTAATATGGGTGTTGGCGGCGCGTCTCAAGACAAGAAATTGCTTGAAGGTGCTGTAGCTGATATGACCGCGATTGCTGGTCAAAAGCCTGTTGTCACCAAAGCGCGTAAATCAGTTGCTGGCTTTAAGATTCGTGAAGAATGGCCAATTGGCTGTAAAGTAACGCTACGCGGTGAGCAAATGTACGAATTTTTAGATCGTCTCGTTGCCATTGCAATTCCTCGTATTCGTGATTTCCGCGGTTTTTCACCTAAAGCCTTTGACGGACGTGGTAACTACTCATTGGGTATCAAAGAACAAATCGTATTCCCAGAAGTAGATTTTGACAAGATTGATCGTATTCGCGGTATGGATGTGACAATCACCACGTCAGCTCAATCTGATGAAGAAGGTCGTGCGTTGCTTAAAGCATTCGGCTTCCCATTTAAATAAGGTAAAGACGTTATGGCAAAGAAGAGCATGATTAACCGCGAATTAAAGCGCGAAAAAATGGTTGCTAAATATGCTGAAAAGCGTATCAAGCTAAAAGAAACTATCAGTGATATGACTGCAAGTGACGAAACTCGTATGGAAGCAATGTTAGAGCTACAAGCTCTTCCACGTAATTCATCACCAGTACGTCTGCGCAATCGTTGTGCTATCACCGGTCGTCCTCATGGTTACTTCCGCAAGTTTGGCTTATCACGCAATATGCTGCGTGAGCGTGTCATGCAAGGCGATGTGCCTGGTGTTCGTAAAGCAAGCTGGTAAGGAGTAACTATATGAGTATGCAAGATACCGTTGGGGATATGCTAACCCGTATTCGTAACGCACAAATGGCTAACAAAGTATCGGTAGCAATGCCGAGCTCTAAATTACGTAAATCAATTGCTGATTTACTGGTTAGCGAAGGTTATGTAGCGAGCGCTGTTGTTACTGCAGAAGATAACAACAAAGCAACCCTATCTATCAAATTAAAATACTTCGAAGGCAAAGCTGTCATCGAAACTATTCAACGTTTTAGCCGTCCTGGTTTACGCCAGCATCGCGGTAAAGACGCTATCCCTACTGTTAAGCAAGGTATGGGTGTTGCTATCGTATCAACTAGCCAAGGTATCATGAGTGATCGTGCTGCACGTGCTGCTGGTATCGGTGGTGAAATCGTTGCATTCGTTGCCTAATTAGCATATATGCTATTGGTAATGAGACGATAAAGTCTATTTGAACCCCTTAAAGCTTTTCTGAATTTATAATAATTCATGATAAGTTTTAAGAAAGCTAAGCATTTGAAGTTGATAAAATTGAATGATGTTTAATGGGAACAATTATGCTAAACTAGCAGGCTTTTTAGCCTGTTAGTTTTTTCGCTAATATAAAGAAGTTAATTTTTTAAGGAATATTCCTATGTCTCGTGTGGCTAAAGCCCCAGTGACGCTACCAAATGGTGTAAGCGTTACTTTGAACGATCGGCAGGTCGAAGTTAAAGGCAAGAACGGCAATTTGTCTTTACGCCTGCATGAATTGGTCGAGCTGAAACAGGAAGATGATGCTATCATTTTCTCACCTACAGTCGATTCAAAAGAAGCTATGATGCACACTGGCACCATGCGCGCTCTACTTAATAACTATGTTAAGGGTGTGAACGAAGGCTTTGAAAGACGTCTTCAGTTAATTGGTGTTGGTTATCGCGCACAAGTTACTGGTAACAAGGTAACTTTAAACGTTGGTTATTCTCATCCAGTAGAATACACGTTGCCTGAAGGTGTATCAGCTGAAACCCCAACGCAAACTGAAATTGTTTTGAAATCAAACAATAAACAGCAGCTTGGTCAAGCAGCGGCTAACATCCGTGGTTTCCGCCCACCTGAGCCTTATAAAGGTAAAGGTATTCGTTATACTGACGAGCATGTGATTCGCAAAGAAGCTAAGAAAAAATAAGGTGAGTTGAAATGTTTGATAAAAAAGCAGCTCGTCTGCGTCGAGCTAAGAAAACCCGCGCGCATATCCGTGTCTTAGGCGCTCATCGCTTAACGGTTAACCGCACGCCAAAACATATTTATGCCCAGATTATCTCTCCGAACGGTGGTGAAGTGATTGCTCAGGCATCTACCTTGGACGGCAGCTTGCGTTCAGGCGCGACTGGTAATGCTGATGCAGCCACGTCTGTAGGCCAAATGATCGCAGAACGCGCAAAAGCAGCTGGCATAACTAAAGTTGCCTTTGACCGTAGTGGTTTTAAATATCATGGTCGAGTTAAAGCTTTAGCAGAAGCTGCTCGCGAAAATGGATTGGAGTTTTAATCATGGCTAGAAATGATAAAAATGATAAAAATGAACAGACTGACGGTCTAGTAGAACGCTTAGTTACCGTTGATCGCGTTGCAAAAGTTGTTAAAGGTGGTCGTATTTTCTCTTTCACTGCGTTGACCGTAGTGGGTGATGGCAATGGTCGTGTTGGTTTTGGTCGCGGTAAAGCACGTGAAGTGCCAGCTGCTATTCAGAAAGCACTAGAAGCTGCCAAACGTAATATGATTACTGTTGAGCTTAATGATGCAACTTTGTATCATCCAATCAAAGCACGTCATGGCGCAAGTAAAGTCTATATGCAACCTGCATCTGAAGGTACTGGCGTAATCGCTGGTGGCGCAATGCGTGCTGTATTAGAAGTTGCTGGTGTCAAAGATGTTTTGACTAAATGTTATGGTTCTACCAATACTGCTAACGTTGTTCGTGCAACGTTTAACGGTTTACGTGATATGTCAACTCCAGAGAAGATGGCAGCTAAACGTGGTAAATCTGTAGACGAAATCTTGGGTTAACTTAGACTAGGTGAGTTACGATGAAAAAAATGAAAGTCACTCAATTTAAATCGGGTGCCCATCGCCTAAAGAGCCACAAAGCGAGCTTGAAAGGATTGGGTTTACGTCGTATTAATCATACTGTTGAAGTAGAAGATACTCCTTCAACACGTGGTATGGTTAATCGCGTCAACTACATGGTAAAAGTGGAGGAAGCGTAATGGGTCTTAGATTAAATGAATTATCACCAGGTGTTGGCGCAAAGAAAACTGCCCAACGTCGTGGTCGTGGTATCGGTTCAGGTCTTGGTAAAACTGGTGGTCGTGGTGTAAAAGGTCAGAAATCTCGTTCAGGTTCTAGCATTCGCTCAGGATTTGAAGGTGGTCAAATGCCTTTGTATCGTCGCCTACCAAAATTTGGTTTTACCAGTAAAATGGCAATGAAGACTGCTGAAGTGCGTTTGTCTGAATTGAATAAAATTGAAGGCGATATCGTTAGCGTTGCAACACTTAAAGCTGCTAACCTTATCCGTCATGATATGAAGCGTGCTCGTGTTATGTTGTCAGGCGAAGTTACTAAAGCTTATACTTTTAAAGGTATCAAAGTAACTAAAGGCGCTAAGCAAGCAATCGAAGCTGCTGGTGGTAGCATCGAGGAGTAGTAACGTGTCAAAACAATCAATGTCATCGGCTGGTATACCGCTCAATCCACTTGCATTCATACGTAAGTATGATGAGTTATGGGCGCGTTTATTATTTTTAATCGGCGCATTGATTGTTTATCGTTTAGGGTCACATATTCCAGTACCGGGTATTAATCCGGTTAATTTGGCTGATCTGTTTTCGCGCAACGAAAATACCATTCTGAGCATGTTTAATATGTTCTCAGGTGGTGCACTAGAACGTATGTCTATCATGGCTCTTGGTATTATGCCATATATCTCAGCATCTATTATTGTACAGATGATGTCTGCAGTACTGCCATCGCTGGAAGCCCTCAAAAAAGAGGGTGAAGCGGGACGACGTAAGTTAAACAAATATACCCGTCAAGGGACACTTGGTTTAGCACTAGTACAGTCATTAGGAATGTGTGCTGGTTTAATCAGTCAGAATCTTACCCTATCTGCTGGCCTTACTTTTTATATTCCCGCTGTTACTTCTTTAGTAGCAGGCGCTATGTTTTTAATGTGGCTTGGTGAGCAGATTACAGAACGTGGTGTTGGTAATGGTATCTCAATGCTCATTTTTGCGAGTATTGTGGCTGGTACGCCAGGTATGATTTCGCAGTCTATCGAACAAGTCAATCAAGGTCAGATGAACTTGATTGTACTGTTCATTTTTGTGTTATTAGGTATAGCTGTCACTGCTGGTATCGTTTATATTGAACGTGCTCAGCGCCGTGTACCTGTAAACTATGCGCAAAAGCAACAACAAGGTCGCAAGATTTATGCTCAGCAGCAGTCACATTTGCCGTTGAAGCTTAATATGGCGGGGGTTATTCCTGCTATTTTTGCCAGTTCTTTACTGTTGTTTCCAGCAAGTTTAGGGCAGTGGGTTGGTCAATCTACTGATCCTACCTTTACACAAACGATATTACAAAATATGGCATTAGTATTGTCTCCAGGGCAACCGCTATATTTGGTACTGTTCGGTGCGATGATTATTTTCTTCTGTTATTTTTATACGGCATTAGTATTCAGTCCGCGTGAAGTAGCTGAAAACCTTAAACGTAGTGGTGCTTATATTCCAGGTATTCGCCCAGGACAACAAACTCAGCGTTACCTCGATCATGTATTAAACCGACTGACCTTTATTGGCGCGATGTATATGACGGTTATTTGTTTAATGCCTATGGTCGTCCAGTCATCGTTTGGTGTACCGTTCCAACTTGGTGGTACGTCTTTACTGATTATGGTGGTTGTGGTAATGGATTTCATTTCGCAGATACAAGCGCATTTGATGACCCATCAATATCATGATCAGACGTTAATTCAATCGCCTACTCAACATTAAATGAGTGGTACGATATTTCAAGGAGCATGCTATGAAAGTTCAAGCATCAGTTAAGAAAATTTGTGGTAGCTGTAAAGTTGTGCGCCGTAAAGGTCGTGTACATATTATCTGTACAGCAGAACCTCGCCACAAGCAACGTCAAGGTTAATATCTAGTATCATTGAGCCTTAGGCTTTTGTTACTATTATAATTAATACTTGAAAAATAACGGCGGATGCGATATCATCCGCCACTTGCCGTAGTTTATGCAAAATCTTTTATAATACAATCGAAAATAAGTCGGTTATTAGACCAAAATAGAGATTGAGATTATAAAATTTTTAGTATTGACAGCAACAAATCTGAAGAATGATCCCTTATCGCTAGATAAGCTTGTTTTTCTTTAATGGAGAGAAATCAATGGCTCGTATTGCCGGCGTAAACATTCCGGATAATAAGCATGCTGTTATTTCACTAACTTACATCTTTGGTGTAGGTCGTACCACTGCTCAGAAAATCTTAGAAGCAGTTGGCATTGCCCCTACTACTAAAGTTAGTCAGTTAGATGATACACAGTTAGATGCTATCCGTGCACAAATTGCAAATTACATGACCGAAGGTGATCTTCGTCGTGAAGTTTCAATGAATATTAAGCGTTTAGTTGATCTTGGTTGTTACCGTGGCATCCGTCATCGTCGTAACCTGCCAGTTAGAGGTCAGAATACCAAGAACAATGCTCGTACTCGTAAGGGTCCGACACGTCCTCTCAAAAGATAATTAACTTAGGAAGCTAAAAGATGGCAAAAGACACTCGCAGTCGCAAAAAGGTGGCTCGTCGTTCAGTATCGGAGGGCGTAGCCCATATCCATGCGTCTTTTAATAACACCATTGTTACGATTACCGATCGTCAAGGTAATGCATTGGCTTGGGCCACTTCAGGTGGACAAGGCTTCCGTGGTTCACGTAAATCTACACCATTTGCAGCTCAGGTTGCAGCTGAAGTCGCTGGTAAAGCGGCTCAAGAATATGGTGTTAAGAATATCGACGTTTTGGTCAAAGGACCAGGACCGGGTCGTGAGTCTGCGGTAAGAGCACTAGGTGCATTGGGTTATAAAGTTAATAGCATCTCTGATGTAACCCCAATCCCACACAATGGTTGCCGTGCGCCGAAAAAGCGCCGCGTCTAATATTAAAGACGAAGCTTTTTATCCCAAAAGCTTATAGGAGACATAACAATGGCCCGCTATATTGGACCAAAACTTAAATTATCACGTCGTGAAGGTACAGACTTAGGTCTTAAGTCTGGCGTTAAACCATACGATGTAAAAACGAAAAAAGCTGGTCGTCCACCAGGTCAACACGGTGTAAGCCGTAACAAGACCTCAGAATATGCTTTACAGTTGCGTGAAAAGCAAAAAGTTAAGCGTATTTACGGTGTACTAGAGCGTCAGTTCGCTAATTACTATAAAGAAGCGGCTCGTAAGCGCGGTGCTACTGGTGAAAACCTACTAGCAATGCTTGAGAGCCGTCTAGACAACGTGGTATATCGCATGGGCTTTGGCTCAACTCGCGCTGAAGCACGTCAGCTAGTCAGTCATCGTACTGTTATGGTAAAAAAAGCTGGTCGTGATGAGTTTGTTCGTGTGAACATTCCATCAATTCAGCTTCAAGATGGTGATGTCATCGCTATCCAAGAGAAGTCTCGCGAACAGCTACGTATTAAAAACGCTATTGAACTAGCGACACAACGTGGTATTCCAGAATGGCTTGATGTTGATCACAGCAAACTACAAGGCACGTTTAAAAAAGCGCCTGATCGTATTGATCTACCTGCTGAAATCAACGAAAGCTTGATCGTTGAGCTATACTCTAAATAAATAACGCACTGCTCAATGTTGTGAAAATAGCATTGAGCAATTAGCGTTAATTAAACCAGTTTAATAAATCGAGGTGACATCATGATGCTAAATGCAACTGAGTTTCTAACGCCGAATGCCATTAACGTGGATACGGTTAACGAAACGATTGCGAAAGTCACGCTCGAACCGTTAGAACGCGGCTTTGGGCATACCCTAGGTAATGCCTTACGTCGTATCTTGTTATCTTCATTACCTGGTGCTGCAGTCATTGAAGCTGAGATTGATGGTGTTGACCATGAATACTCAACGCTTGAAGGACTACAAGAAGATGTGCTTGACCTGCTTTTGAATTTAAAAGGCTTGGCAATCACGCTTCATGACCAAAATGAAGTATTTTTGACCTTGGATAAACAAGGTCCAGGCACTATTACTGCTGCAGATATCACGTTGCCGCATAATGTAGACATCATCAATCCAGAATTGGTCTTGGGTACATTGAGCGATCGTGGTCATCTTAAGATGCGTTTGCGTGTAGTAATGGGTCGTGGATATGAGCCAGCAAACCAGCGCCGTGAAGATGGTGATACTAAAGCAATTGGACGTTTAAAACTTGATGCAAGTTTTAGTCCTGTGCTCCGTGTTGCTTATCAGGTTGAGAACGCTCGTGTAGAGCAGCGTACTGATCTTGATCGTCTTATCATTGAGCTTGAAACTAATGGCACTATAGATCCAGAAGAAGCAATTCGTAAAGCAGCCACTATTTTACAACAACAGATTTCTATCTTTGTTGACCTAGAAGCTGAAGAAGCGCCTGAGCCTGTGAAAGAAAAAGAAGAGGTTGATCCGGTGCTATTACGCCCTGTGGACGATCTTGAACTAACGGTTCGCTCAGCCAACTGCTTGAAAGCTGAAAACATTTACTATATCGGTGATTTGGTACAACGTTCAGAGACTGAACTATTAAAAACCCCAAATCTTGGTAAGAAATCATTAACTGAAATCAAAGACGTATTAGCGTCTAAAGATTTAGAGCTTGGTATGCGCCTAGATAACTGGCCACCAGCTGATTTACGTGTTGATGATCGCTTTTCTTATCGTAGCCGTTAAACTTTAAGGATTTTTGACTATGCGCCATCGTAAGAGTGGAGTCAAGCTGGGTCGTACCGGCAGTCATCGTAAGGCAATGTTTCAGAACATGACTAACTCATTATTTGAGCATGAACTGATCAAAACAACTTTACCAAAAGCTAAAGAACTACGTCGCGTTGCCGAGCCATTGATCACTATGGCTAAAGAAGACAGCGTTGCTAACCGTCGTTTAGCATTCAGCCGTATGCGTAGCAAAGCTATGGTAGGCAAATTATTTGGCACGCTAGGTCCTCGTTACCAAGCACGTCCAGGTGGTTATTTGCGTATCGTAAAATGTGGTTACCGTGATGGTGACAATGCGCCGATGGCTTATGTAGAATTGGTTGATCGCGACTAATTTTGCAATAAAGATATATTTCATAAAAAAGCTCCAATTCAATTGGAGCTTTTTTTTGTGCTTAAATTTGGTTAAGTAGGGCGTGTCCTCAATTTAAAAATGAGATAACTTGCAGTTAAGCAAGAAAAATAGCGTAAATAAGATCGAGATATTAATGAACGATTTGACGACATTTGGCAAAATTTAGTTATTTTTAGCCCATATATAGTCGGTGAAAAGTTAAATAGATACATTAATAGTCAGGTACTACTGGTATAAGTTTTCTTCGCTTGCTGTGCCCTTGCAGACAGAGGCTTCGAAAAATCCATTCCAGCAGTACTGTAGTGCTTTTAGTATTTTTTTGACTATAGATATCATCGCCTAGGTTGAGGGCGTGCTTTAGTATTAGTTTATTAAAGCAACAATGAATCAACATTAGCAGCACCTTGCCTGATAATTTCGGGCTGGCTGCTGGTCATATCTACAATAGTAGTCAATTTAGTCGTTTTTATACCAGCATTGATCAAAACGTCTATCTGATTGCCTAGCAGATCTTCTATCTCAAATGGATCATCAAGAATATCATCTCTGTTAGGCAATATTAATGAGCTGGTCAAGATCGGCTCATTCATAGCTTCCAAAAGAGCTTGAGCGATAGGATTGCTCGGCACGCGAATACCAATAGTCTTTTTCTTGGCATGTGCTAGTTTTTTCGGTACATCTTTTGTGGCATTCAGGATAAAAGTAATTGGTGCTGGCGTATGTGCTTTTATTTGTTTAAATTGTACATTGTCGACACTGGCGTAATTAGCAATTTCGCTCAAGTCACGACACAGTAACGTGAACTGATGTTTGTCATCGAGTTCGCGAATTTGTTTAAGCTTTTCTAGCGCATCCTTTGCTCCCAAACGGCAACCAAAAGCATAACTGGTATCAGTGGGATAGATGATTAATTGGTCTTTGCGCAATAGATCGGCAGCTTGTTCAATAAGACGTGGCTGTGGGTTGTCTGGATGAATATAAAGTACTTGCATAACGATTCCCTCTTTTATAATTGTTAGTTTTTTATCATATCAATGTGTTGATATTTATTGAATGCATGTCATTATTCAAATAAATAGCTTGCTTCAGTAATCAGTATAGCGCAAAGCAAATATAAGTTTAGTGGCAAGGCGTTACTATCCGTAGAAAATCGTTAACGAAAAAATAATCAGATGAAAGAGATAGGTTTTCGCTAAGCTATATTAGGGCGTATCTATAACTTAATGTCGATACTACTTGGCCTATTTTTATTGTTAGGCAGCAGTTTAGCTGATCTTTAAAACAAGGAAATGCCTGAGTCAGAAGAACAGATGCTAAGTAAGGTAAGTAATAACGTTTTGGCATCATTTGGTAGCGTGTCCGGCTTTGTAATGTATGCTTCAACCTGTAGGTAAACGTCATTGGCAAATGTGCTACCACTGGTATCGAACTCTGCAAACAAATTGTCCTGCGATACTTGAAAATAGCCACCACAAGCTAAAGTGAACAGACACTCTAATGCTTGTGGTTTAATCTCTACGTGTTCAAAAGCGAGCTGCTGGGCTGCTGAGCGTCCATCTGGTGCATACCAGTAACCAAAATCACTAAGTGTCCTTCGCCTTCTACCTGCGACGCACCAATGGCTCACCTCGTGCAGCGCACTGGCAAAAAATCCATTGGCAAACTCTATTCTTGCTGGCTGATTATCTTGTGCAGGGAAGTATTCTGGTTCTCTCGCGCTACGAGCTAGTACGACTTTTTGTTCTGCAAATAAAACATTAAATAATTGAATGAGCCAATTTGTAGATATTCTTTCGATATCATCAAAGGATGGCCGAGTATGACTATTCGCTTTGATAGTAGAAAGATTTTGCCATTCACTTTTCAATTTTGTTAAACGCTCACTTTTTTCAATTTTCATTGAGTCAGTAAAAGCTGCTTCATTGTTATTTGCTAGCTCGCTTAGATGATGCAGCAGATTTTTGGCTTTGACAGAAGATAGCAAGTTAGAAAAATCAATTTTATTGTTAACTGAATACATAGATAGGATATTGACCAAATAAATGATAAAGATGAGTAGATAGATTTATATAGAGCAGCTAAAAAAATTTAACACACTATCGCTAGCGCAGCTCAGTGCTTTCCGTTAGTATGGCAGGCAATATTATACACCGTTTTGATGAATGAGGCCGCGCATGTCAAGCACTCCAAAAAATAATCCGTCAGCACCACACGCTGACAATAAAAAAGCGCCTGTATCTACCAGCATGCCTGAGCATATTTCTTTAGATAAATGGGCAGACACTGGTTATGAATGGCAAGGAGAAGTAGAGCCAGGCTCTTTTAAACGTCTTGCTACCGTGTTGTCAACAGAACATGAGCAATCACAAATGCAGCTCAATGCTAAATTATACAGACGCAATAACGTCCTACATTTAGCTTTTACACTGACTGGTGACGTTTGGTTAACTTGTCAGCGTTGTTTGCAGCCAGTTGCTATAGATTTGTCTGATGATTATAATATCGCCTTGCTTGAAAACGAGAGCCAAATACGTTCAGTAAATGAAGAGCAAGATTATTTATTACTTGATGAAATCATTACTGAGCAATCACCAGAGCGCTTATTGCCATTTAAGAAACTGGTTGAAGATGAGATATTGCTCAAGACTCCTATGGCACCGAAGCATGTGGATTGTGAGATGACCGTAGAGCAGTTTGGTGAGATTCCAGAAGAGGAAGAAGTCGAAAATCCTTTTGCTGCTTTGGCCTCACTTAAAGGCAAGCTTTAGCTATATAAGCATTTAATTGGGCAGCTTTATCGCGCACTTTCAAGGCTTTATATAGAAGAGTGAAAAGCAGGGCTTTATTAATCTAATAAACATGCGTATAATGTCCGGTTTATTGCATTCTAGCAAAAAGTTACTCGCTGATAGATGCTGACTAAGCAAATTTCTATGGATTTTGGATATAGTCAGCACTTTATGTAAGTAGCAATCTATTTAACTAATGATGCTTAAGACTTAGGTTGTTATGATTATATAGCCTCTGTCAGTATCGACTAAAGCTGAATTTTAAGCTTATCCCTTTTAAGTATAGGAGCTATATCATGGCTGTTCAAAAAAGTCGTAAAAGTCGTTCTCGTCGTGACATGCGCCGTTCACACCATCGTATGGAAATTGCTGAGCTGAGCGTAGATGCTACCACTGGTGAAAAACATCGTCGTCATCATATGACTAAAGATGGTTTTTACCGTGGCCGTCAGTTGTTTAAGGTTAGTCAAGAAGCTTAAGTCATTGACTGTCTAATAGCCAATATCAAGGTAACGACATTACTGGTGATTGTTATTACTTTATATGCAGCCGTTATTAGACAATATGCTTTGAGTTAAAAAAAGCCAAGTTATTTTGCTATCATATATTATGTGGCTGGATAACTTGGCTTTTTGCTATAAGTTTTTTATAGCGAGCATTTCAATGGTTTTGTACTTATGGCCTTTAACCGATATCAAAATTAACGGACGCAATCTATTATTTTGATTCAAGTAAGGTTCTTTGCTGCGTGTGTTTAAGTTTCCTTCGCTATGATAATAGAGTGCGTCAGTGTATAGTTTGCTGATGGTTCATTTTTATAGACAAATAAGTAAAGTACGGCTTTAGATAGTATCTAATAATATAATAACCCCCATTATTTTTAGGGAAGTTTCCAATTAAATAAGGAATATTGGTTATGGCCTCTGCATCCGATGTGGTAAAAAAACAGCCTACACGTATTGCGGTAATTTTTCCTGGACAAGGATCACAAGTAGTCGGGATGACTAACGAGCTTGCTGACACTTACCCAGAGATTCGCGAGACTTTCGCCGAGGCGAGTAATGCGCTTGGTGAAGATTTATGGGCAATCTGTCAAGATGAAGAAAAGCTCAATCAAACTCAATATACTCAGCCAGCCTTACTGACGGCCAGCATAGCGATTTGGCGTATCTTAAAACAGAAACTAGTGACAGCGCCTTGTTATCTAGCGGGTCATTCTCTAGGTGAATATAGTGCGCTGTGTGCAGCTGATGTGATATCACTTGCTGATGCGGTAACGCTAGTGCATAAACGCGGTCAGTTAATGCAAGAAGCTGTTGTAGGCATCGATACGGCCATGGCAGCAGTGTTAGGGCTTGAGGACAATCGGGTCGAAAACCTGTGTGAACAAGCAACTGAACACGTTGAGAGTGCGGTTGTTGGGACGGCTAATTTTAATAGCCCCGGACAAGTAGTCATATCGGGTAATGCGGCTGGCGTTAATGCTGTCATTGATAAAGTGCAAAATACTGGCAAAAAAGCGATTTCTTTGAAGGTAAGTGTGCCATCACATTGTGCCCTTATGGAACCAGCAAGTAATGCATTGGCTGATATCTTAGCAGAAATCAAATTTGACCAAGCGACTATTCCTGTTATCCAAAATCGTCATGCGCGCATTGAGAGTAATGCGATAGGTATCAAGCAAGCATTAACAGAGCAGTTGAGTCAACCTGTACTATGGTCGAAAACAATGCAAGAGCTGGCTGACAAACAAATCAATATTCTAATCGAATGCGGCAGTGGTAATGTGTTGAGTAATTTGGCCAAGCGTCAAGCACAACCAATCATCAGCTATCCTACTGATAAGCCTGCCCGTCTTGAGAAATTAATGGAGATATTATCATGAGTCGTACGATTACATTAGTGACTGGCGCTAGCCGTGGTATCGGTAAAGCCGTCGCCAAACGTTTTGCTAAAGAAGGCCATTTTGTCATTGGAACAGCGACTACAGAAAAAGGCGCTGAGCTTATTGATGGTTATCTCCATGATAGTGGCGGTATTGGTAGAGTCTTAGATGTGCGAGATAGCGCTCAAATTGAGAAATTGTTTGAAGAGATTGAAAGCGTTTATGGTGCGGTACAAGTATTGGTAAACAATGCTGGTATCACCCAAGACGGGCTATTAATGCGTATGAAAGATGATGATTGGGGCAATGTCATCGATACCAATTTGACCTCAGTATATCGCATGAGTAAACGTGCGGTCCGTGGCATGATGAAAGCGCGCCGTGGACGCATCATCAATATCACCTCTGTTGTCGCTCAGATGGGCAATGCGGGTCAATCTAACTATGCAGCGACCAAAGCTGGGGTAGAAGGGTTCAGCCGTACTCTAGCGCGTGAAATTGGTTCACGGCAAGTTACTATTAACTGTGTCGCGCCAGGCTTGATTGAGACTGATATGACTGACGAGCTCGATGAGCGTCTACTAAACTCAATGTTAGATGCGGTGCCAATCAGTCGTCTTGGTCAGCCAGAAGACATTGCAGCAGCAGTCCATTTCTTAGCCAGTGATGAAGCGAGCTATATCACCGGAGCGGTTATTCCTGTTAACGGCGGCATGTATATGTAGGTAAGAAACAAGTGTTACATAGTTATAATAAAAAACTGTGTGAACGAGTGTAAACTATAATAAAGGGTGCTATAATACGAACACTTTCATGTCAAAGCCCTGTATGATAGCAAGGCTTTATCAGACATTAGTTAAAACGTATAACTTGTTATAAAGCAATTAGACGACCTGCTAATTTGAAAGCCCCATTTTATATACAATGCATAGGATCTAATTACAGGCCTATAGCAATTTATCAAAATAATAGATCAAAAAGGAGAAATCTACATGAGTAATGATACCGAGCTAAGAGTCAAAGCAGCAGTAGCTGAGCAATTAGGTATGAATGTTGAAGACATCAACAACGATGCTTCATTTATGGAAGACTTAGGTGCTGATTCACTAGACCTAGTTGAACTAGTTATGTCATTTGAAAGCGATTTTGGCATTACTATTCCTGATGAAGATTCAGCAGAATTAACGACTGTACAGAAAGCAATTGACTATGTACAAGCGCAGCTATAATTAGCTCTTAGCTTAACAGTTTTTATATCACCGCCTATCTAAATGATAGGCGGTTTTTTTATACCTATCATTCCTATTAATTACTCACACTTCTCTCAGGGCATGTCTTCAATTCAAACGATCCTATCTAAATGGACTAAAAACGGCTAAATTTTGCCAAACATTGTCAAATAGCTGGTTAATATCCCGATATTATCTGTGCTATTTTCCTCGTTTGACTACAATTTATCTCATTTTTATCACCTTTTTTAAAATGAGGACACGCCCTAGCAATTTATAATGATTCAGTTCACAACTACGTTAACATAAGCTACGCCAAATCAACATTACTAAACATACTATTACTATCTACCTTATTGCCCTTTGTCTATACTCATTGTGGTAAGCAGAAAAATATGGTGAGGTTTAAATATACTCACTATCAAAAACAACGACAAATAATAAATAATGAGTTTTCAAGGAGTAATTATATGGGTATGTTCAGTTTTGCAAAAGATATCGGTGATAAAATTTTTAATCGTGATGATGCCAAACACGATGCTGCTACAGAAACGAAAGCAGATGCCAATACACCTGTGAATAGTACCGAGCCTTCAGCTCAGTCAGTGGCGAATATTCTACTTCGTCGTATTCAGCAGCAGAATCTTAATATTAGTGACCTAAAGATTAAATATAATGGATCAACAGATACTGCGGAGATTAGCGGTAAAGCTAAGACGCAAGCAGATCGTGAAAAGGCAATTATTGCTATTGGTAATGTACAAAACGTTGCTAAGGTAATTGACAATATTGATATTGAAGAAGATGCGCCTGAATCTACCATGTATACGGTAAAATCTGGCGATAACTTATCTAAAATTGCTAAAGAAGTTTATGGCTCAGCTGATGATTATATGAAAATATTCGAAGCCAATAAGCCAATGCTTTCTAAACCAGATAAGATCTATCCAGGTCAAGTATTGCGTATTCCTAAACCATAATATTGCTTTTGAATTTTTATAGATACAAGCTAATAAAAAATGCCTCTAATTAAGAGGCATTTTTTTGGTCTATATAAAGGCAAATCTAAGGTTTGGCTGCCTGTAATTTATCGCGTTGCTCAGCTAATGCCCAAACTATATGCTCATCTAGCATCTCATTATGTATACCCAATTTTGCTTGTAATTGAGCAATCGTCTCTTGGCTGCCATTGGCATTTCCAAGTGCAATGGCAATATTGCGTAAAAAATTCACATAACCTGTGCGTCTAATCGGGCTGCCTTCAGTTTTTTTCATAAAATCAGCTTCTTGCCATTGCCACAATTCTAACAAGTTGCTGTTATCAAGGTTGTGCCGTGGTGAGAAATCTTCTACAGGCGTGAGATTGGCGTAACGGTTCCATGGGCAGATCAGTTGGCAGTCGTCACAACCAAAGATGCGATTGCCAATAGCGCGGCGGTACTTTAGGTCAATGACACCATCGTGTTCGATAGTAAGGTAAGAGATGCAAGCGGAAGCATTGAGTTGATAGGGCGCGACAATCGCTTGAGTAGGGCAAATGTCGATACAGGCACTGCAACTACCACAGTGCTCTTTCACGGGACTATCATCAGGCAATTCTAGGCTAATAAATAGCTCTCCCAATACAAAGAATGAACCGGCTTGTTTGTTTATTAGTAAAGTGTGTTTTCCTGTCCACCCAAGACCAGCAGCTTCTGCAATAGGGCGTTCAAAAATAGGCGCAGAGTCGCTAAAAGGTCTAAAAACGAATTCTTCTTCTGAGCCGATGTCTAGGTGTTGCCATTCAGGAAGCATATTTTCGATAGTCAATGCCAATTGCTTCAAACGGCCACGCATGGTCTTATGATAATCGCGCCCTCTTGCATAACGTGCAATGATACCTTGATTAGGAAGGTCGTTATCAGTGACGGCACGCGGTTTCGGCGCTTGGGTTAAATAGTCCATACGTACGCTGATGATGGTCTTTGCTCCATCTACCAGCTGCTCAGGATGAGCACGTAGATGATGGTTGTTGTGCATGAACTGTAGTTGGCCTTCATAACCCTTTGCCAACCATTTCTGTAATTGCACCATTTGTTTAGCAAATAAAGGATGGTGAACCGATAAGAAACCGCAGTCAGCAAACCCTAACGCCTGAGCTTGGGTTTTAATCCATTGCTTGACGTCTGCTGGCGTTGAAAATGCTTGGGTGTTATTGATAGCAATCTTATTTTCGGACGGATGAGCGTCTATAGAAGTCAGGTTCTTGGATAAAGTCTGCTGGTTTGAAGAAGTTAACAAGTTTGGTTGAGATGATTGTTTCATGTGTGACAATAGACGTTGATGTGAATACCGCCATGATAAGGTAGTGAGCGAAGAGCGCAAGTATAAAATTGAATAAACTTGCATTCATATTGATACATAAGTCAAAGTCAGCTTTGTTAAGCTAATGACAGTAAGAAATAAGCACGTTTTGCCGTCATGTAAAATAAATCAATAAAAATAGTCGAGAGTCAGTCATGCAAACTCATTCCAATTTTTTATGTACAAAAAGTAAAAAACCTTTAATGCTCTATAGTAGCGAACAAATCCGTGCTATGGAACAGGCTTGGTTTTCAGAAGGCCATGATAGTTTTGGTTTAATGAAACAAGCAGCTTGGCAAATGACACAGTATATCGAGCAGATTTTTGAGCAAAAACATCTATATGCTGGTTCGTCAGTAGCTACTAATGTTTATCGTCATCATACCTGCCAGCGTCGAGTGAGCGTCTGGGTTGGCAAAGGCAATAATGGTGGTGACGGCTGGCTAATTGCTCATTATCTACAACAAGCGGGCTGGCAAGTACAAGTGATAACAGTCGGTTTTGACAATGACGATTTCGATATAAATGACACAACCGAGGTTTCTAACGCGGCAGGTTTAATAACCGACTCAGTAAAGGCGCTAAAAATAGCTTTATCTGCCAACTGTGATTATCAGCGTTTTGAGGATAATAGCGACAGCCAGAATGATTCGAGCAAAATAAATTTGCCAGCGGATATCTATATCGATGCCTTGTTTGGTATTGGACTTGATCGTGCGCCAGAGGGTGTTTATAAGCAAGCAATTCAGGCTTTTAATCATTTTACTCAGCAAAATAATGCGTTAGCAATCGCCGTCGATACTCCAAGTGGATTGGTTGCTTCTACTGGTGAGGTTTTTGAGGGTGTAGCGATACAAGCTGACGTAACTTTGTGCCTGATTGCTCGAAAGTTTGGTTTGCATACCAAAGATGGCATTGACTATAGCGGAGAGATAATCGATATACCATTGATACCTTATCAAACGGCTATCAAACAACCAGCTTTCAACGATACAAAACCTGCCAAAAATACGCTTCAAGTATTTACCCCCGTTGCCACACTGCTGACGACTTTACATGGTATGGATGCACGCCGCCAAAACAGTTATAAAGGCAGTTATGGTCATGTAATGGTTATTGGTGGTAATCGTGTCGATGGCTCACAAGGGATGGGAGGGGCCTCTATATTGTCTGCGGCGAGTACGATGGCCACAGGAGCGGGGAAAATCACAGTCGCCTGTCATGACGCCTTTCACGGGGCATTGCTAACGTCATTACCTGATGCAATGACGATCAATTTACATGATACTGACGGAGTCAAAAATTTAATCAAAGAGGCTAGTGTCATTGCGATTGGTATGGGATTGGGTCGAGATGAAAAAGCAAAAGCCTTGTTTATAACTTATATACAAGTAGCCATAGCAGAGGAAAAATCGATAGTTATCGATGCTGACGGTCTTTATCATTTGGCATCACTAAAAATGGGCAATCATGAACTGGTGACACAGTTACGAGAATATAGCGTTAATCATCAGGTTCGCTTGACACCGCACAGTGGTGAAGCCGCCAGATTGCTTAATAAAAAAATAAATGAGGTGGAGAGCAATAGGTTGGCTGCAATAAAACAATGTGCAGCGATTTATGGTGGTGAATGGGTGCTAAAAGGAGCTGGTTCTTTGATACTAGAGCAAAGCTTAGAGCGAGAGCACGTTTATGTGTGCGGTGTTGGTAATGCGGGTATGGCAACGGCTGGCATGGGGGATGTACTTTCTGGCGTTATTGCTGGACTATTAGCACAAAAAGATTTATCCGCAGAGGCACGCAGCTTGCATCAAGCGGTTGTCATACACGCTCTAGCAGGAGATACGCTCGCTAACCAAACGAATAGTGATCATAGAACGCTATTGATTGGTCAACGAGGACTACAAGCTCAAGATATGCCAGCCGCCATTCGTCATGTCATGCAGTTGGGCATTAACGACTAGTGACTAGTAATTGAGCATTAACGCCTAAAAGCTAGGTAGCAGCATTACCACAATACTGGTCAATCGCCTTCTGAACGCGCTCACGCTTAAGCTCAATTTCACGGCCATCCAGATACTGACGTTTGCCGCTAGCATCCATCTCATAGATGCGTCCGCCAACATTTAGATTGGTTAAATTGTTACGCAATGATTGGCAGCGCTGAGCATTGGCTTGGGCGTCTTGCTCTTTAATACGTGCTTCTAGCTGTACCACTCGCTGCTCTTCTGCAGTTTGAGTATTGGTGCTTTGATTGGCTTCTGTTTTGCCTGCCAGTTGCCCAGCATTACTTTGTCTGCCATCACTACGAAATTCAATGAGTTCAACGTTTTTACCATTTTGCGGTGCATGTTGGCTGTATTTAACTTCGCCATGCGTACCAATGGATTTATAAACTTGAACAGCATGACTGGCATTGATTGACAGCATTAGCATACATGCAGTGCTAATAAGCAAGATAGCAGCGTTGTTTATCTTAGATGCATATGCCATTGTAGCAATCCTCTCAATAGGGAAAAACAGATGTGTATATGGCTAAATATAACATTTGAGTGTTTTAATAGTACTAAAAATGTACGAGCGATTGATTTTAGCAAATAATCCTTATGAATGTATATTATTTAATAACCAATAGTTAGGTATGGGCTTTAGAATATTTTCTTGACAATAGCTTGTAAACCGTCGAATATAATAGAAGTTGATTGGTCAGTGAGCGGCTTTTACGATATTGCCGTGGCACTTGAAAACGAAAACGACGAGTTACTTATCAGTAGCCGACGCCGTTTTACTTTCTTTGTGATAATGATATAAAAAAGATAGCAGCCATAACGCGCTCTATTGATACTTTTATACATTGTCTCCGGACTTATCTGTCTACAATGACTAAGATAAACTTATTATTTGACACTCGCTATGTATGATTCTAGCGGTTGTATCAATTGGTACTATAGGTAGTTACGGATAGTTACGTGGTGATTTAATCAATGCACCCGTTATAATATTTAACGATCTTCCAATGTAATATTGGCTATGAAAGTTAATCTATCTATTATTATCGACGCAGATACATGAAGCAATTTGTATGAATGCGAGCTGATACTAATTATCATAAAATAATAAGCTTCTTTTATAAGTGCACTCGCACTTTGTCACTGTATATCGATAACCTCCTGCCACAAAGCTGACCTTAAATATATCGCTGTGTTTAAGCGGCATGCTGTCTACCAAAATAGCATGACTAAAATATAGCAGGCACGATAAGCATTCACTTTTACGAGATGGACAACACTGTGCAGACATGGTTGTTTTGTTTTATAAAATAACGCAATTTTTTGCCACAAAAAAAGGTGATGACAGTGACGCAAACCACGCAAAGTCCAAATATGACTGGACATACCCAAACGGGTAATGCTGCCAAAAATTTTAAAGAGAAGCAACAACGCCTTGCTGAAAATAGCCAGCAGCCAGTAATGCTGTCTGGCGCTGAGATGTTGGTGCAATCGCTGACTGATGAGGGCGTCAAATATATCTTTGGTTACCCAGGCGGTGCCGTTCTTCATATTTATGATGCCTTGTTTCAACAAGATAACATCGAACATATTTTAGTGCGTCATGAGCAAGCAGCGGGCCACATGGCAGATGCCTATTCGCGAGTGACTGGAAGCACTGGTGTCGTGTTGGCGACCTCAGGTCCTGGTGCAACCAATACAGTCACTGCTATTGCAACGGCTTTTATGGATTCAGTGCCGATGGTGGTGATATCGGGTCAGGTGCCAAGCAGCCTAATCGGTGAAGATGCTTTTCAAGAAACCGATATGATCGGTGTGTCGCGTCCTATTGTTAAACATAGCTTTCAAGTGCGCCATCCTAGCGAAATCCCAGGTATTGTCAAAAAAGCCTTTCATATCGCTCAGTCTGGACGTCCTGGGCCTGTCGTAATCGATGTGCCAAAAGATATGACCGCACCTAGCGAAAAATTCGCCTATGAATATCCAAAAGAGGTATTTATACGCTCTTATCAGCCTTCAATGAAAGGGCATGGCGGTCAAATCAAAAAAGCTGTTGAGACTTTATTAGCAGCCCAGCGCCCTGTTATTTATGCAGGCGGTGGCGTGATTTGGAGCAAGGCTCACAAAGAGCTAACGGAGCTTGCGCATCGTCTGAACTTGCCAGTGACCAACACGTTAATGGGTTTGGGAACTTTTCCTGGTTCTGACAGCCAGTTCTTGGGTATGCTCGGTATGCACGGTACTTATGAAGCCAACATGAGTATGCATCATTCGGATGTTATTTTAGCTATCGGTGCGCGTTTTGATGACCGTGTAACCAATAATGTCAAAAAATTCTGCCCGAATGCGACTATCATTCATATCGATATCGATCCAGCTTCTATCTCCAAAACTATTCTTGCCCACATTCCTATCGTTGGTGACGTAAAATCAGTTCTGACTGATATGTTAGAGATTATCGGTGATGATAAAGAATTGGAGCAGCATGCCTTACTGGATTGGTGGTCTCAAATTAATGAATGGCGTAAGCGTCATGGTCTGCGTTATGACACCAGTACCGAAAATGGCATCAAGCCACAAAGCGTCGTACAAGCATTAGACAAAGTGACCAACAGCAACGCTATTATCACTAGTGACGTCGGTCAGCATCAGATGTTTGCTGCCCTCTACTATACTTATTTAGAACCAGGTCAATGGCTCAACTCGGGTGGTCTTGGTACGATGGGTGTGGGCTTGCCGTATGCTATGGCCGCCAAACTTGCGAATCCAGATCGCGATGTGGTTTGTATCACTGGCGAAGGCTCTATTCAGATGAATATCCAAGAGCTATCGACGTGCTTACAGTACAATCTACCAGTCAAAATTTTGAACCTTAATAATGCTCAGCTGGGTATGGTAAAACAGTGGCAAGACATGCTGTATGAGGGTCGTCATGCGCAGTCATATATGAATTCATTACCAGACTTTGTAAAATTGGCTGAAAGTTATGGTCACGTTGGTATCAAGATTACTGATCCTGCGACCATGGAAGCCCAATTAGCAGAAGCCATGGCAATGAAAGATAAGTTAGTATTTATTGACGTTTATGTCGATCGTAATGAGCATGTATACCCGATGCAAATCGCTGGGCAAACGATGCGTGATATGTGGTTAACGAAAGGGGAGCGTACTTAATGCAACAACAACATCTGATTTCGGTATTGATGGAAAACGAAGCGGGTTCGTTGTCGCGGTTAGTCGGCTTGTTCTCACAACGTGGCTATAATATCGAAACGCTAAACGTCGCGCCTACTGATGACCCAAGTATTTCACGGCTGACAGTAACAACCATTACCTCGCCTGAAAGAATTGAGCAAATTACCAAGCAATTGCATAAATTGATTGAAGTGGTTAAAGTGCTTAATCTATCAGATACCGTCCACGTTGAACGCGAGCTGATGCTCATTAAAGTACGAGCAACGGGTAATGCGCGTGAAGAGATCAAACGTAGTGCTGATGTTTTCCGTGCACAAATTGTTGACGTCAATGCTAGCTTGTATACCATTCAAATTGTTGGTGATAAAGCAAAGCTTGATGGCTTTATCGATGTGATTGGTCGTGAACGCATTATGGAAGTGGTGCGTTCGGGCGTGATTGGTATTGCTCGTGGTGAAAAAACGCTAAGCATATAATCAGTATTGATTGTATTTGAAACAATGTATTTAAAAATTATTTATTCAGAACTTAACATAGCGCTTATATAGCAAATTACTTTAATACAGTAACTGTAAACTAAGCGCTTATTTATCCATGGTACGCCATGCTTTAGGCAAAGGACTCTATTTATGAACGTTTTTTATGACAAAGATTGTGATTTATCAATTATCCAAGGTAAAAAAGTTGCCATTATCGGTTACGGCTCACAAGGCCATGCGCACGCGCTTAACCTACAAGATTCAGACGTCGATGTGACTGTTGGTCTACGTGCTAACTCAGGCTCATGGAAAAAAGCTGAAAATGCGGGCTTAAAAGTTGCAGAAGTAGAAGAGGCGGTAAAAGCCGCTGACGTCATCATGATTTTGACGCCTGATGAGTTTCAAAAAGAGCTTTATAATGATGTGATCGAGCCAAACATTAAAGAAGGCGCTACCTTGGCTTTCGCTCATGGTTTTGCTATTCATTACAACCAAGTGGTACCACGTGGCGATCTTGATGTGATCATGATTGCACCAAAAGCACCAGGTCACACGGTTCGCTCTGAGTTCACTAAAGGCGGCGGTATTCCTGATCTTATCGCCATCTACCAAGACGCTTCAGGACAAGCCAAACAATTAGCGCTATCCTATGCAGCTGGTGTTGGTGGTGGTCGTTCAGGAATCATCGAAACCACGTTCAAAGATGAGACTGAAACCGACTTATTTGGTGAGCAAGCGGTTCTATGCGGCGGTGCTGTAGAGCTGGTAAAAATGGGCTTTGAGACCCTAACCGAAGCAGGCTATGCACCAGAAATGGCTTACTTTGAGTGCTTGCATGAGCTTAAGCTGATCGTTGATTTGATGTATGAAGGCGGTATCGCTGACATGAACTACTCAATCAGTAACAACGCTGAATACGGCGAATATGTGACTGGTCCTGAAGTAATCAATGAGCAATCACGTGAAGCCATGCGCAATGCGCTGAAACGCATCCAGTCTGGTGAATACGCAAAAATGTTCATCTCTGAAGGCGCAACCAACTATCCGTCTATGACTGCTCGTCGCCGCAACAACGCTGAGCATTCAATCGAAGTGACTGGTGCCAAGCTACGCGGTATGATGCCTTGGATTGGCGGCAATAAAATTATCGATAAAGACAAAAACTAAGCTCATATTAAATTATAAAAGACCTAGGGCGTGTCATCATTTAGATTTTAAGACCACTAAATGATTAAGTGTGCTAATTGATGACATGCCCTAGTAAGTCATATAAAACCCATGTTATTGGATAATAGCATGGGTTTTTTAATGCGCATTGTTTTATGAATGTTTTTACAGGGCTCAGTTTTATGGGTTGAAAACCAATCATAGTCTCCCAATATAGACAGGCGTCATTATGTTAGTAAACTACTTGTTCAGTTAGACGATGAGCGTTATCTTGGTTTGTTTTTGAGTTATTAAATAAAGCAAAAAATTTCTTTATTCTTATTTTTTATAGATAATAGGTTGTGTGTTGTGCAAATATCTTATCCCGACTGGCTAACGCCGCAATTCGTATATGTCACTCTTAGCGCCGTAGTCGCCGTTCTAATTTGGATAGAAGGAGAGATGCTCAAAAAAACAGATGGCAAATTGCCCAAATCTAAATTCTTCCACATCAGCTCACTCCTAGATACATTGTGGTTTTTCATTTCCGTGGTCGTGCTATATGTGATTGATCTTGCGCCACTAGCTATTGCTGTACCTGCTGCTTATGGTATTTATACTACCTTTGGCTGGGTTTATGGAACGCGGCTGTTGAAACGTAAAGGCATTCCTGATTCACCCAAAGATTTGGTCGTTCCTGCTAAATATATTGCTTATAGCCAATCGTTTTCACTGATATTTTTTGCACTTTGTTTGTTGGTATTAGCCTCACCATGGCTTCCAATCCCTCAATAGCAAATTTTTGTATTGTTGCCCGATAATCACGCTCAGTTTTATGTCTTACTAGGGCAAATAAGTTATCGATAGCAAAAGTGTACCTGTTTAATTATAAAAACATCTTTCATATCAGGACATTATCATCCTACTTATATACTATTCTAACGTTTTCAAATCAATTTTAATTATTTACAAAAATCATCAATTTAACCAGTTGTGGTTATAGAAAACTGTTATAATCAAGCTGTACTCGAATAATTTTAGGTAAAAGCTTCGAGTTATCTTTAAGATAATTTAGTAGCTTTTATCGCTGTAATAAGCAAAAATAATTTGGGTATATATCAATTAATCGGTGATGACACAAGTCTCGCCAACAGTTAAAGAGTCAGGAAAATTTATGTCAGATAAAGTTGAAGGCACTGTAAAGTGGTTTAATGAAGCTAAAGGTTTTGGTTTTATCGCTCAAGACAATGGCGGACAAGATGTGTTTGCTCACTACAGCGCTATCCAAGGTGGCGGTTTCAAAACCCTAGCTGAAGGCCAAAAAGTATCTTTCATCTTAGGTGATGGCAAAAAAGGCCCACAAGCTGAGCAAATCGAAGCTATCTAATCTCATTCGTTATCAAGCAGACTGATTTTCAGTAGGCTTAATGACAGTAAGATTACCAATACGCATTGATTGTTTTGTTTGTTAAAACAATAAAAATACTGTATTAACTTTAAAAAAGAGCAACCTCTCATCAGGTTGCTTTTTTTATATGTATATTTTGTAAAATCAGAATCTGATGAAGTCTAACTGTTAGTATGATTGGATGAACGAGAGTATTGACTTAACAGAAGCATAATAAGAGAAGGGTATTCTATGAAGTGGGAGAACTGGTTTTCAATTGATTGGCAGCAGGTGCTAGGTATATCATTATCGGCACTAGGATTTTACATAGGGCTAATGCTGTTCACGCGGTTGATGGGTTTACGTAGTTTCTCTAAGCTTTCAAGCCATGATTTTGCAATGACGGTTGGGATTGGTAGCATACTTGCTTCAACAGTACTGTCTGATACGCCGTCTCTGCTTCAGGGTTTATTTGCTGTCGCTGTTCTGTTTTTGATTCAAGGTATTATTTCGATTATTAGACGTAAAATAAAACCGTTAAAAGCTTTGATAGATAATCAGGCTATCATCTTGATGGCACATGGTGAGTATTTTGAGGATAACTTAAAGGAAGCCAACCTAAGCACTAGTGATGTCCAAGAAGTATTACGTAAGAATGGTCTCAAGTCTAAAACGGAAGTATTTGCCGTCATTATGGAAACGACAGGTGATATGAGTGTCATTAAAAATAATGAAACCATACCAGATTGGACTTTATTCGATGATATACGTGATAGTGATTTACTGATTAAGCCTAAAAAAAGCTCATCGTAGTACTATTCTGATGTTCTAATACTCTCAAAGAGATAAATAATAACAAAATATTAAATGAACAGAGAAGTAGTAATGCTATAAAGAGGTAAAGAAATCTGTGAAATTGTGTGTCTATAAACGATTTATTATAGAATAGTGACAAATTTATGACGCATTATTCACGGCGTTGTCTTGACCTTATGCCTGTGGTCACGCAAGATATATAAGTCTTATAATAACGGTTGGCTTAGCTTCAGTAGATTTTATTAATAAGCTATATGATGGCAGTATGCTTTTGGGCATCGATTCACCTTGCTTGGTTAATGATTTTTCGCTGAGGCAGTAATAACCTTAAGTAGTATTTTGAACGACAGTTTAAGTAACCAGAAATGTTTAGTGCTTAACTGATAATTTTAATTCATAACATTAATAAACGAGGAACGTATGAAAGCATTAGTAGCGGTCAAGCGTGTCATTGATTATAACGTAAAAGTTCGTGTCAAAGCTGATAACTCTGGCGTTGATCTGTCAAACACTAAGATGTCAATCAATCCTTTTGACGAAATTGCAGTAGAAGAAGCAGTGCGTCTAAAAGAAGCGGGTGTTATTGACGAGATCATTGTTGCCTCAATTGGTCCAAAAGAATCGCAAGAACAGATTCGTGCAGCCCTAGCATTAGGCGCGGATCGCGGCGTTTTAGTAGTGACTGATGCCAAACCATATCCACTGCAAGTTGCCAAGATTCTAAAAAGCATCGCTGAATCAGAAAGTACTGATATTATTTTGCTAGGTAAGCAAGCCATTGATGATGACAACAACCAAACGGGTCAGATGCTCGCAGCGTTGATGGGTATCGGTCAGGGTACGTTTGCATCAGAAGTGAAAGTTGAAGGCGATAAAGTAAACGTGACGCGTGAAATCGATGGCGGGCTACAAACGCTTGCACTTGATTTACCAGCACTTATCACAACTGATTTACGGTTGAATGAGCCGCGTTATGCCAAATTGCCTAACATTATGAAGGCGAAGAAGAAGCCACTTGATGAAAAAACACCAGCTGATTTTGGTGTTGATATGGCCTCTAAGCAAGAGATTATTAAAGTTGTGCCACCTGCTGAACGTAAAGCTGGTATTAAAGTAGGGTCAGTTGATGAGTTGGTCGATAAGCTAAGAAACGAAGCAAAAGTAATCTAATACTTCGCTACGGCATATCAGGTGCAAAGCTATATGTTTGGCTCACTTATTTAACATTAAAATATTGACTACTCAATAGCTGTGTACACAAACAACATCATGAATAGATAATACGAATAAATAAAGGATTAAAACCATGGCAATTTTGGTATATGCAGAACATGACAATGCCAGTCTAAAAAAGGCAACTTTAAATACAATCGCTGCTGCTAAACAAATAGGCGATGATATCCATGTGCTGGTTGCAGGTAGTGGTAACCAAGCTGTCGCTGACGAAGCGGCCAAAGTGGAAGGTGTGATCAAAGTATTATTAGCGGACAACGCTGCCTATGAGCATCAATTGGCAGGTAACGTCGCGCTATTGGTTGCTGATATCGCTGGTGATTACAGCCATATCCTAGCAGCTGCAACGACCACTGGCAAAAACTTTATGCCACGTGTTGCTGCGTTACTTGACGTCAGCATGTTGTCAGAAATATCGGCTGTCGTAGATGCTCAGACTTTTGAGCGTCCTATCTATGCAGGTAACGCGACGGCAACCGTCAAAACATCAGAAGATAAAGTAGTACTAACCGTACGTACAACGGCGTTTGATCCAGTTGCTAGCGAAGGTGGTTCAGCCACTGTTGAGACTATCGACAATGTACAAGAAACTGGCAAAGCAAGCTTCGTTAGTGAAGAAGTGGCGAAGTCTGATCGTCCAGAATTGACCTCAGCTGGCATCGTGGTTTCTGGTGGTCGTGCATTGGCAAACGGTGAAAACTTTACCAAATACATCGAACCATTGGCTGATAAATTAGGCGCTGCCGTTGGTGCGTCACGTGCCGCAGTTGATGCAGGTTATGTACCAAACGATATGCAGGTCGGTCAAACAGGTAAAATCGTTGCACCGGAGCTTTATATCGCCGTTGGTATCTCAGGTGCTATTCAGCATTTAGCAGGCATGAAGGACTCTAAAGTCATCGTTGCTATCAATAATGATCCAGAATCACCCATTGCTAGCGTTGCCGATTACTTTTTAGAAGCTGACTTGTTTACAGCACTACCTGAACTAACCAGCAAGATATAGATTTGAGTGGTTAAGCGTTTAATATCACTTAATTTATCACAAATCATAAAGCCTTCGATTCAATGAATCGAAGGCTTTTTTATAGAGTATTCTCAATACTTTGATAATAGGCGCTGTTTTTTCTATGGCTGCAGTTCATCTTCTTTGTATCTGCATTTTTAAAATGAGGACATGCTCTAGTCAAATGGATAAATGTCAGCTAATATATTGATGTTATCGTTTGATTTGTACAAATTGTAGAGCATGTTTCTAATGGTAATTAACTTACTTACTACAATTAATAATAGATGGATTATATAATAGACTGCTTAATTAGTACATTAAGGGGTTAGGGAATACTAATGAAGGTAGAGTTAAATATGCCAGAACGCTTACCTCAGGAATGGAATGACTGGGTAGCGACTAATATAATTCGTGGTGTACAACCAGAGACAATTGTCCAAACACTAAAGGATAATCATTTTTCAGACGCTCAAATTAAAGCTGCGCTGAGTGATTATTTCAAGGGAGTGGAAAACGATAGTAAACAACCGATTCGTAGTCTGCCAAATAACTGGAAAGTATGGGTCGCTACCAATTTACTTGAAGGCACCAGTAAAAATAGTATTGCGGAATTATTAGTAAAGCAAGGATTTAGTCATGCAGAGGTATTGCTAGAAATAGAGACGGCTTCTAAAAGCCCTTATCTACAAGCAGGTATTAGAGCCGTTAAGCTACTAAAAAAACGAGAATGGCTTCTTAATACTTGTGATGACTTAGCTAAGTTAGATTTTGGTTATAATCAACAAATTGAGGTAATCGATACGCCAGCATTTGAAATCTTTATCAAAGATTATTATAGTAAGAATAAGCCTGTGGTGCTTAAGAAAGGTATTGATCATTGGCCAGCGCTGAAGAAATGGAGTCCGCAGTATTTCGCAGATACAGTAGGAGATGCCGAAATACAGGTACAGTTTAATCGCGAGAATGATGCGCTTTTCGAACGTCATTCTGATAAGTATCGTAAATCAATGCTGATGTCTGAATTTGTTAATATGATAGAAAATGATGGTGAAAGTAACAACTATTATATGACTGCCAATAACACGCAACAAAACGTTGAGACCATTAGACAGACACTGGATGACATCGGTGATTTTGGTGAAGGTTATCGCCAGCTTTTAGATAATGACGCAGCCTTTAGTACGTATTTTTGGATGGGACCCAAAGGCACTTTCACCCCGCTCCACCATGATCTAACTAACAATATGTTGGTTCAAGTATATGGCACTAAGAAAGTGACATTGATCCCATCGTGGCAAGTGCCTTGGTTATATAATGATTTGCACGTGTATAGTGAAGTGAACTTTCCTGATTTTGATCTGACAAAACATCCATTGATGCAGCATGTAACGCCAGTTGAAGTCACTATTAAAGCTGGCGAGGCATTATTTATTCCTATTGGGTGGTGGCATTGTGTGAATGGACTGGAGAAATCCATTAGCATTAGTTTTACTAACTTTAATGCCCCGAACAATTACTCTACAAGCTTTATGGAAGCACAAAGTTAGTTTTCACATAGCGTTGATAAAATAAGTTCTAAATAAGAAAATGACTGAATCAATATATTGACTCAGTCATTGCTTTATCTGGACTACATATATGACAGAATGTTTTAGGCGTATTGTCTTTGTCTCAAGGTCTCATACAGACATAACGATCCTGCAATCGCGACGTTAAGACTCTCTTGTCCATTTGGCTGAGGTAGGGCAATAGGCGTGGCACACTGCATCAACTCGTCGCAAACGCCTTGACCTTCGTGCCCCATAATCCAAGCCACAGGCGCAGATAGATTATGATCATAGATTAACGTATCAGTGTGGGAGCTGGTTGCTAACAGCGGTACTTGTACCTGATCTAAAATATCTTGCGTACTTAAACCTTCATAGATGGTTAGTGCAAATTGCGCGCCCATGCCTGCTCGTAATGTCTTAGGAGACCAAGCTTGAGCCGTATTACTGGTACAGAGAATATGCTGAATACCAACCGCTGCTGCCGTGCGTAACAGTGTTCCGACATTCCCGCTATCTTGCACGTCATTCAGAATCAGACAGTCATTATTAATCATTGATAAACGAGGTTCTGGCACTTTAATGATTGCCATAATATCGATGCCTGTACCCAAGCTGCGAATGCTTTCATAAATCGTGTCTGACAAAGTAAGAATAGGGGTATAAGTAGGCAGGCGAGTGAGTACCTGCTGAACCTCGGCATGGTTACGCGCTGATTCAGCCAGTAATATTTGAACAAATGGATAGTCGCTACGAAGTGCAGCATCGATTAGATGAATACCCTCTATGACGGTCTGACCATGCTTTTTACGCTGGCGTGCTTGTGCCAATAGCGCTTTTACAAGCTTCACGGTTGTATTCTTATCTGAGGTAATCAGCTCGGTGGGATTTAGTACCATAGTGGATCGCTTAGAGAAGAGTGAGGAGGTTGGACAACCCGCATAAAGCTTATCATTTAGCTTTATGCGGGTGGTTCTTAATAAATGCTAAATCAATTATTGATCAGAATAATTTACGTGTAAGTCTTTAATATAATTGACCTCATTTGTGCTACCAAGTACCACAGGAACACGCTGATGAATATCAGTCGGCTCGATATCTAAGATACGATTGACGGCATCTGTAGCGCCGCCACCTGCGCGTTCGATCAATAGGCTCATTGGATTGGCTTCATACATCAAGCGTAATTTACCGGCTTTATGAGCGTACTTAGTATCAAATGGATAAGTAAATAGACCGCCGCGACATAAGATACGGTGAACATCACCCACCATGGCAGCAACCCAGCGTGTATTGAAATCGCGACCACGCACGCCTGCCTCGCCTGCGATTAACTCGTCAATATACTGTTGCATGGGCGCACGCCAGTAGCGATAGTTTGAGCTATTGATAGCATATTCGCTGGTATCGGCATCAATTTGGACATTGTCTTCAATGAGCACATAATCACCAGTATCTGGATCTAAGCTGAACATAACAACGTTATCTGCGATGGTCAGTGCCAGTACGGTAGAGGTGCCATATAACAAATACCCGGCTGCAAGCTGTTTATTACCTGCCTGCAAATAATCGCTGTTCTCACTGGTTTGACCTTGACGCTCATACGGCAGAATAGAGAAAATAGTCCCAACTGCCATATTTATATCGATATTTGATGAGCCATCAAGTGGATCAAACAATACCAATAGACTGCCGTTATCATTGGCAGGAATGGCATCATCGAGCTCTTCTGAAGCAACACCTGCACAATGCGCATTTTTTGCCAGAGCGTCTAATAATAAATCATTGGCCAGTACGTCCAGTTTCTTCTGATCCTCACCTTGGACATTTTGATTACCAGCTTCACCTAGAATATCTGCTAAAGCGCCTTTTCTAAGTAACTGAGAAATAGTCTTGCCAACGTTAGTAACCGTTGTAATCACGTCATTAAGCGCAGGATTGGTCGTATGATCGTTTAGATAATTTGCTAAAGTGGTCATAAAGCTTCCTAATAAATGATATTGAGAGTAAAAAATAGAGAAGAATGAGTGAAAAATGGATTGCTTGAAGTGCGTTTTAAGCCAGCAAAATTCTAAATAGCCTATAAGGCATCTTTGTCCCGACCAAAAAATCAGCTACACTATGTGTGTTATTATTTAATGATAGTTTTGCCAATTTTATTTTCTATAATAGGTGTTAAAACGTTTCTTACATTATCTAAGTTAACAGAGTGGCTAGTGATGTTTTATGGCGCTGATTTTATCATGGTAAATTGTAGCAAATAAGTGTCAAAATGTCCCTGTATCTGTGCGTATCAATGATAAATGCTCGAATAAAGATGAATAAATGATTAATATAGACTCATATCAACCCACAATAAAGACTTGTCATTATGTCAAAATCTATCGATAGCAACTCAACACATACGGTCTCACCGACTGATTATGCAAAATTCGATTCCGATACTATTCATCAAAAGCTCAATACCTCACTGAGTCGTCCGCAGCTCAATACAGATGGTAGTATTCGTCATTTTTTGGGTGTCGAAGGTCTGAACAAAGCACAGTTGCAGGCGATTATCGCAAAAGCAGAGACATTTTTTGATGACAATGGCCAGCTAATCAATCGTCCTGAGCTTGATGGCTATACAGTAATGAATTTGTTTTTTGAGCCATCGACTCGTACGCGCACTACTTTTGAAGTCGCCGAAAAGCGTTTGGGCGCTAATGTACTGAATATCGATATCGAACGTTCTAGTGCTAAAAAGGGCGAAAGCTTGCGCGATACTCTATGGAATCTGCAAGCGATGACGGCAGATATCTTTGTGGTACGGCATTCAGCATCGGGTGCTGCCCATTTTATGGCGACAGAAGTGACGCCTGATATTGCGATTATCAATGGTGGTGATGGCTGGCATGCACATCCGACGCAAGGCATGCTTGATATGCTGACCATCCATCGTGAAGCGCCGCGTCCATTTGCAGAGCTGTCAGTGGCTATCGTTGGTGATATTAAGCATTCACGGGTGGCTCGCTCTGATATCAGTGCGCTGCAAACCTTAGGCGTCAAAGACATCCGTGTCTGTGCGCCACGTACATTGCTGCCCAAAGGAATAGAGCGTTATGGTGTGCAAGTTTATGAAGATATGAATGAGTGCGTCACAGACTGTGATGTCATTATGGGATTGAGGATCCAGAACGAGCGTATCGGCTCGCCACTATTAGCGTCCTCGAGTGAATACTACAAACACTATGGTATTACGCCAGAGCGAGTGGCGCTTGCTAAACCTGACGTGTTGGTCATGCATCCAGGACCGATGAACCGAGGGGTTGAGATTGCTTCGAGCGTGGCTGATGGCGCACAGTCGGTGATTTTAAAGCAGGTAAATAACGGTATCGCTATTCGTATGGCCGTATTGTCGCTTGCGATGGAAGGTCAACGCGCTCATCAAGCTGCGAGTAAATAATCTTCTGCCTCGCTTTTTTATAATTATTTATCCCATTTTATTGATACGGTAATAACGCTCATGTCTACTATGCTGAATACTGATGCACCGCTAATTGACCATCTTCCTAATGCCATTAAACAGTCGTTGCCAAGCGCTGTAACTGACAAGCTGGCTGGCCTTAAATCAGGGCATGAAATGTGGTTACTGCCACCATTGGTTGATTTGTGTGCACGCTTACGTGAACCCGGACAACAGCAACATGGCACGTTAGAGTCTGAAGGGCGTGCTGCACGCGCTAATGGTTTTTTGCATGTCGTGATTCCTCCTGATACCAATCCTATCTTAGAAAACGGTTCGCTGTTAAAAGGTTTACGCGAGCGCGCGCTTGATGATGGCGGGATTTATTTGCACATTTTAGGAGCGTTGACCGCTGGCTTGGAAGGGGAGCGTCCATCCAACATCGCTGGATTAAAAAAAGGCGGCTGTATTGCCGTCTCTAATGCGCGTAGACCTTTTCAAAACGACTTGGTACTGCTACGTACCTTAGAGTATGCCGCGACTTTTGGGATGAAAGTATTCTTTTATCCTGATGAACCAAGCTTGTCAGGAGACGGAGTCGCGCATGAAGGGTACATTGCTTCCTACCACGGGCTACAAGGTATCCCATGGATTGCTGAAACAGTTGCTTTGTCTACCCAGTTGTTGATGGTTGAAGAAACAGGCATTGCTGCTCACTTTAGTCAATTGTCTTGCAAGTCTTCAGTAGAGCTGATGCGCTGGGCAAAAGATAAAGGCCTGCCAGTCACTTGCGATGTGGCGATGCATCAACTCTATCTAACCGACGATAATTTGGAAGGCTTCAATGCCCAAGCCTATGTACTACCACCACTGCGTAGTAACACTGATCAGCAAGCCATTCGCCGTGGCCTAAAAGATGGTACCATTGATGCGATTTGTAGCCATCATGAGCCTTTAAATAGCACTGCCAAAAAGGCACCGTTTGCTGAAAGCACCCCTGGCATTTCAAACTTTGATACGTTTATGGCGCTGGCATGTCAGTTGGTACATGATGACGTATTAACCTTAGCGCAACTGGTGGATAAAATATGTCTCAATCCTGCAAAAATTGCAGGTATTAGCGAGCAATATGAAAACATCGGCGGCGCGGTGTTGGTCGATCCGACTCTTGAATGGAAAGTCACTGCACAATCAATGCTATCAAATGGTAAAAATACGCCATTCTTTAATCAGCAACTACAAGGTCGTGTTGTGGAGACATTCTTTGGTTAATTCGCCACGACAGGATGATGGCTTGCAGGCCTCTTCAAAGGGTCATAGTCAGGCTGCGCTTAGCCACGTTAATAGACTGCAGGGAGAATCTAGCGAATCCATCAAGGCTGTGGCTATCTATGAGATTGTGAAAGGAATTGGCGCGCTATTGGGCGCTGGTGCCTTGTGGTTATGGCATGATGATCTTGAACGTTGGCTTGATACGGCCACATTAACGTGGCAACAGAATTTTGGTCAATTTCTCGCCCCGCAAGTAGCAAGCATCGTAAAAATTGCTCAGGACGCAAGTGATAACTGGGATTTATTTCTGTTTGTAATATTCATTTATGCGGCGATACGGTTCATCGAAGCTTATGGATTATGGCAAGATAAAATATGGGCATATTGGTTCAGCGTCATTGGTTATGGACTATTCATTCCTATTGAGTTGTACTACTTGGTCTCCAGTCCTTTTGATTGGTTTAACCTAGCCATTTTTGTTTTGAACGTGGTAATCGTGATTGTGGTATATCGCAGCATGAAGCATAAAGGCCTGATTTAAAGGACAGAAATTTTCTACCTTTAATGTAAAAAGCCCAGTATAAAAATCGTATTTTTATACTGGGCTTTTTGCTATCTGAGCAATTTTATATCGTTAAAAAACAATAAAAGCGCGACAGTGCTGCTGGAATGGATTTTGCGAAGCCTCTGTCTGCAACGGCACAGCAAGCGAGAGAAGTTTATACCAGTAGTAGCTGAATATTGATTTATCGGTTTAAATTTTCATCGACTATTGCTAATGCACCGCTATTTTCTAATCTGTTCGAATGCTTCTTGCCACTTTACCGACGCTTAAACCCTGCACCAATATAGAGAATATAACGACTGCATAAGTGAGTGCCAATAAGATATCGCGCTCGTCGCCCACTGGCAACTGTAGCACTAAGGCAACCGAAATACCGCCACGTAGCCCGCCCCATGTCAGCACCTTCCATGCTCCTGCTGGCAAGTCGAGCTGACGATGAAACGTTTTAGTCGTCAGACCCACGACGATCAGCCTTGCTAATAGGGCAATGATAATGGTCAATCCGCCAGCGATAAATAAATTACCTGAATAGCTAATGATTACGATTTCGAGACCAATCAAAACAAATAAGATCGCATTCAATATCTCATCAATCAGTTCCCAAAATAAATCAATATAATGGCGAGTTTGATCGCTCATTGCCAGCTCACGCCCGCGGTTACCAACCATTAGCCCAACCATTACCATGGCTAGTGGCCCTGATAGGTGCCAATGACTAGCGAGTGCATAGCCGCCGATGACGCCCGCTAGGGTTAATAAGACCTCCTCTTGGTAGCTATCAATGCTTTTGAGTAAGTAATACAAAATCGCCCCAAGTACCAAACCAAAGACTATACCACCGCCAGCTTCAACCGCTAAGGTATGTACGACGTAGTTGACCGTTGGAATATCGCCACTTGATAAAATACCAAGCAGCAAGACAAAAATGACCACACCGATACCGTCATTGAATAAGGACTCACCAGCGATGACGGTTTCAATACTTTTTGGTGCGCCTGCTGATGCAAGGATACCCATGACCGCGATCGGATCAGTGGGCGATATCAGAGCACCGAACAGCAGACACCAAAGAAATGGTAAACCGAAACCGAACAGCGGCAGCATAAAGTAAATAGCGATGGCAATGAGCATTGCCGATACGATAGTGCCGAGCCCTGCAAGAATGCCAATGGGTAATTTATAACGTTTTAAATCACCAATATTGACGTGTAAGGCACCTGCAAATAGCAGCATAGAGAGCATGCCGTCTAATAGCACTTCGGTGAAATCGAGCTGTTCTAATAAACTGACTTCGTAATCGATCAGCTGATCAAATCCTAAAAAACCCAAAAATATCGCACCAATAGACAATAAAATGGAAATAACCATCACACCGATCGTAGTGGGCAGACCAATGAAGCGATGATTAATATAGGTTAATGACGCTGTAATGGATAAAAATATGGCGCTGATTTCAAGTATGGAGAGGTTGTTTGCAGATGCCATAAAGTAGATCTCGTGTGAATATAAAATTTAACCTACATATAAGACTGACGTAGGTTTTTATCTTGATTGTGTTTGTAACGCTTGCTCGATATGGCTTGAGAACTCACTCACATAATTAAAGTGTCGATGTTGCGCGTCATCATCAGTGATAAATTGCTTTGCTTGTTGGCACATGTCAGTCAAATCATCCACCAACTCTTGATAGCTTAGATTCTCCTCTCCAGCGCGTTTAACCAAATTCAGCTCGTGCAATAGTGTTTGCTGCTGGGCAATATTTACTCGGGCATAATTTAGATTCACCATTGCCTCACACAATGCTTTTAGCACCATCAGATCAGCCGCTGCATAGCGACGTATCTCGCCAAGCGATACATCTATGAAGTCAGATATTTTGGGCGTGTGAGTAACCAGAGCTAATATTGCCACTCTTTGCTGTTCGACCACAGACTCAGGAGCATCAGTATCTTGCGTTGGTATATAAAAATGATAGGGGCTTGGTGGTTGACGGCGCATCATAATACTCAAGCAGCTGGTCAGGGATTGGACACAATTGACAGCTGTCTTTGGGTCATTGATGCCCGGAGACAATGCTCGTACTGCAATCTCAGTCATTTGACCTAAACTATAAGAGATGTCATTAGAATGCGTCAATCGTTGTTCGAGTCGTAAACAACCCACAAAACGCTGCCAAAACATGCCATCAGGCGCGCGCGGTACAATCGCTAAGTGCGGTGTTGCCGCTTTTTGTCGATTGTCTGGATGACCTGCTGGACGTTGGTAAAAATGCCCAATCACGTTTTTATCAGTGACATAATCACCGAGGTTGATATGAATTTGCACCACGCCGCCATATTCTTGTGTCAGCGTAATCATTGACTCAATATAAAATTGCTGGACATAGCCTGAGCTTGGCGGATAAATAGGCGTGGCAGGCCAATCGTGAAACTGCTCAACCTCATGATGCTGGACATCGCGTTGATGTTGTATATCACAGTGGTCGCTATACCAGTAGTGAACATTACTGATAGCGTCATTGCTGGCATTTTGGATGACATGTGACGCTTGAATAGCATGTACCATATGTTGTACAAAGTACACAAGTAGAAGGGCGCAGATAATGGCCATAATAATAGCAAAAGTCACTGCTAATTGCGGCACACCAAAAGCCACGTCATATTTATGAATAGATTTTAATACCAATAAACTGTAGCTAAAGGTTCCGATAAACGCGCCCAATACGAACTGATTTGGCTTGTCTGTCAAAAAATTGCGTAACAATCTTGGGCCAAATTGTGAAGAGGCCATCGATAGTACAGCGATTGTAATCGAAAAGGTGGTTCCTGCTACGCCCAATACTGCCCCTGCAATCGCTGTCATGATTGCGCGTGCCGCATCATCGTTACCAGTAAAAGCAAAAGTAATCTTTCGAACGGTTGCACGGTCAAAGTGCTGATCGATCGTCACTAATATGGGTGCCAGCAAAATGCCCAAGAGCACACAAGCAGTTGGAATAAACCAGTAAGAGCCAATCAGCTGCTGCCACATATTTCTGAGACGGTCAGGCAAATCCGTTAGTGTCTGTAGCGACCATAACTGAGCAAACTGCCTGAATCTGTTTTGTCCCATCTCAAGCGCACGTATCCATGAGCTCTTTTTATCGTCTTTTTTCACTGTCATAAGTGTCAATGTATCCAAAATTAATCGTATGGCGGCTTGTTTATAACTTTATGGTTCTATGCTAAATGTCCAGCGATGGCTTTTTACTTTTAGTTAATTTGCTACTTTTGGTTAATTTGCCTTGGATTGTCCGCTTCAGTAATGATCGCGTTCTTATCATCATCAGAGCCGATAGGAATAATCACTTCATTATTGTGCTCATCATAATCAATATCGCTTTCTTTGTCGTAGGCGACAGGGTCAAAGTGCGGTGACTCTTCACCGTCTGAACGCTCTTTTGATGACTGATTATTCATTGTAGATGTTGTTTTTCTAAATAAATTGCTTTTATCATCTTTGCGAACATCTTTTGTGTCAGGCGATGCTTTTTTACGCGGTTCACTATTGGCAAAAATAACATTTAGTGGCAGGTTTAATTGCTGTTTTGCATAAGCTTCAGTATGCTCAAAACGATCTACCAACAAGCTCAACCACGGTTTTTGATCTTCCCATGTCATCTCATCAAGCTCATCTTTAATAGGTAGAGGATAAGGCAAAGTGCGATAAAAATCCCACAATGTCATTTTGCTCAAATCTTTTTTGAGCACATAATCATTGTCTTCTGTCATGGTGATTAGATTGCAGTCTTGTAAATAATTTATATAGGTATACCACTTTGGCAACTCTTTGCGTCCGAGTACATTACGCAGTGATTGTTCGCTGACGGCCTCACCTTTTAGGTGATGGGTATAGGCCAAATTTAGCATGTCGAGCAAGCTCAGCAATGGATGGCGAGGATACACCTCTTCGGTTTCAAAAATAGTCAAGGTATAGCTAATCTCAACACCTAATAAGATGAGATTCCATGATAAATAGATCCATAATAAAAATATGGGTAGCGCGGCAAATGCCCCATAAATAGCTTCATAGCTGGTAAAGTTAGCCATCACATTACCAAAAAGGGTCTTCATCAGCTCAAATACGATCGCTACAAATATACCAGCGATGGCAGCGTTTTTCGCTGGTACGCGTGCTTTAGGAATGAACCAATACATTCCAACAAAGCCTGCGAGAGTGATACCGATAGAGACAGCTTGAACCCAAAATGACCAATCAATCCCATAACCAGCGATTTGTCGATTCAAGAAACTCAGGCTTTGTACCGCACTTGAGGCGATAAAAGCGGTTCCCAAAACCAGCGGACCCATAGTGACGATAGTCCAGTAGCGCAACATGCTTTTTAGGCCGCCTGAGCGGTTTTCTACCCGCCAAATTTGGTTAAAAGCCCGCTCGATAGTCGTCAGCGTCATAATGGTCGTAAAGAATAAAATCATAGCGCCAATAATGGTTAAATTGGACGATTTTTCAGCAAAGCTATTGATATACTCACTGACCTGCATACTCGATTTTGGTAACAAGTTACTATAAATTACCTCATAGATCTGCGCTCTAACTGACGCGAGCGCTGGTACTGAGGATAAGATCATCAACAGTACCGTCAATATAGGGACAATCGATAGCATCGTCGTATAAGTGAGTGACGCCGCCTTTTGTTGGCAATTGTCTTCAAAAAAATGCCGAGTTAAAAATCGTAAAAATTGAAACCAGCGTTGATGTAAAAACGGAATTTTTTTTGATAAGTTTTCCATGTCGACCATTTAGCGAGGATTAGAGTGAGAATAGTGTAACAAACATAGGTCGTTATCATCTGCCATTTAATTGTGTCAAAATGCACAGCAGTCTCCATGATAGGATGTTACCTGCTAGATTATTAAACGAGGTCATTTGCATGTCAGTGAATGACTCGGGCATAATGTGCACGTACTTCTACGGTAAAAATACCGTCTATATATTTCTATGCGGTGGATACGGTTCTTATCCATACCTAAATGGACGTAGAAGATGATACAGGCGATTGACATAGATAATGACATTAACGATTTTATGAGGAAGTGATGCTAATGAGTCAGACTGCCCCTTATGTTTTGGTGCTTTATTATTCTAATTATGGTACGACTAAGACATTAGCATATGCTATCGCTCAAGGTATTGAAGATGCAGGCATGACGGCGCGTATCCGCACGGTACCAACCGTTGCACCCGAGACCACATCCAGCAAGTCTGCGATACCTGATGAGGGTGACCTTTATTGCACGATGGATGATTTGAAAGATTGTAGTGGGCTTGCACTTGGTAGCCCAACGCATTTTGGTAATATGGCTGCACCCATGAAGTATTTTTGGGACAATACGGTCACCGTATGGCTGGCAGGTAATCTACAGAACAAACCAGCATCAGTATTTACGGCAACAGGTTCGATGCACGGTGGTCAAGAGACGACACTATTGACTATGATGTTACCTTTGATGCATCACGGTATGATTATCCTTGGCGTACCTTATGCGGAGCCCGCGCTCAATCGTACTCATCGTGGCGGCACCCCTTATGGTGCCAGTCATGTCAGTGGTGCATTACATGATCAGCCGATATCTGTGGATGAGCGCGAACTGGCTATGGTCCAAGGTCGTCGTTTGGCTATTAGTGCAACTGCATTGGCGCAAGCCAATTGGAGCCGCTAAGCTGCCCTCTCATACAGTGCTTTAATGACAGTGAAGTACTGGGCGATTAATTAGGAAGTAAATACATCTAATGGCTACCAACCGATCCGATAGTGAAAATAGTGAAAATAGTGAAAATAGTGAAAATAGTGAAAATAGTGAAATAAATGCGACCCGACCAGTGAAAAAAAATGGCAAACCTATCAAAGCTAAGAAGCCGATTGCGCCTATTCGTCAACGCTTGATGGTGACTTGGCTCATTTGGTTGTTCTATAGGTTGTTTGCATTGCCTATTTTTATTAGCGTCTTTAATTCAAGCAATCCCGATATCGTCGGTGGTATCGCATGGCAAGCGCTATGGTTGGTGCCTGCGTTTATATTGACCCCATGGATACTGCGTGGACGCTCCCCTTATGCGTTATTAATAAGCAGTATGTTTATATTAGTTTACTTGGGTGCCAGTGGTGTGGTGCTATTCGCTCGCGTTTACGGCAGTAGTTGGGCTGAGATAATCATTTATCTGCTTGATTTCTTACTATTATTAGCCATCAATGTTTGGTTGTTTATTCTGCTTAAGCGCTTGCCATCGATGAACAATGTCATCAAACAACCACGTAGCTAATAAATTAATGTGATAGTCATCATCATATAAAACCGCTAGATATTATCAATTTTAAACATAAAAAAGCGGCGCTCTAAAATAGGACGCCGCTTTTATTGTTTTTTGACTGTAGTTTTATTCATTAACCTTGGTCAACTCTAAATCCATTTTCTTACCATCATTAATTTGACTCACTTTTACGGGCAAATAATCTAAGCTTGGTGCTAACCAAAAGCTGGTAGAGCGGCTGTTATCATCATGGATACGATCGACACGCACCGTGTCAAATGTACCAGCGGGCACAGTTACTTTGGTATTACCAGACTTTTTAAATGGTGTCTTTTCGATTTTGTCTTTTTTCGCCATATAATAATTACCAGAGAATTTACCGTTTAATAAATCTTGGCGAATTTGTGCTTCCAGACTCAAGTCATCAAAGGCTTGTTGCGGCATGTTCAAGGTTGTCGTTTTGCCTCTATAGTTGCTAGTGACTTTTTTAGCGCTTGGATTAAAATCTAATTTATGCGTGCGACCAAGACCTAGTAATTTATAAGTGGTACTGGCTTTAGTAGGGATGACATTATTACCATTGATCGTAAAGGTGCTACTTTGTGCCGCGCTTGCTACGCCAGCCACTCGAGCATTTACATCATATTTCCAAGTATCACCTGACTTATTTAGCGTACGAGTAGCCGTGCCTTTGTACTTATCTTCTACCGTAAAACTATAACTGGCGCTTGATGGTTTAATGGTTTTTGCATTAGCAAGTACAGGTGCGGTCATACTTAAAGCTCCAATAGCAACGATACCAGTGCCTGTGGTCAAGGCAGTTAAGAGTTTAGATTTACTAGGCTGTGTGTCATTAGCTTTAGCGACAGACGACTTCTTATTGATTGATAAAAAACGCATGCATATTCCTTAATTAACGTCTATTCGGTCATTTTAGATTTTGTTTATGACTGTTATGATAATCTAAGAGACTATAATGGCCATACTTTGTTACATTTTCAAGAGTAGGGGCTAGCCTTAACGTGTTGCTCTTGTAGCCAATGTTGCTGTCAAACCCATCAAAAGAAATAAGTAAATTGACAAGCTTTAAGTCAAAGACTGCGCCTCGCGAGCTTTTTTAATCTATAGCTGTCGTGTCGTGTTTTTATTATTCTGCCAATGGTACTCAGTATTTAATAAATAGCATTAAATGTTAAGTACAGCACTTTCTTCCAAGCTCGCTTATAAAGGTCGCTTTTAGTATAAAGCCTCCAAAAAATCTTGTAAATTTTTGGGGTTTACACTTGAACCTCGCTTAGCTTGCCCCCACTTTTTGATACAAGCTCAAGGCTTATCGTTAGAACGCTATTTTTAATTAGCAGTTCTAATAGATATTGGTACTGAGAGTATTAATTCAAATAAACCCTTAATTCAAATAACTCATTTTTGGAGACATATTGATGAATATTCGTCCTTTACATGATCGTATTGTTGTCCGCCGCATAGAAGAAGAAACAAAAACGGCTGGTGGTATCTTACTTCCTGGTTCTGCTCAAGAAAAGCCTTCACAAGGTGAAGTCATTGCAGTTGGTAATGGCCAAATCCGTGACAACGGTGAAACTCGCGCGTTAGATGTAAAAGCTGGCGACAAAGTCTTGTTCGGTCAATATGCTGGTCAAACCGTGAAAGTTGACGGCGAAGAATTACTTATTATGAAAGAATCCGATGTATTGGGTGTGTTAGAAGGCTAGTCCTTTTTGAGTATTTTATACTCAGCACATTTTTGACAATTGTTTTTCACAATACCATATCGATTCATTCGAACGCATTCTCATACTTATAATAGTGGAGTAATTTAACATGGCAAAAGACGTAAAATTCGGCATAGATGCCCGTAAACAAATGATGAACGGCGTAAACGTCCTAGCAAACGCAGTACGTGTCACCTTAGGCCCTAAAGGTCGTAATGTGGTTATCGATAAATCTTTTGGCGCGCCTACCATCACTAAAGATGGTGTATCGGTTGCCAAAGAAATCGAGCTTGAAAACAAATTTGAAAACATGGGCGCTCAATTGGTTCGTGAAGTGGCTAGCCGCACCAACGATGTTGCTGGTGATGGTACAACCACAGCGACCGTATTGGCTCAGTCAATCCTGCAAGAAGGCATGAAATCAGTTGCCGCTGGCATGAACCCAATGGATCTGAAACGCGGTATTGATAAAGCCGTTCGTGCAGCCGTTGAGCAAATTCATTTGTTATCAACGCCAGCTGACGATTCAAAAGCAATCGCTCAAGTTGGTTCTATCTCTGCTAACTCAGACACCAAAATTGGTGAATTGATTGCTGAAGCGATGGAAAAAGTCGGTAAGCAAGGTGTTATCACTGTTGAAGAAGGTTCAAGCTTTGAAGATACCCTGGAAGTAGTAGAGGGTATGCAGTTTGACCGTGGTTATATCAGCCCATACTTTGCAAATAAGCAAGACAGCTTAACCGCTGAGTTTGAAAACCCATATATCTTGCTAGTTGATAAAAAAATCAGCAATATCCGTGAAATCGTGCCATTACTTGAGCAAGTAATGCAACAAAGCAAACCACTGCTAATCATTGCTGAAGACGTAGAAAACGAAGCATTGGCAACGTTAGTTGTAAACAACATGCGTGGCGGCTTAAAAACTTGTGCCGTCAAAGCACCAGGTTTTGGCGATCGTCGTAAAGCAATGCTAGAAGATATCGCCACGTTAACTGGCGGTACCGTTATCTCTGAAGAGATTGGTCTTAGCTTAGAAACTGCGACCCTTGAGCAATTGGGTACGGCTAAAAAAGTCACTATCGGTAAAGAAAACACTGTAATCGTTGATGGCGCTGGTAACTCTGCTGATATCGAAAACCGCGTTGAATCAATTAAACGTCAAGTTGAAGAATCAACGTCTGACTACGATAAAGAAAAGCTTCAAGAGCGTATGGCGAAACTGGCTGGCGGCGTTGCCGTTATCAAAGTGGGCGCTGCGACTGAAACTGAAATGAAAGAGAAAAAAGATCGCGTTGATGATGCGCTACATGCTACTCGTGCAGCGGTTGAAGAAGGTGTTGTTCCTGGCGGCGGTGTTGCCCTAGTTCGTGCAATGAATGCATTGTCTGAGCTACGCGGTGATAACGACGACCAAAACGCTGGTATCAATATCTTACGTCGTGCAATGGAAGCGCCATTGCGTCAAATCGTTACCAACTCAGGCGAAGAAGCGTCAGTTGTCGTTAACGAAGTGAAGAGCGGTACTGGTAACTACGGTTACAACGCTGCTTCTGGTGAATACGGCGATATGCTAGAGATGGGTATTCTTGACCCAGCGAAAGTAGCTCGTTCAGCACTAGAAAATGCGGCATCTGTTGCAGGCTTAATGCTAACGACCGAAGTCATGATTACTGATTTGCCACAAGGTGATGATGGCATGGCTGGCATGGGCGCTGGTGGAATGGGCGGTATGGGTGGAATGGGCGGCATGATGTAATTTTACTTCTGCTGCAAAGCGATTTCTCTTTGTCAGACGCGCTCAATGTACGATAGGTACTATTTTCGCTCGTCTCTCTCGACAAATCGCTTTTCGCTAGAAGTATGACTTTGTCATAAAGCACTTAGTAAACCTAGTTTAAAAAACCCCGATAGGCGAGAGCTTATCGGGGTTTTTTATGCTAATTAGATATATATTTTTAAAACTACTGACTAGCTGCATCCCTTCTAAACGTCCAAGTCTGCTCATCAGACTCAGCTTCACAGTAATAATATCCCGCCAAATCAAATTGCTTTAGCTGCTCAGCATTGGTCAGCTTATTATCGGCCGCATATTTAACCATTAGCCCGCGTGCTTTTTTGGCATAGAAACTAATGACTTTATATTGACCGTTCTTTTCGTCTTCAAATCGTGGCGTGATTATTTGCGCATGAAGTGATTTTTTCTTGACGGATTTAAAGTATTCGTTAGAAGCTAAGTTAACCAACACGTTGTCATCACTATCCGTCATGCGCGCATTGATAGTATTGGTCACTTCTTCACCCCAAAACTCATACAAGTTATCACCACGCTCATTTTTCAGCTTAGTGCCCATCTCTAATCGATAGGGTTGAATCAAATCTAACGGTTTTAGCAAGCCATAAAGACCTGATAAGATACCTAAATGTTCATTGACATAAATAGCCGACTCTTTATCCATGTGATACATATCAAGACCACTATAAACATCACCATCGAACAAATAACCAGCAGGTTTTGCAGTATTACCAGACTCGTTATCGGTAAACGGCTGATCTTTACTCCAAGCCCAGTCTTGATTACGTTGGGCATTGAGTTGAGCCAAATCATCAGAGATGCTCATGAGCGCTTGCAAATCAATCGGCTCTTTCGACTTGAGTATTTTCATCAATGCTTGTGAATGTTCAATCAATTCAGGCTGACTGTAATAGTTACCAAGGTTTACTGGCACCGTATCTGTGTCGTTCAAAGATTTGGCAGGGGATAGTAAAAAATACATCGTTATTCCTTCTTATAGTGAATCAATGACCAACCTATCAAAGTATCAATCTTTCTTATTATATAGTCAAACCCTTATAAATCCGCTACATCGTCAACCCCGCTTGATGTACTACTCGTACTATCTGTGCGTGGCTTCCTTGTATCGAAATTATTTGGATTAGACTATACGATACTCACCGATGTAATTTCTCTTACTGACGGTCGTTTTATATTTCTCTTAAATTTTATAATTATTTAAAAAGTCATGGTGGTGAGGCGATCTTTGATAAACCATACCATATGATAGAAAGACAAAACTTTCAATATAACAATAAAAGTTATGAAAATGGTGTAAACACTTAACTTTTTATTTTACTTATGGGTCATCATTTGGCAATGAAAGTTAGCAGACGTTGTCTCTATAATAAAAAGACGTGATGGAAAAGTATCTATCATTTATTAAATTGATAATCTTTGGTTGCTAATATTTAACCAATAGGCCAAAGGTTTTTTGTCCTCTGTGCTTTTTAAATGTGCATTGAAGGTATTAAGGATAGTCATTAAGAAGTAAGGAGACGATATGAGAATTGGTGTAATCAGTGCAGATGTCGCAAGTGAGAGTCGAGTCGCGCTAACCCCAGACGCAGTCAAAAAATTGCGTAAGCTTGGGTTTGACGTCGTCATACAGTCAGGTGCAGGTCAAGCAGCGTATTACGCTGATGAGATGTATCAGGCCGTAGGTGCCGACATTGCTAATAGCAGCACCGAAGTCGTCACCCAGTCTCAGATTATTACCACGGTCAATGACTTGTCTGCTGCGGTGACAGAGAGTTTGACAGCGGGGCAAATCGTCATAGGCATGCTTGATCCGTATCGCAATACACAACTGGATACTTATGCAGCCAAAGGCGCGACCGCCTTTGCCATGGAGCTATTACCGCGTACGTTATCACGGGCGCAGAATATGGACGTACTATCCTCACAAGCCAACCTTGCCGGTTATAAAGCTGTGTTGCTCGCCGCCAATGAATACTCGCGTCCGTTTCCCATGTTTATGACCTCAGCGGGAACAGTTAAGCCTGCCAAGGTCGTCATCTTAGGCGTTGGTGTGGCGGGTTTGCAGGCGATTGCTACTGCCAAGCGTTTGGGTGCCGTGGTAGAAGCCAGTGACTTACGTCCGACCGCTCGCGAGCAAGTCGAGTCATTAGGAGGTAAGTGGCTTGATGTGCCGATGAGTGCAGAGGAAGCTGAGACCGCTAAATCCACAGGCGGCTATGCGTGGACGCCATCAGCACAATATATTAAAGACCAAGCAGCCATCGTTGATAAAGCCTTGAGTCATGCTGATATCGTCATTACCACGGCACAGATTCCTGGTCGTCAAGCACCGCGTTTAGTACACGGGGCAACGCTTGCCAAAATGAAGGCGGGTTCAGTACTCATCGATATGGCGGCTGGTACTGGCGGTAATGTCGAAGGCAGCGTGCCTAACGAGACTATCATCACAGAAAATGGCGTACGTATCGTTGGTGCCGCTAATATTCCCTCACAACTTGCTGCCCAGTCTTCAGACTTATATGCCAATAACTTGGTTAATTTTATCACCACCTTGATTGCGCCTGCTAGCGACGACGCTTCAGCAAATGACGCATCACCTAGCTTGGCCCTTAACTTAGACATGGATGATGAGATTCAAGGCGCACTGGCGGTGACACATGATAGTCAGGTACGCCTCGTTCAGCGCTAACTCTCAAGTCTCGATGATTTCATTCCCAGACACAAAATAATTTTTAGGAGGATATGATGATTGCCACTGTTTTAGCGGCAGCGCCAGCGGGTGCGGCCATGAGTAGCACACCATTTGTAGCGATTTTCACGGTATTTGTGCTCGCTATTTTTGTCGGATACTACGTCGTTTGGGGCGTGACCCCAGCATTACACACGCCGTTGATGGCAGTAACCAACGCACTATCAAGTATCGTCATCGTGGGTGCGATGCTACAGACCGTCACGATTGATGGATCGATGTTTACGCCGACCAGCTTGCTTGGAGCCTTTGCCGTATTTTTGGCCAGTATCAATATCTTTGGTGGTTTTGCCGTGACTGAGCGGATGCTTGCGATGTTTAAACCGAAAGTAAAAAAGATCTCTGCTCTTGAAACCAATACCACTGAAAGTGGAGGCGGCGCATGAGTGATTTAACAGCTATGATTTCTGCGAATGCTGATTGGTTCTATCTGGTTGGCGCTATTCTCTTTGTCTTGACCTTACGGGGTTTATCCAGCCCAAAGACTGCTATTCGTGGTAATCGCTTTGGTATGGCAGCAATGGCGATTGCGGTCATAACGACATTCTTTTTAGCAGAAGGCCCTGTCCTTTGGTTGATTATTGGCGCGATGGTTTTAGGTGCTGTTGTCGGAATGTGGAAGGCAAAGACAGTCGCGATGACCCAAATGCCAGAAACGGTTGCCTTGATGCATTCTTTTGTCGGTTTAGCAGCAGTGGCGATTGCGTTAGCAACGGTACTTCATACTGAGCAGCAGCATGGCGCCGTTGCCCGAGTTGAGCTGTTTATCGGTTGTTTCATCGGTGCGATTACCTTTTCAGCGTCTGTCTTTGCTTTTGGTAAATTGGCGGCAAAAAGCTGGGCGAAGACACTGGTCGGCAGTTGGGTCAAACCTGTCCAAGCATTATTGTTCATTGCGATGATTGGTTTCGGTGGCGTGTATTTCGTCACGGATTCGCTACCAGCCTTTTATGCGATGGCAGTGATTGCGGTTATATTTGGTTGGATGTGGATTGCGCCAATTGGTGGTGGCGATATGCCAGTCGTTGTCTCTTTGCTGAATTCATTTTCGGGTTGGGCCGCCGCAGGCATTGGTTTTACGCTTGGCAACTCGATGCTGATTATCGCAGGTTCGCTCGTTGGCTCATCAGGTGCGATTTTATCTTATATCATGTGTAAAGCCATGAATCGATCATTACTCAACGTCTTATTTGGTGGTATGGGTACGGCAGCAGTAGCAGCAGGCGGCGATGATGGCGCGCCAAAGAATTACAAAGCAGGCTCAGCAGAAGACGCAGGTTTCCTCATGGCCAATGCCAGTAGTGTGGTGATTGTTCCCGGCTACGGGATGGCGCAAGGCCGTGCACAAAACGCGGTCAAAGAGCTGTATGAGTTGTTAAAAGAAGAAGGCGTCAATGTACGCTTTGCTATTCATCCGGTCGCAGGTCGTATGCCAGGACATATGAACGTGTTATTGGCGGAAGCGGACGTGCCTTATGATGACATTCTTGAGATGGATGAGATCAATTCAGACTTCGCCAGTACCGATGTGGTGTTAGTCATTGGTGCAAATGATGTGGTGAATCCTTCTGCGAAGGATGATCCGACGTCTCCAATCTTTGGGATGCCGATTTTAGAGGTGACGAAAGCCCAAACGGTGATGGTGATTAAGCGCTCAATGAGCACGGGTTATGCCGGTTTAGATAATAGCTTGTTCTATATGGACAAAACCATGATGATCTTTGGCGATGCGAAGAAAATGGTTGAAGAGATGGTTCGGAGTATTAATGGTGCTTATTAAACTTTGAAATAAGCTTTTACATAGGAGCTTGTCAATAAAAAGTCACTGAGGTGGCTTTTTTGCGTTAAAGTGTGCGGCAATTATGACTTGGATATTATTGCCTACGATATAGTCATTCCCTTATAAAATTGTTACAGCGTTAACCTCGCTTGAAGTATGACTGATACATCTGCAATCGGTTGCCTTGTACCATTTTTAAATTGAATCGACTATAGTCAAAATACCTTAAAAACGCTACGGTACTGCTGATATCAAATTTTTGCAGCCTCTGTCTGCGCAGGTACAGCAAGCAAAAAAATTAATAGCAGCAGTGCGTGACGTATCGATATTACTTTTCACTGGCTATATATAAGTACCAATTATAAATATTAAGAAATAAGAGAGTCATTTATGAATATGTTGATACGTTTTTTTATTATGAGCAGTCTGCTAAAACAACAACTCAAACAGCAATCGGTCACTGAGCGTCTTAGTATAGAGACCTTGACCGCACCAACAGTCCGTCATTATCGCGTATTACCACATGATATGGGCTTTCGTGATCATCTGCCCAATTACCGTTATCTGTCTTTTATTGAATTAAATGTGACCCGCTGGCTAATGGCGTGCTGTCATCAAAAAGGCATCAAGCCTTTAAATTGGGTGATTGCGATGCAAGAAATGATTTATTTGAAACAAATCAATTTTTTGGACAAAATGACGCTGAGTAGCGCAGTTGCAGGTTGGGACCATAAATATGTATATTTCGAACATCGATTCTTTGTGAAAAACCAGCTCATGAGTGTTGGTATGAGTAAGTTTGTCTTGATGGATAAAAAAGGACAACAGCAGGTGCCAGAGGTGCTAGATATGATGGGAGAGCAACTAACCGATGTCATTACTACATGGAATAAGCATCAAGTAGCCATTAAATCCGCCAAACAGACAGTGAAAGCATAGAGAACTTGTCTATAATCATCTGGCGAATTTTGGTAGGATAGAGCCTATTAAGTCGATCATATTATTTTGTGAAAATAATTAACGTTTTATAAAAGTGATGAAAAATTAAGGAACCACTATGACACCACAAAAATTAAAATGGACCGACAGCTTAGATATCGCCATTGAGTTGTATGAAAAATTCCCAGAGACAGATCCACAGTATGTACGTTTTACTGATTTGCATCGCTGGGTAACTGAACTTGAAGGTTTCGATGATGATCCACAAAAATCTAACGAAGGTATCTTAGAAGCCATTCAGATGAACTGGATTGATGAAGCGGATTAGACAAATGCTGCAACGTTAAGCACTGATTTAAGTATAGTTTTAAATGTTATCTCAAATAAAAAACCAAATAAATATACAGGATAGGCAACATCATGACTCCACAAATTAAAGAGCTACCCGAAGCGATTGCTTGCAGTGGCATTAGCGTTCGTACTACTAATAACGCTGAGATTAGCCAAGAAACAGCTAAGCTGGGTCGTCTATGGCAAAAATTTTATCAAAACCATGCGGGTGATCTTCTTAAAGGTGAAGACATTTATGGTGTTTATCATAGCTATGAGAGCGATGATTTGGTAGGCGCTTTTGATGTTGTGGCGGGTTGGAAAATAAACAGTGAGCAAGAGCCATCAGACAATACCGCTAAGGCTGCAAACGTAGTAACAGTAAATATTCCTGCAGAAAAGTATTTGGTGTTCTCTGAAGAGGGTAGAATGCCATATACCGTGATGAATGCTTGGGAAAAGGCTTGGACCTATTTTAATGATCGCAGCTGTGAACACGTACGAACGTACAATGTTGATTTTGAGCATTATATCGGTGGCAATCTAGAATATGGTCAAGTTGATCTTTATATTGGTATTGAATAAAATTATACGTATTAAAAGTCATTATGCAACAATCTTAATCTGAAATTGGTTTTGAAAAACATGAAAACATATGAGTTAAGATCATCATTTAGTAAGTTTTTTAAGCCATTCACATTAAAATAATAAAAAAAGCGCCCAATCTGTATCAGAGGGCGCTTTTTTTACTTTGAATAACGGCAATTAATCAAGCAGCAAATTCTCCAATATCCCTTCATAAATCTGCGCGAGCTTTCCTAAATCATCCACTTCTACTTTTTCATCGACCTGATGAATCGTCGCGTTACGCACACCAAGCTCAACCACTTGGGCACCCGTTGGTGCGATAAAACGTCCGTCTGATGTGCCACCAGAGGTTGATAGCGTCGTGTCGATATTGGTCACTTTTTTGATAGCTTTTTGGCATGCTGATACCAATTTACCTTCAGGTGTCAAAAACGGCTGACCAGATAGCTTCCAATTGATCGCATAATTTGCTTTGCTATCAACGAAATGCTTATCGAAAATAGCGTGCGTTTTTGCTTTTAGCTCATCTTCAGTGGTTTCTGTTGAAAAACGGAAATTAAATATGGCCTCTAAAGTTTCGGGTATAACATTGGTCGCCCCTGTGCCACTATTGATATTAGAGATTTGTAGAGACGTCGCAGGGAAGTAATCATTACCAGTATCCCAAGTGGCGTTTGTCAATTCTGCTAATGCTGACATGGCGGCATGGATAGGATTAGACGCGAGATGCGGGTAGGCTACATGGCCTTGTTTACCAGTGACGGTAAGTTCTGCACCCAATGAGCCGCGGCGACCATTTTTAATAATATCGCCCAGCGTATCCGTGCTTGATGGCTCACCAACGAGGCAATAAGTAATTTTTTCATGACGCGCTTCTAGTGTCTCAATGACCTTAACTGTGCCATTAACTGACGGGCCTTCTTCATCTGAGGTGATTAAAAAGGCAATAGAGCCATTATGTTCAGGATGATTAGCAACGAAGCGTTCAGCTGCAATAGTAAAAGCGGCAATACCCGTTTTCATATCAGCAGCACCGCGTGCCCATAAATAACCATCTGCAATAGTGGGCGTAAATGGCGGATATGTCCAATTATTTATATCACCAGTTGGTACGACATCGGTATGACCTGCGAAGCAAATTACCGGATCGGCTGTGCCACGGCGTGCCCATAAATTTTTGACTTCTGCATGCTCACCGCTTTTTTGTTTATCACCAAAATACATAAACTCACAGTCAAATCCCGCCTGTTTTAGTCGAGATGATAGTATGTCTTGGCAACCGTCATCATCTGGAGTGACCGAAGGGCGCTCCAACAACGCAATACTTAAATCTAGGGTCGCTTGTTGATGAGTCGTTGTTTGTTTATTGGAATCAGACATGGATAAACCTTTTATATTTAAAGTTAACTGTTAACGTTTTGATGGCGTTAGTGACACTATAGTGATATCCACCTATTTATTTTTATATTGTGTGTTATCAATTACACCGCTTTTAAAATCTTTGCAAAATTGAGCATGATAAACGGTTTGTTAGCCATTGAGTATTAATTGCCCTGTTCAACAAAGGGTACTAAACCATCTCGGCGCATCCAAGTGGCGATAGAGTAGCGCTGCCGATGCGCAATTTGCACTTGATGCTTGAGGTCACTGTCAAATATTATCAATCTATTGGCAACAGGCATGACATTATGATGGCCACCGTGTTTATCGACGACTTCTAACGCACCACCATCGTGGGTTGCCCATTCGTCATTGAGATAAAAGACCGCTGAGATAACACGTTCGTCACGCCCAGCAGGGTTGTCGCTGTGCAATTGATAGCCAAAGCCCACTGGATAGCAGGCATAATGTGCTTCACTATGACGAATACCGGCGAACAAGCTACGATTGAATAAAGAGGCAAGCGCATTAATACTTTGCAAATAATAAAACCCAGCAAAGAAGCTGTCAGTAATCCAGCGAATCTTATCACCGCGAATATCGCTGATACGCACACCAGCAGTCAGCTCGGCATCACGATAATCAATAAAACCACTTTCTGCTTGCAGCGCCAATAATGCGGTACTGTCAAAAACATTATCAATGATTAGCCAGCCATCATCCACAAACGTATCAAACTGCGTATTTGTTAGCCTGTCTTCCCAATTTACATCAAAGTCAGACATTTTTAGAACGTGCTGATTTGGCGGCTTCGCGCTCTTGTCATTAGTCGGCACAAAAAGCATGGGCGGATTATCCTGACCGATCGGATGATCGACGATCAGCTTTGTAACCTCAAGATTGCTAATAATCTTCGTCATTTCATCTCTTTATTGTCATTCAGTGGTCAATACACCGTCAATCAATGCCTTTTTACCAAAACCATCGTTATCTTTTAGTCTGCCTATGCTACCATAGATGTAATTTTTCTTATTTAAACTTTTGAGATTATGAACTATAAACACGCCTACCACGCTGGTAACTTTGCTGATGTGGTTAAACACATTTTATTGGTACAACTCCTCAATCAATTGGGGCAGAAGAAAAAACCTTTTTATGTGCTTGACGCTTATGGCGGTCGTGGACTGTATTCACTCAGCAGTGAAGAAGCGCGCAAGACAGGGGAGGCCAAAGGTGGTATTCAAGCTTTATTAAAGGCAGATACCGAAAAGGCACCAGCCGCTGTCAAAGACTATATGGAAGGCATTAAGCAAGCCAGATTTACTTATGATAGTAAAGTCTATCCCGGCTCTCCTTGGTGGATTGCCCATCATGTTGAAAAAAATCCTGATGCGGGCGTACGCGGTGAAGCTTTTGAAGCCAAAGCTAGCGAATATGATGCGCTAAATTATCAGTTGCATAAACTACCAATCGGCATCCAACATCGTGATGCTTTTGAAGGTATCGCTGCGGTCATTCCCCCAAAAGAGAAACGCGGTCTAATTTTCCTTGACCCTCCTTATGAGCAAGAGCACAAAGACTTTACACGCCTTATCAATCTGTTAGTGGCTTCTTATAATAAGTGGCCACAAGGCACTTATGCGCTTTGGTTCCCTATCAAAAATGTTGAAGCGGTTGAGCTGTTCTACAAAAAGCTTAAGCGTACTGAAATGAGACGTCAGCTGGTTTGTGAGTTAAACATTTATCCAAATGATGTGGCCGTTGGTCTAAATGGTACGGGTCTGCTCGTTATCAATCCACCTTGGCAGTTTGATAATCAGGCGCGTGAAATCTTACGCTTTTTACAGCCCGCCCTAAAGGTGGCAGATGCGCCAGACTTAACACCTGACAGTGCAACGAATGTACGCTGGCTGGTTGGCGAATAGTCGAATAATATATCGGCAAATAAGGATATTGAGATGACTAACGTGCAACCACCTAGAAGCCAATCAAATAATACATCTTTAAACGATGGATTATTACAAGACAACGCAGCAACTCAGCCGCCTTTCATTGATGAGCATGAGTTTAATATTCGCTTAGCGGATAATGACAGCTATGATGGTCTGACATTCGAAGTCATTGAAGCGGAAGTGGCAGAAGGCAAACGAGTGGTTAGTCGCGGTGTATATTTAGCACCTAACCTGATTACTACTTTGTCGCTATTGTCAGGCTTTTACTCGATTTTGGCTAGTACACAAGGTGAATTTTACAAAGCATCTTTAGCTATTTTCTTGTCTGCCATTCTTGATGGCGCAGATGGGCGAGTTGCGCGTATGCTTAATGCGCAAAGCCCCTTTGGTGAGCAGTATGATTCTTTAGCAGATATGTTGGCATTCGGTGTTGCACCTGCTATTTTGATTTATAGCTTCGCCTTAGAGCCACTTGGCCGCATTGGTTTGGGTTGTGCCTTTGTCTTTACGGCCTGCGGTGCTTTTCGTTTGGCACGCTTTAATGTGCAAGTGGGTATCGTCGATAAAAAATACTTTGTCGGTTTGGCAAGTCCGCTCGCCGCTATATTAGTGACAGCAGCTGTGATGGTGGCGGTCGATCATAATGAATGGATTGGCCAGTATGATACGGCAGTTATGCTGTTATTCGCAGCTTGGGTCGTCGTTTGTGGCCTACTTATGGTAAGCAACGTCAAATACTACAGCTTTAAAGAGTTTGATAAAAAGAAAGTCCCTTTTGTCGTTCTTATCATTGGTGTATTGGTCATAAGTATTGTGATCTATGACATACCTGTGGGTATTTTAGCCATTGGTGTTATCTACGCTTTGTCTGGGATCGTTACTACCTTACGTAAGCGTCTCTGATTTAGCACTATCGTCATACAAGGGTATTCTAAAATATATATCTACTGTTGACTTAGTCATAATTAATAGCACTATTTTACCGCTCTTGTAACAAATAGCCGATATTCTTCTAATAAGTATCTACTGTACTATTAGAAGTGTGAGGTTGATCTACTCAAACGAACATATTAGCTAGCATGTGTAAGATTTTAGACGCTTAGGGCTACGATGAGTGATAGCTAAATTTGCTTTAACGCCTTATTATTAACGAATACCAATACAATATTTATTGGATACCAGTTTTTCTTAGCAAATATCAAGTAATTCCGGCTATTCTACTCATTGATTTTAGATGAAATTTTATATTTTTGAACTTAATCAAGTTTTCAATGTTAATATATATGTTTTAAGTATTGAAAACATGTTTTTTTATTTCTACTCTATTGCAAATAGTGTTTTTAAAAAATAGAAGCGTATAGTATTAGTGAATTAGAAAGGTTTGCTTTTAATGCCTCTATACCTTGTATATGGCATGCAATATTTGTTCTGTTATTCAGACAAAATTCAGCATTAAAGTAAGCGGCTCTTAAATATTGATACCCTCTTAGTAAAGCGACTTACCAACCCCCAATCTTTCAGACTGATCGAAACAGAGCATTATTGCTACTGTTTTTTAGGCCTGTTCTACTGCTTTAATTGGGTAGGTGAGTATTAAGATTTATTCTATTGATCATTGTTTCAATATATTTAATGCTCAATCTCTTTGTAGTTTGATGGTTATCACATGTTCACTCTACTGAATTTCGATTGGTGAGAGTGATTATGCTATGACAATGAATACTATATAAGAGTACAGATGAGATCAAAGTCCAGCGTCATTTTTTGACGTATTTGAAGACATTGCGCCATCTATAGAGTGACCCTGAAACTTAGCAGATGCTAACAAGACTGACCGAATATAAGGTTAACAAGGCATGACGTTTTTCAAATTACCGATCTGGCTAAAAGCCAACTTAGTGGTATTGATAAGCAGCTTGCTCCTAACTGCCTGTGATACTGGGATATTGGATCCCAAAGGCGAAGTTGGCGTGCAAACTAAAGAGCTTCTCATTGTTACTACTATCTTGATGTTGATTGTGGTTATACCAGTCATCGTCATGACTGTCTGGTTTACCTACCGCTATCGTGCGGATAGACCAGATGCCGATAAAGACTTCGATCCAGAGTGGTCACATAACACTTGGATTGAAATAATAATGTGGACTATCCCTATTATTATTATCGCTATCTTAGGTGTAATTACGTGGAAAAGTACCCACGCACTCGATCCTTATAAGCCGCTAGAGACGACCAGTGATAACCCACCGCTTGTGATTCAAGTTGTGGCGCAAAACTGGAAATGGTTGTTTATCTATCCAGAGCAAGATATTGCCGTTGTAAATGAGCTTTATATGCCTGTAGATCGACCAGTCAGCTTTAAGATTACCTCTGATGCAGTGATGAACTCATTCTTCATTCCTAGACTTGGTGGCCAAATTTATGCCATGTCAAGCATGGTAACGCAGCTGCATCTAGTTGCCAATGAACCAGGTGTCTATAATGGGCTATCTTCTAACTATAGTGGACCTGGTTTTTCAGACATGAAGTTCTTAGTTCATGCTGTTGATAATCAAGGTTTTGATAATTGGGTAGCTAAAGTTAAAGCTGGGGACAACAAAGTTCTTGATACCGCTGTCTATGAAGAATTAGCGAAACCATCAGAGAACCATGCCATCGAATATTTTAAATCGACGCAACCTAACATGTTTGATTATATTGTGAATCAATATGGTTCTCACACACAGAATCAAAATCAGTTTGTAGCGCCAAGCGAAGTCAATCAGCGTGATAATGAAGTCGCTGTGACAGAAGGTCTGGAGTCTGATTTGAAGAATGACGGCGAAGGTAGTATTAATCCAGCAGCGCCATCAAATAAAGATGATGCGCAAGAAGCTGACGCTCAATAATAGGAAAGGCGACTATGGAAGCAATATTCGGTAGATTGTCCCTCGAGGCAATACCTTTCCACGAGCCTATCATTATGATGGCTGGTGGTATGATGGCCTTGGCTGGGCTAGCAGTTTTAATTTTTCTAACCAAAAAGAAGCTTTGGGGCACACTTTGGCATGATTGGATGACCTCGGTTGACCATAAAAAAATTGGTATCATGTATATCGTCGTAGCTATAGTAATGTTACTACGCGGTTTTAGTGATGCCGTCTTGATGCGTACCCATCAGATGCTGGCCAATTACCCTGGCACAGGGTATTTACCGCCGCATCATTACGATCAGGTTTTCACGGCCCATGGCGTGATCATGATCTTCTTTGTGGCTATGCCATTGGTCGTAGGACTAATGAATGCGATCGTACCTCTACAGATTGGTGCGCGCGATGTGGCCTTTCCGTTTCTAAACTCACTGTCATTTTGGCTATTCGTGACTGGTGCTCTACTAGTCAACGTTTCGCTAGTGATTGGTGATTTTGCGGCGACAGGCTGGTTGGCTTACCCACCATTATCAGAGCTTAACTTTAGCCCGACAGTGGGGGTAGATTATTACATCTGGGCCTTGCAGCTGTCAGGATTGGGAACGTTGCTGACGGGTGTCAACTTCTTAGTGACTATCTTAAAAATGCGTGCGCCTGGTATGAACCTGATGCATATGCCTATTTTTACTTGGTCAGCACTTTGTACCAATATCTTGATCGTTGCCGCTTTCCCTGTATTGACTGCAACATTAATTATGCTGACGCTTGACCGCTATCTTGGTATGCATTTCTTTACCAATGATGCCGGCGGCAACGTCATGATGTATATCAACCTGATTTGGATTTGGGGTCACCCAGAAGTTTACATCTTGGTATTACCAGCTTTTGGTATTTTCTCAGAAGTCATCTCGACTTTCTCACAGAAAAAACTTTTTGGCTACGTCAGTATGGTCTATGCCATTCTAGTGATTGCTATCTTAAGTTTCATCGTTTGGTTGCATCACTTCTTCACGATGGGCTCAGGCGCTAATGTGAATGCTTTCTTTGGTATTACTACCATGATTATTGCCATTCCCACAGGGGTTAAGGTCTTTAACTGGTTGTTTACCATGTATCGCGGCAAGATTATTTTCGGTACTCCGATTATGTGGACCATTGGTTTTATCATTACCTTTACTGTTGGTGGTATGACAGGCGTTATGCTGGCGGTTCCTGGTATTGATTATGTGTTGCATAATAGTCTGTTCCTTATCGCGCATTTCCATAACACCATTATTGGTGGTGCGGTATTTGGTTATTTTGCAGGTATTGCATTCTGGTGGCCGAAAATGTTTGGCTATCGTTTGGATGAAAAATGGGGCAAGCGCGCTTTTTGGGGCTGGATCATCGGCTTCTTTACAGCCTTCATGCCGCTATATGTTCTAGGTTTCCTAGGTATGACGCGCCGTACCAACCATTATGCTAATGATTCTTGGCAGTTCTGGTTAATCATTGCTGCTATCGGTGCCGCTATTATTATGTTCGGTATTTTCAGCCAGCTAATGATGTTTTATGTCAGTTATCGTGATCGTGAACGTCTTGCTGATGTTAGCGGTGATCCTTGGAATGGTCGTACTTTAGAATGGAGCACGCCGTCACCTGCACCGTTCTATAACTTTGCTCAGTTACCGGTCATCAATGATCTTGATGCATTGGCTTATCTGAAAGAGGGTGGTTGGACTTCAGACAAAGCGCCTGAGTATTACAGTCCAATTCATATGCCTAAGAATACCGATTCTGGTGTGATCATTGGTCTACTGACATTTGTCTTTGGTTTCGCCTTTATTTGGCATATCTGGTGGTTGGTCATTGCCTCTTTCTTAGTCATGATTTTCTTTGTTATTCGTGAAGCGAATAAGCGTGATATTGATTATGTGGTGCCGGTTCATGAAATCGAAGTAATTGAAAATGCTTATTACGAGCGTCTTCGTACGGCCCACGCAGGAGATGGATTATGAGTGGTACCGAAAGTATGAGCAAGCATGAAGCTAACAGCAACTTACCAGACGACAACGGTGAGCAGCTGTTGCCGTCTGATAATAACAACAAAGGTAACTTAGACTATTTTAACCTTAGTGATCCACACCATCCAGATCATCTGGATGCGCAGGGCAATAAAGTACTAGGTTTCTTTGTTTATTTGATGACCGACTTGATTTTGTTTGCGACGTTTTTTGCCACTTATGCCGTATTAAATGTTGGCGTAGCAGATGGTCCAGGTCCTAAGGATATTTTTGATCTTAAGTTTGTTTTAATTGAGACCTTCTTGCTACTGATCAGTAGTATTACCTTTGGCTTTGCTATGCTTGGTGCGTATCAGAATAATATGGCAAAGCTGAAGACTTGGCTGGTTATTACTGCACTATTCGGCATGGGTTTCATTGGGATGGAGATTTATGAATTCCATCATCTGATTGTTGAAGGCTTTGGACCTGGTCGCAGTGCTTTCTTATCAAGCTTCTTTAGCTTAGTAGGTTTGCATGGTATTCACGTAACGGTCGGTATCTGTTGGTTGTTCTTTACACTATTCCAAATAAATAAGTTTGGTCTTTCTGAGCGTATGATGACGCGTTTGAGATGTCTAAGTCTGTTCTGGCACTTTTTGGATATCGTGTGGATTTGCGTCTTTTCACTAGTGTATCTAGTAGGAGTGGCATTATGAAAAATGAAGATTTGCATGCAGCACAACAAGCTCATGCACATGGGGATGTCAGCCACGGTCAGAGTAGTCATGGCAGTAGAAATAGTTACCTTACCGGCTTTGTACTATCGGCAGTCTTAACGATTATTCCTTTTTGGCTGGTAATGAGCGGTACAATGTCAGGAACCAGTGCAATTTGGATGATTGGTGTCTTCGCCGCTGTACAGGTTTTTGTGCAAGTTTATTTCTTTTTGCATATGGACTTTAGCCCTGAACAGCGCAATACGCTTTTCAGCTTTTTGTTCACGCTATTTGTGGTTGCAATTGTTATGGTCGGTTCCTTATGGATCATGCACAATGCCAACGAACACATGATGCCTGGTATGGGTCAAGACATGGACATGGATATGGACATGGGTATGGGTATGGACAAAGAGATGCCTATGCAAATGCCTACTAATGCAGATGGTACCCCTCGATTAGATCGTGAGCTTGAAGGATTTGAGGATAAGTTAAATCTACCGGATACGTATCAAGCGCCCACGCAAGGTGGTGATGCTAGTGCTACCCAAGAAGATCACTCAAACATGTCTGATCATTCAGATATGCCTGAGATGCAGCAGTAAATTTCTGCCTTTATTATCTGCGCTGCAAGTTGGCGCAAGTTATCGTAAATGCCTTAATAATGAGTCGCTACGCTAGGACTCATTACGGTGCTAAATGGCAACGATTTGCCAATGAACTTAAGGTATCATGACGATATTAATTGATGGACAATCATGAATAAACTTGCACAGTTAAAACTCGATGTTGCCAAGCAACCCCTTGTTCAGGTGATCAAACCTGGCATCGTGTTCGGTAATGCTATCACCGTGTTAGGTGGATATTTCCTAGCGGCTAGAGGTAATCCTGATTGGCTGGTGTTGATTCAAGTCTTGGTTGGTACCTTGACTGTGATAGCCTCTGGTTGTGTGATCAATAATATCATCGACCGCGATATTGACTCAAAGATGCAACGCACTTGTGACCGTGTTTTGGTCACCGGTCAGCTCTCTATCACTAATGCCATAATCTATGCGGTATTGTTGCTAGGAGTAGGTGTGTTATGTTTAGCCGCTACCACTCCATTGGCACTGTATTCAGCATTGTTCGGCTACGTAGTCTATGTCGGTTTTTACAGCCTGTATTTTAAACGCCAATCTGTTTGGGGTACTTTTATAGGCAGTTTCTCTGGTGCTATTCCTCCAGTTATTGGTTATGCTGCTTTAACACCTTCTATCGATGCTGTGTACTGGGTGCTGTTTGCGATGTTTGCTATTTGGCAAATGCCCCATGCGTATGCCATTGCTGTGTTTCGCAAAACAGACTACAGCGCAGCCAATATTCCAGTACTACCAGTCAAGCACTCTTTTAGAACGACGCAATGGCATATTACTATCAGCATTGCCTTGTTCATCGTTATTGGCAGTTTGCTGACAGCTTTAAAAGCGACAGGTTACTGGTATTTAGGGGTGCATTTACTATTATCTGGCTATTGGCTGTTTGTCGCCATGAAACCTATCAAGGTCAATAGCGAGCAAGACCAAGTTGAGCAACAAATCAAATGGGCTTATAAAATTTTTGGACTCTCTATTGTCATCATGATGGCGCTATGCCTGATGATGGCGATTGATTACGTATAGAGTTGATTGACTATAAGTAGTCCAGTGATTGTTGTTGCAAAAACGCTAATAATTGCAGATTCTAAATTTAAATTTTATTAAAAAGCCACTATCATGAATAGTGGCTTTTTTATGCCAGCAAACCCTAACCTAAGCAAACAACAACCAAACTCCTATCTCTGCAAATAACATCAAACTCATTTAAGCGTATAACGTATTGAAACAAAGCGAGTATTTAATATTGACCGAAGTAAATTGCTAAATCTATGAAATAACCCCTTGACCCCTTATTAAAACCACGTATAATGCGTCCCAGTCGGAAGGGAAGGCAGTTTAGGGAATGATTCATCATTCTAGTAAACTAGCCAACCAGATAAACTATTTTAAGTTACTTCTAAATTAAAATAATTTATTTCTTGACAATCTAATTAAAGCGTCTATAATACGCACCTCATTA